>NZ_JBVJXS010000019.1:0-1644 GCF_055601245.1 Streptomyces sp. NPDC038135 | reverse complement strand
CGGCGGCCGTCACCGCAGACGTAGACGTACGCGCCGTCCTGGATGGCCTGCCACACCGTGTCGGCGGCGTTGGCGATGGCGTTCTGCACGAACCGGGCCGGGTGGCCGGTCACCGCGGAGAAGGCCGTGTGCACCTGGGCGATCCCGGCCTGCTCCCAGGTCTGCATCTCCTGGCGGTAGAAGTAGTCGTGCTCCGGGTGGCGGCAGCCGACGAACACCTGGGACACGCCGACCTGGGTGCCGTTGGCGTGCTGGGTCGCCCGCTCCTCCAGGAATCCGCGCAGCGGCGCGATGCCGGTGCCGGGGCCGATCAGGATCAGCGGCGTGGCGGGGTCGGCGGGCGGGGCGAACGTCGGGGAGGGCACGCGGACGTAGCCGTAGACGACGTCCCCGGGCTCGAGGCCGGCGATGTAGGAGGAGCAGGTGCCGCGGTACTGGCCGTCGCCGGACAGGGCCGGGCCCTCCAGCAGGCCGACGGTCAGGCGCACGTGGCGCGGGTTGGCGGACGGGGCGGAGGAGATGGAGTAGAAGCGCGGACGGATGGGGCCCATCATCTCCAGGAACACCGCCAGCGGCAGCTCCACCGCGGGGAAGCGCTCCAGCAGGCCCAGCACCGAGACGCGCTTGCCCAGGATCTCCTTGCCGTAGCGCTCCTCGGCCTCCTCGGTGTCGGCGGTGTACGCCTGGAGCTGCGGCCGGGTCCACGGGCACTCGGTGTACTCGGCGAGCGTCTGGATCTGGGAGCGGGTGGCCACGTCCTGCAGCTCCAGGAACTCGGTGAGGAGGATGCCGGCGGTGACCGGGGTGCCGACCGGCAGGTGGGTGCGGCCACCGGCGGGCTGGTCGAGCCGGAGCACCTGGTCGTAGTCGACGCCGAGCCGCCTCAGCGCGCGCTCCACCAGGGCGAGTTCGTTCTTGGCGAAGACGGCCAGGTGGTTGCCGGTGTCGTAGGTGACGCCCTCGGGCAGCGCGACGGTGATGGACTTCGCGGACGGGCGCGGCGGCTCGATGGCGAAGTCCCACAGGCCGGTCGCGTCCGCCACGAGCTCCTCGTTGGCGACCACGGTGAGCGGGTAGGCCTGCTCGGAGACGATGGCGGGGCGCACGTCGGACTCGGTGAGCAGCTGTACCTGGTAGCGGGGGCCGCTCGCCTGGGAGGTGTCGGCGGCGTACTCCTCGGCCAGGGTGGCCCAGAGGTTGTCCATCCACCGCGTGGCCATGCCGTCGAAGTCGCCGGCGGCGTCCGCGATGCCGCGCTCGACGACGGGGGTGGCGCCGGCGGCCAGCAGGCCTTCCTCGATCCGCTTGGGGAAGGCCTGGTAGGTGGCCACCCACTGGGTGTTGCCGGCGCCCAGCAGCGCGAACCGCACGTTGGACAGTGAGCCCTCGGGCAGGCCGGCGGCGAGCAGGTCGTCGAAGCGCTGGGCGTTGTCGGGGGCCTTGCCGTTGTAGCTGGCGGCCACTACGGCGAGCAGGCCCTCGGTGGGCAGGTTGTCACCCAGCTCGTCCAGGCTGACGAGGGTGGTGCCGAACCCGGAGCGCTCACTGCGGTCGGCGATGGTCCGCGCCAGGTCCTCGCACGAGCCCAGGCTGGAGCCGTAGGCGACGGTCAGGTTCACCCCGACACCGCTGACCGCTGCCGGC
>NZ_JBVJXS010000018.1:0-1846 GCF_055601245.1 Streptomyces sp. NPDC038135 | reverse complement strand
ACACAGTGGACGCGAGCAACTGAGGACAAGCCCTCGGCCTATTAGTACCGGTCACCTCCACCAGTTACCTGGCTTCCAGATCCGGCCTATCAACCCAGTCGTCTACTGGGAGCCTTACCCCATCAAGTGGGTGGGAGTCCTCATCTCGAAGCAGGCTTCCCGCTTAGATGCTTTCAGCGGTTATCCCTCCCGAACGTAGCCAACCAGCCATGCCCTTGGCAGAACAACTGGCACACCAGAGGTTCGTCCGTCCCGGTCCTCTCGTACTAGGGACAGCCCTTCTCAAGACTCCTACGCGCACAGCGGATAGGGACCGAACTGTCTCACGACGTTCTAAACCCAGCTCGCGTACCGCTTTAATGGGCGAACAGCCCAACCCTTGGGACCGACTCCAGCCCCAGGATGCGACGAGCCGACATCGAGGTGCCAAACCATCCCGTCGATATGGACTCTTGGGGAAGATCAGCCTGTTATCCCCGGGGTACCTTTTATCCGTTGAGCGACGGCGCTTCCACAAGCCACCGCCGGATCACTAGTCCCGACTTTCGTCCCTGCTCGACCCGTCGGTCTCACAGTCAAGCTCCCTTGTGCACTTACACTCAACACCTGATTGCCAACCAGGCTGAGGGAACCTTTGGGCGCCTCCGTTACTCTTTAGGAGGCAACCGCCCCAGTTAAACTACCCATCAGACACTGTCCCTGATCCGGATCACGGACCCAGGTTAGACATCCAGCACGACCAGACTGGTATTTCAACGACGACTCCCCCTGAACTGGCGTCCAGAGTTCAAAGTCTCCCAGCTATCCTACACAAGCCGAACCGAACACCAATATCAAACTGTAGTAAAGGTCCCGGGGTCTTTCCGTCCTGCTGCGCGAAACGAGCATCTTTACTCGTAGTGCAATTTCACCGGGCCTATGGTTGAGACAGTCGAGAAGTCGTTACGCCATTCGTGCAGGTCGGAACTTACCCGACAAGGAATTTCGCTACCTTAGGATGGTTATAGTTACCACCGCCGTTTACTGGCGCTTAAGTTCTCAGCTTCGCCCTGACGAATCAGAGCTAACCGGTCCCCTTAACGTTCCAGCACCGGGCAGGCGTCAGTCCGTATACATCGCCTTACGGCTTCGCACGGACCTGTGTTTTTAGTAAACAGTCGCTTCTCGCTGGTCTCTGCGGCCACCCCCAGCTCACCGAGTAAATCGGATCACCGAGTGTGGCCCCCCTTCTCCCGAAGTTACGGGGGCATTTTGCCGAGTTCCTTAACCATAGTTCACCCGAACGCCTCGGTATTCTCTACCTGACCACCTGAGTCGGTTTAGGGTACGGGCCGCCATGAAACTCGCTAGAGGCTTTTCTCGACAGCATAGGATCATCCACTTCACCACAATCGGCTCGGCATCAGGTCTCAGACACATGAGCGGCGGATTTGCCTACCACTCGTCCTACACCCTTACCCCGGGACAACCACCGCCCGGGATGGACTACCTTCCTGCGTCACCCCATCACTCACCTACTAACCGCTTGGTTCGGCGGCTCCACCACTCCCCTCAACTCCGAAGAGATCAGGGCGGCTTCACGGCCTTAGCATCACGATGCTCGATGTTTGACGCTTCACAGCGGGTACCGGAATATCAACCGGTTATCCATCGACTACGCCTGTCGGCCTCGCCTTAGGTCCCGACTTACCCTGGGCAGATCAGCTTGACCCAGGAACCCTTAGTCAATCGGCGCAAACGTTTCTCACGTTTGTATCGCTACTCATGCCTGCATTCTCACTCGTCAACCGTCCACGACTACCTTCCAGTGCCGCTTCACCCGGCAGACGACGCTCCCCTACCCATC
>NZ_JBVJXS010000017.1:0-30988 GCF_055601245.1 Streptomyces sp. NPDC038135 | reverse complement strand
GGGCTGCATCAACTCTGCTGCCAGGTAGAATCACGAACCCTCCCCCACCACCCCCGGCCGGGGCCGAGGATGCGCGGGGGACCGCCCGGCCCCGAGTTGCGGAACTGACCTGGCATCACCAGACGTGCCGTCAGGGGGATCGGTCGAACCGTGCCGATCCGTGGTCTCACGCTGCTGGCATAGGGGGAACGTAGCACGGGATTGGCCGCTGGGGGATGCTTTCCGGCCGTACTGGTGTGCTTACGCATACGCCGCTTCAGCATGGGTGATGCAACGGGTAGGATCGTGAACGGATCCCGCCCACCTCTCCCCCTGGATCGGAGGCCCTTGGGATGACGGAGTCGTTCTCTCTTTATCCGCATCAGATCGAGGCTGTGGAAGCCATCGTGAAGGGCTTGGATATTCCGCCTGGTAAACGGATCCCTCCGCAGGGTTTGCGGGGGACGGTGGTGAGTGCCTGCGGTACCGGGAAAACCTTCATCGGGGCTGCTGCGGTGAAGCGGTTGGCGCCGGATGGCCGGGTTTTGGTGTTGGTTCCGACGCTGGCGTTGCTGGCGCAGACGGTCAAGGAATGGCGGGAGTTCGGGCATGTGGGGCCGGCGGTTGCGGTGTGCTCGCTTGAGGATGATCCGGGTCTGTTTTCGCTTGGTGTGCGGTGCACCACGAGTGCGCCGCAGCTAGGGCTGTGGCACGGGCGGGGGCCGGTGACGGTGTTCGCCACGTACGCCTCGCTGCCGGTGCTGATCGAGGCGCACCAGGGTGAGTACGGGCTGCCGATGGACGTGTGGGACGTCGTGTTGGTCGATGAGGCGCACCGCACCAGTGGGTCGTTCGCGAAGGCGTGGGCGGCGGTGCACGATCAGGAGCTGCTGCCGGCGATGCGGCGGTTGTATATGACGGCGACGCCGCGGATTTGGGAGGAGCGTGCGCCGCGTCGGTGGCGGCGTGAGGAAGCGGGCGAGGTGCCGGCGGAGGGGGTAGACCGGCTGCCCGAGGAGCTGGCCTGTTCCATGGACGATGAGGCTGTGTTCGGGCCGGTTCTGTTCGAGCTGGATTTGTCGGATGCGATCGCGCGGGGGTTGCTTGCGCGGTATCAGATCGTGGTGGCGGAGCTGCGGGATCCCAGCCTGACTCCGGACCGGCTCTATGGGGAGCAGCGGGAGTCGGAGGAGGTGCGGGGGGAGCGGTTGGCGGTGCTCCAGGCCGCGTTGTTGGAGACGATGGCGGCGCATGGTCTGCGGCGGTGCATCACCTTCCACCACCGCACGATCGAGGCGCGGGCGTTCGCTGAGGGGTTGGGGCGGGTTGCGAAGCGTTTGCACGTCGAGGACCCTGGCCGGCACCCGAAGCGGGTGTGGGCTAACTGGCTGTCCGGGGAGCACGACGCGGACGTGCGGGCGGACCGGCTCACCCAGTTCGGGGGACGGGCCGGGTGGGCAGTGATGTCCTCTTGCCGCGTTCTGGGTGAGGGTGTCGACTGTCCGGCCGTGGACTCGGTCGCCCTGATCGACCCGAAGGGCTCGGCCGTGGACATTGTCCAGGCGATTGGGCGGGCGCTGCGGCAGAAACCGGGTCAGGGGAAACTCGCTACGCTGGTGGTGCCGATTTTTTTGCGGCCGGGTGAGACGGCGGAGGATATGCCGTACTCGGTGTCGTATCGGCCTTTGATCAAGGTGTTGAACGGGTTGCGGGCGCATGATGAGCGGGCGGTGGAAATGCTCGCTGTTCCGCAGGAGGATTCGCCGGTGACGGGTACGTTGCCGTCGTTCCTGGGCGAGGAGCCGCAGGAGGGCGAGGAGGATCAGCGGGTGCTGCTGCGGTTCGGTACGCACCGCGATCCGGCTTTGATCGCGCGGATGGTCCGCTACAACCTGATGGAGCCCGAGCACGCGAACTGGAAGGCCGGGCATCGCGCGGCGGTCGCCTTCCGGGAGCGGACCGGGCACCTGGCCGTGCCGTACGGGCATCGGGAGTTGATGCCGGGCGGGCACTCGTTCCCGCTGGGCCGCTGGTTGGCCGACCAGCGGCGGGCCCTCGCGGCGGGGCGGATGGCCACGCAGCGGGCCGATGACCTGGACGAGCTGGGCATCGTGTGGGACCCGTCGGATGCGGCGTGGGAGGAGAACCTGTCCGCGGCGCGTGCGTACTTTGCGGAGACGGGGACGCTGGCGGCTCCGGTGACCGCGACGGCGTTGGACAAGCCGGTGGGGCAGTGGCTGGCCAACTGCCGCAAAACCGGCGGGCTCGGCAAAGACCCGGAGACCGCCGCGCGGCGCGCGGCGCAGCTCGCCGCGATCGATGAGGACTGGAACCCCGGCGCGCTGGGGTGGGCGGTGGACTGGCAACGCCAGTACGCCGCCGTCGCCGGGCTCGTCGCGCTGGGCGCGGGGTGGGAGGAGATCGTGCCCGGGGTGACCGCGGACGGGGTCGATGTGGGGCGGTGGCTCCAGCGGCAGCGCCAGCACGTCGTCTGGCAGGGCCTGAAGGCCGGGCAGCGGGAACGGCTGACTGGGCTCGGCGTCACACCCCTGCCGCCTGAGGAGCAGGAGAAGCCCGGGAAGGCGTCCAGGGGTGGTTCTGGGGCGTTCGAGCGGGGGCGTGCGGCCCTGGCGCAGTACCGGGAGCGTACGGGCGGCACAGGGCCCGTCAGCCGCTCCCACGTGGAGACCCTGCCGGACGGCAGTGAGGTCAAGCTGGGGGTGTGGCTGTCGAACACCAAGAGCAGGCGGGCCAAGCTGGACCAAGCGCAGCTGCAGCGGCTCGCCGGCCTCGGACTCGACTGGGCTGGAGGGGCGGAGACGGCGTGAGCACCGGACAGGGGATGAGCGGCGGGGAGTTGGACGTGTATGGGGCGGAGCTGGCCCGGGTCGGCCGGCACGGGGACAAGGCGCGGGCCCACTTCGCGGAACTACGCGTCCAACCTGCAGCGAAAGACAACCTTCCCGCCACCTAGCGTCCAGGCCCCGGCGGCGGCTGGGGCCACGCGTCTCCGATAGACGCTCACATGTCTGTGCGGCACATGCTCACGCGTCCGGATTCTGCAGCGTGCCCTGTCAGTGCCTGGGCGCATCATGACCGCGACCGGAGACGCGGTGGGGGAGTGGCCTAGTGCAGTTGACTGCCGATCATGCTGAGTGGGGGCGGCTGGATGTCACCCTGGACGATCTGGGCTGCGGGAAGTCATGGCAGGACATCCACCGGGTGCGTGGCGTGGAGCTGACGTGCCCGGAGTGCGGCGGTCAGGTCCACGCCCGTCTCTCCAAGCTGGACACCCGGCACCTCTACCACCGCGCCAAGCCGCCGTCGTGCTCGTTGGCGAACGAGTCGCTGGAGCATCACCTCCTCAAGCTGGAGCTGGTGACCTGTGCGCGGGCCGCGGGCTTCCGGGCCGAACTAGAGGTCGCCGCGCTCACCGGGGAATGGCGTGCTGACGTAATGGTTTTCAGCCCGGACGGCACCCGGCTGATGGCGCTGGAGGCGCAGCTGTCCCCCATCACAGTGGAGGACATCGCAGCCCGCACCGGTCTGTACGAACGGGACGGTGTGCGGGTGTGCTGGTTCGGCTTCCGGCCGCGCCCGTGGGTGGGCGCGGTGCCCACGCTCCTGGTCCAGGCCCCCGAGGAACGCGGACAGGAGTGGAGGGTGACCGCTGGCCTGGCTCGCTTATCCACGCGGCCGGTGAACTGGTCGCCGGTCGGTGCGGCGCTGAGCGACGCGGTGGCGTGGATGCTGACGGGCGGGATCGTGCCGCACAAGCCCCTCTCAAACACTCGGAAGGTCACCGACGAAGACGGCTGGGGCGACTGGGCAGAAGGCTGGACCAGGTCCTGGGCCGACGTGTGGCGTCTGTGGTGGACGGCCCCCGCATATGCGGCCTTGGACGCTGAGTGCGCCCGGAAGGAGGCAGAGGCCAGACGTCGACGGGAGGCAGATGAGGAGGCCGAGACGCGGCGGCGGGAGGAGAGGGCCCGGAAGAAGGCGGCCAAGGACCGTGCGTACGCCGCGTTCTGGAGCCGCACGGGTCTGAATCAGCAGCAGTGGAGTTACTTCCGGGCCATCGCCGAGCTGTTCTTCGGCCTGGACCTGGTCTTCGGCACGCCGGACTCCCGGTACGGCGACGGCAGGCCGGTCTATGAACGCAGCGGCCCTGACGGCAAGCAGTGGACGCTGATCGCAGTCGCCTGCCCGGACCCGCGCAGGCTGAGGGCCTGGGCAGAAGAACTGGCCCTGCTGGTCCCCTCCCACAGCGATCTCGACACTCTCGCCGGCCGGGCGTGGGCGCCGTTCCAGGTCTACGTCCTCAACCCGGACACCGGCGAGATGGACCAGGAGCGCGTGCTGCCGGCAACCGCCACTCTGTAACCCGACGCGCGGGCCTGTCGAGAGGGTGGCACCGCGAAACAAGTCGGGGTCCGAAGCGACGCCGTCCGGCACCGCGTCGACGTACAGCGGGTGCCGGGTCACGTACGCAGCGGCCCCTCACGGGCTCCAGCGCCGCCCGACTACCTCACACCGGGAAGGACGCCGGACCCCAGACACCCACAGAAGGACTCGACTAGGACGCCCGTGCTCCGGCGGGGCCCTGGATCAAGGACCCTCGGTCCGCAAGGCTCGTGCGGTGCGCTCGCACGCCGCGGCGAGCTGTTCACGGAAGGGGGCGACCCGCGGATTGTCCACTGCCTCACGCCGCAGTGCCGCAAGCGCCTGGACCCACTCCACCGCGTCCTCGGGCAGGGTGTAGGGCCGACCACTCAGCCGCTGCGCCGGGAGCGCCACGGCGTGTTGGACGACTTCCCGAACCGGCTCACCGTGGCGCCCGCCCTCGCTCACCGGACGCTCGGAACGCTCCTGAGCGGTGCGCAGTTCCCATGCCCGGCGGCGGTGCGCGGGCGAGCAGTAGCGCGGGGGCCGCCCTTTGCCGCTGTACTCCACCGGCTTGCCGCACCACTCGCACCCCGACAGCTGCTTGGGCGCGGGCGTCGTCTGCTGTGGAGGTGTGGCAGTGCCGTTTTCGTTTGGAACGGAAGTCGCTTTCGTCACAAACGAAATCCTATCCGCCGCCCTGACCTGCGCTAACACTCGGCGTTCGAATGAATCGAACGCTTCCTTCCGAATTGGAAGAAAAATCGGCGCCCTGCTGAGGATCCCTTCCGGGTCACCTGTTGCGTGCCTTCATCCACCGCAGCAGAGCCCGATAGACCTGCGGGTCGTCGGGGTCGGCAAACGCCTCGGCGAGAGTCTGGTTCAGCTCGCGGCGGGTGATGCTGGCGCGCTTGAGGTCACGGGCGAGTTGCCGGGCGCGCTGGTCGACTGCCTGGCGTGCGGGGGCCGTTTCGGGTGCCTCAGGTGCGGGGCCGCTTGCCTCGTCGTCATCGTCGGGCTGTGCGGCGGGTTCGGTGAGCCTGGCCTCGACCTGCTCGCGGATCGCGTCGACGGGAGCAATGGTGCCGTACGGTCCGGGCAACTCTCGGACCAAGTCGCTGACATCGCGGGCCGTGACCTTGGGACGGCTTTCCCTCAGCAGGGTGTAAAGGGTGGCGGCCGCTTCGACGTCGTAGAGCTTGACCACCGGGAACAGGGCTTCCAGGTGGGAGACGGTGAGCTTGGGAAAGGACGGGAGCAGGCGTTCCGCGAGGCGCCATCCTCGGCGCATGCGGCTGGAGTCGGCGAGGGTGACGCCCCAGTCGGCCAGCAGGTCGTCGAAGGTGGCGTAGTCGGCCCGGTACAGGCGGCGGTTGGCCACTGCGTCGAGTGCCTTGCCCGTGAGCCAGTACGCCGTGTGGTGGGCGCGTACGGCGCGCTTACACAGCTCCAGGGCGCGGCGCTCGTCGTCGGTGAGATCCGGGGTGTCACCGGCGGCGACATCAGGGTCCGGGAGGGACGCGAGCGTGAGAGCGTCGTCGGCTGTGCCGGTGCCCGCGGTCCGACGGCTGAGGCCTGCCAGGCCCGTTGCGCGGGTGGTGCTGGCGCGGGTGGTGCTGGTCAGCCCGAATCGGTCTGCGGTGGTCTCGGTGTCGGTGGTCATGCTGCGTCCTGTTCGGCGGCCCGGGTCAAGATCTCCCTGGCGAGCGTAGCGAGGTCTTCGGCGACCGATGCGGACGTCGCCGACACGATGGATCCGGCAGCGGCGCGTCCGGCCCGCAGGTCCCAGAACTTCGGGTTGGATGCGGCTGCCAGCTCCAGCTCGTGCACGAGCCGGCCGTGGCTGCGGGCGTCCTGGCTCACCGCCTCGCTGTGGCGGACGATGGTGTCGAACAGGTACGTGTCCGTTCCCAGTTCCTCGGCCACCCAGGTACGCGCGTTGCGGTGGATCTGCTTGGAGGCGCTGCCGCTTCCGAACAGCACCACACCCAACAGGGTCAGGTCCGGGTTCACGGCCGTCCGGACGAGCTGGAACTGGCGGCTGATGGAGCCGAGCCCGTCGTTGATGCTGGCCTTGTCCGAGCGGGTCGGCGCCACCATCCAGCGGGCGGCGGAGAGAGCGAGCTGCTGCAGCGGCGGGTTCTCGGGGGCGCTGTCGATGACGACCAGGTCGTAGCGGCCGGCCACGGGAGCGAGGCTGATGGCGAGGGCGAGGGCCTGGCGGTGCTGCTGCATGCGGTAGGTCGCGGCGAGCATGTCGGGGACCGCGCCCACGTGCTGGCCGCCCACGACCACGTCCAGGCCTTCCCGGACGCCGGACACCGGCTTGAGCGGTGCGCCGATACGCAGGGCATCGGCGAATGCCTCGCCCTCGTCATCGATGCCGCTGCCCCGGTAGCCGAGATCGCGGCCGATGTTCCCCTGCCCGTTGACGTCGATGAGCAGTACCGATCCCCCGTCGGCAGCGACGAGGCCGGCCAGGTTCGAAGCAAGCGTGGTCTTGCCCACGCCGCCCTTTCCGTTGGCGATGACGTAGGAGCGGGCGAGCGCACTCCGGTCAACGAGGTGGGTCGGGTCAGCGTCGAGCATCGACGGATCTCCTGTCGTACGGGGTGATGCTGCCCCGCATAGTCCCACGACCGTCCAGCACTGCCACCGCCGGACCGGAAACAAAAAAGGGCCGCGCCCCCTCGTCTACAAGGGGGCGCGGCCCAGATCACATCAAGGTGCGGCAGCGGCTGTCACCTGGCGGTGGCATTGGTGGTGGCGACCAGGGCGGCGACCGTTTCCCAGGCGTGGTGCCAGGCACTGTCGAGGTGGAAGGCGCCGTTCATTCCGTGCGAGGCCAGCTTGTAGAAGTCGCCCTTGCCAGTCTTGACGGCGAGCCTCTCCAGCAGGCCCTTGCCCGGCACGCGGCGGTCCGCGGCGTAATGAGTGCCGAAAGACACCGCGAGCGCGGCCGCGGCGGCGGCCGGGTGGACCCGGATGCCGAGCGCGCGGGCTCCGAGTCCGGCGATGATCGCCTGGGTAGCGGTGTAGGTGAGGCAGTGCTGCAAGCACGCCTTCCGGCCGTCAGTGGTGCCGTGGGTCGTCGTCTCCTTCGTGTCCGGGTGCTGGTAGGTGACCGGGTGATCGTCGGAGGCGCCTTTCACACGGGCGCAGAAGTCCGACTGGGCCCAAAAATCGCCGATCGCGCTGGCGGCGCGGGTCAGCCCGAGGAGGACGGCGAAGACGGCGGGACGATGCTGCATGCTGGAGTTCTCCTGATCTCGATAGAGGGGTGAGGGAGCGGGCGGCCGGCACCTGCCGATGCGACGGCCGCCCGGGCTTGTGGCCCCGTCCCGGCCTGGACGCCGGGACGGGGCTCAGGGCCACGCTGGCCAGGCCGGGCGGCCCGCCTGGCCCTCGCCGACCGGATCGAAGCGAGGGCCAGGCGGAGCACCCGGAACAGCAGACGGCCCACGCCGTGAGGCGCGGGCCGTGGGTGATACGGGGATGCGGGTGTCAGATGTCGGAGGGCAGCTTCTCCCCGGTCTCGGCGTCGTAGGCGACACCGGTCGGAGACAGGCGCACGGTCTTGGAGTGCGGCGCCATGCCTTCCTTCCAGGCCTTCCCGCCGACCGCTACACGAACGGTCACATCCGCCAGGGGGTCCTTCACTGGCAGCACAATCTCAGGCGGCCGCTGGAAGTCGCCGGGTTCCCGCACGCTCTTCGCGCTGCGCCCTGACGCATCGAGGCGTAGGAAACGGGAGTCGTCATCGAACAGCGCGTCGAGTTCAACGATGACGCGCTTCCTACTACTGGTCCAGCGAGCAACTACGTCCGCGTCGACGCCGTCGATATGAAGCGCCGCTCCCGCTCGCCCCTGGTATGTGGCCGCCTTGGCCTGTCGTTCGTGGCGTTCTCGGTCGTCGTCGCCCTTCCGCCATACGCCCGTGGCCACCAACGCCAGCCCCGCGATCACCGCGACGTACGGCCAGGCACGCCGGTTGGGCTGTGAAGACACCCCGCCGGCATCGGGCGAGCCTTCCGTGGGCGGCTGGGGAGCGTCGGCCCAGGCCGGTGTGGCCGTGGTGTTGCTCGCGGGCTCCTGCTGCCACCATTCGACGTCTTTGCCCATGCGGGTGACGGTAGCGCGCAGTTGAGCCGCCTGGTCGGGGCTTCCGCACAGTTCGGCCACCTTCGCGCGGGTTGACAGCCACAGGGCGGCCTCGTCGGAGTTGATGCCGTGGGCGGTGATGTCCTGCCGTTCGCCGAGGGCGGCGAGCTGGGCGGCCTCGTCACACCGGCCCTCACTCGCGGCCAGGATGACGTCGTGGTGCCGTCCGTCTATCACGTTGGGCGGCATCTCCCAGTCCCAGCCATCCCCGACGCCGTCCTGCCCGCCCAGCGCCATCGGACCGTGCAGGTCCTCGCCGTCGTCAGTCTCCGGCTCGGGCTGGGCCTCGGCCTCGACCCCCGCGTCGACATCGGTCCCGTCCGTCGTCTCAGCGGTGGTCTCGACGGCCTCAGCGGCCTGTTGTGCTGCGCGGCGGCGGGTCGAGGTGTCCGTGAGCCGCATCTCGTCCTCGTCCAGGACGGTTTGGATGATGTCGACGTAGTCGGGGCCGACCTTCCACAGGGCCTGTCCCGGGTCCAGATTCGGGATCCTCTCGACCGCCCAGGCGGGCAGCCCGAGGAGGCTGCCGACGATGGCGGCCTCTTCGGGGTTCAGGCGTCCGACGTGGGCGATCTCGCACAGCCGTGCCAGGTCCTGTGCCTTGCCGTCGCCGAGGTCGGACAGCGTGTGCATCACCACGTCCAGGGACAGTGCCGCCTTGCGGGAGTTCTTCAGCAGGCGCTGGATGAGTTCGGCGGTGGCCGGGGAGAGCAGGATCTGCCAGGCCTCCTCGAGGACCAGGTGCCGGTGCACGGCGGTCGACTGCCGCAGCCACACGTGCTCCGCCCAGCACGAGATCGCGGCCATCAGCGACGGAATCGCGGGCGAATTGCGGTCCAGGCGGGAGAAGTCAAAGCTGAGGATCGGCAGGTCGGTCTCGGGAAGGCTCGCGTCCTGCCCGTCGAACAGGCCCCGGAGCGAGCCTTCGGTGTAGCGGGACAGGGCAATCGCGGCGCCCTCACCCCACTCCATCAGCTTGGCAGCAGGCCACCTGCCGTCCTCGGGGACGACCAGCGCATCCACCAGCCCGTTCAGGCCCGTCGCCTTCGGGTGGTTTAGCGCGTGCTGAAGCGCGTGGGTGGCCTGGGGGCTCAGCGCGGCGGGCTCGACAGCGGCGATCAGTGAGCGCACCAGCTGCTCACGGACTTCCGGCGGGAACAAGGTGGCGACGGGGTTCAGGGTGAAGGCGCCAGCCTCGATGACCCGGCCGCCGAGCTCACGCGTGAGCGCCGCCCACTCACCGCCGCCGCTGTCCTCCCCAAAGCTGTCGATGACGACGGCCTGGTGGCCGTGGCGGAGGATCTCGCGGCGGATCCTCGCCTTCGCGGTGGTGCTCTTGCCCGAGCCGAGACCGCCCAGGGCAAGGGAGTTCGTGGACGGCAGGATCGCGGCCGGCGCCTGCACCGGGGACAGGTGGAACGGGCGGCCGTCCAGCAGGGACCGCCCGATCGGGATGCCAGGAAAGGTGGTGGTGGAGGCGACGAGGGGGGTGGTGATCGCGGCGTGGCTGGAGGGCAGGCGAATCACAGGATCGCCCCTTTCTGGGTGGAGGCTGCGTGGGGGGTGGTCATCAGATGGGCGCGGTGCTGCTGGCCGGGCAGCCAGTCCAGGTGGATGCGGTGCCGGTCTGCGGTCAGGGAGGCCTGCCAGCGGGCGTCGGTGACCGCCTCCGGGCTGTCGCCCCAGACGGTCAGGTAGGCGTCGACGTCGACGAGCGTGGCGCCCTGGACCAGCGCGCCGTGCGCGGTGTTGGAGGCGATCTCATGGGTGGCGGCCTTCACCTTGTCGGTGGTGAACGCCTCAGCCGTAGCGGCCTGCCACTTCGCCGACCGGCGGGACTGCCCCACCGGCAGCGGCCGGTAGAGGACTGCGAGGGAGCGGTCGGATTCCTGGCCCAGCAGGAGGCGGGGCATGAGGTCGCCGCCTGTCTCCTCGGGCCAGGCGGTGATCCGTGCGGTGGCCGCGTAGCGGCCGTCGCCCAGCGCGGCCCAGCCGGGGCCGCGCCCGGTCACGGCGGGGACGGGGTCGGGGGGCAGGGGAGTCAGGGCGCCCAGCGCGGCGAACTCACCCGCGAGAGTGTCCAGGACACGGGCGGGCTGGCCGACGATTCCCTTGGGGACGTGCACGCTGATGGTCTGCGTGTGCGCGGTGTGGTCGCGGACGGTGGCGTGGTGGGTGACGTGGACCTGGATCCCGGCGGTGCGCGCCTGCCCGGCGGTGAACGTCAGCGCGCGGGAGAACGCGTCATGGAACGCGGCCCGCCGTGCGGGGTCCTGCATGGTGCCGTGCTCCGGATACAGCGCCCACGTCGCGGTCGCCCCGGCCCGGGTCAGCATGGCGGCGGGGGCGGTGCGCTCGCGCAGATGCCGGTAGCCCACCGCCGCCCACCGGCCGATCGAGCGCGGCCCCGGCGCGAGGTTCAGGAGCGCCGCGGCCGCGCCCACCGCGCCGAACGTCCACACCGGCGGCGGGGTGAGCATCGCCGACGCCAGGATCGCGCCCCCGGCCCCGGCATTGACCTTCGTCAGCAGGGTCTCGACAGGGCTGAGCCCACGCTGCAGAGCCGGGACACGGTAGCCGGGCGTCAGGGAATACATGCAAAGCCTCCAAGGATGTGCGGCGGACAAGGCCGGCCCCGGTGTCCGCCCCTCGCCGCCGTACAGCGGGAGGGGCGGAGCACCGGGGCCGGGAGCAATCGGCTGCTGTTACTGGGTGCCACCAGACCCATCGGGCGAGCCGGTCCGGCGGGACGCGGGCCGGGGGCTCGTGCCACGGCCAGGCGGGTTCGGCGGCTGGGTGCCGCCGAAGCGGGCCTGGGCTGCGGCACGCACCTGGCGGAACTGCGCGTTGCGGGTCGCGGCCTCGGTCGCCTGACGGCGGGCCGAGGCGACCGCGGACTCGGTGGTCAGGCGTCCCGGCCGCTGGGGTCGCTTGACGCCGTAGGCGGCGAACAGCACGCCCCGGTCCTGCGACATCGCACGACCCGGGGTGGGCACCGTGCGCGGCAGGCGCGGGGTGTTCTCCTGCTCGTAGAAGTCCGGCACCCCGGCCCGGACCATCGCACGAGCCAGCGGGTTGGTGGTGTTGTGTTCCACCAGCGTCCGCACGCCCCTGGCCACCTTGGGCCCGAAGTAGGGCACACCGTGGAAGATCATCCGGAGCATGAGCGCGTCTGCGGCGATCACCAGGACGGCGTCCACCGCGAGCGAGCCTTCAGCGAGCTTCACGAACGGGCTCACCAGTAGCAGGGCGAAGGGGGCGAGCATCAGCCCCAGCAGCCGCTGCGCCCACGTCTTGACCGCGCTGGTGTCCCCACCGCGCGCCAGGGACGCCAGGATCAACGGCGCCATGCACACGAACACCAGGATTCCGATCTGGCGGGTCATGAACACCAGCGCAGCAAAGGCCAGGGCGACGACGAGCGCGGAGATGATCAGCAGCAAGGCCAGTGGGTTCCCCGCATCCGCGCCCTTCTCCAGATCGGTGCGGATGACGGGGAACAGCGTGGACTCGTTGCTGTCGAACGCGGCCGTGAACGCGTTACTCACGGCCTTGTTGAGCAGCATCACAGCGCCCGGGACCGATGCCATGCCAGCGACGGCCGCAAGCGTCCAGCCGGTCGAGGCGCCCAACTGCTTCAGACGCGGTGCGCCCTGCCAAGCGGTCAGGGCGCACACGACAACGACGCAGATGAAGACCGTGACGGCCAGGTGCTGGCCGAGCCACAGGAACTGCTCATACACCCAGCTGTCGGCTTTGGCCGGCGCCCACGCGTCTTTCGGCGCGACCAGCCTCGTGACTTTCTTGATCAGGAAGTCGGCGAGCTGCTTGACGTGGTCGGAGGCCCCGTCGGTGAGGCCGCCGCCGGTCCCCCCGGCACCGCCGGTGCCGGGGGGACCGCCGCCTGAGTTGTCCTGTTCGCAGTAGGCCCGGCCGGGGCCTTTGATCAGGTCGCAGGGGTCTTTGTCTGCCATGCCGGGTCAGCCCTTGGCGTTGGTGACGGTGGAGAACAGGGTGTCGCCGTAGAGGGCGAGGATGACCGCGACGAACAGGGTGCCCACGGCGAAGGAGCCCTTCTGCAGGGCGCCCTTGGGGTCGTTGGACAGCTGCAGCAGCATCCGCAGGGCGATGATCGCGATCACGGCGGCGATGCCCTTGGTGACCAGACCGCCGCCGGTCAGGCCGATGGTGTCGAAGAAGTCCTTGAAGCCGCCGGACATGTCGACGGGCTTGGCGAGGGTGGTGAGCTTGGACATGAGTCAGACCTCCTGGGTGTGGTGGGTGGTGGGGCGGGCGACGGCGATCAGGTCCGGCATGGTGTCCATCGGGTCGTAACGGACCCGGGCGCCGGGACGCGGGGCGTCGAGAATCCAGCCGCCGCCGATATAGATGCCGACGTGATGAATGCTGGTGGTGCTGGAGCCGTAGAACACGAGATCCCCCGGACGAACGTCGCCTGGTTTCACTGGTTCTGACGCGGCGTATTGCTGCGCCGCCGTGCGGGGGAGAGCGATACCGACCTGGGCGTAGGCGTAGAGGGTGAGCCCGGAGCAGTCGAAACCGGTGATCGATGCACCGGACCGGCCCCGGGGTGAGCAACAGATGCCCGTGCTGGGGCCGCTCGCGTTTCCCCCGCCCCACGAATACGGGGTGCCGATCATTGCCGTTGCCGCATTGATGGCGGTAGAGGCCTGGACCGTGGTCGCTGTTTTACCGCCGCCGCTAGTGGGTTTGCTGGCGAGGGCCTGAATGGACCGGACGTAATTCTGCGTCTCCTTATACGGTGGCACGCCGCCGTATTTGCGGACCGCGCCGCTCCCGGCGTTGTAGGCGGCGAGCATGTTGCCCTGCTTGTCACCGGGAACATCCTGGACTTCTTTCGCTATGCCGCACAGGTATCCGGCGGCTGCCGGGATCGCGTCCTCGGGATCCCAGACGTCGCGTTTGCCGTCGCCGTTTCCGTCGACACCGTGCGTCTCCCACGTCGACGGCATGAACTGCGCAATGCCTTGCGCGCCGACCGGGGAACTCGCTTTCGGATTGAATCCGGATTCCTGTGTGAGGAGCGCGGCGAGCAGATTCGGTGTGACCTCGGGGCAGGTGCTTCCCGCACTCTCGATCAGCGACCTGTATTGGGTGGGGACGGCGAGGCTGAGCGCTGTGGACAGCGGGTGGTCGCCGGCCCCCTGCACGAGCGCGGCCACGACCACGGCCGCGGTCGCTCCCACGCCGACGGTGACGGCTGTTGAGGCTCTCAAGAGCGCAAATCTCCTTCCGGGGACTTCCGGGGGCTGTTTTCGCTGTTTCGGCTGGTCATCGTGGGTTTGGTATCCGCCGGAGGATCCGCCAGGGATCCGCCGGGCATCCGCCGGAGGCGTGGCTCCCGGCGGATGACCGGCGGATCCCGGCGGATGTCCGGCGGATGCTCCGGCGGATGCGGCAGGTGTCACAAACCGGACTTCAGGGCGGCGACGAGGTCGGCGAGGTGGTAGCCGCGCACACCCTTGTCGTCCTTGCCCGACGTGACGCCGAGCAGGGCGGAGAGTTTCCGCCCTTGCATTACCGGACTTTCTTCCAGGATTCCGAGGGCCGGGGCCAGGTCAGCCGTGCACATGAACTCCACGCCCTTGTCCCGCAGCAGGTCGACAGCCTGCTTGAGCGGTGAATCCGGCGCGGCGTCCACTGCTTTCTTCCGACGGGATTCGATTTCGTCGACCGTCTCCCAGATGAATTTATCCTCGAAGTTGAATCCCCGGATGAGGGTGGAGCGTCCCTTGGTGAAGAGGACGCCTTGGCCCTTGATGTCGGGGTCGAGGAGGGCGGGGTTGATCGGGGCGATGGTTTCGAAATAGGTGTCGCCGAGTGCGACCTTGGCGGTTCCCGCTGATGCCACATACAGGCACAGGCGGTAAAGGAACTGGTCGCGTACTTCGACGGGGATCGCGTTCGCGGACGGGCGCTGGGTCATGAGGACCGTGGAGATGCCGGATTCCAGGGACTTGGACACCAGCGACCGCGTGTCGTTCACGATCTGCTTCGCCTGGTCTTTTTCTTCATTGCTTCCGCCGGAGGCGAAGAAGTCGGCCGCCTCGTCCACGATGAAGATGACCGGCTTGAAGCGCGGTACGGGCTGCCGCTTGCGGACGGCTTCCTTGATTTGCTCGTACCGGCTGTCGGAGAGGTTGTTCAGCTCGCGGACCATGCTCCAGAACACGGCCGGGTCGTCGGAGGATTCGTAGCGGGTGGCGATCGGTTCGAACCTGGTCAGCCCGCAGAATTTCCCGTCGAGGAGATACAGGTCGAATTCGCCGTAGGCGATCAGCAGGCAGGTGATGAGCCCGTTGATCAGCGTGGTCTTGCCCATCTGCGTCATGCCGGCGACCAGGAGCGAGGCCTTGTCGAAGGTGGGAACGCCGACGAGCTGGCCGGTGACGTCGTGGCCGAGCGGGATCCCGGCGAACGTCTCGATCTCCTGCCGGGTGGGCGCGGGGAACGGGCGGGTGAACGGCGGTTCGTGGAGCTTGAGCAGCTTCACGCGGCGTTCGTTGTCCCGGCTGCGTTCCATCGTCATGTGCAGGCGGGTGACGTGGAACATGCCCGCCACGGTGCCCAGGCGCTTCTCGACGTCCTCGTAGGTGCGCCCTGCGGGCACGAGGAAGTCGTACATGGTGCCGGCCGGGATGTCGGTGACGGTGGCCTCGTCGCGCTTGATGATCTGGTCCCGGCCGATGGCCCCGGCCGTGGTGAGGGCCGCGGTGAGTTCCGGGTGCGGCGCAGCGTCGGTCTCGGCCGGGGCCAGGGTGCCGTCCGCCTGCAGCGTGACAGCCTGTGCGGCCGCCTGCGCCGCCGTGCCCGTCTGAGTCTTGCCGGGCTTGGACTCGCGTCCCCACAGGCGTTTGAGGGCCGTTTTGGCCTTCCAGGCGGTGTAGCCGAGGGCGACCAGGGCCCCGGCGGTGAGGAGCAGGGTCGCCGGCCAGGACAGGCCGAGTTTGTCCTTGATCGCGGCGAGAGTGCCCGCCGCGATCGCGAGTGCGCCGATACCGCCGGCGGCCTGCGCGTACATGTCGTCGCTGGCTGCTTGTTTTCCTGACACGCCTCTTCCTCAACTGGTGGCGGAAACGCGGACACGAGAGCCGTGCACGCGCGGGATGGGAGTGGTGCTGGGGGTGCTGGGGGTGCTCGCCGGGTCTGCTCCCCGGGTCTGCGAACCACTGGTCCGCTCGCCAGGTCACTCACCGGGTCTGCACCGTTTCGACTGCGTTGGTTTCCGGCAGTCGCAGCAAGGGCCAGCCCGCGCTGTTTGCGGGCTGGCCCTCACTGGTGGTGCCGGACAGGTGTGGTTAGGCGTCGGCGTCCTCGGACGCTTCCTCGTCGCTGTCGGTGGTGTCGGTCATCTCCCCGTGGCCCTCGTTGGCGCGCAGCGCGGCCCAGGCGTGGCGGATGCGTTCCTCGCTGCCCTGGTAGCCGACGCTGCGGAAGGAGCTGCGGGCCTGCCGGAACGAGAGCGGCGGGTCGTCGGAGTAGCGCAGGTGCCGGAGCACGACGCCGATCTGCGTGTCGGTCAGCTGCTCGCCGGGCTGGGGGACCGGCACGCCCTCGACGGCCGCGAGGTCGGCGAGCGTGACGGTGTGTGCCGCCGGGTGTGCCGGTGTGCCGGAAAGCGTGCCGCCGGGTGTGCCGGATCGTGTGCCGGTTGTGTTCGGCAGGGCGTTGACCTGCGTGCCTCCCGTGTCCCGGCGGTTAAGTTCCGTGCCGGTAACCGTGCCGGGCAGGGCGGGCGCGCCGGGCTTCCAGGTGCCGAGTTCGGGCAGGGTGATCGCGGCGACCGCAGGGGGCAGGACCTTCTCGGCGACCGTCTTCGCGGTGGTCTCGGCCTGCTCGTGCAGGTCCTCGGTCATGGCCTGCTGGGCGGCGAGGACCGACAGGCGGTAGGCGGTCTCGGCCTCGGAGACCCGCTCGTTGAGGTCGCGGGCCAGCTCCAGCAGCTCGATCCGGTCGGCGGCCTCGGCCTCCATCTCCTCCAGCTGGTCCGCGACCTGCTGACGCCGGGTCGCGATGGTACGGCGGGTGGTGTCCGACACCCGCCGGCCCAGCGCGGGCAGCGCGATCCACCAGGCGCCCTTGGTGCAGACGATCGCGACCGGGGCGATGACCACGGCCAGGTCGAACCCGGCGCCGGTGGCCTTCAGCCTGAGGGCCAGGTCGACGGTGGGGATCGCGGCGTTGATCAGGGTCAGCGCCAGCCCCGCCCACCGCACCCGCCCCGCGCGCCGGCGGTTGTTGCAGGACAGGATCTCGGTCGCCTGGAAAACGACCCACAGGGCGTCCAGCGCGCCGACGGTCGGGACCGCCCACTTACCGAACGGCGGCTGGAGGATCTGGTAGCTGACGGCCATCGACAGCACGGCCACCCCGAGGGTGACCACACCCAGGACGCCGAGCACCAGCCCGCGCGGCGACGGCCACCGCCAGTTCCACTTGCTCTTGCTCTTCACTCGTGTTTCCTTTCGCGGTTCAGGGCCGGCCGGGCGGCCGGGGAGTCAGTTGGTGGTGGTGGTCAGGCGGGCGACCTTGGCGACGTGGGCGTCCTGCTCGGTGATGAGGTGGCGCACGCTGTCGGCGAGGGTGGCGCGGCGGTAGCCGCGGTAGTCGCTCAGGGAGCCGACATGCCAGTTGCTCGCCTCGGGGTGCCCGGCCGCCTTCATCGCGGCGTCCCAGCCGAGATCGGCGTACAGGTGCTTGTCGTGGACCTCGGCGATCGCCTCGCCGCGCTCGTCGAACGCGGCGGCGGCGGCCAGGGTGCGTTCCTGCGCGTCGACCAGGCGGGAGAGGGCGGACGGCCACTCGGCGGCGGCCTGCGGGGTGCGCAGGTAGCCGTAGGCGGACGCGAGGGCCTTCGCTTCCCGCTCGTAGGCCTTCCACCGGTCCGGGGCGTCCCCCACCACCGTTTTCAGGTCGGCGACGTAGGCGGCGTCCTTCCACCGCGCGTACGCCGTCTCGTACGCGTCCGACAGGATGACGTCGGCGGCCTGGCGCAGCCGGTGCTCGGCCGCGTCGTCGGCCTCGGATACGTACCGCAGCTTGGGGTCCTGGTAGACGGCGGCGGGCAGGGACGGCCGCTCCTCGCGGCCGGTGAACGGCGCGAACTCGAACAGCAGTCCCCAGCCGGAGGGGTGCGGCTCGACCTTCCGCAACTGGCGCGGCCAGTAGGGCCGCAGCCGGGCGAAGATCTCGCGGTTCTCGTCCTGCGTGACGCGGATGGTGTGACCGGCGGGCATGACGTCTCCTTGACGAGGTGAAGGGGCGGGCGGGCGATGCCCGGCGCCGCAGGCCGTGGCCTGCGGCACGGGCGGCGCGGGTGGTTGGTCGTGCGCCAGCCCGGACTCGTCCAGGGGCGCGCGTAACGGGATCAGACGGGACACGAGTTCCTCCCAGCGGAGCGTGCGGGCTGTCCGGGCAGGAGCGCCGTCAGGTGGTGGCGGGCCGGTGGTCGGTGCGGTGACCGGCGGCGGTGAGGGCGGCGGCCAGGTAGTCCGCGGCCTCGTCGTCCTCGATACGCAGCCGGTGCCGGGCGAACGCCAGACAAGCGACCTGCGTCGTGCTCACCTGCCCGGGCACGTCGCCGGACGAGGAGGTCAGGGCCGCGTTGCGGACCAGGTCCCCGGCGATCTTCATCAGGCGTGTGTGCCGCTGCCGGGCACGGATCGTCTTGATCATGTGGGTTTCCCTCCCTGTGGGTGCCGGGCTGTCCGGCTCCCCTGGACGCCGCCCGGCCCGCCGCGGTGGTGCGGCGGGACGGGCGGGTCAGGCAACCGTCAGAAGCGGCCGGTCAGTTGGTGGCGGGCCCGTACGTGCGGGCGAACCGCGCGCCGGCGGTGAGCAGGGCGGTGACGTCGGCGTGGGTGCGCGTCAGGCGCTCCGACCACGCCGTGGCGCGGGCGGTGGCGGATCCGGTGTGGGCGCGGACGATCAGGTCCAGGACGGTGGTGGCGACGGACTGGGTGTCGCTGTCGCCGTGCCCGCCGTCGGCGGCGTGCGACAGCGCCCGGGTCAGGGTGCGCCGGGAATCGACGGCGCTCGGGGTGCTCTCGTCGCGGACGAACCGCAGCAGCGCCTTGAGCATGTCCTTGACCGTCGCCGTTTCCTCGGCGGGCAGGTCCGGGCCCGCCGGGGAGTGCCAGTGCGTGCTGTAGGTGTGGACGCGGACCCAGCCGTGCCGGTCCAGCAGGTCGGCGGCGGCCTGAAGGTGGCGGGCCACCGCCTCGCCGGAGGACTCCTCACCGGACGGGCCGACCCACACCGGCCGGAAGGCGCCGGCGGCCAGCTCGGCCGCCCGCTCCAGCACCGCATCGGCGAACACGACGCCAGCGGTGGTCGTGGTGGTGGTGGTGGTGGTGGTCTGGGCGGGGATGGACGTGGTCATGATGAGCCTCTCTTTCAGCGCGCGCGGCGCTGCTGGTTGAGTCGGGTGAGGTAGGCGTCCTGCAGCCGGGCGAACGTCTCGAACAGCCGCTGCCCGGCCGGGCAGTCGGGGCCGGTTCGGGTGCAGGCGGCGCAGCTTGTGGTGTGCGTCTGCCAGGCGCGGTGCGCGGCCTGGTAGCGGCGGTGCAGGTCGTCAGGCACGCGGCGCGGCCACGACGGTGGCGTCGGCGGGGGTGCCGGGCAGCAGGTGCAGGAGGTGGGGGCCGTGGTCGGCGAGCGGCCGGCGGCAGGAGTCCGGAACGGCGGGCACGGCCGGGGGCAGGCCCGCTAAGACGGGCCGGGTGCGGGTGTCGCGGTCGTGCGCGGCCACCACCAGACAGGCCAGGTGGTGGAGATCGTGGCGGGCGGTGGAGGGGTGGACGGCGCCGGCGGCGGCCCGCAGCCACACCTCCTGCGCGAGGTCCTCGGCGAGATCCGAGGCCGCGTCCTCGATCAGCACCCCGACCAGCTGCCCGACCAGGGAAAGGACCATCCGGTGATGGCGGGCGTAGAGACCGGCGAGCACGGCCGTGTCAGGGGCCGACGACCGGACCGCAGCAGCGGCAGGCGGGTGGGCGGGTGCGGCGGCCCGGGATGCGGTGACGACAGGCATGACGATTCCTCCAGAGGGCGTGGGTGGCTGGTGGTGCGGCGTCAGGTCGGGTGGGGTAGGGGCGGGCTGTCCCGGCTCCCCTCACCGCCCGTGCGAGACGGGCGGATCGGGCAGCTGGTCAGTCGCCGTAGTCCTCGGGCAGGCCGTGACGGCGCAGCCACTCGCTCTCGTAGTCGTTGCGGCCGACCGCTTCGAAGGTGGCGCGGGCGTCGGTCACCTCGGCGTCGGTCATCTCGGGCGTGGTCTTGTGCGCCCAGGTCTTGCCGGTGAGGTCGGGCCAGCGGTCTGCGGATCCCATGCGGGACTCCTCTCATGAGGGGGTGGGTGGAGGTCGGTGACGCGGTGCCCGGCGTCCCACGCCGCGGCGGCCGCCAGGGCGGCGGCCGCGAAGAGCAGACGGGTCGACGGGTGGCCGGGGCCGACGTCGGTCGCGGCCCGGGCGGCGCGGTGCTGCGCCGCCCGGGCCGCTGCTATGAGGTGCGGCATCCGGGGGCTATTGGCAGGCGCCGCACACGCCGCCGGGCCAGTCCGGGAACCAGCCGCCGCACTTGCTGCACTGCCCGCTGCCGGACGCGCGGACCGGGGCGGTGGCCGGGGCGGCAGCGGCCGGCGGGGGCGTGGGGGTGCTGGCCTCGGCGCAGCGGCACCGCCAGTAGCCGCACACCGGGCAGGCGTCGTCGGCCATCGCCGGGCGGTGCAGGGTCAGCACCGGCTGCCGTACGAGGCCGGGCATCATCTCCTGCAGCGTGCGGCGCGCCCGCCGGCCCGCCGGGATCCGGGCGTCGGCCTCACGCACCATCCGCGCCAGAAGGTCGCCGAGCCGGCGGTCGGCGGGCACGGCGGCGGTACAGGCACCAGCGGCATGCCAGCCACCGCACCGGCCGCACGCATACTCCGGATTCACGGCAACCGGTGTCGCGGAAGCCGTGGGACGTGTCATGATCGCAGTGGTCAAGGGATCGCCTCTTTCCTGATGACCGGACAGCCCCGGGAGGTCAGATTCACGGGGCTGTCACCTTTTGGCGGGCCGGACGGCCGGCCACGGCCCTTCTCCCGCCCCCTTTCACGCGCACTGGTGGGGTGGGAGAGGGACCGTGGCGGGCCGGTCAGGCCGCGGTCGCGTAAACGCCGGTGTCGGGGGCGGCACGGATCAGGTGGTCACTCGTCGTCCACACCGTCCCGACCGCGAACGGCTGCCCGTCCGGGCGGAGGATGTCGCGGACGATCACCGCCCACCGCGCCGCGCTCCGGCGCAGCAGCTGCGCCGCGTCGGCCGGAGTGGTGACGAGCGCGAGGACCTCGAACCGGCCGTCCACGTTTTGGTAGATCGCGCCGGGACGGCGCGGCCCGATCTCGTCCTCGATGCCGGGGCGGGCCTGGCGGAATACGATGCTGTTCATGCGGGTCGTCCTCCCGGAGATGGCCTGCGACAAGAACCCCTCAGGAGTGCAGACCTGAGGGGTTCGTCGTATACGGGGCCCCGCACAGCAGCGGGGCAGTGCGTCCTGCGCACTCCACCGCTGGCCGGGCCCGGGGTGGGCGCGGCCGGCGGTGGGCAGCGCAGGCTGCGGAGCGGGGTCAGGATTCGTCGGCGCGGACCTGCATGCAGTCCAGGCAGATCGGCACCTGCCGGTCGACGTCGCCGACCTCCCAGGCGAAGGGGTCCCGCCTGACCTCTACATCCGGCTTGTCCTCGTCACAGAACCCACACGTCATGTCATCTCCTCATCGGTGCTGCGTGGCCCCGTGGTGCGGGGTGGCCCGGGCAGTGGCCGTTCGTCGGGGTGTACGGGGTCAGGCGGCGGTGGCCGTGGTCTCGCGGGCCGTGTACTGCTGGCCCAGTTCGGCCTGCCGCCGGTCGTGCGCCGTCACGTCCCGCGGCGCCAGCGGCACGCTGGGGGCCTCCGTGGGGCGGTCACCAGCGGGCACCGCCCGGCGCTTCTCGTCGGCGGCTGCCACGCGGGGCAGCACGGCGTTCCAGTCGGCCACGCGCCCAGCCGGCGTGCGCTCCGCACGGGCCCGCAGGGTCCGGTCGGTCTGCGGGCTGAATGCCTTGGGCAGTACGGCGGTCCGGCGGCGGTGGCCGGTCTCCGCGTGGCCGTCCTCCAGACGCTCCTGCCACCTCTTCACCGTCACGTCAACGGTGACCAGGCGGTTGCTGCCCAGTCGGCAGCGGACGGCCGCGTCCTTACCCGCGCGGCCGGTGTCGTGCGGGACGAGCTTGGGCTGCTTGGTCTGGAGGCCGGTAATCGGCACCCACGTCGTGCAGTCGGGGCAGACCAGCGACGCGCAGGCGGGGCGCAGGTCGTACTGGTGGGGCCTGAGAGTGGAGAGGGCGAGCGCCGGGCGGGCGTTGACGGTGCGGGAGCGGGTGCGGCTCTTCCGGGGGCGGGCGGTGCGCTCAAGGGTGGAAGCAGTCATCTGGACTCCTCATGGGCGGAGTGGCAGGGAGCGCGTCGCGATGCTCTCTCCGCCCTCCGGGCCACACGGCGCAAGGCCGGCGTCCCGCAGGACAGACAGCGCACAGCGCTGCGACGTGCACACAGTTGTCGCGGCCGTCAGGCTCCGGAGGAGTTCGATGGTGCTCTCACGCCCTCAGCGAGCTGAGGACTACCCCGGCCACCCCGAAGGGCGGACGACTACTGCGGTCGGGCGCTTGACGTGCAGATATACCCAACGCAACCGAGCTATTTAGCGCCCTAAACCGCCCGGCCACCGAAACCATAGATCCCCTCGGCCCCGCGCGTCAACCACCTTGAACCTGTGCGGTTTAATGAGGTAAACATGACCTCGTGAAGGGAGGCACACATGGAACGGCTTGACGGGGCTCCGCCCCAACCGAGAGAGCAACTCGACGCGGCTTTCGACGCCGCCCTGTCTCAACTGAAAGAGCTGCCAGACCCTCTGACACGGGCTAAGACAGCCCATACCCTGGCCAACCGCATCCAGGACTTCAGCAATGAGTTCCAGGTCGTACGCAACGAGGCGATGAACGAGACGCTGCGCGTGGGCCAGTTGAACAGCACCCAACTGGCGGCCGAACTGGGCATCAGCAAAGGCCGAGTAAGCCAGCTGGCCAAGGGCGCACCGCCAGAGCGCCTGTTCCTCGGTTCCGGAAGAGTCACCGTAGCTCTCGCGGAGAAGCTCGAGGACGGCAAGCTGCAGGACGGCCGAGACAAGCCCGTGCAAGGCCCCGTCATCGCCACCGAAGACGTCCAAACATACGAGCGGCTTCGCGAGCTGGCCGAAGATGTCGGCCTCGAAGCCGGCTTCGAGCGGATCCCCCTCGGTGGCAACGTCCGGCTCAACCGGAACAACCTGGTCGTAATCTGCGGACCCCGGCTCTCACCCTTGATCGAGCAGATCCTCGAGGGCGATCCCCATCTGCGATTCGGCAAGGACGATGATGGCTGGCACCTCATCGACCGGAACACCGGCCAGGTGTACCGCTCTCCCATGGACAATGGCGAGACCGGCGATGTCGCGTACTTTGGTCGGCTCCCCCGGCCAGATGGCCAGGGGACTTTCCTCTACATCGCAGGCATCCATGCCCGCGGCTCCGGCGGAGTCGTCCACTGGCTCACCCAGGAGCTGGCCAACGTGCACCGCGAACTCAAGGCGAAGCGCTTCTCGACCCTCATTGCCAGTCGGTTCGACTCGGAGACGCTGGAAATCATCGAGAGCGAACGCATCACGCCGTTTTACCGCCCGGAAGGAGCCTGACGTGCAGGTATCCATGGCATCGGCCCAAGGCGTGGACACCATCCCGAACGAAGACGCAGCCCATGCCAGCCCCACCGGTGTCGTCGTACTGGACGGCCTTTCTGCACCGCAGGACCTGCCCATGGGATGCGTCCATGGCACCCCATGGTTTGTACGACAGCTCGGCTCCTGCCTGATCAACCTGATCGGTGACAACACGGTGCCGCTACGCGACGCACTTCGGAACGCCATCACGAGGGTCAATGACCTTCACCGTGACAGCTGTGCGCTGGATCAGGAGGCCGTCCCGGCCTCGACCGTCGCGATGATTCGGCAGCGGGATGACGCCCTCGACTACCTGGTGCTCTCCGACAACGTACTGGTGCTCGATCTCGGCGACGGCGTTCAAGCCATCACGGATAAGCGAGTCGAAGAAGTGGCTGATGACGAGATGCGTGCGGCACTCCAGGGACCGACGGGCACCTCGGAGCATGCCACTCGGATTTCCGCACTCGTCACCGTTCAGCGGCGCCTGCGAAACCGGCAGGGAGGCTACTGGGTGGCGGCAACCGACCCGACTGCAGCCGACGAGGCCATCACCGGAACCGTCGCCCTTGACCGGGTCCGGCAAGTAGCCCTACTGACGGACGGCGCGAGCAGACTCGTTGACAGCTTCGGTGCCCTGAGCTGGGGGCAGCTCCTCGATGTGCTGCGCACCGAGGGGCCGGCCGCCCTTATCGCCCGCACCCGAGAAGCAGAGCTCGCTGACCCGAATGGTGAGCGGTGGCCTCGGTTCAAGCGGTCTGACGATGCAACCGCCGCGTACGTAAACATGGGGCAGCCCATGAAGGGCGGCCACAAGTGAAAAGCTCGGAGCTTCGCTGCCCTCCCTAAAGCGAAGAGGCCCCGTCACCACAACGGAGCCTCTTCCAAGCCCGACTCATCCGCCTGACAAGCACTGAGTCGCGATCCGGTGAGGTGACCTCGCCGGGGTGATACCCGTGGGCCTCGCGGCCCTCGCGGTCACCTGTACCCAGAGTATGCGCCACCCCATCGCGCATCACCACTACTCCGGGTCCCCTGCTAGGTCACACCGCTGGTCGCGGCTCCCCTACCTGGGGAGATGTACCACCTTGCACTACCAGACGCTCTCGACGGCCGCGCCGCGAGGTGTCCGCCTCCGCGGATGCGGCGGCGCGCTGCACCACATGCCGATCGCGTACGACATGGCCACCTTCACCACCGCCGACTGCTCGATCGCGGCCGACATCGTCCCCACCGTCCAGTGCACCTCGGGGGTGGCGTGGTGATCCAGCACATGAACCTCGCCTTCGGGGCCGACGGACTGTCGACGGGTGAGGGCGCGTTCCTGTTGGCGTGCTGCAACCACACCGACGATCGCGGCTACGTAATCGCGTCCATGCGCCAGCTGGCGGACGAGGCGCACATGAAGATGACGGCCGCGAAGGCGAACAAGCAGCGGCTGATCAAGCGCGGCCTACTGGCGGCCGGGGAGCGGTACAGCCCGAAGAACGGCGCCAGGATCGCCGACCTGTACCGCGTGAACCTTGCGTTGCTCACGAGCATGCAGCGCAAGCGCACCGACTACGGGTCGAGCCTCATCGAAGAACTCACCTTCGCCGCCGCGCAGGAAACCCCCAGGTCAGCCCCCCCGTCGGAATCCGACCGGGGGGAGGGAGCGGGCGTCGCAGCCCCCCCGTCGGATTCCGACGGGGGGGGGTCGGGTTCCGACGGGGGGGGGTCGGGTTCCGACGGGGGGGGGTCGGATTCCGACGGGGCTGGGGGGTCGGATTCCGCCCCCCTTCTCCTTCCCTCTTCAGATCCCTCTTCTCTCTCTCCCCGCGCGGGTGTCGCGTCCGACGCTGATGCCTCACCGGGCACAGCACCGGTCGGAGAGAAAGAGAGCGTGGCTTCGCCGAAGGGGCGGAACCCCTCCGGGGCTGAGGTGCCGCCGCAGCGCGAGGGTTCAAGCGAAAACGCAGCGGCAGCGGGGGGGCGGGTCGTGGCGGCGTACGCCGCTGTCCTCGGGCGGCCGGTGCTGAACGGCACCCGGGCCAAGCTCCAGCGCCAGGCCGTCGAGCTGCTCGCGCAGGGGCTGCCGGAGGCGTGGCTGTGCGACCGGGCGCGGGAGCTGGCGGCGCGCGGCTGGTCCGATCTGGTCCAGCACGCGGAGCGGTCCACCGCGCCGATCCAGGGGCAGGGCGGGAAGCCCGGATCCGGCCGGCCCGGCCTGCCGCAGTGGTGCGGCGAGTGCGGCGATGACAACCCGGCCGCACGCCTCAATCCGCGGTTCCGGACCCTCGGCGACATGGGCGGCGGGGAGAAGTGCCCGCGCTGCCACCCCGACCGCATCGCCCCCTCGACCGCGTGAAGCGCCCTGTGCGCCCGTCTGCCGCGTTTTCGTCCCGCCTGGGTCTCTCCGGGCGGGGCGGGGCGGGAAAGGCGCTCAGAGGCTCGTATAGCCGATCTTGAAAGTAGGTGCCCGTCATGGGCCTGGTCTCCGACGGCCTGGACCGCGCCACACAGAAGGCGTTCACCCGCCCGATCCCGAAGTCCGCGCCCGCGCAGATGCGCTACCTCGTCAAGCAGCTCAAGGGCACCCGGCCGGTGGCCGAGCTGCTCGGCGTCTCGCAGCGGACCGTGGAGCGTTACGTGAAGGACCAGATCCGCCGGCCCCGCCCGGATCTGGCCGGGCGCCTGGCGGCCGCGGTGCGGGCCCGCTGGCAGCCCCGGATCCGGGAGCAGGCCCGCAGGCGGGCCGCGGCCAGCACCGGCATCGTCATCGACACCCGGGCGCGGTTCGGGTTCACCGCCGCCCCCGGTACCACCGACGACGCCCGGATCCGGCACCTCACCCTCGCCCTGCCTCCCGCCTACGCTGCCCGCCTCTTCGACGCCCAGCAGGCGGGCGCCACCGAGCAGCAGCTGCGCGCGATCACCGCCGAAGGCCTCGGCGAGACGTACTTCCGCGACGGCGGCCGCCGCGCCCACGGCCTGGACGTGGTGTTCACCGACGTCGAGCAGCTCGACTTCGACCTCTGACACGCCTCACCCCGCCCCTGACCTGCCGGAATGCATCCGGCGCATATCTGATGGGAGATGCCCATATGACCAGTACGGAGCGGCATTTACGGCTCACCGTGACCGCCCTGATGTACGCGACCGGGGAGACCCAGGCCGACCTCGGACGCGGCCTGGGCCTGAGCCAGGGGCAGATCAGCCGCAAACAGGCCGGCACCACGGCCTGGTCGCTCGCCGACCTGGACCGGCTCGCCGCGCACTACGGCATCCCCGCGCCTGAGCTGCTGCGCGGCGCCGACCACGCCGTGAGGCTCCTCCCGGCCGCACGCCGGGCCGCGTGTATCGGCGGCACCCAGACCACCCTCACCGCCATCAGGAGCCGTCACCGCGACCTGTAGACGCGGGGGCTGGCCGTGTTCGGCGCTCGGATCGGCATGCAGCGCCTCCGGGGGCCGGGGGGTGTGGGCGTTCACGTTCACGCGGGCCGGGAGGGGTGAATGGATCCGGGCTCTACACGCGTGCGTACGCGTACGAGCCGGGCCGTTCACTGACCGGCGGCTGGCTTTGTACGCCGAGAAGCACAGCGGATGTCGATGACCAGGAACGGCACCCCGGGCGCAGCAAAGTCGATGCCGACGAGAAACGGCAGCACCACCCTGCACCCCAATCTGTAGACGCATCTACAATTAATCTGTAGAGTGCTCTACAGAAGGAGCGAGAGTCGTTCCTCGGAAAGGGCGCCATGCAGCGGTACGAACTTCAGGCCTGGCTCGGCGACGACCACGGCCTGGACGAGGATCAGATCCGAGATCTGCTCCAGCAGGCCGACGAGATCGAGGCTCACTATCCCGACGAGGATGACCGGGATGAGGCCGCTGTGGCTCTGACGGTCGCTTACCGCCTCATCAGCGGCGACGAGGGCGTCGTGGAGGAATTGGCCGCCAGCCGCGCCGAGGCCAGGGCGGCTGAGGTCCGTGCGATGGCCGGCTTGCGGCAGGCCGCCCTCATGCAGATTCCGGCCGCGGGCCATGGGGCCGAAACCAGATTCGCCCGCGCCGCCGGCGTCGACCGTATGACCGTTCGGAAATGGCTCGGGAAGTAGCCGCGTACGTCCGGGGGCCGTTCCTGCCGATGCAGGCGCGGCCCCGCCTGGCGGGCCGCGCTCTGGTGGTCAGCACCTTCACCCTCGCTCCGCTGGCCTTCTCCCCCCACGAGATCCACCCGCCTCGCCCGTCCGAAGGTCCGCTGGCGGCCCGCTGGGAGTCTGCTGGAGTCCGTCCGGCAGACGGGTGGGTCCGTCCGCTGGACGGATCGCCAGCGGACCCTCAGCGGGCTCCCAGCGGACTCCTGGACGGGTGCGGGAGCAGACCTGGTGTGGCCGGGCAGCGCGGGGGACGATGGGGTTCGTGGGTGAGCGTGGCGAGGACCAAGAGCACGGCGCCGGTCCGGATCCGGTGTGTGCGCCGCTCGGTGTGGCGCGGGCGCGGGAGGTGACGGCCGGGCTGCGGGAGGCGTTGGACGATGTCCGGCGCTCGGTGGCGGTCCTCGCCGCCCGGGTGTCGGACGCGCACGCCGCCCGGGTCTGGCTGCTGTTCGGCCATGCCTCGTGGGCGTCGTACTGCGTCGCGGAATTCGGTATCTCCCGCGCGCAGGCGTACCGGCTCCTGGATATCGCCCGTGCCATGACCGCGATCCACGGCGCGGTCGCCGCCGGCGGCGCCGGCCTGTCTCGCATGCGAGACACGAGCCCGACCGGGGTGGCCGCGCTCGACTACGGCTGTCCCAGCGGGCCCTGCTCGCCGTCTCCGCCCGCAGCGGCGACGTCGCGGAGGCGATCACCCGCCGCCTCACCGCACTCGCCCACGACAGCCTCCAAGCCCTCGATGAGCCCGCCGTGCGCGCGGTGGTCCACCAGGCCGTCCGCGACGTCCGCACCACCCCGCCCCCACCACCGCCCGCCGCCGAGCCGGCGGACCCGGCCGCCGCCGAGCTGCGCGCCGTCGCCGACCAGCTCTGCGCCAGCAGCTACGCGATCGGCGTGCTGATGCTCGAGGTCGCCCCCGCCTACCTCTCCGACACGGCCGCCGCCGACGCCCTCGCCCCGCTCTGCGAAGAGATCGGCGAACCCCTCGACCACGGTCTCGCCGCCCGCCGCTACGCGATCACCGGCGACCGCCGCGCTTTGCGCGGCACCGTGCTGTAGGCGCCGCGACCCAGGAGGCGACCCGGGGTGTGCTCCGGGACGCGACCTCGCCCGGAGGGATGGGCTGGAGGCGGTAGCGCAGCATTTGCACGACCCACCGTGCAGGGGTGGAGTCCTGGGCTGATCCGCACACACGGACCCGGCCTTTGGGGCGCCCCGAGTTGCTGCGCGGCGCCGACCACGCCGTCCGGCTGCTCCCGGCAGCACGGGCGGGCCGCGTGCATCGGCGGCACCCAGACCACCCTCACCGCCATCAGGAGCCGTCACCGCGACCTGTAGGCGCGGGGGCGGGCCGGGCCGTGTGCGGGTGATCTTCCGCGCCCGGCCCGTGACGCGGCCGCGCCCTAGGGGAGTTACCCGGGCATGATCCGACGACTCATCGGTGCGGCGGCCGGCGCGGCCGCCGTCCTCACCGCCCTCGCCACCGCCCCGTCCCCGGCCGCCTCACAGGCCGGGGACCCGCCCCGGGCCTGCGACACCCAGGCGGCAGCCCAGCTCCATCCCGCCGACGCCATGCGCCCGCGCACGGGCCATTCCCGGAATTCCCCTGCGGTCACGGTCCTGCCGGGGAATGCGGATCTCTACGCCGATTGCTGGGATGTTCCCGGCGACGAATGGTGGGCGCACGAAAAAACCGTATTCGGCTCCACGAACGGCCATCGCGACCGGAATGCGGGGATCGCCTCGTGACCGGACGCCGGCAGTGAGCCACGGCGGGCCCGCGTCTGTCCTCGGAGCCGGGCTGGGCAAGCCCGGCCCCGTGCCGCACACGATAGCCGCCGCCCCGCCACGGAATCAGGCCGTGGCAAGGCGCGCCTCGCGAACAGGCCGCCCCGCTGTTGGCCGGGTGGGGGGCGGGGGTGGGGTTTCGGTACCCGGCGGTGGCCGGTCGGGTGCGCCTGCCAGGATGGTGGGCATGAGGGATGAGACGGCAACGTATGACGCGCGGCTGCGGGATCTGGAAGCGGAGGCGTTCCGCACCGGCCGCACGCTGGCGGAGCACGGCCAGGCGCTGACGCAGATCCGGGAGCAGCAGAGTACGGCGTTCTCGAACATCGATTCCCTCGCCGACGCGATCGGCGCCCCGGGCGAGCGGACCATCGCGCAGCGCCTGGACACGATCGAGCGCGTGCTGTTCGCTCTCGCCCGGGCACAGGGCATCGCCCCGGAGACCGCCGGCTGACGGGAAGCCGGCCCCCACAGCCCCTTGCGGTGGCGGGGGCCGGTACCGGCGTCGTGCCGAGCCCCATGCCGGGCCTCGTGCCAAGGGGCGGGGCTGGGCTCCGCTTCCCCTGTGGTCGCCCCTGTGATCGCCCTGCAGTGGTCCCTGCGTGCCGGGTGCGGCGCACTGCCGGACCGGGCCGACAGGCCCGGTGCCGATAAGACGCTCACCTATGGCGCTCAGGGCGCGGTACATCCCCAGGCGGCTCACTGTCATGTAGGCGGCACATCGCAGTCACAAAATCGAGTCGAACTGACCGGTATGACGGCTCGACGTCACGCTCGCTGTGTGAGAGGCCCTATCAACGTTCGCACGGGTGCCACGTTTTGTCCGGGAAGGGCAGCCACCAGACAGTGCCACCCGTCGTTCACCATGCATGGTTGACCCCGTGATCGTCACCCTGCACTACTCGCCCCCAGGCGCGCCCGACACCGACAGCCTCCACCTGGAGCTGCACACCGAACCCGGCGCCCGCCTTACCCTGAAGCTCGGCGCCCACCGCACGCTCGCCCCCCGAGGCATCCCCACCCGGCCCCGACCTGCCGGCCTCGCGTCCGAACCTTTCTCTCGGGACTGGGACCTACCCGGCCTGCCTGCCGACTGCGCGCCCGGCTGTAAGCCCGAGCTGCTGACCAGCGCCCAGGTCACCGCCCGCCTGCGCTACGGATATGGGCAGGAATGGCCCCAACGGCGCATTGCGACCTTTGCAGGCCGCTCTTTAGGAGCTGTGAACAAGCACATCAAACGCTTCAGGAGAGAAGATAAAGTAGCCGTGACGCGAGCTTAATTTTCGGAACTACGGAGATGTTGGACTGCCCGGGCGGAATGCACAGGCCATGTCACGATTGCTTGGTCGATCTAAGTGCAAAAGTCTCCGTCAGCGCAATGGTCTCCGATCCGGGGGGAGGTGGGCGAGATTCGTTCACGATCCTACCCGCTGCATCATCCATGCTGAAGCGGCGGATACGTCAGCACGCCAGTACGGTCGGAAAGCATCCCCAGTAGGCCGACTCCGTGCTATGTTCCCCATATGCAAGCAGCGCAGAGGCCACTGGTCGGCACGGTTCGACCGATTCCCCTGACGGTATGCCAGGTGATGTCAGGTCAGTTCCGCTCAGTTCTGCGGTTCGGGGCTGGCAGTCCCCCACGCATCCTGGCTTCGGCCCGGGGGGTGGTGGGGGAGGGTTCGTGATTCTACCTGGCAGCAGAGTTGATGCAGCCT
>NZ_JBVJXS010000016.1:35653-110878 GCF_055601245.1 Streptomyces sp. NPDC038135 | reverse complement strand
TCGACGCACGTCCGGTAGTCAGCATGGGCAGCCGCGTCGGCACGGGCCGGCACGCTTCGCCGTTCACTCTGCGGTGATCGCCTCCCGGATTGCGCTGAGGGCGAGGGCGGCACCGGCGGTTGAGCGGATCCGGCTGGGGCTGAGGGCGGCCTGCCGGGGGGGTGCCGGCGTTGCCATGGTCTCGAACGGCGGCTCGTTCACCGAGCGCACGGACGCTTCCGGTCAGGGCGTTTGTTGTTCGCGTCCCCGCGTAAGACCCGCTCTGGCTTTCGGGCGCCGTTTCACCAGGCGAGGCGGTATGCCGCTTTCCTCGCGGTGTCCCTGGCCTCGGCGAGGCGGGCGCCGCGGGACGCCGGGCCGCGATGATGATGCGCCGCCGCCGGGCGCGCCCGCCCGGCCTCGGGCGCGCCCGCCCGGCCGGGGTGTGCGTTGCTCCTGGGTGTGGTGGTGCGGCCTTACGGGGTGTGCGCTGCTTCTGGGTGTGGTGGTGCGGCCTTACGGGGAAATGGGGTGCGGTTCGTTCGCGGGTGGTGCGGGGCTGGTCGGGCTGGGGTGTGGGGGTTGTTGTCGTGGGGGGGTGTTGTGGGGTCAGTGGCTGGGTGGGCGGGGGGTCGGGGCGGGTGGGTTTTATCGGATGACGCGGTGGCGGAGGTAGACGATGTTGGAGTTGAAGGTGCGGGTTTCGGTGAGTTGGAGGTTGACTCGGCGTTCGTGGTGGGGGAAGTAGGGGGTGCCGCCGCCGACGAGGACGGGGTAGATGACGGTGCGGTATTCGTCGATGAGGTCGGATGCGGCGGCGTGGGCGGCGAGGGTGGCGCCGCCGATGGCGATGTCGCCGTCGCCGGGTTCGGCTCGTAGGCGTTCGATCTCTTCGGTGAGGGTGCCGGTGGCGAGGCGGGCGTGGCCCTGCAGGGTGTGCAGGGTGGTGGTGAAGACCACTTTGGGCAGTGGTTTCCACAGGGCGGTCCACTCGCGTTCGGGGGCGTCGAGGGTGGGGTCCTCGTCGGCGGTCTCCCAGTACAGCATCGTCTCGTAGAGCCGGCGTCCGAGCAGGTGGACGTCGACCTGGCGGATCTCGTCGATCCAGAAGCGGAAGACGTCCTTGTCGGGTGCGGTCCAGGCGAAGTTGCCGTCCGGTCCGACGATGTAGCCGTCGAGTGAGACGCTCATCGAGTAGGTCACGCTGCGCATCGGGTGTCCTCCTGGGTGCGGGGTTCGACAGTAGGACTGCCGCGCGTCGCGGAACTCATCACGGCTCGCGACACTCCCGTGGGCGGCGTGGGGCGGGGTGGGGCTGTTCGGTGCGGGGCGACTCCGTCGGGGGGTATGGGGTGGGGGGTGGCGGCCGGTGGCTCGGCGGAGAGGGGACGTGCTGGTGGGCGGATGGCACCCGGTGTGTGCTCTGCTCGCCCGCCTGCGGGACCCGGGAAATCCGTGCCGTTGTGCGAGGCTCCGTTCTCCTCGACCGGGTCGAAGCGCTCGTCGCCCCGATGCGGGGTGCGGTGCGCGGGCGGGCGGCGACCGGCGTGTGGCGGATGGAGCGTTCGCTGGCACACGGGGTGGGGCGGGAGGCGTTCGCGGTGTGGGGCGGAGCGGATCAGCGCGGTCTCGAGCGTGGCGGGGGAGCGTCCCCGGGCCGCGCGGGGCCGCGCGGGGCCGCGCGGGGCTGGCTTGTCCGCTGCAGCCCATCGGGGCGGCTGTGACCGCTGGAGCGGTGCCGCGGGAGTGGACTGCATGGTGGCCGAGGGCGATGGACGGGGTTGTGCGCGAGGGCCGCTGACAGCTTGTTCGCCGTCGATGTCGAACCCGGTCTCCTGGGGGCTCCGGGGCGGCCGGGGGGGGGATCGTCGGTGACATCCACGTCGACATCCGTCCCGGCTTCGCGAGGGCGGGTCTGGACGCGACGCGTACGTCGACGACTGTGTTCTGTCCTTCGAGTGCGGTGCGCGCAGTCCGGGCCCGGTGATCTGCCGTGTGGCCCTGGGGCGGCCCGGTGCGTCCGGTGAGGCGCTGATGGTCGGTGCTCGTTCCGGCCATGACGGTGCGGCCGTGGAGGCCGGGATCACGAGGTTGCTCGTTCCGCCGCTGACGCATGTCACGGCAGAGGTGGTTGTGCCGGGTCCTCGCCGCCTGCGCTGTCCCGGGCCCTTTCCGCGTTCTCGTTCTCATCGGGTGCAGCATGCGGGGCGGTCTGACGCCGTCCGTCCACCGTGCGCCCGCGGGACGGCCCGCCGTCCGCCCTGCCCTGTGGCGCGAAGCCCCGGTGGGAAAAGGACTGCCGAGATCATTTCCCGGGGAAACCCGGCCGCCCGGTGCGGTGTTTCACCGGGAAGGGCAGGCTGCCGCACGGCACGGCACGGCACGGCACGGCACGGCACGGCACGGCACGGCACGGCAGGGCACGGCACGGCGCGGCCACGGAAAGGGGGGAGGCGAATCGTGTTCTTCGCCGGGTGAGGAGTTCAGTTGTCGGTCAGTCGGTAGACCGTCAGTTCGTTTCCGTGGACGTGGACATGGTAATCCGGGGGGCCGGTGCCGAGTGTGGGGACGGTGGTGCGGACGGTCTTGAGTTCTGCGGCGTTGAGTACGGCGGTAGCGGCTTCGATCATGTCGGTGAACGTTTTCTCCGGTTCCTGCCGCAGCGTGTCGCCGGAAAGCAGTACCACCGCCTCGCCGGTGTGGCTGCGCACGACAGCGGTCACGGGGGCTCCGTGTACGACAAGCACCTGATACCCCTCTCGGCGTGGCCGTTTTCGGCCCGCTGGATGTGGCGCGGCAGGAGGATATTCCCCGTTCTTCCGGTGTCCGTGAGCCGTGGTGGCACGGGATTCCGGGAAGATTCCGCCGAGCTTAGCGGGAGAGGCATTGCCGAGGGGGGCGGACCCGGCGGGCGCGCATGTGCTCGATTTCGGCGCGGCCGCGGACACGACGGTGACGATCGCAGTGCCACGGCAGCCCGGGGCCCCCGGGCCGGCCCCGCCCGGGTCGCGCCGGGCCACCGGCCCCCGGCTGCGGCAGTTGACGCACCCCGGCCCGCTCGCCCGACGCACCCCCGGCCCGGCTCGCCTGCTGTCACCGGCCCGCCGGGGCTGGGCGGTGGCAGGCCGGGCGCGGCGTCGGACCGCCGTGCCCGCGCGGCGGACGTCGGCGCAGCCCGGCCGGCTCGCCTGGCGCTACCCGGCCGGCTCGCCTGATGCGGGGACTACGTGGAAACTGACTCGTCAGCACAGACAGCAGCGCCGGGGTCATACGGGCCCGCGCAGGGTTCCGTACGCTTTCCGTACGCCATACGCACGCTTCACAGCCCGGCCCGCGTGGCTGCTGGCTGGGTGGGGCGGTGGCGGGACCGGCCGGGCGCGGCGTCGGACGCCGTGTCCGGCGTGGCGGAAGTCGGCGCACCTCGGCCCGCTCGCTCGGTGCAGCCCGGTCGGCTCGCCTGCCGGTACCGGCCTGCTGGCCTGGTGCTACTGCAGTCCGGTCGGCTCGCCTGCCGGTACCGGCCTGGTGCTACCTGGTCGGCTCGCCTGACGCAGCCCGGCCTCCGCGCCTGCTGGCTGGGTGGTGGGGGGACCGGCTGGGCGCAATGTCGGATCGCCGTGTCCTGTGCGGTGGAAGTCGGCGCGCACCGGCCCGCTCGCTCGGCGCAGACTGGCCGGCTCGCCTGCCGCTACCGGCCCGCTCATCTGGTGCTCTGTGGTCGGCTCGCCCCGCGGCGAGATCTACGGCGACCTGTACCTCTCCGAGCGGCTCGACGGGCGACCCTTCGACAAGCACGACGAGAACGTCGTCGTTGACGCAGCCCGGTCCGCGTGCCTGCTGGCTGGGTGGTGGCGGGACCGGCGTGGCGGCAGTCGGCGCACCCCGGCCCGCGCGTCTGGTGTTCTCTTGGTCGGCTCGCCTGATGCAGCCCGGCCGGTTCGCACGCTGCTGCCCGCCCGTCGGCTTGGTGTTACCGGCCGGTGCGTGTCTCGTGGTGCCGGGCCGGGCCGGTGATGTCCTGTCCTGTCCTCGCACACCCCGCCGGCCAGGGTGGCCGGTGCGTGCGGCGGCGGCCGGTGGGCGGCGCTCCCCGGCGGGGGCGGGGGCTGGGGCTGGGGCTGGGCGGGAGGGGTGTCATCTGCGGGTGCGCCATGTGCTGTGGGGATTGTCGTGCGGGGCTTCGTATCGGGTGGCGGCGTCGATTTCCGCCTGGAGTTCGATCGCGTGGACGATGCTTCCGTTCAGTGTCCTGCGGATGATGGGGTCGGTGATTTTCCATGCGGTCATGGCTTCGTCGGGTGAGAGTGCCGTCGGGGCCGGTCCGCGGCGTGGTGATTCGGGTCCCCGCTGCTCGGGAATGAGGCCGCTCTCGACCAGGACTTTGCGGTGATCGAGGTTGAGGACGGTGGCCCACGTGGTCAATTGCGAGGACAGCGGCAATGTTTTGCCGTCCAGGGTCCGGCTGATGGTGGTCAGGCTCAGACCGGTCGCGGCTGCCAGTTGTGCCCGGCCGCCGTGGCGCCGGCGGACGTCGTATCCGGCTGCTGTCGCGGCCTGGGTGAGATAGGCGCCGATCCGCTGGGCCTGGGCCTGTCGTCTGGTCCGGCTCTCGTGGGGGGAATCCTTCGCACTCCGCATGGTCGGAGGGTAGCGCGCGGGCATGTTGTCACATGCTGGTTGCACGCGTGCACCTTTGCAGGTCACAACCTAGATCGGCATTTGTGCAGGCCACATCCCGAATCTCGTATTCGTGTGCGAATCAAAATACCCTTGCGTCACTCATTTCCGGCAACTTGCATATGTTGCGCGCGTGTGGGTCAGCCGCACGGCTGCACGTTGCTGAGGGGGTCTTTTGACCATGCTTCGCCTCCATATGGCCACGCTCCTGCTCAGGGCCAGGGAGCTGGGTGACGAAAGCGTCGCCGACATGGCGCAGCGCACCGGTATCAGCAGGTCGACGCTCCACCGGCTCGCGAGCGGTACGAAACAGCCGAGCCTGGCCACGTTGTGGACGCTGCGCGACGCCTACAGCGTCCGGCTCGACGCGCTCGTCTACGACGACCCGCGGACGCTGCAGCGCAGTCTTCCGCAGCGCCGGCGTGTGCCTGCCCGGGAGCGGCACCGGCTGCGGCCGGGGGACCTCGGCGGGCACGCGGCCGACTGAGCATCGACCCCCAGGCCCGCACCGGGCCCAGGGACCCCGGCCGGTATGCGGCCGTCCGGGGAACCATCCTGCTTCTCATCCGGCGCCCGGGGGCCCGGCCGGCAGGCGGTGCTCCGGGAACGGCCCGGCCCTCACCCGGGGTTGGGGGCCTCGGCCGGTAGGCCGGCGGACCGGGAGCGGGCCCGGCCCGTCGTCCGGCCGGGTCCTCACCCGGCCGGTCCTCACCCGGCCCGGCCCCTTTCACCCGGTGCTGCGGGGGTCTCGGCCGGCGCACGGCCGGCCGGGAGCCGGCCCGGTTCCGTCCCCCCCCAGGGGCTCGCGGCGCGCGGGCGGTGTCCCCGCTTCGGCCGCCGCACGTCGTGCCGGCAGCCCTCACCTCACCTCACTTCTTTCCCTACGACCGGGAGCACTGCTTTGACCACTCCAGCTCACGACGCCGCCCCCGACGGCGGCGCCCCGGGGGAATCGGCCCTCGTCGTCCGCGCCCAGCAAGGCGATCGCGAGGCTTTCGCCGAGCTGTACCGGATGCACCACGGTGTCATCGCCACCCTCATCGGACGGCGCGTCAGATCGAACACGGCGCTGGCCGAGGACCTCACCGCGGACGTCTTCATGAAGGCCTGGATCAAGATCAACACGTTCACGTGGACGGGTACGTCGATCCGTGCCTGGCTGTGCACCATCGCACGCCATGCGGTCGCCGACCACTTCAAGACCGCGACGACCCGCAACCTCACCTTCGTCGACCACATCACCCAGGTGGGAGACGCCTGGGCGCCGGTGGTGAGCGATCCTGAAGAAACCGTTCTGTCCTCGCTCGCGCTCGACGACCTGCATCACGCCCTGTCGGAGATCACGCCCCGTCAGCAGGTCGTGATCCGGCTGCGGTTCCTGGGCGAGATGTCCGTCCGCGAGACCGCCCGCACCATGGGCACCACCGACGGCGCCGTGAAAACACTGCAGTGGCGCGCGCTGGACTCCCTCCGCAAGGCCTACCCGGGAGCTGTGGCATGACCATCGACTACGGCAAGGACACGGACCTGGAGCGGGAACTCACCGCGCGGCTCAGTGAACTCGCCCACGCCTTCATCGCCGATCTCAACGCTCGCGGCCGCCTGGTGGAAACCGGCGGCGCCGACACCCTCAGACGCCTCAGACAACAGCACCGGACCCCGCCCCCCGCGGGTGGGACGGAACCCGGCGACGCCGGATACGAGGCCACCGGCACCGAGCCGCATCCCGTACCGGGCGCAGCGGCCCGCTGGGAGGCCGTCACCGCACCCCCCGCCGGCGAGGACGCCACCCCCAACCCGCCCGCAACACTCCGCCCGCTGCGCATCCTCGGCGCGTGCGAGCCTCACCCCGCGGGCGCGGACCCACTCGAGTCCGGCGACGCCCCGCCCCGCACCGCCGCCCCGGCTCCCGGCCCGCAGCCGGCCGCGCTCGAACCGGTCCCCGCCCAGCAGGCCGCCACGCGCGTCCCGGTCCCCGCCCCGAGCGCCGGTGCCCGGGAGCCGCACGCCGCCGACGACGCCCGGGAGCCGTACACCGCCGACGACGCCCGGGAGCCGCGCCTCGCCGCCAGCGGCCAGGGGCAGCCCCCGGCCCGGGTCCAGCAACCCACCACTGCCCAGCAGTCAGCTCCGGCCCAGCAGTCGGCTCCGGCCCGGCAGTCAGCCCCGGACCGGCAGTCCGTCGTGGCCCAGGAGTCCGTCGTGGCCCAGGAGTTGGCCGTGGCCGAGCCGGCAGCCGCGCCCGCCCTGGCCGCCGCCCGTCAACCGGCCGCGCTCGAACCGGTCCCCGCCCAGCAGGCCGCCGCCCGCGTCCCGGCCCCCGCCCCGAGCGCCGGCGCCCAGCAGGGGCACACCGCCGACGGCGGCCACGCCCAGCCCCCGGCCCCGGCTCAGCAGGCCGCCGTACCGGCCGCGGCTCAGCAGGCCGCCGTACCCGCCGCGGCTCCCGCCCGGCAGTCGGACGCACTCGAACCGGCCCCCGCCCGGAGCACCGGCGTCCAGGGGCCGCGCACGGCCGACGGCGGGGGTCAGGCGCCGTCCTCGGCCGCGGTCACGGCGGCCAGGCTGCGGGCGGAGAACGCGGCCCGGCTCGAGGTCACGCAGATCGCCTCGGACGATGAACGCGTCGACGTCCACATCCACGCTGTGTCGCTGGGCGACTGGGAGTACTGGCTGACCGCGATCGGGGCGCCGCTGGACGCGCCGACCCGCCGCAGCGGATGGGTGCAGACCGCCACCGGGCGCCTCGACGGTGTGGAGGTCCGTCTCACCGCGGAGGCCGTGCCCCGTCTCCTGCAGGAGGCGGCGCAGCAGGCCACCGACCCCTTCCTTCTGGGGGGCCGCGTCTACGACCTCGCCCGCGCCCACACCGACCGCCACGGCCAGACCTGGCACCACCACGGCCGGCGCCAGGAGGACGACATCCCTCTTGTCACCCTGGGCGGCGCCGACGACCCGTCCTACCCGCTCACCTCCATCGCGGTGGCCAACGGGCCCCTCACCCCCGCCGCCGCGCCCTCCGACCACCACGAAACAGGCTGACCACACCCATCTCGCACCTCACACCGTCCGCCGCCCCCGTGCGGTCCCGGACCCTCAACACCGCCCCACCGCACGGCAGAGCGGCCGCCCGCCCCATGCCGCAGCCCGGCTGCCGGGGGGAGGGGGTTGCCCTGCACGGTGGGTGTCGAGGTCGAGGCAGGTGCGTGTGGTCGAGGAAGAGCGGGGTGGGCCGTAGGGGTGCGCGTGCGTGGACGACGGTCAGGGCACGATCAAGCTCACGCTCACGCGTGACCGTGGCGCTGGTGCTGTCGCACCGGCTGAAGAAGCCGCGGACGACGGACCCCGGCCGGGTGGTGCCGCGGATCCGGCTCCTCGAGATGTCCGGTGCGCCGGGTCGGCCCCGAAAAAAAGGGGGCGGCGCTCGGCCGATGAGTTCCTTCATGATCGGCAGTCAGAGTCCATGGTTGGTGCGCGGCGGCGGCGAGGGCGGTCGCCGCGGGCGCCGGCCGAGTCGGCTTGAAAACCCACGAGATCACGAGATACCGAGGAACCACGATGCGCACCCTGATCAGTACCGCTTTCATCTCGCTCGACGGTGTCGTGGAGGCCCCGGGCGGTGAACCCGGCTACCGGAACTCCGGCTGGACGTTCAAGGACATCGAGTTCCTCCCCGAGGCGTTCGACATCAAGGGCCGTGAGCAGAAGGAAGCCACCGCGATGCTGCTGGGCCGGACCAGCTATCAGTCGTTCAGCCCGGTGTGGCCCGCCATGGAGGAATTCGCCGACTACAAACTGATGCCGAAGTACGTCGTGTCGACCACCCTGACCGAGGCCGATCTCGTGACGAACTGGGGGGAGACGACGATCCTGCGTTCACTGGAGGAGGTCGCCGCGCTGAAGGAGACCGACGGCGGCCCGATCATCGTCCACGGCAGCGCCCGCCTGAACCAGGCCCTCGCGGACGCCGGCCTCATCGACCGCTACCACCTGCTCGTCTTCCCGCTCCTGCTCGGGGCGGGCAAGCGGCTCTTCAGCACCACGGACAAGGACACCCAGAAGCTGAAGCTGGTCGAGCACGACGTCTACGCCAACGGGCTGCAGAAGAACGTCTTCGACGTCGTCCGCTGACCAAGCCCCCTCCAAGCCCCCTCCGGGCCGCCGCTCCACCGGCGCGTCCTCGCCCGCCCCCCCCCCCCGCGGCCGGGCCACCGAGCCGATCCCGTCCGGCGTCCTCGTCCAGGGCGCCGACGCCATCAAGGGGCCGGGGCCCGCCCGCCGGGCCCGGCCGAAAGCCGGGCTGGCCCGTGAAAAGGGGTCTACCGGGCGGGGCGGTGCGGTGCGCTATCCCATGACGGTGCGGGCTGCGTCCAGGAACGCGAGCCGGTTGTCCTCCAGGTAGTCCCGCACGCTCTCGCCGTCCGGCAGGCCTTCCCACACCGTCTTGTTCAGGTCGAGGAAGTAGGCGCGTGCCGCGTCGTGCACGGGCAGGGGGAACTGGATGCGGACGAGGCGTTCGGCGACCCAGAGCCTGTTCATGACGTCCCGGGTCGTCAGGAACCACTCGTGGGTGTCGTCCCACTCGGCAGGCCGGCCGAAGGCGGCGCGCTCGGCCTCGGCCCCCACCTCGACGAACCGCTCCAGCAACGCCAGCCGTTCCGCCCGCCGGGCCTCCGACAAGGAGAGCTGCTGCCGCTGCTGTTCGGCGCGTTCCGCCGAGAGCTGCGTCCTGTGCTGGACGAGGTAGGACAGCGAACCGCCGAGGACGACACCGCCCAGCGATATGAGCGACCCCCAGACCTGACCCGACATGGCCGCCATCGTCCCACGCCGTCGGTCACCGGGGTGATCTCGCGGATCCGCAGCGCACGGTACGGCCCCTGGGGTCCCGCCGTGGCAAGGGCCGGGGGAGGGCCGGGGGCCGCTGCTCGCCGTAACGGCGGTGCACCCCGGTCCCGGCACGGCGCCGGACGGGCCGCCTTCCGGGGTGGTCGATCATGACGTGAAGTCGGCGGGCAGGGTAGCGCAGGGCGCCGGGGGAGAAGAAGGTGCGGAACGCCCCGGCGGTAGGGCCGTTAGACTCATCGACAGGCGGTCACTCCCTCTCCACAGGAAGAACCGGCGTGCCCAACACACTGCAGGAAATGATCAAGCACAAGTTGGACCAGTACGGCTGGTCCTACAGCGATGTAGCGCGCCGCGGTGGCATCTCCCGTTCGACGGTCCACCATCTGGCGACGTCGGAGCGGCTGGCGCAGATGCCGCAGCAGACCACTCTGGAGGGCTTGGCCAAGGGACTGGGCATCCCGGTGGCGCCGGTGCAGCGGGCCGCCGCCGAGGCCGCGGGCGTCCACCTGTACCTCGAGGACGCACCCGAGGCCGCCGATCCGGAGGTGGCGATCCTCATCGCGAGCGTGCACAAGCTGAGCCCGGCGGACCGCCGGCACGTGGCCGTCCTCGTCGAGTCGCTGCTGCACGCCAACGGCACCCCGTAGACCCCCAGAACCCCCCAGAGCCGGAGCAGGGCCCAGCAGCTGTCCCGCGGAGCCCTGGTGGAGAAGGGGCCCGTGGAGAAGGGGCCCGTGGAGAAGGGGGATGCGTTCCGGCCCGCCGGCACGCCGGGGCCCCTCACCCCGGGAGCGGATGCGTCTGCGGGTGCGGGTGCGGGTGCGGGTGCGGGGAGGGTTCGAGTGTGCGGGCCGTGGTGATCCAGTCGATGACGGCGTGCACGGTGACGCAGTCGAGTTCGGCCAGTTTGAACACGGCCTGGACGTCGGCGGCGGCGAGGGGGACGCACACCCGGTCCAGGGCGCCGTACAGGCGCAGCCGGTGGGCGTGGGCGGTGGAGGTGTCCTGACCGGAGTGGATGCCGGACCGGTCGGGCCGGGGGCTCGTGGCGGGCGCAGCGGGGGTCGTGTCCAAGGGATCCGCCTTACGGTGCGGGTGGGCTCACTGGCCCGGCGGCGAAGGCCTGCCGGGCGAAGCGGTCGAAGGTGGTGCTGAGCCCGCTCTCCGCGACGTGCGTGTCCGGCCAGGAGGGCGGGGCGGGCAGGGTGCGGTGGACGGTGTCCCAGAAGGCGTCGGCGACCGCGTGGTCCTCGCGGTCGCCGACGCCCGCGCGGACGGGCGCGCAGCCGAGGGAGCCGGCCCGCGCCGTGAAGGAGCAGGCCGGCAAGGGCTCGCAGGCGGCCGCGGCGCCCGGTTCGCCGTGACGGGCGGCGCGGGTGACGGCGGCCATGACGGCGCGGTGGACAAGGGCGCGGTCCGCGGTCGCGGCGGTGCTCCAGCCGATCAGGCGGCGCGACGCGGCGTCGAGGACCACGGCCGCATACAGGGGGCCTGGAGGTGTGGTGAAGGCACGGACGTCGACGATCCAGCGCCGGCGGGGCGTACGGGCGCCTCCCGCCGGGGCGGTTGCGGGCAGCCGCCCCGCCCGCCCGCGGAGCCCGGCCGCTCTCATCAGGGCTTCCACGGTGGCGTCGCTGAGGTGGATGCCGTAGCGGTCGCGGAGTTCCTGTCCGACCCTGCGGTATCCGTAGGCGGCGCCGGACTCCCGGTGGATGCCGCGCACCAGACGGGTCAGCCAGGCCCGGCGCAGGGCGCGCGGGGAGGGCGTGCGGGTGCGCCAGGCGTAGTAGCCGGACTCCGAGACATCGAGGAGCGCGGCCGTCCGGCGGGCCGGGAAACCGTGCGACGCCATGCGGTGCATCACCTCGTACCGTCTTTTGGGGGCATCATCTGCCGCAGGGTGGCGATGACTTCGCGGCACAGGAGGACTTCCCTCTCCAACTCGCCGATGCGGGCGCGCGCCTGTGCCAGGTCCGGCCCGGACATCCCCGAGCGCCGCCAGCGGTAGACGGTTGCCGGGGAGACGCCCAGTTGCCGTGCCACGTCTTTCACCGGGTGGCCTTCCAGGGCCAGTTGCTCCGCGCGGGCGCGCAAGGCCGCGGGGTGAGAAGCGCTCACTGGATCCCACTCGTCGATGCCGGCGCCGAAGGACGGACAACAGAGCCTGCGCGAGGGTCGGTTCACCGCCTCGCGTCCGCCGGCGGATGCCACCGGGTCCGCCGCCCACAAGAGTTCCAGGGGCCGGCTCCGCCCCCGCGCCGGTGCCTTTTCTGAACCGGTGGCGCCGCAAGGGCCCTGGCGCCGGCGGCTGGCAGTGCGCGTCCGGCACCGGCGGGGACGCGGACACGGGCACGAGTTGCCGGCCCGTGTCCACCGCCCGGCAGGCCGGGCGAAAAAGCCCCGGGGCCCTCGCGGCACCGCAGGGGCACGCCCCGAAGGGCCTGCCCCTGCGTCAGCGGCCGTACTACTGGTGGACGCTGATGGCCTGGGAGGCCTGGGACTGGGCGACCGCGAACGGCGAGTTCTGGTTCAGCGCCATCGACTCGTTGTGCGCGTCCACGTGCGCGATCTTCTTCGAGACGGTCGTCATCTTCGTGAAGCTGAACGAGAACTTGCCCAGCGCCTCGCGGCCGGGAAGCAGCTCGGCGGTCTCGGCCTCAAGCAGGTCGTTGTTCATGGGAACAGCCTTTCAAGGAAGGAAGGATGTACGCGAAATCAGGAGCCCGCGGCCGGCGGCGAACAGACCAACTGCCGCCGCCGGCCGCGCTCCACCCCCGTGCGACGCCACCGACCACCAGATCCGCCGGCCACTGCAGGAGCCTCGGACCGGGCGCGACGGCGTCGCACGGATCCCGTACGGGAACGGTCACTCCGGGCGGCGGGACCATGCGCAACCCCGCCGTCCGGAGTCTCTGGACGATTCGTCCGGAGAGCGTGGACGGTAGCGGAAGACGAAGGGGCAGCGCAAACCGCCTATATCCGACATCCGTTCAAAAGCGTGTACCTGTTCCATTCCATGCCTCTGGGGCCCAACCCCGCACCCCCTCAGGCGTGTTGCGGCCACCGCTCCCCAGCAGGCCGACAGCGTGCACGGGCACGAGGACGGCGCCCCTGAGGGGAGGCGGCCCCCCCCGAGCCCTCTCCACTCGGAAGCGCACCGAGGTCCATCACCGCCGAAACCGCCTCTCCCGGGACCCCGGCCGACCGGAGGGGCCCCGGACCGTCATCCCCCCGGCGCCGGCCGCGCGCCGCACCGCCCGGGAGCCCCCCGGGGGCTGCCCGCGCTCCTGCGTGACCGCCGTGCGGTGCGCGGACGGCGACACGCCAAGCCCCGCGTGTCCTTCACTCCCCGGGGGCAGCCGGCAGGCACCTGCGGCGAGAAACGCGCTCCACGAAAAGCGGGGCAGCACACAAACCCGCCTCCGTCGCCTCCACCGCAGGCCGCCACACCATTTCTCATCACGCGACTCCGAAAAACCCGGAGCATTTCCGGCACCGCATTAACGCCATCAGGCGCACAGTTTCGCACCCTCCCGAACCACCCTGCGATACGCGGGAGTTCACCTGGTCGGACGCCTTCTCCGGGCAGGGCGCGGATTCCCGGAAAGGGGTACGAAGGTGCCGCTGAGCTGCCATTTTCGAAATCAGGCCCGCATGCTCCGCAAAAGTGATGGGAACTCAGTCCGCAACAAATCGAGGTGTGTTTGTGTAGCGTCTAGATCAGCGGCAGGGCTAAACCAGCCCTGGTGTTTGAAAGGAGATCAGGTGAAGACCATTGCTAAGGCAGTAGCGGGCACGCTTCTTGCGGCCGGCGCTGTCATGGCGCCTCTCTCGATGGAGGCATCCGCGGCTCCGGCGGCGGTCCACGCGACGGCAGTGGCGCCCTCGTTCCACCCGGGCAACCACCACGGCTACGGCTCCCGCCACTTCGACGAGTGGCGGCGGGGCTGCGACGACGACCGCTACGACCGCTACGGCCGCTTCGACCGCTCCGACCGCTGGCGTCACCGCAACCACTGCCGCTACGACCGCTGGGACAACTGGGGCCAGTACCGGTGGGGCAACCACTACCGCGGCTCCTACTGGGACTGCGACTGACGTCCTCTAGTCCACACCACATCCGAGCCGCCCGCGGTCAGCGCCCCTGACCGCGGGCGGCGGCCCGTCGGTCGGCGTCGCCCCCGGCTGTGCGGGGTCGTGCACGAAGCGGTGTGCTCGCACGCCCCGCCCCGCGGTGTGCGGCCGGTCCGCGCACCGGAGAGCAGCGGCCGCGGGGGAGCGGCGGCGGGGGAGAGGAGGGGAGGAAGTGGAGTCTGGGGGGCGGGCGGGCGCTGCAGTAGCGTGTGGACATGGCGAAGTTCGACGCTGTCCAGGTGAACCTGTGGTGCGCCGACGTCGAACGCTGCGCGGCGTTCTTCCGCCGCCTGGGGATGCCCGAGCGTTTCCGGTTCCCGCCGGACGGGGAGCCGCACCAGGTCGAAGTCGAGGCCGCCGGGGTGCGGATCGGGTTGACCTCGGCCCGCGTGGGCGACGAACTGTTCGGCATCGCCACGACACCCGGCGAGAACACCGAGGTCGTGCTGTGGTGCGACGACGTCGACAGCCTGCACCGGGCGGCACTCGACGTGGGAGGCGAGCCCCTGACGACTCCCACCGACTCGCCGGACGGCCGCCTTCGATACGCCTGGCTGCGCGATCCCGAAGGGCACCGCGTGAAGCTGGTGCAGGAACGCAGCCGAGCCTGAGCGGCCACTGACATCGTCCACCCGGCACCAGCGGTTAAGGTCCCTCCCGCCGCCCGGCGAGCAGACCAGCCCACGGGTGGGTATCGGCAGGGGCCCCTGTCGCGTCGACCGCCCGTCCACCTCGCATCGTCCGGCAGCTCCAGGCCGCGGGCACACCGCCGTGGCGGGTCGCGGCGGGAGCAGCCGCCGGGTTGCTCAGGCGCCGGGCGCGGCCGCGGGCCGGGTGGAGACGCCGACGACGCCGTAGACCCGGTCGCCCAGGGTGAACTCTCCCAGGGGGACCATGCCGAAGCCGTCCACGTGGACGCGCCACGACGCCTGGTTGGCCCGTTCGATGAAGGCGACCATCACCTCGGCTCGTGGCGAGGCCGCCCGGAGGGCCGCCGTGAACAGTCCCCTCGCCACTCCCTTCCCGCGGTAGGCGGCGGCGACCACGACAGGCCCGTAGAGCAGGAAGGGCGTCGAACGCAGCGGGCGCCCCTGCCACTTCAGCGAGTCCTGCCGGTCCAGCAGTGCCTGGACCGGCGGGGGCGCACCGTGTGTGTGCTGCGGCGAGGTCAGACCGAGCAGCCCGGCCAGGCGGCCGTCGTCGTCCGCGACGAGCAGGCTCCCGTCCTCGGCCATCGCGCGCAGTGTGCCGGCATCGAAGCTGCCCTGCACGAAGCCCTGCCGCGCACGCTCCTGCTCGGTGAGCGCGTCATGGTGATGGGCCGCGAAGAGTTCGGCCGCGGCCGGGGCATCGGCCGCAACGGCATGTCGATAGTCCATGGCACCGATCCTGCCGGGTACTGCGGCCCACGCGTCAGCCCCCGCCCCGCACGGCGGTCACGCACACGGCACGGGCACGGCAGGAGCCCCCGCCCGACACGGCAGGAGCTTCGTGCCCGGTTGTCACGGCCGGCCGCCGCGCTTCGACGCCGATCGCGCCGATGTGCCGGCAGGCAGCTGCAGGCACCGGGACTCCCGGTGACCGGCGGCCCTCTCGCCCGAGGCCGCCCCGGCAGCCGGCCTCGGCAGGCCGGCCGCCGCACAGCTGCGGCGGCATGCACTACAATGGATCTTGAGCTGGTCGCCGGAACTCCGGCCGACTGGTGTTGCGTTGGTGGTCCAAGGAAAGACGCCCCGCTTCCTGCGGGGAGATGCAGGTGCAAGGCCTGCCCAGCGCTCGGGAAGTGGAGGCGGGTCCCCGTGCACGACACGGGGACCCGCCTCCACGCGTATCGCGGTCCTGGCGTACCGAGCGCCCCCGAAAGGCCCCCTCACGTGACTTCCGGCCTGACCCGGCTCACAGGACTGCTCGCCCGCTCCGAGCGCACCGCCCCTGCTCCGGACTGGGCCGCCGCGCGGACCGCTCTTCGCACCGACCTGCCCGCGGACCACAAGGAGCTCGTCGAGACGTACGGAGGCGGCCTCGTCGACGGCTACCTCCTGCTGCTCGAGCCGAACTGCCCCAACGGCGTCTACGACCTCCTGAAGACCTCCGCGGAGCGCGAGGAAGCCCACGACTCGTTGTGGCGGTTCGAGGACAAGCCCGACGAGATGCGGACCCCGGGCAGCCGCCTGGTCTGCTGGGCCACCACGGACAACGGTGAGTACCTGTACTGGCTCGTGCGGCCGGACGACGACCCCGACACCCGCACCATCATGATCAACAGCGAGTCGGGGGAGGACTGGGAGCGCCACGACATGACCGTGACCCGCTTCCTGGCAGCCGTTCTCGCCGGGGAGATCCGCTCGGAGATCCTCGGGGACGGGTTCCCGCTGCCGCGTCACGAGTTCCGCCCGGCCCGCCGGTTGCAGGACGAGGCACGGCCCGGCGGGGGAGGGGAGCCGGGCCGAGCCATGACCCAAGGGCCGTGAGGGAAGATCGTGACCCCAGGGCCGTGAGGGCAGATCGGCCGAGGGGCCGAGCTGCCCGATATCCTCACCGGCGTGGTCGACGAGGGGCACGCGCATAGGGCTGAGGACGCGCCGACGACAGCCCGGCTACGGGACGTCCTGGACCGCGCCGGGCACGTCGTGATCGTCGAGGGACCACCGGAGGAGACCGGCTCCGCCGACCTGGCGCGGACCGTGGTGACCGGTGCCGACATCGCCGGCCTGGCCCGGGTGCTGGCCCTCGTGGACGGCGGCACCGGCGACCGGTGCCGCTGCCGGGGCTGGCCGACGATCACGGTGTACGACCGCGCCGGCGACGCGATCGCCTGCTGGACGCTGCACCACCAGTCCGGTCTTCGGGGGCTGGGGTGTTGCGACGCCGACCTGCGCGACGGGCCGGCGCTCACCGCGTGGCTGGCCGAGCGAGGCCTGACCCGGTCACGGGAGGTCCAGGCGGAACTGGCCGCCCGGCGGGCCGAGGACGAGCGGCGCCGGATGCGCTGGATCCATGCCGCGCCGGCGGGGCTGTCCGACGCGGCCGCAGCCCTCGCCCGGCCGCCGGGCCGCGACCACGGAGCCTGGTCACGGCACGTGCGGACGCCGAAGCCCGGCTCACCGCTCTCACCCGGCGCCGCTACCCCGACGGGATCGAACGGGCGCGCGTCCTGCTGGCCTGGGCCGGGACATCCGCCAGGGAGCCCACCGGCGGCCTGAAGTGGCACGACCTGGCCGTGCACCGGCAGCTGCTCGCCGAACCCCCCGAATCCGTCCTCACCGCACTCACCACCGGCGCACCCGGCCCCGCCCGACTCGACGGCGCCGCCCAGCTCTTCGGCTCCCTGGAGTGGACCACCGCGCACGGCAAGGACGTGCCCGAGCCACTGAGAACGACGCTGATCGAGCACATCCAAGCGGACGGCACCGACCCCATGAGATTCCGGATGCGCCACGGCTACTACGGCGCCCGACGCTCCACCTGACAGCACCGGACGATGACGGACCCACCCCGCGAGCCCACCGTCGGCCTGAGGCCCCACCACCTCGGCCTGAGGCCCCACCACCTCCGGTCCCCGGAACCCCCGGAGACCGACCCGAGCCCCCACCGGCCCCCCGGCCCCCCGGGGTGCTCCCCGCCGGGCGACCGGATCGTTCCGGCCCCAGCCCCGATCATGCCTGTCAAACCCGAGTACGCGCAGGTCACACTGGTGGACATGAGACGAGCCCTGATCGTGATCGATGTCCAGGAATCCTTCCGCGCCCGCCCCCTGTGGGAGCAGATCGCCAACCCCGACATCGCCGAGCCGGTGAACCGGCTGGTGCGCCTCGCGCGGGACAACGGCGACCTGCTGGTCTGGGTGCTGCACACCGAGCCCGGCAGCGGCGACGTGTTCGACCCGCAGACCGGGCACGTCCGGCTGCTGAAGGAACTGGAGCAGCCGCTGCCGGGGGAGCCGGTGCTGTACAAGACCTCGCACAACGCGTTCACCACCACCAACCTGCAGCAGCGGCTCACCGAGGCCGGGGTCGGCGAGCTGTGGGTCTGCGGGATCCGCACCGAGCAGTGCGTCGAGACCACCGCCCGGATCGGCAGCGACCTGGGGTACGAGGTCGTGTTCGTGGCGGACGCGACCACCACCAACCCGATCGGCGACCTCAGCGCCGAGGCGATCACCGAACGCACCCTGGCCGTCCTGCGGGACCGCTTCGCACGGATCGCCACGGTGGACGAGCTGGCAGCATCACCGGTATGACCCGTGTCGTCTTCGTCCTGCTGCCCGGCGTCCACCTGCTCGACCTGGCCGGCCCGGCCCAGGCCTTCTCCACGGCAGCGGGCTTCGGGCAGCCGTACGTCCTCGACTACGTCGCCGAAGAACCCCAGATCCGCAGCGCCCAGGGCCTGCCGCTGACCGCCCGCACCACCTGGCCCGACCTCGACCCGGGCGACCTCGTCGTGGTCCCCGGATGGAGCGCGCCCACCCTCAGGGGCGGCCCCCGCATCAGCCCCGAGACCGCCGGACGGCTGCGCGCGCACCATACCGCCGGCGGCACCGTCGCCAGCGTCTGCGCCGGAGCCGACGCCCTGGGACAGGCCGGCCTCCTCGACGGCCGCCGCTGCACCACACACCACCAGCTCCAGGACGAACTCGCCGCCCGCCACCCCCGGGCGACGGTGGTCCGCGACGTCCTGTTCTCCGCCGACGACCGGATCGTCACCTCCGCCGGCATCGCCAGCGGCATCGACCTCGCCCTGCACCTGCTGGCCGCACGCCACGGCCCCGCCCTGACCGCCCGGGTGGCACGCGAAATGGTGATCTACGCACGCCGCAACGGCAACGAACCCCAGGCCAGCGCCATGCTCCGGCACCGCGGCCACGTCGACGACACCGTGCACCGCACCCAGGACCTGATCGACACCCACTACGCCGAGCCGCTGCCCCTGACCCGCCTGGCCGCCCACGCCGGCGTCAGCGCCCGCACCCTCACCCGCCAGTTCTCCCGCGCCACCGGCGGCCTCACCCCGCTGCGCTACCAGCAGACACTGCGCCTGGAACGCGCCGAACACCTGATCGGCCAAGGCGCCACCACCGAATCCGCGGCCCGGCAGGTGGGCTTCGAGGACGCCCGCATGCTGCGCCGCCTGCGCTCCCGGCCCTCCTGACCCCCACACCCGACGCAAACGGCCGACGGCACGGGAACAGGAGCACGAACACGACGTCCCGGACGAGGACACCGCACGACGAGGACACGGCACGACGAAAACACCGCACGACGAGGACACGGCACGACGAGGACACCGCCCGTCGCCCGCGCCCCCTCGCCCAACGAGCACGCCGGCCTCAACCGCCGCACCCGCCACGGCGCTTGACCGCCCGTGCCCGCCCGCCGCGCGAGGACCCGCGGCCCCTTGCGCGACCCGGCGCCCGTCCACCTCCACGGAGACGACCACACGCCCAGGGGGAGTGAGCGGCTGCGCGTCAGGCGGAGCCGGGCGGCAAGGCGCCCAGAACGGCAGCGAGGCGATGCGGGTCGCGGCGGGCGATGTTGTGCCCGACGGGGATCTCGTGAACCCGCCAGCCCGAGTCGCTGCGCAACCGTTCCCTCAGGGCCACGAACGGGCTGCCCGGCCACGCCCCACCGCTGATGAACGTCTTGCCGGGCGCGCGGCCGGGGTCGCCGCCCAGCCTGATCGACTGCACGAAGCTCGCCAGGGGGTGCGGACGCGCGCGCGGATCGAGGCCCTCGGGGACCGCCACCCATCGGCCGTCGGCGCGGGCGCCGGCCAGGAACAGCTCCCGGAAGCGGTCGCTGGTCAGGGACCAGCACGAGTCCCCGTCGTCCGGGACGTAGGCGTCGATGAAGACGATCTGGTCGAGGCGGTCGCCGAGCCGATCCGCGACACCGGCGATCACCATCCCGCCGTAGCTGTGCCCGCACAGCGCGACGGGCTCTCGGCCGCTACGGTCACCACGGTCGATGATCTCGGCGACCTGGGCGATATGGGCGTCGAGGTTCGGCGGGCGGTCCACGTCGACCGGGCCGTCCGCCTCCAGCCCCGACAGGGTCACCGCCTCGACGTGGTGACCGTCCCGGCGCAGCTCGGCAGCCACCGGGTCGAACACCCACCCGCCCTGCCAGCCACCCGGCACCATCACGAACCTCACCGCGCCATCGTAGGCCGGGCAGACCGCTTCAGAAGCAACTTCCGTGGCGGCCACGGCAGATGACGCTGCGGGCCGGCCCGAGCAGGCCTTGGGGGAGACCGGCGCGGTGCACCCGACGAAGGCGCAGTCGCCCGCCCGGCACTACCGGGCGAACACGCAAGCAACGAGCTGATCGCCTCCCGGGCGAGCTGCCGTCGCGCATGCCCCTCGCCCAGCCGAAGAACCACCCCCCGGGCCGCGCCTCGACGTCCGGTACGCGACAGCCACCCCCCACCGTGCAGCCGGTCGCCGCGGAGGACGATTCCGAACGACTCCCCACCTACGCGACGTCGGGCCGGGTCATCAGCGGCGACCGCACGTGCACCTCCAGGCTGGGCCCGGTCAGGGGCACGGTGCTCCATGTCGCCCGCGCGGTCCCCGCCTCGGCGTCGACGACCAGACGGACGCGGTGCGGGGTGGTGACGACGTAGAGATCGGCGACGAACGTGCCGCCCTGCCAGGCGCCGGCCGCGACGACCGGCCGGCCGACTTCTGACAGCCTGCCGGCCGGCGCCCGCGCCACCACCGCGGTGCGGTACGGCCCGCCCCGCGCCGGCGGGCGTCCAGTACGTCCACGCCCGGCAACGCGCACGCCGTGCCCGGAGCGGCCCCGCCGGCCCCGCCGCCCGACGGGCCCCGCGCCGGCGGGCCCCCCACCCCCAGAGCGATCCAAGCCGCGCACACCACCGCCCCGAAGCCCCTGGACACGCCAAGGCGCTGGTAGGGGGAACGGGAATAGGGGACCGTGCGTGCGGCGTTGCCGCAGCATGGGCGATATATCCCGATACGGTCATGACGGGCCCGGTCCGTCGGCCTTCCCCGCTGCCCGCGCCCGCCTCGCGGCCGACCGCGCCGACACCCTGACCCGGGCGGCCGCGCTGAGCCGCGACTTCGACGGCATCGTCGCGGCGAACGCCCTGGTCGCGGTCGACGACGAACACGACCCCGAAGGGGGCACCACCGCCTTCGAGCGGGCCCACGTCGCCGCCCTCATGGCACAGACGCGCGAGCACCTCGAAGAACTGGACCGGGCACTGGAACGACTCGAACAGGGACGGTACGGGCAGTGCGAAGGCTGCGGCGGGACGATTCCCCCCGAACGCCTGGAGATCCGCCCGGCGGCGACCACCTGCGTCCGCTGTGCCCGGCCCCGCCCACGCCGCGCGTGACGCCGGCCAGTGCGGCACCGGCCCTTCGAACGGCGAGCCAGTGCGGCACCGGCTCTTCGAACGGCGAGCCCCGCACGGCAGAGAGGGGGGCGTCGATCCGCGCCCTCTAAACGGCGAGCAGCCCGGCGAGCACCGCGGCCCCCACCGCGCAGAACACCCGCATCTTCCTCCACCCCGGTCCCGAAGCCTGCCGGCTCAGCTCCCACACGAACACCAGGGCGCCCCCCAGGCCCAGCCCGCTCCTCAGCAGGAAAACGGCGGTGTGCACAGAGAGCCTCCCAGGACGTGTGAACGGACGGGAAGGCTATCCCGGGCGGCGGGCCCGAGGAGCCGCGAGCGCGGCCGCAGCGACGAGGCCGCACCGCCGCCGCTGCTCGGGCCCGTGCGGGAACGCCTGCCCGAGCAGCCGGCCCGGCCCGCCGCACGAAGGCATCTCCCGGTGGTAAATACTCTCCCGATGGGTTCACGCACTTCCCCGGTCCGCCGGCCGATCACGATACGCAGGGCCGTCGCGCGGGACGCCAAACGACTCACGCGGCTCGTGCGCGGCTCACGCGCCTACGAGGGCGAGTACGCATCCGCCGTCGCGGGCTACCGGGTCGGCCCCGACTACATCGAGGCCCACCACGCCTTCGTAGCCGTCGACGCCGCCGAGCACGAGGGCCAGGGGGGCCGGATCCTCGGCTTCTACTCCCTCGTCCTCGCACCGCCGGAGCTCGACCTGCTGTTCGTCGCCGACGACGCGCAAGGACGAGGTCTGGGACGAATGCTCGTCACACACATGCAGGCACAGGCCCGCGTCGCCGGACTCGACCGCGTCCGGGTCGTGTCGCACCGTCCCGCCGAGGACTTCTACCACCGCGTCGGTGCGGTACGCATCGGCACCGCACGCGCGAACCCGCCCGCCGTGCCGTGGGACCGCCCCGAATTCGAGTTCCGCATCCTCCCGGAATGACCCGGCCTCCCGGTCCGCAAGCCACCGGCCCCTCGAGCCGTCGGTCATCGTTCCCCGCCCGAGCCGTCGGTCATCGTCCCCCTGGCCGTCCCGCAGGGCGGCCGCCGCACCCGCCACACGATCCCGGACGGTGAGGCCGCCGCATGCGGCGCGGGCGGCCCGACGGCTGCGCGGTCCGACGGCAGCGGGCGGTCCGGGCGGCCGTCAGTCCGCACCGAAGAAGACGCCCCCGGCCTCGCGCAGCGCGTAGCAGACCAGCGCGTACCCGGCTACCGGGTCGGCCCACCACAGGCCCGCCGACGAGTTCAGCACGAGGCCCAGCAGCACGGCGGCGGCCAGCAGGCCGTCGACCAGGGTGACCCGGCCCTCCGCCGTCAGCACCGGTGCGCGCCTTGCCCGCGGCGAGCGCGAACATGACCGCGGCCGTCACCGCCGTCCAGCCGATGCCCAGGGCCGAGGGGCGGGCCCGGAAGCCGGTGGCCAGTACCCAGGTGGACTGCACCAGCAGGTACACCGCCAGCAGCCCGAAGCCGAAGCCGATCAGCCGCACCGCACGCCGCCGGCGCTCCTCCCCGCTGCCGGACAGCTCCCAGACCACCACGGTGGAGGCGCCGATCTCGATCAGGGAGTCCAGGCCGAACCCGGCCAGTGCCACGGATCTCGCCGAGACCGCCGCGACGGCGAGCACCACGATGCTGATCACGTTCCAGCCCAGGGTGGCGTACTCGAGAGCGAAACCGCGGCGCAGAAGCCTCCGGCGGGCGGCGTCATCAGCTCCGATCACCGCGCGATCCTCCCCACTCCCCACCGCCCAGACCGTCCAGGATGCCGCCGCGACCGCGCGGCGGCGTGCGCGCGCCTGGCGTTCCGGCGGTCAGCAGGCGGCATTCAGCCGGAGTACACGCTGTTTCAACGTCGTTTCACCAGAGTTCCGCCTCGTGCCTACTTCACACTCACGCGTCGGCGCCGCCTCGGTGTGCGCCGCGGCCGTCGCGTTCTCCGGACTGGCGGCCACCGGGCTGCTCGCCGCTCAGCCCGCGGCCGCCGCCGACCCGGCCGGCTACCAAAACGTCCGCATCAACGAGGTCACCTCCTTGGGCAACGACACCGTGGAGCTGTACAACGCCGGTTCCACCGCGGTGAGCCTCAGCGGCTGGAAGATGTCCGACGACGGCTTCTCGCCGCAGTCGTTCACCCCGTCCGCCACCACGCTCGCCGCCGGCGGGTTCGTCACCTTCAACTCGCCCAAGGGACTGGGTGACGCGGACAAGCTGGTGATCTACACCGCCGGCGGCGCGGTCGTCGACCGTGCCGAGTGGGCCACCGGCAAGGCGAAACCGGCGATGGCGCGCTGCGGCGGCGACGGCACCGGCGCGTGGACGACCACGGCCACCGCGACCACGTTCGGCGCCGCGAACGCCCCGGGCTGCCCGTCGTCCGTCCCGCCGGCGAGCCAGGTCCGGATCAACGAGGTCACCTCCGACGGCTCGGACACCGTGGAGCTGTACAACGGCGGAACAAGCGCGGTCGGCATCGGATCGTGGAAGTACGTCGACGGCGACACCGCTCACTCCCCGGTGACGATCTCGTCCTCCGCGCCGAGCGCGACGAGTATCCCGGCCGGCGGCTACGTCACGTTCGACTCCGCGCTCGGTCTGGGCGACACCGACTCGCTCTTCCTCACCGACGGCAACGGCACCTCCGTCGACTCGGTGGTCTGGGCCACCGGCGGCGCCAAGCCGTCCGACGAACGCTGCGCGAACGGCACCGGCTGGTTCCGTACCTCCGCGACCGCGACGCCCGGCAGCGCCAACTCCTGCACCGGCAACGGTGGCGGGGGTCAGACCGGCCGTCTGCTGGGCGGCGGCGGCGCCCTCACCAGCGGCTGCACCCCTGAGGCGCCCTCCGGCACCGGCCCGGCCCCGGCGGGCACGTCGGCGTGGCCGGGCGGCCTGGACGTCACGATCACCGACAACGTCTGCGCGTTCACCACGTCCACCGGCCCGGAGGGCCGCGACGTGAGCGGGCTGGCGTTCGACCCGGCGAACCCGTCGGTGCTGTGGGCCGCCAAGAACAAGAACTGGCTGTACAAGCTGGTCAAGAGCAACGGCACATGGGTTCCGGACCCGTCGTGGAGCGCGACGGGCAAGCAGATCCGCTTCGCGGGCGGCTCGGGCCAGCCGGACTCCGAGGGGGTGACGGTCGGCGGCAACGGCCACGTCTACGTGACGTCCGAACGCGACAACGCCGACAACACGGTCCCCAAGGACACGATCATGGAGTTCGACCCGGCCGCGACCGGATCGACGCTCACCCCCCTCCATCAGTGGGACATGACCGCACAGTTCCCCCAGCTCGACACCGGCAGCAAGGACGACGCCAACCTCGGCTTCGAGGGCGTCGGTTACGTGCCCGACAGCTGGCTGACCGCGAACGGCTGGGTCGACCCGCTCACCGGCGCCCCCTACAACCCGGCGGACTACCCGCTGCACGGGTCGGGCCTGTACGCCGCCGGCCTGGAGTGGGACGGCACGCTGCACGTCTACGGCCTGAACTCCGACGGCACGTTCACCACCTTCGGCGCCGTCGCGACCGGCAAGGCGTCCGTGATGGACGTGACGTTCGACGCCGGAACCCAGCGCATCGTCGCGACCTGCGACAACACCTGCGGGGAGACGCACACCTTCATGAAGGTCGACGCCGCCGGCAGGATCGTCCCGGACGTCACCTACACGAACCCGGCCGTCATGCCGACCGACAACCTGGAGGGCTTCGCGATCGCACCCCCGTCCACCTGCGTCGCCGGAGCCCGCGAAGCGGTCTGGAGCGACGACGGCATCCACGGCTTCGGCTCCGCGAGCTCCTCCTACGGCCACGCCCTCTACAGCGGCACCTTCCCCTGCTGACCCCTGCCTGACCCCTGCTGACCCTGGCGAGCCGGAGCCTGGACCGGCACGGCTTCCAGGGACGGCAGGCGACGACGAAGCTCCCGGCAGCCGGCGGTCACGGCCTGCCCCCGGCCTGCCGGGAGCCCGCCGTACCCGTCCTGCCGGACGATCGACTGCCGACCGGACGGGCGGCGCCGCCCAGCGATCCGGCCGATTCCAGGTGCGCCTCATCCGGAAAGCCGTGTTGCGCGGAAGAGGAGACGAACACGCCGGACAGCGCGTTTCACGCACCACGAGGAGACGGTATGGCCGATTCCACCGATCGCGAAGCCGAGTCCGTATGGGACTACCCGCGGCCGCCCGCTGTGCTGCCGGACGACCGCCTCGTCCGTGTCGAGTGCGGTGGCCAGGTGCTGGCCGAGACACGGCACGCGGTCCGGGTACTGGAGACCAGCCATCCTCCGACGTTCTACATTCCGCCGGAGGACGTCCGGTCGGATCTGCTGTTCCTCACCGAAGGCCGCACCTGGTGCGAGTGGAAAGGCAGCGCTCGCTACTGGGACGTGGTCGTCGGTGACCAGGTGCGAAGCCGGGCCGCCTGGAGCTACGCAAGCCCCGAGCCCGCGTACACGCTCCTGAAGGACTACTTCGCCTTCTACGTGAGCCGGGTCGACCGCTGCCTCGTCGGAGGCGAAGAGGTACAGGCCCAGGAGGGCGACTTCTACGGCGGCTGGATCACGAAAGAGGTCCGGGGGCCCTTCAAGGGCGCCCCCGGAACCCGCGGGTGGTGAGCACCTCTCGCCCCACCGCACAGCCCCCGCGCACCGACCACAGACGGACAGCGACCTCATACCCGCCGCACCCCCTTCGCCTTCGCGAGCAGGCACGGCCGCCGCCGCCCCGCCCCCGCCGCGCACGCAAGGGGAGCCGGCCGCCGGGGAGGGACGGCCGGCCGGGGCCGCCGGGTCCGCCGGGTGGTGCCGGCCAGGGGTCAGGCGAGGGCGTCGCGCAGATAGGCGGGCAGCGCCTGGCGGACGGCCGGATCCGCCTTCCACCCGCGGTCGGCGAGGTGGCCGGGAGTGATGACGCACGGGCTGCCGTCACCGGTGCGGACGACGACGCGGAACGTTTCACCCCGGCTGTCCCGGCCGGCGAGATACGCGGCGAGAACGGCCCGGCCCAGCTCGGCGGGGTCCGCGCCGATCGTGGCACGGCCGAAGTCCTTGCAGATCCACACGTCGCTGAACCGCTCGTGCATCAGGATCTCCCACCGCACGCAGCCGGGCATCTCATCGCGGTACACGACCGCGATCCTCCCTCCCCGCAGCACCCTCCCGTACCCCTACCTGCGAGTACTGGCCGGAAAGCGCGCCTGTCCGTCCGGACGGTCCGGCCGCCGCGGGCCGGGCAGGGCCGCCGCGCACCCGCCCTTGGCACTCGTCCCGGCCCTGCACCCCGTGACGCCGGACGGCGGCTCTCACATCGGCGGGGTCCGGGTGCGCAGCCGGTCGATCTCGACGAGCACGCGATCCACCAGCGGACGCACTCGCGCCAGCAGTGCGTCGCTCCAGCTCTCCTCGGAGTAGGAGCAGTGGAGGTAGAGCCGCCTGGCGTGCTCGAGGGCGGGGCGGAGCTCGGGCGGGAGCCGGGCGAGGGCCCAGTCGGCGGCGGCGTCCTTCGGCCTGATCCGGCCGGTGGCGAGCGTGGTCCAGACGCGGGCGAGGGTCAGCAGGACGTTGCGGGTGTCGCTGTCCAGGGCGTCGAGCAGGCCGGGAAGGCCCGCCACGCTCGCCCGGACCAGGTCGGCCCGCGGCACCGGGTCGAGGACCTCCGCGGGGGGCGGCCCGGTGAGGGGGCGGTCGCCGGACAGCGCCACGCCGATCAGCAGGGCCAGATCGGGCATCGGCTCCGGCTGGGGCACCTGTCCGGCCTCGTACTCGGCGCGCAGCCACTCGCCGTAGAGGAAGTCGCAGGCCGGCGGATACCGCCAGGGCCGCACCTCGCACTGCACGACGACGGTGAGCTCGACCGGGCGGGCCCGGTTCCGGGAGCCGGAGATCTCGAGGAGTCCGCCGAGGAGTGCCCGCCGGTCCTGCTCGTCCATGCCCCGCCGGGCGACGACCAGCACGTCCACGTCGCTGGCCGGCCTGAGCCCTCCGAGCACCGAGGAGCCGTGCAGATAGGTGCCGATGACGTCCCGGCCCAGCACACCGTCGACCAGCCCCACGATCTCCCGAACCTGATCCACCGCACCACCCTCGCCCACAGACCACAGACCACAGACCACAGACCACAGACCACAGACCACCGGCCGCCGGCCGCACCGCATCATCCGGCAGCCGAGACGCGCCCGCGGCCGCGGCCCGCGGTGGTTTGTTCCCCCGCCCCGGCCAGGGCAACGATCGGACCGGCTCGACAGTCGTAGCAAGCGGACACACATCGGTCTCCTGCGCCCGCCACCGACTGCCCGACTGCCCGGTGGCCGGCAGCACAGCCTGTCACCCCCCGGGAGGACTCATGAGCCGTTTCGCCGCACCGCCCAGCCACAGACAGAACGGCGGGCGGAACCTCGCCCCGCCCATCGCCGCCGCACACGCCGGACGGCGCAGGCCCGTCGGCCGCCTCGCAAGCCGCGGCGTCCTGGTAGGGGCCGTCGCCCTCGCGCTGACGGCGGCGGCAGCCTCGGCCGACGCCGCGCCCGGCGACCCGGTGGTCAGCGGCGCCACCGTCAACTCCGGACACGACGTCATCGTGGGCACGACGCACGACGTGCGGTTCCCGGTCACGGTCACCGGAGCGGACGATCCCGGCCTGTCCTTCGCCGACGTGGACCTGAAAGGGCCGCACGGCGGCTTCTACACCACCGACGCCTTCTGCGAGACCCCGACGGCATGCACGACGGTGTTCACCGTCAACGCCCACCCGGCTCCGGGCGGCGACGACCCGGTGGACCTGGCCAACGCCAACGCGGGAACATGGACGGTCGACGCCCTGGTCGACACCGGCGACGGCGATTCCGTATTCGCCCCCGGCGTGGGCTCGTTCAGCCTCAAACGGGCCGCGCGGCTCACCGTCGACGCCTCACCGGAACCGGTGGCCAAGGGCGCTCGTATCACCATCACCGGCAAGCTCGTCAGGGCCAACTGGGACACCTACCGGTACGCGGGATACGCGGGCCAAGCCGTCACCCTGCAATTCCGCCCGAAGAACAGCAGCACCTACACCACGGTGGCCACGGTGCACACCAGCGGCACCGGAACCCTCCGCACCACGGCCAAGGCGGTGAAAGACGGCTACTGGCGCTGGAACTTCCCCGGCACCCACACCACCGGCCCCGCCAAAGCCGCCGGCGACTACGTCGACATACGCCCCTGACAGCCCGCCACCAGCACCCCCACCCGCTCTCACCGGCAACGGCGCCCCCGAAGGCGGCCTTCGCGTCCGTAGCGGTGGCGGGCGGCGGTGCAGTGGGGGGGGGAGGGCTCATCTGCCGGCTCGGCTGCGCCGCGGCTCCGGCGTCTCGTCCTCCCCGTCCCGGCCGGCATCCCACGCCATCGACCGCCGAAGCAATATCGGCGGGCCGAAGAGCCCGGACGCCGTGACCCAGGCCATGACCCGGATCGCGGGCTCCGGCATCCGGGGGACCAGGCACCCTCTGGACTCCGGCCGCCTGGCCGGTACCGCCCGCCCGGCAGGCCGGCCGCGACGCGACCGCCGTCGCCGATCAGCACGGCTGGGCCCGCCACAGCCGCTCGATGCCCGGCTACGCCTTTCTCGCTGAGGCGCACTTCTCCGGCAACGTCTGGTCGGGGAGGGCGCAGCTCTTGGCGGCCCCACAGCACGACGGCGGTCAGGACCAGGCCGAGCGAGCCGAGTGGCCCCCCGACCCGCCCCGGTACGCCTGGTGAATGGGGCCGCGCCTGCCGTGACACACCTCCCGGCCCAGCCTGTCCGGAAGTTCAGCCGGGCCGCTGGGCGCGGCGACGGCGTTGGGCGAGCAGCACACCGGCTCCCGTCGCCACCGCCGCAGCAGCCACGCCGGCGGCGGGCAGCGCCGAGGAGCCGGTCTCCGCGAGGTTGCCGCCAGTCGTCGTCCCGCTGTTCGCCGTCCCGCCGGTGACCGTGGAGGACGATCCGCCGTCCGAGGCATCGCCCGAGGCACCCGTCGAACCGCCTGCCGAACCGCTCGAGCCGCCAGCCGATCCACCCGAGCCGCCCACCGCCCCCTCGGAGCCCCCCGCCGACCCGGAGGAGCCCCCCGGCCCGTCCGAGCCACCGCCCGCGACGTCCAGAGTGATGTCGGCCTGGTCGTCGGCCTTGTCGGGATCGAACGGCCGGGCTTCGGTACTCAGGGCTATGGACCCCTTGGCGCCGCGCACCCGCTTGTCGATGCGCAAGACGAAGGTGTAGGTCTCCCCACTGCCTTCGTAGAGCGACCGCATGCCGCACACGTACGCCCCGTCCTCGGCCCGGCAGAAGGTGCCGCGCCTGACGACCGACGTCCCGGCGGGCGGAGTGACCACCACGCGGACGGCCTCGTCCCCTTCCCTGGGCCACACCCAGGCGGGCCCGGCATTGGTGAACTTCACCTTCATCGTGACCGTGTCCCCGACGCTCCCCCTGAGCGCGGCACCCGTCACCCGATAGTCGGCCGTGTTCACCGTGGTGACGGGCACGTCCACGATGCGCGCCGACCCCACGCCCCCGCCCTGCGCCGCAACGAGCCTCACGGGCGATGCGGTCCCCGGCACCGGGTCGCTGCCGTTGTCATCGGCCCCCGGATCAGCGCTCTCGACACGCAGGCGCAGTTCGTCGTTGAGCGCGCGGTCCAGAGCCGTGACGCGCAGGGGCCTGTCGGTCGTGTAGACGGCGCCGGGTTCCACCGCCTGGTCGAACGCGCACACCGCCGTCCACCGCTCGGGCATCTCGTCGTACGGCCGCACGTGCTGCACCTGGCAGTTGGAGGGCACCTGGGCGAAGTCCAGTCCCCGGGTGACGGAGTAGGCGACCCACACCTTCTCGGCCGCCACCGTCCCCTTGTTCGCCACGGTGGCCGAAACGTCGACGCCGTCTCCCGGCCTCAGCCCGCTGACCGGCGCAAGACCCCCGACGACCAGATCGGGAGTGTTCTCTTCACCGAAGGCCGCAGGCACCATGGCCAGTGCCGCAAAACCTGCCGCGCCGAGGGCGGCAACACAAGACCGGAAGGTGCGACGGGCCGGTGAGAGTGTCGGCACGGAGAAATCCTTTGCTGGGGACGCGAGCGAACGAACGATGCCTCCGAGGGAACAGTCCCCGCTCGCTAGACCCCCGCCGACCCCGAACGGTTGCCCACCCGGCGCAGGGCAACCGCTGCCGACGGTGTGACGGCGCGCCGTCTTCCGGTGGCTGAGGCTGCGGCGCCGGGGGAGCGGGCCGGGCTTGCCGAGTGGGGGAGCGGGCGCCGCGCAAGCCAGGATGTGTTCCTGGCCCCGCCGCGCCCCTGACGCAATCACATGTGGGAGACCGACCACATGCAGGCCCCGGTGCCGGCCGAGGCCGACGGCCGTACCCGCAAGCCTGCAGCACGTGCTTCACCAACCGCGCCACCAACGCCATCCCTGGTGTCGCGGGCACACCCCGGCATCCGCCGCGGGAGCCCGGTGCCCTAAGGAACCAGGAAGCGATCAACCTTCCGCTCCAGATCAGGGGGCAGCCCAGTCAACTTCGAGACGATCCCGCGAAGTTCTCGAACGAGTGCGGGGAACTCGGCCCAGACCGAAACGTCCCTGGTCAGGACCGCGGACAGTAGATCACCCTCGTACATGTGCCCCTCTGCCATCGGGTTCTCCCGCAGTACCTCCACTGCCAGGGGCAGGAGGTAGGGCATGCCGATGTCCTGCCCGATCAACAAGCGCATGTCCTCGACGGTCAGCTCGCCGATCGGCCGACGCCGCAACGCGTCTGCAGTGGCGACAAGACGGGTGGCGCCGGCTGACGGCTCCGGCCAGCAGTCGCGTTCGAGCTCTGCGAGGGATCGATCACGATCCAATGCAGCTGTCGCACAAACCGCCTGCCCGAGGACTTCCGACCTCAGCTTGGCGGACTCGCAGCCTTCGACAAGGCGAAGCGCTCGGCCGGGAATTCCAGCCGAGCGCTTCGCCGTGCTCCAAGCCGCAGCCAGGGTCGCCTGGGCTGTGACCGCTCAAGAACCGCTTCAGGTGCCGGTTCCTCGGCGCCAGTCACAGCTCGGTGGGCGGTTCAGTTGCTGCGGCGGAGGAAGTGCAGCACACCCCAGATCACGAGGGCCGCGAGGACCACGCCGATCACCAGTGCGGTGACGTCGACACCAGGCATTGTTCCGAACATGGCGTCCTCCCAGTTGTCATGGTCAGGTGAAGATTAGTTCTTCAGCGAGCCGCCGCGGAAGCCGGTCTCGTCGGCCCAGATGTGCTCGGTCGAGGACCACTCGGATGACCCGGCGAGCGGGAGGTCGACCTTTGCGGTCCAGACCGTCTCCGCGTGCGCGTTGCCGGCGGCCGAGATCCACTTGCTGACCACCGAGTGGGAGAAGCTGGAGCGCGGCACGTAGTCGTAGTGCGAGGCGCCCGCGCTGTACACCTTCGTGACCCGCGAGGTGTTGGAGTGGTAGTTCACCCAGATCTTCACCTCGGAGATCTTGATGCCGAAGAGCTTGTCGTTGACCCAGTACGAGGCCTTCCAGTCCGCCGCCTGTCCCCTGACCTGGGACACCGGCACACTGATGCCGCTCGGCGTGGTCAGCATGGTGGAGGCGGTCCGCGTCTCGTCCCCTCCCTGGTCCACAGCGGAGGCGAGCTCGGTGGGCGCCGCTCCTGATACCACGCCAGTACCGATGCCGTCATTGCCCACGAACGGCGAGGGAGGGTTGTCGAGGCCGATGGTCCCCGAGACCGCATCGTAGTTGGGGTCGACGCTCGTGCTGTCCGTCGTTCCGTTCAGGAAGGCCACGAACTTCTGAGTGGTCGACGGGTCCTTGATGTAGTTCAGGAACTTGGTCTGCTTGTCGGCGGAGAGCTTGCTGAAGCCGTTCAGCGTCGGGATGGCGTTGGCGTCGCCGGCGTCGATCTGGGCCTTCAGCCAGGCCTCGTACGCGGCGGGAGACGCCGTCGGACTGGCGATGATCGACGCCTGGCTCGCTGGTGCCGCCGCCACCAGAGCAGCGGCAGCGAACGTGGTGGTGACCAGACCAGTGACAGCCGATCTGACGGAGAAAGTGCGGTGCATTGAGAGTGTCCCCCCTGAAGGTCGAAGGCAAGACGCGGAAATGGTCCATGGTCAGTGGCCGGCCCGCGGCGCCGTCCTGCTGGTCCTGCCGTTCGGCGCGAAGTTGATGTTGGTCAACTTCCGAAAGATTGACAAGTCATAACCCCAGGTCCCAGAGGTATATTTGAGGTTGCGTCAGACACGGAGCGCGAAGTGTGAAACTGGAGGCTCTGCGGCCGCGCAGAAGGCGCACCTTCGCCACGAGGACGGCAAAGATCGCAGGACCGTGGCGGGTTGCCCACGGCCGGTAGGGGTCGTCGAGCCGTTTGAGGACGAACACCTTCCTGCCGTGGTCCCGCGCCCCGCGCCGACCGCGCTTGGCGCCACGGTCGCGTCGGTTGATCGTCGCGGCTCGGGGTAGCGAAGCGGCATGGCAACCCAGAACAGCTCCGCCCCTGCCGGCGGCCGGCTTCAGCCCGAGATCGACGTCCCGGCCCTCACCGCCGTCCTCGACGGCGAGTACGCCGGGATCCGGGACCTCGTCCGGACCAACCTGGTCACCCATGCCGCCGTCCTCGACGAGGCCGACGCGCTCGGCATCGACGCGTTCCGCGAGCGGGTCCGCGATGTCGTCGTCCAGTTGGCCGCGACCGGTCAGACCGGCATGGGCTTCCCCGGCGCGTACGGCGGCGGCGACGACGTCGGCGCGTCGATCGCCGCCTTCGAGACCCTGGCATTCGGCGACCTCTCCGTCCTCGTGAAGGTCGGCGTCCAGTTCGGGCTCTTCGGCGGAGCCATCCTGCATCTGGGCACCGACCACCACCACAAGACCTACCTGCCCCGCCTGGTCACCGGAGAGCTGATGGGCTGCTTCGCCATGACCGAGGTGGGCCACGGTTCCAACGTCCAGGCGCTCGGCACCATCGCCCGCTACGACCCCGAGAACCGGGAGTTCGTCCTCACCACTCCCGACGACCAAGCCCGCAAGGACTACATAGGCAACGCCGCCCGCCACGCCGAACTCGCCGTCGTCTTCGCCCAGCTGGAGGTGGACGGCCGGACCGAGGGAGTCCACGCCTTCGTCGTTCCCCTGCGGTCGGACGGCCGGGTCCTGCCCGGTGTCGCCATAGAGGACGACGGCCGGAAGATGGGCCTCAACGGCGTCGACAACGGACGCATCCGCTTCGACGGGGTACGCGTCCCCCGCGAGGCGCTCCTCGACCGCTTCGCCCAGGTCACCCCCGAAGGTCGCTATGAGAGCGCCATCGAGAACCCCGACCGACGCTTCTTCACCATGCTCGGCACCCTCGTGCAGGGCCGAGTCAGCGTTGCCGGAGCCGGAGTCAGCGTCGCCAAGGTCGCACTGGCGGTCGCCACCAGGTATGCCGACCGGCGGCGCCAGTTCACATCGTCCCGGGACACCGAGGAACAGGTACTCCTCGACTACGGCCTCCACCAGCGCCGGCTGCTCCCCCTCCTCGCCCGCACCTACGCGCTGCACTTCGCCCAGGACGTCGTACGAGCCCAGTTGCACGAGGTCTTCTCCAGCATCGAAAACGACCCGCAGGCACGGCGCCGCCTTGAGTCGCGAGCCGCCGGCATCAAGGCACTCGCCACCTGGCACGCCACCCGCGTCGTCCAGGAGTGCCGCGAGGCGTGCGGCGGCGCGGGCTACCTTGCCCGGAACCGCTTCGCCGCCCTCAAACGGGACAGCGACGTCTTCACCACCTTCGAGGGCGACAACCACGTGCTCCTCCAGCTCGTGGCCAAGGGCCTGCTCACCGACCACGCGACCGAGTTCGAGGACCTCGACCAGCTCGGTATGGTCCGCTACGTCACCGGCCTCGCCGTCGAGACCGTCATCGAGCGGACCTCGGCGCACAAACTCCTCGAACGTGTCCGCGACCTGCTGCCCGGGGGTGACGCATGGGACCGGGAAGCTGGACTCCTCGACTCGGAGTACCACCTCGCCATGGTCCGCTTCCGCGAGGAGCACATGCTCGCCGGCCTCGCCCGCCGCATGAAGCGCGGCATCCAGCAGGACGAGCCCGGCAAGGTCTTCTCGCTGATCCAGGACCACGTCATCGCCCTCGCCCGGGCCCACGTCGAACGGCTGGTCACGGAAGCCTTCGTCGACAAGGTGCGGGCTCTTCCCGAAGGCGCCGAGAAGGATGCCCTGGGCCTGCTGTGCGACCTGTTCGCGCTCTCGACCATCGAAGCCGACCGCGCCTGGTTCATGGAACACGGCCGGCTGACCGTCCAGCGGTCCAAGGCGATCAGCCGCGAGGTGAACGACCTCTGCCGCAAGGTGCGCCCCCTCGCCGTCGACCTCGTCGACGCCTGGGGCATCCCGGCTCCTGTCCTGCGAGCACCGGACCTGGTCGGCCCCGCCGACTGACGGCAGGAACGAGCAGCGCGACGACGACGGCTGCGGATCACCTGGACGGCCGGGTCTACGGCCCCAGCTGCACGACGTTCTCGGTCCTCACCGCCCCTGCCGGGTGCATCGCGTGCCCGGTTTACCGCCCGCGTGCGGTGACGCCCTGGTCCGCCTGGCTGTCTCCGGCGTTGGGCTATCGGTGGTCGGCTGGAGGACTGTCCTGCCCAGTAGATGCATTCGGCATATGCCGTGGTCACTCGAATTGGTGTTCCGGGAGGCCGTACCTGCTGGTGGGCGGGCGTGGCCTGGTAGCACTCGGTCTGGATGAATCTGGTGCTGCCTCTTCGAAGGGAAATGCTCGATGGCTGTTCTTTCGGTTCGTCGCGTGCGGCCTCTGGCTTGTGTCGGGGTCGCCGTCGCGGCTGCTGTCCTGCCCGTGGTGTCGGCTGCTCCCGCCGGCGCTACGACTCAGGAGGCGCATGTCTCGTACATCGAGCGGGATGGCTGGGGGAACATCAAGTACGACGTGCGCTTCAACGGCACGGTCCGGTCCGACGGTCCGACCCGGTATGTGATTCAGGGGGTGCTGGACGCCTACTGCCACAACAGCACGATCACCGGTCAGTCCATCACGTTCGGCTATGGGCCTTCGAAGAACGGCTGGCAGTACAAGAGTTACTGGTGCACCGACGCGCCCGTGAAGATCAACATTGAGGGAAGCCGGTCCGCCGGTGACAGTGTCGACCTGATCGTCGGTGCTACCAGCGGCGTGTTCAACACCTATAACTACGGCAGCAAGCAAACCTTCGACATCGGCACTGACTGACCCACACTGACCCCTCCCGCGCAGGAGCCGGCACGCACGCTGCACCTCGGCCGGCATGTGCCGGGCAGTCTTTCACCATCGAACCTGTCAATGCGGCCATGGCGGGTACACGGGCACCATGATCTTCTTCAGCAACCGGATCGGTTGTCTCGGTTCCCTGCTCATCAGCGCGGTAGTGACCGCGGTCCTCTTCATGATCTTCGCGCGCTGATTCAGCTCCTCAGGTTCAGCGCATGCCGATGGCGGCGAGCTGTTCGACACGCTCCGGTGTGAGCGCCGCGGCTCTGGAGCGTTGGTTGTTGACCCATGCTCCTCGTCGCAGGTGGTGTTCTTCCGCCCCCTCACCCCCGCCCCCTCACCTCCGGCCTCGCGGCCGCAGGCCTCGAGGCGGCGGTGAGGTTGAGGGTCCACACCAACTGGGGCCACCATCGCGGACACCGCCGCTTGCCCCCTACCGGCGGCGGATGACACCGGCCCGTCGGCGTCCAACGTGTCGGTGGGTCATGGCCAAGGCTTGGCGAACTGCGAGGCGCTCCTTGCCGGCAGGGGCGAGAAGCCCGGTTGTCTGGTTGCTCAGTTGTTCCAGGTTTCGTCGTAGGGGTCGTGGGGCGTTGGCGCGGGCTTGGCTTCGGTGACCTGGAGGAAGGGGATCGGGCCGTTGTTCACAGGGTCCCGAGTCCGTTTTGCGGTGTACCTGCCTGTCACCTCCAGCCATGCGTTCGGCTGTAGGACGGGCGGGATGTTGCCGGTGAGGCCGATCTTCACTGGCTGGGCGTCCGCGGCACAGCAGTTGAGAGCCATGCGGACGAGGTAGGGGGCCCCCGAGCGGGCCACGGCGACGAATCCGATGATCCGCACGCTGCGGCCTTTCAAGGAATGGCCGTGGTCGTAGTACGCGCGGCCCGCGTAGTCGACCAGGCTGATCGGTACGGGGGCGCCGGTGGGCAGTTTCGCATAGCCGTACGGTGGCTGCAGGGCTGTACCGGTGCGCATCGCGCTGTAGGAGCCCAGGGCCGGCGGGGCTACCAGCATGAGGGCGAAGAGAGGGAGGACGAGGAGCCAGGAGATGAGAGGCTCGCGGTGGGCGTGCTCCCGGGCCTCGTCACCGGTGCAGACCTCTTGCTCATTGCGACGCGCGCGCTTCCACTCGTACCAGGCTGTCATCAGAGCAGTCACGGCCAGGAGCGTCCCGGCCCCAAGCAGCAACGGGCGCAGGCCCGCTTTGACGTAGCGCAGGTACAGGTCGGTGAGGCCCGCGTGCAGCAGGGCGACGCCGATCAGGAGCAGGACCGCCGCCTGTGCCTGCCGGTTCACAGCAGCACCGTCCCGGTCAGCACCGCTCCCGCGACGGCGAGGGCGAAAGTGGTGGGGGCGAAGCGCAGCGCGAAGCCGCGGCCGAAGGTGCCCGCCTGCATCGCGAACAGCTTCAGGTCGATCATCGGGCCGACCACCAGGAACGTCAGTCTGGCCGTCAGTGAGAACTGGGTCAGCGACGCCACCACGAACGCGTCGGCCTCCGAGCAGATCGACAGCACTACGGCGAGGACCGCCAGAGCCAGGACCGCAAGTACCGGATTGCCGGCCGCCGTGCGCAGCCAGCTCGCCGGAGCCGCTGTCTTCAGAGTGGCCGCGGCCGTTGCGCCGAGGACCAGGAAGCCGCCCGCGTGCATCGTGTCGTGCCGGACCGACCCCCAGAACCTCTCTCCCTTGCTCTGGCCGGTGTGCTCCGTGTGTGAGGGCAGGCGCAGCCAGTCGGTGCGGCCGAGGCGCTGCCACAACCAGCCCATCACACAGGCCACCAGCAGACTCGCCAGGAAGCGGGCCAGTACCATCCGCGGGTCGCGTGGGAAGGCGACGGCCGTGGCTGTCAGGACGATCGGGTTGATCGCCGGGGCGGACAGCAGGAAGGCGAGCGCCGCGGCCGGTGTGACACCACGCCTCACCAGTGCGCCGGCCACCGGCACGGACGCGCACTCACAGCCAGGCAGGACCGCACCCGCCACACCTGCGACCGGAACGGCGAGGGCGGTACGGCCTGGGAGGGCGCGGGCGAAGAACGAGGGCGGTACGAAAACGGCGATCGCCGCCGACAGCAGCGCGCCGAATACGAGAAACGGCAGCGCTTGGACCACCATCGCGACGAACACCGTCATCCAGCTCTGCATCACCGGGGTGGCCAGCGCCCGGCGGATCGGGCCCTGCATGCCGACAACGACGAGCAGGAGCACGGTCAGGGCGAGGGAGGAGTTGAAGTGCCACCCCTCCTGGCCTCGTCGGCCGGGCTCCCCGCCGGCCTGCGGTTGCCGAGTCCGGGACATCGGCCCGGGCGGGGCGGCTTTGCTGATGGCCACGGGTGAGCTACCTCCGGCAAGGTCGTGCGAAGGTAAGTGCCTTCTCCTTCCATACGGCCGCTGTGCCTCGATGTCTCACCGTGACGATGCGCAACCACTTCCACGACTACAGGGGGGCGCGGCCATCGCTGGCAGGTCGGCCTGCGCCATGGCCGGCTCACGGCCATGGCGTGTCGGGCGAGGGTCGTAACGATCCGAGGGCCGAAGCGAAGCCGCCTACGGTGGGGTCAGGAAGGCTTGACCGCCGAGACCGGGGTGACGGTCACCTTGTTGTCGCACTCGGCCCACACCCCGTCGTTCAGGGCGACCTGGTGCTTCCCGGAGTGCGGCAGCCCGATGACCATCGTCGGATACGTCACCGGGTCCTTGCCCGACACGCAGTAGCCGTCGGCCTCCCCCTGGACCTGGACGAAGGTCAGCTTCACCCACGCCTTGCCGTGCGGCCGGACCGTCACGGTGGCCGCCCTGCCGGTGGGGGTGACCTTGAGCGGGGTGTTGTGGGCGGGGGAGCCGTTGCCGGCGCCCGCGACCGTCGGATGGCCCTTCAGGACGCACGTCCTCCGGGAGAGGTTGGTGAACTGCACGACCGCCGCCCCGGTCCCGGTCCCGACGGGCCGGTGGACGGCCTGCCAGGCGCTGACCTGGAGGGCGGAGGCCGGGCAGGCGGGCGGCGGGGTGGAGGTGGTGGTGCTCGCCGCCATGGCGGTGCCGGGCAGGATGCCGGTCACCGCCGCCGCGACGGCCGTGACCGCCGTCGTTGCCAGAGCCGCCCTGCAAATGCCGTTGCTGTGCCGCATGCTGTCGTCCCCCTGAGTCGTCTCGTCCGCGGGTTTCGGTCGTCGGTTGTTGCCCCGCGGTACGTGTGGTCGTGGTACGTGAGTGCAGACAGGGCGGGAGAGCGGCAGGTTCCCGTGCGGCGACTACTTGTGACGGAACGGTGACGCGTACGCCCTCCCACAGCGGCGCGGGCTCGGCGAACGCCTCCTGCAGCGCGGCCGCCGGCAACCGGCCACCGTGATGCCGCGGGTGCCGGTATGCACCCCCACCCGTCCGGCACATGCCACCGCAACTCCAGCGGCCGGGCGTCCAGAGCGCTGACGCGCGGACTCGCGGTCGCGAGGACGGTCGGCCCCGGGGTGCGCAATTCGGCGAGGAACTGGGCGATGCGCTCCGGGGTCAGCCGCATGGGCTTGAGGGAGCCGTACGGGGCTGAGGCGGCGCTGACGGCGGCGCGGCGGCCGCGAACGCCGGGTCGTCACCGCGCCACGCTCCCGGGTCCCCGGGTGCTCGGGATCGGCTCGGCGCGGGACGGGGGCAGGCCGAGGGTCAGGGGGCGGAGGTAGTCGGCGCGGGGGCGGGGCGGACCTGACGGCCAGGGGTGGGCCGCGCCGCAGCAGCACGATGGTCGAGTGCCGCCGCGTCCCCGGCGACGGTGCTGGGGAGAGGGGTCACTAACGGCGCGGACACGGTCGTGACACCCCGGGGAAACGGGGCGTCCCTAATTTCTGTCGTACGACAGGAACTTGCAGGATCACGCCTCCGCGACAGGGGACCGCCATGACCGTGACCACCGATCCCGCACCGCCACCGTCCGCCGGCGCCGCCGGCGACGGCACGCTCGCCGCCTTCGGCTACCGTCAGGAACTGCGGCGGCAGATGGGACGGTACGCGTCCTTCGCCGCCGGCTTCTCCTTCATCTCGGTCCTGACCACGGTCTTCCAGTTCTTCGCCTTCGGCTACTCCTTCGGCGGGCCGCTGTTCCTGTGGACCTGGCCCGCCGTGCTCGCCGGCCAGCTGCTCGTGGCCGCCTGCTTCGCCGAACTCGCCGCCCGCTATCCCATCTCCGGGGCGGTCTACCAGTGGTCGACCCGGCTGAGCGGCCCCGCCTTCGGCTGGTTCACGGGCTGGATCATGGTGATCGGCCAGGTGGTCGTAGTCGCCGCGGCGGCGCTCGCGCTGCAGGTCGTACTGCCCGCGATCTGGTCCGGTTTCCAGCTGGCCGGCGGCGACCCGGCGCCCACCACGGCGACCGGGGCCGCCAACGCCGCCCTGCTGGCCCTCGTCCTGCTGGTGCTGACCACGGTCGTGAACGTCGTCGACAACCGCGTCATGTCCGCCGTCAACCGCGTCGGCGTCACGGCCGAGATCATCGGCGCGGTCCTCATCGTCGTCCTGCTGTTCACCCACGCCGAGCGCGGTGCCGGCGTGACCCTGAGGACCGGCGGCCAGGGCGGGCCGGTGGCGGCGCTGCTGGTGGGTTCGTTCACCGCGGCCTACGTCCTCATCGGCTTCGACAGCGCGGGCGAGATGAGCGAGGAGACCCGCAACCCCCGCCGGACCGCTCCGCGCACCATCCTCGGCGCCCTCGCCGCGGCAGGCGTACTGGGCGGCCTGCTGCTGCTCGGCGGCGTGCTGGCCGCGCCCAGCCTGGAGGACGGCCGGCTGGCCACCGAGGGACTGGGCTACGTCCTCACCAGCAGTCTGGGCAGCGGTGTGGGAAGGGCGCTGCTCGCGGACGTCGCGGTCGCCATCTGCGTGGCCACGCTGGCCATCCAGACCGCGGGCACGCGGATGCTGTTCTCCATGGCGCGCGACGGGATGCTGCCGCTGTCCGCACGGCTCGCCAAGGTCTCGCCGCGCACGGGCATGCCGTTCGCCCCCGCCCTGGTGGTAGGTGTCCTGGCCGCGGTGCTCGCCCTGCTCAACCTCGCCTCCCCGGAGGCGTTCCTGGCCATCGGCACCACGTGCATCGCGATGCTCTACCTCGCCTACGCCGGGGTCACGGCGCCGATGCTGGTCCGGCGGCTGAGGGGCCAGTGGCCGGCGCCGGAGGACGGCGGCCGCGACGAGCTGGGCCGGCCGCTGTTCTCCCTGGGCCGCTGGGGTCTGCCGGTCAACGCCCTGGCGGTCGGGTACGGGCTGCTCATGACGGTCAATCTCTCCTGGCCCCGCGCCGGGGTGTACGACCCGGCGGGCGGCCACTGGTACTTCCAGTGGTTCACCGTCCTGTTCGTCGGCGCCACGGTCGCCGCCGGCGTGCTGTGCCGCCGCCGCGCGCCGGCCGCCGCGGCGGCCGGGGAGCCGGGCCGCACGGACGCGGCGGAGGCCGCACCGGTCTGAGCGGACCCGCGCCCCGGGCGCGCCGTCACCGCCACGTCGCGAGGAGCCGCTGCCCCTCGCGACGCTGCCGTGCCAGGAAGCGCTGCGGCACGCCCGCGACCCGCAGTGCCGCGTCGGCCGTCGCCGCGGCGAGGGCCCGCGGATCGCGGGCCGGGTCGGCGCGCCGGATGAGGATCACGCTCTCGGTGAGGCCGAAGACGAGGTCCGTGCGCAGGGCGAGCTCCTCCGCGGCGAGGGCCGCGCCCGGCTCCGTGTCCGTCAGCAACTTTCCGTACGCGGCTTTCAGTTCGTCCCGGACCTGCTGGAAGACGGCGAAGCGCTCCGTCTGCGCCTCGGGAAGCAGGTAGAGAGCCCCCGGATTGTGCGGGCCGCCGCACAGCAGCAGCACGTCGGAGTGGCACAGCGCCCACAGCCGCGCCTCGGCGGCCGTCCCGGTACGCCTCACCAGCTCGCGTGCGATCTCCAGCGAGGGGCGGACGGTCCCTTCGAGCAGCGCGGCGAGGATCGCCTCCTTGCCGTCGAAGTAGTGGTACAGCGACGCCTGGCGCAGCCCGGCCCGCTCGGCGACCGCGCGGGTGGAGGTCGCGGTGTAGCCGTGCGCGGTGAACAGTTCGGCGGCGGCGGCCAGCACCTCCTCGCGGGGCGGGAGTCCACTGGCGGGACGCTCCTGGGCACGGGGGCGGCCGACTCTTCTGCTGGTGGGCGGGCTCACTCCGTGATCCTCGCACAGGGCCGCAGGCCGCCCGGGCGCCGACCGGCGGCGGTGAGGCGGCGGTTACCGCCCGGAAACGCACGGGCAACGGCCAGGACCCGACCCGCCCCTAATTTCTGTCACACGACAGAAATAGCGCCGAGCCGGAGGTTCAGCCGTGACGACACCGTCAGCGACAGCGTCGGCCCATGGTGCCCGGGACCATGCCCGCGCCCAGGAGGGCAGCAGGTCCGCCACCATGCCCGTACTCCCCGCGAGCGACTGGCCGGCGCCGCCGGAGGGGATCGCCGGTGAGGACCTCGTGTGGGCCGAGACCGTGGCGGGCGGCAACTACACCCACAAGATCCTCGCGCGGGGCACCGAACTGCAGCTGACCGACCTCACCGGCGACGCGTGCGCCCACGTCCTGCTGTACAGCGCGGACCGCCCGTGGGAGCGGCTGAACACGGCCGACACGGTCAAGGTGCTCTGGAACGCCTACCTCGGCGTGGGACACCTGCTCCTGTCCGGCCAGGGCCGAGTCCTCGCGTCCGTCACCGCGGACACCTCCGGCCGGCACGACGCCCTCACCGGCACCTCCGCCCTGGCCCGCAACACCGCCCGTTACGGCGACGGGTCCCCTCAGTCGGCCTCCCCCGCCGGACGTGAGCTGTTCAAGCTCGCCGCCCTCAAGAACGGGCTCGGCCCGCGGGACGTCCCGCCGTCCGTCTCCTTCTTCCAGGGCGTCCGGATCAACGGGGACGGCACCACCGCGTTCACCGGCTCCGCGGGCCCCGGCGGGTCCGTCACGCTGCGCGCCGAGCAGCCGCTGACCGTGCTGATCGCCAACGTCCCGCACCCGCTGGACCCGCGCCCGGACTACGTCTGCGGCCCCCTGGAGGTCCTCGCGTACCGGGCCCGGCCGACCGGCCCGCACGACGCGCTGTGGAACGCCACGCCCGAGGGCCGCCGCGCCTTCCTCAACACCGCCGAGCACCTCGCCGCCAGGGGGATCGCTTGACTTCCTTCTCCGCCTAAAGGCGGGGGATTCCAGCGGTCGCCCGCTGGGGTTCCTGCTTCACCGACGACCGCCCCGTCCGGGAGGACTCCCGTTGAGGTCTTACACCGTCTCCACAGGCAGACGCCGCCAGCCCGGCGGCCAGGATGTTGCGTGCCGCGTTCACGTCACGGTCATGCACGGCGCCACAGGCGCACGTCCACTCGCGGACGTTCAGCGGCAGTTTCCCGCGCACCGTGCCGCAGGCCCCGCACAGCTTCGAGCTGGGGAAGAAGCGGTCGATCACGGCGAGTTCGCGCCCGTACCAGGCGCACTTGTACTCCAGCATGGAGCGAAGTTCCGTCCACGACGCATCCGAGATGGCTCGCGCGAGCTTGCCGTTCTTCGGCAGGTTGCGGACGGTGAGGTCCTCGATCACGACCGTTTGGTTCTCACGGACGAGACGAGTCGACAGCTTGTGCAGGAAGTCGCGGCGCCGGTCGGCGATCCGCGCGTGAACCTTGGCGACACGGCGCCGGGCCTTCTCGCGGTTGGCCGAGCCCTTCGCCTTCCGCGACAGCTCCCGCTGCGCGCGCCAGCCGGAGGCGGTCGCGGCGCTCGTGCTTCGGGTTGGTGATCTTCTCCCCGGTCGACAGGGTCACCAGGGAGGTGATTCCGGCGTCGATGCCCATGGCCGCCGTGGTGGCGGGGGCCGGAGTGATGGTGTCCTCGCACAGCAGGGACACGAACCAACGTCCTGCCGCGTCGCGGGACACGGTCGCCGTGGTCGGCTCCACACCCGCGGGCAGGGGACGCGACCAACGGATGTCCAGCGGCTGAGCCATCTTCGCCAAAGTCAGTCGCCCGTCACGCCACTTGAAGGCGCTGCGGGTGTACTCGGCCGACGCTCGGGACTTCTTCCGGCTCTTGTAGCGCGGGTACTTCGCTCGCTTGGCGAAGAAGTGCCCGAACGCGGTCTGAAGGTGACGCAAGACCTGCTGAAGAGGAACGGAGGACACCTCCGTCAGGAAGGCCAGTTCCTCGGTCCTCTTCCACTCCGTCAGCGCCGCCGACGACTGCACATAGGAGACGCGGCGCTGCTCGCCGTACCAGGCCCGAGTGCGCTCCTCCAACGCCTTGTTGTACACGAGACGGACGCAGCCGAACGTGCGGGACAGCTCCGCTGCCTGCTCGTTCGTGGGGTAACAGCGGTACTTGAACGCCCGCCTGACCTGCTGCGCCATAGCTCACACAGTATCAACTTCCCTGTGAACGGCGGGGGTTGGGCGGTGGCCATAGACGCCGCATCGCCCTGGCAGCGAATCACCTTTACCTGCCCCGCTCCGCGGGAGCCTCGTTTCCTCCCCGGCCCGAAAGCAGGGGTATCCACGAAGGAGACCCGATGACCACCACGCCCACCCGCGCAGGACGCATCGTCACCGACGCGACCGTCCCCGCCCGCGCCGCCTGGTCCGCCGTCCTCCGCGCGGGCTCGCTGCTGACCATCACCGACCTGCACGGCAACCAGGCCGCGGACTTCCTCGTCTACGACGCGCACGACACGTCCGTGCGCTACAGCGCCCCCGACACCGTCCAGGCCCAGGGCGGCATCTTCCTGACCACCGGCTCGGTGCTGCTGTCGGGAGAGCACACGCCGCTGATGACGGTCCTCGAGGACACCTGCGGGCGGCACGACACCATCGGCGGCGCCTGCTCCAAGGAGTCCAACACCCTCCGCTACGGGCACCACACCTGGTCGCAGCACGCCTGCGTGGAGAACTTCCTCGCGGAGGGCGCCAGACACGGCCTGGACCAGCGCGACCTGGTGTCCAACATCAACTGGTACATGAACGTGCCGATCGAGCCGGACGGCACCCTCGCCATCGTCGACGGCCTCTCGGCCCCGGGCCTGAAGGTCGTGCTGCGGGCCGAGACGGACGTCCTGGTGCTGCTGTCCAACTGCCCGCAGATCAACAACCCCTGCAACGGATTCGACCCGACCGCCCTGCGGGCGACCGTCGCCGAGCCGGACGGGAGCTGAGAGCCATGACGTTCGACACCCTGCTGGTGGCCAACCGCGGCGAGATCGCCTCCCGCGTCATCCGCACCGCCCGCCGGCTCGGCCTGCGCACCGTCGCGGTCTACTCCGACCCGGACCGCGGGGCGGAGCACGTCCGGCTGGCCGACGAGGCCGTACGGCTCGGCCCGGCCCCCGCCAAGCAGTCCTACCTGGACGCCGACCTGGTGCTGCGGGCGGCCAAGGACACCGGGGCGGGCGCCGTCCACCCCGGCTACGGCTTCCTGTCCGAGGACGCCGGCTTCGCGCGCCGCTGCGCCGAGGCGGGCCTGGTCTTCGTCGGCCCCACGCCCGAACAGCTCGAACTGTTCGGCGCCAAGCACACCGCGCGGGCGGCCGCTCAGGCAGCCGGTGTGCCGCTTGCCCCGGGCACCGGGCTGCTGCCCGACGTGGACGCGGCCCTCGCCGCGGCCGAGGAGATCGGCTACCCGGTGATGCTGAAGGCGACCGGCGGTGGCGGCGGCATCGGCATGCGGGCGTGCCGCGACGCCGGGGACCTCGCCGACGCCTGGGAGCAGGTGCAGCGCGTGGCCGCCGCCTCGTTCTCCTCCGCCGGCGTCTTCCTGGAACGGCTCGTGGAGTCCGCCCGCCACGTCGAGGTGCAGGTCTTCGGCGACGGCGAGGGCCGTGTCGTTACCTTCGGGGACCGCGACTGCTCGCTGCAGCGCCGCAACCAGAAGGTCCTGGAGGAGGCCCCGGCGCCGAACCTCCCGGACCGGGTCCGCGAGCGGCTGACCGCCGCCGCCCGCGATCTGTGCGCCTCCGTGCGCTACCGCTCCGCCGGCACGGTGGAGTTCGTGTACGACGCCGCACGCGAGGAGGCCTACTTCCTGGAGGTCAACACCCGCCTGCAGGTGGAGCACCCGGTCACCGAGGAGATCTACGGCGTCGACCTCGTGGAGTGGATGCTGCGCCTCGCACAGGGCGACACCGCCGTCGTCAGCGCGCCGCCGGCACCGAAGGGCCACGCCGTGGAGGCCCGCCTCTACGCCGAGGACCCCTCCCGCGACCACCGCCCGAGCGCGGGTCTGCTCACCCGGGTCGCCTTCCCCGAAGGGATCCGCGTGGACACCTGGGTGGAGACCGGCACCGAGGTCACCACCTCCTACGACCCGCTGCTCGCCAAGGTCGTCGCGTACGGCGCCGACCGCGCCGAGGCGCTCGACCGGCTGGACGCGGCACTCGCCGCCACCCGCCTCGACGGCATCGAGACCAACCTCGGCCTGGTGCGCGCCGCGCTGGACGACGCCGGCGTGCGCGCGGCGACCCACAGCACCGCCTCCCTCGCCGGGATCGGCGACCCCACGCCCCGCGTCGAGGTCGTCGCGCCGGGCACCCTGACCACCGTCCAGGACTGGCCGGGACGCACCGGCCACTGGCAGGTCGGCGTCCCGCCGTGCGGGCCGATGGACGACCTCTCGTTCCGGCTCGGCAACACCGCCCTCGGCAACGCCGAGGGCGCGCCCGGCCTCGAGTGCACCCTCCACGGGCCGTCCCTGCGGTTCACCCACCCGACGACCGTCTGCGTCACGGGCGCGCCCGCGCCGGTGACCGTCGACGGCACCGCCGTACCGCAGTGGGAGCCGGTCACCGTCGGGGCCGGGCAGACCCTGGCGGTCGGGGCGCCCCACGAGCACGGCCTGCGCACCTACGTGCTGTTCGCGGGCGGCCTGGACGTACCGGAGTTCCTGGGCAGCGCGGCCACCTTCGTCCTGGGCCGGTTCGGCGGGCACGGCGGCCGCGCCCTGCGCGCGGGCGACGTCCTGCACGGCGGCGAACGACGTGCGGGGGCCTGCGCCGTTCCCCCGGACCGGCGCCCGGCCTTCGTCGGCGCATGGTCCATCGGCGCGGTCGAAGGCCCGCACGCCGCGCCCGAGTTCTTCACCGAGGACGACATCCGCGACTTCTACGGCGCGGACTGGAAGGTGCACTTCAACTCGGCGCGCACCGGCGTACGCCTCGTCGGCCCCAAGCCGCGGTGGGCGCGCACCGACGGCGGCGAGGCCGGCCTGCACCCGTCCAACATCCACGACACCCCGTACTCCGTCGGCGCCGTCGACTACACCGGCGACATGCCCGTCCTGCTCGGACCCGACGGGCCCTCGCTCGGCGGCTTCGTCTGCCCGGCCACGGTCGTGACCGGGCAGCGCTGGAAACTCGGGCAGCTCCGCCCCGGCGACACCGTCCGCTTCGTCCCCGTGACCACCGAGGCGGCCGCCGGGCTGCGGCGGAACCCGGCGGCGGCCCCGCGGGCCGACCGCGCGCCCGTCGTCGACGGCGGCGTCCTCGCCCGCCTGCCGGAGACCGGGACCCGCCCGTCGGTGACGTACCGGCGCAGCGGCGACGACAACCTCCTCATCGAGTACGGCCCGATGCAGCTCGACCTGGCGCTGCGCATGCGGATCCACGCGCTCGCGCAGGCGCTGGCGGCGCGGCGCCCGGACGGGATGGCGGACCTGACCCCCGGCATCCGCTCCCTGCAGGTGCGGACGGACCCCGGTGTCCTGCCGCTGGACGAGCTGCTCGGCATCGCCCGGCGTGTGGAGGAGGAACTGCCCGCCACCGACGAGCTGGTGGTGCCCAGCCGCACCGTCCACCTGCCGCTGTCCTGGGACGATCCGGCGACCCGCGAGGCCATCGCCCGGTACATGGCGGGCGTGCGCGACGACGCCCCGTGGTGCCCCTGGAACATCGAGTTCATCCGCCGCGTCAACGGCCTGGAGACGGTGGACGAGGTGTACCGCACCGTCTTCGACGCCGAGTACCTGGTCCTGGGCCTGGGCGACGTGTACCTGGGCGCGCCGGTGGCCACGCCGCTGGACCCGCGGCACCGGCTGGTGACGACGAAGTACAACCCCGCCCGTACCTGGACCGCGGAGAACTCGGTCGGCATCGGCGGCGCGTACCTGTGCGTCTACGGGATGGAGGGCCCCGGCGGCTACCAGTTCGTCGGCCGCACCACCCAGGTGTGGTCGGGCTGGCGGCAGCGCGGCGCCTTCGAGCCGGGCAGGCCCTGGCTGCTGCGCTTCTTCGACCGGATCAGGTGGTACCCGGTCGAGGCGGAGGAACTGCATCAGCTGCGCGCGGACATCGTCTCCGGCCGGTTCGTCCCTCGGATCGAGGAGGGGTCCTTCTCACTCGCCGACCACCGGCGCTTCCTCGCCGAGAACGCCGGCTCCATCGCCGCCTTCCGGGCCCGGCAGGGTGCGGCGTTCGACGCGGAACGGGCGGCCTGGAAGGCGGCGGGCGAGTTCGCTCGCGCCGAGTCGGCCGCGGAGGTGCCCCCGCCGGCCGCCGACATCGACGTGCCCGAGGGCGGCCATCTGGTCGAGGCCGAGTTCGCCGCCTCCGTCTGGCAGGTCGGCGTCGAGGTCGGCGACCGCGTGTCGGCCGGGCAACCGCTCCTCGTGCTGGAGGCGATGAAGATGGAGTCCCGGGTCCCCGCCCCCGCCGACGGCGTCGTGGTGCGGGTCCTGACGAGGCCGGGCAGCCAGGTCGAGGCGGGTACTGCCCTCGTCGTCCTCGCTCCCGCGCAGAACCTGGAGGCGGCCGCGTGATCACGGCGGTGGAGCGGGTGCGGGCCGCCTACGCGCGCATCGCGCGGGTGGACCGGCCCGAGGTGTGGATCGGCCTGCGCCCGCGGGCGCAGGCCGAGGCGGACGCCGCCGCGGTCGACGCGAAGGTGGCCGCCGGTGACCGGCTGCCGCTGGCCGGGACGGTGCTCGCGGTCAAGGGCAACATCGACGTGGCCGGGCTGCCGACCACCGCCGGCTGCCCCGCGTACGCGTATCCGCCGGACGCGGACGCCCCGGCGGTGGCCCGGCTGCGGGCGGCGGGCGCGGTGGTCCTCGGCACCACGAACCTCGACCAGTTCGCCACCGGCCTAGTCGGCACCCGCAGCCCCTACGGCGCGGTCCGCAACGCCGTCGCACCGGAGCGCGTGTCCGGCGGTTCCTCCTCCGGCTCGGCGGTCGCCGTCGCGCTCGGCGTCGCCGACATCGCGCTCGGCACGGACACCGCAGGCTCGGGCCGCATCCCGGCGGCCTTCAACGGGATCGTCGGCCTCAAGCCGACCATCGGACTCGTACCGACCGAGGGCGTCGTCCCCGCCTGCGCCTCACTCGACTGCGTCACGGTCTTCGCCCGTACCCTCCCAGAGGCCGAGCAGGCCCTGTCCCTCATGGCGGCACCGTCCGGACGCGCGCCCACGGCCCCGGCCGAACGCCGGCCGGGGCCGTGGCGGATCGCCGTACCGCGGGCCGGGCAGCTCGGCCCGTTGGACCCGGGCTGGGCCGAGGCCTTCGATGCCGCGGCGCAGCGGCTCGCCGACTCGGGCGCCGAACTGCTGACCGTCGACCTCGCACCCTTCACCGAGGCGGCCGCGATGCTGTACGAGGGCGCGTTCGTCGCCGAGCGCTACACCGCCGTCGGCGCCTTCGTCGACGCACACGCCGGCTCCCCCGACCTCGACCCGACCGTGGCCGGCATCATCTCCCGGGCCGGGGACGTCCGGGCCCACCGGCTCTACGCGGACCGGCGGCGGCTGGAGTCCCTCCGACTGCGCGCCCTGGCCTCACTCGGCGACGCGGACGCCCTGCTGCTGCCGACCGCACCGGGCCACCCGACCATCGCCGAGGTCGCGGCCGACCCGCTGGGCGCGAACGCCCGGCTCGGCCGCTTCACCAACTCGACCAACCTCTTCGACCTGGCGGCGGTGGCCGTCCCCGCCGGCGAGGTGGACGGGCTGCCGTTCGGCGTCATGCTGATCGGCCCCGCCTTCACCGACGAGCGGCTCGCCCGCATCGCCGCAACGCTCACCGCCCCGCCGCTGCCGCTGGCCGTGGTCGGCGCGCATCTGTCCGGTCAGCCCCTGAACGGGCAACTGCTCGCCGCAGGGGGCCGGCTGCTGCGCACCACCACGACCGCCCCCGCCTACCGGCTGTACGCGCTGGACACGGTGCCCGCGAAGCCCGGTCTGGTCCGGGTCGGTGCGGGCGGCGGCGCCGTCGAGGCCGAGGTGTGGCGGCTGCCCGCCGAGGGGCTGGGCGCGCTGGCCGCGGCGCTGCCCCGCCCGATGGCGCTCGGCAGCGTGGAACTCGCGGACGGCAGCTCGGTGACCGGCTTCCTCTGCGAGCCCCTGGCCGTCGAGGGTGCCCGTGACATCACCTCGTTCGGCGGCTGGCGTGCGTACCTGCGGTCGGACCCCCGTCACGAGGACCCGCGCTGAGCTGTGCCTGGGCCCGCAGGCCGCCTGGGAGCGGTTGGGAAAATCCGGCCCCCCCCTGGCCGACGCTCGCGATGGCGCCTGTAACGGGGCCGATCCTGCTTGCTGCGGCTCCGGCCGCGGGCCTGAGCGCGGTGAAGGTGGGCGCCGCCCGGAGGGCAGCCTCCGGGTTCGCACACGGCCGCTACTGGCCCAACCTGCGCGCTCCCAGCCCCGCGCGGTCCTCCGCGGAGACGACGGCGTCCACACCGTCGCCTTCGTCCTGGACGAGGACCAGCACCGGCCGCTCGCCGAGTACTGCCCCACGATGCTGCTTCGGCTGCAGGAACACTACGAAGCGCGCGCCCAGGCCCGCTGACCCCCGTCCGGCCTGGCCCGACTCGCGGACGTCGGCCCGCTTCCTGTGCGGGCCGACGCGGTATGCGAGCGACTGCCCCAGGGGCGGGACGAAGCGCTCGGACAGCCGCTTCTGCTCGCCGCGGCGCAGGACGCGGGCCTGGCGATGTCGGCAGCGTTCGCGTTCAGCAGCCGTCAGCGCGTGACGCCTGCAGGGGCGCAACGGGCTGCCGGTTGGGGGAGTGGGAGGGTGCGGGGCTCTACCGACGGCATGCGGGATCGCACCCTGCACGCCGCTGGTACGCAGGATGTTCGGTTGAGGTACAGAGGCCGCGAAGACTGGGATGCCCAGGCGGACGAGACCAGGGTCCGGTTCGTGACTCGGCGGCCCCCGGCCCCGGCGCGGGGCCGGCTTACGCGGCCCACTCCACCGAGGGAGGCGAGCGCCTTCGGCGATGTCGTGGAGGCCGACGGTGGCCCCCGCGGGGTTGAGAGCTGGACAAGGCGCCCAAGCCGATCGCCGAGCACCTGAGGGGACAGCGGGGGCGCCCCTGAACGGTGGCGGCGCCCCAGGGCCGGACGACGGGACTTCGAGGAGATGACCTAGCGGCCCCCGACGGCAGCCTCCCCCGCCCCCGTCCGGGCACCGGCACCCTCGCCACCCGCGGCCACGGTGGCCCCTTCGCGCCGCCGGGACGCGGGCAGGGGTGACCGCCCGCCGAGCGCCGCGGCCAGGGCCGCCGCGAGGGCGGTGGCACCGGCCGCCGTGAAGCACACGGCCAGGGGGAACCGGCCGATCAGCAGCCCGGTCACCAGCGCTCCCCCCCCCGAACTCCCGGCGTTGACCGCCGTGTTCACCCAGGCCCCGGCCTGCGTCCGGGCCCCCTCGGCCGCGCTCTCGTCGGCCAGGAGGTACGCCGTCGTCAGCGCCGGGGCGATGAACGCCCCCGCGAGCGCCATGGCGCCCGAGAACGTCCACAGCCCGGGCGCCAGGCCCGCGGCCGCAACCACCGCCCCGAGACCCACCGCGAACCAGCACAGCCGGATCCGCGCGGGAGCCCGCCACGCCACCGCCCCGTTGACCAGGCCGCCCGCCGCGCTGCCCGCGGAGAGCGCGCCCAGCACCCAGGGCACGAGCGCCGGGTCGTAGGACCGTTCGGCGGTGAAGGCCGCCGCGAGCAGGTCCACCCCGCTGAGCGCCAGCCCGACCCCGAGGGCCACGGCGACCGGGGGCAGCAGGCCCCGGGCACCGGCGCGACGGCCCTTCGCCGCCGCGGGGCGCGGACCCGGCATCACCGGGGACATGACGAAGGCGCAGGTGCCGCCCACGATCAGCAGCGCGCTCAGCACGATTCCGGAGCCCGGCGGCGCGAGCCCGACCAGCGCGCCGACCAGGACCGGACCGGAGACGTAGAGCAGTTCCTCGGCGACCCCGTCCAGGCTGTACGCGCGCTGCAGCAGGGCCCGGTCGGGGACGATATCGGCCCACAGGGCGCGCATGGTCGGACCGAGCGGGGGCGCGCACGCCCCGGCGAGGGCGGCCACCCCGGCCACGGCCGCCGCGGGCGCCCCGGGGCGCCAGGTCAGGGCCGCCAGGGCGCACAGCAGGACGCCGTACACCGCGGCCATGACCGGCAGGGCCCGGCGGGGGCCGTGCCGGTCGATCAGCGCGGCCCGCAAGGGCATCAGGAAGACCGACGTCGCCCCGAACAGGGACATGACCGCGCCGGAGACGGCGTAGGACCCGGTGGCGTGGGTGACGGACAGCAGGACGGCGAGGGAGACGGTGCCGTAGGACAGGCGCGCGGCGAGAGCCGCGGCGAAGGTGCGGCGCGCGTGCGGGACGCGCAGAACGGCGGCGTACGAGGGCCGCGAAGGGTGCGTGGACACGCGGAAGTTCCTCTTCGGGAGGCGGGAGAGGGGACACCGAGGGACACGAGGGCCGGTAATCGGCTTCGCGGTCCGGTGCGCGCTCTACGCCAGGAGGAGGAACATGTGGATCAATGTAGCGACCCGGTCCGGCGGGCGCCAGAGGGTCCGCCGCGCCGGTAGGGGTCGAGGTCGACAAGATCGGGCGGACCCGGTCCGGATCTCGCAGACCTCGGCGTTGCCTGGTCGGCAAGATCCGGCGGACCGGGTCCGGACCAGACGAGCGACACCCAGAACGGGAGGGCTGACGCCTGTTCCGCGCACCGATCTGGCTGCGGCTACGCGGCCGGGTCGTCCCCGTACCAGACCCGGGGGTACTCGACCCGGGCCGACCTCTCCGGCTGGTTCTCCTCGGCGTCCAGATCCACGACCCGGCCGTCCCCGTAGGTCCGGATCTTGTGGCCGGTGACCGGGTCGTGCCGATCCACGTGGGACTCGGCGGCCTGGAGGGCGTGCCGGTGGTCGGCTCCTATCCCGAACGACTTTCGGATCTCGGCGGCCTGGTCCTCGGTCATCGTGCCGTCGCCCAAGACCGACTCGCCCCGGACCACCGCCCAGTCCAGCGGGGTCCGGCCTTCCCGGTAGAAGAACCGCCCGGCCACGCCTGCGTCACGCCTCGCGGCCCGCAGCCCTTCCACGCTCGGGCCGCCTGTCGACCTCGGGCCGTGCACGTTCTGGCTGGCTCGGTGTACTCGACGCCCAAGGCGTCGGCCAGCTCGCCGATGCCGTCCAGGAGCGGCGTCTTGATTCCGTACTCCCAGCGGTTGACGGAGGAGACGTGACGGCCGACGCGGTCGGCGAGCTGCTGGCGGCTCAGGCCGCGTTCTTCACGAATGCGCCGCAAGGCGGCAGGGTCGAAATGCAGGGCGGGCATGGGAGTTCCTCGAAAGGGAACGTTCGCGCCTCGATCAACGCGGGTGTGGCCCCGATTCGGTCCACCCTCGCAGGCCGTCATGTTGCGGCCCGCTCCTAGGCTTCTCCCCGCTCCCCGGTTGCAATCACCCGCCGATGAAGGCGAGGGCCGGACGGCTATGAGCCCGTTCTGATCCCAGTAGGCCATGTAGGTCCCCACGGGCACAATCCCCGTCGGACTTGCGGTTGCAGCAAGCGTCCTGACCTGGTCGACGGGTCTCCGCGGCAATCACGAGAAGTAGTGAAGCGGCTCACTCGTCGTTAGGCCGGCTATCTCCCGGGGTGAACGTGCGCCCTGTTCAAGTCGGCGCCTTTCCGGTACACTTGAACTTGAGAGCGTTCATTGAGCTGTCGCTGCGGCCGGTTCAATCCCGGCTACCACGCTTGCGGTTGGTATGGCTTTTTGGCACACCTACGAGTTTTCCAAGGTCATCCGCAGTTACCGCAAGAGCAGCGCCATTGTTCGTATAACTTCAAATCGCATGGTGGAGGTTGGCATGAAGATTGTTGAGTTTGTTATGTCAGCCGTAAGCGTCGTGGTTGGGTGGTCCCACGTGGCCGCAGCTGAGTGAACGGTCTCTCACCGGAGGGGCACCCCATATCGGGGTGCCCCTCCGGCGTTCGTGCGGCCGGGCCCGGACGCGGGCATATGTCGTCCCGGCCTCCCGTGGGGTCTCCGGCGGCCTCTCGTGCCCGCGCGGGGCGTCCGGCCGTACCCGCCCGCACGAGGCCCCCGGGGACGCCCGCCACGGTGTATCCCCTTCAACACGGTTCATTTCGGGTAGAGTTGCCAGTAGCAGGGGGCCAGCGGCCCCACAGGGTTACATCGCGAGCTTGAGTCCGACGTCTCAGGTCAGCGGCCGCACGGCGGCTGTGCGTCGCAATATGTGCCAGCACAAAAGGGAGAACGGCTACCCGGCGGCTCTGGCCAGGCCATCCCCAATGAGCCCCAGACGTCGGTGGGCCTCAGCTAGACCACACGTGTGTCACGTGGCGGTCGGGCTGAGGTCTGACACCCGGTCCGAGCGCCACGGGAAAGGCAATCGGACCGTTGAATCTCCCTCTCGGTGTAAAGGTGCTGATCGTCGTGATCTGCGCGCTGCTCTCCGCCCTCCTTGGCATCCTGGCGGGCTATCTGAGCCACAAGCCAGGAGCACGCCACCGTGACGCTGTTCTCTTCGGGGGCGGGGCGTTCATCGGCGTCATGACACTGTCCCTCGCAGTGCTGGGCGCGCTCGGTGTGCTGTCAGGCGGAGCCGCCTGAACGCGCGGAGGCCCCGGAGAGCCGCGCTGCTCTCCGGGGCCTCGCCGTCAGGCGGCGGGGGTTAGCCGGAACAGCCGAGGCACCCCGGGTCCGAACAGGACGCCGTGCGGGTTGTCCACGGTCTCGATCCAGAACGGGCCGAGGTTAGCCGCCAAGAAGGTTCGAAGGTCGGCCATCAGGTCATCGTCCCAACTGCCGTCCGCAGGCGGCTCGTAGTCGCCCAGTCGTACGACCCGCTGCCACCCGTCGCCGACGTACACCTCAATGTGTAAGAGCTGCGTCGAAGCGCGCGCATACGGCCTCGTTCGTGCCTACGCTCACGGCGTGACGATCACACCTGTTGCCCTCGCTCTGATCAGTACCGGTGCTGGGTTTTTGGGGGCCGTCATCGGCGCGGTGGCCACCTTGATCTCGTCCAGCCTCACCCAGCGCGCGACTCGTGACCGTGAGGGCGAGTTCAAGATCTGGGAGCGTCGAGCCGACGCCATCGAGGAAGCCCACCGGAAGATGCTCGCCCACGGCAACACGCGCGACACCTCTTGGGCTCGGAGGGAGCTGCCCAGCGGCATGAGCCCTCAGGATCTCGACCCGGGGCACCAAGACGAGCAGTCCCGGCTGGTCGTCACCAAGCTGACGCTCTACACGACGCCTGAGCTGGTGCAGGCGTACCGAGACTCGAATCAAGCGTTCCTGAGGTCACTGCTCGGCATCCAGAGGATTCAACTCGCTCTAACGGAGAGAGGTCCGGAGAGCGACAGGCCGAGGAGGCAGCGGAACATCAACGCGGCCGTGGCCGTCGCCACCGAGACCATCGAGAAGTCCAAGGCCGCCGACGAACGCCTTGAAGCCGCACTGCGTGAAGCGGCTGCGCTGGCGGCCATCCGCCGCCGTCGACGTTAGCCGGCCTACTTCGAGTCGGCGACGAATGTGCCGAGGCCCAGCTCGGTTCGCACCTCTCCGGTCTCCCGGAGGTGCGCCAAGGCCTTCTGCGCCGTCGACGCGGCGATGCCGAACTCGGCGCTCAGCTCGACGATGCCCGGCACCCGGCTGCCGGGCGTCGGCCAACGCTGACCAGCGGCGGGTCCGGGGAAGTGCCAGCACACAGAGTCTTTTGGGCCTGCGCTCGAAGAACCTGACTCAGAACAAGGTGTCCGTGCTCTCGGAGTCCTCGAGGGATGCCGGGGCCGGCGTGCGGGGGCGGCGCGGACGCGGGGGCTTCGGGTCCTTCCCGAACAGTGCCTGGGTCCCGCACTCGTCGGGCACGGCGGGCACCGGCCGACACACGGCCGCATCGACCAGGTTGAGCGGCGCGGAGTCGTCGAAGTCGGCGCGCTTTATCCGGGTCCAGTCGCAGCCCTCGGGTATGGCGGTCACATGCGGCCTCCTGTCAGCACTCAGTACCAAGCGCGGGTGGTGCACCCGGCGGCACGTGGGCGTCCGGGGCAGTGCCGTGCTGCGCTTGCGCAGCACGGCGAGCCGTTGGTGATCGCTTTCCCTCCCCGGGGACATCTCACCACCCCGAGCAGTCGCGGCCGCCCCCCTGCGGTGACGCCCGCCCGCCGCCGCCCTCGCATCAGCCGGTCACGTCCCTGCACCCCTGTCACACGTCCGGGCCCTCTTCACCGAGACCCGCCTGCCGGGCCCGGAACAGCGAGGCGATCGTCACCGCGTCGATGATCTGACCGGTCGCCACCATCTGCTCCGCCTCGGCGAACGCGACCCTGCGCGCCCGGCGGATCCCGGTGCCGTGCCCGAGCTCGCCCACTCGGTCGATGCGTGCGGCGTACAGCATCACCACCTCGCCCAGGACCGTCGGGTCCGGGTGCACCCGCCCCAGGCCGATCACGTCCGAGGCGTTCCCCCCGAGCAGGTCCTTCAACTGTCGGGCTGCGTTCTGAGCGTCGCCCATGTCCGCGGCTCCGGCGCCTTTGACGATCTCCCACTGCCAGGTGCCGGCCGCGTGCCGGAACCGGTCGACGTGTACGACCTGGGGGAGGACGGCCACCGACGGCTCCGGCCGCGCGGGGACGATCCGCAGCCGTCGGTGGTGTTGCCCGTCCTCGTCCCGGTGCAGAGCCTGCCCCTCGGTCATCGGCCAGCGCATGATGCCGATCGCACCGTCGCCGGACGGACTCGCGAACCATGCGGGGCGGGTGTCACGCAGATGCGCGTACGCGGACTCGGGGGTGTGGTCCATCCGGTCACCGACCTCGGCGGGCAGGGTGAGCGGCGCAGCGGCACGGCGGCCTTCACGCGGCACCTCTCCGGCCGGCGGCGAGCTCTGCGACGGTCGCGTGTGTATCGGCCTGGGAAGAGGTCGGCTGCCGGCCGATGGCCGTGCCCTCGCTATACGGCGGGTTCGGGGCGGTGCGGGGGCTCACGTCATCGGCTCCATACGGGTTGCTCACGGCAGCAGGTGCCACCCCGTCTACGCCCGCCTGAGCCGCCGCAGACCGCCTGCACACCCAGCACGCCGCCGGGCGGGACGATCTCCCCGACCAACCCCGCTGCGCCTCCCGCCCGACGGACCTACCTGCCGACCGGGCACTGCAACCACGCCAGGCACCGGCTGGCGCCCGGTGGATTCGGCCCGCGGGGGAGAGCGAGGCCACGTCGCGGAGCCACCGGCGGGACCGCTGCCGCGCCGTCACCGTCGTCGACAGGGCGGGAGCAGCGGTGCAGCCCGCCGGACCCGTGAGACGGACCGGTGCGGGGGAACGCCGTACCAGAGGCTGCGACCGATGCCCGACGCCGACCGTGGAAGGGGAAGCGGCGTTGAAGCCGCCTGCATGCCCTGTTGGGCTGTCTCACCAGTGGCATCCCCGTGCCGCCACCCATCGCCCGCACAGCGTACGCCCTGACGAGCCCGCCGTGCGGCCCCCCCGCGACATCTCAACTCCCCATGGCAGAGGGTGGAGTGTGCTGTGATGCACGGTTGGCGTGGCTCGCGTGTCCGCGCCACGTGCTGTAGAGATCGGACAGGCCGACTCCTACGGTGGCCAGAGTGTCGGGTGGCATGCCCAGCCAGATCAGCACAACGCCGGTGACCAGGACTGCGATGAATGCGATCAACTCAAGTCGTCGTGTACGGATGTCCATGGTGTTCCCTCCTTGAAAGCGCTGCTCATTGCGGCACTTTCAGGCTGCGAGAGGGTTCGGGTGTTGCGGCAGTGGCAGCATGTTGCCGAGAGGTCCGGCAACGCCGGCACAGACCTGAGGGGGAGCCACGAGCACGCTGGAGCCGTTGGACGAAGAGTTGTCGGAGGAGAACCGCAGGCTGTCTGAGGCGCTGCGTGCGGTGTTCGCCGGGCTGAAGATGTCGGTACGCCGGTATGCCGCGCGGCGTCACCGGGACGCGGGAACGATCTCGCGATATCTCAACGGCAAGCGAGTCCCCCCGTGGGAGTTTGTCGTGGACCTACTGAGTGATGCCGCGCAGGGGCATGGAGGCCCGACCGATGAAGCGCTCGAGCACATCCGCGAGCTTCACCGGACGGCACTGCAGGCCGGCGGCTCCCCGCAGCACACTATTCAGCTCCTGCAGGACGAGCTGGCCGACAATGATCGGCGAATGCGCCAGTGGGACGCCTACCGGGAGACGCTGCTGCAGGCGTTGCAGGACCGGCAACACCGTATCAATGGCCTGGAACTGCAGATGCGCGAGCTGGAGGCCGGTCACGGGCGCGCCCTGGCCGAGGCGGCTGACGCCGTCGCCTGGTATCGGGACGATGCAGAGTCGCTTCGCACGCAGCGCGACCAGCTGAAGGCAGAGATAGCGGACCTTAAAGAAGAACTGGCGCGTGCCAAGGAGCACAGCCTGTTCCACGAACAGCGCTGCCATGACCTGGAACGCCAGCTGGAAGAGGCGGAACAGGACAACCCCGAGAATGCTGGCGGGACAGTCGAGAGCAAGACCGCAGGTGACATCCGAGACGAGCAGACCAGTCCTCGTCGCCCTGCACGAGCTCAGCGGCACCCCAATGGTGCCACTTTCGACCTGCGATCATTGTCCGCTCCCCGCGAAGTCCGCGACTTGGTCCAGGAGCTGCACCGCATCAAGGACGAAGGAAACCTGTCGCTGGACGCCTTCAGCTACGCAACCGGATACTCAGCAGGCATGTGGGAGCAGGTACTCAAAGGATGCAGCTTTCCCTCCCGCGAGGCGGTACTTCGGCTCAGCGAGCGTCACCAAAAGACAGTCTTCGAACTGCTTGAACTGTGGGACAGGGCCGATAGAGCTCTCGATGCCTCGCTCAGGCAATCGTGATCTTGGTTGCATTGTGCCGTTGCCATGGCGATCTGAGGCCTGATCTGGGAGTCAAAGATGACCCAGAAGGCGATCGGCGCCGAGCTCGGGATGACGTCCCGGATGCCCGAAGGGCACATGGCCCGTCTGCGTACCCGCGCGAAGGTCATAGCGTCACACGGCGAGATCGAAGCCCTGTACGGCCATGCCGCCGCCCGAAAGGCGGCTGGCCGGTGAACAACGGGAACGGGCTCGACCTGCGTACCGCGCTCCTGCTTTTGGTCGACGGGGCCACCACATATGTCGCCCTGCTTCACCCCGCCGTGGGCGTCGCCCTCCTGGTCGGCGTCGGCATGGTGGGCCTCCTGCACCTTCTGCTCAAGTAGTGCCCGGCCCGGCCCGGATCCGTCTGGGAGTCCCGAAGTAACAGACTTCGGGACTCACGCACTCCGGGCGACGTCCGGACGGTGTCGGGACCGGAGTGTTCGTCGGGCTCGGCTCAGCCTGCGGGGCGTGAGCGGGCGCACCCGCGCTGTCGATCTAACTGAAACAAGTGTTTCAGTGGATAAGTGATCACGGGGGGGGCAGGAGAGCAGTTTCATGGCGCAGCAAGACCAGAAGAAGGCCGTCATACGCCGTGCCGACCGCCCCGGCTGGGATGGGTGGTGATGGCCCACGGTGAGGCATACGACCGGCAGTTCGGCTGGAACACCGAAGTCGAGGTCCTGGTCGCCAAGATCGTCGCCGCCTACGGGTCCGAACACGATCCGGAGAGAACTGTGGCGCGCCATGCGCCTCAGACTCGCCCGCCGCCCGCGACGCACAACCATGACCGCTGCCGCGCGAGCCATCTCGCAAGGCGCCGCCCACGGCATCGGGCCAGGCGCAGGAGAGAGAGCGGGCCTGGCCCACCCGTCACAGCGAGTGTCAGTAGGCAGTGCGATGCTGACGCCGACAACTCCGCTCACGGTGATCAATGGGGGGCCGATGCCTGATGAGCCTGACGTGTCCTCGGTCGGCTTCGACTCTGCTTGGTGTGCCACCGACCTGGGTGAATACCGGCCCTGCCGCTACACCTACGGGTACTACCCCTACGAGAGCCTGCCGCCTGTCGAAGCCACCCAGTTCATGGGCGTCTTTCAATGGCTCGGCGGTACCGGCGAACCTGTTCCCGAACAGGTCACGGTGCTCAACGGTTTGGCAGGCAGCCTTGCGGCCAAGGGCTTGACGCTGCCACGGGACTTCACCACCTTCCAGGCCGACTCCAAGCTGCACTGCTCGCTGGACGATGTCTCGGTGACCGGTTGCTGGACCGACATCTCCAAGCCCCTGCCCAGCCCGGTAGAGCCTGGCGCCTACCTCGTGCGCTTCCTGCGGGATCAACAGGACTGCGTCATCTGGTACCTCTACCTGCGCCCTTCGGGCGAGGTCTTCGTGGTGCACTCCTACCTCGACTACGAGTCCGAGTACGAGGCACGGCGCGACGGGGAAGAGACAGAGACCGACCTCGACAACCCGGAGGAGCAAAGGGCCGCGATTCTCTGGTGTGCACCTTCGTTCGAGGAGTTCGCGCATCGATTCTGGGTCGAGAACCGTCTCTGGCATGCCCTCAACGGCGATGACCTGTCCGGACTGGAACCTCAGGCACGTGACTACTTGCGTCACTACGCGCCGCCCGGAACACGCGCATGACCGCATTGAACGAGATCCTGGACGCTGCCGCGCGGCGCGCTGCACCCCGCCGTACTGCGTGCGGTGCCCGGTCGCGTGAACAATCCCTTTGCCCTCGGGGCGATCCGCACCTCTTCCTCTACGAACGGACAGCCCTGCGTGACGACCGCGCACCTCAACCCCTATCGAGCGCGTCCCGGGGCGGGCCTGGACGGTCCGCCTCACCGGCTACGCCGACCGCTCCGCGACCGTCTCCTGCAGCAACACGGCCTGCACGATGCCCGGCAGGTCTAAAGACCTGGCGGCTGCGCAGGTTCGCCGCGCAGCACGCGGCCGCGCACGCGAAGGCGGCCACCGTCCGCGCCAACGCCTGGTGCCACTGCGGCTCCACACGCTGCGAAGCCCACCCGGACACCCGGACCCAGTGCGTCGGCGCCGTGACCCTAGAATCCCCGGCGGGGGAGGAGCGGCGCTAGGCGCCTGCCGGCCGGCTGGTCACTGTGTGAGGAGTTCCATGTTCCCGGCGCCGTAACGGTCACCCGATGCTGCCCCGATGGGGGCGGCTTGGTCGAGCGCCGCCATCTCCTGGGCGGACAGGGTGATATCCGCGGCCGCGACGTTCTCTTCGAGGTACCGCACTCGACGGGTGCCCGGGATGGGTACCCCGTCCTGGGCGATGGTCCAGGCGACGGCCAGCTGGGACGGCGTCACGGACTTGTCCGCCGCGATCTGGCTGATGGCGTCGACGATCCGCAGGTTTGTGGCGAGGTTCTCAGGGCGGAAACGCGGATCAGTGTTTCGGAAATCGCTTGCATGCAGCTGTTCCACATTGAGTCGGCCACTGAGTAGCCCGCGGCCCAGCGGGGAGTACGGCACGAACCCGATGCCGAGCTCGTGCACGGTGGCGAGGACACCGTTGGCTTCGACGCCGCGCTCGAACAGTGAGTACTCGGTCTGCACTGCGGTGATCGGATGCACCGCGTGGGCGCGCCGGATGGTGGCCGCGGACGCCTCGGACAGACCAAGGTGGCCTACCTGACCGGCTTTCACCAGGTCAGCCATCGCCCCGATGGTCTCCTCGATTGGCACCGTCGGGTCGATCCGGTGCAGGTACACCAGGTCGATGCGTTCCGTGCCGAGGCGCCCCAGCGATCCCTTGATGGCTCGCACGATGTGTTCGGGGCGCCCGTCCACGACAGGCCGTCCGTCGATCACGATCATCCGGCCGTCTTCGCCGTAGGAGAAGCCGACCTTGGTCGCGATCGCGACGTCGTCGCGGATCGGGGCCAGGGCGCGGCCCACGAGACGCTCGTTGTGGCCGAGCCCGTACGACTCGGCGGTGTCGAAGAACGTCACCCCCAGCTCGACGGCACGCCGCAGCGTCGCCCGGCTCTCCTTCTGATCGCTCGGCCCGTAGGTCGTGCTCATGCTCATACAACCCAGTCCCTCGGCACTCACCGTCAGACCGTCTGACCCCAGGTGGATTCGTCGCATGCTGTTCTCCGCTCGTGGATGATCCGTCCCGGCCCCGGTTGGCCCGGCCGGTACGCATCCAGAGCACCACCGGCCGCGCAGGGCCAGGAAGAGGGGCCTTCGTCCCGGGGGACGGCCTGCCGGGGGTCCAGCGGACCCCCCTCTCAAAGCCGAACGATCTCTGTGCGCACGGCTAGCCTGAGATGCGTGAGTGAGCACCGGCCCGAGACCGATCTGCGGGACTTCCTGCGCACCCGCCGGGCTCGCATCTCCCCGGAGCAGGCAGGCCTTGCCCCGCACCCGGGCGCACGCCGCGTGCCCGGCCTACGACGTGAGGAAGTCGCGCAGCTGGCCGGTGTCAGCGTCGACTACTACGTACGCCTGGAGCGCGGGCGCTGCGCGAGTGTGTCCGCCTCTGTCCTGGATGCCGTCGCCCGCGTACTACAGCTCGACGAGACTGAACGGGACCATCTGTTCGCTCTGGCCCAGGCCACCCGGCAACGGCCGCGTCCCGTGGCCGCCCAGCAAGCGCGCCCCGGTCTGCTGCGCGTGCTGGAAAACATCGCTGACATGCCGGCTCTGCTTCTCGGCCACCGCCTGGATGTTCTGGCCATGAATCGGCCGGCCCGCGCCTTGTACGTGGAATTCGACGCCCACCCGCCCGGGACGCCGAACATGGCCCGCTACATGTTCCTCAACGACGCGGCTCGCACGCTCTATGTCGACTGGCCTCAGACCGCCCGCGAGAACGTCGGCATGCTGCGCCTGTATGCCAGTCATCATCCGCACGACCCCCGCCTCACTCAGCTGGTCAGCGATCTCTCCGCAGCCGACAAGGACTTCCGGCGGTGGTGGTCGGACCACGACGTGTATCTGCCCCGGCACGGTGTCAAGCACTACCGGCACCCGCTGGCAGGGGACCTGACGCTCGGCTTCGAAGCCTTCACACCCATGGGCGAGTCCGACCAGACCCTCGGCGTGTACACCGTCGAACCCGGGTCCCCATCCGAGGACGTCCTTCGTAGGCTCGCCGGCTGAACGTGGGTCTCTTCCGGTTCGAGGTCTGTGCCGCTCGGAGCGCGCCGCCGACGCGGTGTGAACGCCCCCGCTCCCGGACTGCAGACCGAAGACCAGGCCCTGTCCGCCGGACCAGCGGTGACCATCGTCAGCCGCGACATCCTCCGCCTCCACAAACGCCCCGACGGCCCCCGCGTCACCCTGTCCACCGTCACCTTCGAAGGACGTCTCCCTCGCCCCGCTCCACACCAGCGAGGCGGACCATGGCTGAACCCTGGTGGCGGACCGGACCGCAGGACGTACACAGGCTCGAAGACCGCATCTCCAGCCTCTATGCCGAACGCTGCCACATCGACCGGGACGACAACGCCATCGTCCTGGTCAACAAGGCGCGCACCATCCACGTCCCGGCCGCCTGGCTCGCCGTCCTCCTCATCGGTCCCGGCAGCCGAATCTCTGCCCTTCACTCTGGGACAAGCCCTGGAAACGTCGTCCCCGCGTCCGCGGGGTAGCTCCAGGCTGGTGTAGTAGTCGACGCTGATTCCGGCCAACCGGGTGACTTCCTCCCGACGTAGGCCGGGCACCCGCCGCGCACCCGGGCTGCAGGGGAAGACCTGCCTGCTCCGGGGTGACGCGGGCCCGCCGAGTCCGCAGAAATTCCCGCAGCTCAATGCCTGTTTTCTGGTCACTCATCTGCGACACGCTAGCGCGGCGGACAAGGCAGATCCTCAGTGGCGAGGGGCTCTGGTGTCCCCCCGGTAGGCCGCCCCCTGGGATGAAGGCTTCCGGCATGTCCGCGCCCGCGGTACGAGTGCCGGGCCATGAGGAGGTCGGCGCTCGCCCCGAACAGACCCCCGGGCCGTGGCACCACGGCTAATCCAGTGGGCCCAAGCACCGAGCCGTGAGGGGGGCCTGCCGTACCCCCGGTCAAGGAGGGCCTCTCACCTCGGCCGACGGCCGTGTTTGGCTTCAAGGACAGGTTCAAGGCCACACTTCAACAGGAGGCGATCCACGATGAAGCGCAGGATTCTCGGCGGCACCGGCATGTCAGTGAGTGAGTACGCGCTCGGCGCGATGATGTTCGGCGCGATGGGCAACACCGACCACGACGAGTGCGTCCGGATGATCCACAGTGCGCTCGATGCGGGCATCAACCTCATCGACACCGCGGATGTCTACTCAGGCGGGGAGTCGGAGGTGATCGTGGGCAAGGCCCTCAAGGGCCGCCGCGAGGACGTGGTGCTGGCCACCAAGTTCGGGCTCCCGATGGGAGAGGACCCCAACCGGCGCGGCGGCTCGGCACGATGGATCCACCGTGCGGTCGAGGACAGCCTACGCCGCCTCGACACCGACCACATCGACCTGTTCCAGATGCACCGCCCGGACCCTGACACCGACATCGACGAAACCCTCGCCGCCCTGTCGGATCTGATCCGGGCCGGGAAGGTCCGTGCCGTCGGCGGTTCCTTCTTCGCTCCCGAGGAGACCGTGGAGGCCCAGTGGGCGGCCGAGCGCCACGGCCACCACCGCTTCCGCACCGAGCAGTCCCCGTACTCCATCCTCACCCGTGGAGTGGAGAACCGGGTACTGCCCACCGCCCAGCGGTACGGCATGGGCGTACTCACCTTCGGCCCGCTGAACTCCGGCTGGCTCTCCGGCCGCACCGACCCGACGACGGGGCACCGCAACGCCGGGCTCGGCGCGAAGACGTTCGACCTCTCCCAGCCCGGCGTTCAGGCCAAGGCCGAGGCCGTCCAGAAGCTCACCGCGCTTGCCGCAGAAGCCGGTCTGCCGCTCGCCCACCTCGGGATCGCCTTCGTGCGCGCGCACCCCGCGGTCAGCGCGGTGCTGATCGGCCCCCGCCGGCCTGAGCAGCTCGCCGACCTCCTCGCCGGCGCCGATGTGGAACTCGACGAGGACGTCCTCGACGGCATCGACGCCATCGTGCCGCCCGGCGTCGACGTCAACCGGGACGACTTCTACATCAACCCCACCCCGCCCATCACCAACAAGCGCCTGCGCCGCCGCTGACGCCCGCGTTCCCCGAGACATCCCTCCACGGCTGCCCTGGCCAAGCAGCCGTGGACCGCTGCTGGTCCGCATAGGAGTGAGACGCAGCCGCGGTTGTCGGCCGTGGACGGCAGGTGAGTCGCGGCCTTGCGAGCCACGGGTGCGCTGCCGGTGGTGTTCTACATCCACGGCGCCGGCTGGGTCTTCGGCGACGACAAGACCCATGACCGACTGTTCCGCGAACTCGTCGTCGGTGCGAACGCCGCGGGCGTCTTCCCCGTCTACGACCGGGCGCCGGAGGCGAAGTACCCCACGCAGGTGGAGCAGAACTACGTCGTGGGCCAGTGGGTCCTGGAGCACGGCGCGGAGCACGGCCTGGACACCTCACGCATCGCGGTCACCAGCGAGTCGGTCGGCGGCTGCATGTCGGCGGTGTTCGCCCTGATGAACAAGGAACGCGGCGGGATCGACCTCAAGGCCCAGGTGCTGCTCTACCCGGTGACCAACGCCGACTTCGACACCCCTTCCTACCTGCAGTTCGCCGAGGGCTACTACCTCACCCGCGACGGCATGAAGTGGTTCTGGGACGCCTACACCACCGATACCGCCCAGCGCGCCGAAGTGCACGCTTCCCCGCTTCAGGCGCCTTTGGAACTGCTTCGGGGGCTGCCTACCACGCTCGTCATCACCGACGAGGCCGACGTGCTGCGTGACGAGGGCGAGCAGTACGCGAACAAGCTGCGCGAGGCCGGTGTCGACGTCACCTCGGTCCGGGTGGCCGGCATGGTCCACGACTTCCTCCTGCTGGACAGTCTGCGCGACACCCGAGCGGCCAACGTCGCGCGCAAGCTCGCCGTCGACTTCCTGAAGACGGCGCTGCACGGCAGCTGAGGGAAGCCGCACATCTGCTGCCTCGTACGCAGAGACTCTTGGGCCGGGCCCGCCGACGCCCTGTTGGCGGGGCCGGCCCGGCTTCGTCATGCCTGCATGTGGTTGTTGACGGTGCTTACATTGGAGGTTAGCCTCATGTAATCACTGTCAACATTCGAATCAGGGAGCCGCGTCGATGCCCTCGCCCCAGCAGGAAACAGTCAAGGTCGATCTCGGTGGCCGTACGGTCACGGTCCCCAAGGGCGGCCTGTACGACCGCTACCGGATGGACACCGATCTGGACGAAGTCGCCCGCGATCCCCGTGTCAGCAGCGTGGACTTCTTCCGACGGCTGCCCAAGACCAGGGTCGACTCTCCGATAGGTGCCACGCTCACACCGAACTTCTACTACCGCATCTCGACCGCCCGGATCACGATGCTCGCCCGCTCCCGGGCGATCCGTGCTCGGCTGCCCAGGGAGCTGGCGCCGCTGGAGGTCGCGCCGGGTCTCGGGCTCATCTCTGTGATGTTCTTCCGCTACGACGTGTGCGACATCGACTTCTACACCGAGGCCGCCGTCGGGATCGCCGTGAAGCCGGCCCGGCACGGCAAGCTCGGGTTCTTCGACCTCGTCGCCGCCCTGAAGAACGAGCACCTTGATTCCTACGTGTTGTCCCTGCCGGTGAGCACGGACATCGCCCAGGTGCGCGGCCACGACGGGTACGGCTTCCCCAAGTGGGTCACCGGCCTCGACGTCGATATCGACGCCCACCGGACGACTGCACATGTGGCCAACGACGACGGCGGCACGGACCTGTCACTTCTGGCGGCCACGCCTGCCCAGAGGGCCTACCCGAGCGGCAAGCGTGTCTCGACGCTCACCTCGTACACCTCGATCGGCGATGCGTGGCACTCGACGCTGAGCCAGACCAACGTGCTGGCGGCCGGTACGGAGCTGGTCCCGCGCAATCTTGCGCTGCAGGTGGGGGAGGGCCGCATGGCCGACGATCTGCGTTCCCTCAACCCGATCCGCACGATCCAGTTCGATGTCGTCAGCGAGGGCCAGCTCGCCCTGCACATGCCGGTCCCGACCTCGGCCCACAGCCGGTAGTAAGGAGTCCTGCCATGGCCACCGACCACGCCACCCTTCCCACCCATACCGCTGCCCGCGGTTCCGTGCTGCCGGCTTCGCTCACTCCAGCCCTGATCAAGCGGCTGGCCGAGCGGGTCGTCGCGGCGGTTGATGCCGCCCGGGTCGTCACCAACGCTCCGTACACCGGGGAACCGCTGGCCGACCTGCCGGTCTCCACCCCGGTGGACGTCGAGGACGCGTTCGCGCGCGCCCGCATTGCCCAGAAGTCCTGGGCCGCCACTTCGCTGAGCCAGCGCACGAAGGTCCTGCTGCGCTTTCACGACCTGGTCCTCGCCCGCCAGGAGGAGGCGTTGGACCTGATGCAGGCCGAGAACGGCAAGACCCGACGCGACGCGCTCCTCGAGGTGGTCGATATCGCGATCACATCCCGGTACTACGCGCGCAACGCCGCCAGGTATCTGGAGCCCAAGCGCCGGCGCGGCGCGATTCCGCTGCTGACTCACACGACCGAGCTGCGCCACCCCAAGGGCGTGGTCGCGGTCGTCTCCCCGTGGAACTACCCGCTGAGCATGGCCGCCGGCGACGTCATCGCGGCACTGATCAGACCGCGCTCACCGCGCTGTGGTCACTGGACCTGATGCACGAGGCCGGGCTGCCGGCGGGCGTGTGGCAGATGGTGGTCGGGCGGGGCAGCTCCATCGGCGGCGCGCTGATGGACAACGCCGACTACATGATGTTCACAGGTTCCACCGCCAGCGGTCGCAAGATCGCGAGCGATGCCGGCCGGCGTCTCATCGGCGCGTCCCTGGAACTCGGGGGCAAGAACGCCATGATCGTCCTGGACGACGCGGACATCGACAAGGCTGCCGACGGCGCCGTCGCCGCGTGCTTCTCTTCGGCCGGCCAGCTCTGCGTCTCCATCGAGCGCCTGTACGTGGCCGAGTCGATCCGTGACCGGTTCGTCGACGCGTTCGTCGCACGCACCAAGCAGCTCAAGATCGGCGCCGTATACGACTACAGCATCGATGTCGGCAGCCTCACCACCCCGGCGCAGCTTCAGACCGTCACCGCGCATGTCGATGACGCCGTGGCCAAGGGCGCCACCGTCCTTGCCGGCGGAAAGGCACGGCCGGACCTGGGGCCGCTGTTCTACGAGCCGACGATCCTCGCCGATGTCACTCCCGACATGACGCTCCACGAGCACGAGACCTTCGGTCCGGTTGTGTCGATCTACTCCTACCGCAGCATCGACGAGGCGATCGCACAGGCCAATGCCACGCCGTACGGCCTTAATGCCAGCGTCTGGTCCGGCAACGGGGCTCGCGGAAGGGCCGTCGCCGCCCGTGTGCACGCCGGCACCGTCAATGTCAACGAGGCCTTCGCGGCCGCCTGGGGAAGCATCGACGCTCCGATGGGCGGCATGGGCGACTCCGGGCTCGGTCGCCGCCACGGAGCCGACGGCATCCTCAAGTACACCGAGCCCCAGACCATCGCCCACCAGCGCATTCAAGGCTTCACCCCACCGGCGAGCATCCGCCCCGAAACCTGGGCCACCCTCCTGACCGGCGCACTGAAGGTCCTCAAGGCGGTCGGCGTCCGGTGAAACCCGAGACCAGACGGCGCGGTTGCGATGGAGCCGCGCCGTCAAGGTCCGTCCAGGTGTCGGCCTGCCGGGCGCTCAGCGAAGGGATGTTGGCCGAGCCTCGTTCCTGCCGGTCACGATCACTCCTGGAGCAGCAGGCCCGGGTGAGGTGAGGGAGTGATGCCGCCGGCCGGGATGGTGAGAAGGGCCCCAGGTGATCGCGGCGAGTGACGAGTACCTGGGGCCCTTCCGGTGGCACGCTTACGCCGTGCCCTGAGCCGCGGACAGCCAGGCGCGGTAGCGGCGCAGGGCCCGTCGCTGCTTTCGCTGCTCGGAGATGAGGGCGAACGCCGGGTGGGTGTGGGGCGTGGGGCGGCTTCCGCGGGCGATGCGGCGCATCTGGTGGCGGACCTGGGCCATGCTGGCGAGCGAAGCGAGGCCCTTGTCGGACCAGGTGACCGGCCGCAGCTGACGGTCGGCCTCCAGTCCTCGGCGCCAGCGGTCGGGCAGGTCCGGGGTGACGGCTAGGGCGGTGCCCATCCCGATGACCGCCACGCCACTATCGAGGACCCTCTCGGCTGTGTAGCGCTGGGTGATGCCGCCGGTGAGCATCAGCGGCAGCGGGCTGGTCTTGACCAGATCCCGGGCCAGGTCGAGGAAGTACGCCTCGCGGGCCTGGGTGCGCGCGTCGGCGGGCCGGCCGGACATTGCGGGGCTCTCGTAGCTGCCGCCGGAGAGTTCGACCAGGTCGACGCCGAGCGGTGCGAGCATCGCGATCACCTGGCGTGCGTCGTCGGCGTCGAAGCCGCCGCGCTGGAAGTCGGCGGAGTTGAGCTTCACCGCGACCGCGAAGGACGGAGAGACTGCGGCGCGCACGGCGCGGACGACGTCCAGCAGCATCCGGGCCCGGTTCTCCAGCGAGCCGCCCCACTGGTCGGTGCGCTTGTTGACCAGGGGGGACAGGAACTGCGACAGCAGGTAGCCGTGCGCGGCGTGGATTTCGACACCGTCGAAGCCGGCCTCCTCGGCGCGCCGGGCGGTGACCGCGTACCGGGTCACGGTGGCCTGTATCTGCTCGGCGGTCATGGCGACGGGCTTGCCGAAGCGACTGCTGTGCTTGCCCAGGTCAACGGCGACCGCGGACGGGCCCCACACGACTCCGGGCATGTCGGAACCGACCTGGCGGCCGGGGTGGTTGATCTGCATCCAGATCGCCCCGCCGCCGGATTTGCCCGCCTGGGCCCACGCGGTGAACGGCTCCAGCGGAGCGGCGGCGTCGAGAACCACGCCGGCGGGGCCGGTCAGTGCCTCGGCGTGGACCATGACGTTGCCGGTGATCAGCAGTCCGGTGCCGCCGGTGGCCCAGCGACGGTACAGGCCGAACAACTCCTCGTCCGGGAGTTGGCCGTCGCCGGCCATGTTCTCCTCCATGGCCGCCTTCGCGATCCGGTTGTTCAGCACCTGCCCGGAGCGCAGGGACAATGCCGAGAACAGCTCGCTGGTCATCCGGGTTCTCCTCTCAATCTTCAATCGCTTACAATGTATGCAGCGTTCACATTAGAGCAGTGATGTAAGCAACGTAAACATGAGGGAGTGTGACCTGTGTCCCAAGCGGGCGGCACCTATCACCACGGCGATCTGCGCGCCGCCTGCCTGCGCGCCGCGCGCGAGCTGCTCGAGGAGGACGGCAGCGCCGGGCTGTCCTTGCGGGCGGTGGCGAGGCGGGCCGGCGTATCGGCGACGGCTCCCTATCGCCACTACGCGGACCGCGACGCACTCGTCTCCGCGGTCGCCGCGCAGGGGTACCGCGAACTCGCCGAACACCTGGCCGCGGCGCATCCCTCACCCACGACGCCCGACGAGCTCGCGGCGATCGCCGTCGCCTACGTGCGCTTCGCGCTGGAGCGCCCTGCGCTGTTCCGGGTGATGTTCGCTGAGCCATGCGATCCGCACAGCGAGGAAAGGGTCGCCGCGACCGCCGCGATCTCGGAATACGTCCGCGGCGTCGTCCGCGCCGCCTTTCCCGGAGCCGACGCGGAGACGCTGTCGACCACGGTGTGGGCACTCGTCCACGGCCTGGCGTTCCTGCACCTCGACGGCAAGCTCGACACCTCTACCCCCGACGTGGTCGCCGCCCAAGTCCGCGCCGCCGTCCGCGCCCTGTTCACCGCCTCCGCGGCGCTGCCACGGGCGAGGTCATAGCGCCGCGTGCCATCGGCACGGGGCAGCGAGCGGCCGGACGGGTCCTGCGATCCACTCCGGCCTGCGTACCGATCCGATCGGTGGGCGGATGTGCAGAGTGATCACCACCGCGTGTCGAAGGCGAGTTCACCTTCACGAGCGGGCGGAGATGGCGGTGGCGCGCCATGAACTGGCCGCACGGCGTGCCCCAACTTGATGTTGACGCTGCATACATCTACGCCCTAATGTATACATTGCATACATTAGAGCTCTTTGGCGATCCGGCCCCGATCGAACTTCGGGCGCCCCTGGGAGTCCCTCGCCTCAACCATGCGAATGGAGCGTCATGACGGCAAGCTCGCTCGGGGATCCCGGTGATCCCGAGGACCTGGAATGCGTCGAGGTCGAGAGGGGCGAGGGTGTGGATGAGGTGGTAGCCCCAGATGAGGTGGTAGCCCCACCCGGAACGGTCGTCGCCGTGTGGTCAGACATCGTCATGGCGGCGCACAGGCGACTCCGGGAAGCGCGCTCGAGCGAGGGCCGGGTGCCACGCTGACGACGAGACAACGGCTGCCCTTCAATGTTGACACTGCACACTCGCGCCCTTTAATGTATGTGGTGTAAACATCGGGGGCTCCTGGGCATTCCAGGCGAGCTGCCACTCAGACCCTCCTATCGGTGCGACCTTCGGGGCCGGCATTCCGGCAAAGGACATGCGACGAGCACCCCAGGACGTCCGCAGGGAGCCCCTGTCTCAGCCATGTGAACGGAGCATCATGAAGGCGGTATCGATCAAGGAACCCGGTGGCCCTGAGGTCCTAGAATGGATCGAGGTCGAGGACCCGCTTCCCGCCGTGGGCGAAGTGGTGATCGACGTCGTGGCCAGTGCCCTGAACCGGGCCGACATCATGCAGCGTTGGGGTCTCTACCCGGTGCCGCCGGGGACGTCACCGTATCCGGGGCTGGAGGTCTCTGGCCGGATCAGCGCCGTCGGCGAGGGAGTGACCGGCTGGCAGGTGGGTGACGACGTGTGCGCCCTGCTGACCGGAGGCGGCTACGCACAGAAGGTCGCCGTCCCGGCAGGACAGCTGCTCACAGTCCCCAAGGGAATCAGCCTGGTCGAGGCCGCAGGCCTGCCCGAAGCGGTCGCCACCGTGTGGTCCAACATCGTCATGACCGCCGGTCTCAAGGGGGGCGAGACCCTCCTCGTACACGGCGGGGCCGGAGGAGTCGGCACCGCAGCGATCCAGATCGCCAAGGCGCTGGGCGCACGGGTCGTCACCACCGTCAGCGGACCCGAGAAGGTCACGCGGGCGCGGGAACTGGGCGCCGACGTGGCGATCGACTACCGCACGCAGGACTTCACCGAGTGCGGACCGTACGACGTGATTCTCGACGTCGTCGGCGGCGACTACCTCGAACGCAACGTCCGGTCCCTCGCCGCCGACGGACGCCTGGTCGTTATCGGCCTGCAGAACGGCCTGGAGGGCAGCCTCAACCTGGCCGAGCTGGTGTTCAAGCGCATTTCCGTGCACGGCACCACCTTGCGCACCCGGTCCAAGGAGCAGAAGGCGGCCATCGTCGCCGAGGTGCAGAAGAACGTCTGGCCGATGATCGAGAGCGGAGCCGTGCAGTTGGTCATCGACCAGATCGTGCCCATGGCAGAGGCCGCCGAGGCACACCGGCTCATGGAGGCTGGTGGGCACCTCGGCAAGATCCTGCTGGTAAACAGCTAGAGCGCATCGCAGCAGGCCGTGACCGGGCGGGCTGAGCCGGGCTTCAGCCGTGTTCATTCCGAGGAGGGGGAGTTCCCACCGAGCGTAGTCACGGCAGGCGAGCGGCGCTCTTCCCTTATCGGATCGCGGCAAGATCACTGGTAAGACCCGGTCGGCCGTGTGGAGTGGGACTGGCGCGAGCGGCAGGAAGCCGAGAGGTACGAAGCGATGCCGGCCAGGCGCGCCAAGCCCTCGTGACGCTGAACACTCTGACGTGATCACTCGGGAGTGCAGGCCTATCCGATCGAGAAGTCGGCGAACTCGATGTCGCTGAAGGCGCGGCGGCCCCGTTCGCGAAAGTAGGCGTGTCCCAGCGCGCGGGCCAGGATCACCGTCTGCTGCTGCTCGCCCGCGCCCGCATCCCGCGCGGCGAACAGCTCCCGGGCGACCTCTCCTGGCAGGGGCTGGGTGATCCACCGCACTCGCGGATCGTCCGAGGACCCTGCCGGAGCAATGAACCCGAATCGCGCCCTGGTATGGAAGACGAAGCCTTCCCCGTACGGAATCGGTACGCGGAATATGCGGTCGGGTGGCGTGTCAGTGCGAGGTCAGCGGATCCTGCCAGAGTCGGTCCTGCGAACGGCAGCCAGCAGTAACGGCCAGCCGGGATCAGGGAGAGGTGCCCGGAGTGGTTGATCGGGGACCAGCGAGCTCGCCTCACGGTCGGACCCCCTTTCGGGGCCCACGCAGGTTCGAATCCGCCCTCTCCGCCTCAAAGCCTCCTTGATTCCTCTCGGGATCCTCACCCGCAACTCCCAGATGGTGTTCCAGGACCGCCGGGCGTACGTGTGGAACAACGACCACGACACCGCGCCGCTGCGCAACGACCGCGGCCGATTCGTCGACGACGTCTCCTGGGGCCGCCACCACCGCGGACATCGCCGCTGACCCCCTACCGGTGACGGTACCGGCACCTGAGGCCGACGCCTGACGGGTGGGCCTTTCCTCTCGATAGGCTCGCCTGTGTCGGAGGGGACGCGCAGCGCGGTCCGGACGGCGCCACCGGGTCAGCCGGTACGGGCGGTCCGGCCAGTTCCTTCGGTGGCGGGGTGACCGGGGGTGCCAGTATGCGTGTGTCTGACGTACGTCGGCGTCCGATCACGTCGCGCACGAGCCCGCGGTTGTCTGCGGGCAGGTGGCCTGCCGAGGAGGTTCGCGGACGCGGTACGCCTCGGTCAGATGTGAATCGCCGGCCGCGAGGACGCTGGAGAGGAGTGGTTCGTCCCGCTGCGACGCGCCGGCGGCAACTCCGCCTCGGGGATGCCGCCGGCGGGGGGGGGGGGGGCAACCAGCCTTCGGCTGCCCGCCAGAAGACAAGCGCTCCACTCCGGTGCCGCCTGTCGGATAACACCGTTTTGGGTCGGGGCTACGAGGTGGTCGCCGCCGTAGTCCCTTGCGTCCGGCGCTCCCCGTCAGTGTCGGGATTGTCGCCGTCCGCGACGCATCGATCGGCTGCCAACAGCTCCTCGAGCATACGGATGGCGCCACTGACGCGCAGGAGGGATTCTCTCAGCACGGCCTCCTGCTGTATCAGCTCCTGCAGCCGACACTCACCGCGCTCGTAGTCCTGCTTGAGTTCAGCGAGACGAGCTCGCATGTGGTCCTGCATGGTCACCATTCTCCGATGTAGTCACTTCCCGGAGGCATGCGAAAACGCTTTTGCTGGCCGGCTCGTCATGAACTTCCGGGTGCAGATACCGGCCCCGCTCAGCCTCCGGCTTGTCCTCTTCGGGCGGCTTGCGGTAGGCATTGGCCCACGCGTCGTGCCGGACCCCTGTCACCTGCCACGCGACCGTGACGCCGGGCTTATCAGTGCGGATGGTGAAGCTGTTGTCCCGTATCTCACTGGTCACAGCCGCTAGCGCCAACTCACCGATGGGCGTCAACTGGTACCGGTAATGACGGTTGAGCGCTTCGAAGTAGGCGGGCAGGACGACAACTGCCTCCCCGTTGCCGTCCGTGACGACCGTGCCGTCGTAGAGGTTCGTCATACCCGGTGACTCCACGAACGAGTGCGACAAATACTTGTTGGCCGGGTCCAGCGGGTGGTCGATTTTAAAGGTTCCACCGCCTGCCTTGACCAGGTGGCCGATGACTGTCGTCTCCCCACCGTCGACGTCCATCAGCAGACCCCACTGGACGTCGCCGACTCCGTAGAATCCGACTTTGTGGTCGTCGAGCATCCCGACAAACGCCCGGTCGCCACCCTGCGCCTGGTGCAGCCAGATTCCTGCCGAGCCGTCGTTCCCCTCGCGCACCCGCATCCGACGGGCCACGTCCAGGCCACCGCCCTGATCGGGGTGGATCATGAGCCGATCAGTGCCGGACCAGAGCCGTGCGCTGCCCTTGTACGAGTACCACTCCCAGCGCTGCCCCGTGGCGCCGGGATTGTCGACGAAATTGGCGATCGACCGGTCCATGAACGAGAACGCTGCTGCTGACCCCCCACTGTGCACCGGGCCCTCTACGTGAACGCGTCGTCGTGGATCGTCGGTGCCGACACCGATGCGACCGTCGGAGTGAATCATGAGCCGATCCGTGCCGGACCAGAGCCGTGCGCTGCCCTTGTACGAGTACCACTCCCAGCGCTGCCCCGCGCCGGGAGTGTCGACGAAATTGGCGACTGACCGGTCCATGAACGAGAACGCTGCTGCTGGCCCCCCAGTGTGCACTGGGCCCTCTACGTGAACGAGTCGTCGTGGATTATCCGTGCCGACACCGATGCGACCGTCGGAATCGATCACCAGGGAGTCGTGGGCCGAGGTCACCTCGGTGAAATGCCACAAGTTGTCATCCCCCGCGAACATCCCGAACTGACTGTCGGCGTCGTCGTTGCACAGTTGAAGCCCCGATCCCCAGGTGGACGCCGCGGAGCGCACGCGCAGGGCCACCTCGTCGCTCCCGCCGCGGTCGACCTCCAGCGCGGCGGATGGTGTGTCTGTGCCGATGCCGACGCTGCCGGTGAAGAGACCGGCCACATGGCTACCGGTGGCGACGAGCCCGGTCTCTCCAGTGGCGCGGATCCCGACGCCGGTTGTTTTGACCTCCAGCGCGGCGGATGGTGTGTCTGTGCCGATGCCGACGCTGCCGGTGAAGAGACCGGCCACATGGCTACCGGTGGCGACGAGCCCGGTCT
>NZ_JBVJXS010000016.1:0-35555 GCF_055601245.1 Streptomyces sp. NPDC038135 | reverse complement strand
CTCTCCAGTGGCGCGGATCCCGACGCCCGCCGGACTGAGGGCACGCACCCCCGTACCGCTGGTGCTGGTGCCCCATAGGCCGGTGCCCGATTCCGCGGAGCCGTGGACCCCGACGCCCTGGTTCTCGTCGTTGACACCCAGAACGCCCGCCCCGCCCGACACCTCGCCGTTCGGGCCGCTGTTGCCGGGGCGCCCGCTGCTGCCCACCACACCCGAGCCGGCCGCGCTATCCCCCCAGACACCGAACTTGATGGGCGGATTCTGCTGTCCAGGGTCAAAACCGCTGGGCTGTTCCTGCGCTTGAGGAGGGCCGATCGGTGACATCATTCCTGCCTTCGCTGGCTACTGGTAAGTGATCTGAAAGCAAAAGAGCTTGACCGTGTGCCCAGCTGGCACCGTTGGGAGGTCCACTTGGAGGAAGTGCCGGTGGGTTTGGTTGTTCACTGTCGACTGCTGGGGCGGGACAGCCGGTGCGTTGAAGGAGTTGACCTTGACGATCTCCTCCGCACCCTCCGTGCCCGACACGACGCGTCGGCGCAGAAAGGCCGTCGGCATCACACCGTCCTCCGGTTGACGGCTGCCGGTCATCGTCAGGGACTTGATCTCCACGCCGTGCGGCAGAACGACGTTCATGATGCCGTGGGCCTCCGTGGCAGCCGCCGGCTTCTGCGCAAAGTCGTTCACCATCTCCCAGTGCGTCGGCGCCGCCGGGGTGACGGGTTGGCTGGGCGCCATGATTGGTACGAGGGACAAACACGTCTCGGCCTTCGACATCGCGTTGATCACGAGATTGAGATGGGTGGCGACGGCCGCGAACTCGGCCTCCAGGTTGTGGAATCTGATGTTGAACCCGTTCTCCCCGCCCGCCTGGACGCGGGACTCGTTGTCAATCCAGTCGGTGTGGGAGAAGGCCGGGACGTAGAGGGGAATCACGGTGCACCGTCCTTGTCGGGTCGCGGGAACCGAGGGGTGATCCGGTCGGTCCTGTGGTAGGTCGGGAACGTGTACGCGGGAAGCAGGTCGCTGTCGGCCGGTTCGCCGGACAGCTCGCGCACATGCTCGCGGAGCCGGTCCGTGCGGAACTCCACCCCCACGGGGTGGAACCAGTTAAGAATGTTCAGTACCAGGTCGTAGCTGTCCTTACTTATTGAGGCATCGGCAGCGTCGAGGTCTTGGCGGAGCCGGACTTCGCACTGATAGGGCCACAACTCGCCGCTCGGCAGGTAGTCGGCCCGGATCGTGGCGGCACCGGGCGCGCGGCCCTTCACTTGGTTGACCGGGCTGTCCAGCGACACGGACTCCACCTGGCCGCGCCCGGATGGGGGCAGAGACCAGGTGAGCTCCTCGCCCCCGCCCGCGCCGAGGGGCAGACGGGAGAGCGACTGCGGTGGCTGCGGTGGCGTCCGGCCCAGCGGAGTCGGGTCGGCGATCAGTACAGAAGCCTTGCTCTCGGGTGCGGCAATCAGGCACGGGCGATATGGGGCGCCGCCCGGGGCGGCCGCCACCGCGCGGCAGTCACCGCCGGGCGTCAGCGCCTGGGGTAGCAGCACGTCGATGGCGGTGTCGATCACGTATACCCGCCCGGCGGTCGTGGCGGATCCGGCAGTAGTCACGTACAGGTGGTCGCCGTTCGGAGCGGAGCACAGCGCCAGGGGTACTGCGCCGGCCGGGAAGCCGTCGATGACGGCGACGGGTGTTGTTGACTCGGACGTGTAGACCTGGATGGATCCGGTCTCGCCGTCGGCCGTTCGGGTCAGCAGGGCGATGTACAGCTTGGTCCCGTCCGCTTCGAAAGCGGCGGTCACGGCTTCGGTGTCAGGACCGGTGCCGACGACGTCGCCCTGAAGATCCAGGCCGTCTCGGGCCACGCGGCAGAACCGGCCGCCGTCGAGCAGGACGGCCAGACGGGGGTTCTCGGTGCTTGCCGCGATGCCTCGCGGCACACCCGGAAGCGTCAGGCTGCCGGTCGGCTCCTGCCCCGCCGGGTCGTACGCACGGAGGGTGCTGTCCCCGGCGTAGGCGACGAGGAGTTGGCTGCCGTCCGTGCCCAGGGCAACGGGCCGCGGACCCGCCAGCGCGGCCGCCGCAGGTTCCAGGGTGTCGGGATCGAGTACTGAAACCGCGTTGGAGAGCCGGTGCGCCGTGTAGAGCCGGCCGCCGACGAATGCGAGAGGGCCGGGGAACGGCAGCGTCGGTCGTGAAGAGGTGAGGGTCAGCCGGGGGAAGTCCTCGGGGGAAGATGCTGCCGCGGCGAGGGATATGACCCGGTGGCTTCCCGGGTCGGAGAGGTAGACGCGGGTGCCGTCGGGGGCGAAGCAGGCGTCCTCGGGTGCAACGCGCGGTGTGGCGCCGACGGCGGCGATCTCGTCGACGCGCAGTTCCGTCGGTCCGCTCACCTCGATCTGCTCGCCCTGGGCCACCGCGATCTCCACAGCATTGGCCTCCGGTTGCGGGCCCGTGGGGGCGACCTGGACGAAGTCCACCCCGGTGTCGAAGGCCCGAGCGGACAACTCGCCGCTAGACAAGACCGAATGACGTAGCGTCAGGGCGCGGCCCTGGCCATGCAGGCCGGGAGCCGAAGGATCGTAGGCCTTGAGCACCGTCAGCGTGCCCGACTGGTCGGACAGCTGGATCAGCAGCCGGTCCAAGGCGACGGCTGTGACGTGCTGCATCCGCCGGTTGTTTAGTTCGGTGCCGTAGTCGATGCCGGTATGTGTGCCGAGCAAGTCGTCGGTACGCACGAGCAGGTGACTTTCTCTGAAGCCGTCGGTACGCGGTCCTGCGGCCTCAGTCTGGGTGACGCCGAGCATGCCGGTGCCGCTTACGGACTCGCCGCTCGGCAGCCCGCCCTCGGCGAGACCGATCCGCAGGGCGCGGCTGCAGCTGCGGGTGTGGCCCGCGTGGGTGACCTCGGCCTGAATCGTCATCTCCCCAGCGGCTGCGGCATGCAGGACGGCCGGAACGCCGTGCGCCTCGGTCGAGTCCCAGCCTCCTGGGAGCCGATGGCCGCCACGGTGGTCTAGGTGAGCGTCCTCGCCCGACCGACTCACCGTGGCGTTGCCTGGACCGCACCGGGTCACCGACCAGCGGACCTCGGCCCCGGGCAGCCGACCGGGGTCCGGGTCCAGGCTGATGGTCACGTCCTCAGCAACACGTATGTGTTCGTGCGGCGTTTCGAGGATTATGCGGAAGGCCGGTCCGGGCGCTGCGACGGCACGCACGAGCCCGTCGAGGGTGTGCTGGACCCAGCCGAAACCCGCGGCGTGGGCGTGCACACCGAGTTCGTCCGCTGTCAGCGTGTCGTGACGTAGGAGCAGGGCCCGTCCGACACGGTGCAGGTCGTCGGCCGCCCCGTCATATGCGCGGACCACAGTGAGCGTGCCCGGCCTGTCATCAATCCGATCCAGCAGTGCCTCGAACGGGAGCCGGACACAGAGTTGCATCAGTCTGGTGTCCTCGCCCGCAGCGAAGTCGAGGCGACCTGGTCTGTCGTCATGGCGGCCGAGCCAGCTCGGGTCGAAGTCGGGTTCGTCCTCCGGCGAGCCGACGGCTTCCGCCTCGGATATGCGCTGGTCGCCGTCGGCGGCGATGTTCTGGCCCAGGCAGAGGCGGGCCGGCAGCACCCGCAGGCCGAGGAGACCGACCGCCGGTCGGTCCGCCGCTTCGTCGATCTCGACCGGGGCCGCCGCGTCGAGTGCCTGCTGGAGTGCTTCCGATGTGGGCACCAACCACCGCTGGAACAGACCCAGGCGGATCCGGTAGTGACCGTCGCTTTCCCCGGTCACCGGCTCGAATGAGGTCCGGGCCGTCCGTGAGATCCGTACCTCTTGCAGCAGACCGGCGTACTGCGCGTCGGCCGCCGCCGCGTCCGGCGATTCCCGGCCGAGGCCGAACATCATCGGCTCGTTGTTGGACAGAGCGCCCAACCGGTCGACCCGGCGGCGTGACACATTCTTACCGTCGACGTAGAGCCGCACCACGGTCGATGGCTCGTGCGGAGTCGCAGGCTGGTCAGTGGTCTCGTGTCGTCGTTCCACCACTGCGGCCACATGGTGGAACGCCCCGTCCCCCAAGTCCCGATCGGCGAAGAGCTCCACCTCGGTGGCTCCGTCGGAGACCGACAGACGCAGGTTCCGCTTGACCCCGTGGAAACCGCCGACGGTCAACGACCAGCCGGGAGCGGCAGCAAGGCTGAGCACCGCCCTCTTGGCGATGATCGCCCCGAGCTGGGACGTGCCGCGGTCTGGCCGCACCACTGCCTCGATCGTGAGCGAAGCATCGGGTCCCACCGCGAAGTCCGGGCTGTCCTCCACCGTGATGCCGGCGGAGCCGCTGAACTCGAAGGCCGACGAGAACCGGCCGGTGCGGCCGCTTCGGGCACCGGCGTTGATCCCCGGATGACCGCCGGCACCGAACGCCGCGCCCTCCTCCCGGACTTCCCGCACCTCGGGTTCCTCCTCCGCTTGCGTCACCGTGGGTGGGCGGTCGTTGAGGTGATACAGCGCGATGGTCTGCTCGTCCCAGGTGTGCGGCCTGGGCGGGAAGCGGGGCGCGCCGAGGTCCTGACCGATCAGATCCAGGCTGGCCCCCTTGGCGCTGTGCACGTGGCGCTGGGCGGCCACCTCCTCGGTTCGCCAGGCAAGTTCGTCATAGTCACGGCCGATCGTCCACAGGAGCTTGGCAAGGTTTCCGAGCAGAGCGGTGACCTGCCAGTCCTGTGCCGACTGCGAGGCGGCACCAAGCGGCTGGACCCGGGTCAGCCGCAGCTGATGCGTCCGTTCTGCCGCACGGCCGGGCAGCTCGACGGCCAGCCCGTGACCGGCCGGCCATCCGGCGGGAACCACCACGTCGACGAATTCCTCACCGGCACCGGGCCCACGGGTGAACCAGACACGTACTACGCACGGTTCGCCGCTCGCCCGCTGAGGCGCGAGCACATAGCGCGGCGAGTCAGGCAACCGCCCGTGACGGTCGAGGTACGTCTGAAAGCCGTACTCGGTGTGCAGGGTTCCGTCTGTGTGGGAGAACAGGCGCAGGGTCATCCGCTCCATGCCCCGGTCGTAGGCCGCTGTGAGGCCCTGGCACAGAATCTGGAACATGTCGGTGGTCATCCGGGCGACACCTTGATGTCGATGAGTGGACTGTCGAGGGAAAATCGGGCGATCTCACGCGGCGCGAGGAGCAGGTTCTCGCCCTGCGAGAGCTCCTGCGCGTCACCGAACACGGCTCCGGAGAAGCCGACGTCGTGGCCGAAGGCCGGGGCACAGCGACGCAGCCGAAGGTTTTGAACGTCGACGACGCCCGCGGTCGCCCGCGCTGCCAGCACGATGTCGGAGTGGAGTACCCCGCCGCCGAGGTGCAGCCGGTTCACCGCGGCGTGAACAGCTGTGAGGATGTCGCCCTTGATGGCGTCGGGGTCGTGGCCCGGCTGTATCACCAGGGTGGCCCGGATGCCGATATCGACCTGGTCGGCCGGCTTGATGTTGGGAAAGACCGACACCGGCCGCCACTGCCTGACCATGTCCTGGACGGTGTCGCGGACGAACGGCGGCTCACCATCCGCCTCGCTCCAGGGCCAACCGGGCTCGACCGCCACAATCACGTCGAAGTAGTAGGGAGATCCGGTCTGTCGTTGTGCGGAGAAGACGCGCTGCCCGAAGCGGTAGGTGTTGAAGTGGCTGCGGGAGGCATCCACGCCGCCGAGCGGATCGAAGATCGCCGCGTCCCGCACACCGGGAACGTCCAGCACCTGTGCGAGGACGGCCTCCTGTGTCCACAGCGTGCGAGGGATGCCGAGCAATCGGGCGCGGTACTCGTCGTCGGGTTCCAGCAGTTCGCCGCCGTCGATGGGGTGAGGGTCGGCGATGGTGACGGTCGCTGCCGCCAGATTCAGGTGCACCCGCGCCCATGTGGGCTCCAGCCGCAGGGGACGCCCCGCCTCGAGGTTGCCCCCGCGTCCCCGCTCGACGGTCTGGACACCCACCGCGACCGGTGGTGAGCCGGCCGACAGCCGGACCGATGCCGTCGTGCGCAGCCTGGTCCTGGGCGGCTCGACGGTCTCCACGACGGTGCCCTCCGGCAGGACGAAACGGCGCTCGGGATCCGCCCCGGTGAGCGTCAGGGTGATCTCACCCTCGGCGGGCAGATGGCGCCGCTCCACACCCAGGTCCGTGCCGAGCAGGTCCAGGGCAGCCCCTTGTGCCGTGGTGGCGAAGTTGGCGTAGTACTGCTTCTCCAAGCTCCGCCACAACTCGTGGACGTGGACGGCTGCCGCGTCCAGCACCTTGCGCAGGGCACTGCCCGAGGTGAGGTCGACGTCGGCACCAAACATGGCTCGTGCGCGGGCCTGCTGGTCGGCGACGATACGATCGATCCCCTTGATCACGAAGCCGTCGTCGGTCACACCGAACTGGTCGTCATTCAAGGTGTCCCCCTGACTGGAGTGTTAGCGTGTCGCCATCCACGGTCTCGACGACGGCGACGACGGTGTATGTGCGAGCATCCCGGGTCGCTGCGGCCATCCGCGTCTGGGCGGCGCTGTCGAGGTCCGGACGGAGTTCGAGGAAGCGGCGGTCATCGTCGAAGAAGACCTCACGGACGTCGGTGACACGACGGTCCGCGCTGAGGCAGCGGACGAGTTCCATGCGGATGTATTCCTTGCGCGCGTGGACACTGAGTGCGTAGCGGCCCAGAACGAGGCGGTCGAAGCCGAATCCGGTGTTGAGGGAATCGCTGCCCCGCTGGGTCTCGATAGCCAGCACCAGGGCCTGAGCGAGAGCATCACGGCCCTCGTTCTCGGCCGGGCCGCCGGTGTACGGGTTGATGAGCAGGTCGCCGTCGTCAAGTGCGAGGCCGCGGCCGAGGCTCGGCGCACCGGCACGGGCTTCGGCGGGGACGCCCGGCAGGGGGAAGGCGAGGCCGGGGAAGGTCATTCAGACCGCCTCCAGGACGTGCTGGCCGGGGTCGGCGACCTTCCAAGTGCCCGCGCCGGCGGCGCTAGCGGTGGTGCCTGTCGCGGTGGCGAGCAGGACTGGCCACCCACCGACGGTGAGCTTGGTGGTAAGGCCCGCGGGCAGGGTAGGCGTGGTGGTGCAGGGCGCGGGGCCGGCCGGTGTGGTGGCTGAGCACGGCACAAGCACTCCAGGGGCGCCGGGTGCGAAGCTGACCGGCGCCTCCGTGCCCTGGGCGAGGACGCCCTGGCCGGAGACAGTCAGGTTCGGGCTGCCCGGGCCAAGGAGTCGGCCCTGCCCGCCATGCATGCACTGGATTGTCGCGCCCGCGACGAGGACGAACGGCATCACCTGATCGCCACCTTTCCCTCTTGGACCGTCAAGCTCGCCCCGCCCGCGCTGACGGCCACCTTGCCGTCCGCCACGGTCACCGAGGCCGTCGGCCCGACGTTCAGGTCCACCTCGTTGTCGGCCAGCGTCACTGTGGCCTTCCCTGCGGACACCGTCGCCTTGGCGCCGGTCCCCGCACCGACCGTGACGTTGCCGCTCGCATCTATCCGCACCTGGGTGCCGGAGGAGTGGGTCAGCTGGAACTCCTCTGCCTGGCCCTCTACGGGCCGGGCGCCGACGTCCGTGCAGGCGGAAGTGCCGACGGCTAGTTTTAGGCCGACCGCCTCGACCACACGGCGGCCGTCCTTGGCGGTGAGGTCGTTGGCGCCCTTGCCCTGCGGACGCGGGTCCGGCCCGGGCGTCAGACCGGTGGGCAGGCAGAGCCACCAGTCGCCCTCCTTGGCCTTGGGCCGGTCCATCGCGGGGTCGTTGGTCCAGAGGAATCCGGTAACCACCGAGTCTTCCCGCGCCCCGCGGACATCGTTGAGCAGCGCCCGCATGCCGGGGTAGAGCGGCACCGAAAGGCCCACGCCGTGCCAGGCGAAGGGTGCGGCGAGCGGCTTGTCGGGCAGCACCGGCCCGCCGCCGTCTACCGGCAGGTCGACGCTCGGGGCGACGGCCCTTGGGGCCGCACCCTGCCCGTACCTGAGGTCGGCCATCCGACGGTCGGTCTTGGCCGCGGTCACCTGGCCGACATCGACCGAGGGGGAGGCGGTACGGGCGTCACGGATCCGGCCCGCGATGGCGTCGGCGATCGCGGTCGGGCTGCCCTCGCGGGCCGTCTCGGTGTTCTTCCGGTTGTTGCCATCCTTCGAGAACACGGCCGCGCGGCCGGTGCAGACGTAGCCGTCGCGCGGGGAGAACGCGTGGGTGAGCTGGATGATCCGGTAGCCCTGGAGCGGGTTCTGGTAGCCGTCCACGCTCGCCGCGACCAGTTGGCCGGCCCGCAGTTCTGGCAGGCCGAGGACGGTGAAGTCGAAGGCGGCAACTGAGGTGCTCTCCGGGAGGTCGTCGATGACCCGGTACCGGCCTGCGGTGGTGGCCTGGAGCGGTTCGAACGCCGCCAGCCGGGCCGACGTCCCGCCGGCCCGTACGAACAGCGTGTCCTCGCCGGTGAGCAGTGCCAGTACGGCCGCCGGGTTGGGCGGCGCCTGAAGCGGGCCGACCGGCGGGTGGGTGACGACGGTGCCGAACTGCACGGTGCCGTCCTGGACCAGCAGTTCGGCGCCGTGCCGCTCGGCCAGCTGTGCCAGCAGCGCGAAGGCGTTCGGCCCGTCCAGGTTGATGTTCTGCCGGGCCGAGTTGGGTGTCGCGCCCTTGACGAGCGTGGCACCGGCTTGCTGAACGATTGCCTGGGCCGCCTCCGCCGGGCTGACGTCCTGTCGGGCGAAGTGGGCGAGCCCGGACGCGCTGGTGCCGCCACCGACGTCCGTGGTGCTGAGCAGCTGGAACGAAGCCTCCTCGTAACCGGTGAGCCGCACGCCGGGCGGCGGTAGGTCGCGGGGGACGGCCAGTCCGTTCACCCGGCCCTGCAGGACCACCTTGCGCGAGCCCGGAGACTCCAGGTACCCGAGCGTGATCACGACCGGTAGGGCACCTGCGGGATCGCCGCGCTTGCCGCTGAGCGCCCCGGCCAACTGGCGGTGGGTGGGCGTCGGCAGGGCGGTCAAATCGACCGTGAACGCGCCGAGCTGGCCGAGGGCGTAGCTCACGGTGATCTTGGCGTTGCTCAGGATGGTGCCGCCTGAGACATCGCTGGACACCGTGAGGCCGAGCGTCGGGAACGCCAGCTGATACCAGAGGATCACGCCCATCGCTGCGCCACCCCGATCACGATCTCGGTGCCGAAGTGCCCGCGCCCGTTGAGGTTACCCCGGGCGACCTTCGCGGTGACCAGCCGGATCGCCACCTCTCCCGCGTAGTGGACGAGTTCGGGTTCTGCGACGAGCTTGCGCAGGAACACCGTCCGGGGGACGTGCGGCCCCCGCCGCACCACGCGCAGCACCAGATAGCCAGGTGGTGAGGCAGGAGTGGCGCTCGGGGCGGGCGCGGCGAGGTCGTAGAGCCTCTCCGGCGGGTCCGCCCCGGGCGGATCGAGAGAGGCGTAGAGGCCGAATTCGTAGGCGGTGGCGCCGATCAGGCAGCCGAAGGCCTGCGGCAGGCCTTCGTCAGGCTCGACCGGGAGCCGGCGGAAGTCCAGGGCGGCGGGGCTGGTCATGCCGTGCCTCCCATCTGCCGCTGGACCGGCACCATGTCGCTCACGCTCGGCACGGCGGCGACCCCGGCGGCCAGGGCCAGGTCGAGCGCCTCGCCCAGGACGGCAGTGATGCTTGAGCGGGGGACCTGCTCCAGGGTGACGGCGACGTCGATCGCGTCGCGCTTCTGGTTGGACTGGGTAAAGCGCAGGCTGGTGATCTGCATATCCAGGCTGACGGTCATCCCGCAGACGACCGGCAGCCCGGCCAGGTTCATTGCGGGCGCGACGGCCGGGGCGAGCGCAGGCGAGGTCAGTGCCATCGCCTCCAGACCCTTCTTGAACAGCAGCCGGGTGCGACCGACCAAAACGGCCTCCACCGAGATCGTCCGGGCGGTAGGCGAGACCAGTTGCGCCAGCCGGCTGCCGGAGATCCGGGCCACCTGGTAGCCCTCGTTGAGGGTCAGGCTGGTAACTGTGAACAGTGGGACGGCCCCGATCAGGACGGGGACATTTACGCCGGCGACCATGACGGGCCTACCTCTCCGGTTCCCTCGGGGCGCGGAGCCGCTTCTTCGGGGCCTCCTCCACTGGGGGCTCGACTGTCAGGGGCTCGCTCTGCGCGGCGGGCAACGGATGGGGCTCGGCGAGGCGAACCCCCGGCTCAGGCATGGCGATCCTCGGCCCGACGGCTGCGTGCCGTGGCCGCCGGCCCCGAACCGTCGTGCGGATCCATTCCTGGATGCGGGCCGTCAGCTCCGCGTCGCGGGCCCGCCACCGCGCGATGTCCGCAGCCTCGGTGTAGTAGTTCGGGGCCTTCGTCCACGCCGCCCAGCTCCGCTCGCCCTTGGACGCGTTCGCGGCCGCGTCCATGAGGACGAGGTTGTCCTCCCTGACGGCCAGCTTGTTGCGCTCAACGGCCGTGAGCAGATCGAAGCCGTCCATCTGGGTTATGCGCTCCAGCGAGACGATGTGGTCGACCTCCAGTGCACCGGAGGACCTGCGCAGCGCGCCGACCTGGTCGACCTTGGCACTGATGGCCACCTTTTCGCGTTCCTTCGACAAGTTGAAGACCTGCCGCATCCGTGCGGCCGGCCTGACCCGCGCGGCCACGGCAAGCCGCTCGGCCTCACGCAGCCGCTGCTCCGCCCGCGCAATGGCGCCCTCGGCCAGCGACTCACCGGTCCGTGTAGTCCTGCCCTCCAGCTCGGCGAGTTCAGCGCGCAGCTCGGCGATCCGTTCCGTGTCCCTGGCCCCGCTCGGCGTCTTCGGCCGGGCCCTGAGCTCGGCCATCACCTTGTCCCTCTGCCGAATCAAGGACACCCACTGATTGCTCGCCTCTGCGAGTTCGGCCTCGGCCTTGGTTGGCGGCCGCCAGGCCCGCATGTCGGCCAGCAGCGCTTCGAATGCGCCCGCGCCGCCCGACCGTTCCACGGCGAGCCGGTCGATGTACCGCAGCACCATGGCCTCGTCCATGCCGCTCTGCTGGCCGACCTGGACGATTCGCTTCACTTGCTTGAACGCCGCCGTGAGCTCGGCCCGTTCGACGCCGGTCAGCTTGGTCACGTCGCCCAGGAGCTTCATCATCCGGGCATCCGTGCGCAGCATTTCGAGGGTGCTCACGCCCTTCCTGACCGCGTAGTACATGCCTTTCAAGGGCCCGGCCGGGTCGACCATGAAACTCACGTTGAGCCGGCCCGCGTACTCGCCGATCACGCGCCGGAGGCCCAGCTCGGCCGCCGCGTGCGACTTAAGTGCCTCCCGGAGCTTGGGTTGCAGCCCCTCAACCTCATCGATTTTCGCGATGAGCGTCTGGTACCGGACCGTGGCGCTCTCGGCCTCGGCAGCGGTGGAGAACTCGCGCAGCGGTTTCTCGAGCAACGCGAGGCCCTTGGCCGCGCCTTTCAGCAGCTGGACCGCCGTCATGCCGAGGTCCAGGGCCGCCCCCGCCACGGCGACAACGACCCAGAACAGCGACGGTTCGTCCTTGATGAACGACAGTCGGTGCTCGGCGAACGCCCGCTGGTACTCCGCGATAGCCTCCGACGCCTGGTAGACGGCGAGTCCGGAGCCCGCGATCAAGGCGCCCGCAGCCACCCATCCGCCGAAAGGAACAAGGGCGGCGAGGAGGAGGGCGAGGAGGCCTTGGGCCAACTCGGAAAACATATGGGCTTCGCGCACGGCCCTGACGTGGTCGTCGACGATCCACGCATAGATCGTCTCGTTACCTACGCCCTGGTTGCGCTTTGTCGCCTCCACCAGCTTCGGCAGGCTGAAGACGCGCTCGGCGTCCTCCGCGAACTCCTGCCGGACCTTGGCTGTGTCGGCCTGCCGCTCCTCGACCAAACCAAGCAGGTACGTTCGGGCGGCCGATGCGTCGAGCAGGGCGAGTCGCGCCACATCGGTGCCCCGACCCAGCTTTTCCGGATCAACGAGCGGGTCGCCAGCGGCTCCGGCCACTACGGCCCGGCCGGCGGCGGCGCGGAGGGCGTCGGCTTCGGCCAGGTATCGGGTCGCCGCCTCGGGATCGCCGCTTGCGAGGAACGCCTTCGGGGCGGCCTCCTCCTTCCGGGCGGCGGCCTCCAGGTCGGCGCGTGCGGTCGTACTGGCGATGCGGGCGACCATCGTCTCGACGTAGCCGGGGGTCTGCAGCTTGCGCCGTTCCTCGTACAGCAGGTGGTCGTAGCGCGCCAGGAGGTCCAGTCCGAGCATGACCGCCTCGGCTCGGAACCGCAGCCGGTAGGCCTCAATCGCGTCGCGGAGCGCCTGTTCATCGGCGAATCCGTGCCTCTTGAGGGCCGCGTCGAAGCGGGCGGCCGCGTAACTCAGTTCGTCCAATTGGCGGGGACCGAGGGAGCGGCCGGCACGGGCTACCCGCTCTCTGGCCAGGCCTGTAGCTTGCCACAGTTGGTAGAGGTCCTCGCACAAGAACAGCGAGGCGGCTGCGGCCTCGGTCCGTGCGGCCCCGACCTCACGCTCCTGTTCGGCCAGCAGATACCGGTCGATCGAGGCGTCCAGTTCGGCAGAGCTCGTCGCCTCCGCGGCGACCTTGCTTAGGTAGTCGCTGCGTTGGGCCGGCGTGAGCTCACTGACTTTTCGTACGAGCCGCAGCACGGTCTCAAGGTCCGCGGGATCCAGCGACCGGTCTCCGGCGAAGACGATCCGCCTGATGTCCTCGGGCAGGGCCGCGAGCGTGCGCCGCATCAAGTGCTCGGCGGCGGCGTCGGCCCGCAGCCCGCGCCAGCGGGCGCGCCGGGCCGCGTCATCTGGTCCGGTTCCGAGCTTTGTCCCCGGTGGCAGTCGGCTCTCACGCCAGAAGCGTGCGTCCGCCTCGGCGTTTATCTGCTCTTGCTCGGCCTCGGGCAGGGCCTCGATCGCGGCCTGGGTGACATCGTTGATGTACAGCACCACGTAACCGGGGTAGCCGGGCCGTCCGACCTCCTCGGCTGACACCGATCGTTCGCTGGTCCAGTGCCACCAGAGCATCCGCCGGTCGACTTCCGCCTCGCTTGTCGCCTGGTAGTACTGGCGGACGAACTCGCGCAACAGCTCGGGTGGTTCCATGGCCCGGCTCACCTGCACCCGGAACGGCTGTCGGATGTCTCCACGCGTGGGCGGGGCCGAGGAGGTCCGAGTGGCCCGTGTATGGCGCCGCGTGGGGGGCGGTCCCAGGCCCGCGGTCGGGCGCCGTAGGTCGGAGCGGGGCGGTGTGTCGGCCGACGACCGTAGCACGACGGGTAGAGCCGGGGCCTTGGGAGACGTGGTGGCGGCTTCCGCTGCATCCTCCGACAGCGGTGGTCCCAGGCCCGCGGTCGGGCGCCGTAGGTCGGAGCGGGGCGGTGTGTCGGCCGACGACCGTAGCACGACGGGTAGAGCCGGGGCCTTGGGAGACGTGGTGGCGGCTTCCGCTGCATCCTCCGACAGACCGAACGCGACCAGGGGGCCACCGCCGGGCACGGCGGCCGGCGCGCTCGAAGCGCCGGCCGGGAGCGAGCTCGCCTCGACCGGCGAACCGTCCGGAGCCCGCAGCGCGTCCGTCCCCAGTCGGGCCACCGCCCGCGCCACCGCGCGAAGTAGCACCCGTTCCAGATCGCGGGCCAGCTCCGGCGTTGGCTGTGTTGGTCCGGGGTCGAGGACGATGGACTCTGGCAGCTGCGGCCGGATCCTCGGCCGTGCGCCGACGTGCACAGCGTTCATGGCGCGGAACCGCACGGCGAGTGCCTCCTCGACCGCCCGGCCGAGGTCAGCCAGCCCGGCGACCGACGGGTCGCCCGTGATCGTCACGGTAATCGGGAACTCGCACGTGATCCGCGCCATGCGATCCACCTTCCTCACTCGGGCCCGGGGTCAACTCAGTGCCCGGTACAAGGCGTTCCAGATACTGGTGATGACGTCCGAGCTCACCCCGGTCGCGCCGTCCGCCACCGTCACATGGATCGGGAAGACATAGCGCACCTCCGTCCCAGGAAGGGCGGCTGGCGGCGCCGCCGAGCCGGGCACCGGCACCTCCAGGTCTCCCGCGTCCACTTCGTCCGGCCCGGGACGCTCGACGGCCTGGGTGGCGTCTTGTTCCGGGGTTCCGTTCAGGTTCTCGTCCACCCTCGGATTCTCCGTTCGCCGATCAGGCCGCGCCGGTCGGGGCGGCCTGCAGGCAGATGCAGTTGAAAGTGGTGGTGGGGACCCCGTCGATGACGATGGTGCTGGCGACAGACGTGACGTAGCAGTCGTGGAAAGCGATCGTCTTGAACGTCCAGTCCGTTCCTTTCGCCTCCTGCACGCCGATGCTGAAACCGGTGTGTTCCAGCGCCATCGTGGTCAGCTTTGCCACGACCGGCCCGATCGCCTTGACCGCCATGGTGAAGGTGAAGGCCTCCGGCTGGACGACGAAGGCCACATTGTCGGCCTCCAACGAATGCAGCGGCTGGACTGGAACGTTGAAGGTCGGGTTGAAGGAGTCGATCGGTGTCACCGGAGCGCCGTCCAGCATCACCGTCAGCCTGGTGTCCCACTTAAGGCCGTCCGGCATGTCGTCTCAACCTCTCTCGCTCAGGTGAAAACCAGGTCGATCTTGAGCCGATGGATGGCACCTGCGTAGACGACTGCGATCGTCATGTCGACCTGGCGTGTGCTGCGGGCGGTCTTCAGCTGCTCCTCCTCTGCGGCGGACAGCTGTGCCGGGTCCTTATCGAAGAGCGTCAGCAGATCGATCTGGACGCTGAACTCGTCGATCACTCCTTGCGACCTGACGGGCGTGAGCACCGATTCCACCAGCGTTACGACGGAACGCAGGCCAACCCGGCTGATCCGCAGATTGCCGATGGCCTGGATCAGTGCTGCCTTGATACGGAAGTTGATGTCGTCGAGGGTTCGGACGACGTCGATGTACTTCTTGTTGTGACTGGCGTCGGCGGTGTAGCCCTCGCCCAGATAGAGGGCACGGCCGGGAAGCAGAGCTGGACTCGTGATCCAGTTGATGCCGTTGTCGTTGTACTGGCTGATCTCGCTGTCGTCGAACATCGTGGTCATCTCAATACTGATCGGCTTGAGCAGCATCGAGATGTGCGGCGGGTAGCCGGCGATGACCCCGGCGGCGGCCGCGGCCACATCGTCCGGAGACCGATGGGCTATCAGCACCATCCGCTCGCTCTGCACCGCACCGGTGCGCAGTCCGACCGCATCCTCAGCGGTCAGGGAACGGTCGAGCATGGCGACCCCGATGCGTTCCTTGCCGTCGCCGGCGACCGTCGACACGTGTTTTGCCAGTTTGCCGACGGTGTCGGCATTGCCCGCATTGAGGGGAACATTTGCGAGCAGCACGATCTGAACGTTGTACTTCTCCACCATCGCGAGGGCCGGTGACCACCCCGGCTCATCGGAGTCGACTTGCACGCCCCAGACCGTCGTGGGGGGCGGCACCTGACGGAACGCGGTGCGGATGGCTCTGAGAAGGTCGTTGTCACGCTCCTCCGTCACCTTGTCACCCGTGACATGACTGCTTGTCAGTGCCGTGTCGAGCGTGAGTCTGAAGTTGCCCGCGTCCGCCACCGCCTCCGTCACCGTGCGGACCTCCGAGGTCCGTCCCGAGCCGATGCGTACGATGGTCCCCGCAGGGACGGCCGGGGCCGCGACGGTCGCGGCGGTGTCGCCGACCGCTGCTTCGGCTGCCAGGACGGAGGCTCCTTGCGGAAATGCTGCGGCTGCCGCCGAAGGCGACGTGAAGTCGAGGGGGTGGTCGGCGCGCGAGGTGCCGAAGCCTCCTTTGCCGATGATCGCGATGTCGCCGTATGCCCGGACGGCGGGCGTGAACAGATTGCTGACGGGCGTGACGTCGATGTATTTGACGGGCATCGACTGCTCCTTACGTGCTGCGTGACGATCGGTCGGTCGGCGTACCTGTTGCCTCACCCCGTCACGGGAGGCTCACCGGTTTCGCCACGAGGTCTCATGCGGTTTCCTCGAACGCGGCCACGAAGCCCTCGGCGGCCAGCAGGTCTGAGATCTGCTGCGCGGTCCCCGAGGCGGTATCAGACGGGAGCAGAGCGGTGGGAAAGACCGCAAGCCACGCGCTGGCGGCAAGCAGAGCCCCGCCGTCGTACTCGTCGGGCCGAGGGTGCACCGCGTCCAGCGCCCTCCTGCACAAGACCAGCCGGCGCAGCGCGGCACCGAGGTCCAGCTCGGGCATGAACAACACGGAGACGCGGAGACGGTAGGTGCGGCCCGGGTCGGCCGGATCGAAGGGGGGAGGGTCCGCGTAGTGCATCCGGTACAGCCGAAGGAACTGAGCCTGGAGCGCGGCGAAGTCGGAGGCCCCGGCTCGGCGCATCAGCTCTTTAAGGTCCAAAAAGTCGAACCGTGCGACGAACTCCTCCTCGGAGAGTGCAGAAACATCCTCATCGGCGAGCGTGTCGAGGGCGCCGGACGTCAGCGCGACTCGGGCAGTGACGACGGCATCCACGGACATGTCGATCCAGTCGGGCGGTGTTACCGCCGGGACCTCCAGCACGGCCCTCGCCTGCGCCATGTCTGGCGGGAGCTTCTCCCAGTTGCCGCGAACCGTCAGGGGCGCGCTCACGGGCACCTGGAAACTCGTCCCGTCGATGTCGACGGAGTCCACGAACCGGACTTCCACGGTACTCGGCTCGTACACGGCATTCAGAAGGAGTCGCACCCGGTTCCGGTTGGGATCGTCCTGCGGTACCAGAAGGCTCGCCACTCGCTCGTGATTCGCATAGCGGAGCATGAGTTGGTCGGTGAAGCCGCGCATCACTCCTCCTGGCGGCCTGGAGATGCAACATCGGTTCTCAGGGTCCGGAACGCGAGGCCAGGACACTGCTGACGCGGACGTCGCTGACACGACCCGTGTCTGTGCAAGTCGGCTCACGCTGCCAAAGTGCTAGGAGCGGTTGCGCAGCGGGAGTCCTCGATGTCTCAGCGGCTCGGACAACCGGAGGGAGAGGTCCTGCTCCGATTGAGCCCTGTGCCACTCACGCTACGCCGCCCGAGTGAGGCCTGCACATCCGCGGAGAAGCATCCCGGCATCACGGGCTAACTCCATGGCCACAGCGGACGAGCGGTGACGCCGCCAGTCCGAATCCCCGTTCAGGAAACACCCTTCCTCGTCGAGGTTAGGGAGAAGCAATGCCGCCCGCTGCACAGTTGCTCACGGCGCGGAGGGTGGGGCACGGCGGCGGAAACCTCAGCATGCTGCCTGACGAGCCTAGTTGAACGGGCGACCATTACTGTCCCGCGCGCTGCGCGCTTACGCCCGGGCGAGGGGCCGGGGCGCCGGGCCTTGCTTTGGCTCCGTCCTTGCCGTGACTGTCGATGCGGTGGGACACGGCCAGGGTCCCCGCACGATCGATCGGTGGGTGAGGGGGGATCGACGAGCGGGTGGTTTTGGTGCCGTTCGCCTTCGAGACGTGTCGCGTCGCGCGCGGCAACCCCGGCCGGAGGCGCTGTTGCCGGTTCCTTCGTCTGGTTGGTCAGGTGACCCGGGGGTGTGGCTATCCTGCCCGGTCGAGTGTGACTTCGATGTCGATGGGAGTGGACCGCCACATTGCGCTGAGGAGCGGGTGCTGGTCGATGTAGCGGCGTGTGGCGGCGAGCCACCTGGGGCGCCAGTAGGGCGGCAGGGGCTGGTTCGGAGCACCCCCGCGTCGGCGGGGAGAACTCGCGACGGGGTACGTAGCGGTTCCGGGTCATGACGCCATCGCCCGCCGTGCGGACGAGCACCTGGTGGCCCAGCGGGTACAGCTCCCGAGGACGGTGGTGGCATAGTTGCAGTTCAGCAGTGTGTGGACGGCTCGGACGATGTGCCGATGCGGCCGGTGGAGCATCTGGCCCGCCGGAGTAACCGGCAGGACTTCAGCTGGGCGAAGGCGCGTTCGCCGGGGGGAGCCGAGCGTGGTCACGGTTGAACTGCTGGTACTGATCTGGCTGTTCGCGGTGATGTTAGTACGGGGTGCGGAAGGCGGCACCAGTGCCCTGGTGGGTGCGGTCGGCGAGCACGAGGGCCTGCCGGGTGAGGCAGGCCTCCGCGATGCCGTGGGCCCGGGCCGCGGTCAGGTCGTGGGTGCGGCCCGGTGTCGCGCGGGGTTGCGCCTGACCGTGGCGCTGGAGGTTGCGCCTACTGTTGCGCGACCCGACGGACGGTCTCCGTGCGGGTACGGCGAAAGCGGGGACGGTCGTGGCCTGCCCCACTCAATCGAGTCAAAATCCGGCACAACTCGCTCGTCCGCCCCAACTCACTGCCTAGCGTCAGGTCGGGATCAGGCAGGTCGGCAGTGCTCTGAGGTGAGCACTGCTGAGGCATTACTGAATGAATGGACCCGACTGCGATGGCGACAGCACTGGACATGACAGCGGCATCGGAACTGGCAGTGTTGCGGGCCCTGGAGCGAGCGGGAAACCGGATGTTCCCACGCTCCGAGCGGGCCAGACTCAAAGGCGTCCCACCGTGGGAAATCTACATCCACCTGCCGGCTGACCCCAGCCGCCTCGACGACCTGCTCACCGGTGCCTGGGACCTACCCGCGGTAGCGGGATTCTCGGAAGATCTCATCTCTGCACTGGACTCCTACACCCGAACTCTGCTGGTATCCGGCCACGCATTCGACCGAGACGATTTGCATCGAGTCCTGGCACGCCTCTGATGGTGCTGGGTTGGGCAGGTCGACGATGAGACGTCGGACCGGTTCGAGACCGTCTGCGGAAATGCTTAGCGCATCCTCCTGAGAGCTCTGCGGTGCCGGTGCAGAGCAGCGGCCTTCCGGGACGGGCCTCCCGGAAGGCCGCGTGCGCTAGTGATCGTCTTCGCAGGGGTGGTGTCCCCACTGCAGGGAACCATGGGCGCGGTCGATCACAATTTCCCCGTGGTTGAGGGCGTACGGGGTGGCGGCCATCTCCGGATCGGCCTTGATGATCGCGAGTGCCCGCCCGGCGACGTTCATGTCGATGACGCCCTCGGCGCCCAGAAGCATCTGGTCGAGGTACGCGGCGTAGTGCCGGGCCGCGCCCGAGCGCCGGTCCAGAGCGAAGCGGGCCGCACGGAGTTCTGATTCGGTGAGTTCACCGGCTTCACGGCGGCGCTGGCAGCCGCGGCACAGATGGATCAGATGCCAAGGGTTGGGGAAGTCTGGTTGCAAGCCGGTCTTACGGAGGAACGCCGGGGTCTTCGTCACTGCGGGATCTTCAAGGGCGACGATGTCGTGGGGCTGCGGGAGCTGCCGGGTCGGATGGGACATCGAGCACTCCGGGCTGAGCGCGAACAGGAGCCTTCGGGTGGCCTCGGACATGCGCGGCGGCTCACCCTGCTTGGCGAGTGCCTCCTCTTCGTACTTGGCCTGGTGCCATAGCCGTTCGAACTGGCGGAGGGTCTTCTCGATGCCGGTCTCTCGGCTGATGCCCAAGCCCCAGTCGCGGACCCATACCGTCAGACGGCCGACGATGGCCATCGTCAGACGCTGTTCGGGCACCTTGGCCAGGCGGAACGCGTTGTGGACGCCGGTGGGGCTCATGGCGACCTCCTTGGCTAGCTTCCGGACACTGGGCAGGCCGGCCCGACGATGCAGGGTGTGCAGCTCCTGGTTGAGGTCTTGGCGAGCACCGGGTGGCAGGTCCGGCCGTTCGATGACTCCCATGTGGCTCTTGCTCCTCTCCCGTGTGGATTCGTCGTATCAGCGGGCAGCGGGGTTACGTCGTCCAGCGCGGGAGATTCGACGCCGACGCCATTCGAGCCGGGCCCACCGGGCGCCCCAGGCAGCCAGTGCGACGAAGAGGCCGGACGCGACGTTCTCAACGATGTTCATGGGGAGACCCTCCCAATGCGCATGGCGCGAATGGACAGATCTGAACAGCACGTTCGCTACCCTCCCCGATCGGCGGCAGGCGGCCCCGGGACACCACGTCCTCGGGCCTCACCCTCCGCTGACCTCGCAGCCCAACGACTGGCCGGGCGGCGTGTCACGCCCACTCCATGCCCAGCTCCCGCAGCGCCTCCAGCTGCTCCTGAGTGAGCTTGTCCCGTCTCGCGCGGGTGTTCGCGACCCACACACCCAGCTTCACGACCACCGGTTCCGGCTCGCCGTCGACCGTAATCTCTTCAGCGTGGCCACGCGGTTCAGGTCGGGCGCCTTCCCGCTCGACCCACTGGGCGAGGGCCGCAAGTCCCCGGCCTGACCCTCACCGTCGAGCCGAAGGAAGCCGCTGCTCTGGCCCGGCGCGTGCACGAAGGGCTGAGCGTCCGTGACCTGGCCCACGAGATCCGACGGCAGTGGCTCACCGGCTGAAGCAGCGGACAAGATCAAGGCACGGACTGCCCGGCCGCGAGGCTGAGCCGTAGAGTGCATGCAGAAGGGCCCGACGCCTCACCCCCCGGAGGCGTCGGGCCCTTCTTGGCTCGGACTCCCGGGCGCTTACGCGTGGGCGAGTTCCTTGAGTAGCGCGTTGAGGAACTCCGGGTCGCCCTCCTCGTGGAGGCCGATCTGTGCGCAGGTCATGCCGGCGGCGTGCAGGCGGTCGCGGGTCGTGGCGTGTCCGGGGTGGAGACTGGAAGGGCCTGTCGCGGGGCCGATAACTCCGATAAGCGCTTCTGTTGCCGCTATCCTGGGAACGGCTACCTCCCTGAATTTCAATCACTTCCGCAAGGCAGGGGATCAACGAACGCTTCCTTTCCAGCAATGAACGTCTCAACCCTGTCGCTATCCATCAGGAAGTTGATGACCTTTCCCCGGAACTGTGTTCCACTTGGCGTGAATATGAGGTGATCTGGATCGGGCTCGTGGGTTTGCCCCGAGTACGTTGTCAGTACTTCCTCGCGTGTACTGCCCACGTGGATGCCTGAAGCGGTGGATATGGATGCGGGGGAGTGCACAGAAACTGCGACGAGTCGGTCACTGTTATCGAACCGCAGCAGCAAGCCCTCCGGCCCGCCCGTCACTGTCAAGTCTTTGCAATCTGGGCCGCCCGGGCCCTCTGGTATCTCTGCTCCAATCGCATGCTGTGCCTGTGCTCGAGTCATATCGATTTTCAGAGGTCCGATGCCGTTGACCGTCACCGGTCGTCCTCTTAGATCGATCTTGCCGGCGTTGACTTCGGAATTAGCGAAGCTATGGCCGTTCCATTTCCAGGTCAGGTGACGCAAGATCGACGGCTTCCCATGGGCATCCCCAGGACCGTAGAATTTTAGGTCTGCAGTAATCCTGTTGTTGGCGATCGAGACGGATTCCGGCTGATATTCTGGAGGGAGCATCCCGTTCGCCCCCGACGGGCTTGGAATTCGCCCTATTTCGACGCCATCAATTGAGCGGTATATCCGCATTTCCTGCATCATGAAGTTGCTCGGCTGAGGCGAGCACGCGAAGAGGACACCGGTGGCGTCACCAAGCCCAGGAAGGGATCCTTGTGCGACGCGCTGCACCTCCACCTCCCACCGGTCATAGCCACCGATATCAGGTTCACTAACCGTGCCCGTACCATTGCGCAAGTCCACTCGAACGGGCTTATCGACAACATCATCGCACGTAAGTTCGTAGGAGCGATTGGTCCAGTCGATGTTGTTGTCCTTGAACGCCTTGGAAGCGAGGAACTCGGCACCCCGATTCGTCGCCGTGGGGGCATATGCGAGATGTGGACACTCGGGTTTCTTGCAGTTGCTCGCGTCGATGAGTTGCGCTATCACGTCGCGGTCGCCGTATCCTTCCGCGCAGATTGGGTCCTTGTTAGCGCAAAGGGTTAGGATGTGTCCTTGATAGTTGGGCGGGTCTGGATAGTTGCCCGACAGTGACGGCTTTGCGAGCCTCCGGGCTAATCCTTTCCCTTGAGTACCGTTATCCCATTGCGGATCTCCGTAAAGAGCTACACCGTCAATTAGGGCGAGTGGTGTGTGCGGCTGACGCAGATACTCATCGACTACCCACGCTCCTTGTGAATAGCCGGTTAGGACGAAATGGGTCGATGGGCAGCGTCGTAGCGTATCAGCAACATCGAGCCCTATCTCTGTAGCACCTTCCAGAGTCGAAGCTTTATAGATACCCGACCACTTCGTGACTGCCATCAGCCGAGTGGAGTTGAGATCATCTTTATGTATGGATCTATAGGTCGAGAAATAGCTGGCAGGTTTAGGCTCAGGGGATAGGTTGCGAAATTTGCCCCATGTTTCCTTGATTGTCTCGCTATCGTCGCCTGTTTCGTCCATTCCGTGGACGCCAATAAAATGCATCGGGCATTTTTCGGACGCCTGATGTGGTGATAGCGGAGCCTGGGACGCTATGCCGGATGTGGAACCCGTTGCGATGAAGGACGCAGTGCCGAAAAGGGCGGCGAACAATGAAATGACGCGCTTTGTCATCGCGGCCTCCCAGCGCATCCATGTCGTTGATTCCCGGCTCACGGGAATAGCCGTAGCGCTATATTTGTCTCTTGACCAGCGCATCCCCGGGTCGGGCGGCCGGTCCGCTCGTGGGCGGCTCTTGCTGACGCTGCGCGCCGGTCCGACGAACCGTTGAATTCGAAATAGGTGAAATTCGGACACTCAGCCGCCTTCGCGGCATCGGGTGAGAGCACCTGGTGACCGCGAGGTGGGGACTGTCCATTACGCGAGGTCGCCAGTTCGTCGAGGAGTGAGTCGAGCGCGCGCACCAGGACTCGTCCGGTTGGCGACGTGACCTCAGCCGGACGGGCGGGTCCCCTCACCGCGCGGCCGCCGCCCGGCGCTCCAGCCCCGCTCCCCCCGGTTAGCTCCAGGCGGGACAGGAGGTGACCGGCCCGACGAGGTCGGCTGCTGGCCCGGTCGACCGGAGTGGACTCGCTACACGCCACGGACTCTTCTGCGGTCTGTCGGTCGGGGCGGTGGAGGGTTACTGGTTGGGGTGGATGGCTTGGATGCCGGTGCCGGCGTATGCCTTGGACTCCTGAGTTCGCCGCCGTCGAAGGCGTCGGCGTTCAGCGCGTGTAGGGATCCTCCGGTGAAGGCGACCTTTCCACGGTGCGCGCCCGCACCAGAATGAAGGCGCACGGCCAGGCCCAGCTGGCCAACGATCTCCTGACCGCACAGGCAGCCAGTCGGTACGGCATCACCGCCGTCGGCTACGGCCCCGGAGCGGTGAACACCTGGACGAGCACGGGCGCGTACAGGTCGCGTGCTGGTAGAGGGAGCAGGGGCACCGGGCGTCTCAATCCGTTGCCTGCGTCGGCGGGTTGAAGAATCTGGTTGCGGAGGATTGGGCGGATGCGGTGATACTCCGGCATGAGTAGAGATGGCGAGATCATCGTGCTCGCCCGCTGGTCGGACGAGGTCATGGAACCGCTGACCCGGGACGACCCGGAACGCATGTGGCGAGGCCGCTTCGTGCCGATAGCGGGGCAGTGGGGCTACGAGTTCGGATGGGCTCTGGAGTTCGAGAAGATGCGTGCCCGCAAGGGCCTGCTCAAGCACCTGGAGTCGCTGCCGTGGCCGCATCCGCACACGGTGCAAGTGCTGCTGCGCGACCAGGACGACGACTGCTTCGGGCTATGGATGTTCACGGAGGACAAGCTGGTGGAAGTCACCATCCCGCGCACCGAGCGTTTCCACCAGCCGGCACCGCCCAACGACGACTTCGAACCCGACCCGGGCATGCTGCTGCGCACCGATCAAGACACAACCCTGCCCGACCAGACCCCGGAAGCACTCCGCGACAGCCGCCCACCCTGGTAGCTGCTCGCCGACTCGCCGACCTGCCGCACGAGGCGCACTCGGACATCCAGGAGTCTGTCAGCGGGGAAGCTGGCACCGACGAGAAGTAGCACCACGCCGTCTCGTATCGGTGAGCTGCTCCACACGCTCCGGTGAAAGGGAGGTGGCCTCTGCTTCTGCGTGGCGATCGTCGACGGCGGGGTGGCGCGCCTGCGGAGCCTTCGCGTTTGTGGAGTGCACTACCCGTCACACCACGGACCGGATGGTGCCGCCGTCCACCCGCAGGGTCGCTCCGCTGACGTAGTCGGCGTACGGACTGCACAGGTAGGCGACGGCACCGGCGATCTCCTCGGGGCGGCCGAAGCGGCGGATGTCGTTGGGGACGAACTCCTCGGCGGCGTTGGTCTCGATCTCCGCCCAGTCCTCGCCCCAGCCGCGCTCCGGTGCCATGTCGGTCAGCAGGTCGCGCACCGCGCCGACCATGACGGCGCCAGGCGAGACGGTGTTGGAGGTGACTCCCGTGCCCTTCAGCTCGCGGGCCAGGGAGACCGCGAGGTTGTGCCGGGCGGCGAGGGTGGCGCTGTAGTGGGGCTGGCCGGCCATCGGCTGGCTGGCCAGGCCACCGCCGATCTGGATCACCCGGCCCCAGCCGCGCTCCCGCATCGCGGGCACCAGGCGGCGGATCATGCGGACCCCGGATACGACGTTCACCTCGTAGGTGCGCGTCCACAGCGCGGCGTCGGCCGCGTCCCAGCCGACGTGGCCGTAGGCACCCGCGTTGTTGACGAGGATGTCCACGTCGCCCGCGGCGTGCGCGACGGTGTCTGCGCCCTCGTCGGTGGCGAGGTCGCCGACGACGGCCCCGGCGGCACCGATCTCCTCGGCGACCCGCCGGGTGCGGTCGGCGTCCCGGCCGTGGACAACGACGTCGGCGCCCTCCTCGGCGAGCAGCCGGGCTATGGCGTGGCCGAGGCCGGAGCTGGAGCCGGTCACGAGCGCCCGGCGTCCTGTCAGTCGCAGGTCCATCCTGCTTGTCCTTTCCCGTTCCTTCGGTACGACGGCGGGGCGAGCCGTTCCCGGCGGTGCACCGGTGGGCGGCCCCCGCCGTCAGGACTCCGTCGTCGTGGTGGAGTCAGGTTGTTCGGCTTGCCGGGGGAGTTCGGCGAAGACGTCCAGCGCGATCCGGTAGGTCTCGAAAGCACGGGCGACGCCCGCGTAGACCGCGATGTGGATGAAGGTGTCCACGATCTCCTCCCGGGTCACCCCGTTGTGCAGGGCGATGCGGAGCTGTCCGCGCAGCGGCTCGAAGGCACCGAGCGTGGCGGCGACGGCGACGGAGACCAGGGCCCGGTCGTGGGTGGAGAGCGCCGCGGTGCGCGGCCAGGAGTCCGCGAAGGCGTGCGCGGTGGCGACCTTGCGGAAGTCGTTCCCGGAAGCCGGTTCGCCGGGTGCGAGGGGCAGTTCGAGCGGGTGCCCGAGCAGCCTTCCGGCGGTGGCCAGCGCTTCCTGGTAGTCGTCGTCGGAGATCATGGCGGTGCTCCTTCGTTCGGGCCGGGCCCGTCCGCTCCCGGCGGGGACGGATGGGTGCCGGGTCAGCGGGGCCGGGTGATGGTCTTGTGCTCGACGTAGCCGGTGAGACCGACCTTGCCGTACTCGCGGCCGACGCCGCTGGCCTTGTAGCCGCCGAAGGGGCCGTCGAAGCTGATTCCGGCGCCGTTGATGATGACGCCGCCGGTGCGGATGCGGCGGGCGACGGCGAGGGCCCGCTCAGGGTCGGTGGTCCAGATGCCGCCGGACAGGCCGTAGGCGGAGGCGTTGGCGATGCGGACGGCGTCGTCCTCGTCGTCGTAGGCGATGACGGACAGGACCGGGCCGAAGATCTCCTCCTGCGCGATGCGCATGGAGTTGTCGACGTCGGCGAAGACAGTCGGGGTGACGTAGTTGCCCTTCTCCAGGTCTTCGGGGATCTGCGGTCCGCCGGTGACCAGCCGGGCGCCCCCCGCTATGCCGACGCGGATGTAGTCGATGACGCGCTGCTGCTGGTCGGGGCGGATCATCGGGCCGATGAAGGTGTCCGGGGTGGCCGGGTCGCCGACCGTGAGGGACTCCACCATCGTCCTGACGGCGTCGACGACCTCCTCGTACCGGCTGCGCGGGGCGAGGATGCGGGTCTGAAGGATGCACGCCTCGCCGTTGTTACCGAGGGAGCCGAACCGCAGGCCCTGCATGACGGTGTCGAGTTCGGCGTCGTCCAGGATCACGGCGGCGGACTTGCCGCCCAGCTCCAGGCCGACCCGCTTGAGGTGGTCACCGGCGATGGAGGCGATGCGCCGGCCCGCGCGGGTGGAGCCGGTGAAGGAGATCTTGTCGACGTCGGGGTGGGAGACGAGGTATCCGCTGGTCTCGCGGTCGGCGGGAAGGATGCTGAGCACGCCCTCGGGGAGTCCGGCTTCGTGCCAGAGGTCGGCGAGCAGCGCCATGCTGAGCGAGTTCTCCGGGGACACCTTCAGTATGACGGTGTTTCCGGCCAGCAGGGCGGGGACCAGCTTGGCGGTGGCTGCGGAGAACGGCGGGTTCCATGGGATGACGGCGGCGACCACGCCGATCGCCTCGCGGCGCACGATGGTGTCGAAGGCGACGGAGCCGTCGGAGGGTTCGACAATCTCCTCCCAGCCGAACTCCTCGGCGGCCTTCAGGTATGCCTTGACCTGGCGGCTCAGGAAGGGCTGGCCGGCCTTGGTGAACCAGTGAGCCGAGCCGTTCTCGACGGAGATGGCGAGGGCGACCTCGTCGGCGTGGGCAATGCGCAGCTCGTCGTAGCGGCGGACGATCGCCTGGCGCTCCTCGGGGGTGGTGTGCGGCCAGGGGCCGTCGTCGAAGGCCGCGCGGGCAGCGGCGACGGCGGCGTCGACGTCGGCGGGCGCGGCCTGGGCGGCGCTGCCCAGCACCGACTGGTCGTGCGGAGAGTGGATGTCGAGCAGCAGGTCGGGGTTGCTGGGGGCGACCCAGGCGCCGCCGATGTAGAGCTTGTCGCGCACAGACATGTCTTTGCGGTTCCTTGGTGTCAAAGGCGGGTGGGGTGAGGGGGAGGGGATAGGGGGCACCCCCTTGAGGTGCGCGCCCAGGTGCAGTTTCACTAGCGGGAGGCTGTGTGGCAGTGCGGCCGGGTGTCCACGCCGCGGTCCGGGTCCGTGGTCGCACGGACTGAGGCGCATGCCGGGATGCGCGCAGAAGTCCGCGAGGGGCGGGCGTGGCGTCCACCGCGCGGCATGACCGGCTCGCCGGTGAGGGGCGGGGCTCAGTTCCGGGCGGGGCGGACCATCCGTGCGACCTCGGTGTCGGCGAAGTCACCGAGACCGTCCAGGTCGGTGGAGGCGCTGACCTCGCGCCAGGCCGCGTCCTCCGCGGCCCGCGCGTCGGTGATCTGCGGGGCAATCCAGGCGGCGTCGGAGCCGAGCAGGAGCCGCACCGGGGGCTTGGGCTCCTCGGTGAGGCGCAGGATGACGGCGGCCATCTTCGCCGGGTCGCCGCGCTGCACGTCGGGGTTGTTGCCGTAGGTACGGGCGAACCTGCCGACCGTCTCCTCGTACTCCGCTTGGACGTGCGGCATCGGCATCGGCGCGGCCGCCCAGGGGGTCCGGATGCCTCCGGGCTCGACCAGGATGGCGCGGATGCCGATGGGGGCCACCTCGCGGGCGAGGATCTCGGTGAAGCCGCCCAGCGCCCACTTGGCGGACTGGTAGGCGCCGAGTCCGGGCTGGTTGCGGCGGCCGCCGACGGTAGAGACGTTCACGATGCTGCCGAAACGGCGGGGCCGCATCACCGGGAGCACGGCTCGTACGGTGTTGACCGCGCCGAAGAAGTTGACCTCTACGTTGCGGCGGAACTCGTCCTCGGGCATGTCCTCGATCGAGCCGACGCCCCGGGTGCCGGCGCTGTTCACCAGCACGTCGATAGTGCCGAACTTCGCGACCGCTTGGGCGACCACGTCGCCTACGGCTGCCGGGTCGGTCACGTCCATGGCCCGCAGCAGCAGCCGGTCACGATGTTGGGTGGGAGCGGTGACGGCGCCCGGCGTGAGGTCCGTCGCCATCACGTTGTGGCCTGCGGCCAGAGCCGCTTCCACGACCTGGCCGCCGAGGCCGCCGGCCGCGCCGGATATCAGAAAGGTCTTGGTCACTGCTTGCCCTCCCAGTACTTAGGGCCCGGAGCACTTGGGTGCCCCGGTTCTCCGCGAGCTCTGGGCCGCGGGCCTTGCGCCGTGCCCGCGGCGGGGGCGTCAGTCCTTGGGGAAGTCCGTGGAACGGCTGACCTCGGCCCATTCCGTGGCCTCGGCGAGACGGCCTTCCTCGGAGGTGATCGCCAGGCCCAGGGCGTCGCTGCCGAGCAGCAGGCGCCGCGGCGGCTTCGGGGCTAGAACCGCTCCGATGATCGCCTGGGCCATCTGGGCCGGGTCGCCGGGCTCGTTGCCCGCGTACTGGGCGAAGGTGCCCAGCCAGGCACCGACGGTCTCCTCGTAGTCGGAGGTGACGGGGCCGGACGGCTCGGCGGCGCCCGTCGCCCATCCGGTGCGGATGCCACCCGGCTCAACGATGGTGACCTTGACGCCGAAGGGAGCCACCTCGTTGGCCAGCACCTCGGAGAAGCCCTCCACCGCGAACTTCGCTGTCTGGTAGGCGCTGAGGCCCGGCGTTCCACCGACGCGGCCGCCGATGGAGGAGATCTGCACGATGTGGCCGGAACGCTGGCCGCGCATCACCGGCAACACGGCGCGGGTCACGTTGATCACGCCCCACATGTTGGCGTCGATCTGGGCGCGGAACTCGTCCTCGGGGAAGTCCTCGATGGAGCCGCTGGTGGCGTAGCCGGCGTTGTTGACCAGCACGTCGATCGAGCCGAAGCGCTCTACCGCGGCAGCCACCACTTCCTTGGCCTGAACCGGGGAGGTGACGTTTAGGGCGACGGCCGACAGGTGCTCGGGGTACTGGGCCTGGAGATCGGTCAGGGAGCCGGGGTTACGGGAGGTCACCACGACCCGGTCGCCGGCCTCTAGTGCCGCGAGAACCAGAGCCTTGCCCAGTCCCTGCGAACCACCCGTGATGAGCCAAGTCCGTGACATTGCGTGTTCCTCGTTTCTCGTTCGTACGCCGCCTCGCCGGGACAGCAACTTCACTGTAGACAAAATCTCCATAAGTGCAACACGATCGTTGCGTTGAAATGGTGTATTGCATCTCACATGTGGTTGACAGGGTGCAGGTGAGACCCAGGTATCGCTGTCCGAAGCCCGTGGGGCAGGGTGCGCGCCCAGCGGGAGCGGGCTGGGCGCAGTGATGCACATGCTCACTTCCGTGCACGGATACACGGCAGTGACCGGTGGTGTCGTGGCCTGCGAGGGGGCTGCGGGGGTGGGGGCGGCCGGGACAGGCCTGGGGGCAGGCCGGCGGGGGCTGTCAGTGCATGACGGGGACGGCCGCGCCCGGCCTCGCCGTCCTTTGCGCCGGAGTCGGAGCTGACCGTGGCCGAGCCCGGCCAGCTTGCCCACGACCAGGACGATCAGCGCGGCCACGGCCTCGATGCCGACCGCCCGCCAGATGGCACGGGTGTAGGCGTTCACCCGCTCCTGCGACTGCGGGTGTGCCAGTCCGCTCGGCCGGGCAAAAGGGCGGTGCCAAGTTGGTCCACCGTAGGCGAGGAAACCGAAAGGGCAACATATGTGTTGCGGTCACCCGGTGCCCCTGCATCTCGCATATCGGTGATGGTGATGCAAGTGCCACATACGTGTAAAATTTTCGGATCATGAGAGTTGACGCCGCACGCAACCTGACCGCAGTCCTGCGCGCCGGGGCCCGCCTCCTGGCCGAGAACCCGGGCACGTCCATGGCGGCCATCGCCCTTGCCGCTGGAGTGGACCGCACCACGGTGCACCGCCGCTTCGCGAACCGCGAGGCACTGCTCAGCGCCGTCTTCCAGGCCAAGCTCGATTCGGCCGAGCACGTGCTGGACGAGGCGCGGCTGACCGAGGCCCCCGTGCCGGTGGCCCTCCACCGCTACCTGGAGGGGATCATTCCGGTCAGCCGCGAGTGGCCCGTCAACACCCGCCGCATGATGCAGAAGGACCCCGAAGCCAACGCCCGCCGCCAAGAACAGAGCGCACGCGTCGACGCCTTCGTGCGGCGCGCCATCGACGAGGGCCACTTGCGCGCCGACGTCGACGCCACCTGGGCACGTGCTGTCCTCGACGAACTCGTCGACACCATGGCCCACGGGTTCCCCGGCATCGAGCCCCCGCAGGCCGCCGACCTCGTAGCCGGCACCTTCTTGAACGGGCTCGGTCAAGCCTGACGCACGGCCCGCCGCGCCCCCGCAGCAACGCTCTGTCGGCCGCCAGTCCCCGCATGCTTTGCATCTGCCGTCCGCGCGCCGGGCTTCGACCGCGCGGTCTGATGCGTCCGCGTCGACTCCGGTAGCAGTCGCCGGATCGACCTTCGCGGGCCAGGACCGTTTTTGCAACGGCCGGGTTGGTGAGCGTGCCGAGCCGTTCGAGCAGCGCCATCAGCGCGCCACTCAGCCCTTCGCCAGCCGCGAGCGGGGATCTCGCCTTGGAGACGACCACGCAGGCCCCCAGCGAGAGGAGCGTCACGAGCGGACTCCGGATCTGATCCCCGCGCATCAGGCGGGCCCGAGAACTGCGCGAGGGATTCCAGCAGGTCCAGACTGTCGTCCCCGGACATGATCCGGAAGCGTTCTGGGCCAGTCAAAGCCGGAGAACCTCGCGCCGCGGCAGGACGCCGTCTGGAACGACCCCGACGGACAGCCCGTCGCCATCCGAACGGACGCCGAGCCGGACGCATGACCACTCGTCCCCGGCACTCGACGTCCCGCCCCCCCCCGCGCCCAGGGCCGTCATGCCACGCTGAAGGTCCACGGCGTCGCCGAGACCGTGCGCAGGTCAACCTAAGATCGCAGCCCTGGCTCCGCTGAACCGGGCCGCGTCTCCCTGCTTGCCAGCGGCGATCACACCGCCGTACATTCCCTGGACCCGGCTCGTCCGGCCGCTTCGTCCACCCCCTTTGAGCACATGAGGAGCGCCCGTTATGACGGGTGTACTGGCGGTTGCAGGTGGCACCGCATCCGGCAAGTCGACCCTTGCCGAGGCCCTGTCGCTGCAGTGTCCCGAGAGCGTGACGCTGATCCATCTGGACGACTACTACGTGCCCGCCCACGACCCCCTGAGGGGTGTGTGGACAGTCAGCGCCGACGGGCACGCCGTCCTCGACTGGAACCATCCGGGATCGATCGACGAGACAGCGGCGGCACACGCCATCGACGCAGCGCTGCAGCGCCCCGGCGTGCTGCTGGTGGTGGTCGAGGGCCTGTTCGCGCTGTCACTGCCGTCCGTGGTGAGGCGGGCGGCGTGGCGGGTGTACGTCGAGACCCCCGACGACATACGCCTGGCCCGCAAGATCCTCAGGAAGATCGAGGCGCAGCGACAGGACCCCCGACTGTCCCTGCGCAACTATCTGCAGACCGGCAGGGACCGCCACGCGGCCCATGTCGCGCCCTCCCGGGCAGCGGCCGATCTGATCGTGGACGGAACCGCGAGCGAGGCGGAGATGCTGACGGCCGTCATGCCGCTGATCGGACCGGCCCTTACCCCACCGCCCGCGGCGCCCTCGCAGACCCGAGAGGGTTGCGGAGTGCCCGATACCCCCGGGGTCCCGGCGCTCGCGATGTGACATGTCCCGGTGGGCGAGCATTCGAATGCGGGGCAGTAGGCCTGCTCGGCCGGGAAAACTTTGCTAGCGGCGGCCGCCAAAGCTTGGCTGCGACTCGGTATCGGGAGAGTTTCTGCCGGTCGAGGGCTTGGTACGCACCCCGTACGCCATATGTACGCTTCACGGTCAGTTCGGCGGTGTACCGGCTGCGCCAGGCCGGTCGGTTCTGGTGCCGGTTAGGTCCATCGCATGCCGATGGCGGCCAGTTGCTCGATGCGGTCGGGGGAGAGGGACGCAGCTCTGGAGCGTTGGTTGCTTACCCAGGCCCCTAGCCCCAGGTGATGCTCCTCCGCCCCTTCATTGCCACGGCCGTCGCCGTCGTCGACGAGGATCCGTTCGATGTGTTTCCTTGGTACGCGTAGATGCCCTTCGCGCTGGTAGTACTGCGTGGCGGCGGCGAGGTTGAGAGCCCACTTGTCGGCTTGGCTGCGCCGCGGTCTGGGCTTCTCGTCGTCGTCGGCGGGTGTGATTCCGAGGATGTGCTCCAGCATCCATTGCTGGGCGCCGGTGAGCTGGTTCCAGCCGAGCTGCTGTGCGCGTACCCACCGCCCCAGATCTTCGCCCTGGTGCACGACCTCGCCGGGCTGGGTGGGCAGCGCGCCGCTGGCGGCGAGGTGTTGTCGGGTGAGGTGGAAGCAGCGTTGCCAGGCAACTGACCAGGTGGGGCACCATGCGGGGTCGATGTCGTCGAGCTGCTCGCGCCGCTCCTGGGAGAGCGCGCCGGCCGCCGACTGAACGGGCAGCCCTTGGGCGTGCCGTTGTTCGTCGACTGCTGCTCGTCGGGCGGCTGCTCGTTGGTTTTTCAGCCAGAGCCCGACCCGGTAGCCCTGGTGGGTGGCGTCGGTCGGTGCTGCGAGGTGACCGTTCTGCTTGGCCCAGCCGCGGGCGGCGGTGAGTCCTTCTTGCCAGGCGGTGTCGTAGTGGGACCAGATCATGCCGAGTTTCTCGAGCTGCGCCACACGGTCGGGGTCCATGTCGCCGCGGGCGTAGAGGCGCCGGTTGCGATCCATTGTCCGAGTGGGAAGCCGGCGAGTGAGGCCGGCCACCCCTCGCCGCTCCCGACCTCCACCTCCGTCTGCTGTTGCTGGTCGTCGCCGCCGGTGGTGGGGACGCGGTAGGTGAACGGCACGCGCAGGTCGCCGTGGTGCCGGTGGTAGAGGGTGGCGGCTTCGATGCCGCGGCGCCAGTGGGTGTGTTCGGGGTGGAGGACGCGGAGGTTGATGAACGCGGCGAGCTGGGCGGGGTCGCGGGGTGTGGAGAACTTCAGCAGTTCCCGGGCCGGTACCGACAGCCGGGCCTGCTCACCGGCGTCCGGGCCTTCTCTGTCCTCGTCGGTGTCGTCTGCGGAGCGGGTTTGGACGCCTCGCACGCGGCTGCGTGCCTGGGGTTCGGCGAGTGCCTCGACGACGCGTGCGTCGTGCGCGCGTAGTGCCTCGAGGAGTTTGGCGAGCCCTCCGTACGCCCGGCTGGTGAGCATGCTGTCCACTGTCTCGCCCGGTCCGAGCAGGACCGGCACCACAAGCGAGGCGATCTTGCCCTCTCCAGGCCGTAGGCGGAGTGCGCGGCCGACGGCTTGGACGAGGTCGGGCATGGAGCCGCGGACGTCGGCGAAGTAGACGGAGTCGCATTCGCGGGTGTCGACGCCTTCGCCGAGCACTCTCACCGAGCTGAGGAAGCCTTTTTCCACGACGGTGCCGTCGGCAGCGATCCCTTGGGAGAATTGATCCAGGACCCGGCGCCGGTGGTCGGGCCGGTGGTCACCGCACAGCCAGTCGGCCCAGACCGTGCGCGGGTACAGCCCCGGATCAACGGCATGGAGCCGTTCTGCGACGCCGGGCAGGCCGGCCGCGAACGCCTCGGCCTCCTTCACGAGGTGGTGGAAGACGAGCGTGCGGCGGAAGCCTTCCTCCGCGGAGGCCTTGACCAGCGCGGTCTGCAGGGCGGCGAGACGGGCCCCTCGCACGGCCTCGGAACGCCCGTCCGCTCCGAGGAGCACAGTGGCCTGGAGGTGGGTGTCGGTGATGTCCAGGCACACGACCTGGTAGGGGGCGCAGATGCCCCGGTCGATGGCTTCGGACAGGGTGAGGGTGTAGCAGCGTTTCCCGAACGGCCCTGCGGGGTCGTCGTCCATGGACGCCACCAGCTCCCCTGGCCCGCCTGGCACCAGCTCCCCTGGCCCGCCTGGCCCGCCTGGCGCCTCATGGTTGGCATCCTCGTCGAGTTGCCACAGCCGCGGGGTCGCGGTCATATACAGCCGACGTAGGGCGGGGATGCGGGTGTTGTCGTGGACGACTGCCCAGGGCTTGCCGATCCGTCCGGAGGTCCGGTGCGCCTCGTCCACGACGATCAGGTCCCACCCTGGCAGACCCGCGGCGTGGGCGCGCTCGAGGGTGCCGAGGCCGAGGGAGGCGTAGGTGGCGAATACGGTGACCTTGTCGTAGGGCCGCACCCAGGCTACGAGTTCGTCCACGTCCGTGGTGTTCGCGAAGCCCGCCTCGCTTCCGCGCAGGGACGACACCCCGATCATCGGCCCCCTGCGGCCGCTCTCACGCCAGGCGGTCTCGGTCTGTGCGAGCAGGTCCAGGGAGGGCACGAGTACCAGCACACGGCCCGCTCGGAGTTCTTCCGTGCTGCGGACTGCGACGAGGGTCTTGCCGGATCCGGTGGCCATGACCACCTGCGTGCGAAGCCCGCGCTCCGGCATATTGGATCTTGCAGGGAATTCCAGCGCGCCAAGTACCGCTTTCACGGCTTCACGCTGGTGAGGGCGGAGTTGTTTCACTGCCATCCTGATCTGCCTTCCCCGTGGGCCCTGAGCGGCTCGTCGAGCACGCCATGACCAGTGAAGCTGCACTCAGGAGCCCTGATCCGGTTGCAGCGGGACGAAACCGCAGCAGGATCAGGAACCCCGTACCAGTCAGTTTGAGAGTGGATCACACTTGGTTCGATTGACTTGAACGGTACTCCCGAACAATTCCAGAGTCTATCGAAACTACAAAATGAAGCACCAACGACAGGAGGGACGAACCCCGACGCATCGACGTCCCCTTCCTGCCGTATCCTGCGCGTCGACTGAGGTAAGAGCAGGGGGAGAGGGCGGGGTCCGTAGTGAGCGGTGAACTGTGGTTGCGTAGGGCCGGCGGGCCGTTGGTGGCGGGGGTGGTCATGCTGGCTTTCGCGGTCTCGCATGGGGATTGGTGGCTGCCGTTCCGGGTTTTCCTGGTCGCGGCGGGGCTGGTGGGGGTCGGTGTTGGGCTTCACGCGTCATGGAGGATGACGCGTGGTCAGGAACCCGAGTAGTACAAGGCCGCGCCCACTCCCCACTCTCCGCCCCCACTCCCTGCCTCCGGGCTGCGCCGGCAGAGGGGGCATGTGAGGCCCCCGGAAGACAGAGAAAGGCCGGCTGTGACTGCCGAGTGGTACGTCCTCATCGAGGAGGACACCCGGATAACTGAGCGCCCTGAGGGCGTGGAGCTGAGGTTGCACCGGTGGATGCTGGTGGGCACGCATCACATCGGCCGGGATGAGGCGGAGGCGGCCGCGGCGGCGGAGGATGCGGCGCTGCATTACGTGCCGGGAGTGCTGGCCCGGCACATGCAGCCGGGAGACGAGCCGGCCCGGCATGCCTTTCTCGCTCAGGACGGTTCGTGGGTGGTGCTGGTGAGGCACCGTCACCGTGGCTGCCATATACGGGTGACCACGGCCCGGCTCATGCACTCGCGGGAAGGTAAGGAGGCTCCGCCGAAGAGTCTGAAGGAGAAGTTCCGCAGCGCCATGGAAGGGCCACCGCCTCCCGCGAAGCCGTGGACGTGGCCGCCAGCAGGCAGACCGGAGCAGGACTGACCCCGCCCCCTTCTTGCTGCCAGCTCGGGCCGCGCGGAGCGCGGCCCTTAGCCCTCGCACGAAGTGCGAGGGTTTGCGGTGCGGAGCGCAGCGGAGGACCGCCAGGCCCCGGGCGTAGCCCAGGGCCAGGCCGCGTAGCGGCCTCGATTCCGGAGCGCAGCGAAGGAATCGCCAACCAGCCTGCGCAGCAGGCAGGTTGAGCGGGGAGCGCAGCGAGCCGCCAACGCTCC
>NZ_JBVJXS010000015.1:0-169949 GCF_055601245.1 Streptomyces sp. NPDC038135 | reverse complement strand
TGCGTTTCCGACTCTATCAGATCTTTTCTCGACCCGATTTCCTCGGCGCTTTCCAGGTTCCCGCTCTCGCGTTTCCCTTTCCGGCGGTTCCGACTCTATCAGATCCTCTCGGCGTCCGATTCCCTGTCGGCGGGATTTGCCGGCCGGCCTTGGGCTTTCGCCCGTCGACCTTTCGACATTCACTACGTTAGCCGATTCTCCCGGCGACTCATAATCGAGTCCGGCGAGTTCGAATTGAACGCGCGGGCGCGCCACAATCGACCCCGCTCAGGGGTTGTAGCTAGGTAGTGGGTTGGCCGCTCCGGCTGCAGGCGATCGCCGTACCCGGTTCAGCGGCTCGGGCCACATTACGCACCTTCCAGTGCGGAGTCAACTCCGGCGGCGCCTCGGCACGTGGGCCCGATAGGGGCTCACGGTCGGGTCGTTGGCCACCCAGAAGCGCCAGGGGTGGACGTCGCCGTCGCCGCCCTCGCCGGCGACCCCGGTGCGCGGACCGTTCCGCACCTGGTCGGACGCGACCGGGGTGCCGGTCAGCATCCTCAGCGGCGTATCGCCGGCCGCGCACGCGTCCGTGCCGTCGAGGGCGCGGTCCACCCCCAGGGCCGTGGCGAGGCGGGCCGGGCCCTTGGCCAGTTCCTTGTCGTTCCGGGCCGAAACCCTGCGTTCGCGTGCCAGCTCGGCGCCCTCGACGACCTCGCCGGCCCGGAGCAGCACGGCGCTCGCGACGCCCTCGGGGCCGCAGACGAGGTTCATGCAGTACCACATGCCATAGGTGAAGTAGACGTACACATGTCCGGGCTCGCCGAACATGACCTCGTTCCGGGCGGTGCGGCCGCGGTAGGCGTGCGAGCCGGGGTCGTTCGGACCGTCGTACGCCTCGACCTCGGTGATGCGTACCGCGATCGGGCCGTCGGGAGTCGTACGGACCAGGATGCGGCCCAGCAGATCGGGTGCGACCTGGAGCACGGGCCGGTCGAAGAAGTCTCGGGGCAGTGGCATACGGTCCGGGGGCGCGATCATGCCCTCCGAGGGTAGCCCAGACGGGTGTGCGCCCGGCCGGAACCGCTGATGGCCCGATCGCGTTTGTACGGGGCGAGGGTCCTTTCGTAAAGGGAGAGTCATGGCGTTCAAGAAGCTGCTCGCGAGCCTCGGGGCCGGCGGGGCCTCGGTCGAGACGGTGCTCACCGAGGTCAACGTCGTACCGGGCGGTGTCGTCCAGGGCGAGGTGCGGATCCAGGGCGGGTCCGTGAACCAGGCCATCGAGGGTCTGTCCGTGGGCCTGCAGGCCAAGGTCGAGGTGGAGAGCGGCGACCAGGAGTACAAGCAGGACATCGAGTTCACCAAGGTGCGGCTCGGCGGTGCCTTCGAGCTGCAGGCGGGGGCGGTGCACGCGGTGCCGTTCGGGCTCGAGATCCCCTGGGAGACGCCGGTCACGATGATCGACGGGCAGGCGCTGCGCGGCATGAACATCGGTGTGTCCACCGAGCTGCAGATCGCCCGCGCCGTGGACTCCGGCGACCTCGACCCGATCAACGTGCACCCGCTGCCGGCGCAGAAGGCGATCCTGGACGCCTTCATCCAGCTCGGCTTCCGCTTCAAGAGCGCGGACATGGAGCGCGGCCACATCCGGGGTACGCGGCAGCGGCTGCCCTTCTACCAGGAGATCGAGTTCTTCCCGCCGTCCCAGTACCGCGGGCTGAACCAGGTTGAGCTGAGCTTCGTGGCCGACGAGCACGCCATGGACGTCGTCCTGGAGATGGACAAGAAGCCGGGTCTGTTCAGCGAGGGCTCGGACACCTTCCGCTCCTTCCAGGTGGGTCTGGACGACTACCACGGGACCGACTGGGCGGCCTACCTCAACCAGTGGCTGTCCGAGGTCGGCTCCAGGCGGAACTGGTTCTAGGCTCGGAACTGCTGATTCCAGTAATCGATCAGGAGGTACCGAGGTGACCGAGCTCAAGCGGCGGCCGCTCCCCCACGACTTCCATCCGCCCGTCCCGTCGTTCACGGTGACGAGCGAGGACGTCGAGGAGGGTGCGACGCTGGGGAGCGCCCAGGTCCAGGCGGAGGGGAACACCTCGCCGCAGCTGCGCTGGGAGGGCTTCCCCGCCGAGACCAAGAGCTTCGCCGTGACCTGTTACGACCCCGACGCGCCGACCGGCAGCGGGTTCTGGCACTGGGTGCTGTTCGACATCCCGGCCTCCGTGACGGAACTGCCGGCGGGTGCGGGCAGCGGCAAGTTCGAGGGGCTGCCCGAGGGCGCCGTGCACGTCCGCAACGACTACGGGTCCAAGGACTTCGGTGGCGCCGCGCCGCCGCCGGGCGACGGCCCGCACCGGTACGTCTTCACGGTGTACGCGGTGGACCAGGAGAAGCTCGGTCCGGATTCGGACGTCTCTCCGGCGGTCGTCGGTTTCAATCTGCGGTTCCACGCGATCGCGCGTGCCCAGCTCATCGGTGAGTACGAGACGCCCGCCGAGGGCTGACGCAGCGCGTCGATCCAGCCAAGCGTTCATTGAACGTTTGCCCGCCTCTGGTCTTGGAAGTGATCAGGGGCGGGCATTTTTTATTGCGTTGTCCATCTCGGCGCGCCCGTACAGAGTTGATCCGAGCCCGCCGGGGGGTGGGCAGGTGCGCACGGGAGGTGGGCTGGATGCGTGACACGCTGGTTCTGAACGCGAGCTTCGAGCCGCTGTCGACGGTGACTCTGAACCGGGCCGTTGTCCTGGTGCTGCAGGACAAGGCCGTCGTCGAACAGGCCCATCCCGTACTGCGCATGCGCGGTGCCGAGGTCGACATACCGGCGCCCCGGGTGATCAGGCTCTGCAGATACGTACGGGTGCCGTTCCGAAGACAAGCGCCCTGGTCGAGACGGGGCGTGCTGGTCCGGGACCGGCACCGGTGCGCCTACTGCGGACGCAGGGCGACGACCGTGGACCATGTGCTGCCGCGGGCGCAGGGCGGGCAGGACACCTGGCTGAACACGGTGGCCGCGTGCGCCGAGGACAATCACCGCAAGGCGAACCGGACTCCCGAGGAGGCCGGCATGGCCCTGCTGCGGGAGCCGTTCGAGCCGACGCCGGCCGATGCGATGCTGCTGGCCCTGGGACACGAGGACATGGCGGCGCTCCCCGAGTGGCTCACGCGGGAAGCGGCCTAGTCACCGGATTCGCGGCTCCGGCGGTGGAACGACACGACCCCGCGCCCGTGGAAGGGCGCGGGGTCGTCGCGTCGTGCGGTGTCAGTCGATCGACGGCTTCTCGCGGCGTTCCGTGTGGGGGCCGTTGTTCTGCGCGGGGACGGAGTTGCCGCCGTTGCCCGGCTGACCGCCGCCGAGGGGGCCGAAGTTGCCCATGGCGCCGGACAGGCCCTTGAGGGCGTCGCCGATCTCGCTGGGGACGATCCAGAGCTTGTTGGCGTCGCCTTCGGCGATCTTCGGGAGCATCTGGAGGTACTGGTAGGAGAGGAGCTTCTGGTCGGGGTCGCCGGCGTGGATCGCCTCGAAGACCGTGCGGACGGCCTGGGCCTCGCCCTCGGCGCGGAGCGCGGCGGCCTTGGCCTCACCCTCGGCGCGCAGGATCTGGGACTGCTTCTCGCCCTCGGCGGTCAGGATGGCGGCCTGGCGCGTACCTTCGGCGGTGAGGATCGCGGCGCGCTTGTCGCGGTCGGCGCGCATCTGCTTCTCCATCGAGTCCTGGATGGAGGTGGGCGGTTCGATGGCCTTCAGTTCCACGCGGTTGACGCGGATGCCCCACTTGCCGGTGGCCTCGTCGAGGACGCCGCGCAGGGCCGCGTTGATCTCCTCGCGGGAGGTCAGGGTGCGTTCGAGGTCCATGCCGCCGATGATGTTGCGCAGGGTGGTGACCGTGAGCTGCTCGATGGCCTGGATGTAGCTGGCGACCTCGTAGGTGGCGGCCCGGGCGTCGGTCACCTGGTAGTAGATGACGGTGTCGATGTTCACGACCAGGTTGTCCTGGGTGATCACCGGCTGGGGCGGGAACGGGACGACTTGTTCGCGCAGGTCGATGCGGTTGCGGATGGTGTCGATGAACGGGACCACGATGTTGAGGCCCGCGTTCAGGGTCCGCGTGTAGCGGCCGAAGCGCTCGACGATGGCGGCGCTGGCCTGTGGAATGACCTGGATGGTCTTGATCAGGGCGATGAAGACCAACACCACCAGAATGATCAGGACGATGATGACCGGTTCCATCGTGTTCCCCGTACCCCTCTCCGCCTCGGCTCCTTCAACGGGTCCAGTCGCCGTTGAGGATCTTGCTGGTCGAGTCTGACAGACCGTCGCACAACTCGTGGGCAGGACGGCTCAGATGACGATCGCGGTGGCCCCTTCGATCTCCACGACGTCCACCTCCTGGCCCACGTCGTAGGCGCGGCCGGTGTCGAGGGAGCGGGCCGACCAGATCTCCCCGGCGAGTTTGATGCGGCCGCCGGAGCCGTCGACGCGTTCCAGGACGACTGCCTGCTTTCCCCTCAGGGCGTCGACACCGGTGGCCAGTTGGGGCCGCTGGCTGCCGTGCCGGGCGGCGATGGGGCGGACCACGGCGATCAGGGCGACGGAGACGACGACGAAGGCGAGCACCTGGATCACCACGCCGAAGCCGAGACCGGCGGCCACCGCGGCCGCGACCGCTCCGACCGCGAACATGCCGAACTCCGGCATCGCGGTGACCACGAGGGGGATTCCGAGCGCCGCCGCGCCGACGAGCCACCACACCCATGCGTCGATGTCGTTCACAGGGTCATGGTAGGACCGCGGTCCGGCGGCGGACAGGGCGCGAACGGGGGTGCGACCGGCCGTCAGGACAGGGGCAGGCCCTGCGCGGTCCAGCGGGGGTGCGACCGGCCGTCAGGACAGGGGCAGGCCCTGCGCGGTCCAGCGGTCGCCGACCTGCTCGACGACGAGCGGGAGCCCGAAGCAGAGGGAAAGGTTGCGGGAGGTCAGTTCGAGCTCGATCGGGCCGGCGGCGAGGACCTTGCCCTGGCGGATCATGAGGACGTGGGTGAAGCCGGGGGCGATCTCCTCGACATGGTGGGTCACCATGATCATCGAGGGGGCGATGGGGTCGCGGGCGAGCCGGCCGAGGCGGCGCACCAGGTCCTCGCGGCCGCCGAGGTCGAGGCCGGCGGCGGGCTCGTCGAGCAGCAGCAGCTCGGGGTCGGTCATCAGGGCGCGGGCGATCAGGGTGCGCTTGCGCTCGCCCTCGGAGAGGGTGCCGAAGCGGCGGTCGAGGTAGTCGCTCATGCCGAGGCGGTCGAGGAAGGCGCGGGCGCGCTGCTCGTCGACCTCGTCGTACTCCTCCTGCCAGCCGGCGGTCATGCCGTAGGCGGCGGTGAGGACGGTCTGGAGCACGGTCTGGCGCTTGGGGAGCTTCTCGGCCATGGCGATGCCGGCGACGCCGATGCGGGGGCGTAGGTCGAAGACGTCGACCTTGCCGAGGGTGTCGCCGAGGATGGTGGCGGTGCCCTTGCTGGGGAAGAGGTAGCTGGAGGCGACGTTCAGGAGGGTGGTCTTGCCGGCGCCGTTCGGGCCGAGGATGACCCAGCGCTCGCCCTCCTTCACCGACCAGGAGACCTGGTCCACCAGAGCCCGGCCCTCACGGACCACGGATACGTCCTGAAGCTCCAGAACATCGCTCATGAGCGCGTTGTCTCCCCTTGCAGTGTGGCCGGTCTCGGCTGGTCGCGTACGCCTGTGGCTCGGGCCGCCGCGCCGGTGGGCGCAGCCCCTATGAAATCTACGCCACGAGTGCCCCGCACCATTCCATCGGTCCGGTCCTTAGGGTGGGGGCATGCTCTCGGAACCGCGTTCAGGACGCCTCGCCGCTTGGGGAAACGCCCTTCTGGCCGGACTTGTCTCTCCGGATGACGCCGCGCTCGCCGTCGTGGGCGAGGACGCCGTGCACCGGGTGCAGGGGCTGCCGGGTGATCCGGCGCCTGCCGGGCTCACGCTCGCGCTGGGCCGGCTGCGGGCGCTGGGGGTGACGGGCCTGCGGGTGGCGCTGCCCGCGCCCGGTCATCCGCTGGGGCTGAGCGGTCCGCCGGACTTCAACGCGCGGGCACTGGAGGCCGAGGAGGCGGTGCTCTGCTTCGGGGCGGCGATCGGACTGGTTCCGGAGGTCCACTCGGCCGGTCCGGACGGTGATGTACATGTCGAGGTGGTCTGGCATGTGCTGCCGGTGCGGGAGGCGCCGCCCGCCGACGTGCCCTCGCTGGGTGAGGCCGAGCGGGAGCTGGCCGAGGCGCTGCGGGAGGCGACCGAGGTGCTGGCGAAGCTGGACGTCGCCGGGTCGGGGCCGGTGGCGGAGGCGGCGATCGACGCGTACCGGGCGCGGGCCGAGCGGGGCCGGGAGGTGCTGGCCCCGGGGTACCCGCCGCGTGCGGTGCGGGTGCTCGAGCTGGCCCAGCGGGTGGGTCTGCTGGTGTCCCTGGCGTACGGCAAGGGGCACGGCGGTGCGGTGAGCGCGTCGGAGATGGCGGCGCGGGGCGCGGCGCTGCGGCCGGTGGAGCGGACCGCGCGGCGGGCGCAGGTGGCCGCGTACAACTCCATGGTGGAGGAGCGGGAGCGGGGCCTGCGCTGAGCCTGCTGGCGCCCTGGTGCCGGCCGCGACGGGACCGCGGGCCTTCCCGGGGGAGGATCCGGGAGGGCCCGCGGTCCCCGGCGGCGGACCTCAGTGGTTGATGCCGAGGTTGCCGAAGGCCGGGTTCAGCACGCCGATGACGTTGACGCTGTTGCCGACCACGTTCACCGGGACGTGCACCGGGGCCTGGACGACGTTGCCCGAGACGACACCCGGAGAGCCCTTGGCCGCACCGCCGGCCCAGGCGCCGTCCGTGGCGGAGGCCATGCCCGCGCCCGCGGCCACCAGTCCCCCGGTCACCATCGCCACGGTCGCCGCCTTCTTCAGGTTCTTCACTGTCCAACCCCTCCTAGGTGTCCACCGCGGCGATCACCGCGGCACGCACTGGGGAACGGCGGGGGCCGCCGGAGGGTACGGCCATCCGGGTGACATTCCCACGACGGTATGAATCTCAGCCCGGAACGGAACCTTCCGCGCCCTGGCGAACGAGGCGCCGGGGCGGCCTCAGCCGGCCACGCCGTGGCGCACGGCCCACAGGGCGGCCTGGGTGCGGTCGGCCAGGTCGAGCTTCATGAGGATGTTGGACACATGCGTCTTGACGGTCTTCTCGGAGAGCACCAGGGCGCGGGCGATCTCCCGGTTGGAGCGGCCGTCGGCTATCAGGCCGAGCACCTCCCGCTCCCGGTCGGTGAGCGAACCCGCTCTGCCCTGACCGGAGTTGGCCTCTTCCTGGGAGAGCAGGGCGTCGGCGACCTCGGGCTGGAGCAGGATGTGCCCGGCGTGCACGGACCGGATGGCGCCGGCGAGCGCGTCGGGGTCCACGTCCTTGTAGACGTACCCGGCGGCGCCCGCGCGCAGGGCCGGTACGACCGTGCGCTGTTCGGTGAAGCTGGTGACGATGAGCACGCGCGCGGGGTTGTCGAGTTCGCGGAGCCTGCGCAGTGCGTCGATGCCGTCCGTGCCCGGCATCTTGACGTCCATGAGGACGACGTCGGGCCGCAGTTCCTCGGCGCGGGCGACTCCCTCGGCGCCGTCCGCGGCCTCGCCGACGACCTCGATGTCGTCCTGCACCTCCAGAAAGGTGCGCAGGCCCCGGCGGACGACCTGGTGGTCGTCGACGAGCAGCACTCTGATCGGGTCAGCCACCGGGTACCTCCATCTCGATCGTGGTGCCCCTGCCGGGCGCCGCGTGCACGGTGAGGGTGCCGCCGACCCCGCCGGCCCGGTCCCGCATCGACACCAGTCCCAGATGGCGTCCGGCCCGGCGCACCGCCGTGGGGTCGAAACCGCTGCCGTCGTCGGCGACCCGCAGGACGGCACCGCCGCCGCGCCGGTCCACGGTCACCCGGACGTGCTCGGCGCCCGAGTGGCGCAGGGCGTTGTGCAGGGCCTCCTGGGCGACCCGCAGCACCGCCTCCTCCTGGGCCGCGGGCAGGGCGCGGAAGCCGTTGGCCGCGAAGCTCACGCGCGCGGTGTGGGCGCGGTCAAGGACCTGTATCTGGGTGCGCAGGGTGGCGATCAGACCGTCCTCGTCCAGCGCGGCCGGACGCAACTCCACGACTGCGGCTCGCAGTTCGTCGGCCGCCTCGGCGGCGAGCACGGCGACCTGGTGCAACTCGCCCTTGGCGCGGGCGGGATCGCGGTCGACCAGGGCGGCCGCGGCCTGGGCGGTCAGACGCAGGGAGAAGAGCTTCTGGCTGACCGCGTCGTGCAGTTCGTGGGCGAGCCGGGAGCGCTCCTCGGCGATGGTCAGCTCGCGACTGCGCTCGTACAGGCGGGCGTTGGTGAGGGCGATCGCGGCGTGCTGGGCGAGGATGGCGAGCAGTTCCTCGTCCTCCTCGGTGAAGCCGCAGCTCCCCTCGGGCTTGGGGCAGCGCTTGTTGGCGAGGAACAGGGCCGCGATGACCTCCTCGCCGTCCTTGACCGGCAGGCCCAGGAAGTCGGACATGTCGGGGTGGGCGGAGGGCCAGCCCTCGAAGCGGGGGTCCTTGCGGACGTCGGCGAGGCGCTCGGGCCGTGCCTCGTCCAGCATGGCGGCGAGGATGCCGTGCCGGCGGGGCAGCGGCCCGATGGCCTTCCACTGGGCGTCGCTGACGCCGTCGACGACGAACTGCGCGAAGCCGCCGTGGTCGTCGGGGACGCCGAGGGCGGCGTACTGCGCGTCGAGCAGTTCACGGGCCGAGGCGACGATCGTCTTCAGGACGTCGCGCACCTCGAGGTGCCTGCTCATGGCCAGCAGCGCGGAACTCACCGCGGCGAGGCCGGACCGGGGGCCTTGACTCATGTCCTCACGGTACCGGCGGGGTACGCCGGCGCGGATCGGACCGGTGGCGGCGGGACCCCCTCCGCGGGTCCTAGGACGCTGGGGGTAGGTCCCCCGGCCCCGGCCGTGCGGCGTACGCCGAAGGGCCCCGCCGCTCTGGTGCCCGCGTCCGAGGCGGCGCGGGGCCGGCCGTTCCTAGGTTGAGGTCACCGCCCGGCGGGGCGGCCGGGGCGCCGAGGCCCCGGATGACGAGGGGACGGTTGTCATGCCGGTAGCGATCATCACGGGGGCCTCCAAGGGGCTGGGGCGGGCGCTCGCCGAGGGGCTGGCCGCGCGCGGCTGGGACCTGGTGCTGGACGCCCGGGGCGCCGGGCCGCTGGAGCGAACGGCGGAGGCGGTCGCCGGGCACGGGACGCGCGTGACGGCGGTGCCCGGGGACGTCACGGACGCCGGGCACCGGGCCGCGCTGGTGGCCGCAGCGCGGCGGCTGGGCGGGGTCGACCTGGTGGTGAGCAACGCGAGCGCGCTGGGCGCCGAGCCGCTGGTGCCGCTTGCGGAGCTGCCCCCGGAAGGGCTGCGGCGGGCGCTGGAGGTGAACGTCGTCGCGGCGCTCGGCCTGGTCCGGGAGGCGCTGCCGCTGCTGAGGAAGTCGGCGGCGGGCACGGTGGTCACGGTCAGCTCGGACGCGGCGGTGGAGGCGTACGGGACGTGGGGCGGGTACGGCGCCTCGAAGGCGGCCCTGGACCAGCTCGCGGCGGTGCTCGGCCGGGAGGAGCCGGACCTGCGGGTGTGGGCGGTGGACCCCGGGGACATGGCGACGGACCTGTACGCGGCGGCCGTACCGGACGACGACGAGCCGCGGCCCGCGCCCGCGCGCGTGGTGCCGGCGTTCCTGCGGCTGCTGGACGAGCGTCCGGCGAGCGGGCGGTACACGGCGCCGGCGCTGCTGGAGGCACGATGACCACCGCCCTGACGGTGCCCGAGGAGCTGTCGGCGCGCGTGCCGGCCGAGCAGCGCGGGCCCGGCCTGGACCGGGACGCCGTACGGCTGCTGGTGTCGCACGGCACCGAGGTGGCGCACCACGTTTTCCAGGAGCTTCCGGCGCTGCTGCGGGCCGGGGACCTGCTGGTGGTGAACACCTCGCCCACGCTGGCCGCGGCGGTGAACGGGCGGATCGGGCACACGCGTGTGGTGGTGCACTTCTCCACCCGCGGGGACGACGGCCGCTGGGCGGTGGAGCTTCGGGAACCGGACGGGCGGGGCACCACGCGCGCGCGTGCGGGTGCCTTCGCGGGTGCGGGTGCGGGCGGGTCCGCGGGGATGCGCGCGGGCGTGCCCGCGGGTGCAGTGGTGCGGTTGCCCGGCGGGGCGCGGCTGGTGCTGGAGGAGCCGCTGGACGGGCGGGGCGACCGGCTGCGGTGGGCCCGGCCGGCCGGGACGGAGGTGCTCGGGGTGCTCCGGGAGCACGGGCGGCCCATTCGCTACTCCTATACGGAGCGGGACCAGCCGCTGTCGGTGTACCAGACGGTGTTCGCGCTGCCCGAGGCGGACGGGACGGGCAGCGCGGAGATGCCGAGCGCGGCGCGTCCCTTCACGGAGCGGCTGGTGGTGGAGCTGGTGCGCCGGGGGGTGCAGTTCGCGCCGGTGACGCTGCACACGGGGGTGGCCTCGGCGGAGGCGCACGAGCCGCCGTACCCGGAGCGGTACCGGGTCCCGGAGGCGTCGGCGCGGCTGATCAACGCCGCCCGGGCCGGTGGCGGGCGGGTCGTCGCGGTGGGGACGACGGCCGTGCGGGCGGTGGAGTCGGCGGCGGGTCCGGGCGGGGTGGTGCGGGCGGACGGGGGATGGACCGATCTGGTGGTCACGCCCGAGCGCGGGGTACACGCGGTGGACGGGCTGCTGACCGGGCTGCACGAGCCGGAGGCCTCGCATCTGCTGATGCTGGAGGCGGTCGCCGGCCGGGCCGCGGTGGGCCGCGCCTACGAGGAGGCGCTGCGCGGGCGCTACCTGTGGCACGAGTTCGGGGACGTGCACCTCATCCTGCCCGCGGAATCCACTCACTGAGTGCGTTGCGACGGCAACTCGCGGTGAGATGGGCGCGACGGCGGTGTGAGCCCGCGCATAGGGCCCACGTCACGTACGAAAGTGCATAGGAGATAAACCACCCATAGGTGAACGGGACAGACGGCCCTGTCTGTCCCGTTTTGCCCTTCCCTGATCCACTATGCGGCTTCGTACGTCACACCTTTGCCTGGGCATTTTGCGCCCGCTAAGAATTGCTTCCGTCGCTCGGCGCCGCGGTTTCCCGCCGCGGCCCTCGTGCGGGAGGAACCGATTCCCCCGGCGGACGCAGGAGAGCGGCCTCCGCGCTATCGAAGAGGTCCATCAAGCCATGCCCAAGAACATCCTCACTCGTGCTTATAGTCTTACGCTGACCAAGCAGCGCAAGATCGCCGTCGCCGGTGTCGGCGCCCTCGGTGCCGCCGCCCTGGCCTTCACGGCCGTCCCCGGCAACGCCCAGACCGTCACCACCGACGCCGCGGCCACGCAGCAGGTGCACTACGCCGACACGCCGGTCAAGGACGTCAAGGGCTCGCTCACCGACCGGCTCGCCGGCCAGACCGTCAAGCTCGACGCCGTCGCCAAGCAGCAGGCCGAGGCCAAGAAGCAGGCCGCCGCCAAGCAGCAGGCCGAGGCGACGAAGAAGGCCGCCGCCCAGGCCGCCGCCAAGAAGGCCGCGCAGGAGCGCGCCGACAAGGCCGCGAGCCGTTCCGCGCAGCGCCCCGCGATGCAGATGGTCGCCGCCAAGACCTACTCGAACAACCTGGACGGCTGGATCCGCCAGTCCCTGGACATCATGAAGTCCAAGGGCATCCCGGGCAGCTACCACGGTCTGCACAAGAACATCATGCGGGAGTCCTCGGGCAACCCGATGGCCATCAACGACTGGGACATCAACGCCATCAACGGCATCCCGTCGAAGGGCCTGCTGCAGGTCATCCCGCCGACCTTCAAGGCGTACCACGTGCCCGGCACCTCGTGGAACATCTACGACCCGGTCGCCAACATCACCGCCGCCGCCAACTACGCGGCCGACAAGTACGGCACGATCGACAACGTGAACAGCGCGTACTGAGGTCGCGCGGACCTCTGACATACGCGGAAGGGCGGCACCCCGGTGGGGTGCCGCCCTTCGCGTCGCACGGCCGCGCCTCGCGCGGCCTGCGGTCACTTGCGCATGACCTCCGGCTCGTGCCTGCGCAGGAAGCGGGCGACGAGGAAGCCGCAGATCACACCGAGCACGAGCAGCGCGGCCATGTCCAGGCCCCAGGCCGAGGCCGCGTGGTCCCACAGCGGGTCGGTGCTGGTCGGGTCGTCGGTGTTCGGGGCGATCTTGTTGAAGTCCAGCGTGGCGCCGGCCGCGGCCACCGCCCAGCGGGACGGCATCAGGTACGAGAACTCGTTCACGCCGAGCGTGCCGTGCAGGGTGAAGAGGCATCCGGTGAAGACGACCTGGATGATCGCGAACATCACCAGCAGCGGCATGGTCTTCTCGGCGGTCTTCACCAGCGAGGAGATCACCAGGCCGAACATCATCGAGGTGAAGCCGAGCGCCATGATCGGCAGGCACAGCTCGAACAGCGTCGAGCCGCCGAGCACCAGCCCCCGGCCGGGGATCTCCCGGCTGGAGAAGCCGATCAGGCCCACCATCAGGCCCTGCAGCACCGTGACGGCGCCCAGCACGACCACCTTGGACATCAGGTACGCCGAGCGGGACAGGCCGGTGGCGCGCTCCCGCTCGTAGATGACCCGTTCCTTGATCAGCTCACGCACGGAGTTCGCGGCGCCGGCGAAGCACGCGCCGACCGCGAGGATGAGCAGGACGGTGGTCGCCGTGCCGTTCGGGACGGGCACGCCGGTGCGCGGGTTGACCGGGTTGACCAGCAGGCCCTTGTCCGAGTCGATCAGCAGGCTGACCGCGCCGAGGACCGCCGGCAGGATCACCGTGAGCGCCAGGAACCCCTTGTCGGACGCTATGACGGCCACGTAGCGCCGGATCAGGGTCATCAGCTGCGAGCCCCAGCCCTGCGGCTTGGGCGGCCTGATGGCCTGCGGCGGCGGCATGTGTACGGACTGCGGGGCGACCGCGTCGATGTCCGCCGCGTACATCTGGTAGTGCTGCGAGCCCTTCCAGCGGCCCGCCCAGTCGTAGTCGCGGTAGTTCTCGAAGGCGGAGAAGACGTCGGCCCAGCTGTCGTAGCCGAAGAAGTTCAGCGCCTCCTCCGGCGGGCCGAAGTAGGCGACCGCGCCGCCCGGCGCCATCACCAGGAGCTTGTCGCAGATCGCCAGCTCGGCGACCGAGTGGGTGACCACCAGGACCGTACGGCCGTCGTCGGCGAGGCCGCGCAGGAGCTGCATCACGTCGCGGTCCATGCCCGGGTCGAGGCCGGAGGTCGGCTCGTCCAGGAAGATCAGCGACGGCTTGGTCAGCAGCTCCAGGGCGACCGAGACGCGCTTGCGCTGGCCGCCGGACAGGGAGGTGACCTTCTTGTCCTTGTGGATGTCCAGCTTGAGCTCGCGCAGTACCTCGTCGATGCGGGCGTCGCGCTCGGCGGCGGTGGTGTCGGCCGGGAAGCGCAGCTTGGCCGCGTACTTCAGGGCCCTCTTGACGGTCAGCTCCTTGTGCAGGATGTCGTCCTGCGGGACCAGACCGATGCGCTGGCGCAGCTCGGCGAACTGCTTGTACAGGTTCCGGTTGTCGTACAGCACCTCGCCCTGGTTGGCGGGCCGGTAGCCGGTGAGCGCCTTCAGCAGCGTCGACTTGCCGGAGCCGGACGGTCCGATGACCGCGATCAGGGACTTCTCCGGGACGCCGAAGGAGACGTCCTTCAGGATCTGCTTGCCGCCGTCGACCGTGACGGTCAGGTGGCGCGCGGAGAAGGAGACCTCACCGGTGTCGACGAACTCCTCGAGCCGGTCGCCGACGATGCGGAAGGTGGAGTGGCCGACACCGACGATGTCGTTCGGGCCGAGCAGCGCCGAACCGCCCTTGGCGATCGGCTGGCCGTTGACGTAGGTGCCGTTGTGCGAGCCCAGGTCGCGGATCTCGAAGCGGCCGTCGGGCGTCGAGTGGAACTCGGCGTGGTGGCGGGAGACCTGCAGGTCGGAGACGACCAGCTCGTTCTCCAGGGCACGGCCGATGCGCATGACGCGGCCGACGGCGAACTGGTGGAACGTGGTCGGGCTGCGGTCGCCGTAGACCGGTGGCGCCCCCGCCGCGCCGCCGGGCGTCTTCTGCACCGGGTTCTCGGCCGGACCGCCCTGCTGCTGCGGGAAGGCCGGCGACGCCCCCGACCGCTGCCAGTCGGCCTGCGGCGCCTGCTGGTGCGCGGCCGCCTGGTGCGGCACCCCCTGCTGCGGCTGCGGGGCCTGGGGCTGCGCCCAGCCGGGCCCGGCGCCCTGAGCCGCGTACGGCGCGGACTGCGCCTGCTGCCGGGGCTGGGCCACCGCTGCGCCGGAGAGGTCCAGCCGCGGTCCGTCGGTCGCGTTGCCCAGGTGCACCGCGGAGCCGGGGCCGATCTCCATCTGCTGGATCCGCTGGCCCCGCACGAACGTGCCGTTGGTGCTCCCGTGGTCCTCGATGACCCAACTGCGGCCGTTGAAACTGACCGTGGCGTGACGCCAGGACACCCTGGCGTCGTCGAAGACGATGTCACCCTGCGGATCGCGGCCGAGGGTGTAGGGCCTGGACGGCTCCAGCGTCCAGGTCCGTCCGTTTGTTTCCAGTACGAGTTCCGGCACTCCATGCCCCACTGAGTTGTCCCCCGAATTTCCCCCATCACAGGGAGTCTAGGGATGTCGAACATCGTGGGGAACTATTTCAGGCTCGGCCCCGTGACCGAAACCCGGGCCTTGCGACGCGCGCCCTCACGCGCCTCAACTCGCGCCGTTGACGGGGTTGATACCGGGCCGGAGAGTGGTAATCCCCCGCGAGGGGGACAAGCGCGGCAGCCGTGCCGCGCCGCGGATCGGGGGGTCTGCCATGAGTGCTGCCAAAGGCGCCGGGACCGCGCGGCCCGGTGAGCCGCTGCCGTGGGGGGACATCCTGCTGTCCGCGTTCACCGCGGTGAGCTGGGCGTTGGCGGGGATGACGGCCACGGCTGCACTGGGGCTGCACCTGCTCCGGGCGGACGCGGCCGGCTCGCTGGGGCCGATGACGGCGGCCGTCGTGGCTCTTGGGGCGGGTGGTTCGGTCTCCCCGTCCGCAGACGTGTCCGCCTTCGGGCTCAAGGGCGGTGAGGCGCACACCGCCGTCGAGATCACGCCACTCGGTGTGAGCCTGGCCGGCGCCCTGCTGCTGGCGTGGTTCTTCCTGCGGTCCCTGCGTGCGGCGGGAGTTGTGATCGCGCCGTCCGAACTCCTCGCCAGGGCGGGCACGGTGGTCGCCCTCTTCGTGGCGATGCTGGGCGGACTCGCCTGGGCCGGGCACGACGTCGTCACCCTCGACGGCGGCTCGCTGGGTCTCGACGAGCTGCCCGGCGGGGGCGGCAAGGGCGGCGCCGGCATCCCCGGCCTCGGCGACATCGGCGGGCTGCTCCCGGACCGGGTCGGGGACCTGATCCACGCCAAGGCGGCCGTCGGCTTCACCGTGGACACCGTGCCCACACTCCTCGGCGGGCTCGGCTGGTCCGCCGGCGTGCTGCTGATCGCGCTGCTGGCCGCCCGCCGCGCTCCCCTGCCGCCGGGCTGGGACGCCGTGCACCGGGTGGTGCGGCCGGCCGTCTCGGCGCTCGTCACCGTGCTGCTGCTGGCCGTGGTCGCCGGGCTGGCCGCGGCGGCGTACGCGGCGATCGGCGACGACCACCCCGGGCGGATCGCCGGCGCGGCCCTGCTCGGCGCGCCGAACGGGGTGTGGCTCGGCATCCCGCTCGGCCTCTTCGTCCCCTGGGACGGCCGGGCGACCGGCGCCCTGGGCGCCCTGCTCCCCCACCCGCTGGACCAACTGCTGGGCGCGGCGCGGGACCAGCCCGTCACCCTCGGCCGGCTGGCCGGTCTCGACGGCCGGGTGTGGCTGCTCGCGGTGGCCGCCGCCGCGGCGATGCTGCTGGCGGGGGTGCTGACCGCGGTGCGCACACCGGTGCCGGACGGGACGGGCGCGGCGGGCCTCGCCGGACGGTGCGCCCTGCGGCTCGGGGCCGCGACCGCGCTGACCCTGCCGTTCCTGGCCTGGCTGACGGACGTCTCGGTGGACGCCTCGCTGTCCGTGCTGGGCTTCGACGCGTTCGGCGCGGGCGTCGAACTGCACGGCCGCACGGGCGCGGCACTGCTCCTGGGCGCCGTGTGGGGCGCCGGGGCCGGCGGAGCGGGAGCGCTGCTCGCCCGGGCGCTGGGGGCGGCGGGGGCCCGGGCGGCGTGGCCCGCGCGAGGCGGGACGGCCGCGGCGGGGGACGGCGGACCCGGGTACGGCGGACCGGGGTACGGCGGACCGGGGTGCGGCGCGGGAGCAGGGTTCGGCGCGGGAACGGGGTACAGCGCGGGAACGGGGTACGGCGATGGCTCCGGGCACTCCGCGTACTCCGGGTCCCCTGCGTCCGGTGACCGCCCCGGGAGCCCCGGCCGCCCCTCGACCGGTGATGGCGTGGGGCACGGGCGCCCCGCGCCGGGCGACGGCTCCGGGCAGCCGCTGTCCGGCGGTGGCTCCGATGGGCCGCTGTCCGGCGCTGGGGCCGGGCCGTACGCGCCGGGCAGGCCGTACCGGCCGCCGAACCCCGGCACGAACCCCTATCTCCGGGTGCCGGAGGAGGTGCGGGACGAGCCCGAGGACGCGCGGCCGCCCTCCGCCGGGGACGACATGTACGGCGCCCCGACCATCTCCCGCCGGCTGCCCCCGCCCCCGCCCCGGAGCCGTCCGGGCGCCCGCCCGCCGGATCGCTCGCCGGACGGCCCGGACGACGGCACGCCCCCGCCGCCTCCCCCGCCTCCCCCGCGTCCGAGGACCGGGAGGTGACCGGCGGACGGGTGTGCCGGGGCGACCACTGCGGGCAAGATGCGGGACATCAGGTGGACACTTGTTGTTCCATGTCCGTCAGGCGGACCGCACGGGCGGAAGGCACTGGGTGCCGGATACGGTGGTGACACCATGAGCGCTTCGCAGACCCCCGAGGTCCCCACTCTCCTCGTCAAGATCTTCGGCAAGGACAGGCCGGGCATCACGGCCGGCCTCTTCGACACCCTTGCCGCCTTCAACGTCGACGTGGTCGACATCGAGCAGGTCGTCACCCGGGGCCGCCTGGTGCTGTGCGCGCTGGTCACCCAGCCGCCGGCCGGGCTCGAGGGCGATCTGCGGTCCACCGTGCACAGCTGGGCCGAGTCGATGAAGATGCAGGCGGAGATCATCTCCGGACGCGGCGACAACCGGCCGCGCGGGCTCGGGCGCTCCCTGGTGACCGTGCTCGGCCATCCGCTCACCGCCGAGTCGACGGCGGCCATCGCCGCCCGCATCGCGAAGACCGGCGGCAACATCGACCGCATCTTCCGGCTCGCCAAGTACCCCGTGACCGCGGTGGAGTTCGCCGTCTCCGGGGTGGAGACCGAGCCGCTGCGCACGGCCCTGGCCTCGGACGCGGCGGCACTCGGTGTCGACGTCGCCGTGGTCTCGGCGGGCCTGCACCGGCGCGCCCAGCGGCTGGTCGTCATGGACGTGGACTCCACCCTCATCCAGGACGAGGTCATCGAGCTGTTCGCGGCGCACGCGGGCTGCGAGGACAAGGTCGCCGAGGTGACGGCGGCGGCGATGCGCGGGGAGCTGGACTTCGAGCAGTCGCTGCACGCGCGCGTGGCGCTGCTGGAGGGTCTGGACGCCTCGGTGGTGGAGAAGGTGCGCGACGAGGTGCGGCTGACGCCGGGCGCCCGCACCCTGATCCGCACCCTCAAGCGGCTCGGCTACCAGGTGGGTGTCGTCTCCGGCGGCTTCACGCAGGTCACGGACGATCTGAAGGAGCGGCTGGGGCTGGACTTCGCGCAGGCCAACACGCTGGAGATCGTCGACGGGAAGCTCACCGGGCGGGTCACCGGGGAGATCGTGGACCGGGCGGGCAAGGCGCGGCTGCTGCGCCGGTTCGCGGCCGAGGCCGGGGTGCCGCTGTCGCAGACGGTGGCGATCGGCGACGGGGCCAACGACCTGGACATGCTGAACGCGGCCGGTCTGGGCGTCGCCTTCAACGCCAAGCCGGTGGTCCGCGAGGCCGCGCACACGGCGGTGAACTTCCCCTTCCTCGACACCGTGCTCTATCTGCTGGGCGTCACCCGGGAAGAGGTCGAGGCGGCCGACACGCACGACGAGGGCTGAACCGCCGGCCCGCGGGGTTCGCGCTCGGCCCGGCTCCGGACGTGGGGAGGGCCCGGCACCGTCGTGGTGCCGGGCCCTTCACCGTGTGTGCCGTCACTCGGAGGGCGCCCAGTAGTCCACCATCGTGGCCGTGCCCGGCTCCAGGCTCTTCCAGCCGCCGTCGAAGGTCAGCACCACGAAGGCGGCGGCCGGGAAGCCGCGGCGCTCCATCCGCCGGCGGGCGTCGCCGCCGGACTCGCCGGCCAGGACCTCGGCCAGGCCGTGCACGCCGGGGTTGTGGCCGATGAGGATCACGTTCTGCGCGTCGTCCGGGACCTCGTTGAGCACCGCGATCAGCTCGCCGGGAGAGGCCTCGTAGACCCGCTCCTCGTAGACGGTTTTCGGCCGGTGCGCGAGTTCGTGGACGGCGAGCTTCCAGGTCTCGCGGGTCCGGACGGCGGTGGAGCACAGGGCAAGGTCGAAGGTGTAACCGGTGTCGGCCAGCTTGCGTCCGGCGACCGCGGCGTCCATACGGCCCCGCTCGGCGAGGGGCCGTTCATGGTCGGCCACTTGGGGCCAGTCGGCTTTCGCATGCCGGAAGATCACGATCCTGCGGGGTTCTGCGACGCTCATGGGTCCCAGCTTCGCATGAAACAGGCCACCCGGCGCAGGGAGTTGACATGGGCGATCACCGCCGGAGCGCCCCTGCGTCAGCGGGCGAGGAGCTGCTGCGCGCGTTCGAGGAGCTGCGTGACCGCCGGGGTGGCGCTCGCCGCGTGGGCGTCGGACGGGTTCAGTATCAGCGCCAGCAGTGCGACGAAGGCGAGGGCCGGCAGGGCGAGCGCCCACCAGGGCAGCCGGATGTCGACGCCGCCCGTGGTCGCCGGGTGGGGCCGGGTGTGCGTACGGACCGGCATGGTCGCCTCCGTCGGGTCCTCGAGTGCTCGTGGCCGCCTGTCGCGGTCATGTCTCGAAGGTACGGAGTACGGGGCCGCCGGCCCATCCGGTGACCCACCCACTTGACCCTGACCCTGTCCCCCTAGGGGATGGTGGGGCCAGCACCACCATCAGGGCGCCGGACGGATCAGGGCGACGCGATCGTCGCGATGATGCCGATGATCACGAAGATGGCGAGGAACGAGCCGAAGACGAGCAGCAGCTTCTTCTGGCCGTTCTTGGGGTTCGGGTCCAGCACGGGCTCCATGCGCCCAGTCTCGCACCCTTCGTCCGGAACGGACCGCCCGGGGTGTCCGTGCCGCCGCGTCGGCGGGCGGCACGGGCGGCCGGTGGCGGACCCGCGTGCTCAGGCGCGGCCCGCCTCGTCCTCCACCGTGCGGTCGCGGCCCGCGAGGACGCCCACCGCCATCTGGGGCAGCATCAGCCCCGCCATCAGGGCGATCGGCAGGCCCCAGCCGCCGCTGTGCTGGTAGAGCACGCCGACCAGCAGCGGGCCGGGGATGGAGATCAGGTAGCCGGTGCTCTGCGCGAACGCGGAGAGCAGGGCCACCCCCGCACCGGTCCTGGCGCGCATGCCGACCATCGTCAGCGCGAGCGGGAAGGCGCAGTTGGCGACGCCGAGCAGCACGGCCCAGGCCCAGGCGCCGGCGGCCGGCGCCAGGTACAGCCCGGCGTATCCGGCGAGGCCGCACACGCCCAGGGCCAGCACGATCGGCCCCTGGTGGGGCAGCCGGGTGGCGAGCCGCGGGATGACGAAGGCCAGGGGGACGCCCATCACCATGGTGACGGCGAGGAGCAGGCCCGCCGTGCCGGCCGGGACGCCGGCGTCCCGGAAGATCTGCGCCATCCAGCCCATGGTGATGTAGGCGGCGGTGGCCTGGAGCCCGAAGAAGACGGCGAGCGCCCACGCGGTGCGGCTGCGGGTGATGCGCAGCGGCGCCGTCCGCCCGTCCGGCGCGGTGCGGGCCGGCTCCTGGGCGGGGGCCGTGTCCCGGCCGCGCACCAGCGGCAGCCAGGGCAGCACGGCGGCGGCCGCGAGCGCCGCCCACACGGCGAGCCCGGACTGCCAGGCGCCGCCCAGCGCGCCGGTCAGCGGCACGGTCACCGCGGCGGCGAGGGAGGTGCCGAGGGCGAGGGCCATCGAGTACAGGCCGGTCATGGAGCCGACGCGGTCGGGGAACCAGCGCTTGACGATGACCGGCATCAGCACGTTGCTGACGGCGATGCCCATGAGGGCGAGGGCGCTGGCGACGAGGAAGCCGGCCGTGCCGCCGGCGTACGGGCGTATCAGCAGGCCCGCGGTGATGGCGGCCATGCCGGCGCACACCACGGCGGCCGGGCCGAAGCGCCGGGCCAGGCGGGGCGCGGCGACGCCGAAGACGGCGAAGCAGAGCGGCGGCACGGAGGTGAGCAGTCCGGCCACGCTGCCGCTCATGCCCAGTCCGTCGCGGACCTCCTCCAGCAGCGCGCCGAGGCTCGTGATGGCGGGGCGGAGGTTGAGCGCGGTCAGCACGATGCCGACGACGACCAGCCGGGTCGCCCACGCGCGCGTGGGCGGAGTCGTACGGGTTCCGGGCGCCGTGCTCGCGCCGCGTTCGGTCGAAGGCATCTCCGTACGGGTGTCCGCGATCCGTGTTTCCTCACTGGCCATGCGGCTCATCATAGAATCATGGGATGATTGGTTGTCCACTCCCTCGTCGGCCACGGCCGGGAATCCCGTGCGAAGGTGTGCCATGCCTCTGAGCCACCCGCGCCGTTCGGCGCTCTCCGAGCAGGTCATCGCCGAGCTGCGGGCGCAGATCGCCTCCGGCGAGTGGCCGGTGGGTTCGCGCATCCCGACCGAGCCGGAACTGGTGGAGCAGCTCGGCGTCGCCCGCAACACCGTCCGCGAGGCCGTGCGGGCACTCGCGCACAACGGCCTGCTGGACATCCGCCAGGGCTCGGGCACCTATGTAGCGGCGACGAGCGAGCTGGCCGGCGTGATGCACCGCCGCTTCGCGGGGGCCGATCCCCGGCACATCGCGGAACTGCGCTCGACGCTGGAGTCGGCGGCGGCGCGGCTTGCCGCCGAGCGGCGCACCGAGAAGGACCTCAAGCAGCTCGACGCGCTGCTGGTGCGGCGTGAGGAGGCGTGGGAGTCCGGCGAGGCCGAGGCCTTCGTGACGGCGGACGCCACCTTCCACCTGGCCGTGGTGGCCGCCTCCCACAACGACGTCATGACGGCGATGTACGCCGACCTGGGCGAGGTGCTGCGCGACTGGCTGCGCGCCGACGTCGGCGCGGGCCTGACCCCGGAGGCGCACATGGACCACGCCCGTCTGGTGGACGCGATCCGCGCGGGTGACGCGGGCGCGGCGGCCGAGGAGGCCGGAAGCTACCCCTTCCTGTGCCGTCCGGGCCGGTTCAGCGCGCCTTCTGGTGACTGATCCACACCGAGCGGACCTCCTTCCAGCAGCGGCCGGTCAGCCGTACCGTCATGGCGGCGTCGGTGTTCACGGGCGCGCTGTCGGTGTCGATGTCCCACCAGCGGGCGCACTCGATGTGCAGGCGCACGCGGTCGGTGTCGACATAGGGGTTGTGGCAGTAGGCGACCACGTGCGAGCCGGTCACAGCCGTGCGGCAGGCGGCGCCGAACAGCTTCGGGGCGGGCGGCTTGGCGTCGCTCGCGCGCGCGTGGCACAGCGCCGCGTACGGCAGGCAGATCGTGAGGGCGGCGGCCACGGTCACCGGGGCCAGGCTGCGGGACAGGCGCACAAGGGGACCTCCTCGGCCGGGCTGCGGAGGGATGCGCGAGGTGAACGCTGCCTCCAGGGTGCGCAGCCGGTCACCCGCCCCGCCCGGCCGGGTACGCCGAACGAGTGACGCCCCGCTCCCCGCGCGCTGCGGGGAACGGGGCGTCGGCGTCGTACGGGGAGCTCACCCGCCGGACGCGGGTCACCGTGTGCCGTGCGCGGCTCAGGCGCCGATGGCGTGCAGGCCGCCGTCCACGTGGATGATCTCGCCGGTGGTCTTCGGGAACCAGTCGCTCAGCAGGGCGACGACGCCCTTGCCGGCCGGCTCCGGGTCCTTGAGGTCCCACTCCAGCGGGGAGCGGGTGTCCCACACGGAGGCCAGGTCGCCGAAGCCCGGGATGGACTTGGCGGCCATGGAGCCGATGGGGCCGGCCGAGATGAGGTTGCAGCGGATGTTCTGCTTGCCCAGGTCGCGCGCCATGTAGCGGCTGGTGGCCTCGAGGGCGGCCTTGGCCGGGCCCATCCAGTCGTACTGCGGCCAGGCGTACTGCGCGTCGAAGGTGAGGCCGACGACCGAGCCGCCGTTCTGCATCAGCGGCAGGCACGCCATGGTCAGCGACTTCAGGGAGAACGCCGAGACGTGCATGGCGGTGGAGACCGACTCGAACGGCGTGTTGAGGAAGTTGCCGCCGAGCGCGTCCTGCGGGGCGAAGCCGATGGAGTGGACGATGCCGTCCAGGCCGCCCAGCTCCTCGCCGACCACGTCGGCCAGCCGTCCGAGGTGCTCCTCGTTGGTCACGTCCAGCTCGATGACCTTGGCCGGCTTCGGCAGCTTCTTGGCGATGCGCTCGGTCAGCGTGGGCCGCGGGAACGCGGTCAGGATGATCTCGGCGCCCTGCTCCTGGGCGAGCTTGGCGACGTGGAAGGCGATGGAGGACTCCATCAGCACACCCGTGACCAGGATGCGCTTGCCCTCGAGAATTCCGCTCATGGTGATCAGTGACCCATTCCCAGTCCGCCGTCAACGGGAATGACGGCTCCAGTGATGTACGAGGCGTCGTCCGAGGCGAGGAACCGCACCGTCGCGGCGATCTCCTCCGGCCGCGCGTACCGGCCGAGCGGCACCTGGGACACGATGTCCTTGCGCTGCTCGTCGGTGAGCACCTTGGTCATGTCGGTGTCGACGAAGCCGGGCGCGACGACGTTGAAGGTGAGGTTGCGCGAACCCAGCTCACGGGCGAGGGAGCGCGCGAAGCCGACCAGGGCGGCCTTGGAGGCGGCGTAGTTCGCCTGCCCCGCCGAGCCGAGCAGGCCGACCACCGAGGAGATCAGCACGACGCGGCCCTTGCGCGCCCGCAGCATGCCGCGGTTGGCGCGCTTGACGACGCGGAAGGTGCCGGTCAGGTTGGTGTCGATGACCGAGGTGAAGTCCTCCTCGGACATGCGCATCAGGAGCTGGTCCTTGGTGACGCCGGCGTTGGCGATCAGGACCTCGACCGGACCGTGCTGCTCCTCGATCTCCTTGTAGGCCTGCTCCACCTGCTCGGGGTCGGTGATGTCGCACTTGACGGCGAGGAAGCCGGCCGGCGGCTCACCCGAGCGGTACGTGATCGCGACCTTGTCGCCGGCGTCGGCGAAAGCGCGGGCGATGGCGAGGCCGATGCCCCGGTTGCCTCCGGTGACGAGAACCGAGCGGCTCAACGGATCACCCTTTCGATAGCGGTCTGATGCGGTACGGCACCCGCCCGAACACCTCGATGACAGGCGGCTTCATCGAAAACCTATCGGTAGCGCCCCTTCCGTGGGCAAGCGGGCACCGACAGTGGCTGAAGTGCGTCACTGTCGGGTCCCTACAGAAAGCACCGGTGCGCACCGCGAAACCTGTGGTCCGCCGGGCCGGTGTCACGACATGATCGGACCGACAGGCCACGACAGCAGGGAGACCTCCGTGCCTCATTCCATCGACGAAGCCTTCACGGCGCTGCCGCTGAGGGCCCTGGCCGACGCCGCGCTGGCACGCGCGCGTGCGCTGGGGGCCGAGCATGCGGACTTCCGGTTCGAGCGGGTGCGCAGCGCGTCCTGGCGGCTGCGGGACGCCAGGCCCGCCGGATCGTCGGACACCACCGACCTCGGCTACGCGGTCCGGGTCGTGCACGGCGGCACGTGGGGCTTCGCGTCAGGGGTGGACCTGAGCCTGGACGCGGCCGCGAAGGTCGCCTCCCAGGCGGTGGCGATGGCGAAGCTCTCCGCGCAGGTCATCAGGGCGGCCGGCGCGGACGAGCGGGTGGAGCTGGCGGACGAGCCGGTGCACGCGGACCGCACGTGGATCTCGTCGTACGAGATCGACCCCTTCTCGGTGCCCGACGAGGAGAAGGCCGGGCTGCTGGCGGAGTGGAGCGCACGGCTGCTCGCGGCGAACGGCGTGAACCACGTGGACGCCTCGCTGCTCACCGTGCACGAGAACAAGTTCTACGCGGACACGGCAGGCACCGTGACGACCCAGCAGCGGGTGCGGCTGCACCCGCAGCTCACGGCGGTGTCGGTGGACGAGTCGAGCGGTGAGTTCGACTCCATGCGGACCATCGCGCCGCCGGCCGGCCGGGGCTGGGAGTACCTGACGGGCACCGGCTGGGACTGGGACGCCGAGCTGGAGCGGATGCCGGAGCTGCTGGCGGAGAAGATGCGGGCGCCCAGCGTGGAGCCGGGCGTGTACGACCTGGTCGTCGACCCGTCCAACCTGTGGCTGACCATCCACGAGTCCATCGGGCACGCCACCGAGCTGGACCGCGCCCTCGGCTACGAGGCCGCCTACGCCGGCACCTCGTTCGCCACCTTCGACCAGCTCGGCAAGCTCAGGTACGGCTCCGAGCTGATGAACGTCACCGGCGACCGCACCGCCGAGCACGGCCTCGCGACCGTCGGCTACGACGACGAGGGCGTCGAGGCCCAGTCCTGGGACCTGGTGAAGGACGGCACGCTGGTGGGCTACCAGCTCGACCGGCGGATCGCGCGGCTGACCGGGTTCGAGCGGTCCAACGGATGCGCGTTCGCCGACTCGCCGGGACACGTGCCGGTGCAGCGCATGGCCAACGTGTCGCTGCGGCCGGATCCGGCGGGCATGTCCACCGAGGACCTGATCGGGGGCGTCGACCGGGGCATCTACGTCGTCGGCGACCGGTCCTGGTCGATCGACATGCAGCGCTACAACTTCCAGTTCACCGGGCAGCGCTTCTTCCGGATCGAGAACGGCCGGATCACCGGGCAGCTGAAGGACGTCGCCTACCAGGCGACGACCACCGACTTCTGGGGTTCGATGACCGCCGTGGGCGGCCCGCAGACCTATGTCCTGGGCGGCGCCTTCAACTGCGGCAAGGCCCAGCCGGGCCAGGTGGCCGCCGTGTCCCACGGGTGCCCCTCCGCCCTGTTCCGGGGCGTCAACATCCTCAACACCACCCAGGAGGCCGGTCGATGAGCGCCCGTACCAACAAGCCGCACGAGGTCGTCGAGCAGGCGCTCGCGCTGTCCCGGGCCGACGGCTGCGTGGTCATCGCCGACGAGCAGTCCACGGCCAACCTGCGGTGGGCGGGCAACGCGCTCACCACGAACGGTGTGACGCGCGGCCGTACGCTCACCGTGATCGCGACCGTGGACGGCAAGGAGGGCACCGCCTCCGGCGTCGTGTCCCGCTCGGCGGTGACGGCCGCGGAGCTGGAGCCGCTGGTGCGGGCCGCCGAGGCCGCCGCGCGCGGAGCCGGGCCCGCCGAGGACGCGCAGCCGCTGGTCGGCGACGTGCCCGCGTCCCCCGACTTCACCGAGGCGCCCGCCGAGACGTCCTCCGCGGTGTTCGCGGACTTCGCCCCGGCGCTCGGCGAGTCCTTCGCACGCGCGCGTGCCGGCGGCCGGGAGCTGTACGGCTTCGCCAACCACGAGCTGGTGTCGACGTACCTCGGCACCTCCACCGGGCTGCGGCTGCGGCACGACCAGCCCACCGGAACGCTGGAGATGAACGCCAAGTCGCCGGACCGCACCCGCTCGGCGTGGGCGGGGCGGTCGACGCGCGACTTCAAGGACGTCGACCCGGGCGCGCTCGACGCCGAGCTGGCCGTGCGGCTCGGCTGGGCCGAGCGGCGGGTGGAGCTGCCCGCGGGCCGGTACGAGACGCTGCTGCCGCCGACCGCGGTGGCCGATCTGCTGATCTACCAGCTCTGGTCGGCTTCGGGCCGGGACGCGGCGGAGGGCCGGACGGTGTTCTCCAGGCCGGGCGGCGGCACCCGGGTCGGCGAGAAGCTGAGCGGGCTGCCGCTGACGCTGCGCAGCGACCCGCACGAGCCGGGCCTGGAGTGCGCGCCGTTCGTGGTCGCCCACTCCTCCGGCGGCGACCAGTCCGTGTTCGACAACGGGCTGCCGGTGCGGGCCACCGACTGGGTCCGCGAGGGCGTGCTGCGGAACCTGACCACGACCCGGCACAGCGCGGGCCTGACCGGGCTGCCGGTCGCCCCGGCGCTCGGCAACCTGATCCTCGACGGCGGGCAGGACCGCTCCCTGGAGGAGATGGTCGCGGACACCGGGCGCGGGCTGCTGCTGACCTGCCTGTGGTACATCCGCGAGGTGGACCCGGCGACGCTGCTGCTCACCGGGCTGACCCGGGACGGCGTCTACCTCGTGGAGAACGGCGAGGTCGCCGGTCAGGTGAACAACTTCCGGTTCAACGAGTCGCCGGTGGACCTGCTGGGCAGGGCCACGGAGGCCGGGCGCACCGAGAAGACGCTGCCGCGCGAGTGGAGCGACTGGTTCACCCGGGCCGCGATGCCCGCGCTGCGGATCCCCGACTTCAACATGAGCTCGGTCAGCCAGGGCGTATAACCTCGTAGTCGGCTGTCATCCGACCGCCGAAGATCTTCAAGGAGACACGAGAACCGTGACGGACATCGTCGACGAGCTGAAGTGGCGTGGGCTGTTCGCCCTGTCCACCGACGAGGACGCCTTGCGCAAGGCGCTCGCGGACGGTCCCGTCACCTACTATTGCGGCTTCGACCCGACGGCGCCGTCCCTGCACGTGGGACACCTGGTGCAGGTGCTCTCGCTGCGCCGGCTCCAGCAGGCCGGGCACCGGCCGCTGGCGCTGGTCGGCGGGGCGACCGGCCTGATCGGCGACCCGCGTCCCACCGCCGAGCGCACGCTGAACGACCCGGAGACGGTGGCCGGCTGGGTGGGCCGGCTGCGCGGCCAGATCGAGCCGTTCCTGTCCTTCGAGGGCGAGAACGCGGCGGTCATGGTGAACAACCTCGACTGGACCTCGGGTCTCTCCGCGATCGAGTTCCTGCGGGACATCGGCAAGCACTTCCGGGTCAACAAGATGCTCACCAAGGACTCCGTGGCCCGCCGCCTGGAGTCCGACCAGGGCATCAGCTACACCGAGTTCAGCTACCAGATCCTGCAGGGCATGGACTTCCTGCAGCTCTACCGGCGGTACGGCTGCACGCTCCAGCAGGGCGGCAGCGACCAGTGGGGCAACCTCACGGCCGGCCTGGACCTGATCCACCGGCTGGAGCCGGACGCCCAGGTGCACGCCATGGCCACGCCGCTGATGACCAAGGCGGACGGCACCAAGTTCGGCAAGACCGAGGGCGGCGCCGTCTGGCTCGACCCGGAGATGACGACGCCGTACGCGTTCTACCAGTTCTGGCTGAACGTCGACGACCGGGACATCTCTCGGTACATGCGGATCCTGTCCTTCCGGTCCCGGGAGGAACTGGAGGAGCTGGAGCGGCAGACCGAGGAGCGCCCGCAGGCCCGTGCCGCGCAGCGCGCGCTCGCCGAGGAGCTGACGACGCTGGTGCACGGCGCCGACCAGACGGCCGCGGTGATCGCCGCGTCCAAGGCGCTCTTCGGCCAGGGCGAGCTGGCGGAGCTGGACGACAGGACGCTGGCGGCGGCGCTGTCCGAGCTGCCGCACATCCAGGTCACCGAGCTGGCCCCCGTGGTCGACCTGCTCGCCGAGGTCGGTCTGGTGGCCAGCAAGTCGGCCGCCCGCCGCACGGTCAAGGAGGGCGGCGCCTACGTGAACAACGCGAAGGTCGCCGCCGAGGACGCGGTGCCCGCCCCGGAGGACCTGCTGCACGGGCGCTGGCTCGTGCTGCGCCGGGGCAAGAAGAACCTGGCCGCGGTCGAGGTCAAGCCGGCCTGAGACATGCGGGCCTGAGACATGCCGGAGGGCGGCTCCCGGACACCGGGGCCGCCCTTCGGCGTGTGGGCCGTCAGACGCGCTGCTGCTGTTTCCGCTTGCCGATCGTGGCCATGTAGAGGGCGTCGATCAGGGCGACGATGATGATCGCGGCGACGAGCTGGAAGGCGTGCCGGCTCCAGTCGATGCCCTTGGTCTGGGCCACGCCGAGGGCTGCGGCGATCGCGTTGCCGGCGATCGCGCCGAGGATGCCGCCGATGGTGGTCAGCCACAGGGGGCTGTGCTGCTTGCCCGGGATGACGGCCTTGGCGATGAGGCCCAGGACGAACCCCACGATGATCGCCCACAACCAGCCCATGGCTGCCTCCTCGTACCGATCGGTGTGAGCACTACGGCAAGTCTCCGCGTGCAGGCCGTACGGCGCATGTCGGACACGGCTGTACGTGGCCCGGCCGACGACGTCCGCGCGGGCGGGCGGCGACCCGGTCTCGTGGGCGGTGGGGGCGCGGCGTAACGTGGAGGTGTCGTGCGCGGGCTCTTCGCCCGCGCGCGGGCGAAGGTTGCGGGCCATGGGAGTCCGATGCGGGCGGATGGTGGAATATGATGCGGAAGCAGCACGGCGGCAACGTCCAGGTGTTCCGGATCACCGGCGCCCGGACCGGTCTGGCCGAGGACGTGCGGGGCCGGCAGCGGCGGTACGTCATCTCGATGACGATCCGGACCGCCTCGGTGATCCTCGCGGCGACCCTGTGGAACGTCGAACGGTACGTCGCCATCGTGGCGCTGGTGCTCGGGGCGGTGCTCCCCTACATCGCGGTGGTGATCGCGAACGCCGGCCGGGAACGGCCGCCCACGCTGCCGTCGACCTTCGTCACGGCCCCGACGCGGCCGATGATCACGCCGCCGCGCGCGGAGGACGAGGGCACGCGAGCGGAATCCGTACCGGAGGACCTGTCGGCCGAGCCGGGGTCGCAGGGGCCCGGCGAGCGGCCGGAACGGGCCTGACCACGGCGGATCCGGGGCGGTGTGCCGGGCTCGCCGGCAAGCTCAAGAAAAGCTCAATTTCATCGTGCGGTTCAGTGCCGGACGCAGGGTGACCCATGACATACTGCGTACGCGCTCCGCATCCCCCGTCGGAGCGACGGACCGACGCCGGGCAGCTCCCCCCGTGGCTGCTCGGCGTCGCCTTGTTTACGGGGGATCTGCGAGACGGAACCAGTGACGAAGCCGTGAGTGACGAGACCCCCATCTGCTCCGCCAAGGGCTGCCGTGCCGCCGCCGTGTGGGTGCTGGCCTGGAACAACCCGAAGATCCACACCCCGGAGCGGCGCAAGACGTGGCTCGCCTGCGACGAGCACCGCGAGCACCTCTCGCAGTTCCTCGGCGTCCGGGGCTTCCTGAAGGACGTGGTGCCGTTCGAGGAGTGGCGGGCGGCCGAGGGGTCCTAGAGCCGTCGCCGGATACCCGTCCGCCACCTCCGCGGCAGGCGCTAGCCGCCGATCGCCGACATCGGCCGGTCCGGCTGGACGAAGGAGGGGTCGTCGAGGCCGGCTCCGGCCTTCTTGCCCCACATCGCCAGGCGCCAGATGCGGGCGATCTCCTCGTCGGGGGCGCCGGAGCGCAGGGCCGCCCGCAGGTCGGTCTCCTCGGTGGCGAACAGGCAGGTCCTTATCTGGCCGTCGGCTGTGAGGCGGGTGCGGTCGCAGGCCGCGCAGAACGGGCGGGTGACCGAGGCGATCACGCCCACCCGGTGCGGGCCGCCGTCGACCAGCCAGCGCTCCGCCGGCGCCGAGCCGCGCTCGTCGGCGCCCTCGGGGGTGAGGTCGAAGCGGGTGCGCAGGGAGGCCAGGATGTCCCCGGCGGTCACCATGCCCTCGCGTTTCCAGCCGTGCTGGGCGTCGAGCGGCATCTGCTCGATGAAGCGCAGCTCGTAGTCGTGCTCGACCGCCCAGGCCAGCAGGTCCGGGGCCTCGTCTGCGTTGAGCCCAGGCATCAGGACCGAGTTGACCTTGACCGGGTCGAGGGCCGCCTCGCGGGCGGCCGCGAGGCCCTCCAGGACGTCCCGGTGGCGGTCGCGGCGGGTGAGGGTCTTGAAGACGTCCGGGCGCAGGGTGTCCAGGGAGACGTTGACCCGGTCCAGGCCCGCCGCCTTCAGGGCGGACGCGGTCCGCCTGAGTCCGATGCCGTTGGTGGTGAGGGACATCTGCGGCCGGGGCTCGAGGCCCGCGACGCGCTCGACGATGCCGGTCAGGCCGGGGCGCAGCAGCGGCTCGCCGCCGGTGAAGCGGACCTCCTCGATGCCGAGCAGGCGGACCGCGATGTCGATGAGGCGGACGATCTCGTCGTCCGTGAGCAGGTCGGGCTTGGCCAGCCACTGCAGGCCCTCCTCGGGCATGCAGTAGGTGCAGCGCAGATTGCACCGGTCGGTCAGCGAGACCCGAAGGTCGGTGGCGACTCGGCCGTAGGTGTCGATGAGCACGTGGGCCCCCTCCCTCGGTACCGCATCATCGTTCTCCGTCACCTGCGAGCCTACGTGAGACCGCCGACAACGGCGGTGGCCGGATCCCACGAGGCACGGCGAGGCCGCGTCGTAGGACCGTACGAACCGGTACGACGCGGCCGTCGTCGCGAGGGTCAGTGCGCTCCGGTGCCGGTCAGGGACCGCACCTCCAGCTCCGCGTACTTCCCGGCGTCCGGGGCCTCCTTGGAGAGCAGGGTGCCGACCGCGCCCAGCAGGAAGCCGACCGGGATCGAGATGATGCCCGGGTTCTCCAGCGGGAACCAGTGGAAGTCGACGTCCGGGAACATCGAGGTCGGCTTGCCGGACACCACGGGCGAGAACAGCACGAGGCCGACCGCGGTGACCAGGCCGCCGTAGATCGACCACAGGGCGCCCGAGGTGGTGAACCGCTTCCAGAACAGGCTGTAGAGGATGGTCGGCAGGTTGGCGGAGGCGGCGACCGCGAAGGCGAGGGCGACCAGACCGGCCACGTTCAGGTCGCGGGCCATGGCGCCGAGCAGGATGGAGACGGCGCCGATGCCGACGGTGGCCCAGCGGGCCGCGCCCAGCTCCTGTTTCTCGGTGGCCTGCCCCCTCTTGATGACGTTGGCGTAGATGTCGTGGGCGAAGGAGGACGACGAGGCCAGGGTGAGGCCGGCGACCACCGCGAGGATGGTGGCGAAGGCGACGGCCGAGATGGTGGCGAGCAGGATCGCGCCCCAGTTGGAGTCCACTCCGCCCAGGTGCAGGGCGAGGAGCGGGGCGGCGGTGTTGCCCGCCTTGTTGGAGGCGATGATCTCGTCGGGTTTGATCAGCGCGGCCGCGCCGAAACCGAGGGCGAGGGTCATCAGGTAGAAGGCGCCGATCAGGCCGATCGCCCAGATGACGGACTTACGGGCGGCCTTGGCGGTCGGCACCGTGTAGAACCGGATCAGGATGTGCGGCAGGCCCGCGGTGCCGAGGACCAGGGCGATGCCGAGGGAGATGAAGTCCAGCTTGGTGGTGCCGGTGGCGCCGTACTTCAGGCCGGGCTCCAGGAAGGCCGAGCCCTTGGCGCTGTTGTCGGCGGCCGTGCCGAGCAGGTCGGAGATGTTGAAGTGGAACTTCAGCAGGACCAGGAAGGTCAGCAGCAGGGCGCCCAGGATCAGCAGCACCGCCTTGACCATCTGGACCCAGGTGGTGCCCTTCATGCCGCCGATGGTGACGTACACGATCATCAGGACGCCGACCAGGGCGACGATGCCGATCTTGCCGCCGTCGCTGGTGATGCCGAGCAGCAGCGAGACGAGCACGCCGGCGCCGGCCATCTGGGCGAGCAGGTAGAAGATCGACACGACGATGGTGGAGACGCCGGCCGCGGTGCGCACGGGCCGCTGGCGCATCCGGTAGGCCAGGACGTCGCCCATCGTGTAGCGGCCGGAGTTGCGCAGTGGTTCGGCGACCAGCAGGAGGGCGACCAGCCAGGCCACCAGGAAGCCGATGGAGTACAGGAAGCCGTCGTAGCCGAAGAGGGCGATGGCGCCGGCGATGCCGAGGAAGGACGCGGCGGACATGTAGTCGCCGGAGACGGCCAGGCCGTTCTGGAAGCCGGTGAACTGCCGTCCGCCGGCGTAGAAGTCGGCGGCGTCCCGGGTCTGCCGGCCGGCCCAGACGGTGATCACGAGGGTCGCGGCGACGAACACCGCGAACAGCGTGATGATCAGCGTCCGGTGCTCGCCGGCCTCGCCGGCGGCGAGCAGGGTGTGCTGTGCGGGAGTCATGCTCCGCCCTCCATCCGGGACTTGATGGCCTCGGCGCGCGGGTCGAGCTTGGCCGCGGCGTGCCGTGCGTACCACCAGGCGATGAGGAACGTGGTCAGGAACTGCGCGATGCCCAGGACGAGGGCCACGTTGATGTTGCCGGCCACCTTGGTGCCCATGAAGCCGCCCGCGTAGCAGGAGAGCAGCACGTACAGCAGGTACCAGGTGGTGAAGGCGATGGTCAGGGGGAACGCGAAGGAGCGGTTGGCGCGGCGCAACTCAGCGAATTCCGCGCTCTGCTGGACCTCGGCGAACTCCTCGGTGGAGGGAAGGTGGGCTTGCGGTTTCGCGGGTGGCGGTGTCTCGGTGGCCACGGGCTCTCCTCGCGTCGGACATGCGCTGCGTCGACCTCACACGGACAGGAAGTCACGTTACCGGCAGTCGTGGGACGGCTCCGGGGAGTGACTCCGGTGGCGGGCCGGCGCTGGTGACGGGCCCTCCGTCCACGGTCACGGAGCCGCGCCCGGACCGGTTCAAGTCGGCCTGCCCCTTTCGGAGATCAGATCGGGGAGATAGCTTCGGCCTGCACCACCCGTCATGTACGCGCCCAAGCACCACCTGTGTCTCGGGCGGTCCCGTATCCGGATGATGTGGAGATCCCATGGCTCATCTGCGCTCCAGACGCCGACTGGCACTCGCCGTGCCGGTCGTGCTCTCACTGACCGCCTCGCTCGGCTTCCTGCCGGCGGCGGCCTCGGCGGCGACCGAGGCGGCCACGACGGCACGGGCGGCGGACGGCCCGGCCCTGGCGTACGTGGTCAACACCAGGACGGACCACCGCACGATCGAGTCGGTGGAGCGGGCGGTCTCCCGCAACGGCGGCACCGTCGTGGCGAGTTACGCCCGGATCGGGGTGATCGTCGCGCACTCCGCGCAGGCGGACTTCGGCGCGCGGATGCGCGCGGTGCGCGGCGTGCAGTCGGCGGGCGCGACACGCACCGCCCCGCTGAGCGCGGCGGGTACGACGGACGAGGGCGCGGTCCAGGTCCTGTCGAAGGCGGAGGCCGCGAAGGCCGCCCGGGCCGCGGCGACGGGCGAGGAGCCCCTCGAGGCCGACCAGTGGGATCTGCGGTCGATCGGCGCCGACAAGGCCGCGACGATCAACCCGGGCAGCCGGAGCGTGACCGTCGGCGTGATCGACACCGGTGTGGACGACACCCATCCGGACATCGCCCCGAACTTCTCCGCGTCGCAGTCGGCGAACTGCGTGAGCGGCAAGGCGGACACGACGTACGGCGCCTGGCGGCCGGCGGACGCCGACCACTACCACGGCACGCACGTCGCGGGCGAGATAGCCGCGGCCCGCAACGGCATAGGCGTGGCGGGCGTCGCGCCCGGCGTGAAGGTCGCCAGCATCACGGTGGCCCAGCCGGACTCGACCTCGCTGTTCTACCCGGAGAGCGTGGTCTGCGCCTTCGTCTTCGCCGCGGACCACGGCGTCGAGATCACCAACAACAGCTACTACGTCGACCCGTGGCTGTACAACTGCATGGACGACCCCGACCAGCGGGCCATCGTGGACGCGGTCAACCGCGCGCAGCTGTACGCCCAGCGCAAGGGCACGCTCAACGTGGCCTCGGCGGGCAACTCCAACGACGACCTCGACTCCGACGCGATCGTGGACGACTCCAGCCCGGACGACTCGACCGCCACCACCCGGACGGTCGACCCGCACGAGTGCTTCGACATCCCGACCCAGCTGCCCGGCGTGGTCACCGTGAGCGCGGTCGGCGTCAAGGGCGCCAAGTCGTACTACTCCAGCTACGGCAAGGGCGTCGTGGACGTGGCGGGACCGGGCGGCGACAAGTACCAGATCCCGGACACGCCGTCGAAGAACGGCCGCATCCTGTCCACGCTGCCGAACAACCAGTACGGCTTCCTCCAGGGCACCTCCATGGCGTCCCCGCACGTGGCCGCCGTGGCCGCGCTGCTGAAGTCGGCGCACCCGCACGCCACTCCGGCCCAGCTCCAGGCGCTGCTCAAGGCCCAGGCGGACAACCCGGGCTGCCCGGCGGGCCCGTACGACGGTGACGGCGACGGAGTCGTGGACGCGACCTGCGTCGGCGGCAAGCGCGTCAACGGCTTCTACGGGTCCGGAATCGTCAACGCGCTGCGCGCGGTGCGCTGACCCCGGCCCCGCGCACGGGTGCCGCCGGACGATTCCGGCGGCACCCGCCCGGTCGCGACCGCCCGGAACACCAGGCATTCCGAACACCAGGCATTCCGACCGCGCCACGGCCGCCCACCTCGCGATATTGATCGAATCAATAATGCATAGTGCGGTCATGACGGATATCGAGTTCGCCTGGACGGCGCTGGGCGGCGCCCCCGCCCTCCTGTCGCGTGTATCGGTCGTCGAGCGCCCGGGCGCGCTGCCGGCACGGCTGCCGGTGAGCCGGCTGGCGCGCGCGTGCGTCGGCGCGTGCGCGCTGGCCGCCGCCGAGCTGGGGGCGCGGCGGGCAGGGGCCGGCCAGGAGCCGAGGGCCGAGGTGGACGACGGCGCGGTCGCCGCCGCGTTCCACAGCGAGCGGCTGCTGCGGGTGGACGGCAGGGCCCCGGTCGCCTTCGCGCCGCTGTCCCGGTTCTGGCGGACCGCCGACGGCTGGGTGCGCACCCACGCCAACTACCCGCACCACCGCGCCCGGTTGCTGCGCGCGCTGGGCCTCACCGAGGACGTCACGGTGGCGGAGGCGGGCGCGCGGATCGCCGAACGCTCCGCCCTGGAGGTGGAGGACACGGTCACCCGCGCCGGCGGTCTCGCCGTGGCCCTGCGCACCCCGGCGCAGTGGGCGGCGCACGGACAGGCCGCCGAGGTGGCCGCCCGGCCGCTGGTCGAACGCGAGCGGCTGGACAACTCCCCCGCGCGCGTGCCGCCCCCGCTCGACCCGGCCGCGGCCAGGCTGCTGCCCGCCGCCGGCCTGCGCGTCCTGGACCTGACCCGGGTGCTGGCCGGTCCGGTCGCCACCCGCACGCTCGCGCTGCTCGGCGCGGACGTGCTGCGCCTGGACCCGCCGGGCTCTCCCGAACTCCCCGACCTGCACGCCGACACGGGCTTCGGCAAGCGGTCGGCCGTTCTCGACCTCACCACCGGCCGGGACACCCTGGAGGAGCTGCTGGCCGCGGCGGACGTCGTCGTGACCGGCTACCGGCCCGGCGCCCTGGACCGGTTCGGGCTCTCCCCCGAGGCGCTGGCGGAGCGTCGCCCCGGCCTGGTGGTGGCGCAGGTCTCGGCGTGGGGCGCGTACGGGCCCTGGGCCGGGCGGCGCGGATTCGACAGCCTGGTGCAGGCCGCGACCGGCATCGCGGTGACCGAGGGCTCGGCCGAGCGGCCCGGGGCGCTGCCCGCGCAGGCCCTGGACCACGGCACCGGGTACCTGCTGGCGGCGGCCGTGCTGCGGGCGGTGACCGAGCGGTCGTACGACGGGGGCGGCCGGGTGGTGCGGCTGGCGCTCGCCCGTACCGCGCACTGGCTGACGGACGGGATGCCGCCCGCCCGTGCCGGTGGCGACGGCGCCGGGTACGAGGGCCCGGACGCCTGGCTGGCGGAGACCGGCAGCCCACTGGGACGGCTGCGGCACGCCCTGCCGCCGGTGTCCTTCACGGGCGGCCCGGCCGGCTGGGCGCGGCCCCCGGCGCCCTGGGGGTCGGACCCCGCGCGCTGGGACTGAGCGGGGGGGCGGCCGGAAACGTGCGTGCCGGCGGAAGGGCGGGGCGCCGGTCGTCCGCCGGGACTTGCCCGGCTCCCGGCCCGCTGGCGAGGATCGCGGGGTGACCTCGATACGACCGGCCGCCGGGACCGGGGAAGCGGACGGCGCGGCCCGCGGGACCGGGACCGGCCGGGCCGTGGCCGTGCTGGTGCTGGTGGCCCTGGCAGCCGTGATCCCGCTGTTCGGGCCGCCCGCGGCGCTGCACGGGACCGGGGAGGCCGCCGCGCCCGGGGCGGGCGGCATCGCGCTGCTGCGCGGGGTGCTGTTCGCCGCGCTGTGCGTCCCGCTGGGCGAGCTGTTCGTGCTCCGGCTCGCCCGGCGGCTGCCCGGCGTCCCCGCCGGACGGCCGCGGAGCTGGGCGCCGGCCGCGAACGCCGCCGGTCTCGCCGCGGCGCTGGCGCTGGCCGCGGTGGTCTCCGCCGGCAACCTGATCCCGCACGGCCCGGGCCAGATCGACGTCGGCGGCCTGTACGACTCCCGCGACGGCCGGCTGGCGCTGCTGGAGGTCAACGGCTTCCTGCTGGCGGGGCTGTGCGCGCTCGGCCGTCGGCCGGCGCTCCAGGTGTGGCCGCTGGCCGCGGTGGTGGTCGCGGAGGCGCTGCGCGCGCACCCCGCGACCGAGCAGGGCCCGCTGACCGGCTCCGCTCTGACGCTGGTTCACCTGGTCTGCGCGTCGCTGTGGACGGGCGGGCTGCTCCACGCGCTGCGGACCCTGCGGCGGTGGCGCGGCGACGCGGCCGGGCCCCGCCTGCTCGGGCTGTACGCGCGCGTGGCGGCCGTTCTGCTCGCCGCCCTCACGGCGACGGGCGTGTGCAGCTCGCTGCGGCGCATGCCGGCGGCGACGGTCGTGGACCAGCTCACGACGACGGCCTACGGGCGCACCCTGCTGGCCAAGGTGGTCCTGGTCGCCGTCGTCGCCGGGTTCGCCCTGTGGGCGCGGATCCGGCTGAGCCGCGCGGCGGACCCGCTGACCGCGTACGCCCCGGCGCGTGCCGAGGTGGCCGCCCTGGGCGCGGTGGTCGCGGTCTCGGGTCTGCTCACGGCTCTGCCGTTGCCGATCCGCTGGTCCTAGCCGGCTTCCGGCCTGGTGCTAGCCGTTGGTGACGAGCACCTTGAGGGCGGTCCGCTCGTCCATCGCCTTGTAGCCGTCCGGGACGCCCTCGATGCCGACGGTCAGGTCGAACACCGGGGAGGGGTCGATGGTGCCGTCGAGGACGTCGGGCAGCAGGTCGGGAATGTAGGCGCGGACCGGCGCGACACCGCCGCGCAGGGCGATGTTCCGGTCGAACATGACGCCGAGGTCAAGTCCGGTGCCGCTGCCGTGCGGCACGCCGACGAAGCCGATCGCGCCGCCGTCGCGGGTGACGTTCACGGCGGTCCGCATGGACTGCTCGGTGCCGACCGCCTCGACGACGGCGTGCGCGCCCTGACCCCGGGTCAGCTCGCGGACGGCCTCCACGGCCGCGTCCCCGCGCTCGGCGACGACGTCGGTGGCGCCGAAGCGGCGCGCGATGTCGGTGCGGACCTCGTGCCGGCCGAGGGCGATGATCCGCTCGGCGCCCAGCCGCTTGGCGGCCAGCACGGCGCACAGGCCGACGGCGCCGTCGCCGACCACGGCGACGGTGGCGCCCGGGCGGGCGCCCGCGCCGAGGGCCGCGTGGTGGCCGGTGCCGAGCACGTCGGAGAGGGTCAGCAGGGCGGACAGCAGATGGTCGTCGGAGGCGGCGTCCTTGGGCAGCTGGACGAGGGTGCCGTCGGCGAACGGCACGCGCACGGCCTCGCCCTGGCCGCCGTCGTAACCGACGGAGCCCCAGAAGCCGCCGTGCTCGCAGGAGGTCGTCAGCCCCTCGCGGCAGTAGTCGCAGACGCCGTCGGACCACATGAAGGGGGCGACGACCAGGTCGCCGCGCCGGACGGTGGACACCTCGGAGCCGGTCTCCTCGACGATGCCGAGGAACTCGTGGCCGATGCGCTGGCCCGGCTGCCGGGCCGCCTCGCCGCGGTAGGCCCACAGGTCGCTGCCGCAGATGCAGGCGCGCAGCACCCGCACCACGGCGTCGGTGGGCAGCTGGACCACGGGTTCGGGGACGTCCTCCACGCGCATGTCGTACGGGGCGTGGATGGTGGTGGCGCGCATGGCGAGGGTCCTTCTCGTGCGAGGGTGTCGTGCGGTGCGCCCGGGGGGTGGTCGAGCGCACCTCACGGTACGTCCTGCCGGCGGCGGGCCGCGCGGGCGGGGGCCGGGCCCGCCCGCCGGCCGGCTACACCCCCGCCGCGCCCAGCAGCGTCCCGGCCAGGTACGTCACCCCCATCGCGAGGGCGCCGCCCACCGCGTTGCGCAGTACCGCGCGGCCGGGCGCGGCGGCGCCGAGCCGGGCGCTGCTCCAGCCGGTGAGCACGAGCGCGGCCAGCACGGAGAGCACGGTGACTGGGAGCCGCCAGCCCGCCGGCGGCAGGACGATCGCCAGCAGCGGCAGCAGGGCGCCCACCGTGAAGGCCAGGAAGCTCGCCCAGGCCGCGTGCCAGGGGTTGGTGAGCTCGTCCGGGTCGATGCCCAGCTCCACGCGCGCGTGCGCCCTGAGCGCGTCCCGCTCGGTGAGCTGCTCGGCGGCCTCCCGGGCCACCTCGCGGGACAGCCCGCGCTCCTCCAGCATCTGGGCCAGCTCCTGCAGTTCCGCGGCCGGCTGCTCGCGCAGCTCCCGCCGCTCCTGGGCCAGCGCGGCCTTCTCCGAGTCCCGCTGGGTGGAGACCGACACGTACTCCCCGGCCGCCATCGACATGGAGCCGGCGAGCAGGCCGGCCAGGCCCGCGGTGAGCAGGGCGGCCCGTGAGTCGGTCGCGCCGGCCACGCCGACGACGAGGCCCGCGGTGGACACGATGCCGTCGTTCGCGCCGAGGACGGCCGCCCGCAGCCAGTTCAGGCGGGAGCCCAGCGCGCCGCCGTGTGTCTCGTCATGGGTTGGTTCCGTCACAGCAGGGAGAATCGCACAGCCGCGGCCGCGCCGGCGTCCCGCCGGGACCGTGCCGCGGGCACGGCAACGTACTCCTCCGCCGGTGCGCCGAGTTCGGGCACGGACGCGGGAACTGCCGTGCGCCGGCGGCCGGTTCGCGGCACGCACGGGTGTGCGGCCGCCGAGCGGGCGGACGGGCCGGGGCGCCGCCGCCGGACCTGGGGGACGGCGCTGTCGGTCGTGGCCCGTATCCTCATTGACCATGCTCGAAGACCGTGCGACCGCAGTGTCCTCCGCCATGCAGTGGCCGGCCGCGTATCCGAAGGGATACGCGGTCGTTGACGTGGAGACCACCGGCCTGGCCCGGGACGACCGCATCATCTCCGCGGCCGTGTACCGGCTGGACGCGCGCGGCGAGGTCGAGGACCACTGGTACACGCTGGTCAACCCGGAGCGCGATCCGGGGCCGGTGTGGATACACGGCCTGACGAGCGAGGTGCTCGAAGGGGCGCCGCTGTTCGGGGAGGTGGCGGAGGAGTTCGCGGCCCGTCTCGACGGCCGGGTGCTCGTCGCGCACAACGCGGTCTTCGACTGGCAGATGATCGCGCGCGAGTACGCACGCGCGCGGCGCGAGGCGCCGGTGCGGCAGCGGCTGTGCACCATCGCGCTGTCGAAGGAGCTGGGGCTGCCGCTGCCCAACTTCAAGCTGGAGTCGCTCGCCGCGCACTTCGGGGTGGTGCAGCAGCGGGCGCACCACGCGCTGGACGACGCGCGGGTGCTCGCCGAGGCGTTCCGGCCCAGCCTGCGGGCCGCGGCGGCGGGCGACGTACGGCTTCCGCTGCTGGAGTGCCGGCCGCTGACGGAGTGGTCGGACACCCCCCGGATCGGCCGGCAGGCGAGCGGCGGCTACGGCGGCCAGGGCTACGGCGGTTGGCGCCCGTCCCGCAAGCGGCCCGCCTGCCCCTATCCCAACCCCGGCCGCTACGAGGCGGGCAAACGCCTCAAACAGGGCATGCGGGTGGCGTTCTCGGGGGACACCTCCACCGAGCGGGAGCTGCTGGAGGACCGGGCGACCGAGGCCGGGCTGCACGTGGCGACGAGCCTGTCCCGGCTGACCAGCCTGCTGGTGACCAACGACCCCGGCTCGGGCACCTCCAAGGTGGTCAAGGCGCGGCAGTTCGGGACGCCGGTGGTCGACGAGGCCGCGTTCGGACAGCTGCTGCGGGACGTCGAGCCCGCCGACGGATGACCGTACGGACGGGTGATTGGCGCGCGACTCGCGCCGCGCCCGCTCGCCCGCGGGTCGGCCACGGCTCACGCTGTGCCCCATGGCGACATGTGAGGTATGCGGCAACAACTACGGAATGACCTTCGAGGTGCACGCGCAGGGCGCCGTGCACGTGTTCGACTGCTTCTCCTGTGCGATCCACCGCATGGCCCCGATCTGCGAGCACTGCCGGGTGCAGATCATCGGGCAGGGCGTGGAGGTCGAGGGCCAGTGGTTCTGCGGCGCGCACTGCGCCCGGGCGGAGGGGAAGACGGGGGTGGTGGACCGGGTGTGACCCGGTACCCGCCCGAATGCACCCCACGGCCCGGATGTACCGTCGTGGGGTGCACCGCTACCGCTTCCTGCTGACCCGCCAGTGGGTCGTCCTCACCGTCATCACGATCGCGCTGATCCCGACGATGATCAAGCTGGGCTTCTGGCAGCAGCACCGGTACCAGGAGCGCACCGCCCGCAACGACCTCGTCTCCCGGGCGCTGCACGCCGAGCCCGTCCCCGTGGAACGGCTCACCTCCCCCGGTCACTCCGTGACCCGCGCCGAGAAGTACCGCACGGTCACCGCGACCGGCACCTTCGACGCCTCCCGGGAGGTGGTGGTGCGGCGCCGGACGAACTCCGACGGCGAGGTCGGCTTCCACGTCCTGACCCCGTTCGTCCTGACCGACGGCCGGGTGCTGCTGGTCAACCGGGGCTGGATCCCGGCGAACGGCGTGCAGACCGCGTTCCCCGAGGTCCCCGAGCCGCCCGCGGGCCGGCTCACCCTCACCGGGCGGCTGGAGGCCGACGAGACGACCTCGGCGAGCGGCATCAAGAACGTCAAGGGCCTGCCGGACCGGCAGATCATGCTGATCAACAGCGCCGAGGAGGCCCGCAGGCTCGGCGAGAAGGTGCTCGGCGGCTACGTCGAGCAGACGGCGCCCGCCGCCAAGGGCGGCACCCCGGAGCAGATCTCCGACCCGGGCAGCGAGGACGCCCCGCTGAACTACGCCTACATGCTCCAGTGGTGGCTGTTCGCCGCGGGCGTCCCGGTGGGCTGGTGGTTCCTGGTCCGGCGCGAGCTCCGGGACCGGGACGAGGCGGCCGCCGAGCCGGCGCCGGAGGAGAGCGAACCGGCCGCCGTGTGACGGCGCCGGCGGCCCCGGGCGGCCGTCACTCCCCCGGCGCACCGCCTGGTTGGCCGTGCGGGCCCCCGGGAAACCGGATGCTGTGAACGCGCGCATCGAGGACTACGCCGTCATCGGGGACGAGCAGACCGCGGCCCTGGTCGGCCTGGACGGCTCGATCGACTGGCTGTGCCTGCCCCGCTTCGACTCCGGCGCCTGCTTCGGCAGGCTCCTGGGCGACGAGGACAACGGCCACTGGCGGATCGCGCCGAAGGGCGCGGGCGCCTGCACACGGCGCGCCTACCGGCCCGACACCCTGGTCCTCGACACCGAGTGGGACACCGCCGAGGGCACCGTGCGGGTGACCGACCTGATGCCGCAGCGCGACCGCGCCCCCGACGTCGTACGCATCGTGGAGGGCGTCAGCGGGCGGGTCACCGTCCGCAGCGAGTTGCGCCTGCGCTTCGACTACGGCTCGATCATCCCGTGGATGCGCCGCTCGGACGGCCACCGGGTGGCCATCGCCGGACCGGACTCGGTGTGGCTGCGCACCGAGCCCCATGTGCGCACCTGGGGCGAGGACTTCTGCACCCGCTCGGAGTTCGCCCTCGCCGAGGGCGAGCGGGTCGCGTTCGTGCTGACCTGGCACCCCTCGCACGAACCGCGCCCCGCGCTCGTCGACCCCTACGCGGCGCTGAGCGCCAGCGTGCGGGACTGGCGGCGCTGGACGGCCCGCTGCCGCTACGACGGGCCGCACCGGGACACCGTCGTACGGTCCCTGATCACGCTCAAGGCGCTCACCTACGCCCCGACCGGCGGGATCGTCGCCGCGGCCACCACCTCCCTGCCCGAGGAGCCGGGCGGGGTGCGCAACTGGGACTACCGGTTCTGCTGGCTGCGCGACTCCACCCTCACCCTGGGCGCCCTGCTGGCCGCCGGCTACCACGGCGAGGCCGAGGCGTGGCGCGACTGGCTGCTGCGGGCGGTCGCGGGCGACCCGGCCGACCTGCAGATCATGTACGGCGTGGCGGGCGAGCGGCGGCTGCCCGAGTGGGAGCTGCCCTGGCTGCCCGGTTTCGCCGACTCCGCGCCGGTGCGGGTCGGCAACGGCGCCGTCGACCAGCTCCAGCTCGACGTGTACGGCGAGGTCATGGACTCGCTGTTCCTGGCCCGCGACTCGGGCCTGTCCACCAAGCCGCACATGTGGTCGCTGCAGTGCGCGCTGATGAAGTTCCTGCAGTCGGCGTGGCGGCAGCCCGACGAGGGGCTGTGGGAGGTGCGCGGCGGCCGGCGCCAGTTCGTGCACTCGAAGGTGATGGTGTGGGTGGCCGCCGACCGCGCCGTGCGGACCCTGGAGCGGTACCCGGAGCTGCCCGGCGACCTCGACGGCTGGCGGGCGATGCGGGACGAGGTGCACCGGGAGGTGTGCGAGCGGGGGTACGACCCCGGGCGCAACACCTTCACCCAGTACTACGGCTCGCGCGAACTGGACGCCGCCCTGCTGCTGATCCCCTACTACGGCTTCCTGCCGCCCGACGACCCGCGGGTGATCGGCACGGTCGACGCGATCCGGGACGACCTGGACCACGGCGGGCTGGTCCGCCGCTACGACACCGACGCGGTCGGCGTCGACGGCATGCCGGGCGGCGAGGGCGCCTTCCTGGCCTGCTCGTTCTGGCTCGCTCAGGCCCTGCACATGACCGGCCGCAAGGACGAGGCGCGGGAGCTGTTCGAGAGGCTGGTCGGTCTCGTCAACGACGTGGGGCTGCTCGCGGAGGAGTACGACCAGGAACTGGGCCGCCAGCTCGGCAACTTCCCGCAGGCGTTCAGCCACATCGCGCTGGTGAACACCGCCCTCGCCCTGTTCGGCGGCGAGGGGGCAGGATAGGTGCCATGGATCTTGGACTGAAGGACCGGGTGTACGTCGTCACCGGCGCGACGCGGGGGCTGGGCAACGCCGCCGCGCGGGCACTGGTGGCCGACGGGGCGAAGGTGGTCGTCACCGGCCGCGACGAGAAGCGGGTCGCCGACGCGGCGGCCGAACTGGGGCCCGACGCGGTGGGCGTGGCCGTCGGCAACGCCGACCCGGAGGCCGCCGAGCGGCTGATCGCGGCCGCCCGGGAGCACTTCGGCGGCTTCCACGGCGTTCTGGTCAGCGTCGGCGGGCCTGCGCCGGGGTTCGTGGCCGACAACACGGACGAGCAGTGGCGGGACGCGTTCGAGTCGGTGTTCCTCGGCGCGGTGCGGCTCGCCCGCACGGCGGCGGCCGAACTGCAGCCGGGGGGAGTCATCGGGTTCGTGCTGTCCGGGTCGGTGTACGAGCCCATTCCGGGGCTGACCATCTCCAACGGGCTGCGGCCGGGGCTCGCCGGATTCGCGAAGTCCCTCTCCGACGAGCTGGGCCCGCGCGGGATCCGCGTCCTGGGTCTGCTGCCGGGCCGTATCGACACGGACCGGGTGCGGGAACTGGACGCGCTGTCCGCCGACCCGGAGGCGACCCGGGCGGCGAGCGAGTCCCGGATCCCGCTGCGCCGGTACGGCGCCCCGGAGGAGTTCGGCAGGGTCGCGGCGTTCCTGCTGTCCCCCGCCGCCTCCTACCTGACCGGCGTCATGGTGCCGGTGGACGGCGGCATGCGGCACGGGTTCTAGCACCGCCGCCGGGAAGGTTCACGCACCGGTGCCCCTTCCCGGCGCCGGGGCCGCGCGACCGCGGGCGGTCAGGAGACCCGCGCTGGTCAGCGGCCCGGCGTGAACTTGCTCAGGGCCGCGGCCGGATGGTAGACGCTCGGCGCCGGACACACCCGGCTGCCGAGCCGCCGCCGGGAGCGCGGCCAGACCCGCCGACTCGCGCGCGTGTTCAGGGGCCGCGGTGACCGCTCAGGGCGGCGGCCCGGTCGGCGGCCAGGTAGCAGACGCTCGGCGCCGGACACACCCGGCTGCCGGGCCGCCGCGCCCTGACTGCGCGCGCGGTCAGGAGACCCGTTCTGGTCAGCGGCTCGGCGGTGAACTCGCGCGGCCGGGTCGGCGGCCGGCTCCAACCGGAGACCGGCCCGTACCGCAGGCCCGCCACGGCGGCCGACCGCAGAATTCCCGCACCACCGCGGCGGCCGGGCCGCGTCCCGACCGCGGGCGGTCAGGAGACCCGTTCCGGGCGGTGCCTCATCGCTCGCAGCCGCACCGCCGCCGGGAGTGCGGCCAGGCCCGCCGACTCGCGCGCGCGGGTCAGGGGGCCGGCGGTGAACTCGCTCAGGGCGGCGGCCGGGTCGGCGGCCGGCTCCAGCCGGAGGCCGGCCCGTACCGCGGGTCCGCTGCGGCGGCCGGCCAGCAGGACCTCGGCGCCTGCCACACCCGGCTGCCGGGCCGCGTCGCCGGCGAGCGCCGACTCCAGGGCCGGCCCGCGCAGCAGGGCGCCCTCGCCGTCCCCCGTGTCGACCAGGATCTCGGCCGGGCGGCGCCGGCGCAGGATCGCGGCGAGCCACCACAGGGCCAGCAGGACGAGGACGGCCAGGCCCGCGATGACCGCCGGCCACCACCAGCCCGCGTCCCGCCACCGGGTGCGCTCGGCGGTGCTGAGCAGGACGTCGTGCGGGCCGGCGTGCGGCCAGCGGCGCGGCACCGGGGCGCCCAGGCCCACGGCGAGCACCGAGCCGCCCACGACGAGCAGCACGAGCCCAATGAGACAGAGCAGTACGCGGTTCACCCGGCCGGTGCGCACGTCCTCACCCCTTTCGTCCGGGCCGCCGGACGGCCACCGACAGAGCGGGCGGCCGGCTCAGCCCGAGCCCGCTCACCGCTTCGCCGAGCACGGTGTCCAGGTCGGCCCGCACCTCGTCCAGGTCGCGGAAGTGCGCGAGGGCCCGGACGCGGGCGCGGCGGCGGCGCATCCGCACCCGCGCCTCCCGTACGCCCGAGACCTCGAGGGCGCGGTCGCGCAGCACCAGGGCGGCCGCCTCCCGGCGCAGTCCGGCGCGGACGTCGGGGTGCGGGCGCCGCATGGGCAGCAGGCCGCGCAGGCCGGGCGTGACGGCGAGCACGATCAGCCACAGGCCCAGGGCAGCGGTCACGCCGGCGCCGGTCAGCACCCAGACGTCGTCCAGGGGGCGTTCGGCGAGCTGCCGGGCCAGCGCGCGGCGCCAGTGCATCGCGGGGCGGTGGGCGCGTACGGCGACGACGTCGTACAGCAGGACGCCCGCGCCCGCGAGCAGGAGCAGGGCGACGACGCCGGCGGGGATCCGGCGCGGCGACCAGAAGCGGCCGCTGCTCCGGTCGAGCAGGGGCGGCGGGGCCGCGGGGTCCTCGTCGAGGCCGGGGGCGGACGGTCGCCCGGTGTCCTCGGCCGGTCGGGGTTCGCTCATCGCACCCTCCCGCGGTGCGTGCCGGGCACCGGCGCCAGATGCAGCCGCTCCACCCGGACGGCGACCTCCAGCACCTCCATGCTCACCAGTTCGCCCAGCCGCTCGGTCACCCGCCGGCGCACCGCGGCGCAGCGGGCGCCGATGTCGACGGGGTGGGCGAGTTCGACCTGGACGCGGACGCGGGCCGTCCCCACCGGGCTCCCCCGGTCCGAGCCGGCCCGGGGGTGGGGGCGGACGACGACCGCGGCGTGCGGGGCGGCGGCGTCCGCGGGCAGCGGTCCGAGCGCCTCGCGGGCGGCCCGTGAGGCGATCTTCGCCACCACCCGGTCCGCGATCCTGAGGGCGCCGCGCTCACCGGGCGGCACCGGTACCGGGCGCGCCGTGCCGGTCTGCGTGCTCACGGCGGTCATACCCGCCGGTCGGGCCGGTCGCCGCGGCTGCGGAAGAGGTCACCGGGCCGCAGGTCGCCCTCCAGATACCGGCCGGCGACGAAGCCGACGGCGCCCAGCGCCGCCACCAGCAGGAAGGCTCCGAAGCCGCCGAAGTACCCGGCGAACCCCAGCGCCATCCCGGCGATCATGCCGATCATGGCCATGCTCATGCAGCGCTCCTTCAGTCCGTCGGCGGTGCGGTCCCGGGGGCGTGGCCCCGGGCGGGCGGGGCGTCACTGGATCCGGGGCGGCTCGGGTTCCTCCTCCTCCTCGTCGGGCAGCTTGACGTCGCTCACCGCGATGTTGACCTCGACGACCTCGAGTCCGGCCATCCGCTCCACGGCGGCGACCACGTTCTCCCGCACCGCGCGGGCGACGTCGGAGATGGCAACGCCGTAGTCCACGACGATCTCCAGGTCGAGCGCGGTCTGCACCTCGCCGACCTCGGCCTTCACTCCCCGGGTCACGGACTTGGAGCCGCCGGGCACCCGGTCGCGCACCGCGCCGAAGGTCCGGGCGAAGCCGCTGCCCAGGGCGTGCACGCCGACCACGTCACGGGCGGCCAGCCCGGCGATCTTCTCCACGACGCCGTCGGCGATGGTGGTCCGTCCCCGGGTCGCCGGGTCGCCGCCGCCGCGTGGGGTGGCCTTGCGGGTCGAAGGCTGTGGTTGGTTCTCACCGGCTGGGCTCGTCGTCATCTCGGTCATCGCCGTACGTCCCTTTCGGTCGTCGTTCTTCGACCACCGTAAGCGCGGTTGCGCGGTTGCGCGCCGGGGATACGGCAGGCTGGAGGAATGACGGCGGATCGGTGGACGCGGGTGGCGGGACAGTACGGGCCCGCGCTGGGCAGACTGCTGCCCCTCGGCGGCCCGCGCGACGGCGCCTGGATCGCCGAGGGCGCGGTGCGGGCGGTACTGGAGCGCGCGGCGGCCGGGGTGCCGGGTGTGCGCCTGGGCACACCGCGGATCACGCTCGCCGACCCGGACGAGGTCCGCGAACCCGTCGTGCCGCGGCCGCCGGGCGCGCTGCCGCCGGGGGCCCTTCGGGTGACGGCGGACTTCGCGGCGTCGGCCGCCGAGCCGCTGCAGGCGACGGCGTCCCGGCTGCGGCTCGTGCTGCTGGCGGCCGCGACGGACACCCTGGGCCTCGTGGTCGCGGAGGTGGACCTGCGGGTGACGGAACTGCTGGAGGCGGCTGACGGGCGGGCCGCGCCGGTGGAGGCGCCGCGGCCGCCGGAGGCCCGGGACGCCACGGGCCCCGACGAGTCCCGCGCGGCGGCGGCCGCGCTGTCCGTCCCCGGGGTCGCGCGGCTGACCGGATCGCTCGGCGGTCTCGGCCGGGCCGTGCACGTCGAGGAGCGCGCCGGGGACGCCGCGCTGCCGCACCGGCACGTCCGCGTGGAACTGGCGACGGGCGCGGGCCACCGGGCCGTCGAGGTGGCCCGGCGGGTGCGCGAGGCGGTGCGGGACGCGCTGGACGATCACCCGACGGTGGCGGTGCTGGTCACGAGCGTGGCCTGACCGTCCGGCCGGCGGGCGCGCGGCGCCCCGCGGGCTCAGTCGCCGACGCCGGCCAGATCCCGCAGCCGCCGGGCCTGGGCGGCCCGTTCGGCGGCACGCTGGGAGTCGAAGTCCCGCTCCGGCGCGCCGCGCAGCAGCGCCTTGGTCTCCACCACCGCGTCGCGCGGGGCTGCCAGCAGCGCCGCGGCCAGGTCCCGTGCCGCGCCGTCGAGTTCGGCCGCGGGCACGGCGAGGTTGGCCAGCCCGGAGGCGACCGCCTCACCGGCGCCGACGAACCGGCCCGTCGCACAGATCTCCAGCGCGCGGGCGTACCCGACGAGACCGACCAGCGGATGCGTGCCGGTCAGGTCGGGAACGAGGCCGAGTGAGGTCTCACGCATGGCGAACTGCACGTCGTCCGCGACGACCCGCAGGTCGCAGGCGAGCGCGAGCTGGAACCCGGCACCGATGGCATGGCCCTGGACGGCGGCGATGGACACGATGTCGTTGCGCCGCCACCAGGTGAACGCCTCCTGGTATTCGGCGATGGTCGCGTCGAGCCCGGCGTCGTCACGACGCGCGAGATCGATGAAGGTCGGCTCGCCCGGGATTCCCTCCGGTGTGAACATCCGGCGGTCCAGCCCGGCGGAGAAGGACTGGCCCTCACCACGCAGCACCACGACCCGGACGGAGCCCGGCAGCAGCCGGCCGGCCTCGGCCAGCGTCCGCCACATGGCGGGGCTCTGCGCGTTGCGCTTGGCCGGGTTGGCCAGCGTCACCGTGGCGAGCGCGTCGTCGACGGTGAGCCGTACGCCGTCCTTGTCGAGTACAGGAGCGAGGTCCTGGTCGGGCGAAGCCATGGGGCGCCTCCGATGAGTGCGGTCACACATTGCCGTACGGCATGCTAAGTGACTGCACAGTAACCACCCGGCCGCTCAGAGGGCCGACCGGGTGGCCACCATCGAAGCCGATGGGCCGCCCGGAGTCAGGACGTAGCGGCCTTCTTGCCCCGGGTCGCTCCGCCACGCCCACGGAGCGTGACGCCCGACTCGCTGAGCATCCGGTGTACGAAGCCATACGAGCGGCCGGTCTCCTCGGCCAGCGCCCGGATGCTCGCACCGGAGTCGTACTTCTTCTTCAGGTCTGCCGCGAGCTTGTCGCGCGCGGCGCCGGTCACCCGGCTGCCCTTCTTCAGAGTCTCGGCCACCCGTGCCTCCTCATGGGAAGTGCGCTCTGGTCTCCTCATGATCACCCCTCCGGGGCGTGATGGCCACCCATTCGGCAAGGTCCGTGAGACATCGACGTGACGACAGGAGCGCGTCCCCACATGCGGAATCGGTGATTCCATGATCCCGGGGACACGCGGCCGAACGGGTGGTTCCGCGAAGTGCCAGGTCAGAGACGCGAGGCGGCCGACCCCTTGCCGTGGAAGGGATCGGCCGCGAAATCGGTGTACGACACACGTCGGTACGAGGAGATCTCACACAGATGATGGATCACGGCTCGGCCGAATGATCCATACGCCGTGGATCAGGTTTTCGATCAAGCCAGGGCGACGAGATCCGCGTAGTCGGAGCCCCACAGGTCCTCGACGCCGTCCGGCAGCAGGATGATGCGCTCCGGCTGCAGCGCCTCGACCGCGCCCTCGTCGTGGGTGACCAGGACGACCGCGCCCTTGTAGGTGCGCAGGGCGCCGAGGATCTCCTCGCGGCTGGCCGGGTCCAGGTTGTTGGTCGGCTCGTCGAGCAGCAGGACGTTGGCGGAGGAGACGACCAGCGTGGCGAGGGCCAGCCGGGTCTTCTCGCCGCCGGAGAGCACCCCGGCGGGCTTGTCCACGTCGTCGCCGGAGAACAGGAACGAGCCGAGCACCTTGCGGACCTCGACCAGGTCCATGTCGGGCGCCGCCGAGCGCATGTTCTCCAGCACCGTGCGGTCGGGGTCCAGGGTCTCGTGCTCCTGGGCGTAGTAGCCGAGCTTGAGGCCGTGGCCGGGGACGACCTCGCCGGTGTCGGGCTGCTCGACGCCGCCGAGGAGGCGCAGCAGCGTGGTCTTGCCGGCGCCGTTGAGGCCGAGGATGACGACCCGCGAGCCCTTGTCGATGGCCAGGTCGACGTCGGTGAAGATCTCCAGCGAGCCGTACGACTTGGACAGGCCCTCGGCCATCAGCGGGGTCTTGCCGCAGGGCGCGGGGTCCGGGAAGCGGAGCTTGGCGACCTTGTCGGACTGGCGGACCGCCTCCAGCCCGGAGAGCAGCTTGTCGGCGCGGCGGGCCATGTTCTGCGCGGCGACCGTCTTGGTGGCCTTGGCGCGCATCTTGTCGGCCTGCGAGTGCAGGGCGGCGGCCTTCTTCTCGGCGTTGGCGCGCTCGCGCTTGCGGCGCTTCTCGTCGGCCTCGCGCTGCTGCTGGTAGAGCTTCCAGCCCATGTTGTAGACGTCGATCTGGGCGCGGTTGGCGTCCAGGTAGAACACCTTGTTGACGACCGTCTCGACCAGGTCGACGTCGTGGGAGATCACGATGAAGCCGCCGCGGTAGGTCTTCAGGTAGTCGCGCAGCCAGATGATCGAGTCGGCGTCGAGGTGGTTGGTCGGCTCGTCCAGCAGCAGGGTGTCCGCGTCGGAGAACAGGATGCGGGCCAGCTCGATGCGCCGGCGCTGACCTCCGGAGAGCGTGTGGAGCGGCTGGCCGAGGACCCGGTCGGGCAGGTTGAGCGCCGCGGCGATGGTGGCGGCCTCGGCCTCGGCCGCGTAGCCGCCCTTGGTCAGGAACTCGGTCTCCTGGCGCTCGTACTGCTTGAGGGCCTTCTCGCGGGTGGCGCCCTGGCCGTTGGCGATGCGCTGCTCGTTCTCGCGCATCTTGCGCAGCAGCACGTCCAGGCCGCGCGCGGAGAGGATGCGGTCGCGGGCGAGCACGTCGAGGTCGCCGGTGCGGGGGTCCTGCGGGAGGTAGCCGACCTCGCCGGAGCGGGCGATCTGGCCGCCGGCCGGGATGCCCTCGCCGGCCAGGCACTTGGTCAGGGTGGTCTTTCCCGCGCCGTTGCGGCCGACGAGGCCGATGCGGTCGCCCTTGGCGACACGGAAGGTGGCGTTCTCGATGAGGACGCGCGCACCGGCGCGCAGCTCGATACCGGAAGCGGAGATCACGGACAGACTCCAGGGCGTACTGAGGATTGGCGGTGGGCGGCTGCGGACGTTCCCGCCGTCTAATGCGCGAGGAGAATGGCCATGGGCCAAGTCTAACGGGACCGTGCAAGCGCTTTTCGCTGCGTCCGCGGGCCGCCGGCCCGGGGCGGCCGCGGGCGTGGCCCGGGCGGCCGCCCGGCGCCCCGGGTCAGCCGCCGGTGTGCACCTGGAAGGCGGCCCGGCGCACGGCCTTGGCGAGGGCCGGGTCCGGGTGGGCGGCGGCGAGGGCCACCAGGACCTGCACGGTGCGCGGGTGGCCGACGGCGCGGACCTCGTCCAGCAGCGTGGGCACGGTCGGCTGCACCGCGGCCTCCAGGTGCCGCACCAGCATCGACGTCTCGCCGTGGTCGGCGACGGCGGCCGCGGTGTCGACCCACAGCCAGGTGGCCTCCTCGCGGGTCAGGACCTCGTGGGCGTCCTCCGGGTCGACGCCGTCGTGCTCGGCCAGCCACAGCAGCGCGTACGGCCGCAGGGCGGGGTCGTCCAGCACCGCGTGCACCTCGGGTTCGGCGGGGGCGCCGACGACGCGCAGCGCCTCGAAGGCGAGGCCGCGCAGCAGGGCGTCGTCGCCCCGGGCCGCGGCGAGCAGCTCGGTGACGGCGCTGCCGACGGGGCGGGCGGCGAGCCAGGCGCGGTACTCGGCGCGGGCGGCGTTGGGGCGGAGCTGGGCGCAGCCGCGGAGCATGTCCTCGGCCGACTGCTCGATGTTGCCGGCGGGGCTCTGCGCGGCCACGCAGATCTGCTCCAGCTTGACCCAGACCGCCCAGCTGCCCAGCGGGGTGAGCGTGGCCTGGCCGTCGCCGTAGGTCAGGGCGCCGACGGAGGCGAGGGCCGTCAGGGCCCACTCCAGGAGCGGGGCGAGCGGGGTGTCCCCGGCGGGCGCGGGTTCCGCGGGGGCGGCGGCGCCCGCGGGGGCCGGGGAGCCGCCTTCGCCGGGCTCGTAGGAGACCTCGCAGCGCTCGGTGCGCAGTTCGGTGACCCGCTGCTGGAGCAGGTCGAGGAGCTGCTCGACGGGCACCGGGCCGGCGGATAGCTGGAGAAAGGAGAGCACCTGGGGCATGGCCGAGACGACCTCGGCGACGGCGGCCGGCTCGGCCCCCGCGGGCTCCGGGCCGGCGAGCGACCAGGCGTCGAACAGGGCGACCCAGCCGCGCAGCACGGCGCTGTCGTCGCGGTCCCAGGCACGCAGGCGCCATCCCGGGCGCGCGTTGTCCCCGTGCACCTCGATGAGTCCGGCGAGCCGGGCGGTGTCCCAGTCGGCGCGGATCCGGCCCGGGTCGAGACCGAGGCCGGCGGCGGCGCGCTCGGCGGTCGCGTCGGAGAGGGTGGCCTTGCCGTCCGCGGTGGCGGCGTCGCTGCCGGGACCGAGGGCGGAGTCGGCCCAGCGGGCGACCCGGACCGCGCCGGCCAGACCGGTGCGCGCCATTCTGGCCAGCTCGGCCGGGGCGGGGGTGCCCTCCGGCGGCCGGGGTGCGGGGCGGCGCGGGCGCCGCTGGTTCACAGCTCTGGGGGCGGCGGCCAGGGGTCGCGGTCGGACGAGTCGAAGCCTGGAGTCGCGCGGGATACGGGACGTCACGGGGTGCAGTCTTCCGGTTGACCGTCCGAAAACCCAAACGGAATGTCACGGCGGGCTACGGGAGTGGCCAAGGCACGCGGGCCGGAGGCGGCTCCGCGGGCGGGATCGGGCCAGTGGTACGGCCCTTGACGCACCGGCCGTACCAGTGGCCGTCCGGCCCGTAGCGGAGGGAGCCGCGTGCCGGTCACATCAGCGGGGTCAGGAACCGGCGCAGCCGCTCCTCGTACTCCTCCGGGTCGGCGTTCCACATGGCCGCGTGCGGGGCCTGCGGCACGGTGTGCAGCGCGACCAGGTCGGGGCGGCGGGCGGCGAGGCGGCGGGAGTGGGCCCACGGGGCCACCACGTCGTCGGGACCGTGGATGATCAGCGTGGGCACGGCGAGCCGGTCGGGGTCGGCGGTCCCGGCGCCGCGGTCGGCGTGCAGTCCGGCCCGGCCCTGCGCGGCCCGCACCGCCAGCGGCAGCAGGGCGTCGGGGGTGTGCCGGGCCTGGGCGAGGGCGCGCAGGGCCGCCTGCCAGCTCAGCACCGGGGAGTCGAGGACCAGCCCGGCGACGCGCTCGCGCACGGCGGAGTGCTCGGCGGCGCGCAGGGCCATGGTGGCGCCGGTGGACCAGCCGAGGAGGACGACCCGGCGGGCGCCGTAGCGGACGGCGTAGCGGATCGCCGCGTCCACGTCGCGCCACTCTGTCTCGCCGAGGTGGTTCAGGCCGTCCGGGGAGCGCGGGGCGCCCAGGTCGCCGCGGTAGGCGAGGGCGAGGACGGGGACGCGGCGGCGGTGCAGGTTCGCCATGACGTTCAGGGCGAGCTCGCGGGTGGTGCCGAGGCCGTGCACCGCGATCACCCAGGTGTCCCGGTGGCCGGGCACGAACCAGGCGGGCAGCGGGCCGAGTTCACCGGGGACGTCGATGTCGGCGTGGTCGAGGCCGAGGGCGGTGCCCGGGTTGCCGACGTGCACGTTGGGGGTGAGCCAGGCCGCGTCGCCGGGGGCGAAGGACCCGTGGGTGACGCGTTCCAGGCGTCTGACGACGGTGTCGGCGGTGTGCTCGGCCGAGTCCAGCGGGGGCCCGACGACCGCGTGCGAGCCGTCGCCGGCCAGGCCGTAGGTGCCGGGGCGCAGCGAGGCGAGGTCGCGGGTGAGGGTGATCCGCCCGGGCGCGGTGCCGTGCACGGTGAGCCGGGGTTCGGTGGGCAGGGGCCTGCCGGGTGGGGCCTTCAGCGCCGCGTCGCTGGCCAGCCGGCCGGCGGCGACGGAGACCGCTCCGGCGGCCAGGACGGCGCCGAGGGCGGCGGCGGTCGCTCTGACGGTGCGCACGGCTCCAGTGTCCTGGGGGCCGCCGGAACCGGCCAGCCGGAGGAGCGGGCCGGACGGCCCGGTGCGGCGGCCGAGGGGCGGCCGGACGGCAGGGGGACGGAGCGGGCGGCTGTGCGACGACAAGGGGTCACCTCCGTTGGCCGTATCCCTTCAAGCGTGCCCCGGCCTCCGCGATGTGTGCCTCCGTCAGCAGGGCGGGCGTGAGGCCCGGCACGGAGGACGCCGTCAGCCACAGCCGGCACATCCACTCGAGCTGGGCGGTGCGGTCGTAGGCCTGGTCGAGGGTGGCGCCGTGGGTGACCGTGCCGTGGTTGCGCAGCAGGCAGCCGGAGCGGCCGGCCAGCGCCGCGAGCATGTTGCCGGCCAGTTCGTCGGTGCCGTAGGCGGCGTAGGGGGCGACCCGTACGGGGCCGCCGAGGGAGGCGGTCATGTAGTGGATCGGGGGCAGCTCGGTGACGAGGGTGGAGACCGCCGTGGCGTGCACGGCGTGGGTGTGGACGACGGCGCGGGCGTCGGTGCTGCGGTAGACGGCGAGGTGCATGGGCAGCTCGCTGGTCGGCACGAGGGTGCCGAGCACCTGCCGGCCGTCGAGGTCGACGCCGGTGATGTCGGCCGGGGTGAGCCGGTCGTAGGGCACGCCCGACGGGGTGACCAGCACGACGTCCCCCACGCGGGCGGAGACGTTGCCCGAGGTGCCGACGACCAGCCCGTCGGCCACGGTCCGGCGGGCCGTCGCGACCAGCGCCGCCCAGCTCCGCTCCTGCTGCTCTTCCGCGTCCCGCCGCTGTCCAGCCATGCCGCGATCCTGCCAGCCCGCCCGGTGCGGGGAAGTCCGCCGGCGGACTTCCGTCCGGAACCCGTGCCGCCGGACGAGTGGACACCGGTGCGAAACGCACCTAAACGCACTTGATCGGGTGATATCCAAGCATCTAATGATCATTAATGCCCGCAGTCGCACGACGCTTCACCGTCACACCAGGGGGACGCATGGCCCGTGACCGCTCACCCTCCCGCCCCCGCCGTCGCGCGGCCGTGGTCGCGGCCGCCGCGGGCGCGCTCGTCCTCGCGGGCGCCCAGTGCGCCGCCGCCGGGCCGTCGGCCGCGGTGGCGGCGGGCCTGCCGCGGGGGCACGACGTGTCCTCGCACCAGGGACACGTCGACTGGCCCGCCGCCCGGTCGGACGGCGCTCGGTTCACCTACATCAAGGCGACGGAGTCCACGGGCTACCGCAATCCCTATTTCGCCCGGCAGTACGCGGGCGCGCGCCGGGCGCACCTGATCCGCGGCGCCTATCACTTCGCCCGCCCCGACCAGTCCTCCGGCGCCGCCCAGGCCGCGTACTTCGTACGGCACGGCGGCGGCTGGCGGGCGGACGGCTGGACCCTGCCGCCGGCCCTCGACATCGAATACGACCCGTACGACGGCAGGCACATCTGCTACGGGCTCGGCCACCGGCGGATGGTCCGCTGGATCCGCTCCTTCAGCGACGAACTGCACCGGCTCACCGGCCGGCGTCCGGTGATCTACACGACCGCCCAGTGGTGGGCCTCCTGCACCGGCGGCAGCCGCGCCTTCGCCTCCGACCACCCGCTGTGGATCGCCCGTCACGGCACGTCAGCGCCGGGATCGCTGCCCGGCGGATGGTCGTCCTGGACCTTCTGGCAGTACGGCACCGAGGGCGGTCTGCCGGGTGACCAGAATCTCTTTCACGGGCCGCCGAGCCGGCTGCGGGCCTTCGCGCGCGGCCGGTAGCCAAGGGGCGCACGGGCGCCCGACCGGAACGGAATCGCCGACCCCCGTTACCGACACCCCCGCGCCCGACCCAGTTCACCTTCCGTTCACCCAGGTTGCCTACGTTCGACCCGCCAATGACGCTCGAACGATTGCCTGGGTAAATGGAAAGCTTCTCGCTGATCCTCGCGATAGTGGTGGTAACCGCTCTCGCGTTCGATTTCACGAACGGTTTCCACGACACCGCCAACGCGATGGCCACCACCATCTCGACCGGTGCGCTCAAGCCCAAGGTCGCGGTGGCCATGTCCGCCGTGCTCAACCTTGTGGGCGCTTTCCTCTCCGTGGAGGTCGCCAACACGATCTCCAAGGGTCTCGTCGATGAGAACGGCATCCGTCCCGAGGTCATCTTCGCCGCCCTGGTCGGCGCGATCCTCTGGAACCTGCTGACCTGGCTGGTGGGTCTGCCCTCCAGCTCCTCCCACGCCCTGATGGGCGGCCTGATCGGCGCCACCGTCGCCTCGGCGGGCTTCGGCGCCGTCCACGGCGACGTGCTGGTCACCAAGGTGCTGCTGCCGGCGGTCGCCGCCCCGGTCGTGGCCGGCCTGGCCGCCATGCTCGCCACCCGCTTCTCCTACGGGATCGGCGGCAAGGCCGAGGGCGAGGCCTCCCGCAAGGGCTACCGCGCCGGCCAGATCGCCTCCGCCGGACTGGTCTCCCTCGCCCACGGCACCAACGACGCCCAGAAGACCATGGGCATCATCACCCTCGCGCTGATCGCGGGCGGCGCCATCGCCCCGGGTTCCAACCCTCCCACCTGGGTGATCCTCTCCGCGGGCATGGCCATCGCGCTCGGCACCTACATCGGCGGCTGGCGCATCATCCGCACCATGGGCAAGGGCCTGACCGAGCTGCAGCCGCGCCAGGGCTTCGCCGCCCAGACCAGCGCCGCCACCGCCATCCTGGCCTCCTCGCACCTCGGCTTCTCGCTGTCCACCACGCACGTCGTCTCCGGTTCGGTGATGGGCGCGGGTCTGGGCCGCAAGGGCGGTGTGGTCCGCTGGTCCACCGCGACCCGGATGGCCGTCGCCTGGGTCCTCACCCTCCCGGCCGCCGCCCTGGTCGGCGCGCTCGCCGAGTCCGTCACGGACCTGGGCGACTGGGGCACCGCCCTCGTCGCGGTCTTCCTGGTCGGCTCCAGCGCCGCGATCTGGAAGCGCTCCCGCCGCGAGGTCGTCGACCACACCAACGTCAACGGCACCGACGAGGCCGCGGAGCCCGCGGGTGTGGTGACCGCCGCGATCGCCGCGGTGACCCCGCCGCCGGCCGGCGTCACCCTCACCGAGGGGCCGGCCATCACCTTCCCGGCACAGTCGAGCGGCCCGGCCCCGGCCACCGCCGAAGTCACCGCACCGGCCGTCCCGCCGGCCGCCACCGTCTGACCCGGTTACCGGAGGAAAAGCAACATGAAGATCGACTGGGCGGCCATCGGCTCCGTCCTCGGCGTCAGCCTCGCCTTCACGGTGGGCCTGGTGGCCCTGTTCACCCTCGGCGTCAACGGCCTGTCCCGGCGCGAGCGGGCGGCCGCGCAGGGCGGCTCCGCGACGCTCGCCGTCACCGGCGCGTACGTGTGCTTCGCGGCGTGCGCCGCGGCCGTGGCCTACGGCATCTACCTGATCGTGGCCAAGCCTTAAGGCAGGCCGTCCCCGAAGAGGCTCTCCGCCGGTGTGTTCCGGCAGGGAGCCTCTTCTCGTGTCCGGATCCCGCCGGTGTGGGGCTCGGCACACTCTCCCCCCGCAGGTCACAGGCAAGTTGACGGCCCTTCCGGGCCCGTGGTGGACTGCCCGGGCCATGTACGGCGGCAGGAGAGGAAGCCGGTGCGAATCCGGCGCGGTCCCGCCACTGTCACCGGGGAGTGATCCCCGGGAGCCAGGAACTCTCACCGCCGGCTTCGTCGAACCAGGGCGTGGACACCCTGAGTGAGGACACCGATCGCCATGCTCGGCCGCAGATCGAGGGCCCGTTCCAGGGCCCGCAGCGAGAGTTCCGCCCCCGCGCCCACGGCCGGCTGAGCCGATGGGTGCCGATCGCGCTTACGCGTACGGCGCCGCCGCCGGCCTTCTCGGCGACCTGCTCCTCGGCGATCCGCGCCGCGGGCATCCGGTCGCCGTGTTCGGGCGGGCGGCCGCTGCCGTGGAACGCGTGCTGTGGCACGACCATCGCGGCTGGGGCGCGCTGCACACCGCCGTCTGCGCCGGCGGCGCCGTGGCCGCCGGGCTCGTCGCCCAACGGGCCGTGCGCCGCTCCCCCGTCGCCTCCGCCGCGCTGATCGGCGTGGCCACCTGGGCCGTCGTCGGGGGCACTTCGCTGGCCCGCGAGGCCCGGGCGATCGGGCGCGCCCTGGAGGCCGGTGACGTGCCGGCGGCCCGCGCGCGGCTGCCGCACCTGTGCGGCCGGGACCCGCAGGCGCTGGACGCCGACGGGATCGCCCGGGCCGTGGTCGAGTCCGTCGCCGAGAACACCTCCGACGCCGTCGTGGGCGCGCTGGTGTGGGGCGCCGTCGCCGGCGTGCCGGGGCTGCTCGGGTTCCGGGCCGTCAACACCCTGGACGCGATGGTCGGTCACAAATCGCCGCGCCTGCGCCGCTACGGCTGGGCCTCGGCCCGGCTCGACGACCTCGCCGGCTGGCCGGGGGCCCGGCTGACGGCCGCGCTCGCCGTGCTGGCCGGACCGGACCCGCGGGGCGCCGTACGGGCCTGGCGGGCGGACGCGGCGAAGCACCCGAGCCCCAACGCCGGACCCGTCGAGGCGTCGTTCGCGGGCGCGCTCGGGGTGCGGCTCGGCGGGACGCTCTCCTACGCCGGGCGGGTGGAACACCGGCCGGTGCTGGGCGGCGGCACCGGGCGGGCCGTCCGGGTCACCGACATCGACCGGGCCGTGACGCTCTCCCGCCGCGTCGGCCTGCTCGCGCTCGGCGTCACCGCCGGTGCGCGCCTCCTCGTGAAGGGACGTGGCAAGTGAGCGGTGGGCTCCTCGTCGCCGGCACCACCTCCGACGCCGGCAAGAGCGTCGTGACGGCCGGGATCTGCCGCTGGCTGGTGCGCCAGGGCGTCAAGGTCGCGCCGTTCAAGGCGCAGAACATGTCCCTCAACTCCTTCGTGACGCGCGAGGGCGCCGAGATCGGGCGGGCGCAGGCGATGCAGGCGCAGGCCTGCCGGGTGGAGCCGACCGCGCTGATGAACCCCGTGCTGCTGAAGCCGGGCGGTGAACAGAGCAGCCAGGTGGTGCTGCTGGGCAAGCCGGTGGGCGAGATGAGCGCGCGCGGCTACCACGGCGGACGCCAGCAGCGGCTGCTGGGCACGGTGCTGGACTGCCTGGCCGAGTTGCGGGGCACGTATGACGCGGTGATCTGTGAGGGCGCCGGTTCGCCGGCGGAGATCAACCTGCGGCGGACGGACATCGTCAACATGGGGATCGCGCGGGGCGCGCGGCTGCCCGTCCTCGTGGTCGGCGACATCGACCGCGGCGGCGTCTTCGCCTCCTTCTTCGGCACCCTCGCCCTGCTGTCGCCCGAGGACCAGGAACTGGTCGCCGGGTTCCTGGTGAACAAGTTCCGGGGCGACGTCTCCCTGCTGGAGCCCGGCCTCGACATGCTCCACGGCCTCACCGGGCGGCGGACGTACGGCGTGCTGCCGTTCCGGCACGGGCTCGGCATCGACGAGGAGGACGGGCTGCGGGTCTCCCTGCGGGGCGCCGTGCGGGAGTCCACGGTGGCTCCCCCGGCCGGTGCGGACGTGCTGCGGGTCGCCGTGTGCGCGGTCCCGCTGATGTCCAACTTCACCGACGTGGACGCGCTGGCCGCCGAACCGGGCGTCGTGGTGCGGTTCGTGGACCGGCCGGAGGAGCTGGTGGACGCGGACCTGGCGGTGATCCCGGGCACCCGCGGGACCGTGCGGGCGCTTCGGTGGCTGCGCGAGCGCGGCCTCGCCGACGCGCTCGCGCGACGGGCCGCCGAGGGGCGCCCGGTGCTCGGGATCTGCGGCGGCTTCCAGATCCTGGGCGAGCACATCGAGGACGAGGTCGAGTCGCGCGCCGGCGCCGTCGACGGGCTCGGCCTGCTGCCCGTGCGGGTGCGGTTCGCCCGGGAGAAGACCCTCGCCCGCCCGGCCGGGCGTGCCCTCGGCGAGCCGGTCGAGGGGTACGAGATCCACCACGGGGTCGCCGAGGTCGTCGGCGGGGAACCCTTCCTGGACGGCTGCCGGGTGGGTTCCGTGTGGGGCACGCACTGGCACGGCTCGCTGGAGTCGGACGGCTTCCGGCGCGCCTTCCTGCGCGAGGTGGCGGCCGCCGCGGGACGCCGCTTCGTACCGGCCCCGGGCACCTCGTTCGCCGCGCTGCGCGAGGAGCAGCTCGACCGGCTCGGCGACCTGATCGAACAGCACGCGGACACGGACGCGCTCTGGCGGCTCATCGAGTCGGGCGCGCCACAAGGACTGCCTTTCATTCCACCGGGAGCGCCCGCATGAGCACAGTGTTGTTGTTGTCGACCGCCGACACCGATCTGCTGGCGGCCCGGGCCTCCGGCGCCGGGTACCGGACCGGCAATCCGACCCGGGTGGACGTGGCCGGGGAACTGCCGGGGCTGATCGAGGGCGCCGACCTCGCCGTCGTGCGGCTGCTCGGCGGCAAGCGGGCCTGGGAGGACGGGCTGGCCGCGCTGCGGACGTCCGGCGTCCCGACCGTGCTGCTGGGCGGCGAGACGGTGCCGGACGCCGAGCTGATGGCCGAGTCGTCCGTGCCGGCGGGCGTGGTGGCCGAGGCGCTGAGGTACCTCGTCGAGGGCGGCCCGGACAACCTGACCCAGCTGGCCCGGTTCCTCTCCGACACCGTGCTGCTCACGGGCGAGGGCTTCGAGGAGCCGCGGAAGATGCCGGAGTTCGGCGTCCACGGCTCGTACCCGCTGCGCGACGGCCGCCCGACGGTGGGCGTGCTGTTCTACCGGGCGCACGAACTGAGCGGCAACACCGCCTTCGTGGACACGCTGTGCGAGGCGATCGAGGCGCGCGGCGCCAACGCCCTGCCGGTGTACTGCGGTTCGCTGCGCGGCGCGGACCCCGGCCTGTACGAGCTGCTGGGCCGGGCCGACGCGCTGGTCGCCACCGTGCTCGCGGCCGGCGGCACGCACGCCTCGCAGGCGTCCGCGGGCGGCGACGAGGAGTCCTGGGACGTAGGGGCGCTCGCCGCTCTCAACGTGCCCGTGCTGCAGGGCCTCTGCCTCACCTCCTCGCGCGCCGCCTGGGCGGAGTCGGACGCCGCCCTCTCCCCCATGGACGCGGCGATGCAGGTGGCCATCCCGGAGTTCGACGGACGGCTCGTCACCGTGCCGTTCTCCTTCAAGGAGCAGGGCCCGGACGACGTGCCGGTGTACGTCGCCGACCCCGAGCGGGCCGCGCGGGTCGCCGGGATCGCCGTACGCCACGCCGAGCTGGCCCACAAGCCGAACGCGGAGAAGCGGATCGCGCTGGTCTTCACCGCCTACCCGACCAAGCACTCCCGGGTCGGCAACGCGGTCGGCCTGGACACGCCCGCCTCGGCGGTCCGGGTGCTGGACGCGCTGCGCGACGCCGGCTACGCGGCCGAGGGGTACCCGGACAACGGCGACGAGCTGATCCACCGGCTGATCGCGGCCGGCGGCCACGACGTGGAGTGGCTGACGGAGGAGCAGCTGGCCGCCGCGCCCGCCCGGGTGCCGCTCGCCGACTACCGGGAGTGGTTCGGCAAGCTCGACCCGGAGCTGCGGGACGCGATGCTCGAGGCGTGGGGCGAGCCGCCGGGCGGCCTGTACGTGGACGGCGACGACATCGTGCTCGCCTCCCTGCGGTTCGGGAACGTCGTCGTGATGATCCAGCCGCCGCGCGGCTTCGGCGAGAACCCGATCGCGATCTACCACGACCCGGACATGCCGCCCTCCCACCACTACCTCGCGGCCTACCGCTGGCTGGAGAACAGCTTCGGCGCCGACGCGATCGTGCACATGGGCAAGCACGGCACCATGGAGTGGCTGCCCGGCAAGGGCCTGGGCCTGAGCGGCGGCTGCGCCCCGGACGCCGTGCTCGGCGACCTCCCGCTCGTCTACCCGTTCATCGTCAACGACCCCGGCGAGGGCACCCAGGCCAAGCGGCGCGGGCACGCCACCGTGGTCGACCACCTGGTGCCGCCGATGGCGCGCGCGGACACCTACGGCGACCTGGCCAAGCTGGAGCAGCTCCTGGACGAGTACGCGCTCGTCTCGGACCTGGACCCGGCGAAGGCGCCGGCGGTGCGCGCCCAGATCTGGACGCTGGTCAAGGCCGCCGAGCTGCACCACGACCTGCACGTGGACGAGCAGCCGGACGACGCCGAGTTCGACGAGTTCGTCATGCACATCGACGGCTACCTGTGCGAGATCAAGGACGTGCAGATCCGCGACGGACTGCACGTCCTCGGCGGCGGCCCGGAGGCCGACCCGCGGGTGAACCTGGTCCTCGCCGTGCTGCGCGCCTCCCAGGTGTGGGGCGGGCAGGCGAACGCGCTGCCGGGGCTGCGGGCGTCGCTCGCCCTGCACTACGGGCTGGTGGAGAAGGAGCTGCTGGCCGAGCCGGGGGCGCCGGTGAAGGTGCCGGTGGAGCTGACGGACCGAGTCGACGGCCCGTCCCGGACGGCGGCCGACACGATCGACCTGCTGGAGCGGCTCTGCCGGCGGATCGCGGAGGGCATGGAGGCCAGGGCGTGGGACCGGGCGGCCGTGCCGGCCGTGCTGGGCGACGTGCTCGGCGCCGAACTCCCCGACGCCGTCGCGGTGCTGGAGTTCGCCTGCGACGAGGTCGTGCCGCGCCTCGCCCGGACCACCGACGAGATCGGTCACATCCTGCGGGCGCTGGACGGCGGTTACGTGCCCGCGGGACCGTCCGGTTCGCCGACCCGGGGCCTGGTCAACGTGCTGCCGACCGGCCGGAACTTCTACTCCGTCGACCCGAAGGCGATCCCGTCCAGGCTGAGCTGGGAGGTCGGCCAGTCGCTGGCGGACTCGCTGGTCCAGCGGTACCTCCAGGACACCGGGGAGTACCCGAGGTCGGTGGGCCTCACGGTGTGGGGCACCTCCGCGATGCGCACCCAGGGCGACGACATCGCCGAGATCCTGGCGCTGCTCGGCTGCCGTCCGGTCTGGGACGACGCCTCGCGCCGGGTGACGGGCTTCGAGGTGATCGGCCCGCAGGAGCTGGGCCGGCCGCGCGTCGACGTCACGGTCCGCATCTCCGGCTTCTTCCGGGACGCGTTCCCGCACGTGGTCGGGCTGATCGACGACGCGGTCCGGGCGGTGGCCGCGCTGGACGAGCCGGCCGAGGTCAACTACGTGCGGGCGCACGTGGAGGAGGACACGGCGGAGCACGGCGACCGCCGGCGGGCGACCGCCCGCATCTTCGGCTCGAAGCCGGGCGCGTACGGCGCCGGCCTGCTGCCGCTGATCGACGCCCGCAACTGGCGCTCCGACGCCGACCTCGCCGAGGTGTACGCGGTGTGGGGCGGTTACGCCTACGGGCGCGGGCTCGACGGCCGGGCGGCGCGCGGGGACATGGAGACCGCGTTCAAGCGGATCGCGGTCGCCGCGAAGAACGTCGACACCCGCGAGCACGACCTGGTCGACGCCGACGACTACTTCCAGTACCACGGCGGCATGGTCGCCATGGTGCGGCACCTGACCGGCGCCAACCCCGAGGCCTACGTGGGCGACAGCGCCGTACCCGACCAGGTGAGGACCCGCACGCTGGGCGAGGAGACGCACCGCGTCTTCCGGGCGCGGGTGGTCAACCCGCGCTGGATGGCGGCGATGCGCCGGCACGGCTACAAGGGCGCCTTCGAGATGGCGGCGACCGTGGACTACCTGTTCGGCTACGACGCCACGGCGGGCGTGGTCGACGACTGGATGTACGAGAAGCTCAGCGCGGAGTACGTCTTCGACCCGGAGAACCGGGACTTCATGAAGAAGTCCAACCCGTGGGCGCTGCGCGGCATCACCGAGCGGCTGCTGGAGGCGGCGGACCGGGGCCTGTGGGCCGAGCCGGACGCGGACACGCTGGAGCGGCTGCGCGCCACCTATCTGGAGCTGGAAGGCGACTTGGAGGGCGACCAGTGACCACCCCGTTCCCGTTCACGGCCGTTGTCGGTCAGGACGATCTGCGGCTCGCGCTGCTGCTGAACGCCGTGTCCCCGGCGGTCGGCGGCGTGCTGGTGCGCGGCGAGAAGGGCACCGCGAAGAGCACGGCCGTACGCGCCCTGTCCGCGCTGCTGCCGGAGGTGGCCGTCGTCCCCGGATGCCGGTTCTCCTGCGATCCGGCGGCGCCGGACCCGTCCTGCCCGGACGGGCCGCACGAGGCGGGCGCCGGGGACGCACGGCCGGCGCGGATGGTCGAGCTGCCGGTCGGCGCCTCCGAGGACCGGCTGGTCGGCGCGCTCGACATCGAGCGGGCGCTCGCCGAGGGCGTGAAGGCCTTCGAGCCGGGCCTGCTGGCCGACGCCCACCGCGGGATCCTGTACGTGGACGAGGTCAACCTCCTGCACGACCACCTCGTGGACCTGCTGCTGGACGCCGCCGCGATGGGCGCCTCGTACGTCGAGCGCGAGGGCGTCTCGGTGCGGCACGCCGCCCGGTTCCTGCTCGTCGGCACCATGAACCCCGAAGAGGGCGAGCTGCGGCCGCAGCTGCTGGACCGGTTCGGGCTGACCGTGGAGGTCGCGGCCTCGCGGGAGCCGGACGAGCGGGTGGAGGTCGTGCGGCGCCGGCTGGCGTACGACGACGATCCCGGCGCCTTCGCGGCGCGCTGGGCCGAGGAGGAGGCCGCCGTCCGGCAGCGGATCGCCGCGGCCCGGGAGCTGCTGCCCCGGGTGCGTCTCGGCGACGGCGCGCTGCGGCAGATCGCGGCGACCTGCGCGGCCTTCGAGGTGGACGGGATGCGCGCCGACATCGTGATGGCGCGTACGGCGACCGCGCTCGCCGCGTGGGCGGGGCGGACCGACGTGTTCGCCGAGGACGTCCGGCAGGCCGCGCTGCTCGCGCTGCCGCACCGGCGGCGGCGCAACCCGTTCGACGCGCCGGGTCTGGACGAGGACAAGCTGGACGAGACGATGGAGCAGTACTCCGGCGAGGACGACGGCGAGGGCGACGACGACCCCGACCCCGGTCCCCAGGGCCCCGGCGGCGGAGGGCAGCCGGCGCCGGACAGCGGTCCGCAGGGCGACGGCGGCGCGGCCGCGCGGCCCGAGGCGGGCGAGGGCGGGCAGCCGCAGCCGTCGGGCGGGCAGGAGCAGTCGGCGGTGCGGGCCGCCGAGCCGTTCCGCACGAAGGTGCTGAGCGTGCCCGGCATCGGTGAGGGCGCGACCGGCCGGCGCTCGCGGGCGCGCACCGAGCACGGGCGGACCACGGGCGCCCGGCGGCCCCGGGGCGCGCTGACCAAGCTGCACCTGGCGGCGACCGTGCTGGCCGCGGCGCCGCACCAGCGGGCGCGGGGGCGGTCCGGGCCGGGGCTCGTGGTCCGCCGGGACGATCTGCGGCAGGCGACCCGGGAGGGGCGCGAGGGCAACCTCGTGCTGTTCGTGGTGGACGCCTCCGGGTCGATGGCGGCGCGGCAGCGGATGAGCGCCGTGAAGGGCGCGGTGCTGTCGCTGCTCCTCGACGCCTACCAGCGGCGGGACAAGGTGGGCCTGGTGACCTTCCGGGGGTCCGCCGCGGACGTGGCGCTGCCGCCGACCTCGTCGGTGGACGCGGCGGCGGCCCGGCTGGAGTCGCTGCCGACCGGCGGCCGCACGCCGCTGGCGGCCGGGCTGCTGAGGGCGCACGAGGTGCTGCGGGTGGAGCGGCTGCGGGACCCGGCGCGGCGGGCGCTGGTCGTGGTGGTGACGGACGGCCGGGCCACCGGCGGAGGGGCGGCGCGAAGCGCCTCCGGCCGGGGTGGTGGCCGGGCGACGGGTGGGACGGAGCCGGTGGCGCTGGCGGGGCGGGCGGCGCGGCTGTTCGCGGCGGACGGCGTCGCCTCGGTGGTCGTGGACTGCGAGTCGGGGCCGGTGCGGCTCGGGCTCGCCGGGCAGCTCGCGGGCGAGCTGGGCGGTACGGCGGTGACGCTGGAGGAGCTGCGGTCCGACTCGATCGCCGGGCTGGTCAGGGATGTGCAGGGGACTTCGAGGAGGGCCGCGTAATGCCGCAGGGGCAGCCGAGTGTCGTACCGGACGACGGTCTGACGACCCGTCAGCGCCGCAACCGGCCGCTGGTCGTGGTGCACACGGGCGTCGGCAAGGGCAAGTCCACCGCCGCGTTCGGACTGGCGCTGCGGGCCTGGAACCAGGGCTGGCCGATCGGGGTGTTCCAGTTCGTCAAGTCCGCCAAGTGGAAGGTCGGCGAGGAGAACGCGCTGCGCGTGCTCGGCGCCTCCGGCGAGGGCGGCAGCGTCGACTGGCACAAGATGGGCGAGGGCTGGTCCTGGGTGCAGCGCGACGCGCAGATGGACAACGAGGAGAAGGCCCGCGAGGGCTGGGAGCAGGTCAAGCGGGACCTGGCGGCCGAGACGTACCGGCTGTACGTGCTGGACGAGTTCGCCTACCCGATGCACTGGGGCTGGGTCGACACGGACGAGGTGGTGGACGTGCTGCGCGGCCGGCCCGGCACCCAGCACGTGGTGATCACGGGGCGGAACGCGCCGCGGAAGCTGGTGGACCTCGCCGACCTGGTCACCGACATGTCCAAGGTCAAGCACCCCATGGACGTGGGCCAGAAGGGCCAGAAGGGCATCGAGTGGTGATGTCGCCGGTGCCCCGGCTGGTCGTCGCCGCGCCCGCGTCGGGCAGCGGCAAGACCACCGTCGCCACGGGGCTGATGGCCGCGTTCGCCGCACGGGGGCTCGCCGTGTCCCCGCACAAGGTCGGGCCGGACTACATCGACCCCGGCTACCACGCGCTCGCCACGGGGCGGGTGGGGCGCAACCTGGACGCGTACCTGTGCGGGCCGGAGCTGATCGCCCCGCTGTTCCTGCACGGGGCGCGGGGATGCGATCTCGCCGTCGTCGAGGGCGTGATGGGGCTGTACGACGGGGCCGCGGGCCAGGGCGAGCTGGCGTCCACCGCGCACGTGGCCAAGTTGCTGCGGGCGCCGGTGGTGCTGGTCGTGGACGCGTCGTCGCAGTCGCGGTCGGTCGCGGCGCTGGTGCACGGGTTCGCCTCCTGGGACCCGGAGGTGCGGGTCGGGGGCGTGATCCTGAACAAGGTGGGGTCCGACCGGCACGAGGCGCTGCTGCGGGAGGCGCTGGACGCCTCCGGGGTGCCGGTGCTGGGGGTGCTGCGGCGGGCGCCACAGGTGGACACGCCGTCGCGGCACCTGGGTCTGGTGCCGGTCGCCGAACGCGGCTCCGCGGCGGTCGAGGCGGTGGCGGCGATGGCGGCGCAGGTGGCTCAAGGGTGCGATCTGGAGGCTCTGGCCGCGCTGGCGCGCGGCGCGGGTGAGCTGCCGGGTGCGGCCTGGGACCCGGCCGGGGCCCTCGCCGGGCCGGGGTCTCGCCCCGGGACGCCGGACAGGCCGGTCGTCGCCGTGGCCGGCGGCCGGGCGTTCACGTTCTCCTACGCGGAGCACGCCGAACTGCTCGCCGCCGCCGGCGCCGAGGTGGTCACGTTCGATCCGCTCCGGGACGAGGAACTGCCGGAGGGCACCGCCGGGCTGGTCGTGGGGGGCGGGTTCCCCGAGGTGTACGCGGCCGAGCTGTCCGCGAACGAGCCGCTGCGCAAGGCGGTCGCCGGTCTCGCGCTGAGCGGCGCGCCGGTGGCGGCGGAGTGCGCCGGGCTGCTCTACCTGTGCCGGGAGCTGGACGGGCGCCCCATGTGCGGGGTGCTGGACGCCGGCGCCCGCATGGGCGAACGGCTCACTCTCGGCTACCGGGACGCGGTGGCCGTCGGGGACAGTGTGCTGGCCGCCGCGGGGACGCGGACGCGCGGGCACGAGTTCCACCGCACGGTCGTCGAGCCCGGCGCCGGCGCCGCCCCCGCCTGGGGTCTGACCACGCCGGTCCGGCGGGTCGAGGGTTTCGTACAGCAGGGCGTGCACGCGAGTTATCTGCACACGCACTGGGCCGCCGCGCCCGGTGCGGCCCGTCGGTTCGTGGAGAGGTGCCGGACGTCATGAGCAGCAGGCTGGTCGGAGTGGGGGTCGGCCCCGGGGACCCGGAGCTGGTGACCGTCAAGGGGGTCAACGCGCTGCGCGCGGCCGAGGTCGTCGTCGTCCCCGTGATGGACACGGGCGAGCGCGGCCGGGCCGAGGCGACGGTCCTGCACTACGTGCCCGGCGAGAAGATCGTCCGGGTGGTGTTCGCGCTGAACGAGCGGACCGACCGGGCGCGCCGGGAGGCCGCCTGGGACGCGGCGGGCGAGCGGGTCGCCGGGCTGCTGGAGCGGCACGGGTCGGTCGCCTTCGCCACCATCGGCGATCCGAACGTGTACTCGACGTTCACCTATCTCGCGCAGACGATCGCGGAGCTGGTGCCGGGCGTCGTGGTGGAGACCGTGCCCGGGATCACCGCCATGCAGGATCTGGCGGCGCGGTCGGGCGCGGTGCTGACCGAGGGGACCGAGCCGTTGACGCTGGTGCCGGTGACGGCGGGCTCGGCCGCGCTCAAGGAGGCGCTGGCGGGGCCGGGCACGGTCGTGGCGTACAAGTTCGGGCGGCAGGCCACCGAGGTCGCCGAGGCGCTGCGGGAGACCGGGCGGATCGGGGACGCGGTGTGGGGTTCGGCGCTCGGGCTGCCGGAGGAGTCGGTGCGGCCGGCCGCCGAGCTGGACGGGGCGCCGCTGCCCTACCTCTCCACGCTGATCGCGCCGCCGCGGCGGGACGGCGGACGGGGCGGGAAGCTGTGACGCGGCCCGTGCGGTCAGCCGCCGGAGACGCCGACCACCAGCCAGATGAAGGCCGCGCCCGCGACCGTGCACAGCAGGGTGGAACGGGCCGGGTGCTCGTGGTGGGCCTCGGGGAGGATCTCGGCGGCGGCGAGATAGAGCAGCACGCCGCCGAAGAGGCCGAGATAGCCGCCGAGCACCGGCTCGGGGATGTGGAAGAAGACCGTCGACAGCGCGCCCAGCAGCGGGGCGCAGGCGTCGGCCACCAGCATGCCCACCGCCCGTCGGCGGGCGTTGCCGTACAGGCTCGTGATGGTGAAGGTGTTGAAGCCGTCGGCGAAGTCGTGCGCGATCACGGCGAGCGCGACGGACGCGCCCATGCCGCCGCCCACCTGGAAGGCCGCGCCGATCGCCACGCCGTCCATGGCGCTGTGCCCGACCATCGCGGCCGCCGCCGTCAGGCCCACCTCGGGCGCGCGGTGGGGGAGCTCGGCGCCCCCGTGCGACGCCTGGCGCGCGGCCAGGGTCCGCTCGACCAGATGGGCCAGCAGGAAGCCGGCCACGAACAGCAGCAGGGCGGCCGGCACACCGAAGATCTCCCGGTCCGCCGCGTGCAGCGCCTCCGGCAGCAGGTCGAGGCCGACCACGCCCAGCATCAGGCCGCCGGCCAGGCCCAGGACGAGATGGCGGCGGTCGGTCACCCGCTGTGCCGTCCAGCCGCCGGCCAGCGTCATCAGGAACGCGCCGAGCGCGACAAGGACCGCCATGGGCCCTTGCTATCCGATGAAGGCGCCTTCGCGCACATCCGGCGCCTGCCGCACACCCCCAGATCCTGACGTTTCATCCCAGAACAGACCCGCGTCTTTCCCACGAGAGGACCACTTCCCATGGCCATGGCCGATGCCCCCGGCGGCAAGGTGACGTTCGTCGGTGCCGGCCCCGGCGCCGCCGATCTGCTGACGTTCCGGGCCGCACGCGCGATCGCGGCGGCCGACGTGGTGATCTGGGCGGCGAGCCTGGTGCAGGCCGAGGTCCTCGAGCACGCGCGGCAGGACGCGGAGATCCTGGACTCGGCGGCCATGTCGCTGGAGGACGTGGTGGCCGTCTACCGCCGGGCCCGCGCCGAGGGCCTGAACGTCGCCCGGATCCACTCCGGGGACCCGGCCCTGTGGGGCGGCACGCAGGAGCAGCTCGACCGGTGCGCGGAGATCGGCATCGCGACCGAGGTCGTGCCGGGGGTCTCCTCGTTCTCCGCCGTGGCCGCCCTCGCCCAGCGGGAGCTGACCATCCCCGAGGTCGCCCAGTCGGTGGTGCTGACCCGGCTCGGCGGCGGCAAGACGCCGATGCCGCCCGGCGAGGAGGTGCGCGAGTTCGCCCGGCACGGCACCACCATGGCGGTGTTCCTGTCGGCGGCGCGCAGCGGCCAGCTCGTGCGGGAGCTGCTGGAGGGCGGCTACCCCACGGACACCCCGGTGGTCGTCGCGTACCAGGCGACCTGGCCGGAGGAGCTGGTCGTCAGGTGCACGATCGGCACGCTGGAGGAGACGGTCAAGGAGCACAGGCTCTGGAAGCACACCCTCTTCCTGGTCGGTCCGGCCCTGGACGCCCACGGCACCCGCTCGCACCTGTACCACCCCGGCCACTTCCACGGGTACCGCAAGGCCGACCCGGAGGCGCGGCGGGCGCTGCGCGAGCAGAGGGCGAAGAGTTGATCACGGTCGTCGGCACCGGGACGGGCGCGCCGGTTCCGGACGAGGTGCTCGCCGGGGCCGCCCTCGTCGTGGGCGGGCGGCGGCACCTGGACGCCGTGAAGCTGCCCGCGGGGGCCGCGCGGATCGTGCTCGGGCCGCTGGCGCCCGCCCTGGACGCGATCGGGGAGCACGCGGACCGGGGACGGCCGGTGGTCGTGCTGGCCTCCGGGGACCCTGGGTTCTTCGGGATCGTGCGGGCGCTGGCCGAGCGGTTCGGGGCGGGGCGGCTTGACGTGCGGCCGGGGGTGTCCTCGGTGGCCACCGCGTTCGCGCGGCTCGGGCTGCCGTGGGACGACGCGGTCGTGGTCAGCGCGCACGGGCGCGACCTGCGGACGGCGGTCAACGCGTGCCGGGCGCATCCGAAGGTGGCCGTGCTGACCGGGCCCGGGGCCGGGCCGGCCGAGCTGGGAGCCGCGCTCGGCGGCGGCCGGCTACTGGTCGTGGCGAGCGCGCTGGGCGATCCGGAGCACGAGCGTGTGGAGCGGGTGACGCCCGCCGAGGCCGCCGCCCGGGACTGGGGCGCGGCGGTGAGCGTGGTGCTGTGCCTGGACGAGGCGCGCGCGCTGGGCCCCGTGCGCACGGTCGCCGGAGCGGGCGCGCGGCCCGCCGGATGGGCTCTCGACGAGGGCGAGTTCGCGCACCGCGACTCGATGATCACGAAGTTCGAGGTGCGGGCGCTGGCGCTGGCCCGGCTGGGGCCGCGCCTGGGCGACCTGGTGTGGGACGTCGGGGCCGGTTCGGGTTCGGTGGCCGTGGAGTGCGCGCGGCTCGGCGCGGCCGCCGTCGCCGTGGAGCGGACCGCGGACGGGGTGGAGCGGATCCGGGCCAACGCCGCCGCCCACGGGGTCGACGTGGAGGTGGTGCACGGTGCGGCGCCGGACGCGCTGCACGGGCTCGACGACCCCGACGCCGTGTTCGTCGGCGGCGGTGGCCGCGAGCTGCCCGCCGTCGTCGGGGTGTGCGCGCGCCGGGCCCGGCGGACCGTCGTCGTCGCCATGGCCGCCCTAGACCGGGTGCCGGCCGCCCGCGCGGCCCTGACGGAGGCGGGGCTGCGCTGCGAGGGCGTGCTGTTGCAGTCGTCCCGGCTGACGCCGCTGCCCGGGGACGTGACCCGGCTCGCGGCGGCCAATCCGGTGTTCCTGCTGTGGGGCGTGCGACCCCCGGCATCCAGTGAAGGAGTAGCGAAGTGATCGGCCTGATTTCCGCCACCGCGGCGGGCGCGGCGGCGCGGGACCGGCTGGCCGCGGCCTGGCCGGACCGTACGCGGGTGTACGAGGGCGGCGCCGGGGAGGCCGTACGGGCCGCGTTCGCCGAGTGCGAGCAGCTCGTCTGCTTCCTGGCGACGGGCGCGGTGGTACGGCTGCTCGCGCCGCTGCTCGGCGACAAGGCGGCCGACCCGGGCGTGGTCTGCGTGGACGAGGGCGGCCGGTTCGCGGTGTCGCTGCTCGGCGGGCACGGCGGCGGCGCCAACGAACTGGCCCGCGAGGTGGGCGGGCTGCTGGGCGCCGAGCCGGTGGTGACGACCGCGACGGACGCGGTGGGGCTGCCCGGCCTCGACACCCTCGGGTTCCCGTACGAGGGGGCGGTGGCCGCGGTGTCGCGGGCCCTGCTGGACGGCGAACCGGTCGCGCTGGAGGCCGAGGTGCCGTGGCCGCTGCCCGCGCTGCCCACCTCGCCGGAGGGCGCGTACACCGTGCGGCTCACCGACCGGGCCGTCGCGCCGGGTGAGCGGGAGGTGCTGCTCAGACCGCCGTCCCTGGTGGTCGGCGTGGGCGCCTCCCGCGGCGCGCCGGCGGACGAGGTGCTCGCCCTGGTCGAGGAGTCGCTGCGGGACGCGGGCCTGTCACCTCGGTCGGTCGCCGAACTGGCCACCGTGGACGCCAAGTCCGAGGAGCCGGGCATCGTGGCCGCCGCCGAGCGGCTGGGGGTGCCCCTGGTGACGTACCCGGCGCCGGAGCTGGCGGACGTGGCGGTGCCGAACCCGTCCGGCGCGCCGCTCGCGGCCGTCGGCACGCCCTCGGTCGCGGAGGCGGCGGCGCTGGCGCGCGGCGGTGAACTCCTCGTCCCCAAGCGGAAGTCGGTGCGCGCCGACGGCCGCCCGGCGATGGCGACCTGCGCCGTGGTGCGGCGTCCGGGACGCGGCCGGCTCGCCGTGGTCGGGCTCGGTCCCGGCGCCCGGGACCTGCTCACCCCGCGCGCGGCGGACGAACTGCGCCGGGCCTCGGTGCTGGTCGGCCTCGACCAGTACGTCGACCAGATCCGCGATCTGCTGCGGCCCGGCACCCGGGTGCTGGAGTCGGGTCTCGGCGCCGAGGAGGAGCGGGCCCGCACGGCCGTCGAGGAGGCCCGGCGCGGGCACGCGGTGGCGCTGATCGGCAGCGGGGACGCGGGCGTGTACGCCATGGCCTCGCCCGCGCTCGCCGAGGCCTCCGACGACATCGACGTGGTCGGCGTGCCGGGCGTGACGGCCGCGCTGGCCGCCGGCGCGATCCTGGGCGCGCCGCTGGGCCACGACCACGTGTCCATCAGCCTGTCCGACCTGCACACGCCGTGGGAGGTCATCGAGCGGCGGGTACGCGCGGCGGCCGAGGCCGACATCGTGGTCACCTTCTACAACCCCCGCTCCCGCGGCCGCGACTGGCAGCTTCCCAAGGCGCTCGCGATCCTCGCCGGGCACCGGGACCCGGCGACGCCGGTCGGCGTGGTGCGCAACGCCTCACGGCCGGACGAGTCGAGCCGGCTGACCACGCTCGGCGGACTGGACCCGGCGACGGTCGACATGATGACGGTCGTCACCGTGGGCAACACCGCGACCCGGGACATCGCCGGCCGCATGGTGACCCCGCGCGGCTACCGCTGGCAGGAGAGCCACCGGACCGACGGGCAGGAGGCCGCCCGGTGAACCGTGTCGTCCACCCCATCGAGCAGGAGTCCTACCGGCGGCTGCGCGCCCGCCTGGACACCTCGCACTTCCCCCCGCTGACCCGGGCGGTGGTGGAGCGGGTCATCCACTCCGCCGCCGACCTGGACTACGCGACCGACCTCGTCACCGACGAGGACGACCTGGTCAGGGCGCACGCCGCGCTGCACGCCGGGGCGCCGGTCGTCGTGGACGTCGAGATGGTGGGGGCCGGCATCACCCGCCGGGAGACCGTCTGCCGCCTGAAGGACGCCGTGGCCGGTCCGGGCCTCACCCGTTCGGCGCACGGGATCCGGCTCGCCTACGAGGAGGTGGGGCCCGGCGCCCTCTGGGTGATCGGCAACGCCCCGACCGCCCTGGAGGAACTGCTGACCCTGGACGCCTCCCCCGCGCTCGTCATCGGCCTGCCCGTCGGCTTCGTCGGCGCGGCCGAGTCCAAGGAGGCGCTGCGCGCGAGCGGGCTGCCCGCCGTGAGCAACGTGTCCGAGAAGGGCGGGTCGGCGGTCGCCGCCGCCGCGCTCAACGCCCTGCTGTACCACCCGATTTCCCCCAAGGAGACCCCGTGACCACCCCGCCGCCCGCCCTGCTCATCGCCGGCCACGGCACCCGGGACGAGGCCGGAGCCGAGGCGTTCCGCGACTTCGTACGGGAGCTGGGCCGCCGCCACCCCGAACTGCCCGTCGCCGGCGGCTTCATCGAGCTGTCCCCGCCGCCGCTGGGCGAGGCGGTCGCCGACCTGGTGGACCGGGGCGTGCGCCGGTTCGCGGCCGTACCGCTGATGCTGGTTTCCGCCGGGCACGCCAAGGGCGACATCCCGGCCGCCCTGTCCCGGGAGAAGGAACGGCACCCGGGCATCTCGTACACCTACGGGCGTCCGCTCGGCCCGCACCCGGCGCTGCTGAACGTGCTGGAGCGGCGGCTGGAGGAGGCGCTGGCCGGCACGTCCGGCGAGCGGTCCGACGTGACCGTGCTGCTGGTGGGGCGCGGGTCGACCGACCCGGACGCCAACGCCGAGGTGCACAAGGCGGCCCGGCTGCTGTGGGAGGGGCGCGGCTGGGCGGGCGTCGAGACGGCGTTCGTGTCGCTGGCGGCGCCGGACGTGCCGAGCGGGCTCGACCGGTGCGCGAAGCTGGGTGCGCGGCGGATCGTCGTCCTGCCGTACTTCCTGTTCACCGGCATCCTGCCGGACCGGGTGCGCAGGCAGACCGAGGAGTGGGCGGCCGCGCACCCGGACCTGGAGGTGCGCTCCGCGGACGTCATCGGGCCCGAGCCGGAGCTGCTGGACCTGGTGATGGAGCGGTACGCGGAGGCCGTCAAGGGTGATCTGCGGATGAACTGCGACTCCTGCGTGTACCGGATCGCGCTGCCGGGCTTCGAGGACAAGGTGGGGCTGCCGCAGCAGCCGCACTTCCACCCGGACGACGACGGCCACGACCACGGGCACGGGCACCACCAGCACGGGGGGCACTCCCACAGCCATGCGCACTGAGGACACCGGGGGCGGCCCGGCGGCCGGGCACGACCTGCGGCACCACGGCGACGCGGAGATGCGCGACGAGGGCGCCGGGCTGGTCGACCTCGCCGTCAACGTCCGCGCGGACACGCCTCCGCCGTGGCTGCGGGACGTGATCGCCGCCTCGCTGCCGTCCCTCGCGGCCTACCCGGACGGGCGGGCCGCGCGGGCGGCGGTGGCGGCGCGGCACGGACTGCCGGTGGAGCGGGTGCTGCTGACGGCGGGGGCGGCGGAGGCGTTCGTGCTGCTGGCGCGGGCGCTGAAGGTGCGCCGGCCGGTCGTGGTGCATCCGCAGTTCACCGAGCCGGAGGCGGCGCTGCGGGACGCGGGGCACACCGTGGACCGGGTGCTGCTGCGGGAGGCGGACGGGTTCCGGCTGGATCCGGCGGCGGTGCCCGAGGACGCGGACCTGGTGGTGATCGGCAACCCGACGAATCCGACGTCGGTCCTGCATCCGGCCGGATCCATCGCCCGGCTCGCCCGGCCCGGCCGGACGCTGGTGGTCGACGAGGCGTTCATGGACGCGGTGCCGGGTGAGCGGGAGGCGCTGGCCGGGCGGACGGACGTGCCCGGTCTCGTCGTGCTGCGCAGCCTGACCAAGACCTGGGGGCTGGCCGGGCTGCGCATCGGGTACGTGCTGGCCGCGCCGGAGACGATCGACGGGCTGGAGCGGGCTCAGCCGCTGTGGCCGGTGTCGACGCCGGCGCTCGCCGCGGCCGAGGCGTGTGTGGCGCCCCGGGCGCTGGCCGAGGCGGCGCACGCGGCGCACCGGATCGCGGCGGACCGCGCCCATCTGGAGGCGGGGCTCGCCGCGTTCGCGTCCCGCGGGGTGCGGGTGGTGTCGCCGGCGGAGGGGCCGTTCGTGCTGGTGCGTCTGCCGGAGGCGGACGCGGTGCGGCGGCGGTTGCGCAGGCTGGGGTACGCGGTGCGGCGGGGGGACACGTTTCCCGGTCTCGGCGGGGACGCGTGGGTGCGGGTGGCGGTGCGGGACCGGGGAACGGTGAGCGGGTTCCTGGCCGCGCTGTCGGCCGCGCTGCAGTGACCGGGGCGCCGCCCCCGGACCCCGCGTCCCACTCGCCCACCCGTCCCGGCCGGCTGGGAAGGCACCGTCGGCTCGCTCCCGGCACCGCGCCTCCGGCCGGCCGTCACGCTCCACCGCGGCCCCGCGCGTCCGGGAACGCGCCGCCGTCCGTCAGTTCCTGCGGCGCCGGGCCACTGTCACCGCGCCGCCGCCGAGCAGCAGCAGGGCCAGGGCGCCGCCGGCGATGTACGGGGTCGAGGAGTCGCCGCCGGTCTCCGCGAGGTCGGCCTGGGCGCCCGGGGCTCCCTGGGGCTTGACCTCGGGGGCGGTGCCGGCGTCGCTCGGGGTCGTGTGCCGGGCGGGCGCGGGGGTCTCGCAGGTGGCCTTGGCGAGGGTGACGGTGCCGTTCACCTCGGCCACGTTCAGCTTCAGCGGGTTCACGGAGACCTTGAGTTCGAGTGCCGTGGCGGCCGCCGTGCGGGACGTCGTCCGGCGCTGGGAGAGGTCGAGGCGGACCTCGCCGACGCCGGGCACCTTCACCTCGGTCGGGCCGCCCGCGGTCAGCGAGACGCGCTTGCCGAGGACCGTGACGGCGCCGAGGACGTTCGCGGAGGCGACCGGCGCCTTCCCGGCGGCGCAGGTCGCCTTGGCGGTGACCGTGCCGACCTCTACGACGGAGAGCAGCGGCAGGCCCGGGACGTGCAGCCGGGCGTGGACGAGGCGGACCGAGCCCTCGGCGAGCCGGCCGTTCGCGGTGGCCGTGGCCGAGGCGGCCTCCGCGCCGAGGACGGTGAACGGCCGGCCGCCGTTCACGCCGTCCAGCCGGGCCGTCAGGGCCGTCCGGTCGGCGCTGCGCGGCGCCTGGACCTCGTTGAGGCTGACCGCGAGCGGGACGTTCACGGTCTTGTTGAGCAGGGACACGTCGAGTCCGGTGCGGAGCACGACGGCGGAGGCGCGACCGTGGCCGGTGGTGGCGTGCGCGGCGCCCGCGCCCAGCAGCGCGGGCGCCGCGGCGAGCGCGGTGACCGTCGCCACTGTGGCGAGCCTGCGGGCGGGCATGCGGAAGTCGTTGCTGTTCAAGGCGGTGGGACCCCCAGAGAAAACTTGCTTGGGACCCGTCAACCTTGTACGCACTGTGGGTGAACGGTCAGCGATCCTGCGTTACTTCACTCCATCGTGGAGTTTCAGCACACCTCTTCGAATCAACGTGCACACGCGTTCCCCCGTCTCATCCGGGCCCCGCCGCTCCTCACTCCACGACGCGGCCGTTCAGCACCACCCGGCGCGGGGCCGCCAGCACCCGGACGTCCGCCCGCGGGTCGGCCTCGTACACCACGAGGTCGGCCGGTGCGCCCTCCTCAAGGCCGGGGCGGCCCAGCCAGGCTCGGGCGCTCCAGCTCGCCGCCGCCACCGCCTGGACGGCCGGGATGCCCGCGGTGACCAGTTCCGCGACCTCGGCCGCGACCAGACCGTGGGCCAGCGAGCCGCCGGCGTCGGTGCCGACGTAGACCGGGATGCCGGCGTCGTGGGCGCCGCGCACGGTGTCGTAGCGGCGCTCGTGCAGCCGGCGCATGTGGGCCGACCAGCGCGGATACCTGCTTTCGCCGCCCGCGGCGAGCCGCGGGAAGGTGGCGATGTTGACGAGGGTCGGGACGATCGCCACGCCCCGTTCGGCGAAGAGCGGGATCAGGTCGTCCGTCAGGCCGGTGGCGTGCTCGACGCAGTCGATGCCGGCCTCGACCAGGTCGCGCAGCGAGCTCTCGGCGAAGCAGTGCGCGGTGACGCGGGCGCCCAGCCGGTGGGCCTCGGCGATGGCGGCCTCGGCCGCCTCCCGGGGCCAGCAGGCGGACAGGTCGCCGAGGTCGCGGTCGATCCAGTCGCCGACCAGCTTCACCCAGCCGTCACCGCGCTCCGCCTCCCGGGCGACGTAGGCGACCAGGTCCTCCGGCTCGACCTCCCACGCGTAGTTGCGGATGTAGCGGCGGGTGCGGGCGATGTGCCGGCCCGCCCGGATGATCTTCGGCAGGTCCTCCCGGTCGTCGATCCAGCGGGTGTCGGAGGGCGAGCCGGCGTCCCGGATCAGCAGGGTGCCGCGTTCCCGGTCGGTCAGCGCCTGCTTCTCCGCGGTGTCGGCGTCCACCGGGCCCTCGGCGCCGAGGCCGACGTGGCAGTGCGCGTCGACCAGGCCGGGCAGTGCCCAGCCCTCGACGGTGGTGACGTCGCGCGCCCCGGCGGGGCGGTCGTAGGACACGCGGCCCCCGACCACCCACAGCTCGTCGCGCACGTCCTCGGGCCCGGCCAGGACCCGCCCCCTCACATGCAGCACCGCGTCATCGCTCATACCCGGCACCTTAGTGAGCCGCCGCGGCGAGCCGCCCCCCGGGCTTGCGGGCCGGGGGGCGCCCGGCGGTCTACTCGCCGCGCTCGCCCACCTGGTCCGAGGTCTCCTCCTCCACCTCGGCCATCGCCGGGTCCAGCAGGCGGGAGAGGAAGTGGCGGGTGCGCTCGTGCCGCGGGGCGCCGATGACCTGGCCGGGGTCGCCCTCCTCGACGATCACCCCGCCGTCCATGAAGACGACGCGGTCGGCGACCTCGCGCGCGAAGGTCATCTCGTGGGTGACGACCATCATGGTCATGCCCTCCTCGGCGAGCCGGCGCATCACCGCGAGGACGTCCCCGACCAGCTCGGGGTCGAGCGCGGAGGTCGGCTCGTCGAACAGCATGACCTCGGGGCCCATGGCGAGGGCCCGGGCGATGGCCACCCGCTGCTGCTGGCCGCCGGAGAGGGAGGACGGATAGGCCCGCGCCTTCTCGGCCAGGCCGACCCGGTCCAGGTTCTCCGCGGCGATCCGCGCGGCCGTCGCCTTGTCCCGGCCGAGGACCCGGCGCTGCGGCAGCGTGAGGTTGTCGGTGACGTTCAGGTGCGGGAAGAGGTTGAACTGCTGGAAGACCATGCCGATGCGGCGGCGGACGGCGTCGATGTCGACGTCGGGGTCGGTCAGCTCGGTGCCGCCGACGAAGACCTGGCCCTTGGTGGGCTCCTCGAGCAGGTTGACGCAGCGCAGCAGCGTGGACTTGCCGGAGCCGGAGGGCCCGATGACGCAGACGACCTCGCCCTGGCCGATCTCCAGGTCGATGCCGCGCAGCACGTGGTTGTCGCCGAAGGACTTGTGCAGGTCCTTGACCTGGATCTCCGCGCCGCTCATCGGATCGCCTCCTGGGACCTGGACTCCATGCGCCGGACGACGTAGCCGAGCGGGATGGTCACCAGCAGGTAGCACAGGCCGGCGACCAGGATCGGCGTGGAGTTGGCGGTGGTGCTGGCCAGATCGCGGCCGTACTTGGACAGTTCCCGCTCCTCCAGGGTGACCCCGAGGAACAGCACCAGCGAGGAGTCCTTGAAGAGCAGGACGAGTTCGTTGGTGAGCGGCGGCAGGATGATCCGGAAGGCCTGCGGGACGATGATGGAGACCATGGCCCGGGTGGGCGAGAAGCCCAGTGAACGGGCCGCCTCCATCTGCCCCTTGGGCACCGCCTGGATGCCGGCGCGGATCGTCTCCGCCATGTACGCCGCGGAGACCAGGCCCAGCGCGAGGGCGACCTTGCCGTAGGTGCCGCCCGGGATCTCCGTGCCCGGGAAGGCGAGCGGCACGGCCACGCCCACGAAGATGAAGATCAGCAGGGCCGGCAGGCCGCGGAAGATCTCGATGTAGACGCCCGCCACCCAGCGGTAGGGGCCCACGGAGGACAGCCGCATCAACGCGATGACCATGCCGAGCACGAGTCCGACGACGAAGCCGGACAGCGTGTAGAGCACGGTGTTCTTCAGCGCCAGCGTGATGACCTCGGGGAACATCTGCTTGGCGATGCTGCCCTGGGCGAACTGGTTCTTCAGCCGGCCCCAGTCCGCCGCGACCGCGAACGCGATCACGGCGGCGGCGAACACGGTGTACTGCACGGCCCGGGACAGGCTGCGGCGCTGCCGCCGGGTGAGGCCCTTCTTCTTCGGCTGGAGTCGTACGCCGGTGTCGCTCATGAGGCCGAGGGAGAGGCGGCGGAGGCGTCGTACGGGCCGATCCACTTCTCGTACAGCTTCTTGTACGTGCCGTCGGCCTTGGCGTCGGCGATCGCCTTGTTCAGGGCCTCGCGCAGCTTGGTGTTGCCCTTCTTGACGGTGAAGCCGTACTGCTCACCGGTCTTGAGGTTGCCGACGACCTTGAACTTGTCGGCGTTGGCCTTGTCCTTCAGCCAGCCCTGAACCACCGGGTAGTCGATGACGACGGCCTGGACCTGGCCGGTGCGCAGGCCGTTGAGGACCGCGTCGGAGGACTCGAAGGAGATCGGGTCGTAGCCCTTGCCCTTGACGTAGTCCTCACCGGTCGTCTGCGCCTGGGCGCCGAGCTTCTTGCCCTTGGCCTTGACGTCCTCGAGCGAGTTGATCCCGCTGTTCCTGTCCACGAGGACCGCCTGGGTGGCCTCGAAGTACGGGTCGGAGAAGTCGACGTTCTTCTTGCGCTCGGCGGTGATGGTCATGCCGGCCGCGGCCAGGTCGCACTGCCCGGAGTTGAGGAAGGCGCCGGTCTTGAAGTTCTCGAACGGCGTGTCCAGGATCTGCTGCTTCACGCCGAGGTTCTTGGCGGCGAGGTCGACGAGGGAGACGTCGAAGCCCTGCACCTTGCCGTTCACCTCCGACTGGAACGGCGGGTACGGCAGGTGGGTGCAGGTGGTGAGCTGCCCGGCCTTGACGAGGTGGACCCCCTTGACCGTGGCGCCCTTCCCCCCGTCGCCCGAGGAGCAGCCGGCCACGAGCACGAGCCCGGCCGTGGCGGTGGTGGCGGCCAGAAGACGGGTCCGGCGCCGGAGGAGCGTGTTCATGGAGATCTCCAGTGGGGGGAATCGTGGGTTCCGATTATAAGGAGATGTTTGGGTCTCTCAAATCAAACCGATGGCCGAGGGGCCGTCCGGCCTGAGAACTCGCCGGTCGCGGGGCGGCGGAGGGCGAGCGTTACCCTCGTTCCCGTCGGCTTCCGGCCGGCCTCGTGGACCCTCGTGAGCGAAGAGAGCAGCGCCGTGACCCACCCCCTCCTCGATCTGCCCCCGCTGAGCGCCGAGCGGTTCGCCGCCATCGAGGACCGGGTGGCCCGGCTGCTGGACACCCGGCAGGACGTGGTGATCACCCAGGGCGAGGCGCTGCTGCCGCTGGAGGGCGCGATCCGCGCCGCGGCCGGACCCGGCACGACGGCGCTGAACGTGATCACGGGCCCGTACGGGCAGACCTTCGGGGACTGGCTGCGGGACTGCGGGGCCACGGTGCACGACGTCGAGGTCCCCTTCCACACCGCGGTGACGGCCGAGCGGATCCGGGAGGCGTTCGTCGAGCACCCGAAGATCGACTTCGTGTCGCTGGTCCACGCGGAGGCGGCGACGGGCAACACCAACCCGGTCGCGGAGATCGGCGAGGCGGTGCGCGAGCACGGCGCGCTGTTCTACCTGGACGCGGTCGCCTCGGTCGGCGCGGAGCCGGTGCTGCCGGACGCGTGGGGCGTCGACCTGTGCGTGATCGGGGCCCAGAAGGCGATGGGCGGGCCGGCCGGAGTGTCGGCGATCTCGGTGAGCGAGCGGGCGTGGGCCCGTATGGCGGCCAACCCGGGCGCCCCGCGCCGCTCCTACCTCTCGCTGCTGGACTGGAAGGACCGCTGGATCGACGGCGGCCGCAAGGCGCTGCTGCACGCTCCCGCCCAGCTGGAGATGCTGGCCCTTGAGGCGTGCCTGGAGCGGATCGAGTCGGCGGGCCTGGACGCGGTGATGGCGCGGCACGCCGCGGCCGCGCGGGCCACCCGGGCGGGGGCGTCGGCGCTGGGCGGCGGCCTGGAGCCGTACGTGCGCGAGGCGAAGGACGCGGCGCCGGTCGCCACCACCCTGCGGGCGCCCGCCGGGACGGTGGCGTCGGAGCTGGTGGCGAGCGCGCTGGGGAGCGACGCGGGGCTGCCGCTGGCCGCCGGCGGCGGCGCCCTGGCCAAGGAGATGATCCGGGTGAACCACTACGGACCGGACGCGACGCCGGACACCGTGCACGCCTGTCTGGCGGCCCTGGGCGCGGCGCTCGCCGGGCGGGGGCTGACGGTGGACGTGGCGGCGGCCCGCCGGGCGGCCGACGAAGCCTGGCGGTGACCACAGAGGTACGCGAAACGACGGCCCGCACGCACCGTGCGGGCCGTTTTCATTGCCCGAATGGGAATTCAAATCACTTTCACAATTTCCGCGAATTCACCTGTCGATAGCTTCCCGTCTTCTTCTGCCCGGTTTTTGCGAAGCTAAACGAGCTGGTTTTCCGGCGGGTTTCATGTATGTGACACACTCCACAAGCGAGCCCTTTTGTCATGATTTGACATGGGTCAAAGCCGACATTCAGTCATGCTGGACACGTGTCACGGCGACCCTGGCCGTGCATTCTGCAATTTGTCTCGCTAAATTCTTTCCGCATGACTGCCGCACCAGCAGACCTGCTGATCGACCGACCGGCGGTGACCGACGGAGCCTCGCTCTGGCGGCTCGCCAAGGAATCCAAAACCCTCGACCTGAACTCCTCGTACAGCTATCTGCTGTGGTGCCGGGACTTCGCGGCCACCTCGGCGGTGGCCCGCGACGCGGACGGCGAGCCCGTCGGTTTCGTCACCGGGTACGTGCGGCCGGACGACCCCCGCACCCTGCTCGTCTGGCAGGTGGCCGTGGACCCCGCCTACCGCGGCCACGGCATAGCCGCCGCGCTGCTCGACGGGCTGACCGCCCGGCTCGCCGAAGAGCGCGCGATCACCGGCATCGAGACCACCATCACCCCGGGGAACACCGCCTCCGAGCGGCTGTTCACCTCGTTCGCGGCCCGCCACGGCGCGGACGTGACCCGCGAGGTGCTGTTCCAGGCCGACCTCTTCCCGGACGGCCCGCACGACCCCGAAGTCCTGTACCGCATCGGCCCTCTGGCCCCCACCACCGCGCACTGAGGAGCGATTCACCGTGACGATCACCCAGCCCGACCTGAGCGTCTTCGAGACCCTCGAGTCCGAGGTTCGCAGCTACTGCCGCGGCTGGCCCACCGTGTTCGACCGTGCGCAGGGCAGCCGGATGTACGACGAGGACGGCCACGCGTACCTCGACTTCTTCGCCGGGGCCGGCTCACTGAACTACGGCCACAACAACCCGGTGCTCAAACGGGCGCTCATCGACTACCTGTCCCGGGACGGCGTCACCCACGGCCTGGACATGTCGACCACCGCCAAGCGGAGCTTCCTGCAGACCTTCCAGAACCTGGTGCTGCGCCCGCGCGACCTCCCCTACAAGGTCATGTTCCCGGGCCCGACGGGCACCAACGCCGTGGAGTCGGCGCTGAAGCTCGCCCGCAAGGTGAAGGGCCGGGAGGCGATCGTGTCCTTCACGAACGCCTTCCACGGCATGTCCCTGGGGTCGCTCGCCGTCACCGGCAACGCCTTCAAGCGGGCCGGCGCGGGCATCCCGCTGGTGCACGGCACCCCCATGCCGTTCGACAACTACTTCGACGGCCAGGTCCCCGACTTCCTGTGGTTCGAGCGGCTGCTGGAGGACCAGGGGTCCGGCCTCAACAAGCCGGCCGCCGTGATCGTGGAGACGGTGCAGGGCGAGGGCGGCATCAACGTCGCGCGCCCGGAGTGGCTGCGCGCGCTGGCCGAGCTCTGCGAGCGCCAGGACATGCTGCTCATCGTCGACGACATCCAGATGGGCTGCGGCCGCACGGGCGCCTTCTTCTCCTTCGAGGAGGCGGGGGTCACGCCCGACATCGTCACCGTGTCGAAGTCGATCAGCGGCTACGGCCTGCCGATGTCGCTGTGCCTGTTCAAGCCCGAGCTGGACGTCTGGGAGCCGGGCGAGCACAACGGCACCTTCCGCGGCAACAACCCGGCGTTCGTCACCGCCACCGCGGCCCTCGAGACGTACTGGACCGACGGCTCCGCCATGGAGAAGCAGACCCGCACCCGGGGCGAGCAGGTCGAGCAGGCGCTGATCTCCATCACCGAGGAGAACCTCGCCGACGTGAAGGAGTACCGCGGCCGCGGCCTGGTGTGGGGCCTTGAGTTCCGCGACAAGGACCGCGCCTCGCGGGTCGCCCGGCGCGCCTTCGAACTGGGCCTGCTCATCGAGACGTCGGGCCCGGAGGGCGAGGTCGTCAAGCTGCTGCCCGCGCTCACCATCACCCCCGAGGAACTGGACGAGGGTCTCAGCATCCTCTCCCGCTCGGTCCGCGAGACCGTCTGACCCCGCTTCCGTACGGCCCGCCGGCCGCACGCACAGCACACCGTACGACCAGGAGGAAGTTCAGCACCGTGATCGTCCGATCGTTCAAGGATCTCGAAGGCACCGACCGGCACATCAAGTCCGCGTCCGGCACGTGGGAGAGCAAGCGCATCGTCCTCGCCAAGGAGCGGGTCGGCTTCTCCGTGCACGAGACCATCCTGTACGCGGGGACCGAGACGAACATGTGGTACGCCAACCACATCGAGGCCGTCGTCTGCACCCGGGGCGAGGCCGAGCTCACCGACCGCGAGACCGGCGAGGTGTACACCATCACCCCCGGCACCATGTACCTCCTGAACGGGCACGAGCGGCACACGCTCCGCGTCAAGGAGGACTTCCACTGCATCTGCGTGTTCAACCCGCCCGTGACCGGACGGGAGGACCACGACGAGAACGGCGTCTACCCGCTGCTCACCGAGCCCGAGGAGGTGTGACACCCATGACCGCTGTCACCGACCTGTACCCCAGCCGCGGCACCAGCGAGGTGGCCGTGCCCCGTCAGGACCCGGTGGTCTGGGGCTCCCCGGACACGCCCGGCCCGATCCCGACGGCCGATCTGCAGGCGTACGAGCGTGACGGCTTCCTCGCCGTCGACCAGCTGATCACCCCGGACGAGGTCGAGGTCTACCGCGGCGAGCTGGACCGGCTGGTCGCCGACCCGGCGATCCGGGCCGACGAGCGCTCGATCGTCGAGCCGAAGACCAAGGAGATCCGCTCGGTCTTCGAGGTGCACCGGATCAGCGAGGTGTTCGCGAGGCTGGTGCGCGACGAGCGGGTGGTCGGCCGGGCCCGGCAGATCCTCGGTTCGGACGTGTACGTCCACCAGTCGCGGATCAACGTCAAGCCGGGCTTCGGCGCGAGCGGCTTCTACTGGCACTCGGACTTCGAGACCTGGCACGCCGAGGACGGCCTGCCGAACATGCGCACGGTGTCCGTCTCGATCGCGCTGACCGAGAACCACGACACCAACGGCGGGCTCATGATCATGCCGGGCTCGCACCGCACGTTCCTGGGCTGCGCGGGGGCCACGCCCGAGGACAACTACAAGAAGTCGCTGCAGATGCAGGACGCGGGCACCCCGTCCGACGAGGCGCTGACGAAGCTGGCCGGCGAGCACGGCATCCGGCTGTTCACCGGCAAGGCCGGCTCGGCGACCTGGTTCGACTGCAACTGCATGCACGGTTCCGGCGACAACATCACGCCGTTCCCGCGCAGCAACGTCTTCATCGTCTTCAACAGCGTGGAGAACAAGGCGGTGGAGCCGTTCGCGGCACCGGTGCGCAGGCCCGAGTTCATCGGGGCCAGGGACTTCACGCCCGTCCGGTGAGCCGCCTCCGGCCGGGGGTCCGGGGGTCGCCCCCCGGAGAACACAGCATCGGGGCCAGGGACTTCACGCCCGTCCGGTGAGCCGCCTCCGGCCGGGGGTCCGGGGGTCGCCCCCCGGAGAACACAGCATCGGGGCGCGGGACTTCACTCGGTGAAGTAGACCGGGCCGCGCTCCTCGACCACCGGGCCGGGGCCTCCTCGTGTGGGACGGGAGGCCCCGGCCCGGTCGTGCCGTCAGCGGGACAGCGCGTCCAGCAGGCGGTCCACGTCCGCCGGCGTGTTGTAGAGGTGGAAGGCCGCGCGCAGATTGCCCGCGCGGTCGGACACCACGATGCCCGACTCGCCCAGCCCGGGCTGGCGGTCGCCGAGTCCGGGCACCGAGACGATGGCCGAGCCGGGCGCGGGCACCGGTTCGTGGCCGAGGCGGGCGAGCCCGGCCCGGAACCGGTCGGCGAGCCCCACGGCGTGCGCGTGCAGGGCGGGCAGCCCGGCCTCTTCGAGCAGCTCGAGTGAGCGGCGCAGCCCGGCGTAGGTGAACAGGGCGTGGCTGAGGTCGAACTGCCGGGCGGAGTGCGCCAGTTCCTGGACCGGTCCGTAGCAGCTGTCCCACGGCCGCTCCCCCGCGACCCAGCCCGCCAGCACCGGGCTCAGTCCGCCGAAGTCCTCCGGGACCACCAGGAACGCCGCGCCGTGCGGGCCGAGGAGCCACTTGAAGGAGACCGCGGCGCTGAAGTCGAAGGCGTCCGCCTCCATGGGGAGCCAGCCGGCGGACTGGGAGCAGTCCACGTAGGTGCGCGCGCCGTGCTCGCGGGCGGCCTCGCGCACGGCGGCCAGGTCGGCGATCCGCCCGTCGGCGGACTGGACGGAGCTGAGCGCGACGAGCGCGGTGCCCGGGCGGACGGACTCGGCGACCCGCTCCAGCGGGACGGCGCGGACCTTGAGGTCGCCGCGGACGTGGAAGGGGTTCACCACGGAGGTGAAGTCGTCCTCGACGGTGAGGACTTCGGCGCCGGCGGGGAGCGAGGCGGCGATCACGCCGGTGTGCGCGGCGACCGAGGCGCCGGCCGCGACGCGGGTGGCCGGTACGCCGACGAGCCGGGCGTAGGCGGCCCGGCAGGCCTCGACGTCGTCGTACAGCGGCAGCAGCGGCCGGCCCTCGGCCCGCAGCAGCGCCGCCTGGTGCAGGGCGGTGACGGTACGGGCGGGCAGCAGGCCGTTGCTCGCGGTGTTGAGGTAGCTGGTCGTGGGGGCGAACTCGGCGCGGACGAGGCTCTCGAACGTCTCCGTGGTCTCCATGGGACCACTCTGCGGCCCGATGAAGTCACAGTCCATTGCGGATTTTTGCGTGGATCCTCTCAGAGATCGTTATACGTCCGCGCCGACCTGCGGTTTCTCAGGGCTGGGGTACCGCGCACCCGTCCGGGCCACAGACCTCGGCGCCGTCCTGGCCGACCGGCTTCAGCGGGGAGCGCTCGCCCCAGGCCTGGGTCAGCGCCTGCGTGAAGACCTCGGCGGGCTGGGCGCCGGAGACGCCGTACTTCCGGTCGAGGACGAAGAAGGGCACGCCGGTGGCGCCGAGCTCGGCGGCCTCGCGCTCGTCGGCGCGAACCTCGTCGGCGTAGGCGTCCGGGTCGGCGAGCACCTTCCGGGCGGCCTCGGTGTCCAGCCCGGCCTCGCCGGCCAGCTCCACCAGCCGCTCGTCGCCCTCGGTGTACACGGACCGCTCCTCGGCGAAGTTGGCCCGGTAGAGGATCTGCAGCAGCTCGTCCTGGCTTCCCCGGGTCTTGGCGAAGTGCAGCAGGCGGTGCATGTCGAAGGTGCTGCCGTGGTCGCGGTCGCGGGTGCGGTAGTCCAGGCCCTCGGCGGCGGCCTGGGCGCCGAGGTTGTCCTCGCCGGCCTGGGCCTGCGCCTCGCTCATGCCGTACTTCCGGGTGAGCATGGTGAGCACCGGCTGGACGTCGCCCTTGGCGCGGCCGGGGTCCAGCTCGAAGGAGCGGTGCACCACCTCGACGTCGTCGCGGTGCGGGAAGGCCGCGAGCGCCTTCTCGAAGCGGGCCTTTCCGACGTAGCACCAGGGACAGGCGATGTCGCTCCAGATTTCGACGCGCATGCTCTCGGCTCTTCTCCTGCTCGTACGGCGGCGGAGGCGGTCCCCGCGCACGTACGTGAACGTTCAAGCAGCGGGTTTCATTCCCCGGGGACCGCGAACACCAGGTTGAGGTGCAGATGGCCGTCGTCGGGGCACTCCGGGTCCGCGACCCAGCCCTGGCGGGCGTAGAAGGCCTGGGCGCGGAGGTTGTCGACGTGCACCTCGAGCCGGGCCGTCCGGGTGCCGTCGGCCCGCCACTGCTCCACGCAGGCGGCGTGCAGGGCGGTGCCGACGCCCTCGCGCCAGTGACCGGGGTCCACGTGGAACTGGAACAGTTTCACCGTGCCGGCCGGTGCGCCCTCCGGCGGGCGGAAGGAGGCCAGGCCCACCAGGCGGGCGTCGCGCACCGCGCACAGCACCTGGCCGTCGGGCCGTTCGATGGCCTGCCGCCACCGTTCGGTCCAGTCGGTGTCCGGGTCCGGCAGGCCGTCCGGGTAGTACGTGGACCGGGCCCGCACCATCACGTCGGCGACGGCCTCGGCCTCGGCGGGCAGGGCGGTCCTGATCATCAGGGACCGGGGGATCCGGTGCGCGTCGATCATGCGGTGGTAGACGTGCCGGGGCGCGCCGCGGTTCCGCGCGGCGCGCCCCGGCCGCCCCGCTCAGCTGCCGTCGCGCAGGTCGTCCGGCCAGCCGGCCCGGTACTCGAGGTGGTCGAAGGTCACCACGCAGCCCTCCCCCAGCGGCGACTGGGTCATGAAGCCGACCAGCGCCGCGCCGGACTCCTTCTCCTCGCCCAGGGTGAAGAGCCGGACGAAGGTCCAGTGCCCGCCGTCCCGGGAGGCGTGGAAGGCGAAGGCGCGGCCGGTGCGGCTGACCCGCAGCCACACCGAGCTCCCGTCGACGGTGAAGGAGTTGGCGTCGTCGGAGTGCCCCCGGGTGACCACCGTGCAGACGGTGGGCACGTCCGGGGAGTACTCGAGACAGAGCTTGGCCCAGGCCCGGTCGCCGACGTGGACGTACAGGACCCCGGCGTCGAAGGAGGCGCCGAACCCGACGGTGGCCCTGGCTATGAGCTGGAAGTCGCCCTCGGGCGCCCCGAGCAGCCGGGGCGCGTCGGCGGCCGGGTCGAGGGCCTCGCCGGTGGGCGGCACGAACCGGTCCTGCCGGGGTCCGGCCCAGCCGGTGAGCACGCCCCCCTCGTAGGACCAGTTGGCGTCGGGCCCGTAGGTCCGCAGGGGAAAGGGCAGTTCGGGGAGTTCTACGTCCATCGCGCGAGTGTCCCAGGTTCCTCGTCCGGCGTCCCTGTGCCGCGGTCAGCGCTCCAGCCGGCCGTTGAACCGGCGGGGCAGCCCGAGCGGGTTGTCGTCGCGCAGCTCGCGGGGCAGCAGGGCCTCGGGCGCGTTCTGGTAGGCGACCGGCCGCAGCCACCGCTCGAGGGCGGTGCCGCCCACGGAGGTGGAGGTGGAGGTGGTCGCGGGGTACGGGCCGCCGTGGTGCTGGGCCGGCGCCACCGCCACCCCGGTCGGCCACGCGTCCACCAGCACGCGCCCGGCCAGCGGGGTCAGCTCGGCCAGGATCTCCGTGCCCCGGCCCTCGCCCGCGGCCTCCCCGGCCGACAGGTGGACCGTGGCCGTGAGGTTGCCCGGCAGCCGCGACAGCACGGCGGTGGCCTCGCCGTCGTCGGCGTAGCGGACCACCACGGTCACCGGCCCGAAGCACTCCTCCAGCAGCAGGTCGTACGCGCCCTCGGCGGTCAGACCGCTCGCCGGGACCGTCAGGAAGCCCGGGCTCACCGTGTGCTCGTCGCCCGCGCCCGGCGTGACCGGCGCCTCCACTCCCGGCAGCTGGGCGCGCTCGGCCACACCCGCGATGAAGTTGTCCCGCATCCGGTGGTCGAGCAGCACCCCGGCGGCGGTGTCGCCGACGGCGTCGGCCAGGGACTTCAGCAGCCGGTCGCCGGCGTCGCCGGACGGCACGAGCACCAGGCCGGGCTTGACGCAGAACTGGCCGACGCCGAGGGTCATGGAGCCGGCGAGACCGGAGCCGATCGCCTCGGCCCGCTCGGCCGCCGCCTCCTCGGTGACCAGGACCGGGTTCAGCGAGCCCAGCTCACCGTGGAAGGGGATCGGCACCGGACGCGCGGCCGCCGCGTCGAACAGGGCGCGTCCGCCGCGCACCGAACCGGTGAAGCCCGCGGCGGCGACCAGCGGGTGCTTGATCAGCTCGACGCCGGCCTCGAAGCCGTGCACGAGGCCCACGACCCCCTCGGGGATGCCGTGTTCGGCGGCGGCCCGGCGCAGCACCCCGGCGACCTGCTCGGACAGGGCCGGGTGGTCGGGGTGGGACTTGACGACCACCGGGCAGCCCGCGGCCAGGGCGCTCGCGGTGTCGCCGCCGGCCACGGAGAAGGCGAAGGGGAAGTTGGAGGCGGAGTAGACGGCCACCACGCCCAGCGGCACCTTGTACCGGCGCAGGTCCGGCACCGGCGGAGTGGCGGTGTCGTCGGGGTGGTTGATGATCACGTCGAGGAAGGCGCCCTCGTCGACGATGTCGGCGAAGGCCCGCAACTGGTACACCGTGCGCGCGAGTTCCCCGGTGAGGCGGGCCGGGCCGAGGGCGGTCTCCGCGTCGGCGGTCGCGATCAGGCCGTCCCCGGCCGCGTCCAGGCCGGCGGCGGCCGAGCGCAGGAAGGCCGAGCGCACGGTGCGGTCGGCGAGGGCGCCGCGCGCGGCGCGCGCCGCCCGGACGGCGGCGTCCACCTCCTGGGCCGTCGCCTCCACCGCGACCTGTTCACGCTGCTTCCCGGTGCGCGGGTCGACACTCCAGACTGGTGCTGCTGCCACCGCGGATCCCTCCAGATAAGGCCGCATTCGCTGGGTAACCATCAGCCGCGTTCGATATACTGAACGCTGTCTCTGATGATGAATTTGCTGCTCGGAGACTATTTCCCGTCGAACGAAGGGGTCAAGGGCGATGTCGGCAGGCGAGACGGGCGGGGCCCAGGTCAAGTCCGCGGTGCGGACCGTTGAATTGCTCGAGTACTTCGCCGGCAAGCCCGGCATGCACTCCCTCGCGGCCGTGCAGGAGGCCGTGGGGTACCCCAAGTCCAGCCTGTACATGCTGCTGCGCACGCTCGTGGAGCTGGGCTGGGTGGAGACGGACGCCACGGGGACGCGGTACGGCATCGGGGTGCGGGCGCTGCTGGTCGGCACGTCCTACATCGACGGCGACGAGGTGGTGGCGGCCGCCCGGCCGACCCTGGACCGCCTCTCCGACGACACCACGGAGACCATCCACCTGGCCCGGCTCGACGGCACCAACGTGGTGTACCTGGCCACCCGGCAGTCGCAGCACTACCTGCGCCCGTTCACCCGGGTCGGCCGGCGGCTGCCCGCCCACTCCACCTCCCTCGGCAAGGCGCTGCTCGCCACCCACACCGACGAGCAGGTGCGCAAGCTGCTCCCGGAGACCCTGCCCGCGCTCACCGAGCACACCATCACCGACCGCGAGAAGCTGATCGGGGAGCTGCACCAGATCCGCGAGCAGGGCTTCGCCGTCGACCGCGAGGAGAACACGCTGGGGCTGCGCTGCTTCGGCGTGGCCGTCCCGTACCGCACCCCCGCCCGGGACGCCATCAGCTGCTCGGTGCCGGTGGCCCGGCTGACCCCCGCCCACGAGCAGATGATCAAGGACGCGCTGTTCGACGCGCGGGACCGGCTGACGCTGGCGACCCGGCGGCTGTAGTCCGGCGCGGCGGGCCGGCTCTCCCCCGTGCGGCGGAGCGGGATCGTCGTCGGGCAGGAGGCGCGACGGCGGTGCGGTACGGGAGAGTTGGGCCATGCCGACCTCGTCCTCCCCCGCTCCGTCCCCGCCGGTGCGGGCGGCGGCGTTCCTGTTCGGCGGGCGGGCGCGGCGGCGCTGGATCCATCTGGTCCTGGGCGGGGCGCTCGCCATGCCGTACGTCCTCGCCGGCTCGGTGGCCGTCGCGGTGTTCACCGGGGTGAACGACGTCTTCGCGTCCCTGCCCGCGCAACTGGGCTCGTTCGCCGTCGGGCTGCCGATCGCCGCCGCCACCTCGCTCTTCCCGCTGACCCGCCCACTGGAGTCGGCGGCGGTGCGCGCGCTGTGCGGGGTGGACGCGGGCCTCCTCGCCGACGGTCCGGCCCGCACGCGGGCGGAACGGACGCGTACGGCAGCCTGGTTCACGCTGCACCTGGGGCTCGGCGGGATCGTCTCCGGGATGTCGCTGGCCGTGCCGCCGTTCGCCGCCGCCCTCGTGGTGCTGCCCCTGGTGGTCCCGCTGCGGGGCGGCTCCCTGGAACTGCCCGGAGTCCTCGACCACACGTGGGCGCTGGCGCTGTGCCCGCCGGCCGGTCTCGCCATGCTGGCCGCCCTCGCCGCCTGCGCCGCCGGCGGCGGAGCGCTGCTCGCCCGCTGCGCGCCCGCCCTGCTCGGTCCCACGCCCGAGGACCGGCTCGCCGCGGCCGAGGCCCGCGCCGCCGACCTCGCCGTGCGCAACCGGCTCGCGCGCGAGCTGCACGACTCGGTGGGACACGCGCTGAGCGCCGTCACCCTGCAGGCGGGCGCGGCCCGCCGGGTCCTGGACAGCGACGTGGAGTTCGTCCGCGAGGCGCTGGCCGCCATCGAGGAGACCACCCGGCGCACGGTCGGCGAACTCGACGCGGTGCTCGGGGTGCTGCGGGACGGCGACGCTCCCGGCACCGCGCCCGCGCCGACCCTCGCCGGTGACCTGGACGGGCTGCTGCGCCGGACCCGGGCGGCCGGACTGCGGGTGACGGCCACCCTCGGCACCGACCCCGCCGCCCTGCCCCCGCTGGTCTCCCGGGAGGCGTACCGGATCGTGCAGGAGGGCCTGAGCAACGCCCTGCGGCACTCCGGCGAACCGGTCACGCTCCGCGTCGCCACCGCGGACGGCCGGCTGGAGATCACCATGGAGAACCCGCTCGGCGCCGGCCCGGCGGCCCGCCCCGGCGGCGGCCACGGGCTGCGCGGCGTCGCCGACCGGGTGCGGCTGCTGGGCGGCACGGCGCGGGCCGGGGCGGCCGGGGGCGCCTGGCGGCTGCACGTCCGGCTGCCTGTCCGCGAACACGCGGGCGCACCGCTGACCGAGGAGACGAGGGGACCGTCATGACCCAGCCCGCCATCCGGGTCGTCCTCGCCGACGACGAGCGCATGGTGCGCACCGCGCTGCGCGCCATCCTCTCCGCCGAGGCCGGCATCGAGGTGGTGGGCGAGGCGGCGACCGGCGCCGAGGCCGTGTCCGTCGTCCGGGAGCTGCGCCCGGACGTGGTCCTCATGGACGTCCGCATGCCGCAGACCGACGGCATCCGGGCCACCGAGCAGATCCTCGCCGGCCTCGACGGGCCGCCCCGGATCCTGGTCGTGACCACCTTCGAGAACGACTCCTACGTGTACGAGGCGCTGCGCTCGGGGGCCGCCGGGTTCCTGCTGAAGCGGGCCGACGCGGAGACGCTCGTCCAGGCGGTGCGGCTGGTGGCGCGCACCGACAGCCTGCTGTTCCCCGCGGCCCTGCGGGCCCTGGCGGCCGGGCACGCGCGGCGGGCGTCCGCTCCCCCTGCCTGGGTGAGCAGGCTCACGGGACGCGAGAGCGAGACGCTGCGGCTGCTGGCCGCCGGGCTGACCAACGCCGAGCTGGCGCGGCGGCTCGGCGTCGGGCCGGCGACGGTGAAGTCGCACGTCGCGGCGGTGCTGGCGAAGACCGGCGCCCGGGACCGGACCCAGGCGGTGATCGCCGCGTACGAGGCCGGGTTTCTGAACGCGGGATGAGAAATACGGGCGTACGGGAACGATTGCCCCGCCCCGGTCGTCATCACGAGCGGGATGAACAAGACGATCAGGCGGGCGTCCGTCTTCACACTGCTGCTCGTGCTCGCCCTGCTGGTCAGGGCGACCTGGGTGCAGTACTACGACGGCAAGGCCCTCGCGGACGACCAGGCGAACCGGCGGAACGCCATCCAGACGTACGCGCAGCCGCTGGGCAACATCATCGTGGCGGGCAGCCCCGTCACCGGCTCGGCGCGGACGAAGGGCGGCGACCTCGCGTACAAGCGGACCTACAAGGACGGAGAGCTGTACGCGGCGGTGACGGGCTACGCCTCGCAGGCGTACGCCCCGACGCAGTTGGAGGGCATCTACCAGGACCTGCTGAACGGCACGGACAGCAAGCTGAAGACCGTGCTGGACACGGTGACCGGCAAGCGCGCCGACCCCGGCGACGTGCTGACGACGATCGACCCCGCCGTGCAGAAGGCGGCGTACCGGGCGCTCGGCGGCAACAAGGGCGCGGCGGTCGCCCTCGACCCGAAGACCGGGAAGATCCTGGCCGTGGTGTCGACGCCGTCGTACGACCCGACGCGGCTCACCGACGCGAACACCGCCGGGGCCGCCTGGAAGTCGCTCACCACGGACAGGGACAAGCCGCTCGTCAACCGCGCGCTGCGCCAGCCGCTGCCGCCGGGCTCGACGTTCAAGCTGGTCGTGGCCGCCGCCGCGCTGGAGAACGGGCTCTACAAGAACGTGGACGACCCGACCGACAGCCCCGACCCGTACACCCTGAAGGGCACCACCAAGGACCTGGTCAACGAGAACAGGTCGGCTCCCTGCGAGAACGCCTCGATCCGGGTCGCGCTGCGCTACTCCTGCAACAACGTCTTCGGCAAGATGGCCGTCGACCTCGGCCAGGACAAGGTGCGGGCGATGGCGGAGAAGTTCGGCTTCAACGACGAGGAGCAGGACGTCCCGGTGCGGGCGTACCCCAGCGTCTACCCCTCCGGCATGGACGAGGCGCAGACGGCCCTGTCCGGCATCGGCCAGTTCGACGTCACCGCGACCCCGCTGCAGATGGCGATGGTGTCCGCGGTGATGGCGAACGGCGGCAAGCTGGTCTCGCCGCACATGGTGTCGCGGATCACCGACGGCGACGGCGACGTGCTGCGGGACTACGACGACGCGGACGGCGAGCAGGTCGTCGGTTCGGACACCGCCGCCCAGCTGCGCTCGGCGATGGAGACGGTGGTCGAGGACGGCACCGGCACGAACGCGCGGATCGCCGGGGTGACGGTCGGCGGCAAGACGGGCACCGCCCAGCACGGCGAGAACAACAGCAAGACGCCGTACGCCTGGTTCACCTCGTACGGCAAGTCCGGCAGCACCGGCAAGGAGGTGGCCGTCGCGGTGATGGTCGAGCAGTCTGACGCGGCCCGCTCGGAGGTCAGCGGCAACGGGCTCGCGGCGCCGGTGGCCAGGGCGATGATGCAGGCGGCGCTCAAGTAGGCGGGCGCCTCAAGCGGAGGGGGCGAGGGGGGCGGTCCGGCGGGACCGCCCCCCTTTCGTCTCACTTGACGCCCAGGACCTGCTCCACCGGGTCGATGGCGAAGTACACCAGGAACAGCGCGGAGACGCCCCACAGCAGCCAGTTGACCTCCCGGGCCTTGCCCAGGACGGTCTTGACGATCACGTAGGAGAGGAAGCCCGCGCCGATGCCGTCGGTGATGGAGTAGGTGAACGGCATCGCGGCGATGGTGAGGAACGCCGGGATGGCGATCTCGTACCGGTCCCAGTCGATGTGCTTGACGTGGGTCATCATCAGGAAGCCCACCGCGATCAGGGCGGGCGCCGCGGCCTGCAGCGGGACGATGGTCAGCAGCGGGGTGAGGAAGAGCGCCAGCCCGAAGAGGCCGCCGGTGACAAGGTTGGCGAAGCCGGTGCGGGCGCCCTCCCCGACGCCGGCCGCGGACTCGATGTAGGCGGTGTTGGAGGAGGCGGAGCCGACCCCGCCGGCGACGGCGGCGGCGCCGTCGATGAACAGCACCCGGCCGATGCCGGGCACCTGCCCCCTGTCGTCGAGCAGTCCGGCCTCGGCGCTGATGCCCACGATGGTGCCCATGGCGTCGAAGAAGTCGGACAGGATGAGGGTGAAGACCAGCAGCACGGCGGTGAGCACGCCCGCCTCGGCGAAGCCGCCGAACAGGCTGAAGTGACCGACCAGGCCGAAGTCCGGGGCGGCGACGATCTCGTCCGGGACCTTCGGTGTGGTCAGGCCCCAGCTCTTGATGTCGGCGACCGCGTCGATGGCGATCGCGACCACCGTCATGGTGACGATGCTGATGAGGATCGCGCCCTTCACCTTCCGGGCGAGCAGCGCGATGGTCAGCAGCACGCCCAGACAGAAGACCAGCACCGGCCAGCCGGTCAGCCGGCCGACCGCGCCGAGCTGCACGGGCACGGTGCTGTTCGCGGCGTCCGGGATGCGGCTGACGAAGCCGGCGTCCACGAAGCCGATGAAGGCGATGAACAGGCCGATGCCGACGCCGATGGCCTGCTTGAGCTGCTGCGGGATCGCGTTCATGATCGCTTCGCGCAGTCCGGTGAGCACCAGCAGGCAGATGACGGCGCCTTCGAGGACGACCAGGCCCATGGCGTCCGCCCAGCTCATCAGCGGGGCGAGCTGGAAGGCGACGACCGCGTTGAGGCCGAGGCCCGCGGCGATGGCGAGCGGGAGGTTGCCCCCGACGCCCATCACGATCGTCATCACACAGGCCACCAGGGCGGTCGCGGTGACGAGTTGGCCGGTGTCCAGGGTGTGGCCGAACTTGTCCTTGGCGCTGCCCAGGATGATGGGGTTGAGGACGAGGATGTAGGCCATGGTGAAGAACGTGGCGAAGCCGCCGCGTATCTCCCGGCCGAAAGTGGATCCCCGTTCGGAGATTCGGAAGTACCGGTCGACGCCGTTGCCCGGGGGCGGTGCGGTGCCGCGCCGTTGCTCCGCCTTCTGCGTGTCGGACATGGTCGTACTCCTCGTCGGCTGATCAAGGGTGCGTGGATGCTGGCTGGATTGTTCCCCTGTCGGACCCGTTTCAGGTTTTCCTCGTGTTACGGAATGGGAGCTCGACGACGTGGACGTCACCGCGACGGACGAAGGCCCCGCCGGAGCTGGCCGGCGGGGCCTTCGTCACGAACCGTCACCGGGGCGTAGGCCGTCCGGAACGGGTCAGGACACGAAGTACGTCGGGTTGGGCAGCTTGTAGGTGCGGTCGGCGCGGCCGCCGTCCAGGTCCGAGTACTGGTCGCCGAAGTTGGCGATGATCTCGTACCCGAGGTCGTCCTCGATGTGCTCGCGGGTGCCGGACTTGTACTGCACGGTCGTGCAGTTCCAGGTGCCCGGGGTGGCGCAGTCGCTCAGGTAGGCCGGGGGGTTGGCCTTGTCCTTGAGGAACATGTGGCCGGCGTCGAGGTTGACGTCGGCGCCGACCTTCTTCAGGTTCTCCACGGCGCCGGCGCGCTGCGCCTCGCTGAGACCGGAGTTGTAGAAGACCTCCACGCCCTTGGACTCGGCGTAGCGCACCAGCTCCGGGCTGCCGAAGACGGCCGGGCGGTCGGCGCGGTTCACGTAGTCGTTCCACGTGGTGGAGTTGTACGTGTAGTTGTAGCGCTTCTCGTAGTCGAGGCTGAGCAGCAGGGTGTCGTCGATGTCGAAGACGACGGCCGGCTTCTCGCCGTGGTGGTGGGCCTTGCGGGCCGCCTTGTCGATGTAGCTCCGGGCGTCGGCGTCGATGCGCGCCAGGTCCTTGGCGTACGGGCTGACCGGGGACGCCTGGTAGACGCCGGCGCTGTCGGCGGTGGTGCCGTAGTAGGTGTCGATGTCCTTCACCAGGAGCCCGATGTTGTAGGGCTCGTGGGTGGAGTTCGCCGTCGACTGACCGGCGGTGGCCGCGCCGGCGCCGTACAGGGCGCCGCCGGCGAGGGCACAGGCGGCGGTGGCCGCCGCGATCCGCAGTGATTTACGCATGACAGGTTTTCTACGCGCGTCACCAGGGGTAGCGCGAGGACCTTTGCCCGATCGATATCAAGCCATCGGGCGAAAGGGCCCTCGCGTGCCCTCACATGCCCGCCGGAGCGGCCGGACGTGCCGTCAGCACTCCTGCCAGGGGGCCCAGTCGCCGAGATGGGCCTCCCGGGTCGCCGACGCCGCCTGCGCGGCGGTCAGTTGCGGCCGGTTCTCGGGGACGGTGACGACGGCGCCGGGGCCGGTGTTCCGGTACTCGGCGAACCGCTGGGCCTGCCAGGGGTGGGAGGCCGACATGTCCGTGTAGGGGGTGACCGCGTCGATGCCGGGGCCGAGCCAGGTGTCGCGGACGGTCAGCATCGGGCGGGCGGTGGTGTCCGAACTGGGCACCCAGGGGCGGGCCAGCTTGTAGTACGCGTCCGGGGCCTCGCTGCTGACGCGGCCGCGGATCACCAGGTGGCCGTGCGGGTCGGCGGCGGCCGTGGAGGGCGCGAAGACGAAACCGTAGGGGGCGGCGGCCAGGTCCGTCCGGTCGAGGGTGCGGAAGTGGCAGTGTTCCCAGACCGCGGTGGCCCGCCCGAAGACGAAGTCGACGTCGCCCTCGACGTGGCAGTGCGCGTAGTACTGGCGGGCGAAGGCGCCGAGGGCCATGGTGTCGGCGTACAGGGTGTCCTGGTGGCCGAGGAAGCGGCAGTGCAGGAAGGCGCCCCGGTCGCCCTGCGCCTTGAGGGCGACGGCCTGGGTGCCGGTGACGTCCGGGTGATCGGCGCGCAGCCAGTCGTTGGCGAAGGTGATCCAGCGGGCGGTGAAGCCGTCGGCCTGCACGGTGGTGGTGGCCGAGCCGGTGGTGCCGTAGGTGCCGCCGCCGGGCTTGGGGGTGCCGGCCGCGTTGTCGTACACGATCACCGTGTCCCGGGGGGTCCCCGGAGGCGCCGATCCAGGTCATGCCGGTACGGCCGGCGTCGACGAGGACCGTCTCCCGGTAGGTGCCCGGGGCGATGACCAGGGTGCGGCCGGTGCCGGTGGCCGCGGTGACGGCGGCCTGGACGGAGCTGAAGTCGCCCCGGCCGTGGGGGTCGACGTACAGGGTCCCCGGTGTGCTGCGGCGGGCCGGCGATCCGTGGCGGCCGAACGGGCCGGGCCGGGCGGCGGCCCGGGCGGGCGCGGAGGCGAGGCCGAACGCGGCGGCGGCCGTGGCGCCCGCGACGAGGAGGCCGCGCCTGGACAGGGGTGGGTGGGGCGAGGGCATGGGCGTGTTCCTTCGCGGTGCGGCGGGTGGGGGTGTCCGTGGCGCCGGCCCGGCTCGCGGGAGAACCGGTGCGGGCCGGCGGGAGGAGGGGGCCGGAGACCCGGCCCCCGGGCGGTTCAGCCGACGCGGCCGGCGCCCGCGCGGTGGCCGACGAGGCCGGGCACGGCCCTGGCCGGGTCGACCCTGGTGCGCAGGGCCGGGGTCCAGCCGGCCCCGGACTGCAGGGTCTCGCCGGGGACCTCGGCGTTGTGGACGGCGATCAGGTCGGTGCGCCGGCCGTTGACGTAGTTGTCGGCGGCGGTGACCGGCGCCTCCTTCCACTTCTTCAGGATGGAACCGGCCTTGGCCCCGGCGGGCAGCGTGAACGCGTTGTGCTCGGCGACGAGCTGGGACTCCATGCCGATGCCGTAGCTGTAGGAGTAGCCGTCGCCCGCCACGAAGTGGTTGTCGTACGAGTCGACCTGGCCGAAGCGGACCCGCGGCGCGCGCTCCACCAGGTTCCGGAACAGGTTGTGGTGGAAGGTGACCTTGAGGTGGCCGCGGTCGACGGCGGCCGTGGCGGCGCTGTCGCTGTTGCCGACGAGGATCGTCTTGTCGTGGTCCTCGAAGACGTTCCAGGAGGCGGTGACGTAGTCGGCGCCCTTGACGATGTCCAGCTCGCCGTCGTGCTGCTCGTAGATCCGGCCGAAGTAGTACGGCAGGGTGCTGTCCGGGTGGTCGCCGTCGGTGAAGGTGTCGTGGTCCATCCAGACGTGGGCGGAGCCGTAGACCACCGCGCTGTCGTACTCGGAGTTCCAGTTGCCGTCGGCGGTGTCGGTCGGGTCCCACTGCGGGAAGCAGTCGAGGGGGCTCTCGAAACGCAGGTTGCGGACGATGACGTTGTCGACGCCCTTGATCTGGAGGCTGGCGCCGTTGAAGCCGGCGTCCTTCCCGACACCGATGACGGTGGTGTTGGCCGGGACCTCCGCCTTGATGTAGGCGTCCTGGTTCGCGGCGGACGCGCGGCGCAGGCCCTCGGGGCTGTCGGCGGGCTCGCCGTCCAGGGTGGTGGCGCGTCCCCAGCTCTCCGGGGCGTACTTGGCCAGATAGGCGCCGAAGTCGTAGCCGGGCACGGCGAACGAGTCGCAGCTCGGCCCGTCGGCGTCGATGGTGCCCCGCACTCTGATGATCTTCGGGGCGCTGCCGCCGTCGGCGAGGGCGGCCTTGAACTGCTCCCAGGTGGTGACGGTGTAGACGTGCGACCGGTCTGCGGCCGCACCGCCGGTCGTCCCGGCGCCGTAGGCGGCCCAGCCGTCCCCGGCGGGCAGCACCTGCCGTTCGGCCCCGGCCCGTTGCCCGGCCTGCGCGGGCGCGGTCCCGGTGACGGCGAGCACGAGCGCCGTGCAGCCCACCAGGGCTGTTATGACACGTCCATGACATTTCGGTGTACGCACTGTGCGGCTCTCCTCTTTCACGAAGCTGACGATGACGGCGCGGGCGGCCAGGTGATCCAGGACGTGGAGACGTCCCGGGCCAGGCGGACCACGTCGGGCCGGGCCGGGACACGGGTGCGCAGCAGCTCCCGCGCCACCAGCCGGGGCGTGCCTTTCGAACAGGGGCGGGGAGATCAGGGGCGCGGGACCGCCGCCGAGACGCGGTTCGGCCGCGTGGGCGCGGCCGGTCCCGCCGGACCGGGGCGCCCCCACGCGCGGCGGCCACCCGGGCTCAGTGGTTCTTCTTCCAGTCCGCCTGGGCCGCGTTGAGCTGGTCGGCCAGCGAGTCCAGGAACTCCTTCGCGGTCATCTTCCCGAGCAGCAGCTTCTGGAAGTTCGGCTCGTTGTCCGCCTTGGAGATGGTGTTCCAGTCGGGCAGGTAGTACGGGAGCTGGACGATCTTCGTGTCGGTCCCGTTCAGCGCCTCGGCCGCCAGCCTGGTCGGCTCGGCCCGCTGGATCCACGCGGCCTTGGCCGCGTCGGTGTTGGCCGGCACCTGGCCCGCCGACTCGTTGAACTTGGAGTTCTCCGCGGCGGAGAGGGCGAACTCGATGAACTTCCAGGCGGCCGCCTTGTTCTCGCTGGACTTGAACAGGCTCAGCCCGTCCACCGGGTTGGACACCTGCACCCGGGTGCCGTCGTCCAGCGTGGGGTTGGGGATGCCCCGGAACCTGTCCTTGCCCAGAGCCTTCAGATGGTCCTGGTAGGAGCCCAGGTTGTGGCTCAGCATGCCGATGGTGCCGCTGTCCCACTGGGCGACCATCTTGGTGAAGTCGTTGTTGACGTCGGCGGACGGGGTGTCCTTCTTGTAGAGCGCGATGTACTTCTCGAGCGCGGCCACGTTCTTCGGGTCGTTGACGGTGGTCTTGTCGCCGTTCCAGAACGAGGTGATGCCGGTCTGGCCGTAGACCGCGTCGAGGGCCGGGGCGATGGCGCCCTCGCCCCCGCGGATGGTGAAGCCGAACTCGTTCCTGCCCTTGTCCGTGAGCTTGCCGGCCGCCTCGTAGAACTTCGCCCAGGTGGACGGGGCGTCCAGGCCGGCCTTCTCGAACAGGTCCGTCCGGTACCACAGGGTGCCGTTGTTGGCGGAGGTCGGCACCTGGTACAGGGCGTCCCCGCCGCCGGCCGACTTGCTGACGTCGAGCAGGTTCCGGCTCAGCCTGCCGTTCAGCGGGCTCTTCTCCAGCCGGGCGTCCAGCGGCTCCAGTGCGCCCTGCACGGCGACCTCGGCGAGCATCGCGGTGCCCACGCCGCCCACATCGGGCAGCCCGCCGCCCTGGATGGCCGTGTCGTACTTGGACTGGGCGCTCGCGGCCGGGATGCCGACGTACTTCACCTCGATGTCGGGGTACTTCTGCTCGAAGTCGGCGATGACCTGCTTCCAGATGTCGGTGCGGACACCGCCGTTGGTGTCCCAGAAGGTGATCGTTCCCTTGCCGGAACCCTCGCCCCCCTTGTCCCCCGCGCCGCCGCTGCCGTCGTCGCCGCAGGCGGTGGCGGTCAGCGCGAGGACGGAGCCCAGGGCGACCGCCGTGGCGGCGCGCCTGCTTCTGCGGATGCTGCTCTTCATCGGTCGGCTCTCTTCTGCTGGATCCGAATGGTGGGGTGGTGCTGTGGGGTCAGTGACCGGTCCGCGCCCGCGGGCCGGAAGGGGTGATGCGGAACCGGGTGAACGTCGCCGTCCCGGCGGGCCCCGGTCCGCCCGGTCCCCCCGGGCCTTCCGGGGCGACGGCGAACAGGCCGAGCAGGGCGCCCACCCAGCGCCAGGGGGTGGCCGTGAACACCGGCCCCGAGGAGCGCGGGCCGTCGCCGACGTCGTAGTGGAACCGGCAGCGCGCCCCGGCTCCGATCTCGACGCGCAGCCGGGCCCGGCGGCCGGGCGCGGGGCACGGCGCCCCGGCGTCCCGCTCCGCCCCGGCCGCGGCCTCGGCCTCGGCCTCGGCGAACCGGTGCACGAGCCGGACCGTCCCGTCGGTCCCGCGCTCGAGCCCGATCCAGCCGAAGGCGTCGCCGAGCACGGCGAGTCCCGCCCGCGCCCCCGGCCCGCCGCCGTCCAGACGCAGGTCGACCTCGACCGCGCAGGGGGAACCGGGCAGCCGCTGGGTGAGCACGTTCGGCAGCCGCCGCGGATCGTGGGCGTCGGCCGAGCGGACGCAGGCCAGCCGCAGCCCGTCCGCGGAGTGCCGGATGGTCCAGCCGGTGCCCGGGTTGGCGGTCCACTGCCACTGGCGGCCGTGGCGTCCGCCGGGGAAGTCGTCGTCGGTGGCGGGCGCGGCCGGCGGTTGCGGTGGAAGGTCCGGCCGGCGGTGCACGGCGACGGGCGCGCCGTCGTCGCCCAGCACGGGCCAGCCTCCCCCGCTCCCGGCCGCTCCCCCGTCGACCCAGCGCATCGGCTGGAGGTGCACCACCCGGCCGTAGGCGCCGCGCTGCTGGAAGTGCAGGAACCAGTCCTCGCCGGCCGCCGTGCGCACCCAGCCGCCCTGGTGCGGCCCGTTGACCCCGGTGTCCTTCTGTTCCAGGACGATCCGTTCCTCGTACGGCCCGAAGAAGCCGCGCGAGCGGAAGGCGCCCTGCCAGCCGGTCTCCACGCCGCCGGCCGGGGCGAGGATCCAGAACCAGCCGTCGTGGCGGTAGAGCTTCGGCCCCTCCAGGGTGAACCATCCGGGTATCCGGTCCCCGTCGACGATCACCTCGCCCTCGTCCAGCAGCGACGTTCCGTCGGGGTGCATACGGTGGCCGGTGAGCCGGTTCTTGACGCCGGAGCGCGACTTGGCCCAGGCGTGCACCAGATAGGCCTCGCCGGTCTCCTCGTCCCACAGCGGGCACGGGTCGATCAGGCCGCGGCCCGGCTTGAGCAGGTGCGGACGGGTCCAGGGACCGCGGACGCCGGGCGCGTTGACCTGGAAGACGCCCTGGTCGGGGTCGCCCCAGAAGATCCAGAAGCGGTCCTCGTGATGGCGGATCGAGGGCGCCCACACCCCGCGGTCGTGCCGGGGGACGGCGAACTCCTCCTCCGGCTCCAGGCGTTCGAGGGCGTGCCCGACCAGGGTCCAGTTGACCAGGTCGCGCGAGTGCAGCAGCGGCAGGCCGGGGACGCGGCCGAAACTGGAGGCGGTGAGGTAGAAGTCGTCGCCGACGCGGACCACGTCCGGATCGGACCAGTCGGCGTTCAGCACCGGGTTCTCGTACGCGCCGGCGGTCACCGGCCCACCGCCCCGCGGACCAGGGCGGCCGCCTCGGCCCGGTCGAGCCGCCCGTCGGCGACCACGGTGACGACGCGGCGCACGACGGTCCCGCCGGCCGGCACCGGCAGCCGCGCGGCGGAGGCCAGCGACGAGCCGACCCCGGGGTAGTCGGCGGCCCGCACGAACCACGGGTCCCGCCGGGTCTCCTCGGTGGCCCCGGCGAAGACCAGCGTCCAGCCGGCGCCCGCCAGCGCGACCCAGTCGGCGCGCCCGCCGTGCACCTCGGTCTCGCCCTCGCGGTCGGCGGTGAAGACCTCCGGCGCCCGCGGCTCCTTGCGGGCCCGCCAGAAGAAGCCTCCATAGGCCGCGCCGGGCCGCCCGTTGGTGGCGGGGCTGCCGAGGGACAGCGGGCCGCCGGTGACGTTGGTCAGGGAGAAGGTCAGGTCCAGCGCCCAGGCCCGGTGGTCGAGCCCGGTGGCGGCGACGGTGCGGCGCTCGCGCAGCAGTTCGCTCCCGTCGGCGACCCAGCGCAGCTCCTCCACGAACCCGTCGGGGTCCAGGAGCTGGAAGCCGGTGTGCCGCTGGGCGCCGTGGTTGTCCAGCTCGGTGGGGCCCCGGTCGCGGACGAAGGTGCGGCCGCCCCAGAAGTTGTGCCCCTCGACGTCGGGGACGGCGACACCGACGCCGAGGTGGTGTGCGTGGTCGGCGGGGCCCAGTTCGGTGACCGCCGTGCCGGCCAGGGTGGTGACGGGGTGCAGACAGGGGCGGGGGGAGAGTCGGGCCGGCAGCTCGGGCCGGGTGACGTACCGGCCGACCGGCCGGCCCGCGACCCGCAGCACCGGCGTGTCGTGGGTCATGAGGAGCTCACCTCTTTCGCGAGGGCCCAGGAGGCGCCCAGCTCGGAGTAGAGGGCGAGGGTGTCGGCCGAGGCCGCGACCAGGCCGTCGACGCCGGTCACGACCCGGCGGTCCGCGCCGGGCGGCCGGCGCCAGGCGCTCCGGGGCAGCGCAAGCGGGTCGGGGGCGGTGCGGACGGCCTCGACGACCCGCATGAAGGCGCCGGTCTCCGCCGGGGCGGCCAGCAGGGGGGTGCCGTCCGCGAGGTGGTCGAGCAGGTTCTCCAGCAGGTCGGTGCGGCCGTAGGAGGTCTCCCGCGGGCCGTGCCCGCACCGCTGGAGCAGGACCCGGTCCTGCTTGTACCAGAAGGTGATCCGGCCCCTGCCGCCGTGCACCAGGACGTACGGCTCCCCCGGCTCCTCGGCGCACAGGGTGGCGGCGACCGTGACCGGGCCGCGCGTGGTGCGCACCCGGACGCAGGAGGTGTCGTCGGACTCGATGTCGTTCGCGCGCAGCAGTTCGGTCTCGATGCCCGTGACGTCCTCGGCCCGGGTGGCGCCGAGCAGGGCGAGTGAGGTGGCGACCGCGTGCGCGAGCGGGTTGGTGAGGACGCCGTCGACCACGTCGGCGCCGTCCAGCCGCCGCCGGCCGGACCAGGGCGCCCGCCGGAAGTAGGCCTCGTCCCGGGCCCAGGCCCCGGCGCCGCCGACCCCGGTGACCTCTCCGATCGCGCCCTCGGCGAGCAGCCGCCGGATGGCGGGCACGGCGTGCGAGCCGAGCGACTGGAAGCCGATCTGGCAGGCGACACCGGCCGCGGCGACACCGTCGGCCATCCGCCGGTACTCGGCGAAGGACGGCGCGGGCGGCTTCTCCAGCAGCAGGTGCACCCCCCGCGCGGCGGCCGTCAGCGCCAGGCCGGTGTGGGTGGGGATCGGGGTGCAGACGACGGCGACCCGGGCTCCGGTGGAGTCGAGGAGCGCCCCGAGGTCGGCGGACTGCTCGGGGGTGCCGAGGCCGTCCGGGATCTCGTCCCCGCCCAGCGGGGTCAGTTCGCAGATGCCCGCCAGCCGGACGGCGCCCTTCGCCTGGAGCCGGCGGATGTTGTCCAGGTGCCAGCGGCCGTGACCGCGCGCGCCCGCCAGCACGATGGGGACGCTCATCCCTTCACCGCCCCCGCGCTGAAGCCGGTGATCAGCCACTTCTGGATGAAGGCGAACACCACGACCACCGGCACGGCCGCGATGATGCCGCCCGCGGCCAGCGCCCCGAGGTCGACGCTGTCCGCGCTCATCAGGGTGTTGAGGCCGACCGGGATGGTCTGCTTGCCCTGGTCGGAGAGGAACATCAGGGCGAACAGGAAGTGGTTCCAGGCGTGCACGAAGGCGAAGGAGCCGACGGCGATCAGTCCGGGCCGCAGCAGCGGCAGGACGACGATCCGGAAGGCGGTGAACCGGTTGCAGCCGTCCACCCAGGCCGCCTCCTCCAGGGAGTACGGCACGTTCCGGATGAACCCGCTGATGAGGATCATCGACAGCGGGAGCTGGAAGACGGTCTCGGCGATGACGACGCTGCCCAGCGAGTTGATCATCGACAGCTTGGCGAAGATCTGGAAGAGCGGCACCAGCAGCAGCGCGCCGGGCACGAACTGGGAGCAGAGCAGGGCCAGCATGAAGCCGCGCTTGACGCGGAAGTCGAAGCGGGCGAGGGCGTAGCCGCCGGCCAGGGCGACCACCGTGGTCAGGACGAGGGTGGCGAGGCCGACGTAGACGCTGTTGGCGAAGTAGGTGCCGAAGCCGCGGTCGGTCCACACCTTGCCGAAGTGCTCGAACGTCACCGGCCAGGGGACCAGCGAGGTGGAGCCGGCCGGGCGGAGGGCGAAGAGCAGGATCCAGTAGAAGGGGACCAGGGTGAACAGCAGGTAGACCGACAGCGGGAGGTAGACGTGCCAGCGGGGCACCTCGTCCCAGGCTCGGTTCCTGCCGCGCGGGCGGGCGGGCACGGACCCGGCCCGCTCGGGTGCGGGAGCGACCTCGGTGATCACTTGGTCTCACCTCCGAACTTGCTCAGCCGCAGATAGACCATCGAGCAGAAGAGCAGGATCACGAACGCCACCGTCGTCAGGGCGGAGGCGTAGCCGAAGTTGTGCGCGTCGACGCTGGTGTTGGCGATGTACAGGGGCAGCGTGGTGGTCTCGCCGGCCGGTCCGCCGCCGGTCAGGGTGTAGAGCAGGTCGACGTTGTTGAACTCCCACACCGCGCGCAGCAGCGTGGACAGGACGATGGCGTCCTTCAGGTGGGGCAGGGTGATGTGCCAGAACTGCTTGAGGCGGCTCGCCCCGTCGACCTCGGCGGCCTCGTACAGGTCCCGGGAGACGGACTGCAGGTCGGCGAGGATGAGGATGGCGAAGAACGGCACGCCCCGCCAGAGGTCGGCGACCACCGCGGCCGGGAAGACCGTCGAGGTGTCGGAGAGCCAGCTCGTGCCGTAGGAGCCGATCCCGGCGTCGGCGAGGTAACGGGTGATGCCGGTCTGGGAGTTGTAGAGCAGCACCCAGATGACGGAGGTCAGCACGCCGGAGACGGCCCAGGGCGAGAAGACCAGGGCGCGGCCCAGCGAACGGCCCACGAAGGTCTGGTTGACGATGAGCGCCAAGGCCAGGCCGAACAGCAGTTGCAGTCCGACCTCGACGACGACCCACTTGGCGCTGAAGGTCAGCGTGTCCCAGAACTGCGGGTCGTGACTGAAGGCCTGGGTGAAGTTGTCCAGGCCCGCGAAGCCGTTCCGCCAGGGCTTGGTGGGGTTGTAGTTCTGCAGGCTGTAGTAGAAGACGCTGATCACCGGGTAGGCGATGAAGCCCAGCATCAGCAGGGCGGCCGGCGCGATCAGCAGGTAGGGCAGCCTGCGCGGTGTCGCGGAGGCACGGCGCCGCCGGGGTGGCGCGGGCGATTTCGCCACGGCTGCGGCTTGGGCCATGACTCTTCTCCGTTCGCAGTGGGGCGGTTTCAGCGGGGACAGGAAGCGCTTGCTACGTACACATGGGTGAAGCGCTTCCGTCGTGGGGCGGGGTCAGCCGGCGTACGGGTCGGGCACGCCGCCCGGGCGGGCCAGGAACTCGAAGTCGCAGCCGGTGTCGGCCTGGGTGATCTGCTCGTTGTAGAGGGCGCCGTAGCCGCGCTCGTACCGTGCGGGCGGGGGCGTCCAGCCCGCCCGCCTGCGCTCCAGCTCCGCGTCGTCGACGTGGAGCCGCAGCGTGCGCGCCTCGACGTCGAGGGTGATGAGGTCGCCGGTGCGCACCAGCGCCAGCGGTCCGCCGATGTACGACTCCGGCGCCACGTGCAGCACGCAGGCGCCGTAACTCGTGCCGCTCATCCGGGCGTCGGAGATCCGCACCATGTCCCGCACGCCCTGCTTGAGCAGGTGGTCCGGGATGGGGAGCATGCCGTACTCGGGCATGCCCGGGCCGCCCTTGGGGCCGGCGTTGCGCAGCACCAGCACGCTGTCCTCGGTGATGCCCAGGGACGGGTCGTTGATGGTGCGCTGCATGGTCCGGTAGTCGTCGAAGACGACCGCGGAGCCGGTGTGCCGGAGCAGGCGGGCCTCGGCGGCGATGTGCTTGATGACGGCGCCGTCCGGGCAGAGGTTGCCGCGCAGCACCGCGACCCCGCCCTCGCTCGCGACCGGGTTGTCCCGGGGGCGGATCACGTCGTCGTCGTGCACCCGGGCTCCGGAGATCTGCTCGCGCAGGGTGTCGTGCGACACCGTCGGCCGGTCCAGGTGGAGCAGGTCGGGGATCCGGGAGAGGAAGCCGGGCAGGCCGCCCGCGAAGTGGAAGTCCTCCATCAGGTACCGCTGCCCGCCGGGGCGGACGTTGGCGAGGACGGGGACCGTGCGGGCGATGCGGTCGAAGTCGTCCAGGGTGAGCCGCACCCCGGCCCGGCCGGCCATGGCGATCAGGTGGATCACGGCGTTGGTGGAGCCGCCGAGACCGAGGACGGTCGTCACGGCGTCCTCGAAGGCCTCGCGGGTGAGGATCCGGCTCAGCCTGCGGTCCCGGTGGACCAGTTCGACGGCGGTCATGCCCGCCCTGGCCGCCATCCGGTCGTGCCCGGAGTCCACCGCCGGGATGCTCGACGCGCCCGGCACGGTCACCCCGAGCGCCTCGGCGGCTGCGGTCAGCGTGGACGCCGTGCCCATGGTCATGCAGTGGCCGGGCGAGCGGGCCAGGCCGCTCTCCAGCTCCGTCATCTCGCAGTCGCCGATGAGGCCGGCCCGCTTGTCGTCCCAGTACTTCCACATGTCGGTGCCGGAGCCGAGGACCTCGCCGCGCCAGTGGCCGGGGAGCATGGGCCCGGCCGGGACGAAGACGGCCGGCAGGTCCGCCGAGGCCGCGCCCATGAGCAGGGCGGGCGTGGACTTGTCACAGCCGCCCATCAGCACCGCGCCGTCGACGGGGTAGGAGCGCAGCAGCTCCTCCGTCTCCATCGCGAGCATGTTGCGGTAGAGCATCGGCGTCGGCTTCTGGAAGGTCTCGCTGAGCGTGGAGACCGGGAACTCCAGCGGGAAGCCGCCCGCCTGCCACACCCCGCGCTTGACGGCCTGGGCGCGGTCGCGCAGGTGGACGTGGCAGGGGTTGATGTCGGACCAGGTGTTGAGGATCGCTATGACCGGCTTGCCGAGGTGCTCCTCGGGGAGGTAGCCGAGCTGGCGGGTGCGGGCGCGGTGGCTGAAGGAGCGCAGTCCGTCGGTGCCGTACCACTGGTGGCTGCGGAGGTCCTCCGGGTTCCTGCGGGGCGCCTTCATATCGACCATCCGGAGGCGATCGCGGCGACCTCGGCGCGCTCGTCCGCGGGCAGCGGCTTGCTCGGCGGGCGGACGTCCCGGCGGCACAGGCCGAGCGCGGAGAGCGCCTCCTTGACGACCGTGACGTTGTTGGCGTTGCCGTGGGCGGCGCGCAGTTCCTCGAACCGGCGGATCCCCTCCCAGACCTTCATGGCGGCCGGGAAGTCGCCGGCCCGGAGCGCCTCGATCATGCCGCGGGAGACGGCCGGGGCGACGTTCACCAGTCCCGAGGTGAAGCCGGTGGCGCCGGCCGAGAAGTAGGAGGGCGCGTAGGGCTCGGCGAGGCCGGCGACCCAGACGAAGCGGTCGAGGCCCGCGTCCCGGGCGAAGCCGGCGAAGTGCGCGGCGTCGGGGACGGCGTACTTCACGCCCACGACGTTCGGGCACTGGTCGGCGAGTTCGGCGAGGCGGGCGCCGGCCAGCCCCTCGTTGCGGATGTACGGCACCACGCCCAGTTCGGGCACGGACTCGGCGATCGCGCGGTGGTAGTCGACCCAGCCGGCGGCCGAGACGTAGGGGTGCACGGGCTGGTGGACCATCACCATCGCGGCGCCGGCGTCGCGGGCGTGCCGGGCGGAGTCGATGGCGGTGGGCAGGTCGTGGCCGACGCCGACCAGGACCACGGCGCGGCCGCCGGCCTCGTCCACGGTCAGCTCGGTGACCAGGCGGCGCTCCTCGGGGGTGAGGGCGTAGAACTCGCCGGTGTTCCCGTTGGAGGTGATGGTGGTGATCCCGCCGTCGAGCAGCCGGCGCAGCAGGGCCCGGTGGGTGTCCCGCTCGACGGAGCCGTCCTCGGCGAACGGGGTCACCGGGATGGCCACCACGTCGGCCAGGGCCGCCCGCTGGGTCTCGAACGTCACGCTGCTCATTCCTGGCCTTCCTCTGGCTGGGGCTCGGAGATCGCCCGCCGTACGAACGACGCGATGTGGGCGTGCAGGGCGCTCGCGGCGCCGTCCGCGTCGCCCTCCAGCGCGAGCCGCAGGATCTCCCGGTGCTCGGTGGCCTCCCGCTCCCAGGAGGGGTCGGCCGCCCAGGCCACGGCCGCGACGAGGGCGGCCTGGTCGCGGACCTCGTCGAGCATCCGGCCGAGCAGCGGGTTGCCGCACGGCAGGTACAGGGCGCGGTGGAACTGGCGGTTGGCCAGGGAGCGTTCGGCGGTGTCGGCGGCGGAGTCGGCGCGAGCCAGCGCGTCGCGCGCGGCGTCGAGGGGCGCCCCGCGCCGCACGGCCCGGCGCAGCGCCTCGGGTTCCAGCAGCAGCCGGACGTCGTAGACCTCGCGCGCCATGTCCGCGTCCACCATGCGCACCGTGACGCCCTTGTACTGGCTCATCACGACGAGCCCGGTCCCGGCGAGGGTTTTCAGGGCCTCCCGCACGGGGGTCTTGGACACCCCGAACTGCGCGGCGAGTTCCGTCTCGACCAGGGCCTGGCCGGGCGTCAGCTGCCCGGTGAGGATGCGGTGTTTGATCGCGTCCAGCACGTACTGCGTGCGGGACGGGATCGGCGTGGGCACAGAGGTCATACGGCCCTCTCGGATCTCGCGTATCGCGTCTCATATATGACGTACGAAGTACGACGCGTTGAAGGTAGGAGGGGGCGTGTGTTTCGTCAATGCTTCTGACAAAGGGAGTTCGGGTTGCCGGAAGGCGCCTCAGACGGTGTGGGTGTCGCCCTCCACGGCGGCGCGGGTGGGCCGGCCGGAGACCTCGGCGGCCCGGGCGGTGGCCGCCGCCCGGGTGAGGCTGGGTCCGACATGCGTGACGAGCAGCTCGCGCACCCGTGCCTCCCGGGCGACGCGGCCGGCGTCCTCGGGGGTGAGGTGGACCTGCGGGAAGTGTTCGCCACCGCGATGCTCGTCGATGTCCGCCTCGCACAGGAACAGGTCGGCGCGGGCCGCGAGTTCACCGAGCGCGGCGCAGGGGCCGCTGTCCCCCGAGTAGGCGAGCACGCTCCCCTGGCTCTCGGCGCGCAGCCCGTACGCCTCGGCGTCGTGCGCGACGGCGCGGGCGGTGAGCCGGAGGTTCCAGTGCCGGACGTCGTGCCCGTCGTACAGGGCCCGGAAGTCGAAGACGCCCTTCAGGAACTCCACGTCCGAGCGCCCGAAGAAGCCCGCCAGCCGGCGCGCGCAGTCCTGCGGCGCGTACACCGGCACGGGCGCGGCCGGGGTCATCCCGCCGAACGCGAAGGCGTAGGCGGCGGCGAGCAGGTCGGCGCTGTGGTCGGCGTGCAGGTGCGAGATCCAGATCGCGGTGAGCCGCGCGGGATCCGTGTGCCGCTGCAACGCCGCGAACGTCCCGGGCCCCGCGTCCACCCACACCTCGGCGCCCCCACCGGCCAGCAGATACCCGGAGCACGGCCGGTCGGGCCCGGGGTGCGGGGAGGCGGCGCCGAGGACGGTGAGAGTGAGCGGCATGGCACGGAGGGTACGGGGTGCGGCACCGGACCCCGGCGGCTTTCGGCAAGGCTGCGGTCGCCCCGTGGCCGGCGGAAGCTCTCGACGCGGGCGCCCCTGCGCGACCGCACGGGCACTCCCGCCGCGGAACCCGCCCCGACCCGGCCGCAGGCACCCTCGACGCGGAACGCGCCCGGCACCGGGGCGGTACAGCCGGCGGCGCCATCGGAACGGCACCGGCGGGCCCGCGCCGCATGGTCGCGCCGGGGTCGGGCGAAGGGGCGGCCGGGCCGGCGGTGAGTCAGCCCGGGGTCACGGCCGCCAGTTCGGGTCGCGGCCGCTCAGGCCGATCGTGCGGGTCAGGAGGGGGGCGGTGGGCGGGACCGGGACCACCGGGCCGAACGGGGCGTCGGCGCGGGACGGTTCCGCGGCGGCAGCGGCGAGGAAGGAGTGGGCCGCCTCCAGGGCGCCCGGGTCGGGGTCGTAGGGCTGGCCCGTCGCGCGGGCCAGGTCCCAGCCGTGGACGACGAGCTCGTCGGCGACGACCGCGCCCGCGACCGCGCCGGGCAGGTCCACGCCGCCGGCCCGGGTGGCGCCGGTCCAGGCGTCCGGGTCGCGCCAGGCGTCGGCCAGTTCGTCCAGCGCCTTCGGCAGGTCCTCGCGCCAGCCGGGGCCGATGTCGGGGACGGTGGCGTTCGGCCTGGTGTCGGTCGTCGCGCCGAGGTCCTTGCGGGCGGCGTCCCGGAAGGCCACGGACAGGTGCAGGATGTGGCCGAGCAGGTTCCGCACCGCCAGGTCCGGGCACGGCGTGGCGGCCGTGAGCCGCTCGTCGGCCACGGCCTCGGCGAGCCGCGCCACGATCCGGGTCTGCGGGCCGAGATCCACCATGGTCATGGGTCACTCCTTCAAGGTCGCGCTCTCCGTACGAAGGGTTGACCGTCCTGCTCGCCGGAACTCATCGGTGCCGCCGGACCACCCCCACGGCGCACGGCCGCCGCCGTCCCGCGAGTAGGGCATCGTGCCGATGCCAGATCCCCGCCTCAGGCCCACGATGGGCAGGCATGACGACTTCCTGGTCCCTGGTCCGCGTCCTGCGGAACCGCGACGCGGCGCTGTACCTCACCGGCGTGGTGGTGTCCGCCTTCGGCACCTCTTCGCTGTGGCTGGCGTCGGGGGTGTGGGTGAAGGACCTCACGGGGTCCGACGGTCTGGCGGCCCTGAGCGTGCTCGCGCTGTGGGCGCCCACGCCGGCGGGTCCCTTGCTCGGCGCGCTCGCCGACCGGATGCGGCGCAAGCCCCTGCTCGTCGCGTCGAACCTGTGCCTTGCGGCGCTCCTCCTCACCCTGCTCACCGTCGACTCCCCCGGCCGGCTGTGGCTGCTGTTCGCCGTGCTGTTCCTCTACGGCGCCATCGGGGTCGTGCACGACGCCGCCGAGTCGGCCCTGGTCGCCGCCGCCGTCGCGCCCGGCCTCCTCGGCGACTTCAACGGGCTGCGGACGACCCTCACGGAGGGCATGAAGCTCGTCGCCCCGCTGACGGGGGCGGGTCTCTACGCGGTCTACGGCGGTCCCGCCGTGGCCTGTCTGGACGCCGTCACCTTCGTCCTCGCCGCCGGGCTGTACGCCCTGCCGCGGGTGCGCGAGGAGCGGCCCGCCCGGGCCGGCGACGGCTGGCGGCGCCAGACCGCGCAGGGCGTCCGGCACCTGTGGGGCCACCCCGTGCTGCGCCCGCTGGTCGGGGCGGGCGGCACGGCCATGCTGCTGGCGGCGCTGGCCGGCTCCGCGGTGTACGCCGTCGTCGACCGCCTCGGCCACTCCCCCGCGTACGCGGGCGTGCTGTACGCCTTCCAGGGCGCCGGTTCGGTGGCGGCCGGGCTGGTCTCGGGGCCCGCGCTGCGCCGCCTGGGCGCGCGCCGGTTCGCGGCGGCGGGGATCGCGCTGACCGGGATCGCGGTGGCGGCGCGGGCCCTGCCGTCGGACCCGGTGGCCCTTGCGGCCGGCGTGGTGATCGGCCTCGGCCTGCCCTGCGTGCTGGTGGCCGCCTTCACCGCCGTCCAGCGGGAGACGCCGGGCCCGCTGCTCGGCCGCGTGACGGCCACCGCCGGCACGCTGGTCTTCGCCCCGAACGTGCTGGGACTCGGCGTCGGGGCCGGTCTGGTCGAACTGGCCGGCGTGGGGCTGCTGCTGCCGTTCTACGGGGCTGCGCTGCTCGCGACGGCGGCCGCCCTGGCTCACCGCCCCGACAGCGCCTCCCGCACCGCGGACAGGTCGTCGTCCGACGCCAGTCCGGCGTGATAGAGCCGCAGCTCCGTCGCGCCCTCGGCACGGGCGCGTGCGGCGTCCGCCGCCAGGGTGGCGGGGCTGCCGCCCATCCCGGTGACCACCGTGAGGTTGGCCGCCAGGACCGTCCGTTCCCCCGCCCGCGCCGCGAACGGCGCCAGCAGCCGCGCGCCGCCCGTGCACGGCACCACCACACCGTCCGCGACACCGAGGATGTGGGCGGGGTCGACGCCGGCGTTGGCGCCGCAGTGGTACGGCACCGGGTCGGCGTGCAGCAGCACCTGGAAGCCCTCGGGCGCGACGGCGCGCACGGCGGCGACGGCCTCCTCCTGGAGCGTGCGGGCGACGGTGTCGCGCCAGGCGCGCGTGGCCGCCGCCGTGTCCTCCCCGAGGAGTGCGCCGACCGACGGCCAGCCCCCGTCGTCCGCCGCGCCCCGCCACAGCGGTTCCAGCGCGGCGCGCACGCCGGCCGCCAGCCGGGCGGGGTCCAGCCCCCGCTCGCCGTAACCGGCGCCGCAGGACGGGCAGAAGCACAGGGACATCAGGTACTGCCCGGCGTCCCCGAGGGCGATCCCGGAGGTCTTGTCGTGCGCGTGCAGGTGCTGCAGCCCGTACCAGCCGAGGGACTCCAGTTCGGTGCCGTGCGCGCCGGGGCGCACCGCGGCCTCGGCGGCCAGGTCGACCAGGTACGCGCGCGTGGCGGGCTGCGCGATGCACGGCGCCCACGGATAGCGGTCGCCGTAGGCGTTGACCACCGAGGTGTCCGGATGCTCGGCGCCCAGGCGGGAGTTGTGCGCGAGGACGACCCAGGTGTGCACCTCCAGACCGGCCTCCGCGAGCGCCCCGGCGGCCTCGCCGTAGGCGTCGCCCGGGGCCCAGCGTCCAGCGGGGTACGGGCGCAGCACCCGGCCCGCCCAGCGGTCGCCCGGCGGGTAGAGGACGGCGGCGTGCTCCGCCGTGACGATGCGGTGGCGGGGGTGGCGGGGGGTCAGGGCGCGGGTGGAGTGGTAGGCCGAGGCGAGGGTGACCTGCCCGGCGCCGAGCGAGGCGATCCGCGCGGGGGCTTCGGGATCCCCGGCCACGTCCCAGGGGTAGAGGAACGCCGACGCCTTCACGCCTCCTCCTCCAGCAGCGCGTGTCCGCGCTCGATCAGCAGGGCGAGCCGTTCGACGTGCTCCTTGCCCGGCTCGTGCAGCGGCGGGCGGACCTCCCCGACGTCCAGGCCGCGCAGCCGTACGCCCGCCTTGACGAGCGACACGGCGTAGCCGCGGCCCTCGGCGCGCAGCTCCACGAACGGGCGGTAGAACCCGTCCAGGAGACGCCGCACGGTGGCCTCGTCGCCCGAGCGCAGCGCCCGGTGGAAGGCGAGGGCGATCTCCGGGGCGAAGCAGAAGACGGCCGAGGAGTACAGGGTGACGCCGAGGGCGCCGTAGGCGAGCTGGGTCTGCTCGGCGGTCGGCAGCCCGTTGAAGTACAGGAAGTCGCCGGGGGCCTCGGTGCGCACGGCGCTGACGATCCGCTGCATCAGGTCCAGGTCGCCGAGCCCGTCCTTGAGGCCTACGACGCCCTCGGTGCGGGCGAGTCCGACGACGGTCGGCGGGGTGAGGACGGCGTTGTCGCGCTGGTAGACGATGACCGGCAGGGCGGTGGCGGCGGCGATCTCCCGGTAGTGCCGCAGCAGGCCCTCCTGGCCGGCGTGGACGAGGTAGGGAGGCATCGCGAGCAGTCCGTCGGCGCCCGCCGCCTCGGCGGTGCGCGCGTAGCGGACGGCGAGTGCGGTGCCGTAGCCGGCGCCCGCGACGACGGGCACCCGGCCGCCCGCAGCCTCGACGGCGGCCCGGACGCAGGCCTCGAACTCCTCGGGCAGCAGCGCGTGGAACTCCCCGGTGCCGCAGCACGCGAAGACGGCGGCGGCACCGGCCGCGACGCCCTCGCGCACATGGGCGCGGTAGACGTCGAGGTCGACGGAGCCGCCGGAGCCATAGGCCGTGACGGGGAAGAACAGCGGCCCGCTCGGATCACGGAGCCGGGCGGCGAGAGGGGCTGGCGTCACGAGCACTCCCTGTCGGTGCATGCTTCTGATCAGCGTCTATATTTCTGAACATCCGCACGCTACGGGCCTCTTTCGGGCCCGGTCAAGCGTGCGAACGCGCAACACGACGGCGGACCTTCCCACCCCCACGGCACACTTGACTGGATCCGCCACCGCTTTCTAGCGTGTCCACGCATGTGAATGATGTCCATGTCGATGATGTGCCAGTGATGTCCGCGCACACGGCCGTTCACCCTCGTCCGAGGCGATCAAGGAGTCCGAGGATGCCCGCTCCCCGCACCGTCCTGCTCACCGGCGCCGCCGGCGGGCTCGGCACCCTGATGCGGTCCCTGCTGCCGGCGTACGGCTACACGCTGCGCCTGTTCGACGCGCGGCCCGTCGAGGGCGAACCGGACGCCGTCACCGCGGACCTCACGGACACGGACGCGCTGCGCGAGGCGGTGCGCGGGGTGGACGCGATCATCCACCTCGCGGGCATCTCCCTGGAAGCGCCCTTCGAGAAGATCCTCCGGTCGAACATCGAAGGCACCTACAACCTGTACGAGGCCGCCCGCCTCGAGGGCGTGAGCCGCGTCGTCTTCGCCTCCTCCAACCACGCCGTCGGCTACACCCCCGCCCCCCGCCCGGGCGGGCCGCTGATCCCCGTCGACACCCCGCGCCGCCCGGACACCTTCTACGGCCTGTCCAAGTCCTTCGGCGAGGACCTGGCCCAGCTCTACTGGGACAAGCACGGCCTGGAGACCGTCTCCGTGCGCATCGGCTCCTGCTTCCCGGAGCCGACCAGCGTGCGCATGCTCTCGGTGTGGATGAGCCCGGACGACGGCGCCCGCCTCTTCCACGCGGCGCTGACCGCCGAGGGGGTCGGCCACACCGTGGTGTACGGCTCCTCGGCCAACACCCGCCTGTGGTGGGACCTCACGAGCGCGCGGGCGCTCGGCTACGACCCCCGGGACGACTCCGAGCCGTACGCCGGGAAGCTCATCGCCGAGCAGGGCGAACTCGACCCGGCGAACCCCGCGCACAGCCACCTCGGCGGCCACTTCGTCAACGACCCGCCGATCTGGCCGTACTGACAGGGCCGGCCGCGAGGCCGGAAAAGGCCGTTCACGGCGGCGGGCGGGCACCGATCGGGCCCGCCCGCCGCCGTATACGGGCATCCGGGCCGCCCGATCCCACCCCGTCCCGGAAGGCCCCGCAGGTCCGCGACGGGCGCCGCACGCCCCGAACGGGCACATCCGGGCAGGATCGGGCCCGTAACAGGCCTGGTCAGCGCCGCACGCCCGCTGTAGAAATTCCCCCATGGGCCCGAACGGGCAGCGCGGCGGGGAAGCGGGTGACGACATGGGCATGAGGACGGCGGAGGAACGGCAGCGCGAGATCGTGCGGGCCGCGCGCACCGCCGGCTCGGTCGACGTCACCGCGCTCGCCGCCGAACTGGGCGTGGCCAAGGAGACCGTCCGGCGCGACCTGCGCGCCCTGGAGGACCACGGCCTGGTCCGCAGGACGCACGGCGGCGCCTACCCGGTCGAGAGCGCCGGCTTCGAGACCACGCTCGCCTTCCGCGCCACCAGCCACGTCCCGGAGAAGCGCCGGATCGCGGCCGCCGCCGCCGAACTGCTCGGCGACGCGGAGACGGTCTTCGTGGACGAGGGCTTCACCCCGCAGCTCATCGCCGAGTCACTGCCCGCCGGCCGGCCGCTGACCGTGGTCACCGCCTCCCTGCCGGTCGCGGGCGCCCTGGCCGAGGCCGAGGACGTGTCGGTCCTGCTCCTCGGCGGGCGGGTCCGGGCCGGCACGCTGGCCACCGTGGACCACTGGGCCACCCGCATGCTGTCCGGCTTCGTGATCGACCTCGCCTACATCGGGGCCAACGGCATCTCCCGCGACCACGGGCTCACCACCCCCGATCCCGCGGTCAGCGAAGTGAAGGCCCAGGCCGTCCGCGCCGCCCGGCGCACCGTCTTCGCGGGCGTGCACACCAAGTTCGGAGCCGTCAGCTTCTGCCGGTTCGCCGAGATCGGCGCGCTGGAGGCGATCGTGACGAGCACACTGCTGCCGGCCACCGAGGCACACCGCTACTCCCTGCTGGGCCCGCAGGTCATCCGGGTCTGATCGGCCGGGCCCGGAGCGCCGGGTCCGCACGCCCGCGGCACCTCCCCCGCGGGCCTCCGCACACCCTCGTACGCCCCTTATCTCCCCATACATCCACACATCCAGGAGCGATCCATGCGCATCCCGAGCCGACGGAGGCCGCGAGCCACGCTCGCCGTGGCCGCCGCGGGGACGCTGCTCGCCCCGCTGCTCTCCGGCTGCTGGGCCGGTGCGGGCGGGACCGGTTCCGGCGGCGACTCCATCAACGTGCTGATGGTCAACAACCCCCAGATGACCGAGCTGCAGAAGCTGACCGCCGGCCACTTCACCAAGGAGACCGGCATCAAGGTGAACTTCACGGTCCTGCCCGAGAACGACGTCCGCGACAAGATCAGCCAGGACTTCGCCAACCAGGCCGGCCAGTACGACGTGGCCACCCTGTCCAACTACGAGATACCGATCTACGCCCGCAACGGCTGGCTGCACGACATGGACGGCTATGTCGCCCGGGACCCCTCCTACGACGAGCAGGACGTGCTGAAGCCGATGCGCCAGTCCCTGACGGCGGACGACGGCAGGCTCTACGGGCAGCCCTTCTACGGCGAGTCGTCCTTCCTGATGTACCGCAAGGACGTGTTCGCGGCGAAGGGCCTGAAGATGCCCGCCCACCCCACCTGGACGCAGGTGGCCGGCCTCGCCGCGAAGGCGGACGGGGCCCGGCCCGGCATGAAGGGCATCTGCCTGCGCGGCCTGCCCGGCTGGGGCGAGCTGATGGCGCCGCTCACCACCGTGGTCAACACCTTCGGCGGCACCTGGTTCGACAAGGGCTGGAAGGCACGCCTGAACTCCCCGGAGTTCGTCAAGGCGACAAAGTTCTATGTCGACCTGGTGCGCGAGCACGGCGAGTCCGGCGCCGCCCAGTCCGGCTTCGCCGAGTGCCTGAACGGCATGACCCAGGGCAAGGTCGCCATGTGGTACGACGCCACGAGCGCCGCCGGCCTGCTGGAGGCGGCCAGGTCCCCGGTCCGCGGCAAGCTCGGCTACGCACCCGCCCCCGTCGAGCGGACCGGCTCCTCCGGCTGGCTCTACACCTGGGCCTGGGGCATCCAGAAGGCCTCCCGCAACCCCGACAAGGCCTGGAAGTTCGTCTCCTGGGCGTCGGGCAAGGGCTACGAACGGCTGGTCGGCGAGACCAGCGGCTGGCCGAACGTCCCGGCGGGCAAGCGGGCGTCGACCTACCGGAACGCCGACTACCGCGAGTCGGCCGCCGCCTTCCAGGAGATGACCCGCAAGGCCATCGAGGGCGCCCGCCCGAACGACCCCGGCGTGCAGCCGCGGCCCGCGCCCGGCATCCAGTTCGTCGGCATCCCCGAGTTCACCGACCTCGGCACCAAGGTCTCCCAGGAGATCAGCGCGGCCATCGCCGGGCGCCAGTCCGTCGACTCGGCCCTGAGGAAGTCGCAGGCGCTCGCCGAGAAGATCTCCGAGGAGTACGAGGGACGATGACAGCGACGACCACGGCACCGATCGCGACCACCCCCGCACGGGCGGCGCACCGCCCCCCGGCCCGGCTGCGCGCCTGGGCCACCCGGGCCCCGCTGCTCCCGGCCCTCGTCTTCATGATCGTCGTGACCCAGCTGCCGTTCGTGGCCACGCTGGTGATCTCCTTCTTCGACTGGAACGCCCTCTACCCCAAGGCCCGCCACTTCACCGGCCTCGACAACTACCGCCAGGTGCTGACCGACGCGGACCTGCGCCACTCGGTCTGGACCACCCTGCTGCTCACGGTGGCGGTGGTACTGGCCAGCCTGGTCCTCGGCCTGGCCCTGGCCCTGCTGCTGGACCGGCGGTTCCGCGGCCGGGGCCTCGTGCGCACCCTGCTCATCGCACCCTTCCTCGTGGTGCCGGTGGCGGCGGCCCTGCTCTGGAAGCATGTGCTCTATAACCCTGAATACGGGCTGCTCAATGGGCTGTTGCACTATGTGGGCGGCCCACAGCCGGACTGGATCTCGAACACCCCGCTGCTCGCGGTCGAGGTCTCGCTGGTGTGGCAGTGGACGCCGTTCATGATGCTGATCCTGCTGGCCGGACTGCAGAGCCGGGACCAGCAGCAGATCGAGGCCGCCCGGGTCGACGGCGCGAGCGACTGGCAGATCTTCCGCCATCTGACCCTGCCCCACCTGCGCCGCTATCTGGAGCTCGGCGCCCTGCTCGGGTCGATCTACATCGTCCAGAACTTCGACGCGGTGTTCACGATCACCTCCGGCGGGCTCGGCAGCGCCAACCTGCCCTACACCGTCTACCAGAGCTTCTACCAGGCCCACGAGAACGGTCTGGCCTCGGCCGCCGGCGTCCTGGTGGTCGTCGGCTCCATCGTCATCGCGACCTTCGCCCTGCGCGTGGTGTCGTCCCTGTTCCGCGAGGAGGTGTCCCGCGCATGAGCGCCACCGTCGTCAAGCGCAGGGTGCGCACGGGAACCGGCCTGGGCCTGGTGGCCTGGCTGGCCGGCATCGTGTTCTTCCTGCCCATCGCCTGGATGGCCCTGACGTCCTTCCACTCCGAGGCGGACGCGGCGACCAACCCGCCCTCCTTCGCCGCCTCCCTCACCCTGGACGGCTACCGCGAGTTCTTCGGCACCGGCGGCGGGGCCAGTCCCTGGCCCGCGCTGATCAACTCCACGGTGGCCTCGGTGGTCTCCACCGCCTGCGTGCTGCTGCTCGCCCTGCCGGCGGCGTACGCGCTGTCGATCCGGCCGGTGCGCAAGTGGACCGACGTCCTGTTCTTCTTCCTGTCCACGAAGATGCTGCCGGCCGTGGCGGGCCTGCTGCCCGTCTACCTGTTCGCGAAGAACACCGGGATGCTCGACGACATCTGGCTGCTGGTCGTCCTCTACACCTCGATGAACCTGCCGATCGCGGTGTGGATGATGCAGTCCTTCCTCGCCGAGGTGCCGGTGGCGGTGATCGAGGCGGCCCGGGTGGACGGAGCCCGGCTGCCGACCGTCCTCGCGCGCGTGGTGGCCCCGATCGCCCTGCCCGGCATCGCGGCGACCGCCCTGATCTGCTTCATCTTCAGCTGGAACGAACTGCTCTTCGCCCGGGTCCTGACGGGCGTGGTCGCCGAGACCGCCCCCGTCTTCCTGACCGGCTTCATCACCAGCCAGGGCCTGTTCCTGGCCAAGGTGTGCGCCGCGTCGCTCGTCATCTCCCTGCCGGTGCTCGCCGCGGGGTTCGCCGCCCAGGACAAGCTGGTCCAGGGCCTGTCGTTGGGAGCCGTGAAATGAAGGCCGCCGTCATCGAGTCCGTGGGCCGCGCCGTCGTCACCGAGGTGCCCGACCCCACGCCGGGGCCCCGCGAGGTCGTCGTGGAGGTGGCCGCGTGCGGCCTGTGCGGCACGGACCTGCACATCCTCCAGGGCGAGTTCGCGCCCAAGCTGCCCATCGTCCCCGGGCACGAGTTCGCGGGCGAGGTGGTCGGCGTCGGAACGCAGGTCACGGAGGTCGCGGTCGGCGACCGGGTGGCCGTGGACCCGTCCCTGTACTGCTACGAGTGCCGCCACTGCCGCACCGGCCACAACAACCTGTGCGAGCGGTGGGCCGCGATCGGCGTGACCACGGCCGGCGGCGCCGCGCGGTACGCGGTGGCCCCCGTGGCGAACTGCGTCAGGCTGCCCGAGCACGTGCGCACCGAGGACGCGGCCCTGGTGGAGCCGCTGTCCTGCGCGGTGCGGGGCTACGACGTGCTCAACTCGCGCCTCGGCGCCCATGTGCTGATCTACGGCTCCGGGACGATGGGCCTGATGATGCTGGAGCTGGCCAAGCGCACCGGCGCGGCGAGCGTGGACGTCGTCGACGTGAACCCGGCCCGGCTGGAGACGGCGCGCAGGCTCGGCGTCTCGGCGTCGGCCGCGAACGCGGACGAGCTGGACCGGCCGCGGGGCTGGGACGTGGTGGTGGACGCGACGGGCAACGCGGCGGCCATCCAGGACGGTCTCGACCGGGTGGCGAAGGCCGGCACGTTCCTGCAGTTCGGGGTGGCCGACTACGCGGCCCGGGTGACCATCGACCCGTACCGGATCTACAACCAGGAGATCACCATCACGGGCTCCATGGCGGTGCTGCACAGCTTCGAGCGGGCGGCGGAGCTGTTCGCGAACGGCGTGCTGGACCCGGAGGTGTTCATCAGCGACCGGATCCCGCTGGAGCGCTACCCCGAGGCGCTGGAGCAGTTCGCGGCGGGCGTCGGCCGCAAGATCGTCGTCGTCCCCTGAGCCGAACGGGGGTCGGGCCGTCGGTAAGGGAACGGTAAAGCGGTGCCGTTCGTTCACACGTCATGACAGCTATGACCCCCGGCTCGAACATCCCTCTGTCCGCCGCCCGCGTGACGGTGGACGTCGCCGCACCGGTGCGGCTCGACGTATCGGGCCTGCTGCTCACCGCCGACGGCAAGGTGCGCTCCGACGACGACTTCATCTTCTACAACCAGCCCGGCGGCCCGGGTGTGACGTACCGGTCCGGCGGCGGTGCCGCGCCCGACGCGATCGAGGTCGACACCGCCGCCGTGCCGCCGGAGATCGAGAAGATCGTGGTCACCGCGAGCCCGGACGCCGCGGGCCAGACCTTCCAGGGCATCGAGCCGACGGCGACCGTCCGGGACGCCGCCGGCGGCGCGGTCCTCGCCACCTTCACGCCGCCGCGGCTCGGCTCCGAGACGGCGCTGGTGGTCATGGAGATCTACCGCCGCAACGGCCAGTGGAAGGCCCGCGCCGTCGGCCAGGGGTACGCCGACGGGCTGGCCGGCATCGCCACGGACTTCGGCGTCTCGGTGGAGGAGCCCGCCGCCGCGCCCGCCGCACCGCCGGTCGCGGCGCCCGCGGCCCCGCCGCAGCCGCCGGCCGCACCGCCGGCCCCCGCGCAGGCCCCGTCCGCCCCTCCGCAGGCGCCCGCCGCCCCGGCCGCGCCCGCGCCCGGCGCCGGGAAGATCAACCTGGACAAGGGCCGGGTCAGCCTCCAGAAGAACCAGACCGTGTCCCTGGTCAAGGGCGGCCGCCCGCTGCTCTCCAGGGTCCAGATGGGCCTGGGCTGGGAGCCCGCTTACCGCGGCCGGGACATCGACCTGGACGCCTCGGTCATCGCCTACGGCCCGCAGCGCAACCCGGTCGACAGCTGCTACTTCGGCAAGCTGTCGATCCTGAACGGCGCGATCAAGCACTCGGGTGACAACCTCACCGGCGAGGGCGGCGGCGACGACGAGGTGATCGTCGTCGACCTCGGCAGGATCCCGCAGGAGGTCACCGGCCTGGTCTTCACGGTCAACTCCTTCTCCGGCCAGAAGTTCACCGAGGTCGCCAAGGCCTACTGCCGTCTGGTGGACGCGGCCTCGGGCGAGGAGCTGGTCCGCTTCGACCTGACCAGCGCCGAGCCGCAGACCGGCGTGATGATGGCCAAGCTCATCCGGCAGTACTCCGGCGAGTGGGAGATGACGGCGATGGGCGACTTCGTGAAGGCGCGCACGGTGCGGAACATGGTCGACCCGGGAGCCCGGGCGCTGTAGCCGCCGCCCGTACGACGGTCAGGGGCGCTCCCGCGCGGGGCGCCCGCCGGCCGGCCGGTCCCGCTGCCCGTACAGCCCTTCCATCAGCAGGGCCAGATAGCGGCGGATCTGCCCGCCCTGCCCGTCCGCGAACTCCGACGCCGTCGCCACGCCGTGCGCCAGCCGCAGCAGTTCGAGCGGCTCCACGTCGGACCGCAGGGCGCCCGCGGCCCGGGCCGCGGCCACCAGCCGGGCGGCCGCGTCCCGGACCGGGGCGCCGCAGACCGGGATCGGCGCCGCCCCGCCGTCCATGACGGCCGAACCCAGCAGCGCCTTCAGCCCGCGCACCCGGATCGTCCCGGCGCACAGCTCGTTCAGCCACTCCTCCAGCGCCTCCCCCGGCGGCAGCGCCTCGGCCAGCTCGTCGGCCCGTGCGGCGAGCGCCGCCATCCGGTCGGTGTAGGCGGCCTCCAGCAGCGCCCGGCGGTTGGGGAAGTGCCGGTACAGCGTGCCGGAACCGACTCCGGCGCGCTTGGCGATGTCGTCGAGCGAGGCGTTCTCCCCGTGCTCGGCGAAGACCTCGGCCGCCACCCGCAGCAGCCGGTCGTAGTTGCGCCGGGCGTCCGCGCGCATGGGTCTGGCCTGCGTCATCCGGGAACTCCTCGCGAACCGTGCCGATCCCGAACAGTACCGGGAGCGCTTCGGGCCCCGCGGTCAGCGGCTGTCCGGCGGCTCGTAACAGGCGCCGGCCGGGTCCGGGCCGGGCCGGCGGCCGATCACGCCGGTGCCCAGGGCGATCGTGGCGCGGATGCGCATCGGCCCGTCACCGCGGCGGGACAGCACACAGACCCCGACCACGCGCGCGTGCAGCGCACCGAGCCGGGCGGCGCACTCGGCCGCCAGCTCCCGCGGGGCCCGGGTGCGGCCGAGCGAGAGGTGCGGGGTGAAGCGCGGGAAGCGGTGCTCGCAGGCCGGGAACGGCTCCGCCAGCGCGGCGTGGAGCCGGGTCCAGGGGTCGAGTCCGGCCGCCGCGGGGTCGAGCCACACGGTGGCGGAGGCGCGGTGGCGGAAGAAGCGGACCCCGTCGAGCCGGATGCCGAAGGGCTCGCGCTCCGCGGCCGCCGCGGCCAGCAGCGGGAGCGCCGCCGGGAAGTCGTCCTCCGGCACGAAGCCGAAGAGCAGGTTCACATGCGGCGGCCACCGGCGGATCTGCGGGTCGTGCTCGGCGCGGATCCGCTGGACGGCGGGCCACAGCGGCCCCGGGGGCAGCCAGGCGACGGCGGTCCGGGGCGTGGGCGCCGACGCGAGCCGTCCCGGGGCGGCGGCCGGACCGGGCACGGACGGGCGGGACACGCCTCCATCATGGCCCCGCCCGTCGCCGGCCGCCGCCCCCGGGACGCCGCTCAGCCGGAGGAAACCGGCCGGTTCAGCGCTGCTGCCGCTTCCACGGGCCCGTGATGGCCAGCATGATGCCGGGCGTCTGGATGTTGGCGTAAAGCGTCCTGCCGTCGGGCGAGAAGGTGACGCCGGTGAACTCGCTGTACTCGGGCTCCTCGGCGGTGCCCAGGTTCAGCTCGTTGCGGGCGATGGGGTAGGTGCGGCCGCTCTCCGTCGCGCCGAACAGGTGCTGCACGCCCTCGCCGTCCTCGGCGATGACCAGGCCGCCGTAGGGGGAGACGGTGATGTTGTCCGGGCCGTCGAAGTCGCCGTCGGCGGACGGGTCCGGGTTGACGCCGATGAGGACCTTCAGCGTCAGGGTGCGGCGCTTGGGGTCGTAGAACCACACCTGGCCGTCGTGCTGGACCGGGCTCTCCGCACGGGCGTAGGAGGAGACGATGTAGGCGCCGCCGTCACCCCACCACATGCCCTCGAGCTTGCGGGCGCGGGTGATCTGGCCGTCGCCGAACTGCTTGCGGATGGAGACCTGCCGGGCGTCGCGGTCCGGGACGGTGACCCAGTCGACGCCGTAGACCGTGCCGGTCTTCGTGGCGCGGGACAGGTCGTCCACGAACTGGCCGCCGGAGTCGAAGCACTTGAAGGCCTGGAGGACGCCGGCGTCGTCGGCGAGGGTGCGCAGCTTGCCGCGGCCGTGGCGGAAGCCCTCCGGCGGAGTCCAGCGGTAGAGCAGGCCGTTGGGGCCGGAGGCGTCCTCGGTGAGGTAGAGGTGACCGCGCTTGGGGTCGACGACGACGGCCTCGTGGGCGTACCGGCCGAGGGCCTTGACCGGCTTGGGGTCGCGGTTGGCCCGGCGGTCCTCGGGGTCGACCTCGAAGACGTAGCCGTGGTCCTTGGTGAAGCCGTTCTTGCCGGCCTTGTCCTCGGTCTCCTCGCAGGTGAGCCAGGTGCCCCAGGGGGTGCTGCCGCCCGCGCAGTTGGTGGCGGTGCCGGCGATGCCCACCCATTCGGCGACCTCGCCGCCGCGCCGGACCTCCACGACGGTGCAGCCGCCGGCCGCGGCCGGGTCGTAGACGAGGCCCTCGGTGAGCGGCACCGGGTGCGGCCACTGGGCGCGGGCCCCGGCGAGTTCGTGGTTGTTGACGAGGAGCGTGGTGCCGCGCGGGCCGTCGAAGGTGGCGGTGCCGTCGTGGTTGGACGGGGTGAACTCGCCCGACTCCAGCTTGGTCTTCCCGCTGTAGGTGATGACCCGGTACTTGAATCCGGCGGGCAGCGCGAGGATGCCGTCGGGGTCGGGGAGCAGGGGGCCGTAGCCGACGCCGTGGTGCCCGTGCCCGTGGGCCGACTCGCCGTCCGCGCCGCCGGTGTCCGTGGCGGCGAGGGCGCCCGGGGCGGTGGCGAGGGCGCCGACGCTGCCCGCGAGCGCGACTCCGGCACCGGTGAGCGCGGATGTTCTGGCGAAGTCCCTGCGGCTGAGCGACATGGTGTCTCCTGTGACAGTGGGCGTGCCGTGGAGGGTGGCGTCCTGCGGTCGGCGCTCACGCTCCCGGCCGGTGCTGAACGGGAGTTGAACGCCGGGCTACCGCCGGGGTCCCTGTTCCATGAATCCGTAAGCACTGCCCCATGGCCGGTCAAGGAACCGGCCGCGGCCGCTCGGCGCCCGACCCGCGGGCGGGCAGGCAGCAGCGGGCCCGGCGCGCCCCGCCCCACCGGTGTCCGCGCTCGGCGGCCCGCCTCCGCTCAGCCGTGAACGGCCCTCTCCACCGTGCGCACGGCCCTCTCCGCCGCGCGGCCGGTCCGCCGGGCCGCCTCCGCCTAGCCGCCCTGCTGCGAGCGGGCCTTGAAGGCGGCCTTGCGCGCCTCCTTGGCCACCTTCTTGTCCGGGTGCAGCCGCCCCATCGCCTCCAGCACGTCGGCGGTCGCGGGGTGGTCCACCCGCCACGCCGCCGCGAAGAACCCGCTGTGCTGCTCGGCCAGTCCCTCCACCAGGGCCTGCAGTTCCTCGGAGTTCCCCTCCGCCTGGAGCTGCGCGGCCAGGGTGTCGACGGTCAGCCAGAACACCAGGTCCTGGGAGGGCGCGGGCACGTCCGCCGCGCCGTGTTCGCTGAGCCAGACCCGGGCGAGCCCGCCCAGCTCCGGGTCGTCGAGGACCTCCCGCAGCGCCGGCTCGGCCTCCGCGCCGACCAGGGACAGCGCCTGCTGGCAGCGCAGTCGGCGCAGCGGCGCCCCGGCGTCGGCGCCGCGCGCCGCCGCCAGCAACTCCCGCGCCGAGGCGAGCGGTTCGCGCCGGGCCAGCCACTGCTCCGTCTCGGCGCGGGCGGCGGACTGGCCGAAGCGGGAGGTGCCGTCGAGCAGGGCGTCCGCGCCCTTGTCGGCGAGTTCGCCCACCGCGGGCGCCTCGAAGCCGGCCTCCAGCAGCCGCGCCCGCAGGCCGTACGCGCCGAGCGGGGTCAGCCGGACCATGCCGTAGCGGGAGACGTCGGTGTCGTCCACCGGCGCTGCGGGTTCCTCGTCGGCGTCGGCCATCAGCGCCTCGTCCACCGGCTGGTACTCGACCAGTCCGACCGGCTCCAGCATCCGGAACTGGTCGTCGAGCCGCATCATCGCGTCGGAGACCTGCTCCAGGACGTCGTTGGTGGGTTCGCCCATGTCACTGGGGACGATCACCGAGGCGGCGAGGGCGGGCAGCGGCACCGGACCCTCGCCCGCGCCGCCCTCGGCGACGGTCAGCGCGTAGAGCGTGCCGAGGACGCCGTCGAGGAACTCCGCCTCGGCCTCCGGGTCCCAGTCGAGTGACGCGAAATCGACCTCGCCGCCCTCGTCCATGGCGTCGAGAAGACCGTCCAGGTCGGGCACGCTCGCGTCCGCGACGACCGTCTCCAGGGCGCTGAGCCACACGGTGAGCACGTCGTGCGGGGACCCGGCGGTGAGCAGCGCCAGCTCCTCGCCGGCCGTCACGGTCCCGGCCTCCTCGTCGGTGACCGCGACCAGTCCGGCGTCCACGGCCACCCGCCAGGCCTCGCTCGCGTGGGCGGCGGCGTCGTCCCCGCTCAGCCCGAGCAGCTCGGCGGCGGCCGGAAGCTGCTCCTCGACCAGTCCGCCGCCGGCGTCGACCCGGGTGCCGGGCCCGGCCCAGCGGGCGAGGCGGGCGGCGCGGGAGAGCAACGGTGTGGACAGCGCGGCACGCGCCAGCTCCGCTTCGGGACGCAGCCGCACGGGCGGCAGGGGGGAGCTGTCTGACATCGGCTGGATCTCCTCGGACCGTGAAAGGGCTCAGCCGCTCAGCCTAGACGGATTTCCACCCATGCCGCCCGGTTCATCTCCCGGCCGGGCACCGTACATGGCCGAAACCTTGACAACTCCCCTCCACAGGCAGGAGATTGACGCGCGTAGAAGTTGGGGGGACAACTGTTCACTCGGCTTCACGCGTGTCACAGAGGGCCACGAGTCCCACACGCTGCCGTTCCATCCTCGTCCCGGCGCCCAGTCACATCCCCCGGAGGGATCCCTTGCCGAGCAGGTCTTCCACGCGCCTCGCCGCGCTCACCGTCGCCGCCGTCTGCGGCGCGGCGTCCGCCGTCGTCCTCACCTCGCCCGCGCACGCCGACTCGGTCCGCGTGCACGACATCCAGGGCACCACCCGGATATCCCCGTTCGCGGGGCAGAAGGTCTCGGACGTCCCCGGCATCGTCACGGCCACCCGCACCTACGGCTCCTCCAAGGGCTTCTGGCTGCAGGACGCCACGCCGGACGACAACCCCGCCACCAGCGAGGGCGTCTTCGTCTTCACCAGCTCCACGCCGAAGGTCGCGGTCGGCGACTCGGTCACGGTGACCGGCACGGTCTCCGAGTACGTCCCCGGCGGCGCCTCCTCCGGCAACCAGTCGGTGACGGAGATCACCAAGCCCACGGTCACCGCGGTCTCCACCGGCAACGCCGTCCCGGCGCCGGTCGTCGTCGACGAGGACGCGGTGCCGGACGCCTACGCCCCGGCCGGCGACACCGCCGCGGCCGGCTCGATCAACGGCCTCGCCCTGGACCCGTCGGCGTACGCCCTCGACTACTACGAGTCCCTCGAGGGCATGAACGTCCAGGTCGCCGACGCGCGGGTGGTCACCGCGACCGACCCGTACAGCGAGCTGTGGGTCACGGTGAAGCCGCACGAGCACGCGAGCCGCCGCGGCGGCACGGTCTACGGCTCCTACGACTCCCAGAACACCGGCCGGCTGCAGATCCAGTCGCTGGGCGCGACCGCCGACTTCCCGAAGGCGAACGTCGGCGACACCCTGGCGGGCAGCACCACCGGCCCGCTGGACTTCAACCAGTACGGCGGCTACACCCTGGTCGCGAGCGAGCTGGGCACGCTGAAGAGCGGCGGCCTGCAGCGCGAGACCACGCAGGCGCAGTCGGACCGCGAGCTCGCGGTGGCGACGTACAACGTCGAGAACCTCGACCCGTCGGACGCCACGTTCGACCAGCACGCCGCCGCGATCGTGCACAACCTGCAGTCGCCGGACGTCGTGTCCCTGGAGGAGATCCAGGACAACAACGGCGCCAAGGACGACGGCACGGTCGACGCGAGCGAGACCGTGCACAAGCTGATCGACGCGATCGTCGCGGCCGGCGGCCCGAAGTACGACTGGCGCTCCATCGACCCGGTCAACGACCAGGACGGCGGCGAGCCCGGCGGCAACATCCGCCAGGCGTTCCTGTTCAACCCCGAGCGGGTGTCCTTCGTGGACCGCGCCGGCGGCGACTCGACCACCGCGGTCGGCGTCACCAAGGTGCGCGGCAAGGCGCAGCTCACCGCCTCCCCGGGCCGGGTCGACCCGGCGAACGCGGCCTGGGCGAACAGCCGCAAGCCGCTGGCCGGCGAGTTCGTCTTCCACGGCAAGACGGTCTTCGTCATCGCCAACCACCTGAACTCCAAGGGCGGCGACCAGGGTCTGGCCTCCCAGTACCAGCCGCCGGTGCGCAGCTCGGAGATCCAGCGCCACGCGCAGGCGACGGTGGTGAACGCCTTCGTCAAGGACATCCTGTCGGTGCAGAAGAACGCGAACGTCATCGCGCTCGGCGACATGAACGACTTCGAGTTCTCCGGCACCGCCCGGATCCTCGAGGGCGACGGCGAGCTGTGGTCGGCGATCAAGTCGCTGCCGAAGAGCGAGCGTTACACCTACGACTACCAGGGCAACCAGCAGGTCCTGGACCAGATCCTGGTGAGCCCGGCGATCCGGCGCGACTGCGGCCTCGAGTACGACAGCGTGCACATCAACTCGGAGTTCAACGACCAGATCAGCGACCACGACCCGCAGGTGCTGCGGTTCCGTCCGTAGCCTCCGGCCCGGTTCAGGGCTGGCGGAACACGCCGTTCAGCCAGTCCTGCCAGGCGGCTTCGTTCGCCGGGCCGTCGGCGCCGGGCGCGAAGTCGTGGACGCTGACGCCGAGCGGGGCGCCCCAGTGGCCGCGTCCGAAGAAGCGGATGAGGGCGCTGTCGGTGCGCAGCCCGATGAAGTACGGGTTCCGGTAGTCGACCACGGCGTCCAGGGTCCGCCCGCCGGGCCCCCGGACGCCGGTCTTCGTGCCCGCGGCCGCGTCGTCCGCGAGCCCGAGGGCCCGGGCGACGGCGGCGAGCGCCCCGGGCGTCGCCGAGGCCGCGGGCCCGTGCACCTGGGCGAAGGCGACGGGGCGGGGCGCGAAGTGCGTGAGGTACTCGCACAGCGTGTGCAGGTAGAAGTTGGTGTGCTTGCTCGCGCCGTCGTACTGGTTGTTCCAGTCGCCGGTGAAGATCCCGCTGTGCACGTAGCGCACCCGGGCGCGGCGGCCCTCGTCGCGGGGCTCGACGGTGTGGTCGAGCTGGTTCAGCGACTGGCCGGGCATGCCCACGTCCTCGCTGCGGCTGGTGTAGCGGTGGGGCGGGTCCCAGGCGGTGACGGTGGATCCGAAGGGGCCCCGGCCGCCCTCCCTGGGCTCGGGCGGGTCCATCGGCCACAGATAGCCGCCGGTACCGGTGGTGATCGCCTCCCAGACCTTCTCCGGCGGGACGTCGACCTCGAACTCGCGGACGATCTCGAATTCCTCGGGCATGGCGGGGCTCCTGCTCGGCTCTCGGTCCGGTCCCGGACCGTGGGGTGGAGGGCGACGACGATCCGGCGGCCGCGGCCGGCTCCGCCGGCAGCCGGGCCCTCAGCGGGTCCGGCGGCGGCGGCCGCCGCCTCGGGGTCCTCGGTCACGGTCACGTCCGGCATGCGACCACCCTCGCACCGTTTCCCGTCCAGGAGGACGAAGTCCGCGGTGCGAGGGTGGTCGGCGACGCCGTCCCGCCGGCGGGACAGGCGGTCCGGAGCGGGTCAGGAGCAGCGGCTGCGCTGCCGGCGCCAGGTGACGGCCGCCGCGATCGCGGCGGCGGTCAGGGCGCCCGCGGCCAGCACCGGTCCGGGGTGCCGCCTGCCCGCGTCCAGCGCCCGGTGCAGGGACTGCCGGAGGCCGTCGCCCGCGTGCCGCGCACGCGCACCCCGCTCCTGCAGTGCGTGACCGGCACTGGTGGCCTGCTCCTGCAGTGCGTGCCCGGCGCTCGTGGCGCGTTCCTGCAGGGCGTGCCTGGCCGGGGCGGCACGGTCCTGGACCGCCTGCCGGGCGTGGCCGGACCGCTCCTGCACCGCGTGCCGGGCGTGACTGGACCGCTCCTGCACCGCGTGCCGGGCGTGACTGGACCGCTCCTGCACCGCGTGCCCGGTCCTGGCCGCCCGCTCCTGCACGGTGTGCCCGGCCTGTGCGGCGCTGGAGCGGAGCTGCACCGTCATGGCGCCGGCCTTGTCCTTCAGGTCGGCGGCGCGGGCCTTGGCCCGTCCCTTCATGTCGACCTTGCCGACGAGCTGCTCGACGGTGTCGCCGAGCTGGCTGCGGGTCTGCTCTATCTGGTGCCGCAGTTCGTCGGGGCCCTTGGCGCCCGAGCCGTGCGGGTTCTTGTGGCTCATCGGTGTGCCCTTTCCCTGATCACGTCGACGTCCGCCTTGACGCTGTCGAGCGTCGCCTCGGGTTTGGGCGGGGTCGCGCGGCGCAACTGGGCCCGGCTGGCCATGGCCAGCAGACCGGCCACGGCGAAGAACACCACGGCGACGATCAGCGCCGACGCCCACACGGGCAGCGCGAGGGCGATCGCGGCGGTGGCGGCGCCGGCCAGGGTGATGAGGCCGACGTAACCGACGGCGCCCGCGGCACCGAGCAGTCCGCCGCCCCGTCCGGCATGGCGCCCCTTCTCGGCCAGCTCCTCCTTGGCGAGGGCGACCTCCTGCCGCAGGAGCCGGGAAAGCTGTTCGGTGGCCCGGCTGACGAGTTCACCCGTGGACGGGTGCCCGTCGACAGAGGGCCGTGTCTGCGAGGTCACGGTCACGTGTTCCGCCTCCTCCTCCGTACGGAACCCCCCGAGTACCCAGGCCCGGGTCCGTCACCCTCTCCCCTCTCCCCCCGTCCCGGGTGAGCCGAGCCGGGCGAGTTGCGTCTGGAACCAGTCCAGCCGGGCCTGCAACAGGGCCGCCTCGGCCACGAGTTCGGGTACGCCCAGGTCGCCGTCGGCCGTCAACGCGGCGGACGGCGCGGCGGCGGCCGCCACCACCCGCAGCCCTTCTCCGGCCAGCCGGGCGAACCCGGCGAGCGGGACGGCCGTACGAGCCCCCGCGCAGCCCGCGCACGCGGGCGCCAGGGCCTGCCAGCCGGGCCTGCCCCAGCCGGCGTCGGCGAGCGCGACCGCCCCGGCCCCGCAGGCGCACGGGCCCACGGTCGCCGTGCGCACCCGCTGCCGGGCGTACCGGAAGCCGCGCTCGAAGCGGATGTAGGCGCCGAGCACGGATACTTCGAGCAGGACCGCGGCCCGGTGCTCGGCGGTGCACAGCAGGGCCTCGGCGGCCGTGCGGTCGTGCACGCAGTGGAAGCCGCAGTCGCACAGCCGCGCGGGCGCACGGTGCCGCCGCCCGTAGACGCAGGACGCGTCGTCGAGCACGCCGTACGGCAGCGCGCCACCCAGGGACACACCGGTGAACCCGGCCCGGGCGCCGTCCTGCGACAGCACCGGATGGGCGATCTTGTATCCGGTCGGCGGCTCCGTCGGGCGTTCCACCGGGAGCCGCAGCCTCATCGGGCCGCCGGTACCTCTTCGCGGGCCGGCTCGGCCGGTGCGGTGCGGGTGATCTCCTCGGGGAGCTCCGGCTCCTCCTGACGGACGAGGGGCCGCTCCTCGGCGACTCCGGTGGCCAGTGCCTTGCCGAGCTTCATGGTGCCTCCCATGACCGACGTCAATGACCGTCCCGACTCATAGTGACCCATGTCGGCCGACTTGGACACAGGACCTTCGGCCACCACCCCCACTATTCAGTAATGCTTACCAATACCTGGTAGCAGAATTAAGTAGAGCTTCACCGTCGTCCGGCCGAGACTACCTGCATGACGACCCGACGCAAGCCCTTCGGCCGCACCCTGTGCGCGATGATCACCCCGTTCACCGAGGCGGGCGCACTCGACCTGGAGGGCGCCGGGCGGCTGGCGGACCGGCTCGTGGCCGGGGGCTGCGACGGGCTGGTGCTGAGCGGCACCACGGGCGAGTCGCCCACCACCACGGACACCGAGAAGGCGGACCTGATCGCGGCCGTCCGGGAGGCGGTCGGCGACCGGGCCGCGCTGGTGGCCGGCGTCGGCACGGCGGACACCCGGCACACGGCCGAGGGGGCCCGGGCGGCGGAGAAGGCGGGCGCCGACGGCGTACTGGTGGTGACGCCGTACTACAGCCGGCCGCCGCAGGAGGCGCTGGAAGCGCACTTCCGGCAGGTCGCCGACGCGAGCGGGCTGCCGGTGATGCTCTACGACATCCCGGGCCGCACCGGCACCCGGATCGAGCCGGAGACGATGATCCGGCTCGCCGAACACCCCCGGATCGTCGCGGTCAAGGACTGCTCGTACGACTTCCTCGGCACCCAGAAGGTGCTGGCGGCGACGGAGTTGGCGTACTACGCGGGCTGCGACGAGCACGTGCTCGCGCTGTACGCGGTGGGCGCGGCGGGCTGTGTCAGCACGGTCGCGAACGCGGTGCCGGGGCGGATCGCCGCCGTCCTGGACGCGTTCGACGCGGGCGACACGGCCCGCGCGGCCGAACTCCAGCTGGGCGTGACGCCGTTGATCGAGGCGATGATGGACGCGGGCCTGCCCGGCACGGTCACCGCCAAGGCCCTGCTCGGCCGGCTCGGCCTGCCCGCGGGCCCGGTACGACCGCCCCTGCTGCCCGCCGGCCGGGAGACGGCCGACGCACTGGCGGCACTGTACGAACGGCTCGTCGCACCCTGACCGGCCCGGCGGGGCCGTGACGGTCGTGTCAGATCGTGCCGATGCCCAGAACGGGCAGGCATTCCTCGACGCCGGTCAGCTCGATGTCGTCCCGGCGGACCCGTTCCCACGCGTCCCGGGTGAGCCGCCACTGCTGGATCCTTGCGGGGTCGCCACGGCGGGTGTCCCAGTCCGTGCCGTTCGGTTCGTAACCCAGCCCATGGGAGACGCGGTTGGACGCCGTGTTGTCGACGAAGGCGTCGCTGCCCGCTTCGCGTGCGCCCAGCCCGGCGAAGGCCAGATGCAGGATCGCCGCCCGCATCTCCTTGCCGAGTCCCTGTCCGCGGCTGGCGGGGGCGAGCCACGAGAAGCTGGACACGGTGCCGAACCGGGTGAAGTTCCTGCCGATGAGGTCCTGCATGCCGACCGGTTCGCCGTCGACCATCACCACGAAGTACAGCCGCCACGCATCCGGACTCACGCGGCCCCGGCCGGCCCAGATGCCGCGCAGCCACCGCCACTCGCGTTCGGGGCTGTCGGCGTAGAACGAGATCGGATCGTCGAACGGCCACGGCTCGGCGTCGGCGACCCCGGCGCGCACGAGCGGCACGAGACGTTCCAGCAGTTCGTCGGACGCGCCGGCCAGCGTCAGACGCGGCGTGCGGACTTCGACGTTCAGCGGCGGATAGGTGTAGGCCACGCCCGGACGGTAGCCAGCCCACCCGGCCGCCGCATCCGATTTTCACCGGGCGACGGCGGCCGCCGTCGCCCACTTGGGGGACGCCCGGATGCGGTGCGTGCACGCTTCCGTACGGTCGGTTGCAGGGCCGGGACGTCCCCGGGCCGCCAAGCCGGGAGGTTCGCCATGCGTCGCATCGGCTCGACACTCGCCACACTCGCCGCCGCCGGATCGCTCGCGCTCGCCGTACCGGGCTCGACCTTCGCCGCGACCGGGTTCCTCGCGATCGACGGGGTCCGTCACGACGACCCGAAGGGCTGCTTCGAGATAACCCGGCTGTCCACCGTCTTCAACTTCACGGACACACCCGCCCTGGTCCACAACGTTCCGGGCTGCGCAGGCGGCGTCGTCCAGGTCATCCCCCCGGGGCTGGCGGTACAGGTACCCGGAACGCACAGCGTCTTCATGGGCTGACCAGGCCGAGGTGGAACCCGAGAGGAGGTGCGCGGCCGGCGCTGGCGGGTCATCTCGTGGCCATCGACGAAGCCCGGTCGTCGGTTGGGTCCCGGACAGGGTCTCCGGGCCGCCCCCGGACAGGCCGGGGATGAAACCATTCGTTCGGAGCTGGAACCCCCGGAAGCCGGCCGCGCACTGGAGACCATAGGCGCGGGCACTGACAACGGGCCGGCCGGCGGCGGCCGTTGTGCGGTTCGTGTCCGGCTGCGGGACGAACCGGAGGTACGGCGGCGGATGCGGGTGAGCGCCCTCCCCGGGCCGCCGGGGGCCGCGGAAGGGCGCTCACCGGCCGCCCGTGATCAGTTGTGGCTGTGCAGGATGTCGTTCAGGCCGCCCCAGACCGCGTTGTTCGGGCGGGCCTCGACCGCGCCGGTGACCGAGTTGCGGCGGAAGAGGATGTTGGAGGCGCCGTTGAGCTCGCGGGCCTTGACGATCTGGCCGTCGGGCATGGTGACGCGGGTGCCCGCGGTGACGTACAGGCCGGCCTCGACCACGCACTCGTCGCCGAGCGCGATGCCCACGCCCGCCTCGGCGCCGACCAGGCAGCGCTCGCCGATGGCGATGATCACGTTGCCGCCGCCGGACAGCGTGCCCATGGTGGAGGCGCCGCCGCCGATGTCGGAGCCGTCGCCGACCACGACGCCCGCGGAGATGCGGCCCTCGACCATGGAGGTGCCGAGCGTGCCGGCGTTGAAGTTGACGAAGCCCTCGTGCATGACCGTGGTGCCCTCGGAGAGGTGGGCGCCGAGGCGCACCCGGTCGGCGTCGGCGATGCGGACGCCCTTCGGGGCGACGTAGTCCGTCATGCGCGGGAACTTGTCGATCGAGGTGACCTGGAGGTGCAGGCCCTCGGCGCGGGCGTTCAGCCGCACCTTCTCGATGTCGTCGACGGCGACCGGGCCGAGCGAGGTCCAGGCGACGTTGGCGAGGTGACCGAAGACGCCGTCCAGGTTCTGGCCGTGCGGCCTGACCAGGCGGTGCGAGAGCAGGTGCAGGCGCAGGTAGACGTCGTGCGCGTCGACCGGCTTCTCGTCCAGCGAGGCGATGACCGTACGGACCGCGACCACCTCGACGCCCCGGCGGGCGTCCGGGCCGGTCGCCGCGGTCGCACCGCCGCCCAGCAGCTCCGCGGCCCGCTCGGCGGACAGCCGCTCGGTGCCGGCCGGGCCGGGGTCCGCGACCAGCTCGGGGGCCGGGAACCAGGTGTCGAGAACGGTGCCGTCGGAGGCGATGGTGGCGAGGCCGGCGGCCACGGCACCGGTGGTGCGGGAAGCAGTCGTGTCGGTCATGTGGGAAAACCTAACGTGGGCGGGGGCGCCGGAGCGAACCGTGTCTCACGTGCCGGTCGCCGCCTCAGAGGATCAGCCGGGCCAGGGCGTCGCGCGCGTACTCCTCGTCGTAGGAACCGCCGGTGAGCAGCACCTGGAGGCAGATGCCGTCCATCAGCGCCAGCAGGGCCCGGGCCGTCCGCGGATCGGTGCGTTCGGCCAGCCGCGCGGCCGTCCGGCGCGTCCAGCGCGCGGCGACGGGCCGCAGGGCGGGGCGTCTGAGCGCGGCGAGGTACAGCTCGTACTCCAGCTCCGCCCCCGGCCGGTCGCCGGCCAGCCAGTCGCCGAGGACCCGCGCGAGGCCCGCCGCGAGGTCGGCGTCCGGGTCGGCGAGGACCCCGTCGGCGTCGAGCACGTCGCCGAACCCCTCGCCGGCCTGCTCCAGGGCGGCCACCAGCAGGTCGTCCAGGCCGGCGAAGTGGTACGTCGTGGAGCCGAGCGGCACGTCCGCCGCGGCGGCCACCGAGCGGTGGCTGAGCCCCGCGATGCCCTTCTCCCCCGCGACCCGGAGCGCCGCGTCGATGATCCGCTGCCGACGGCCGGGGTCATGACGGCGGGGCATCAGTGCGCACCGCCCAGGTTCAGGACCACCACTCCCCCGATGATCAGGAGTATCCCGGCGACCTTGGCGGTGCTCAGCCCCTCCCCGAAGAGCGTCAGGCCGATGACGGCGATCGTCGCCGTCCCCGCGCCCGACCAGATCGCGTACGCCGTGCCGATCGACACCGTCCGCAGGGTCCGGGCGAGCAGCGCGAAGGCGACGACGTAGCCGAGGGCCGTCACCAGGGAGGGCACCGGCCTGCTGAAGCCCTCGCTGTACTTCATCGCGGTCGTCGCGACGACCTCGGCGGCGATGGCGCAGGCGAGCCAGAGGTATCCCATGTGTACGAGCGTACACATCGGTGCCCGTGCCCGGGCCGGACATGCGGAAGGGGGCCGCGGCACACGGCCGCGGCCCCCTTCGCGGGGTGCTGCGTCAGACGTTGAAGCCGAGCGCGCGAAGCTGCTCGCGCCCGTCGTCCGTGATCTTGTCGGGGCCCCACGGCGGCATCCAGACCCAGTTGATGCGCAACTCGCTGACCAGGCCGTCCGTGGCGGACTTGGCCTGGTCCTCGATCACGTCCGTCAGCGGGCAGGCCGCGGACGTCAGGGTCATGTCGACGGTCGCGATGTTCGCGTCGTCGACGTGGATGCCGTAGATCAGGCCCAGGTTGACGACGTCGATGCCCAGCTCGGGGTCGACGACGTCCATCAGGGCCTCGCGGAGCTCCTCCTCGGAGGCGGGCTTCATCTCCACGGTGTCGCTCATGCCGTCTTCCTTTCGGCGTCGGCGCCGTCCAGTGCCTGGGCCGTCGCGTCCTTCCACGCCATCCAGCTCAGGAGGGCGCACTTGACCCGGGCGGGGTACTTGGAGACGCCGGCGAACGCGACCGCGTCCTCCAGCACCTCCTCCATGGCGTCGTCCGGCTCGATCCTGCCCTTGGACTGCATCAGCTCCAGGAAGGTCTCCTGGATCTTCTGCGCGTCGGCCAGGTCCTTGCCGACCAGCAGCTCGTTCAGCACCGAGGCGGAGGCCTGGCTGATGGAACAGCCCTGGCCCTCGTAACTGACGTCCTCGATGGTCGTGCCGTCGTACTTCACTCGGAGGGTGATCTCGTCGCCGCACGTCGGGTTCACGTGGTGCACCTCGGCGTCGCCATCCCGCAAGCCCCGCCCGTGCGGGTTCTTGTAGTGGTCCAGGATGACTTCCTGGTACATCGAGTCCAGCTTCACGCGTCAGCCCTTCATCCGAAGAAGTTCCGTACGTGCTCCAGCCCGTCGACCAGAGCGTCGATCTCCGCCGGCGTGGAGTACAGATAGAACGACGCTCGCGTGGTCGCGGGAATTCCGTACCGCAGGCAGACGGGGCGCGCGCAGTGGTGACCCACGCGTACCGCGATGCCCTGCTCGTCGAGCACCTGGCCCACGTCGTGCGGGTGGATGTCGCCCAGTGTGAACGAGATCGCGGCCCCGCGGTCCTCGGCCGTGGTCGGGCCGATGATCCGCAGGTCCGGCACCTCGGCGAGCCTCTTCACCGCGTACTCGGTGAGCGCGTGCTCGTGCGCGAGGATCTTGTCCATGCCGAGCGCGCTCAGGTAGTCGATCGCCGCGCCGAGACCGACCGCCTGGGCGATCGGCGGCGTGCCCGCCTCGAACTTGTGCGGCGCCGGGGCGTAGGTCGAGGAGTGCATCGACACCGTCTCGATCATCTCGCCGCCGCCGAGGAACGGGGGCAGGTCCTCCAGCAGCTCCTGGCGGCCCCACAGCACACCGATGCCGGTCGGGGCGCACATCTTGTGACCGGTGAAGGCCACGAAGTCGGCCTGGAGGGCCTGGACGTCGAGCGGCATGTGCGGCGCGGCCTGCGAGGCGTCGACGCACACCAGCGCGCCGACCTCCTGGGCCCGGCGGACTATCGCCTCGACCGGGTTGACCGTGCCCAGGATGTTGGACACCAGCACGAAGGAGACGATCTTCGTCTTCTCGGTGATGACCTCGTCGATGTTGGACAGGTCGAGCCGGCCGTCGTCGGTGAGGCCGAACCACTTCAGCTTCGCGCCCGTGCGCTGCGCGAGCAGCTGCCACGGCACGATGTTGGAGTGGTGCTCCATCTCCGTGATGACGATCTCGGTCTCGTGGTCCACCCGGTAGGGCTCGTCGGCCCAGCCCAGCATGTTGGCCACGAGGTTCAGCGACTCGGAGGCGTTCTTGGTGAAGATCACCTCGTCGCGGCTGGGCGCGTTGATGAACTCGGCGACCTTGTCGCGCGCGCCCTCGTACAGCGCCGTGGCCTCCTCGGCGAGCACATGCACACCGCGGTGGACGTTGGCGTTGTAGCGCTCGTAGTACTCGCTCAGGGCGTCCAGCACCTGACGCGGCTTCTGCGAGGTCGCCGCGTTGTCCAGGTACACGAGCTTCCGGCCGTCGTGGACCGCGCGGTCCAGGATGGGGAAGTCCTTGCGGATCGCCTCGGTGTCGAGGAGGCCCGGCAGTTGCGTCACGCGGATGCGCCACCCTTCGTGTAAGCCTCGTAGCCCTCTTCCTCCAGCTTGTCGGCGAGCTCGGCGCCGCCGGACTCCACGATCCGGCCGGCGGAGAAGACGTGGACGAAGTCGGGCTTGATGTAGCGCAGGATGCGCGTGTAGTGCGTGATCAGCAGGGTGCCGACCTCGCCGGTCTCGCGGACGCGGTTGACGCCCTCGGAGACGATGCGGAGGGCGTCGACGTCCAGACCGGAGTCCGTCTCGTCGAGGATCGCGACCTTCGGCTTGAGCAGCTCGAGCTGGAGGATCTCGTGCCGCTTCTTCTCACCGCCGGAGAAGCCCTCGTTGACGTTGCGCTCGGCGAAGGACGGGTCCATGTTGAGGCGCTCCATGGCCTCCTTGACCTCCTTCACCCAGGTGCGCAGCTTCGGGGCCTCGCCGCGGACGGCGGTGGCGGAGGTGCGCAGGAAGTTGGAGACCGAGACGCCGGGGACCTCGACCGGGTACTGCATCGCCAGGAACAGGCCCGCGCGGGCGCGCTCGTCGACGGACATCTCCAGGACGTCCTCGCCGTCGAGCAGCACGGTGCCGCTGGTGATCGTGTACTTCGGGTGACCCGCGAGCGAGTAGGCGAGGGTCGACTTGCCCGAGCCGTTGGGGCCCATGATGGCGTGCGTCTCGCCCTGCTTCACGGTCAGGTCGACGCCCTTGAGGATCTCCTTCGTGGCGTTGTCGGCCTCGACGGTGACGTGCAGGTCTCGGATTTCAAGCGTTGCCATGGGTGCCTCAGGACTCCTGGGTGAGGGAGACGAGAACGTCGTCCCCTTCGATCTTTACGGGGTATACGGGGACGGGGCGCGTCGCGGGCAGGCCGGACGGCTTGCCGGTGCGCAGGTCGAAGGCGGAGCCGTGCAGCCAGCACTCGATCTGGCAGTCCTCCACCTCGCCCTCGGAGAGGGAGACGTTCGCGTGCGAGCAGATGTCGTGGATGGCGAACACCTCGCCCTCCGTCTTCACGACCGAGACCGGCGTGCCGTCGAGTTCCACCCGCTTCGGGGTGTCCTCCTCCAGCTCGCTCAGCCCGCAGGCGCGTACGAAGGACGTCATGCGACCGAGGCCTCCAGCTCCTGCTCGATCTTGGTGAGCAGGCGCTCCTCGATGTCGGCGACGCCGATCTGCTGGACCAGCTCGGCGAAGAAGCCACGGACCACCAGGCGACGGGCGTCCTGCTCGGGGATGCCGCGGGCCATCAGGTAGAAGAGCTGCTCGTCGTCGAAGCGGCCGGTGGCGGAGGCGTGGCCGGCGCCGACGATCTCACCGGTCTCGATCTCCAGGTTCGGCACCGAGTCGACGCGCGCGCCGTCCGTGAGGACGAGGTTGCGGTTCATCTCGTAGGTGTCCGTGCCCTCGGCGGCGGCCTCGATGAGCACGTCGCCGATCCAGACGGCGTGCGCGTCGTCGCCCTGGAGCGCGCCCTTGTAGACGACGTTCGACTTGCAGTGCGGAGTGTTGTGGGTGACCAGCAGGCGGTGCTCCTGGTGCTGCCCGGCATCGGTGAAGTACAGGCCGAGCAGCTCGGCCTCGCCGCCGGGACCGGCGTACTCCACGCGCGGGTGCAGCCGGACCAGGTCGCCGCCGAAGGTGACGACCACGGACTTGAAGGAGGCGTCCCGGCCGATCAGCGCGTTGTGCTGGGCCACGTGGACGGCCTTCTCGTCCCAGTCCTGGACGGAGACGACGGTCAGCTTGGCGCCGTCGCCCAGGACGTAGTCGACGTTCGCGGCGAGGACCGCGTCACCGGTGTGGTCGATGACGACGACGGCCTCGGCGAAGGCGCCCAGCTCGATCACCTGGTGGCCGAAGGCGACCCCGCCCTCGCCGTGCACGGCGATGCGGATCGGCTCGGTGAGCACCGTCTCCTTGGGGACGGTGACCACGCCGGCCTGCTCGAACGCCGAGTACGCCTGCGCGGCGACGCGGTCCACCGGGGTGCCGGCCCGGCCGATCCGCGCGTCGTCGCGGCCGACGGTCTCGACGGTCACGCCCTCGGGGGCCTCCACGGCGACCTTCACGCCGGCGCCCGTCGCGACGGCGGTGCCGTCGTGCAGGCCGCGCAGGCGCTCCAGCGGCGTGAACCGCCATTCCTCCTCGCGGCCGTGCGGGACCGGGAAGTCCGCCACGTCGAAGGACGGGGGCACGCTCATGCGCGTGGCGACGGTCGACTCGGCGGCCACCGCGATCTGGCCCGCGGTGGTGGAGCCCACGGGGATGTTCTGAGCCTCAGCCATGGCTGTCGGTCTGCTCGCTTTCTTACGTGAGTGGCTTGACGGGAGCGGCGGTGGCGTCAGCCGACCGCGCCCTCCATCTGGAGCTCGATCAGCCGGTTGAGCTCGAGGGCGTACTCCATGGGGAGTTCCTTGGCGATCGGCTCGACGAAGCCGCGCACGATCATCGCCATCGCCTCGAACTCGGACAGACCGCGGCTCATCAGGTAGAAGAGCTGATCCTCGGAGACCTTGGAGACGGTCGCCTCGTGGCCCATGGAGACGTCGTCCTCGCGGACGTCCACGTAGGGGTACGTGTCGGAGCGGGAGATGGTGTCGACCAGCAGCGCGTCGCAGAGCACGTTGGACTTGGAGCCCGCGGCGCCCTCGCCGATCTCGACCAGGCCGCGGTACGAGGTGCGGCCGCCGCCGCGCGCCACCGACTTGGAGACGATGTTGGACGAGGTGTTCGGCGCCATGTGGACCATCTTGGAGCCGGCGTCCTGGTGCTGGCCCTCGCCCGCGAAGGCGATGGACAGGGTCTCGCCCTTGGCGTGCTCGCCCATCAGGTAGACGGCCGGGTACTTCATCGTCACCTTGGAGCCGATGTTGCCGTCGATCCACTCCATGGTCGCGCCCTCGTAGGCGACGGCGCGCTTGGTGACCAGGTTGTAGACGTTGTTCGACCAGTTCTGGATGGTCGTGTAGCGGCAGCGGGCGTTCTTCTTGACGATGATCTCGACGACCGCGCTGTGCAGCGAGTCCGACTTGTAGATCGGGGCGGTGCAGCCCTCGACGTAGTGCACGTAGGCGCCCTCGTCGACGATGATCAGGGTCCGCTCGAACTGGCCCATGTTCTCCGTGTTGATACGGAAGTAGGCCTGGAGCGGGATCTCGACGTGCACGCCCTTCGGCACGTAGATGAAGGAGCCGCCGGACCACACCGCGGAGTTCAGCGACGCGAACTTGTTGTCGCCGACCGGGATGACCGTCCCGAAGTACTCCTTGAAGAGCTCCGGGTGCTCCTTCAGCGCGGTGTCGGTGTCGAGGAAGATGACGCCCTGCTCCTCCAGGTCCTCACGGATCTGGTGGTAGACGACCTCGGACTCGTACTGGGCCGCGACACCGGCCACGAGGCGCTGCTTCTCCGCCTCGGGGATGCCGAGCTTGTCGTACGTGTTCTTGATGTCCTCGGGCAGGTCCTCCCAGGACTCCGCCTGCTTCTCGGTGGAGCGCACGAAGTACTTGATGTTGTCGAAGTCGATCCCCGACAGGTCCGAGCCCCAGTTCGGCATGGGCTTCTTCTCGAAGAGCCTGAGGCCCTTGAGACGGAGCTTCGTCATCCACTCCGGCTCGGACTTCTTCGCGGAGATGTCCCGGACGACGTCCTCGTTGATGCCGCGCTTCGCAGAGGCGCCGGCAGTGTCGGAGTCGGCCCAGCCGTATTCGTACTTACCCAGACCCTCGAGTTCGGGGTGGGCAGTCTCCGTGGGGAGAGTCATGCGGGGTTCCTCCCGGCCGTGCTTGCAGATGCTTGGTGGCTCTGGTTGTCGGACTTCGAAATCTTGGGGATGAACGTCGTGCAGACGCCGTCGCCGTGCGCGATGGTCGCCAGCCGCTGCACATGGGTACCCAGCAGCTCGGCGAAGATCTCCGTCTCCGCCTCGCACAGCTGCGGGAACTGCTCCGCCACGTGCGCGACCGGGCAGTGGTGCTGGCAGAGCTGCTCACCCCGCTGCGGAAGGGGCGCGCTGCGCGCCGCAGCAGCGTACCCGTCCGCGCTGAGGGCCTTGGCCAGTGCCTCGGCGCGCAGCTCGGGGCCGACGCTCTCGATCGCCTCGCGGTAGGCCTCCGCCTGTGCGGCGAACCGGGCCCGGGCGAAGGCGGCGACCGCCTCCGGACCGCCCTCCCGCTCGGCGATCCAGCGGAGCGCGTCCGCGGCCAGCTTGTCGTACGACTGGTCGAAGGCGTCCCGGCCGCAGTCGGTGAGCGCGAACACCTTGGCGGGCCGGCCGCGCGTGCGCGCGCCGTACACCCGCTGCTCGCGGGCCTCCACGACGTCGTCCGCGACGAGCGCGTCCAGGTGGCGGCGTACGGCGGCCTGGGTCAGGCCCAGCCGTCCGGCCAGCTCGGCGACGGTCGACGGGCCGTGGTCCAGGATGGACCGCGCGACCCGGTTGCGCGTCGAGCGCTCCCCGGTCGCGAGCTCCTCCTGCGGGGTCCCCACCGGGGTCTCCCGAGCCTCGCCGACGTTTTTCACAACGCCATTGTTGCGTAATTCCTCGGAGACTGACAAGCGCCGTCCGGATCACCCCCCGGTGCCCTGCGTCACTTAGGCATACCTAATCCCACCTGCGGAAATGACCTTCTGATCGATCATCCCGCCCAGCCCGGCCAGGCGGCTCACTGGCGCCGCGGCCCCTGGTCGGAGAGACTCCGGGACCATGTCCACACCCCCTCCGACCGGCCCTCTTCTCACCCGGGACAGCCTGGCCGAGGAGCTGCGCCGACTGGGTGTCGAACGCGGCGAGACCCTCCTGGCACACTCCTCGCTGAGTTCCCTCGGCTGGGTGAACGGGGGCGCCGTCGCCGTCGTCCAGGCGCTCCTCGACGCGCTCGGCCCGGCCGGCACGCTCGTCGTCCCCACCCAGTCCGGCGACCAGTCCGACCCGGCGCTGTGGCGCAGCCCGCGGGTGCCCGAGGAGTGGTGGGACCGCATCCGCGCCACCATGCCCCCGTACGACCCGGCGACCACTCCCTCGCGTGGCGTCGGCGTCGTACCGGAGACCGTGCGGACCTGGCCGGGCGCCCTGCGCAGCGCGCATCCGCAGACCTCCTTCGCGGCCCTCGGCCCCCGCGCGGCCGGCATCGTGGACGGGCACGCCCGCGACTGCCGGCTCGGCGAGCGGAGCCCGCTGGCCCGGCTGGAGAAACTGGACGCCCGGGTGCTGCTGCTCGGCGCCGGCTACGACGCCTGCACCAGCTTCCACCTGGCCGAGTACCGCACCCCGTCGCCGCTGGTGAACGTCGGCCGGCCGGCGCCGGGCGGCGGCTGGGAGACGGTGACCGAGGTGTCGATCACCTCGGACCGCTTCGACGAGCTGGGCCACGACTTCGAACGGGACCGGCCCGTCGTGCGCGGGAAGGTGGGCGCCGCCGACGCGCGCCTGTTCCCGGTGGCGGACGCGGTGGCCTACGCGCAGCGGTGGCTCCCGCTGCACCGGCCCCGTGAGGAGGACTTCCAGCACCCCCGCGTCTGAACGCCCGGCGGCGTCCCTAGACTCTGGGTTCATGCGAAGTGAGCCCGTGGTCCAGGTCGAGGCCTTGGTGAAGCGGTACGGCACGAAGACCGCGGTGGACGGGCTGGACCTGGTGGCCCGGGCGGGAGTGACCGCCGTGCTCGGTCCCAACGGGGCGGGCAAGACGACCACGGTCGAGACCTGCGAGGGGTACCGGAGGCCGGATTCCGGCACGGTGCGCGTCCTGGGCCTCGACCCGGTACGGCAGTCCGCCGACCTGCGTCCCCGGATCGGCGTGATGCTCCAGTCCGGCGGCGTGTACTCCGGCGCCCGGGCCGACGAGATGCTGCGGCACGTCGCCAGACTGCACGCGCACCCGCTGGACGTGGACGCGCTGATCGAGCGCCTCGGGCTCGGCTCCTGCGGCCGGACCTCCTACCGGCGGCTGTCCGGCGGCCAGCAGCAGCGGCTCGCGCTCGCCATGGCCGTCGTCGGGCGCCCCGAGCTGGTATTCCTGGACGAGCCGACCGCGGGACTCGACCCGCAGGCCCGCCGGGCCACCTGGGACCTGGTGCGGGACCTGCGCGCCGACGGCGTCTCGGTGATCCTCACCACGCACTACATGGAGGAGGCCGAGCAGCTCGCCGACGACGTGGCGATCATCGACGGCGGCCGGGTCATCGCCCAGGGCTCGCCGGAGGAGCTGTGCAAGGGCGGCGCGGAGAACACCCTGCGCTTCACCGGCCGCCCCGGCCTCGACGTGGCCTCCCTGCTGAAGGCGCTGCCCGCCGACTGCACGGCCGCCGAGCTGACCCCGGGCGCCTACCGGGTCTCCGGCAAGGTGAACCCCCAGCTGCTGGCGACGGTGACCTCGTGGTGCGCCCAGCACGGGGTGATGCCGGACCGCATCTCGGTCGAGCGGCACACCCTCGAGGACGTCTTTCTGGAGATCACGGGCAAGGAGCTGCGTTCATGAGCACCGCGTCGGGTACGTACACCCCCAGGCCGGGCGCGGCGCCCCTCCCCCGCATGATCGCGGCGCAGGCGGCGCTGGAGACCCGGATGCTGCTGCGCAACGGCGAGCAACTGCTGCTGACGGTCGTGATCCCGACCCTGCTGCTGGTCCTGTTCAGCTCCGTGGACATCGTGGACACCGGCAAGGGCGAGGCCGTGGACTTCCTCGCGCCCGGCATCCTCGCCCTCGCCGTGATGTCCACGGCGTTCACCGGGCAGGCCATCGCGACCGGCTTCGAGCGCCGCTACGGCGTGCTCAAGCGGCTGGCCTCCTCCCCGCTGCCCCGCTGGGGTCTGATGGCCGCGAAGACGGCGTCGGTGCTGGTCACGGAGCTCCTCCAGGTGATCCTGCTGACCGCAATCGCGTTCGCCCTCGGCTGGTCCCCGCACGGCAGTCCCTTCGCCGTACTGCTCCTGCTGGTGCTCGGCACGGCCGCCTTCTCCGGGCTCGGCCTGCTGATGGCCGGCACGCTGAAGGCGGAGGCGACGCTGGCCGCCGCCAACCTGGTCTTCCTGCTGCTGCTCGTCGGCGGCGGGGTCGTCGTCCCGCTGGAGAAGTTCGGCTCGGCCGGCCGGCACGTGCTCGGCCTGCTGCCGATCTCGGCGCTCTCCGACGGGCTCCGGGACGTCCTCCAGCACGGGGCCGGGGTGCCCTGGGGCGATCTGGGGATCCTCGCGGTGTGGGCGGTCCTGGGACTGGCCGCGGCGGGGAAGTTCTTCCGCTGGGAGTGAGGCGCGATGGACCCTCGTGAAAGTGTGCACAAGCGGCGGCCTACCATGGTGCACGTGCCCAAGCTGACCCTCGCCGACGCCACCGCGGCGCTGCGCAACCCGCTCGCCTTCATCGCCGACCGCTGGACCCCGGATCCCCGGACCGTCCGGCGGGCGGCGCTCGCCGCGCTCGTCATGGCGGTGATCATCGTGGTCACCGGCGGCGCGGTCCGCCTCACCGGCTCGGGCCTCGGCTGCCCGACCTGGCCGACCTGCACCGAGGACTCGCTGACCACCACCCGGGCCATGGGCTTCCACGGGGTCGTCGAGTTCGGCAACCGCATGCTGACGTACGTGCTGTGCGCCGCCGTCGGCTGGGCGATCGTCGCCGCGCGCGCCGAGAAGCCGCGGCGGCGGAGCCTGACCCGGCTGGGCTGGGCGCAGTTCTGGGTGGTCATGGGCAACGCGGTGCTCGGCGGCATCGTCGTCCTGGTCGGCCTGAACCCGTACACGGTCGCCGCGCACTTCCTGCTCTCCTCGGGGCTGATCGCCATCGCCACGGTGATGTGGCAGCGCACCCGCGAGGGCGACGAGGCGCCGCGTCCGCTGGTCGGCAAGGCGGTGCAGCAGCTCGTGTGGTTCCTGGTGGCCGCCTCGGTGCTGCTCCTCGCGGTCGGCACGGTGGTGACCGGGGCCGGCCCGCACGCGGGCGACTCCTCGGAGGTGCCGCGGATCCCGATCGACTGGGAGACCGTCTCCAAGCTGCACGCGGTGCTCGCCTGGATCGTGGTGACGCTGACCTTCGCGCTGTGGTTCGTGCTGAAGGCGGTGGACGCGCCCGGCGGACCCCTGGCACGCACCCGGGAGCTGTTCCTGATCCTGCTCGGGCAGGGTGTCATCGGCTACGTGCAGTACTTCACGCACCTGCCCGAAATCCTCGTCGCCCTGCACATGCTCGGCTCGTGCCTGGTGTGGATCGGGGTGCTGCGGGTGCTGCTCGCGCTCCGGGAGCGCCCCGGGGCCGCCCTCGACGTGCCCGGCCCCTCTGCCGAGGTGGCGGTGGGCACGCGCGCGTAGGTCATCCGTACACGGTGACCAGTTCGTCGATCGCCGGCCCGAGGTAGGCCCGGGTCAGCCCGGCGCGGCGGGCGAGCCAGGCCTCGTCCCGCGGGGCCGGAGCGCCGTAGCGCCGGCGGGTGATGTCCTCCACGACCTCGGCGGGCGCGCCCAGGGCGGCCAGCTCGGTCAGCGCCTCGCGCTTGGAGACCAGCCGTCCGTCGCGCAGGGTCACGGTGGCGCGGGCGAAGGTGAGCAGTCCGAGGTCCACCCAGACGTCCTGCCGCCACAGCCGGGCGCGGTCCACATGGGGCCGCCAGTAGTCCCGCTGGTCCCGTACGACGAACTCGCCGAGCTGCCGGTCCGGGACCGGCGGCAGCAGCCCGGCCGGCGGCCCGCCGTGCAGCACCCGGCCGAAGTCGTGCAGTTCGCGCCGGGTCACGGGGGTGACCGGGCGGCGCGTCACACGGCCGTGCGCCCAGGTCAGGTGGGACCGGCCGGGGTCCCCCGACGCAGCCGGGGTGAGGTAGGTGCAGTGCAGCCCGGCCGCGAGCGGTGCGGCGCGCAGCCGGCGGTGCGTCCGGACCACCCCGTGCACCGTGCCCAGGGTGAGCGGGTCCGGTAGCACCGCGATCAGGTCGAGGTCGCTGCGGCCCTCCTGGTAGTCGCCGCCGGCCAGCGAGCCGTGCGCCCAGAGAGCCAGCGGCCGCAGCGGGGCGAGGTCGCGCAGGAAGCGGGCGAGGAGCGCTTCGGTCGGCGTGGCATCGGTGGGCATGGCAGCAGTCTGTACGGCGCCGGCGCCGCCGCACACCCCTGCGCACATCCCTCAGTCCAGCGCGTAGACCCGCCGCGCGTTGTCCGCGGCGACCATCCGGGCCACCCGCTGGGCGTCGTCCGGTGACCAGGCGTCCTCGGCGACCCAGGCGCCCAGCACCCGGCTCAGGGCCTCGCGGAACAGCAGGGCGCCGACGACGTGCAGCTCGGGCAGGCCGTGGCCGCCGCTGGAGAAGAGGATCTTGCCGAAGGGCGCCAGTTCGAGGATCTCGGCGAGGACCGTGACCGCCCGGGCGCCGGTGCGCACGAGGGCCGCGCCGGAGTCGGCGTACACGTGCGGGAAGACTCCGGCGAGGTGGGCGGCGTGGCGGTGGTACGGGTAGCCGTGCAGCAGGATCAGGTCGGTGCCGAGCCCGGCGGTGGCGCGCACGAAGTCGGTGAGCAGCACCGGGTCGGTGCGGTCGATGCGGGAGCCGGGCTCGCCGAGCCCGGCGTGGAGCTGGAGGGGCCGGCCCGAGGCGACCGCGATCCACAGCAGGTGCCGCAGCAGCACCGGGTCCGTCAGCGCCCCGCCCACCCGGCGTCCGGCCAGCCAGCGGCCCGCCGCGCCCCGCACCTCGCCCGGGCCCGGCGGCTCGGGGGCGAGGGCCAGGCCGTGTCTGACGCCGGCGACGGAGGTGAAGGCGACCGCCTCGGCGGCGGCCCCGTGCACCGACTCGGCGAGGTTGGCGAGGAAGCACTCCACGGTGCCCGAGGTGTCCGCGACCTGCTCGGCGAGGAGTTCCAGGCGGACGATCTCGTGGGCCTCGGCGTCGCCCGCGGACGCCAGCTCCGCCGGGCCCGTGAGGTCGCCGGGCAGGCCCGTGTCGACCAGGTAGGTGGTGATCCCGCTGCCCCGCAGCAGCCGGCGGCCCGCCTCCAGGACGCCCAGTTCGCGGCGCCGGGCCAGGTACCGGGCGGGCGGGCAGTGGGGCTCCAGGCCGAGCAGGGGCGGGCACCAGCGGCGTACGGCGAAGCCGGTCTGGGTGTCGAAGAGGGTGGTGCCCGGCGCCGGCGGGCCCTCGGTGCGCGCGAGCCGGGCCTCGAAGGTGCCGAGGCCCAGCTCGGTGCGCAGCACGCCGTGGCAGTACTGGTCGACGAGGGACGGCGTTTCGATCATGCGGGCTCCCCGGGGAGGCGCTGCGCTTCTTGCAGGGCCTAACGGGTGAACCCGCGATCCGGTGCCGCCTCAGGGCCGTTCGAACTGGCGGCCCCAGGCGTCAGCCGTTGCTCGGGCCGCCGACCTGGATGCCCGCCATCCGGCTCCACTCGTAGCGTCCGGTGGTCACCTTGGCGGCGAACTCGCCGTCGAAGGACTCGTGGACGGTGATGCCGGCCTTCTCCACGGCCTGCTCGGCGACGGCGGTGCTGGGCGCCACCAGGTCGCCCCAGCCGCCGTCCGCGCCGACGAGCACGATGCGGGCGCCGCGCTCGCCGATGTGGGCCACCTGGCCCTCGGCGCCGCCGTGGGCCTTGGAGAAGGCGCCGATCTGCCGGGCCAGCTTCGCCGCCCGGCGCTCGTCCTTGGGGTCAACCTGCTGCGTGTCTGCCATGGACAGGATGCTACTCACGGGTAGATCGACTGGCGAGGGCAGGGCCGTGTGACCTGTGCCCGGTGCGGGTCAGCGCAGGAACGGGTCGACGGCGACCGCGACGAAGAGGATGGAGACATAGGTGATGGACCAGTGGAACAGCCGCATCTCCTTGAGCTTCACGCCCGTGACCTCGGCCTTCGCCCGGTTCTGCAGTCCGTGCGCCTCCCACAGCCAGAAGCCGCCGGCCGCGAGGGCGACCACGGTGTAGAACCAGCCGGTGTAGCCGAGGGGGGTGAGCAGCAGGGAGACGGCGACCATCACCCAGCTGTAGATGACGATCTGCCGGGCGACCACCTTGTTGGAGGCGATCACGGGGAGCATCGGCACGCCCACGCGCGCGTAGTCCTCCTTGACCTTCATGGACAGCGGCCAGTAGTGCGGCGGCGTCCAGAAGAACATGACGAGGAAGAGGACCACCGGCGCCCAGGACATCGAGTTCGTCACCGCGGACCAGCCGATCAGCACCGGCAGGCAGCCGGCGATGCCGCCCCAGACGATGTTCTGCGAGGTGCGCCGCTTGAGGATCATCGTGTAGACGACGACGTAGAAGAGAAGCGCCCCGAGTGACAGCCAGGCGGACAGCCAGTTGACGGTCAGCCCGAACAGCAGCGTCGAGACGACCGCCAGGGTGATGCCGAAGGCCAGGCACTCGCGCGGGCTGACCATGCCGGTCACCAGCGGCCGCTGCGAGGTGCGGTCCATCAGCGCGTCGATGTCCCGGTCGATGTACATGTTCAGCGCGTTTGCGCCGCCCGCGGAGAGGTACCCGCCCACACAGGTGAGGAGGACCAGCTTCAGGTCGGGCACGCCCTGCTGAGCCAGGAACATCACCGGAACGGTGGTGATGAGCAGCAGCTCGATGATCCGCGGCTTGGTCAGCGCCACGAACGCCTTGACACGGGCCCCGAACGGCCGGTGAACCGGGCTCCGGTTCGCATCAGGAACCGCACCCTCCCCCAGTGCCTGAAGGGCCTGGGAGGTGCCCCCAGGACGGGATTCGACGGCCGTCACGCACACCCCTGACAGAGACTCCCAGCGAGCCTCCCCTCTTTGAAGGCCGGGTAAGGGCTCGCGCGTACCACGCCACTTTAGACGTTGCCCAGACCCCGGCCTCAGCGGGGGTGGGGTCGTGTTGGCCGGCCGCGCGTCCGAGGTGCGGTGGGGCTCGATTGAGCAGTCGGATGAGCGGCTCCGTATTCATCTGCCAAATGCGCTGTCGGCCAGTCGGGAGGCGGATGTCCAAGAGTCCCGGCAGTCTGTAATGACTCGAAAAAACGCACGTCCTTACGGGGGTAGGCTCGTGACGGCCGGTGTGCAGGCAGTGCGCACCGGCGGCCGGGAGGGGGCACGCCCCCAGGGCCGGCGTCCGACATGTGGAGAGGAGCCCTGACCCAGGGTGAGCACCAAGCCGACCACCACAGACCTTGAGTGGACCGAGCTGGACCAGCGGGCCGTGGACACCGCCCGGGTCCTGGCCGCCGACGCCGTACAGAAGGTCGGCAACGGCCATCCCGGTACGGCGATGAGCCTGGCCCCGGCCGCATACACCCTCTTCCAGAAGGTGATGCGGCACGACCCGGCCGACCCGGAGTGGGTCGGCCGCGACCGCTTCGTGCTGTCCGCCGGCCACTCGTCCCTGACCCTCTACACACAGCTCTACCTGGCCGGCTTCGGCCTGGAGCTGGAGGACCTGGAGTCCTTCCGCACCTGGGGCTCGAAGACCCCGGGCCACCCCGAGTACGGACACACCAAGGGCGTGGAGACCACGACCGGCCCGCTGGGCCAGGGTGTGGCCAACGCGGTGGGCATGGCGATGGCCTCCCGCTACGAGCGCGGGCTGTTCGACCCCGAGGCCGCGCCGGGCGAGTCGCCCTTCGACCACTACATCTACTGCATCGCCGGTGACGGCTGCCTCCAGGAGGGCATCTCGGCCGAGGCGTCCTCGCTGGCCGGCCACCAGAAGCTCGGCAACCTCATCCTGCTGTGGGACGACAACCACATCTCGATCGAGGGCGACACCGAGACCGCCGTCTCCGAGGACACCGTCAAGCGCTACGAGGCCTACGGCTGGCACGTGCAGCGGGTCGCCCCGAAGCCGGACGGCGATCTCGACCCGCACGCGCTCTACGACGCCGTCGAGGCCGCGAAGCAGGTCACCGACCGGCCGTCCTTCATCGCGATGCGCTCGATCATCGCCTGGCCGGCCCCGAACGCGCAGAACACCGAGGCCGCCCACGGCTCGGCGCTCGGCGACGACGAGGTCGCGGCGACCAAGCGCGTCCTCGGCTTCGACCCGGAGCGCAGCTTCGAGGTCGCCGACGAGGTCCTCGCCCACACCCGCAGGGCGCTGGAGCGCGGGGCGCAGGCGAAGGCCGAGTGGGAGAAGTCGCTGCAGGTGTGGCGGGACGGCAACGCCGAGCGCGCCGCCGACTTCGACCGCATCGCCAAGGGCGAGCTGCCGGCCGGCTGGGAGCAGAAGCTCCCGGTCTTCGAGCCGGGCAAGGGCATCGCGACGCGTGCCGCCTCCGGCAAGGTGCTGCAGGCCCTCGGCGCGGTGATCCCCGAGCTGTGGGGCGGTTCCGCCGACCTCGCCGGGTCGAACAACACCACCATCGACAAGGACAGCTCCTTCCTGCCGGCGGGCAACCCGCTGCCGGAGGCGAACCCGTACGGCCGCACGATCCACTTCGGCATCCGCGAGCACTCCATGGCCGCGGAGATGAACGGCATCACCCTGCACGGCAACACCCGCGTCTACGGCGGCACCTTCCTGGTGTTCTCCGACTACATGCGCAACGCGGTGCGGCTGTCGGCCCTGATGCACCTGCCGGTGACCTACGTGTGGACGCACGACTCCATCGGCCTAGGCGAGGACGGCCCGACCCACCAGCCGGTCGAGCACATCGCCTCGCTGCGCGCGATCCCGGGCCTGAACGTCGTCCGCCCGGCGGACGCCAACGAGACCGCGATCGCCTGGCGCGAGATCCTCAAGCGCTACACCAAGGAGTTCGGCAAGGGGCAGCCGCACGGCCTGGTGCTCACCCGGCAGGGCGTGCCGATCTACGAGCCCAACGACGAGGCCGCGCGCGGCGGTTACGTCCTGATGGAGGCCGACGGCGGCGAGCCGCAGGTCGTCCTGATCGCCACCGGCTCCGAGGTGCACGTGGCCGTGGAGGCGCGTGAGGAGCTGCAGGCCGAGGGCGTGCCCACCCGGGTCGTGTCCATGCCGTCCGTGGAGTGGTTCGAGGAGCAGGACCAGGGGTACCGGGACTCCGTGCTGCCGCCGTCCGTGAAGGCCCGTGTCGCCGTGGAGGCCGGCATCGGCCTGACCTGGCACAAGTACGTCGGGGACGCCGGCCGCATCGTTTCGCTGGAGCACTTCGGTGCTTCCGCCGACGGCAAGGTGCTCTTCCGCGAGTTCGGCTTCACCGCCGAGAACGTGGCCGCCAAGGCCCGGGAATCCCTGGCCGCCGCCCAGCGCTGACGCTCATATACGACACGTAGGAGATGTAATTCCATGACAGACGCACTGAAGCGCCTCTCCGAAGAGGGCGTGGCGATCTGGCTGGACGACCTGTCGCGCAAGCGGATCACGTCCGGCAACCTCGCCGAGCTGATCGACCAGCAGCACGTCGTGGGCGTCACCACCAACCCGACGATCTTCCAGAAGGCGATCTCGCAGGGTGACGGCTACGACCAGCAGCTGTCGGACCTCGCCGCCCGCAAGGTCACCGTCGAAGAGGCCATCCGCATGATCACCACGGCGGACGTCCGCGACGCCGCCGACATCCTGCACCCGGTCTTCGAGGCCACGAACGGCCAGGACGGCCGGGTCTCCATCGAGGTCGACCCGCGCCTGGCGCACAACACCAAGGCGACCGCCGCCGAGGCCAAGCAGCTCGCCTGGCTGGTGGACCGCCCCAACACGCTGATCAAGATCCCGGCCACCGAGGCGGGCCTGCCGGCGATCGCCGAGACGATCGGCAACGGCATCAGCGTGAACGTCACGCTGATCTTCTCGCTGGAGCGCTACCGCAAGGTCATGGACGCCTACCTCTCCGGCCTGGAGAAGGCCAAGGAGCGCGGCCTGGACCTGTCGAAGATCCACTCCGTGGCGTCGTTCTTCGTGTCCCGTGTGGACACCGAGATCGACAAGCGTCTGGACGCCCTCGGCACCGACGAGGCCAAGGCGCTGCGCGGCAAGGCCGCCGTCGCCAACGCCCGGCTCGCCTACCAGGCGTACGAGGAGGTGTTCGGCTCGGAGCGCTGGAGCGCGCTGGAGAACGCCGGCGCCAACCGGCAGCGTCCGCTGTGGGCGTCGACCGGCGTGAAGGACCCGGCGTACCAGGACACCATGTACGTCACCGAGCTGGTCGCGCCGAACACGGTCAACACCATGCCGGAGGCCACGCTGGAGGCCGTCGAGGACCACGGCGAGATCCGCGGCGACACCGTCGCCGGCACCTACGAGCAGGCGCGTGCCGACCTGGACGCGCTGGAGCGGCTCGGGATCGCCTACGACGACGTCGTGCGGCTGCTGGAGGACGAGGGCGTCGACAAGTTCGAGGCGTCCTGGAACGACCTGCTGAAGTCGACCCAGGCGGAGCTCGAGCGCCTCGCCCCCTCGGAGGGCTGAGTTGTCACGCCTCACCGGTTCCGGAGCGAACCCGCTCCGTGATCCCGCCGACCGACGGCTCCCGCGCATCGCGGGGCCGTCGGGCCTGGTGATCTTCGGCGTCACGGGCGACCTGTCCCGCAAGAAGCTGATGCCCGCGGTGTACGACCTCGCCAACCGGGGTCTGCTGCCGCCGGGCTTCTCGCTGGTGGGCTTCGCCCGGCGCGAGTGGGCGCACGAGGACTTCGCGGCCGAGGTCCACGACGCCGTCAAGGAGCACGCCCGGACCCCGTTCCGCGAGGAGGTCTGGCAGCAGCTCATCCAGGGGATGCGGTTCGTCCAGGGCACCTTCGACGACGACGACGCCTTCGAGCGGCTGCGCGGCACCATCGAGGAGCTGGACAAGGCCCAGGGCACGGGCGGCAACTTCGCCTTCTACCTGTCGGTGCCGCCGCGCTCCTTCCCGGTGGTCATCCAGCAGCTCAAGAAGCACGGTCTGACCGACCAGTCCTCGGGTTCCTGGCGGCGCGCGGTCATCGAGAAGCCGTTCGGACACGACCTGAAGTCGGCCGAGGAGCTGAACAAGGTCGTGCACGAGGTGTTCGAGCCGGACCAGGTGTTCCGGATCGACCACTACCTCGGCAAGGAGACCGTCCAGAACATCCTGGCGCTGCGCTTCGCCAACACGATGTTCGAGCCGATCTGGAACCGGTCCTTCGTGGACCACGTGCAGATCACGATGGCCGAGGACATCGGCGTCGGCGGCCGCGCCGGCTACTACGACGGCATCGGCGCCGCCCGTGACGTCATCCAGAACCACCTGCTGCAGCTCATGGCCCTCACGGCCATGGAGGAGCCCGCCTCCTTCGACGCGGACGCGCTGGCGGCGGAGAAGACCAAGGTGCTCGGCGCCGTCCGGCTGCCGAAGGACCTGGGCCGCAGCACCGTGCGCGGGCAGTACGCGGCGGGCTGGCAGGGCGGCGAGAAGGTCATCGGGTACCTCGAAGAGGACGGCATCGACGGCAAGTCGAAGACCGACACCTTCGCCGCGATCAAGCTGGGGATAGACAACCGCCGCTGGGCGGGCGTCCCCTTCTACCTGCGCACCGGCAAGCGCCTCGGCCGCCGGGTCACCGAGATCGCGGTGGTCTTCCAGCGGGCCCCTCACTCCCCCTTCGACCACACGGCGACGGAGGAGCTCGGCTCGAACGCGGTCGTCATCCGCGTGCAGCCGGACGAGGGCATCACGGTGCGCTTCGGCTCCAAGGTGCCGGGCACCTCGATGGAGATCCGGGACGTGTCCATGGACTTCGCCTACGGCGAGTCGTTCACGGAGTCCAGCCCGGAGGCGTACGAGCGGCTCATCCTGGACGTGCTGCTCGGCGACGCCAACCTGTTCCCGCGCACGGAGGAGGTCGAGCTGTCCTGGAAGATCCTCGACCCGATCGAGGAGTACTGGGACCGGCACGGCAGGCCCGCGCAGTACAAGTCGGGCACCTGGGGGCCCGTCGAGGCGGACGAGATGCTCGCACGAGACGGACGGAGCTGGCGCCGGCCATGAAGATAGACCTGACCGGCACCACCGCCGGCGCGATCAACAAGGCGCTCGTCCGGGGCCGCCGGGCCATCGGCACCCCCGCCGTCGGCATGGTGCTGACCCTGGTCATCGTCACCGACGAGGAGAACGCCTACGACGCCCTGAAGGCCGCCAACGACGCCTCGCGCGAGCACCCCTCGCGCACCCTGGTGGTCATCAAGCGGGTCTCGCGCTCCCCGCGCGACCGCACGTCCTCGCGACTCGACGCCGAGGTGCGGGTGGGCGCCGAGGCGGGCACCGGCGAGACGGTCGTCCTGCGGCTGTACGGCGAGGTGTCCGAGCAGGCCGACTCGGTGGTGCTGCCGCTGCTGCTGCCCGACGCCCCGGTGGTCGTCTGGTGGCCGGTGAACGCGCCGCTGGACCCGGCGGGCGACCCGCTGGGCGCGCTGGCCCAGCGCCGGGTGACCGACACCTATGCCGCCGAGCACCCGGTGCGGGAGCTGTCCGCCCGTGCGGAGACCTACGCGCCCGGCGACACCGACCTGTCCTGGACCCGGATCACGCCGTGGCGCTCGATGCTCGCGGCGGCCCTGGACCAGGTGGTGTGCGAGGTGAAGGCCGTCGAGGTGGAGGGCGAGGAGTTCAACCCGAGCTGCGAGCTGCTGGCGATGTGGCTCGCGGACCGGCTGGACGTCCCCGTCCGGCGCTCGCCGTCCGCGGGTCCGGGCCTCACGGCCGTGCGGATGGAGACCAGCGAGGGCCCCATCACGCTGGACCGGGCGGACGGCTCGCTGGCGACCCTGTCCATCGAGGGCCAGCCGGCCCGCGCGGTGGCGCTGAAGCGGCGGGACACCGCGGAGCTGATCGCGGAGGAACTGCGGCGGCTCGACCCGGACGACACCTACGCCTCGGCGCTTGCCTACGGCGTGGAGCGGCTGAACACCGTGCCTGGGCCGGCGGCGGAGCCTGCGGCGGCCGAGCCGGAGGCCGAACCGGCGAAGGAGGCCGCGAAGGCGCCCGCGAAGAAGGCGGCCGCGAGGAAGGCCCCGGCGAAGAAGGCGACGTCCAAGTGAGCACTCCGCAGCTGGTCGTGCACCACGACAAGGAACTGATGGCGCAGGCCGCCGCGGCCCGCCTGATCACCCGGATCGTGGACGCGCAGGCCTCCCGGGGCAGCGCGTCCGTGGTCCTGACCGGCGGCCGCAACGGCAACGGCCTGCTGGCCGCGCTGGCGGCGGCGCCGGCCCGGGACGCCATCGACTGGGGCCGCCTCGACCTGTGGTGGGGCGACGAACGCTATCTGCCCGAGGGCGATCCGGAGCGCAATGTCACGCAGGCCCGCGAGGCCCTGCTGGACGCGGTTCCGCTGGACCCGGAGCGCGTGCACGCCATGCCCGCGTCCGACGGTCCGCACGGTACGGACGTGGAGGCGGCGGCGGAGGCCTACGCGGCGGAACTGGCCAAGGCGGCCGGGCCGGAGAACCACGGCCCGGTGCCGTCCTTCGACGTGCTGATGCTGGGCGTCGGACCGGACACCCACGTGGCCTCGCTCTTCCCTGAATTGCCCGCGGTCCGCGAGACGGAGCGCACGGTGGTGGGCGTGCACGGCGCGCCCAAGCCGCCGCCGACCCGGGTCTCGCTGACCCTGCCCGCGATCCGCTCGGCCCGCGAGGTCTGGCTGCTCGCGGCCGGTGAGGACAAGGCCCAGGCGGTGGCCATCGCCCTGTCGGGCGCGGGCGAGGTGCAGGCTCCCGCGGCGGGCGCCCGCGGACGTTCGCGGACGCTGTGGCTGCTGGACGCCGCGGCGGCCTCGCAGTTGCCGCGCTCGCTGTATCCGCCGGCGTCACCGTGAGGCTCACCCTCCCGTGACACATGACGGACGGGGGCGGCAGGGAGGATCAACTCCCCGCCGCCCCCTTCGCGTTGCCGCGGACCGACTCCCCCTCAGCCGGATTCTTCACACTTCCATCATCATACGTACATGTAACCCTCATCTTTTGTGTAAGCTCCTGGCGCATCACTCGCACGATTGAGGGGGGACCTCATGCGTATACGTTTCGCGCTGGCCGCTGCCGTCTCGGCCGGAGCGCTCGCCGTCACCGTCGCGGCCCCGGCCCAGGCCGCCGAGTACTCCTCCGCCCTGAAGATCAAGGGCGTTCAGTACGACGCCCCGGGGCGGGACTCCAACAGCTGCACCTCGGGCAACACCAAGAGCGAGTACGTGACGATCAAGAACTACTCGCGCACCGCGACCGTCAACCTCAAGGGTTACGTGGTCAGGGACAGCACCAGCAGCAACAAGTTCGTCTTCTCCAGGAACCACTACCTCGAGCCCGGCGACTACGTGAAGCTGCGCGGCGGCCACGGCACCGACTCGGACGCCAGGAACGTCGTCTACCGCCAGAACTGCAACTTCATCTGGAACAACGACAAGGACACCATCCGCCTGTACAAGTCCTCCGGCGCCCACGCGGACACCCACGCCTACACCAAGTCCGCCAACGACCGCGACGGCAACGGCTACATCACCTTCCACGGCTGACGCCGGGGCGGATCCGCACACGACGGAGGCGGCCGGGTCGCCGGCCGCCTCCGTCGTCCCCGTCAGGTGGGGTCACTTGACCGAGCCCGCCATCACGCCCTGGACGAAGTGCCGCTGGAAGGCGAAGAAGACGATCACGGGGACTATCAGGGACAGGAAGGCGCCCGGGGCCAGGACGTCGATGTTGCTGCCGAACTGGCGGATCTGGGACTGGAGCTGGACGGTCAGGGGCTGGGAGGAGCTGTCGGCGAAGAGGAGCGCCACCAGCATGTCGTTCCAGACCCACAGGAACTGGAAGATGGCGAGCGAGGCGATGGCGGGGCGCCCCACCGGCAGGATCAGGCGGGTGAAGATGCGCCATTCGCTGCCGCCGTCCATCCGTGCCGCCTCCAGCATCTCCTTCGGCATCTCCGCGAAGTAGTTGCGCAGGAGGAACACGGCGAAGGGCAGGCCGTAGGCGACGTGGAAGAGGACGACGCCGGGGATCGTGCCGAACAGGCCGAGCTGACCGAAGAGTTTGGCCACCGGCAGCAGTCCGATCTGCACCGGCACCACCAGCAGGGCCACCACCAGCAGGAACAGCGGCTCCCGCAGGGGGAAGTCCAGCCAGGCGAAGGCGTATCCGGCGAGGGCCGCGATGACGACGACCAGGACGGTCGTCGGCACCGATATCAGCACCGTGTTCCAGAAGGCCTGGGTGATGCCGGCGTTCTTCAGCAGGGCCGCGTAGTTGTCGAAGGACAGCTGCCCCGGACTGGCCAGCGCCGTCCACCAGCCGCCCTTCGCCGTGTCCCGGGCCGAGCGCAGGGAGGACAGGAACAGTCCGGCGAGCGGGGTCACCCAGACCAGGCCGATCACCACGAGGAACGCCTGGACCAGGCCGTTGCCCAGGCCGCGCCTGACCGCGTTCATCGCTGACTCCTTCGGAAGCGGCGGACGTTGAAGACCATCGCGGGGATCACCAGCAGGAGCAGCAGCACACCGAGGGCGCTGCCCAGCCCCTGGTTGTTGCCGCCGCCGAACGACACGAGCCACATCTGGGTCGCGAGCACGGTGGCGTCCTCCTGCACCGGTCCCGGCGCGATGATGTAGACGAGGTCGAACACCTTCATCACGTTGATCACGAGGGTGACGAAGACGACCGTCAGCACGGGGGCGAGCAGCGGCACGGTGATGCGGCGGAAGATCTGCCACTCGTTCGCGCCGTCCATCCGTGCCGCCTCCAGCGCGTCCCGGGGCAGGCTGGACAGACCCGCGCCGATCAGCACCATCGCGAAGCCCGTCCAGATCCACAGGTAGGCGCCGATGATCGCCGGGGTGACCAGCGTCGGGCCGAGCCAGGAGACGCCCTGGTAGGGCGGCGCGAAGTTGGACGCGGGCAGCTTCACCGTGTACGAGCCCTCGGGGAGTCCGGTGAAGCGGAACGAGCCGTCGGAGGAGGACGTGGTGCTCGCGACCGTCCTGCCGTCGCGCAGCGCCTCGACCTTCATGCCGGGCAGGCCGCTCTCCTCCGGGTCGACCCGGCCCTGCTTCCCTCCCCCGCCGGGCGTGAAGTCCAGGTAGACGACGCCGCGCAGTTCACCGGCGGCGGCGCCGCGCCGCGCCGCCGGCCGGGCGGGCGCGGCGTCGCGCGGCAGGTCCCCGGGCAGCACGCCGACCATGGGCAGCGTGACCGAGTCGCCCGGGGAGGCGGCCGCGTGGCTGAGGTAGGCCCCGTCGCGGCCCCGGTCCAGCAGGCCGTCGCGGCCCCGCGCCGTCGGATACGACGAGGTGCCCTTGAAGGCGTCGTGCACGGAGACCACGGCGGCGTCGAGGACGCCCTTGTCCGGGTCCTCGTCGTAGGCGAGCCGGAAGATGATGCCGGCGGCGAGGAAGGAGACCGCCATCGGCATGAACAGCAGCAGCTTGAACGCCGTGGCCCAGCGCACCTTCTCCACCAGGACGGCCAGGATCAGACCGAGGCCGGTCAGCAGGGCGGGGGCGACGACCACCCAGATGGTGGTGTTGCGGATGGCCTTCAGGGTCGCCGGGTCGTGGAACATCTCGGTGTAGTTGCCGCCGCCGACGAACCGGGTGCCGGACGCGTCGAAGAAGCTGCGGCCGACGGAGAACAGCACCGGGTAGACGACGAGCGCGCCGAGCAGGAGCAGGGCGGGGAAGACGAAGAGCAGGGCGACGGTCCGGGCCCGCCGCCGGCCGCGGCGCCTGCGAGCCGCGCCGGCGGCGCGCGGGGCCGCCTCCTTGGACACGAGTGCGGTGGCGGTCATCGGCCCGTCAGTCCTGGTAGGCCTTGGCCGCGGCGGCCTCGAGCTTCGCCGCGGTCCCCTTCGGGTCGGACGGGTCGCGCAGGAAGTCCTGCAGGAGCTTCCACTCGCCGGTGCCCTTGGTGCCGCCGAAGGCGGCCGGCGCCTGGTCGGACATGTCGAAGCGGACGGAGTCGCCGGCGCCGACGAGGGACTTGGCGGTGGCGCGGGTGACGTCGTCGCCGTAGGAGGCGAGGTCGAGCTTCTTGTTCGGGGACAGGAAGCCGCCCGCCTTCGCCCACACGGCCGCAGCCTCGGGGGTCGCGAGGTACTCCAGGAGCTTCATGCCGGCCTTGGCGTTCTTGCCGTCCTTGAGGACGACGGCCGCGTCGCCGCCGCTGACCACCGGCGCCTTGCCGCCGCCGACCGCCGGGAACGGGAAGAAGTCGGCGTCCTTGCCGATGGTCCGCTGGAACTGGTCGTGGGCGACGCCGGCGACGAAGTCTCCCTCGTAGACCAGGCCGGCCTGCGGCTTGGGCCCGAACACCTTCTCCACCGAGCCCGGGAAGTCGGTGTTGAGGGCGCCCTTCTGGCCGCCCGCGACGAGCTGCTTGTCCTTGAACAGCTTGCCGAGGGTGCCGAGCGCCTGGACGACGGAGGCGTCGGTCCACTTCAGCTTGTGCGCGGCGAGGGCGTCGTACTTCCCGGGCCCGGCCTGGGAGAGGTAGATGTTCTCGAACCAGTCGGTGAGGGTCCAGCCGTCCTGGCCGGCGACGGCGAAGGCGGCGAGCCCGGAGTCGGAGACGGTGTGCCCGGCCTTGAGCATCTCGTCGTACGTCTTCGGCGGCTTCACCCCGGCCTGGGCGAGGGCTTCGGGGCTGTACCAGACGGTCGACTTGTGGGCGGCCTTGAAGTAGAGGCCGTAGAGGGTGCCGTCGACGCTGCCGTACTTCTTCCACACGGGCGCGTAGCCGGCGTCCACGGACTTGCCCGTGGCGGCGGACAGCGGCTTCAGCCAGCCCTTCTTCGCGAACTGCTGGAGCACGCCGACCTGCGGGACCATCACCACGTCGGGCGCGTTGCCGCCCTCGATCTTGCTGCCGACGACCGTGGAGACGTTGTCGCCGGTGGAGACGAACTGGGTCTTGGCGCCGGTCTTCGCGGTGAAGGCGTCCAGCACCTTCTGGAAGTTCTTCTGTTCGCTGCCGGACCAGACGCCGGCCACGGTGACCGTCTGGCCGCTGAGCGCCTTGTCGCCGCCGCCGGCCGAGACGGGGCCGCCGCCGCAGGCGGTCGCGCCGAGCGCCAGGGCGAGGGCGGTGCAGCCGGTGAGCAGGGTGGTACGTCGTCGCATCATCGTTGATGTCCCTTCGGGAGGGTGGGAGTTGACGTGGAGCGGGGGAGGTCAGAGGTCGGTGAGCCACCAGGCGGCCGTCGAGCCGGGCAGCACCCCGGCCGGGCAGGGCCCGCTGGACAGCAGGGGTGTGCCGGCGGCCGGTGCGGGCGTGGGCGCGGTGGTGAAGTTGACGGCGCAGACCAGGCCGTCGCCGCGGACGAACCCGAGGACGCCCGGCGGGGTGTCCAGCCAGCGCAGCGTGCCCTCGCCCAACTGGGGCAGTGAGGAACGCAGTTGCAGGCCGTCGCGGTACAGGTGCCAGAAGGAGCGGGTGTCGGCGAGGGCGCGGTCGGTGGCGTACTCGGCGAAGTACTCCGGCTGCGGCAGCCAGGGCTTGGCGCTCTCCGCGCCGGAGGTGAAGCCGAACGGGGAGGCCTGCCCGGACCACGGCAGGGGCACCCGGCAGCCGTCGCGGATGCGGGCCCGGCTTCCGGTGCGGCGGAAGATCGGGTCCGTGAGCACGTCGTCGGGCAGGTCGACGACCTCGGGCAGGCCCAGTTCCTCGCCCTGGTAGATGTACGCGGCTCCGGGCAGCGCCAGCATCAGCAGCGCGGCGGCCCGGGCGCGGGCGGGGCCGAGGCCGCTGCCGCCGGTGGCGGGTTCGCCGTAGCGGGTGACGGTGCGCACCTGGTCGTGGTTGTTGAGGACCCAGGTGACGGTCGAGCCGGTGCCGGCGATGTCCTGCATGGCCTCGGAGACGACCTTGCGGAAGGCGTCGGCGTCCCAGGGGGCGCCGAGCAGGTCGAAGAAGAACGCCTGGTGGAGTTCGTCGGGGCGGACGTACTCGGCGTGTTCGCGGGCGGTGGGCACGGAGACCTCGCCGACCAGCAGGCGCTCGCGGCCGTCGCGGGCGGTGTACTCCTCGCAGGTGGCCCGCCACTGCCGCCACACGTCGTGCACCTCGGGCTGGTTCCAGGCCAGCGGGTTGACCGAGTCGCGGGTGCGGGCGTCGGCCTCCGGGTCGTCCGAGTCGGGCAGTGCGGGGTGCTTGAACAGTCCGGCGGCGACGTCGATGCGGAAGCCGTCCACGCCGCGGTCGAGCCAGAAGCGCAGGGTCCGGTCGAACTCGGCGGGCGTCTGCGGGTTCCGCCAGTTCCAGTCGGGCTGTTCGGGCGTGAACATGTGCAGGTACCACTGGCCGGGCCGGCCGTCCGCCTCGGTGACCCGGGTCCAGGCCGGGCCGCCGAACATGGCGTGCCAGTTGTTGGGCGGTTCGCCGCCGTCGGGGCCGCGCCCGTCGGCGAAGTGGAAGCGGGCGCGGGCCGGGCTGCCGGGCGGCGAGGCGAGCGCCTCGCGGAACCACGGGTGCTCGCTGGAGCAGTGGTTGGGGACGATGTCCAGCAAGACCCTGATCCCGAGCCGCCGGGCGGCCGCCATCAGCTGGTCGAACTCGGCGAGGTCGCCGAAGAGCGGGTCGACGTCGCGGTAGTCGGCGACGTCGTAGCCGTGGTCGTGCTGGGGCGAGGGGTAGAACGGGCTGAGCCAGATCCCGTCGACGCCGAGCTTCTTCAGGTACGGCAGTCCGGCGCGCACGCCGGCCAGATCGCCGACGCCGTCGCCGGTGCTGTCGAGGAAGCTGCGGACGTAGACCTGGTAGATCACCGCGTCACGCCACCAATGATGCCTGTTCAACCCTGAGGCCTGTCTCTGTGAAGGGCAGCAGTTATGCATGCATGTTAGGTAGGCGTGTCGCGAGGGTGTCAATGAAAAGAACGAACGCTTCTGGAGAGTTGGGTATGCAAAAACGGACCTACTCGGGCATTCTGAGCAGAGTTGAGATGTCGGCGTTACCTAACAAGTAACTAGGAGACGGCTATCGGCCGGCGACGGCGTCGAGTTCCCGCGCCAGCCGGCGCACTGCAGCCGAGGGCGTCTGCCGCCCGGTCAGCGCGTCGTGCACGACGGCCTGGACGACCAGGCTGACCTGGTCGTAGTGCGGGCTCGTGGGGCGCGGCTCGGCCGACAGGACGGCGGCGCGCAGGGTCGGCAGATAGGGGAACCGCGCGGTCAGGGCCGGATCGTCGTAGAGGGCGGCGCGCACGGGAGGCAGCGCGCCCCGCGTCAGCACCTGGCGCTGGACGCGCTCGCTCGTGAGGTAGGCGATCAGGCGCGCGGCCGAATCAGGGTGCCGCGCGTGGGTGTTGACGGCCAGGTTGGATCCGCCGAGGACGCTCTTGCCCGGCCCGTCGGGTCCGGGCAGCGGCACGGCGCCGACCCGGCCGGCGACCTTGGAGCCCCGGGCCGAGGCGGCCGCGTAGGCGTAGGGCCAGTTGCGCAGGAAGAGCAGCCGGCCGTCCCGGAAGGCCTCCTTGGACTCCTCCTCCTTGTACGTCAGCGCCGCCTTGGGGATCCAGCCCTCGCGCAGACCGCGGGCGAGGAAGCCGATGCCCTCACGGGCGGCGTCGGAGTCCACGGTGACGCGGGCGCCCTCGTCGCCGAGGATGGTGCCGCCCGCCGAGTAGACCGCCTCGGCCGCGTTGACCGTGAGGCCCTCGTAGGGCAGGAACTGGCCCGCGTAGCCGTCCAGACCGTACCTGGGCGCGACGGTCTTGGCGTCGCGCTCCAGCTCGGCCCAGGTGCGCGGCGGCGGCACCCCGGCCTTGGCGAGGACGTCCTTGCGGTACAGCAGCAGCCCGGCGTTGGTGACGTACGGGACGGCGTACAGCCGCCCGTCGTACCTGGCGGTTCGCACCACCGGCTTCAGGAAGGCGCCCAGCGGGAAGCGGTCGCCGGGCAGCGGGCGGATCCAGCCGGCCGCCGCGAACTCGGCGGTCCAGTTGACGTCGATGTTGAGGACGTCGAACCGGCCCCGGTCGCCGCCGCGCAGGTCCGTGGTCATCTGCGCGTACGTCTCGTCGGCGGAGTCCGGGAGTTCGACGAGGGTCACCTTCTCGCCGGGGTGGGTGCGGTTCCAGCCCCGCAGCAGCGGGCCGAGGTAACCGGTCAGGTCGCCGGCGGTGGCCAGGGTGAGCGGCCCGCGCCCGCCGGTTCCGGCTTCGCCGGCGCGGGCGCCGGAGGCCACGTACCCGGACAGGACCACGGCGAGAACCAGGAGCCCCCTACCGGCGGCGCGCATCCACCGCATAGGTTCCTCCCTGAACACGTACACCCGGCTCCGGGCACCCTCGCCCGGAGTCAGAGGCCATGTATACCTGTTAGGTATGGGCGATACTAGGGCCTGGCGTCAATCTCACGTCGTCCGCCCGTAGGGCGGGCCCGGCGGCGTCTGGTGCGTGCGATCGCAAGGCGCCGGAGCGTCCTCGTGGCGGAGCCACGCGGACGGTTCGGCAACGCGGCGACCGTGCGTGCCAGACGCCGCCGGGCAGACGTGAGATTGATGCCAGGCCCTGTGGGCCTGGAGCACATTCGCGGACTAGGAGGAGAGCACGAGTGCGCCTGCCCCTCCTGGCACTGCTCGCGCGCGGTCCCGCCCACGGGTACGAGCTGAAGCAGGGCCTTGAGCAACTGCTGGGCTCCGCGTACCCTCAGCCGAACGTCGGCCAGATCTACGTGACCCTCGGCCGCCTCGAGAAGTCGGGACTGATCGAGGGCGAGGACGTCGAGCAGTCGAGCCGGCCCAACAAGAAGGTCTACCACCTCACCGACGCCGGGCGGGAGGCGCTGCACGCCTGGTTCGAGGAGACCGAGGACGAGCCGCGGGTACGGGACGAGTTCTTCATGAAGCTCGCGCTGGCCCCGCAGACCGGTCTCGCCGACCAGGTCGCACTCATCAACAGGCAGCGGCGCCAGTACCTCAACACCATGCGCGATCTGTCGAAACTGGCCGCGGCCGAGAGCCGGGACAACCGAATCGCCCAGCTGCTCATCGAGGGCGCGATGCTGCATCTGCAGGCCGACCTCGACTGGCTGGAGCGGTGCCAGGAGGAACTGGAGGGACTGGAGTGAACGACGGCTCCGTTCCGCTGCTGCGCGCCGAGGGGCTGGTGAAGACCCACCACGGCGAGGGCGCGCCCGCGCACGCCGTGCGCGGGGTCGGCCTGAGCGTGGCGCGCGGCGAGTTCGTGGCGATCACCGGGCCGTCCGGGGCCGGCAAGTCCACGCTGCTGCACCTGCTCGGCGGGCTGCAGCGGCCGGACGAGGGCAGCATCTGGCTCGACGGCCGGTGCACGGACTCCTTCAGCGAGGCGCGCTGGGCGGTGGAGCGCCGCAAGGCCATCGGGATCGTCTTCCAGTTCTTCAACCTGGTGTCGAATCTGTCGGTCGCGGACAACGTCGAGCTGCCCGCCCTGCTCGCCGGCGTGCCCCCGAAGCGGGCCCGGGCCGAGCGCGTGGAACTCCTCGCCGAGCTGGGTCTCGCGGGCAAGGAGCGCAGCATGCCCGGCGAGCTCTCCGGCGGTGAGCAGCAGCGCGTCGCGCTCGCCCGCGCCCTGGTCAACCATCCGCCGCTGCTGCTGGCCGACGAGCCCGCGGGCAGTCTGGACAGCAAGGGCACCCGCGAGGTGATGCGGCTGCTGTCCCGCTTCCACGGACGCGGGCAGAGCATCGTCCTGGTGACCCACGACGCCCGGCTGGCCAGCGCCGCCGACCGCGTGATCAGCTTCTTCGACGGCCGGATAGCCGACGACGCCGTCCTGGACGGGCCGCCGTCCCGGAAGCCGGGCACGGCGGGCGTGCTGGAGCTGAGGGACTGATGACGCACGGAACGACCGCCCACGGACCCGCGGCGCACGTACCGACCGCCCAGGGACCGACGGTGCACGAACCGACCGCCCGGGAACCGGTCGCCCGGCGGCGCACGGCGCACCGGCCGACGGCGTACCGGCGGCTCACCGCGCGCCGGCCGTACGGCCACCGGACCGGGGACTGAGCCGTGCGAGCCACCCTGCGCTGGGCCCACTCCGATCTGCGCACGCACCGCGGCGAGGCGCTGTTCATCACGCTCGCCACCGCCGGCATCGTCGCCTCCCTGCTGCTGGCCGCGGCCCTGTTCGGCTACGCCACCAACCCCTGGCAGCGCACCTTCACCCAGGCCCACGGGGCCCATGTGTGGATCCACACCGCCGCCTCGGCCGACGCCCGCGCGCTCGCCCGGCTGGACGGTGTGGAGTCCGTCGCCGGCCCCTACCCCACCGAGTCCGCCACCGTCGCCGGCCGCGGCACCCGGGCCGCCGTGGAGCTGCGCGGCACCCCGCGGCCGCCCTCCGTCGGCCGCCCGGTGCTCACCGCGGGCCACTGGCTGGACCCTGGACGGCCGGACGGCGTGGTCCTGGAGAGCCGGCTGGCCCGGGCGCTGCTGGCCGAGCCCGGCGACACCCTCACGCTGCCCGGCACCGCCCGGACGCTCACCGTGGCGGGCATAGCGGACAGCGCCGAGCCCGGATACAGCCCGGGTTCCCAGCCCGGCCTGGTCTGGGCCCTGCCGTCCGCCGTGCGCGCCCCCGCAGGCCAGGTGACCGGGCTGCGCCTCGGCGACCCGGCCGACACGGACTACGCGGTGCAGCGCGCCGTCACCGTGCTGGGCGCGGGCGCGGTCGGCGAGGTGTCCACCTGGCAGCAGGCGCGGGCCGCGGCGCAGGGCGAGAACCGGCTGCTGGGCCAGGTGCTCGGCCTGTTCGGGCTGGGCGCCCTGGTGGCCGCGGGACTCGCCGTGCACGGCGCGATCGGCACCCGCATACGGGGCCATCTGCGGGACATCTCGGTGCTGAAGGCGATCGGCTTCACGCCCGGGCAGGTGGTGCGGGTCTTCCTGCTGCAGCACCTGGCGTACGCGGCGCTCGGCGCGGTGGCCGCGGCGGCGCTCACCGAGGGGTGCGGCAGGCGGGTCCCGGGGCGGCTCGGCGACGCGGTGGGCGTGTGGCAGACACTGCCCGGGCACACCGTCGCCCTGTCCGCCGTGCCCGTGGGCGCGATGCTGTTCATCGGCCTGACGACGGGGCTCGCGGCGTGGCGGGCGGGCCGGGTGCCGCCGGTGCCGGTGCCGCGCCCGTCCGCCCCGGCGGGCGGCCGGCTGACCGGCCTGGCGCGCGGCGCCCTGGGGCTGCGGCTGCCCGCGGCGCTCGTGCTCGGCTGCCACAAGGCGTTCGCGGGCCGCGGCCGGTCGCTGGCCGGTGTGGCCCGGCTGACGCTGCCGCTGACGCTGATCGTGGTGGCGCTCAGCGCCTGGACCACCATCGACCGGTTCCACAGCAGCCCGGAGCGGGTGGGCCTGCCGGCCGCGCTGGCGGTCCGTTCGGACGGCTCCCTGGGCGACGCGGACGTCCGCGCGGTGCTGGCGGCCGACCGCCGGGTGGCCGCCGCCTACCCGGGGGTCGAGGTGGCCGCGCTGGTGCCCGGCCAGACCGGGACGATCGCCCTGCGCGGCCTCGGCACCCACGACCGGCCCTATCCGTACGCGCTCGCCGAGGGCCGGGCCGCGCGCGGACCGGACGAGGCGGTGGCCGGGCAGGGCCTGCTCGACCTGCTGCACGTACGGGTCGGCGACTGGGTGCGGATGACGGTGGGCGAACGGCCGCAGATCCTGCACATCGTGGGCCGCAGCCTCGAACCGCAGAACGCCGGCCGGGTGGTGACGACCTCCGTGGACACCCTGCGCGAGAACGACCCCGCCCTGTCCCCCGCGTTCTACCAGCTCCGGCTGCGCCCCGGCGCCGATCCGCAGTGGGTCGCGGCCGCCCTCGCCGCTGCCGGGCACGGCCACCTGGACGTGGCGGCCGTGCCGAACCCGGCCGACGGCCTGTCGCCGCTGCGCGCGGTCGTCGCCGGACTGGTCGCGGTGCTCGCCCTCATCGGTCTGGTCGAGCTGCTCACCGCGATCGGCGGCGGCGTCCGGGAGGGCGAGCGGGACGTGCTGGCCCTGCGGGCGATCGGCATGTCACCGCGGCAGATCGGTGCGATCACCGTCACGGCGACGACCTGTACGGCGCTGGCGGCCGCGGTCGCCGGAACGGCGCTGGGGCTGCCGCTGGCGCACCGGCTGATCGACGCCCAGGGCGACTCCAGCGGCATCGGCGCCGGAATCGCCCAGTCGCCCCCGCCCGGTCTGCTGCTCGCGCTGGCGGCGGGCGCCGTGCTGGGGGCCGCCGCCCTGACCGCGCTGCCCGCCGCCCGGGCGGCACGGCGGCGGCAGGCGGACACGCTGAGCGCGGTGGCCTGAGCGCCGGAGCCGGTCCGCCGGGCCGAAGGCGCCCGCCTCCGGCCCGGCGCACGCCGCGGTCAGCTACGGCCGCGCAGCTCCCGGTACTTGGCGACCAGCGCCTGGGTGGAGGCGTCCAGGCCGGGCACGTCCGCGCCCTCGGTCAGGGCCGGTTCGACCCGCTTGGCGAGGACCTTGCCCAGCTCCACGCCCCACTGGTCGAAGGAGTCGATGTTCCACACCGCGCCCTGCACGAACACCTTGTGCTCGTAGAGGGCGACGAGCTGGCCGAGCACGGACGGGGTCAGCTCGCGGGCGAGGATGGTGGTCGTCGGCCGGTTGCCCGGGAAGGTCTTGTGCGGGACGAGTTCCTCCGGCACACCTTCCGCGCGGACCTCGTCGGCGGTCTTGCCGAAGGCGAGCGCCTGGGTCTGGGCGAAGAAGTTCGCCATCAGCAGGTCGTGCTGGGCTTCCAGTTCACC
>NZ_JBVJXS010000014.1:0-239136 GCF_055601245.1 Streptomyces sp. NPDC038135 | reverse complement strand
CCGGCGGTGTGCTGCTGCCGTTCTTCTCCTTCATGACCTTCCTGATCGCGGTCCCGACCGGTGTGAAGTTCTTCAACTGGATCGGCACCATGTGGAAGGGCTCGCTGTCCTTCGAGACCCCGATGCTCTGGGCCATCGGCTTCCTGATCACCTTCACGTTCGGTGGTCTGACCGGTGTCATCCTGGCCTCGCCGCCGATGGACTTCCACGTGTCCGACTCCTACTTCGTGGTGGCCCACTTCCACTACGTCGTCTTCGGCACCGTCGTCTTCGCCATGTTCTCCGGCTTCCACTTCTGGTGGCCGAAGATGACCGGCAAGATGCTGGACGAGCGCCTGGGCAAGATCACCTTCTGGACGCTGTTCGTCGGCTTCCACGGCACGTTCCTGGTCCAGCACTGGCTGGGCGTGGAGGGCATGCCGCGCCGGTACGCCGACTACCTGGCGGCCGACGGCTTCACCGCCCTGAACACGGTCTCGACCATCAGCTCGTTCCTGCTGGGCCTGTCGATCCTGCCGTTCCTCTACAACGTGTGGAAGACGGCCAAGTACGGCAAGCCGGTCGGCGTGGACGACCCGTGGGGCTACGGCCGCTCGCTGGAGTGGGCGACGTCCTGCCCGCCGCCGCGGCACAACTTCCTCACCCTGCCGCGGATCCGCAGTGAATCCCCGGCGTTCGATCTGCACCACCCCGAGATCGCCGCGCTCGAGCAGCTCGAGCACGCCGGTCACGGCACCGCCATCGCGGGCGAGAAGGAGGCCGGCAAGTGAGGATCCAGGGCCGGATGTTCATCTGGCTGAGCTTCTTCCTCCTGATCATGGCCGTCGTGTACGGCGTGTGGTCGAAGGAGCCCGCCGGCACCACGGCGCTCTTCCTGGCCTTCGGCCTGGCCATCATGATCGGCTTCTACCTGGGCTTCACCGCCCGGCGAGTCGACGCCGGTGCCCAGGACGACAAGGAGGCCGATGTCGCGGACGACGCGGGCGAGCTGGGTTTCTTCAGCCCGCACAGCTGGCAGCCGCTCATGCTGGGCGTCGGCGGCGCGATCGCCTTCCTCAGCATCGCGGTCGGCTGGTGGCTGATCTTCTTCGCCGCACCGATCATCCTCATCGGCCTGTTCGGCTGGGTGTTCGAGTACTACCACGGTGAGAACCGCACCCAGTAGCACGCGGTGACGCCGGCGCCGAGCGCGCCAGGAGCCCGGACCCTCCGTCAGGAGGGTCCGGGCTCCTGCTTTCGCCACGGCGCATCACCCGAACGACTTACGTACCGCGCCAAGCAGGTCCTCATCTCATAGCGTGATCATATGAATCACACTCCGCGGACCCGCACCGTCGTCAGCTGCGCGTTGCTGGTGATCGCCCTCGGCGCGGGCGTCACCTCCTGCGGTTCGGACGGCAACCCTCTGTCGGCCAGTCCGTACGACGCGGCGGGCGAGATCTCCTTCAACGGCCCCACCGAAGCGGGGAAGCGGGCCGACCCGGACAAGCCCCTGGAGATCACCGCCGAAAGCGGTGAGGGGCGGATCACCGACGTCACCGCCCAGGACTCCACAGGGCGCTTCGTGGCGGGCGAACTCGCCGCCGACGGCAGCCGCTGGCACAGCATCTCCCCGCTGGCCGCGAACGCCCACTACACGGTCCGCGTCAGCACCGAGGACGACGACGGGGCGCCCGGCCGCAAGGTCCTCACCTTCGACACCAGCAAGCCCACCAGCAAGCAGCGGCTGAACGTCACGTTCGGGCCCGAGGCGGGCGTCTACGGCGTCGGGCAGCCCATCACCGCGCAACTCGACCGCGAGGTCAAGGACAAGGCGCAGCGGGCCGTCGTGGAGCGCGGCCTGCGGGTGGACTCCGTGCCGGCCGTGCAGGGCTCCTGGTACTGGGTCAGCAACAAGGAGCTGCACTTCCGCCCCAAGGACTACTGGCCCGCCCACGCCACCATCCAGGCGCACAGCAACCTGGAGGGCGTGAAGATCAGCGACCGGCTCTGGGGCGGCAAGGCGAAGGCGTTGAAGATCACAACCGGTGACCGGATCGAGGCGATCACGGACGCCTCCACCCACCAGTTGACGTACTACAAGAACGGGCAGCAGGTCGAGCAGATCCCGGTCACCACGGGCAAGCCCGGCTTCGAGACCCGCAACGGGGTCAAGGTCGTCCTGGAGAAGCAGTACTTCGTACGCATGCGCGGCACCACCGTCGGCATCGCCGAGGGCAGCTCCGACTCCTACGACCTGCCGGTGTACTACGCCACCCGGGTCACCTGGTCCGGCGAGTACGTGCACGCCGCGCCCTGGTCGGTCGGCTCCCAGGGCTCCGCCAACGTCAGCCACGGCTGCACCGGGATGAGCACGTCCAACGCCGAGTGGTTCTTCGACAACGTCCATCCGGGTGACATCGTCAAGGTGGTCAACTCCAACGGCGACCCGATGGAGCCCTTCGGCAACGGCTTCGGCGACTGGAACCTGGACTGGAACAAGTGGCGCACGGGCAGCGCCCTGACGGCGGGCACGCCGGACGCCTCGGCACCGTCCCGCGACGCCCCCAGGCTGCGGCCGGTGGCCCTGTGACCCGGGGCGCGGGGCGGTACGGCCCGCCCCGCGCCCCAGGCCCGCCCGTCAGACGCCCAGCAGCCGCTTGCGGCGCAGCAGGGAGGCCAGGGCGGAGGCGAACTCCACCGGCTCCACCGGCAGCGTCACAGCGGCGTCCGCACGGCTCCAGGTGGCCAGCCAGGCGTCCTGCGGCCGCCCCATGAGCAGCAGCACGGGCGGGCAGTCGAACACCTCGTCCTTGATCTGCCGGCACACCCCCATGCCGCCCATCGGCACGGCCTCGCCGTCGAGCACGCACACGTCGATGCCGCCCTTGTCCAGCTCGCGCAGCACCGCCTCGGGCGTCGCGCACTCCAGGAACTCCACGGCCGGCACGTCCGGCGCGGGCCGCCGCCCGGCGGCCAGCCGCACCTGCTCGCGGGTGTTGGAGTCGTCGCTGTACACCAGCACTGTGGCGGTCGGCTGCATGCTTCCTCCGAGACGTGGGCGTCGTGCGGACAGGGCCGTTCGTGGCGGATGTTACTCCCATGAACACCACGTCAACACCGGTTCGGCGGGGCAAGACACTCCGAACGGCACCCCCCGGAGTGAGGGCGGGATAAGCGACCGACATAATGTCGGTCGTGGCGACAGCAACGACAGTAGAAACCGGGCACGCGCACCCGTCGGTCAATCGGCCGAACCTCACCAGCGTCGGAACCATCATCTGGCTGAGTTCCGAGCTGATGTTCTTCGCGGCCCTCTTCGCGATGTACTTCACCCTCCGGTCGGTGACCGGACCGGCGCACTGGAAGGAGATGGCGGAGGCACTCAACGTGCCGTTCTCCGCCACGAACACCACGATCCTGGTGCTCTCCTCGCTGACCTGTCAGCTCGGCGTCTTCGCCGCCGAGCGCGGGGACGTGAAGAAGCTCCGTGGCTGGTTCATCCTCACCTTCATCATGGGCGCGATCTTCATCGGCGGTCAGATCTACGAGTACACGGAGCTGGTGAAGAAGGACGGGATCTCCCTGTCCTCGGACCCGTACGGCTCGGTGTTCTACCTGACCACCGGCTTCCACGGCCTGCACGTGACGGGCGGTCTCATCGCCTTCCTGCTGGTCCTCGGCCGTACATACGCGGCGAAGAGGTTCACGCATGAGCAGGCGACCGCCGCCATCGTCGTGTCCTACTACTGGCACTTCGTCGATGTCGTCTGGATCGGCCTCTTCGCCACGATCTACCTGATCAAGTAGCCGGGACCGTTCCCGCACATCCAGCATCGACGCAGAAGATCCTGACACCGGGGTAATCCGTGAAAAAGCTCTCCGCACGACGACGCCATCCGCTGGCGGCGGTCGTCGTCCTACTCCTCGCGCTGGCGGCCACTGGGGGGCTGTACGCCGCGTTCGCGCCCGCGAGCAAGGCACAGGCCGATGAAACCTCCCAGTCCCTGACCATCAAGGAGGGCAAGAAGCTCTACGAGGTCGGCTGCGCCAGCTGCCACGGCACCGGTGGCAAGGGCTCCTCCGACGGGCCGAGTCTGGTCGGCGTGGGCGCCGCGGCCGTCGACTTCCAGGTCGGCACGGGCCGCATGCCCGCCTCGACCTCGCAGATGGCGCAGATCCCGCGCAAGAAGGTCGTGTACACGCAGGCCCAGATCGACCAGCTCGCCGCTTACGTGGCGTCGCTGGGCGCCGGCCCGAACGTGCCGACGAAGCAGCAGTACGGCCCGGAGGGCGCGGACATCGCCAAGGGTGGCGAGCTGTTCCGCACCAACTGCGCGCAGTGCCACAACTTCACCGGCAAGGGCGGTGCCCTCACCAAGGGCAAGTACGCGCCGAGCCTCGAGGGCGTGGCCCCCAAGCACGTCTACGAGGCCATGCAGACCGGCCCGCAGAACATGCCGTCCTTCCCCGACACCACGATGTCGGAGAAGAACAAGAAGGACATCATCGCGTACCTGAACGCGGTCAACGGTGACGAGACGGTCAACCCGGGCGGCCTCGAGCTGGGCGGCCTCGGGCCGGTCAGCGAGGGTCTGTTCGCCTGGATCTTCGGTCTCGGCGCACTGATCGCGGTTGCCGTGTGGGTCGCCGCCCGGACCGCAAAGGCCAAGAAGTCATGAGTAGCCAAGACATTCCAGAAGAGAACCTGCCTTCGGCGCAGGACCACGCGCACGGCGCCGTGAGCGTCGCGGACGAGGCGAACCCGTTCGCGGACCCGGGGCTGCCGCCCCACGAGCACCGGATCCAGGACATCGACGAGCGGGCCGCCAAGCGGTCCGAGCGCGTCGTGGCCCTGCTGTTCACGGTCTCGATGCTGGCCACCGTCGGCTTCATCGCCTCGTACGTGACGATCACGCCCGACACCTCGGTCTACATCTTCCCGATCGGGCACATCAGCGCGCTGAACTTCGCGCTCGGCCTGACCCTGGCCGTGGCGCTGTTCTGCATCGGCGCGGGCGCGGTCCACTGGGCCCGCACCCTGATGTCCGACGTGGAGGTCGCCGACGAGCGGCACCCGATCGCGGCCTCCCCGGAGGTCCGCGCCAAGGTCCACGCGGACTTCCGCGAGGGCGCCAAGGAGTCGGCGCTCGGCCGTCGCAAGCTGATCCGCAACACGATGCTCGGCGCGCTCACCCTGGTGCCGCTCTCCGGCGTCGTCCTGCTGCGCGACCTCGGTCCGCTGCCCGGCACCTCGCTGCGGCACACCCTGTGGGCCAAGGGCAAGCTCCTCGTCAACATGAACACGAACCAGCCGCTGCGTCCCGAGGACGTCGCCGTCGGTTCGCTCACCTTCGCCAGGCCCGAGGGCCTGGAGGAGACCGACGAGGACTTCCAGAACGAGATCGCCAAGGCCGCCCTGATGATCATCCGGCTGCAGCCGGGCAACATCAAGGACAAGCGCGAGCTCGACTGGTCGCACGAGGGCATCGTCGCCTTCTCGAAGATCTGCACCCACGTCGGTTGCCCGATCTCGCTGTACGAGCAGCAGACGCATCACGTCCTGTGCCCGTGCCACCAGTCCACCTTCGACCTCTCCGACGGTGCCCGAGTGATCTTCGGCCCCGCCGGTCACGCCCTGCCGCAGCTCCGCATCGGCGTGAACGACGAGGGTTACCTCCAGGCGCTCGGCGACTTCGAGGAGCCCGTCGGTCCTGCATTCTGGGAGCGCGGATGAGCACCAACGGAAACAACGAGCGACGCGGCAAGGCGCCGGCAGGCGAGCGCGTCGCGGACTGGGCCGACGGCCGGCTGGGGATCTACTCCCTCGCCAAGGCCAACATGCGCAAGATCTTCCCCGACCACTGGTCGTTCATGTTGGGCGAAGTGTGCATGTACAGCTTCATCATCATCATCCTCACGGGTGTGTACCTGACGCTGTTCTTCCACCCGTCGATGAACGAGGTGGAGTACCACGGCAGCTACGTCCCGCTGCAGGGCCAGCTGATGTCCGAGGCGTTCAACTCGACCCTGCACATCTCCTTCGACGTGCGCGGTGGTCTGCTCATCCGGCAGATCCACCACTGGGCCGCGCTGATCTTCCTCGCGGGCATGTTCGTGCACATGATGCGCGTGTTCTTCACCGGCGCCTTCCGCAAGCCGCGTGAGATCAACTGGCTGTTCGGCTTCCTGCTGTTCGTCCTGGGCATGTTCACCGGCTTCACCGGTTACTCGCTCCCGGACGACCTGCTCTCCGGCACGGGTGTGCGCTTCACCGAGGGCGCGATCCTGTCCATGCCGATCGTCGGCACGTACATCTCGTACTTCCTCTTCGGCGGCGAGTTCCCCGGCCACGACTTCGTGGCCCGGTTCTACTCGATCCACATCCTGCTGCTGCCGGGCATCATGCTCGGCCTGATGGTGGGCCACCTGATCCTGGTCTTCTACCACAAGCACACGCAGTTCGCGGGTCCCGGAAAGAGCAACAAGAACGTCGTCGGCATGCCGCTGCTGCCGGTGTACATGGCCAAGGCCGGAGGCTTCTTCTTCCTGGTCTTCGGCGTGATCGCGGCCATCGCCGCGGTCACCCAGATCAACCCGATCTGGGCCATGGGCCCCTACCGGCCCGACCAGGTGTCCACCGGCGCCCAGCCCGACTGGTACATGGGCTTCGCCGAGGGTCTGGTCCGCTACATGCCGGGCTGGGAGATCAACTTCTGGGGTCACACGCTCGTCCTGGGCGTGTTCATCCCGCTGGTCCTCTTCGGCCTGGTGCTCGCCGCGATCGCGCTCTACCCGTTCATCGAGTCCTGGGTCACCGGGGACAAGAACGAGCACCACATCCTGGACCGCCCGCGCAACGCCCCGACGCGCACCGCGTTCGGCGTCGCCTGGATCACGGTCTACATGGTCGGCCTGGTCGGCGGTGGCAACGACCTCTTCGCGACCCACTTCAGCCTGTCGCTGAACGCGGTCACGTGGTTCGTCCGGATCTCCTTCTTCGCCGGACCGGTCATCGCCTTCATCGTCACCAAGCGGATCTGCCTCGGCCTGCAGCGCCGGGACCGCGAGAAGGTGCTGCACGGCCGTGAGACGGGCATCATCAAGCGCCTGCCGCACGGTGAGTTCATCGAGATCCACGAGCCGCTCAGCCAGGAGCAGCTCCACACCCTCACCGCCCACCACCAGTACGAGCCGGCCGAGATCGGCCCGACGGTGGACGAGAACGGTGTCGAGCGCAAGGTGAAGGGGTCCGAGAAGCTGCGCGCCAAGCTCAGCAACGCCTACTACGGCGAGGACAACCAGATCCCGAAGGCAACCGTCGAGGAGTACCGGGAGATCACCAGCGGCCACGGCCACCACTGATCCCCGAGCGTCGCCACGCCACAGTCGAAGGGCCCCGTCCGGCTTGCGGACGGGGCCCTTCGCCGTGTCCGGGGCTGGATAGGGTGGGAGCACACCGTTGTGCGACGACACCCAGGAGCGGCTATGAGCGCTGTGACCCCCGCTGGAGGCGACACCGCGGCGGGCCGTTCCTGGCCCGCCCTGCTGAACGGCCTGCTGGACGGCCGGGACCTGTCCGCCGACGACACCGCCTGGGCCATGGACCTCATCATGCGCGGGGAGGCGACCGACGCCCAGATCGCCGGGTTCATGGTGGCGCTGCGCGCCAAGGGCGAGACGGTGCAGGAGATCACCGGACTCGTGCGGACCATGTACGAGCACGCCAATGTGATCGAGGTGCCCGGGCCGGCCGTCGACATCGTCGGCACCGGCGGCGACGGCGCGAAGACGGTGAACATCTCCACCATGTCGTCGATCGTCGTCGCCGGCACCGGCACGAAGGTCGTCAAGCACGGCAACCGCGCCGCGTCCTCCGCCTCCGGCTCCTCCGACGTGCTGGAGAAGCTCGGCATCAACCTGTCCCTGACCCCGCGGCGGGTCGCCGAGGTCGCCGAAGAGGCCGGCATCACCATCTGCTTCGCGGTGAAGTTCCACCCGTCGCTGCGCCATGTGGCGGCGGCGCGCGGCCAGTTGGGCATCCGCACCACCTTCAACGTGCTCGGCCCGCTGACCAACCCGGCCAAGGTGCGCGCCCAGGCGGTCGGCGTGGCCGATCCGCGCATGGCGCCGATCGTGGCCGGGGTGCTGGCCGAGCGCGGCAACTCCGCCCTGGTCTTCCGGGGCGACGACGGGCTGGACGAGCTGACCACCACCTCGACGTCCCGGGTGTGGGTGGTCCGGGACGGCGAGGTCGCCGAGGAGCGCTTCGACCCCCGGGACGCCGGCATCGAGCTGGTCCCCGTGGAGGCGCTGCGCGGCGCCGACGCCTCGTACAACGCGGAGGTGGCCCGGCGCGTGCTGGACGGCGAGCACGGTCCCGTCCGGGACGCGGTGCTGCTGAACTCGGCTGCGGCGCTGGTCGCCCTGCGGCCGTCCGGCGAGCCGCTCACCGAGCAGCTCCGGGCCGGCATGGCGAGGGCGGCGGAGTCCATCGACAGCGGTGCGGCGAAGCGGACGCTGGAGCGGTGGGTGGCGGCCAGCAACGCCTGACCCGCCCCGGTGCGGCGCGAGGCGCGGTCCGGATGCCGGACCGCGCCTTGCGCATAGAAGATCGTGTGGCAGGATACTGAACCAGGTCATGAGTGACAGCCATTCGGCCCCGGCCGGCTGTCCGGCAACCCTCCGTCCGTGGCGGGGTGCCCCGGGTGAGGACCAGGTCGTGGGCAGCGAGGTCCACGGCAAGCGCGGACCCCTCGCGCGGCTCCTGAAGGAGCGCGGGACCAGGGGTCCTGGTCGTCGAGGGAGCCTTCTGTGAGCAAGCGAATGCGATAGGGCGTAGAGCCCCGCCTCCGCGTACCCCTTTTCACCTTCCGCCGTGCTCGAGCCGTACCGCTCGCACGGTGATTCCAGCCTGCCTCACGGGAGTTCACCATGTCCGTCTCCACCGCTGCCGCCGTCCAGACCATTTGTGGCGAGCTGCCCGTTCTGGGCCGCGACGTCTCCGTCCCGCTCGTCACGGGCGGCGAGGTCGCCTACGCCGCGCTCGACTACGCCGCCAGCGCCCCCGCCCTGCAGCGCGTCTGGGACGACGTCGCCGCCTACGCGCCGTACTACGGCAGCGTCCACCGCGGCGCCGGCTACCTCTCCCAGCTCTCCACCGACCTGTTCGAGAACGCCCGCCGGACGGTCGCCGGATTCCTCGACTGCCGCGCCCAGGACCAGGTGGTCTTCACCCGCTCGACCACGGACTCCCTGAACCTCCTCGCCCGGGCGCTGCCGGCCGGCTGCGAGGTCTTCGTCTTCGAGACCGAGCACCACGCCGCCCTGCTGCCGTGGCGGGACGCGCGGGTGACCGTCCTCGACGCGCCGCGCACCCCGCGGCAGGCCGTGGAGACGCTGGAGCGGGCCCTCGCCGACCGCGACCCGTACGGCCCGGCCCTGGTGTGCGTCACCGGCGCCTCCAACGTCACCGGCGAGCTGTGGCCGGTGCGCGAGCTGGCCGCCGCGGCCCACGCGCACGGGGCCCGGATCGTCCTGGACGCCGCCCAGCTCGCCCCGCACCACCCGGTGTCCGTCCGGGACCTGGACGTCGACTGGGTGGCCTTCTCCGGGCACAAGCTGTACGCGCCCTTCGGCTCCGGCGTGCTGGCCGGCCGCGCCGACTGGCTGGCCGCGGCCGAGCCGTACCTCGCGGGCGGCGGCGCCAGCCGCAGGGTCACGCGGCGCGAGGACGGGGGAGTGGACGCGGAGTGGCACGAGAGCGCCGCCCGCCACGAGGCCGGCTCCCCGAACGTCATCGGCGCCTACTCCATCGCCTCCGCCTGCAAGGCCCTCACCGAGGCCGGCTGGGAGGCCCTGGTGGCCCGCGAGCAGCACCTGATCGCCCGGGTCCGGGCGGGTCTCGCCGAGGTCCCGGAGGTCAGGGTGCTGTCGCTGTTCGGCGACGACGCCCCGCGGGTCGGCGTGATCTCCTTCGTGGTCGAGGGCTGGAACAGCTCCCACTTCGCCGCCGCGCTCTCCGCCGAGTACGGCATCGGCGTCCGCGACGGCCTGTTCTGCGCCCACCCGCTGGTGCGCACCCTGCTGGGCGGCGACCCCGGGGCGCCGGGAGAGTGCGGGGCGCCCGAGGCCGCGCCCGGCGAGAGGTCCCTGAACGCGGTCCGGGTCAGCTTCGGGGCGGGCACGCCCGACGAGCACGTCGAGCGCTTCGTCGACGCGGTGCGGGAGCTGGTCCGCGACGGCGCGCGCTGGCGCTACCGCACCGAGGACGGCCGCTGCGTGCCGGTGCGCGACCAGGTCTGAGCCGCAGGCGCGACGTCAGGCGGCGTTCACGAGTCGAGGCCGATCGCGAACGCCGCCTCCAGGTCGTGCTGGGAGTAGGTGCGGAACGCGACGTGCGTGTCGGTGCCCTCCACGCCGGGGATCTTGCTGATCCGCCCGGGGATGACGTCGGCCAGGTCGTCGTGCCGCCGCACCCGCACCATGGCGATCAGGTCGTAGGTGCCCGTGACGGAGAAAACCTCGCTCACCGAGTCCAGCGAAGCGATCTGCTCCGCGATCTCGGGGATCCGGTCCACGCTGGTCTTGATCAGGACAATCGCGGTGATCACGGTTGGTTCTCTCCCTCGGGGGCCGGGGCCGGTGCGGTCCTCACTCTAGTAGTCGGCCCGTAGCGCACCCACGCGTAGCCGAAGCCGAGGCCGAAGCCGATCAGGTGGGCCAGGTAGGCCACCCCGGGACCCTGGCCGGCACGGCCCGCCGCGAGCCACTGCAGGGCCGCCCAGAAGGGCAGCACGACCCAGGCCGGGAAGCGCAGGGGGAGGAAGAACAGGAAGGGGAGGAGACTGGTCACACGGGCACGTGGGAACAGGTAGAGGAACGCTCCGAGAACCGCCGAGATCGCCCCCGAGGCGCCCACCAGCGACTGTCCGGAGGCGGAGTTGGCGGCCGCGTAGCCCAGCAGGGCCAGGTAACCGCAGCCCACGTAGAAGAGGGTGAACTCGACCCGGCCCATCCGTTCCTCGGTCATCAGCCCGAAGACGAAGAGGAAGAGCATGTTCCCGAGCAGATGCACCCAGCTGCCGTGCACGAACAGCGCGGTGACCGGGGTCAGGGCCGCCCGGAGCGAGGGCTCGAACAGCTCGGCCGGGACCACGCCCCAGTGCCGGAAGTACGCCCGCTGCGCCGCGAACAGCGCGCCGCCCGAGCCGTACGCCGGGGTGAGGCCGGAGGCCGGGCCCAGCACGAAGATCACGGCGCACAGGACGAGGAGGACGTACGTCATCGGCGCGGAGACGCCCCGGACCGCCCGGAACGCATCCCGGGCCGCCGTGCCCCAGGTGCGGATCATGACTACAGAGCATGACGTAACGGGACACAGGTCGACAGATCGCCTCGCCGCCGTGGACGGACGGGCGGCGATCGACCGGCAGGCCGTAGGGTTACGAGCCACACGCGTCGGGGAGCGGCGCGGACGTCCCGAGAAGGAAGCGAACAGTCACGATGACGGTTCCCCTGCCGACCGCCACGACACGGTGGCGCTGCGCCCTCTGCGGCAACCTCACCCGCTTCGACGTGACCCGCTCGTCGAAGGTCGTCGAGTACGTTCACCTCGACCTCGCGGGCGAGCCGACGGTGGAGGAGCGCGAGGTGGTCAGTGAGACCATCGAGTCGGTCCGCTGCCGCTGGTGCAACGCGGTGGACCAGGTGGAACTCGTGGACAGGCCGGGCGCCGGCTCCTGAGCGGAGCGGGCCCCGTAGAGGTATTGGGGTGTGACGGATGGTGGAGACCGCAGGCGGGGGGCCGGGCGACGGCACCGCTGAGGTGCTTGACCGTCCGCTGCCCGACGGCGTGCGCCGGCGGGTCGTGCAGATCGTCTCGGACGGCTTCGGACTGCTGACCGTGACGGAACTGCCCGCCCAGTTGCGGCAGTACGCCCGGTTCGCCCCCAATCGCCGGGCCAAGTTCGCCGGTAACGCGATGGCGGCCGCGGTGGAGACCGACACGCTGTTCCGGCAGCGGATCGGGGAGAAGTTCAGAGAGGCGCAGCCGGAACTCTCCGGCGCCCTCGACTCCGGCTCGCCGCCCCCGGCCGCGGATCCGCTCGATGTGGCGGCCGCGGCCTACGTACTGCGGCCCGCGGGCTGGGTGAAGCTGGTGACCGCGGCCGGCGAGGAGGCGCAGCGCGCCGACGCCGAGCGGGCCGACGAGGAGAGCCGCGCCGAACTCGAGCGGCTGCGCGCGGAGCTGGACCAGGCCCGCGAGCAGACCCGTACCGAGACCGAACGGCTGCGCGCCGAGGCGGAGTCGGCCAAGCGGGAGGCGGAGTCGCTGCACCGCAAGCTGCGGGCCGCGCTCAGCGACGTCAAGCGCGGCGAGGCCGCGTTGCGCAAGGTCCGCGGCGAGATCGACGCCGTGCGCGCCGAGGGGCACGCGCAGCTCTCGGCCGCGGAGAGCGAGTCCCGGCGGCTCAAGGCGCGCCTGGGCGAGGCGGAGGCGGCGCTGGAGGCCACCCGCCGGGCCGCCCGCGAGGGCCGCAGCGTGGAGGACATGCGGGTCCGGCTGCTGCTGGACACCCTGCTGGACGCCGCCCAGGGGCTCCGGCGCGAACTCGCCCTGCCGCCGGTCTCCGTGCGCCCGGCCGAGACCGTGGACGCGGTCGAACCGGGACGGATGACCCCGAAGGACATCGCGGCCCGGGCGCTGTCCGAGAACGACCCGGCGATCCTCGACCAGTTGCTGGCGCTGCCGCAGGCCCATCTGGTGGTCGACGGCTACAACGTCACCAAGACCGGCTATCCGCAGATGCCGCTGGAGAAGCAGCGGCTGCGTCTGCTGGGCCAGCTCTCGGCGCTCGCCGCGCAGACCGGCGCCGAGGTGACCTGTGTCTTCGACGGGGCCGAACTGGCCGCGCCGGTGCTGCTCGCGCCGCCCCGCGGAGTGCGGGTGCTGTTCTCCAAGCCGGGCGTCACGGCGGACGAGCTGATCCGCCAGCTCGTGCGCGCCGAGCCGCCGGGCCGTCCGGTCATCGTCGCCTCGACCGACCGGGAGGTGGCCGACGGGGTGGCCCGCGCCGGGGCCCGGCCCGTCGCCTCTGCGGTACTTCTGAAGCGACTGTCCTGAACGTGCAACGCGCATATGCATTGCCCGAATTGGCCGTATCGTCACGCAACGTAGCGTCAATCGGGCATCACCGCACGTGAGTTGTGTGCAAAGAATGCGTTGCGTCACCGGATTTTTCGCCGCGGGGATTTGAACTGATCACAACTGGGTCACTAAGGTCTGGGCTCGAACCTCCGAACGGGTGATCACTCACAAGAAGGAGATCGTCCCTCGTGGCGTCCCATCGTCGACCCAAGCAGCCCAGCCGCACGCGTGTCACCGTGCTGACCACCGCGGCCGCCGCCGCCGTCGTGCTGAGCGCGAACGCCGCCAACGCCGCTCCGAGCGAGAAGCTCGGCAAGGACGAGGTCAAGGCGAAGGTCGACAAGCTCTACGAGCAGGCGGAGCAGGCCACCGAGAAGTACAACGGGGCCAAGGAGAAGCAGCAGAAGCTGCAGAAGGAAATCTCCACCATCCAGGACAACGTGGCCCGCGGCCAGGAGGAGCTCAACAAGCTCCGCGACGGCCTGGGTTCGCTGGCCACCGCGCAGTACCGCTCCGGCGGCATCGACCCCTCGGTCCAGCTCTTCCTGTCCGCCGACCCGGACGACTACCTCGACAAGGCCTCCACGCTCGACCAGTTGAGCGGCCAGCAGGTCGAGGCGCTGAAGAAGATCCAGGACAAGCAGCGCGAACTCGCCCAGGAGCGGGCCGAGGCCACGGAGAAGCTCAAGGACCTGGCCTCCACCCGTACCGAGCTGGGCAACAAGAAGCAGGAAGTCCAGGGCAAGCTCGCCGAGGCGCAGAAGCTGCTCAACACCCTGACGGCCAAGGAGAAGGCGGCCCTCGCCGCCGAGCAGCAGCGGGCCAACCGCTCCTCCACCGACCGGGTGGACCTGGGCAACGACTCCTCCGCCTCCGGCCGGGCCGCCGCGGCCTTCTCCGCCGCGCAGAGCAGGATCGGCTCGCCGTACGTCTACGGCGCCACCGGTCCGTCCTCCTTCGACTGCTCGGGCCTGACCTCCTGGGCCTACGCCCAGGCCGGCGTCTCCATACCGCGCACCTCCCAGGCCCAGGCGGGCTACGGCGCCCACCTGTCGCAGAGCCAGCTCCAGGTCGGCGACCTGGTGTTCTTCTACGGCGACCTGCACCACGTCGGCCTCTACGCCGGCAACGGCCAGGTGCTGCACGCCCCGCACACCGGCGCCGTGGTCCGCTACGAGTCGATCAACAACATGCCGTTCCAGTTCGGCGTCCGCGTCTGACCCCGCCCGGCGCCGGTCCCGGAGCGCCCGAACGGGCGAATCCCGAGTACCGCGACTGACCCTCCGCCCCGCCCTGACCTGCGTCAGCGGCGGGGTGCGGTGGTTGTGGGGCCGTTGACGGCCTTTGGCCGCCGTCCTCCCGCACGGTTACTGTCTGCCGCGTTTCCCCGGCGCGGGGGTCTCCCCGTCCCCCGCGCCGGAGAGACCGCTCCTGTCCGCCAGCAGAAGGACCGCCGTGGGTTCCCATCGCCGTCTCGCACCGTCCGGGTTCGACCGGGGCGCCTCGGTCGCCCTGTGCGCGCTGTCGGCCGCTGCCGCCGCCCTCGGGGCCGCACCGGCCGGCGCGGCGCCGCACCACGACACCCGTGCCGAGGTGGACCGCCTCTACGAGGAGGCGGAGAAGGCGACCCAGGCCTACGACAAGGCCGACGAGCGGGCCGACGCGCTGCGCCGCGAGGTCCGGGACGCGCAGGAGCACATCGCGCGCCGGCAGCAGCGTGTCAACACCATGCGGGAGCGGCTGGGTTCGCTGGCCGGCGCCCAGTACCGCTCCGGCGGCCTCGACCCGGCCGTCGCCCTCCTCCTGTCCGACGACCCGGACGACTACCTCGACCGGGCCGCCACCCTCGACCGCATCGGCGTCCAGCAGGCCGGACAGCTCCGGGAGTTGCGCGGCGAGATGCGGCGACTCGCCCAGGAGCGGGCCGAGGCCGCCGGGAAGCTCGCCGAGCTGGAGCGCAGCCGCAAGGCCGTCGGCACCCACAAGCGGATCGTGGAGCGCAAGCTCGCCCGGGCCCGGCAGCTGCTCAACTCCCTGCCCGCCGCCGAACGCGCCGCCTACGACCGCGCCTCCCGCGCCGGCCGCGCCGATCTGCCCGGACTGCCGGACCTGGCCGGCGCCGTCGCCCCCGACGCCCGCGCCGCGGCCGCCGTCGCCGCCGCCCGCTCCGCCCTCGGCCGCCCCTACGTGTGGGGCGCCAGCGGCCCCTCCGGCTTCGACTGCTCGGGCCTGATGCAGTGGTCGTACGCCCGGGCCGGCGTCCATCTGCCGCGCACCTCCCAGGACCAGCGGCACGCCGGCCGGCAGATCCCGCTGTCCCAGATGCGCCCCGGCGACCTGGTCGTCTACCGCTCCGACGCCAGCCACGTGGGGATGTACGTCGGCGACGGCCGGGTGATCCACGCGCCCTACCCGGGCGCGCCGGTGCGCTACGACCCGGTCGGCATGATGCCGATCTCCTCCGTCACCCGGCCCTGACCCTCCGGGGCCCCGGCCCGATCCGTGGGACGCACCCCGTGTCACGCGCCGTACGATCGGCGGGTGACTGTTCGTGGACGGGCCCGGCGGACGTGGCGCGCCGCGGCGGCGGGGCTCTGCCTGCTGCTCCTGCCACCCCTGGCCGGGTGCGCCGGACGGACGGCCGCCGACCCGGTCACCGCCGAGGTGCAGCGGGTCCTCGACAAGCGGTCGGCGGCCCTGCTCGGGCACGACGAGAAGGCCTTCGGCGCGACCGGCGCCCGCACCGCCTACGTCCGGCTGCGCGCGCTCCCCCTGGCCTCCTGGGCGTACCGGGTGACGGACCTGCGCCGCCGCGGCGGCGGCGCCACCGCCGACGCCGAGCTGCGCTACCGGGTCGCCGGCTACGACCGGGCTCCGGTCAGCGTCCGCCGCACCCTCACCCTGCGCCGCGCCGACGGCGCCCGGTGGTACGTCACCGGCGACCGGCCCGCTGGGAAGTCCGGTCAGCAGCTCTGGGACCAGGGCCCGGTCACCGCCGTCAGGGGCGCCCGCAGCCTGGTCCTCGGAACCGGCCAGGGCGCCGCCGAGCTGCGCCGCTACGCCCGGCTCGCCGACCGCGCCGTACCGGCCGTCTCCGCGGCGTGGGGGACGTCCTGGCCCCGGCGGCTCGTCGTCCTGGTCCCGCGCAGCCTGGAGGGCATGGCGGGACTCCTCGGCTCGCCCGCCTCCGGCTACCGGGGCATCGCCGCGGTCACCACCGGCGAGGCCGGCAGCCCGGGGAGCGCGCCTGCGGACCGCGTGGTGGTGAACCCGGAGGCGTACGCGGTGCTGGGGGAGACCGGCAAGCAGGTGGTGCTCACGCACGAGACCACCCATGTGGCCACCCGGGCGCACACCACCGCCGCCACCCCGCTCTGGCTTTCCGAGGGCTACGCCGACTGGATCGGCTACCTCGGCACCGGCCGCACACCGGCCGAGGCCGCTCCGGAACTGAGCCGCGCGGTCCGGGACGGCAAGGTGCCGGCCGCCCTGCCCACCGACGGCGACTTCGCCTTCAGCGGCGACCCCGACCGCCTCGCGCAGGCCTACGAGGGCGGCTGGCTGGCCTGCCGGATGATCGCCGCCCACTGGGGCGAGAGCCGCCTCGGCGCCTTCTACCGTGCCGTGGGCGCCCACGGCGAGCGCGCCGGCGCCCTCGACGAGGCCCTGCGCAAGACCCTCGGCACCACCCCGAAGGCGTTCACCGCCCAGTGGCGCGACTACGTGCGGGATCAGCTGGGCTGACCGGCACCGGCGCGGCGCCCGCCGGGACGGTGGACCGCCACAGGGTGCGGGCCGCCGAGAGGGCCGCGGTGACGAGCAGGGCGTTGCGCAGCAGGAGCAGGGCCACGCCGTAGGCGTCGCTCTGGATGACGTGGACGAAGCCGACGGGGAACTCCAGCAGCGTGACGAGGGCGGCCGCCAGGACCAGGGCGGCGGGCCGGCCCGTCCGGCTCGCCGGGAAGCACCCGCAGACGGCGGCCAGCCCGATCAGCCACACCAGGTACTGCGGGCTGAGCACCCGGCTGGTGACGGTGAGGAGCAGCACCGCGGTGAAGGCCGCGTCGGCGAGTGTGTGCGGCTCGAACCGGACCGCCCGCAGCCGCCACAGCAGCAGCCAGCACAGGGCGCCGGCGCTCAGCGCCACCGCGGCCTTGCCGATCAGCCCGGCGTACGGGCCGAGGAACTCCACCGAGCCGTAGTTCAGCACCACTTCGCCCGGCCAGCCGAAGCGCCGGGCCACATGGAGGACCAGGCCGCCCAGCGACTCCACCTCGGTGCCCCGGTCCCGCTGGAAGGCCAGGAAGGCGAAGGCGCCCGGCATCGTCACCGCGAACAGCGCCGCGCCCCCGCCCGCGGTCACCGCCGCCGAGAGCCACGCCCGCAGCCGGGTGGCGCCCACCAGCAGCAGTACGGGCCACACCTTCAGCAGCGCCCCGAACGCCGCCAGCGCGCCCAGCACCCGCGGGTGGCGGGTCCCGGCGAGCAGCGCCGCCACGGCCACCGCCGTCACCATCAGGTCGTACCGGGCGTACGCCGTCGGGCCGAGCAGCGGCAGGCCCGCCACCCAGATCCACGCGCCGCGCGACGACCGCCCGGGCCGCCGGCCGGCGTACGCCAGCAGCCCGGACACGGCCAGGTCGGCGAGGCAGGTCAGCACGAAGAAGGCGGGCGCGTAGCCGAGGAACGGCAGCAGGGCGGGGGACAGGATCGCCAGCGCGGCCGCGGGCGGGTACTGCCAGGTCACGTCGTTCAGCGGGAACGAGCCCTGGCGCAGCACCTCGGACCAGCCCTGGTAGATCACCGACACATCGGTGGTGACGTCCGCGCCGGGCAGGGAGACCACCCGGAAGACCAGCAGCAGCAGCGCCAGCCGGGTGGCGCACCAGGTCCACGGCAGCGCCGCCGGCCACCCGCCCGTCCTCTTCACCCGCGCTCCCGTCCGTCCGCCGTCCAGGGTCAGGGAACCATGATTCCCCAGCGGGCCGCGGGCGCGCGGTAGGGTCGGCGGCGATGCACAAGACCCTCATCGTGACCAACGACTTCCCGCCCCGGCCGGGCGGCATCCAGGCCTTCCTGCACAACATGGCCCTCCGGCTGGACCCCGAGCGGCTCGTCGTCCACGCCTCCACCTGGAAGCGCGGCGAGGAAGGCGCCCGAGCCACGGCCGCCTTCGACGAGGAGCAGCCCTTCACCGTCGTACGCGACCGTACGACCATGCTGCTGCCGACGCCCGGGGCGACCCGGCGGGCGGCCGGGCTGCTGCGGGAGCACGGCTGCACCTCGGTGTGGTTCGGGGCGGCGGCGCCGCTCGGCCTGATGGCGCCGGCCCTCACGAAGGCGGGCGCCCGGCGGCTGGTGGCGACCACCCACGGGCACGAGGCGGGCTGGGCCCAGCTGCCCGCCGCCCGGCAGCTCCTGCGCCGCATCGGCGAGTCCACGGACACCCTCACCTACCTCGGCGAGTACACCCGCTCCCGGATCGCCGCCGCCCTCACCGAGGACGCGGCCCGGCGCATGACGCAGCTGCCGCCCGGGGTCGACGAGAAGACCTTCCACCCGGACTCCGGCGGTGACGAGGTGCGGGCGCGGCTCGGGCTCACCGAGCGGCCGGTGGTGGTGTGCGTCTCGCGGCTGGTGCCGCGCAAGGGCCAGGACACCCTCATCCAGGCCATGCCCCGGATCCTGGCCGCCGAGCCGGACGCCGTGCTGCTGATCGTCGGCGGCGGGCCCTACGAGCGGGACCTGCGGCGGCTGGCCCGGGAGACCGGCGTGGAGGCCTCGGTCCGCTTCACCGGCGCCGTGCCCTGGGCCGAGCTGCCCGCGCACTACGGCGCGGGCGACGTCTTCGCCATGCCGTGCCGCACCCGGCGCGGCGGACTGGACGTGGAGGGGCTCGGCATCGTCTACCTGGAGGCCTCCGCCACCGGGCTGCCGGTCGTCGCCGGCGACTCGGGCGGCGCGCCCGACGCGGTGCTGGACGGCGAGACCGGCTGGGTCGTCCGGGGCGGCGAGCCCGCCGAGGCGGCCGAGCGGATCACCGCTTTGCTCGGCGACGCGGGGCTGCGCCGCCGGATGGGCGAGCGCGGCCGCCAGTGGGTCGAGGAGAAGTGGCGCTGGGACCTGCTCGCGGAGCGGCTCAAGGCGCTGCTCTAGCCGAACCGCCGCGCACGGCGCGGGCCCTTACCGGACCACCGCGCACGCGCGGGCTTTCCCCAACCACCACGCACGGCGCGGGCCCTCACAGGAGGACCCGCGCCGTGACGCTCGTTCAGCAGGCGGTCTACTTCGCGTAGATCGCCTCGATCTCGTCCGCGTAGTCCTTCGCCACCACGTTCCGCTTCAGCTTCAGCGACGGGGTGAGGTGGCCCGACTCCTCGGTGAACTGGGCGGGCAGGATGCGGAACTTGCGCACCGACTCGGCCTTCGACACCGCGGCGTTGCCGTCGTCGATCGCCGCCTGGATCGCCGCCCGCAGGTCCGGGTCCTCGCTCAGCGACGCCGCGGTGCAGCCGGCCGGCTTGCCGTGCTCCGCGGCCCAGCGGCCCAGGAACTCCTCGTCGATGGTGACCAGCGCGCCGACGAACGGCCGCCCGTCGCCCACCACCATGCACTCGGCGACCAGCGCGTGCGCCCGGATGCGGTCCTCTATCACGGCCGGGGCCACGTTCTTGCCGCCCGCCGTGACGATGATCTCCTTCTTGCGGCCGGTGATCCGCAGATAGCCGTCCTCGTCGAGGGTGCCTATGTCACCGGTGTGGAACCAGCCGTCCGCCAGCGCCTCGGCGGTCGCGCCCGGGTTGTTCCAGTACTCCTTGAACAGGTGCTCGCCGTGCAGCAGCACCTCGCCGTCGTCCGCTATCCGGACCACCGAGCCGGGCAGCGGCTGGCCGACCGTGCCGATCTTCTGCCGGTCCCAGGGGTTGAACGCGGTGGCCGCGCAGGACTCGGTCAGGCCGTAGCCCTCCAGCACCGTGAAGCCGATGCCCCGGAAGAAGTGGCCGAGCCGCTCGCCCAGCGGGGCGCCGCCGGAGATCGCGTACTCGCCGCGGCCGCCGAGGACCGCGCGCAGCTTGCCGTAGACCAGCCGGTCGAAGACCTTGTGCTTGATCTTCAGGCCGAGGGACGGGCCCGAGGGGGCGTCCAGCGCCTTGCTGTAGGCGATCGCGGTGTCGGCCGCCTTGTCGAAGATCGCGCCCTTGCCGTCCGCCTGCGCCTTGGCGCGGGCCGTGTTGTAGACCTTCTCGAAGACCCGGGGCACGCCGAGGACCAGGGTCGGCCGGAACGCGGCCAGTTCGTCGGTGAGGTTCTTGATGTCCGGGACGCAGCCCAGCTTGATCGGCGCCATCATCGGGGCGATCTGCACCAGCCGGCCGAAGACGTGCGCGAGCGGCAGGAAGAGCAGCACCGAGCACTCGCCGGTGCGGAACAGCGGACGCAGCCGCTCGACGATGTTGCCGCACTCGGCGAAGAAGCTCCGGTGGGTGAGCACACAGCCCTTGGGGCGGCCCGTCGTGCCGGAGGTGTAGACGATGGTCGCCGGGTCGTCGGCCCGGGCGAGCGAGCTGCGCTCCTCCACGGTCGCGTCCGCGACGCCCTGGCCGAGCCGGGCCAGTTCCTCCAGGCCGCCGGCCTCGATCTGCCAGACGTGCTTCAGCGCGGGCAGCGAGGCCCGCACCGACTCCACGGCCTCGGCGTGGCCGTCCAGCTCCACGACACAGGCGGTCGCGCCCGAGTCGGACAGGATCCACTGCACCTGCTCCGGCGAACTGGTCTCGTACACCGGCACGGTCACCGCGCCCGCGCTCCAGATCGCGAAGTCCATCAGCGTCCACTCGTACCGGGTGCGGGACATCAGCCCCACCCGGTCGCCCGGCTGCACTCCGGCGGCGATGAGGCCCTTGGCGGCGGTGTGCACCTCGGCGAGGAACCGGGTCGCCGTCACGTCCTGCCAGACGCCGCCCACCTTGCGGGCGATGACGGCGACGTCGGGATGCTGCGCGGCGTTTCTGCGGACGATGTCGGTCAGGTTGCCGTCGGCAGGGACCTCGTACAAAGCCGGAAGGCTGAACTCGCGCAAGACTGCTGCTCCTCATAGGGCGCCGGCGCCACGACTCTGTGTGATGCGACGGTGCGGTCCAAGGCTCGGGAGTGCTCCGGAGATCACATGCGGATTCACATGTTGAAATCCTGAGCACGACTGGACGGCCCGGACGTTACCCGCCGGTATGGCTTCTACGACAGGGGGTCCCGGTGAGATGTTCGCTGCGTCACACAGGTTGGCGTTCCTTCGCGCACAGTAGTCCACGGCACAACCGACCGGCGAGTAACCGCAGGCCGGACCGGCACTGTTCACAAGGGCCGCGCGCCGCCTACGCTTGATCGCCATGGCACCCACACCGACCGGCGGCCGCAGGACACGGGTCCACGTGGTCAGCGACGTGCACGGCAACGCCCGCGATCTCGCCCGCGCCGGCGAGGGTGCGGACGCCCTGATCTGCCTGGGCGACCTCGTCCTCTTCCTCGACTACGCCGACCACTCGCGCGGGATCTTCCCCGACCTGTTCGGCGAGGAGAACGCGGACCGGATCGTGGAACTGCGCACCGCCCGCCGGTTCGAGGAGGCCCGGGCCTTCGGCGCCCGGCTGTGGTCCGGGATCGGCGCCGACCGGGCCGCCGCGATCGAGCGCGCGGTGCGCAAGCAGTACGCCGAGCTGTTCGCCGCGTTCCCCACACCGACGTACGCCACCTACGGCAATGTCGACATGCCGCCCCTGTGGCGGGAGTACGCCCGGCCCGGCACCACCGTGCTGGACGGCGAGCGGGTGGAGATCGGCGGCCGGACCTTCGGCTTCGTCGGCGGCGGACTGCGCACGCCGATGCGTACGCCGTACGAGATCGACGACGAGGAGTACGCGGCGAAGATCGAGGCGGTCGGCGAGGTGGACGTGCTGTGCACCCACATCCCGCCCGAGGTGCCCGAACTGGTCTACGACACGGTCGCCCGCCGCTTCGAGCGGGGGAGCCGGGCGCTGCTGGACGCCATCCGCCGCACCAGGCCGCGCTTCGCCCTGTTCGGGCACGTCCACCAGCCGCTGGTGCGCCGGATGCGGATCGGCGCGACCGAGTGCGTGAACGTGGGGCACTTCGCGGGCACCGGCCGGCCGTGGGCGCTGGAATGGTGATCGGAACGCCGACGCGGACGGGGTGAAGGCGGCAGGTCGGGGGCGCGGTAGCCTTCACGCTGCACACACGTGCGCGGCCCGCGCACGGCAAGAGTCTCTTCGGTCCGTATCTGGAGGAGCCACGGCGATGGCGGAACACACCAGTTCGAGCATCACGATCGAGGCGGCTCCGGCCGACGTCATGGCGGTGATCGCCGACTTCGCCCGCTACCCGGACTGGACCGGCGAGGTCAAGGAGGCCGAGGTGCTGGCGGCCGACGAACGGGGCCGCGCCCAGCAGGTCCGCCTCGTCATGGACGCCGGCGCCATCAAGGACGACCAGACGCTGGCCTACACGTGGACCGGCGAGAACGAGGTCTCCTGGACCCTGGTCAAGTCCCAGATGCTCCGCTCACTCGACGGCTCGTACATCCTCAAGCCGACGGGACCGGGCGCCACCGAGGTGACCTACCTGCTGACGGTGGACGTCAAGATCCCCATGCTCGGCATGATCAAGCGCAAGGCCGAGAAGGTCATCATCGACCGCGCCCTGGCGGGTCTGAAGAAGCGCGTGGAGTCGGGGGAGAAGTAGTCACCCCGTCCGGAGCCCGCGCACTCCGTTACCGTTCAGCCTCATGCGCACCCTCCTGATCACGGGCCCGGGCGGCAGCGGCCGTACGACCATCGCCGCCGCCACCGCACAGCGCGCCGCGGCCGCCGGCACCCGCACCCTGCTGCTCGGCGCCGACCACACCGACACCCTCGGCGCGGCGCTGGGCACCGGGACGGGACCGGCCCCCGCCGGGGCCGCCGAGAACCTCACCGTCTGGCGGCCCGACGCGGCCGACCGGTTCCGGCAGGACCTCACCGCCTTCCAGTCCCGGGCCGCGAACGTCCTGAACCTCCTCGGCGCCGCCCGGCTGGACGCCGAGGAGGTCACCCCGCTGCCCGGCGCCCAGGAACTCTCCTTCCTGCGGGCCCTGCGGGACGCCGCCCTCTCCGAGCGCTACGACCTCCTCGTCGTCGACCTGCCGCCGCTCCCGCAGGCCCTGCCCCTGCTCGCCCTCCCCGAGGAACTGCGCCGCTACCTGCGCCGGCTGCTGCCCCCCGAGCGGCAGGCGGCCCGCGCCCTGCGCCCGGTCCTCGGCCGGCTGGCCGGCGTGCCCATGCCCGCCGAGTGGCTGTACGAGACGGCGGCCCGCTGGGACATGGAACTGGCCGCCGTGGACGCGGTGCTCACCGACCGGCACACCTCCGTACGCCTGGTCGCCGAACCGGGCCCGGCCGGCGCCGACGCCGTACGCGCCGCCGGCCTCGGCCTCGCCCTGCGCGGCCTGCGCCTGGAGTCCGTGGTCGCCAACCGGGTGCTGCCCGACACCGTGCCCGACACCTGGCTCGCCGGACTCCTCGCCCAGCAGCTCAAGACACTCGCGGAGTGGCAGACGGAGCACGACGTCCACCGCGTCCCGCACCTCGGCCGCGACCCGCACGGCGCCGACGACCTCGACGCCCTCGCCGTGCCCGGCGTCAACCCGGCGCCCGCCCCGGTCGAGTGGCCCGTCACCGACGCCCTCGCCGCCGACGGGGTGCTGGTCTGGCACATCCCGCTGCCCGGAGCCGTCCGGGACGACCTGGACCTGATCCGCCGCGGCGACGAACTCGTGGTGACCGCGGGCCCCTTCCGGCGGATCGTTCCGCTGCCCTCCGCCCTGCGCCGCTGCACCGTCGCCGGCGCCGGGCTGCGCGAGGGCGAGCTGCGCGTCCGGTTCGCCCCCGACCCCGGGCTGTGGCCCGGCGCGGGCCGGTGAACCGGGTAGGCCGTTCGGGTAACGTCGTAGGGGCGAACCGTAGTCAGGAGTCCGCCATGAGCGAAGAGCGTCCCGCACCCGATCCCGCCGCGGAGGTCCACGAAGAAGGGGCGGCCGACGCCGACGCCTGGTCCACGGCCTGCGCCGAGGACCTCGCCGCCGAGCAGGCCCGCCGCCGCTTCGAGCAGGGCCCGCCTCCCGGCTCCGCCGCCGAGGAACTGCGCAGGCTCGTGGACACCGTGGCCGACAAGCTGTCCGGCCTGCAGTCCCCTCTCCTCGGGGGCCTCGCCGGACCCGCCGCCCAGCAGGCGGTGCGCCAGGTCGTCCAGCAGGCGAAGGCCGCCGTGGAGCCCGTCCTCGAACGCAACCCGGACGTGTTCGACCACCTCGCGGCCGCCGGCAACGAGCTGCTCGCCGCCTACCGGTCGGCCGTCCAGAACCAGGAGCGCCGCTGGACCTCCGGCTCGGCCGGCGCGAAGGACGAGTGGCCCGACGGCCCCGGCCCGGACGAGGACGGCGGTCCGGGGGAGCGCATCGACCTGGACTGAAGCCCTCCCACGGCGGGGCCTCGGGTACGGTTGGCCGTAGCGGGGCTCGACCGAACTGAGGGATTCATGGGACTCACCATCGGCGTCGACATCGGCGGCACCAAGATCGCGGCCGGCGTGGTCGACGAGGAAGGCAACATCCTCTCGACCTTCAAGGTGCCGACCCCCACCACGCCCGAGGCCATCGTGGACGCCATCGCCTCGGCGGTGGAGGGCGCGCGTGCCGGGCACGAGATCGTCGGCGTGGGCATCGGTGCGGCCGGGTACGTGAACCGGCAGCGCTCGACGGTCTACTTCGCGCCCAACATCGACTGGCGCAACGAGCCGCTCAAGGAGAAGGTCGAGGCCCGCGTGGGCCTCCCCGTCGTGGTCGAGAACGACGCCAACGCGGCGGCCTGGGGCGAGTACAAGTTCGGCGCCGGCAAGGGCCACCGCAACGTCATCTGCATCACGCTCGGCACCGGCCTCGGCGGCGGCATCATCATCGGCAACAAGCTGCGCCGCGGCCACTTCGGCGTGGCCGCCGAGTTCGGCCACATCCGGATGGTGCCGGACGGCCTGCTGTGCGGCTGCGGCTCGCAGGGCTGCTGGGAGCAGTACGCCTCCGGCCGCGCCCTGGTGCGCTACGCCAAGCAGCGCGCCAACGCCACCCCGGAGCGCGCCGAGGTGCTGCTCTCCCTGGGCGACGGCACCCCCGACGGCATCGAGGGCAAGCACATCTCCATGGCCGCCCGCCAGGGCGACCCGGTCGCCGTCGACTCCTACCGCGAGCTGGCCCGCTGGGCCGGCGCCGGTCTCGCCGACCTCGCCTCCCTCTTCGACCCCTCCGCGTTCATCGTCGGCGGCGGCCTCTCCGACGAGGGCGACCTGGTCCTGGACCCGATCCGCAAGTCCTACAAGCGGTGGCTGGTGGGCGGCAACTGGCGCCCGGTCGCCGATGTGATCGCCGCCCAGCTCGGCAACAAGGCGGGCCTGGTCGGCGCCGCCGACCTGGCCCGGGAGCCCGACCCGATCATGTGACGAGCCCGTACGACAGTGCCCGCCGAGTCCGGTCCCCGGACGGCGGGCATCGTCGTATGTTGATCGTCATGGCAACCCCGACGCTCCCCAACTCCCGCACCGAACCGGACGGTTCCGCCGTCATCCGGGTCCTCGCCTACAACGTCCGCTCGCTGCGCGACGACACCGACGCGCTCGCCCGGGTGATCACCGCCTGCGCCCCCGACCTGGTCCTCGTCCAGGAGGCCCCGCGCTTCTTCCGCTGGCGCAAGAAGCTGGCCCGGCTCGCGGCGGCCTCCGGCCTGACCGTCCTCACCGGGGGCGCGACGGCGGCGGGCCCGGCGATCCTGTGCTCGCTGCGGGCCACGGTCGAGCGCACGCAGGACGTGCTCCTGCCGCTCACCCCGGGTCTGCACCGGCGGGGTTTCGCCACGGCCGTCGTCCGGTTCGGCGACGCCCGCCTCGGCGTCCTGAGCTGCCATCTGAGCCTGCGCCAGGACGAGCGGTACGAGCAGGGCGGGATGCTCCTCGACCGCCTGGCCGCGCTGGGCGTGGAGCACGCCGTGGCGGGCGGCGACCTCAACGAGCGCCCCGACGGCCGCACCTTCCGCCGCCTCGCCGCCGCCCTGCGGGACTGCCGGGCCGTGAGCCCGTGGGGCGGCGAGTTCACCTCCCCCGCCGCCGGCCCCCACCAGCGCATCGACGCCGTCTTCGCCACCGAGGGCGTCGAGGTCCTCGGCTGCGGGGTGCCGCTCGGCCTGCCGGGCGTGCGCGAGGCCGATCTGCGGAGGGCCACGGACCACCTCCCGGTCCTGGCCGCCCTCAGGATCCCGGCGGCCTAGCGCGGGCCGGCGGGCCGGCGGTCAGACCACGGCCCCGCGCCCCGGGTCGTCCCCGTCCTCGTCCGTCCGCATCCGCGCCACCAGCGTCACGAAGCCGCCGAGGAACCCGCCGATGCCCAGGGTCGCCAGGTACCAGGTCATCTCCCAGCCGAGCAGCACGGCGAGCAGGAGCAGGACCGGTCCGCCGACCACCCCCAGCCAGGCGAACCTGGCGGTCGTGTCGGCGGTCGGCAGCGGAGGCGGCTCCGGCGGCACGAAGTGGCCCTCGTCGTCCTCGCCGAGGTCGTCGTCGGAGGGCTCGGCCACACGGTAGTCGCGCGGCCCCACCCCGGGCGCGAACGAGACCGAGCTGCCCACCGGCCGGTCGGGCCGCGGCTCGCTTTCCTCGGCGTCCTCGCCGGCGGGTTCCTTCTCGAGCAGCGCGAGATCCTCGACCGGCTTGTAGGGCCGGGCGCCCGGCGGGTCCGGCGGCTCGGCGCCGTAACCCGCGACGATCGCCTGCCAGGCGGCCTCCTCGTCGAGGGGGACCCCCTTCTCGTCCGGTTCGCGATCCCCGCGGTCGGAGTCGTGCTCAGCCAACTGCGGCCGTCCCTTCCTTGCCGGTCATGGGTGCGAGCCGGCCGATGAAGGCGAGGCTCTCCTCGAAGATCCGGTCCGCGTCGTAGTCCAACGTCGCCACATGGCGGCTCTGTTCCAGCACGATCTCGGTGACGTCCCTGGAGGACACCCGGCTCAGCACGCGCGCCGCGTCGGCCGCCGGGACCACGTGGTCGTGGGCGCCGCGCAGCAGCAGCAGCGGCTGGGTCACCTGGGGCAGCTCGCCGTCCAGCCGGCGCAGGAACCCCCGCAGGGAGTGCGCCGCGTGCAGCGGAACCCGGTCGTAACCCAGCTCAGTGACGCCTTCCTTGGCGATGTCACCGGTGACGCCCCTCGTCGTGCGCACCGCGTGCCGGGCCACCGGGAGGGCGTGCGCCGACAGCCCGTGCACCCGGTTCACCGGGTTGACGGCCACCACGCCCGCGACCTCGTCACCGTGCTTCGCGGCGAGCCGCAGCGCCAGCGCCGCGCCCATGGAGAGGCCGCCGACGAACACCCGCGAGCAGCGGCCGGCCAGCAGCCGCAGCTCGCGGTCCACCTCCGCGTACCAGTCCTGCCAGCCGGTGACCTGCAGGTCCTCCCAGCGGGTGCCGTGCCCGGGCAGCAGCGGCAGCGACACGGTCAGACCGTGTGCCGCGTGGTGCTCCGCCCAGGGGCGCAGCGACTGGGGCGAGCCGGTGAAGCCGTGACAGAGGAGGAGACCCACCTCCCCGCCCTCGTGGCGGTACGGCTCGGCTCCGGGAAGAACCGGCACCTTTCGGGCTCCTGTTCCTGAGAAAGGCGTGAAGAACTGGCGGATGTGGTTCACCGTACGCGACCGCACTGACACCGACCAGGGTCGTCGGGCCCATTGGCGGCACTCCGGGTTATGGTCTGACCGTCGGAAACAGGAGGCACGCGGGTGTTGTACGGCACGATGAAGGTCGCCATCGGAGGGCCGCTGAAGGTCGCCTTCAGGCCCTGGGTGGAGGGACTGGAGAACATTCCGCCCGAGGGCGCCGCCATCCTGGCGAGCAATCACCTCTCGTTCTCGGACTCGTTCTTCCTGCCCGCGGTCCTCGACCGCAAGGTCACCTTCATCGCGAAGGCCGAGTACTTCACCACCCCCGGCGTCAAGGGCCGCCTCACCGCGGCGTTCTTCAAGGGCGTCGGACAGCTCCCGGTGGACCGTTCCGGGGCGCGCGGCGCCGGCGAGGCGGCGATCAGGAGCGGGATAGAGGTGCTGGAGCGCGGAGAGCTGTTCGGGATCTACCCCGAGGGCACCCGCTCGCCCGACGGCCGGCTGTACCGGGGCAAGCCCGGCGGCCTCGCGCGCGTGGCGCTCGCCACCGGCGCGCCGGTGATCCCGGTCGCGATGATCGACACCGAGAAGATCCAGCCGCCCGGCCAGGTGATGCCCAAGCTGATGCGCCCGGGCATCCGCATCGGCAAGCCCCTGGACTTCAGCCGCTACCACGGCATGGAGCACGACCGGTTCGTGCTGCGCGCGGTGACCGACGAGGTCATGTACGAGATCATGAAGCTCTCCGGCCAGGAGTACGTCGACATGTACGCGACCGCCGCCAAGCGGCAGATCGCGGAAGCGGCGAAGGCGGCCAAGGAGGCCGAGAAGGCGGAGAAGAAGCAGACCGGGAGCTAGCGGGGAACCGGGGGATCGGGGGGCGGGGCCATGCCCAGGCGCGAGCGGGTCATGAGGATGTCGGTCGAACTGCCGCTGTGGCGCGCGCTCACCGGCTACCGCGTGCTGTCGATGCTGTACGCCATCGGCCTGTGCGCCACCGCGTACGACCACTTCGTACGCCCCTGGGTCGCCGTCGGCTACTACGCCGTCCTGGTCCTGTGGACCCTCGCCACCCTGCCCAGGGTGGCGAACGCGGCGAGCTGCACCCGGGGCTTCCTGGCCGCCGACCTGACGGTCGCGCTCACCGGCATCCTGCTCACCCCGCTCGCCGACAGCCACGAGCGGATCGCGGGCGGCGGACCGACCCTGCCGTCGATATGGACCGCAGGCGCGGTGCTGGCCTTCGCCATCAAGGGCGGCTGGCGCTGGGCCGCCGCGGCCTCGACGGCCGTCGCGGTCGCCAATCTGGTGGAGCGCGGCAGCCCGGCCCGGGACACCGTGCACAACGTGATCCTGGTCTGGGTCGCCTCCATCGCCATCGGCTACGTCGTGGAGGTCGCCCGCGCCTCCGAGCGCACCCTCGCCCGCGCCCTGGAGATCGAGGCGGCGACCCGCGAACGCGAGCGGCTGGCCCGGGACATCCACGACGGCGTGCTCCAGGTCCTGGCGATGGTGCAGCGGCGCGGCGTGGTCATCGGCGGCGAGGCCGCGGAGCTGGGGCGGCTGGCCGGCGAGCAGGAGGTGGCCCTGCGCACGCTGGTCTCCGGCGGTCTGCTGCCGGTGTCCCGGGTCTCGGAGGACGCCGCGGCCGGGGCCGTCGTACGCGCCGTCGACGAGCCGTACGACGACGCACCGGACGGACCCGTCGACCTGCGCGCCCTGCTCGCCCCCCACGCCGGCGCCCGGACCAGCCTCGCCGAGCCCGGCGCCCCGGTCGAACTGCCGCGGCCGGCCGCGCGGGAGCTGGCGGCGGCGGTCGGGGCGGCCCTGGACAACGTGCGCGAGCACGCCGGAGCCGAGGCCCGTGCCTGGATCCTGGTCGAGGACGAGCCGGACGAGATCGTGGTGACCGTGCGGGACGACGGCCCCGGCATCCCCGAGGGCCGGCTGGCCCAGGCCGAGGGCGAGGGCAGGCTGGGCGTGGCCCAGTCGATCCGCGGCCGGCTGCGCGACCTCGGCGGCAGCGCCGAGCTGATCTCGGTGCCCGGACAGGGCACGGAAGTCGAGTTGAAGGTACCGAAGGGCGCCGCTGGGGCGCGGGGGAAGGCGGAGCGGCGATGACGCAGGCAGAGGGTCCGATCAGGGTCATGGTGGTCGACGACCACCCCATGTGGCGCGACGCGGTCGCCCGGGACCTCGCCGAGTCCGGCTTCGAGGTGGTCGCCACCGCCGGCGACGGCGAACAGGCGGTCCGCCGCGCCAAGGCCGTGGCCCCGGACGTCCTCGTGCTGGACCTCAACCTGCCCGCCAAGCCCGGTGTGACGGTGTGCAAGGAACTGGTGGCCCACAACCCCGCGCTGCGCGTCCTGGTGCTCTCCGCCAGCGGCGAGCACGCCGACGTGCTGGAGGCGGTGAAGTCCGGCGCGACGGGCTACCTGCTGAAGTCGGCCTCCACCGCTGAGCTGCTGGACGCGGTGCGCCGTACCGCCGTCGGCGACCCGGTGTTCACGCCCGGCCTCGCCGGACTGGTCCTCGGCGAGTACCGGCGCCTGGCCGCCGAGCCCGCCCCCGCCCCGGACGCCGACTCACCCGGGGCGCCCCGGCTGACCGAGCGGGAGACCGAGGTGCTGCGGCTGGTCGCCAAGGGCCTGAGCTACAAGCAGATCGCCGAACGCCTCGTCATCTCCCACCGCACCGTCCAGAACCACGTCCAGAACACCCTCGGCAAACTCCAGCTCCACAACCGGGTCGAGCTGGTGCGGTACGCCATCGAGCGCGGCCTCGACGAGGAGTGAGACCGCCTGGCCGAACGATCGCCCGACATTTCACCGGAATCGCCCTCCCCGCCTCTCGCCGTGTGACACGCATCACCATTACCGTGAGTGAGCGTCAGGTAACCGCGGTGAAGGGACGTGTGGCATGCGGGTGGGAGTACTGACCGGAGGCGGGGACTGCCCCGGGCTCAACGCCGTCATCCGGGGCGTCGTCCGCAAGGGCGTGCAGGAGTACGGATACGACTTCGTCGGCTTCCGGGACGGCTGGCGGGGGCCGCTGGAGAACTACACGGTCCGCCTGGACATCCCCGCGGTGCGCGGCATCCTGCCCCGCGGGGGCACCGTCCTCGGCTCCTCGCGGACCAACCCCCTCAAGGTGGAGGGCGGCATCCGGCGCATCAAGGAGAACCTGGCCAAGCAGGAGGTCGACGCGCTCGTCGCGATCGGCGGCGAGGACACCCTGGGCGTCGCCGCCCGTCTCTCCGACGAGTACGGCGTGCCCTGCGTCGGCGTGCCGAAGACCATCGACAACGACCTGTCCGCCACCGACTACACCTTCGGCTTCGACACCGCGGTCGGCATCGCCACCGAGGCCATCGACCGCCTGCACACCACCGCCGAGTCCCACATGCGGGTCCTGGTCTGCGAGGTGATGGGCCGTCACGCCGGCTGGATCGCCCTGCACTCCGGACTGGCCGGCGGCGCCAACGTCATCCTCATCCCCGAGCAGCGCTTCGACCTCGACCAGGTATGCGCCTGGATCACCTCCCGCTTCAAGGCCTCGTACGCCCCGATCGTCGTCGTCGCCGAGGGCGCCATGCCCAAGGACGGCGAGATGGTCCTCAAGGACCAGTCGCTGGACTCCTTCGGGCACGTCCGGCTGTCCGGGGTCGGCGAGTGGCTGGCCAAGGAGATCGAGAAGCGCACCGGCAAGGAGGCCCGCACGACCGTGCTCGGGCACATCCAGCGCGGCGGCACCCCCAGCGCCTTCGACCGCTGGCTCGCCACCCGCTTCGGCCTGCACGCCGTCGACTGCGTGCGCGACGGCGACTTCGGCAAGATGGTCGCCCTGCGCGGCACCGACATCGTGCGCGTCCCGATCGCCGAGGCCACGGCCCGGCTGAAGACCGTGGACCCGAAGCTGTACGAGGAGGCCGGGGTGTTCTTCGGCTGACGGCATGTCAAGGCCCGCGGGCCCGGGGACCGGCCCACGGTTCCCGGGCCCCGCCCGCGGCCGTCAGCCCGCCGCGCTCACCCCGCGCAGCCCGCCGATCAGCTCCCGCACCACCGCCGCCCCGTCGAGGGTCAGCACCGACTCCGGATGGAACTGCACCCCGGCGAACCCCGGGCCCCGCAGCGCGTGCACCTCCCCGTTCGCCGCCCGGCTCACCTCCACGTGGTGCGCGGCCAGCTCCCGGGCGGCCTCGTCGTCGCAGCGCGCGGTGAAGCTGTTGTAGAAGCCGACCGTCTCCGGCCGCCCGAACAGGTCGATCGTGGTCTGCGCCCCCTGGTACGGGACCTCCTTGCGGACGATCTCGAGCCCCAGCTCCGCCGCGATCAGCTCGTGCCCCAGGCAGACCCCGAGCACGCCGTGCGGGTGCTCCCCGAGCACGGCGGCGGCCAGGTCCCGCAGGACGCGCATCTTCGGGTCGGCCGCGTCGGCCGGGTCGCCCGGGCCCGGGCCCAGCACCACCGGGCCCTCGTGGGCGAGCACGGTCCGCCGCAGCCCGGGCTCGTCGTACCGCCGGACCGTCACCTCCAGCCCGGCGGAGCGCAGCACGTGCGCCAGCATCGCCGTGAAGGTGTCCTCGCCGTCGACGACGAGCGCGTGCCCCGTGAGGGCCCCGGAGCGCTCCTGCATCCGCAGCCAGAACGGGGCGAGGGAGGCCCGGCGCCCGTCCAGCGCGGCCCGCACCCGGGGGTCGTCCGCCAGCCGGGGACGCTCGCCCTCCGTGCGCGGCGCGGACGGCCGTACCCCGAGGGCCGCGAGCACTCCCGCCGCCTTCGCGTGCGTCTCCGCCACCTCGCCCGCCGGGTCCGAGCCGCGCACCAGCGTCGCGCCGACCGCGACGCGCAGCCGCCCGGCGGCGTCGATGTCGGCGGTGCGGATCAGGATGGGGGAGTCCAGCGTCTGGGCGCCGCCGGAGTCCCGCCCGAGCAGGGCCAGCGCGCCCGCGTAGTAGCCGCGCCCGCCGGTCTCGTGCCGCTCGATCACCCGGCAGGCGTTCTGCACCGGGGACCCGGTGACCGTGGCCGCGAACATGGTCTCCCGCAGCACCTCCCGCGCGTCCAGGGAGGACTTCCCGCGCAGCTCGTACTCGGTGTGCGCGAGGTGCGCCATCTCCTTCAGACGCGGCCCGACGACCACCCCGCCCATGTCGCCGACGGTGCACATCATCTTCAGTTCCTCGTCGACGACCATGGACAGCTCCTCGATCTCCTTGCCGTCGGCGAGGAAGTCCAGCAGGTGCTCGGGCGTCGGCCCCCCGGCGGGATAGCGGTACGTGCCGCTGATCGGGTTCATCACGACCGTCCCGCCCGACATCCGCACGTGCACCTCGGGACTGGCGCCGACCAGGGTCCGCTCCGGGGTGTGCACCAGGAACGTCCAGTACGCGCCCCGCTCGCCCGCCAGCAGCCGCCGGAACAGGGCCAGCGCGTCCGCCCGCCCGAAGCCGAGGATCCCGCCCTCGTACGTCCGCCGGATCACGAAGTTGGCGCCCTCGCCCCGGCCGATCTCCTCGCGCAGCACGCGCCCGACGATCTCGCCGTACTCCTCGTCGCCGACGTCGAAGCCCCCGCCCTCGACCCTCACCTCGTGGCCGGGCAGCGACCGCAGGGCCTCGGCGAGCGGGAACTCGTACGACTCCTCGGGGGTCAGCACCAGCAGCGGTGTGCCGTCGTCCCGGACGTCGAAGCCGCGCTCGCGGATCTGCCGGAACGGGACCAGCGCCAGGCCCTCGTCGGGCAGGTCGGCCAGTCTGTCCCGGGCGGTGACGGGGCCGAGCAGCAGCTCCACCGGGTGCTCGTCCCGGCCCGGGACGCGCCGGCGCAGCAGGGCGAAGGGGCGGTGGTCGGACAACAGGTCCTGCAGGTTCACGGGTGGGGCTCCTTCTCGGTCGTCTGTCGGACGGAGAGGAACGGCCCCGGGAAACGCGGAAGGCCGCCCCTCGGGCGGCCTTCGCGAAGTCTTGCGTACGCGCAGTCAGTGGGCCGCCGGATGAGCGGTCCACCACCAGTTCTGGATCGAAAGCGCGAACATGCCGGGAACCCTACCGCACCGGTCCGGCGTCCACGGGGCAAACCGTCCGTCTCACCTTTCGAGCCGGACCGAGAGCATGCGACACGACCCCGTAATGTTTGAGGGGTGACCGTGAACGCTAAGACCAGCGCGAGCGCTGGCAACACCTGGCGAGACCTGCCCGCGGCGCAGCAGCCCGAGTACCCCGACACCGAGGCTCTGCGCGCAGTGATCGCGGACCTCGAGTCGTATCCGCCGCTCGTCTTCGCGGGCGAGTGCGACCAGCTGCGCGCCCGGATGGCGGCCGTCGCCAAGGGAGAGGCGTTCCTCCTCCAGGGCGGCGACTGCGCCGAGGCCTTCGACGCGGTGTCCGCCGACCACATCCGCAACAAGCTGAAGACGCTGCTCCAGATGGGCGCCGTCCTGACCTACGCGGCCCGTGTGCCCGTGGTGAAGGTCGGCCGGATCGCCGGCCAGTACTCCAAGCCGCGCTCCAAGCCGACCGAGACCCGCGACGGCGTGACGCTGCCCACCTACCGCGGCGACTCCGTCAACGGCTTCGACTTCACCGAGGAAGCCCGCGTCCCGGACCCCGAGCGGCTGAAGCGGATGTACAACGCCTCGGCCTCCACGCTGAACCTGGTGCGCGCCTTCACCACCGGCGGCTACGCCGACCTGCGCCAGGTGCACGCCTGGAACCAGGACTTCGTGAAGTCCTCCCCGTCCGGGCAGCGCTACGAGCAGCTCGCGCGGGAGATCGACAGCGCGCTGAACTTCATGCGGGCCTGCGGCACCGACCCGGAGGAGTTCAAGACCGTCGAGTTCTACTCCTCGCACGAGGCGCTGCTGCTGGACTACGAGTCCGCCCTGACCCGGGTCGACTCCCGCACCGGCAAGCTGTACGACGTCTCCGGGCACATGGTGTGGATCGGCGAGCGCACCCGGCAGCTCGACGGCGCGCACATCGAGTTCGCCTCGCGCATCCGCAACCCGATCGGCATCAAGCTCGGCCCGACCACCACGGCCGAGGAGGCGCTGCGGTACATCGACCGCCTCGACCCCGAGCGGGAGCCGGGCCGGCTGACCTTCATCGTCCGCATGGGCGCCGACAAGATCCGCGACCGGCTCCCCGAGCTGGTCGAGAAGGTCACGGCGTCCGGCGCCACGGTGGCCTGGGTGACCGACCCGATGCACGGCAACACCTTCGAGGCGGCCTCCGGCCACAAGACCCGCCGCTTCGACGACGTGCTCGACGAGGTCAAGGGCTTCTTCGAGGTCCACAAGGGGCTCGGCACCCACCCGGGCGGCATCCACGTGGAGCTGACCGGCGACGACGTCACGGAGTGCGTGGGCGGCGGCGACGAGATCTTCGTCGACGACCTGCACCAGCGCTACGAGACGGCCTGCGACCCGCGGCTGAACCGCAGCCAGTCCCTCGACCTGGCGTTCCTCGTCGCGGAGATGTACCGGGACCAGTGAGTGATCTGGGGCGCGGATCACACCGGATCCGCGCCCCACGTCTTTCGGCATTCCGACGCTGTGGGTAAGGTTAGGTTTGCCTCACCGGGAAACGGGACGGCATGACACCAGCGATCCCGTCGGGAGGTGAACCCGCGTGTACGTCTGCAGCTGCTTCGGCATCACCGAGGCTCAGGTCAAGCAGCACGCGGAGGACGGCGCCGGCACCCCCCGCCAGATAGCCTCCGCCTGCAAGGCGGGCACGGACTGCGGCGGCTGCGTACGGCGCATCCAGGCACTGCTCGGCCGGGGAGCCTGCCCCCGCCGCGAGCTGGTGGACCGGCGCGCGCCGGCGCTCGGCCGGCTGGACGACGCCGCCTGACACCCCGCCGGGCTCTGCCCCGCGTGGGCCGCTCAGCCGGTGGAGAAGCCCCCGGTGCCCGGTCCGGAGGAGTCGGGTTGGCTCTGCTCGATCACGGTCGACAGGTAGAGCGCCTCGCCCAGCTTGTCCACGAGTTCGAGCTGCGTGTCCAGGTAGTCGATGTGGTGCTCCTCGTCGGCCAGGATCGCCTCGAAGATGTTCGCCGACGTGATGTCGTCCTTCTCGCGCATGACCTGGACGCCGCGGCGCAGCCGGTCGATGGCCTCGACCTCGATCTGCCGGTCGGCCCGGAACATCTCGGCCACCGTCTGCCCGACCTGCACATGGAAGAGCCGCTGGTAGTTCGGCAGGCCGTCCAGCAGCAGGATGCGGTCGGTGAGGACCTCCGCGTGCCGCATCTCGTCGAACGACTCCGCCCGGGTGTACTGGGCGAGCTTCGTCCATCCCTTGTGGTCCTGCAGCTTGGCGTGCAGGAAGTACTGGTTGATCGCGGTCAGCTCGGCGGTCAGCTGCTCGTTGAGCAGTTCGATGACCTCGGGGTCGCCCTGCATCGCGATGGACTCCTTCGGGTGGTCGAGCCATGTGCTAGCGCCGCATGATTTCACCGGCCGAGAAGATCGTCCAGTAAGTGCGTACTAATAACGTAAGTGGCGTCTTGCTGGCATTTGTCCCTTGTGTGAGCGGGTGGTCAAGGGCACTGCCCGAGGTCTGTCAGGATGGATACATGGGTCATCCGGTGGAGCGAGCGTCTGGAGAAGCGGCAGGGCCCGAGCTTCCGCCGGGGCAGCGGCCGCAGCGTGGCTGGCCGGTGACGCACTACGGTCCGGTGCCCAAGTTCCGGCCCGAACGCTGGGAGTTCCGGGTCTTCGGCGCCACCGCCGACGGCGACAAGCACACCTGGGACCACGAACAGTTCACGGCGCTGCCGTACACCACCGTGGTGGCCGACCTGCACTGCGTGACGAAGTACAGCATGACCGGCGCGGAGTGGGGCGGCGTCCCGGCGGCCGCGGTCCTCGACCTCGCCCCGCCGGCCGCGGACGTCACCCATGTGATGGTGTGGGCGGAGTACGGGTTCAGCTCCAACCTGCGGCTCGCGGACTTCGCCTCCGACCGCACGATCTTCGCCACCCACAAGGACGGCGAACTGCTCACCGCCGAACACGGCTTCCCGGTCCGCCTGATCGTCCCCCACCTGTACGCCTGGAAGGGCCCCAAGTGGGTCCGCGGCGTGGAGTACATGACCGCCGACCGCCGCGGCTTCTGGGAGGAGCGCGGCTACCACAACGTCGGCGACCCCTGGAAGGAACAGCGCTACTCCTACCAGGAAGAGCCCGGGGAGGGCCCCGAGCTCTGATCCTGGCGTCCGTGCCGGGTCAGTGGTGGTACTGGTGCACCACCGCGTGCCCCTTGCCCCGGCCGATCGTCCACTTGTTGACCGGGGTGGTCACGACGAAGGCGATCACCAGGGAGACGGCCAGCGAGATCCAGAACAGCGCGTCGGCGAGCGTGGCGTCCATCGCGGCCGGCCAGACCAGGATCACCCCGTTGTCGATCAGCTCCATCACGGCGATGGACAGGGTGTCGGCGGCCAGGGCCACGCGGATCGCGGTCCGCAGGTCGACTCCGGCCCGCAGGACCCCGCGCATCGTGAGCGAGTAGCCGAAGAGGAAGGCCAGGACGATCGCGAGCAGCGTGGTCGGCAGGTTCCCCCAGCCGGCCGCGGTGCCGACGACCATGCCGAGCACCTCGCCGACGGCGCAGCCGGTGAGGCAGTGCAGAGTGGCCTGCGCGGCCATCGCCCAGCTCGCCGAGCCGTGGCCGTGACCGGCTCCGTGGTCGTGCGCCTGACCCTGCTGCCGCTCGTGGTGCTGCTGCTCGTGGTGCTGGTGCTCGGTGTGTGCCGTGTGGTCCATGAGGTCCCCCAATGCCGGACGGGCGGTTCTCGTGCACTCATCAGAACCACATACCCCGAGGGGGTATTCCCGTGGGGGTCAGGAATCCCGGAGCTTCTTCAGTCGCTCCACGTCCGCCGAGTGCCCCGCCTGGCCGCCGGGAGTCTCGATGACGAGCGGCACGCCCTCCGTCGCCGGGTGGCTCATCAGCGCGCGGAAGGGGTCCTCGCCGATGTGACCGGCGCCGATGTTCTCGTGCCGGTCCTTGTGCGCCCCGGCCACGTCCTTGGAGTCGTTGGCGTGGATCAGCTTCAGCCGGCCCTCGCCGACGGTGCCGACCAGCAGATCGAGGGTCCGGTGCATGCCGTCGGGACCGGTCAGGTCGTGCCCGGCGGCGAAGATGTGGCAGGTGTCCAGGCAGACGCCGAGCCTCGGGTGGGCGTCCAGCGCCTCGAAGTACGGCCCGAAGTCCCAGGTGCGCGAGCACAGCGACGCGCCCTGCCCCGCGGTCGACTCCAGCAGCAGGAACGGGTCGTCGTCGTGGGTCAGCTCGTCCAGCAGCGGCAGCAGCCGCTCGCGCACCTGCCTCAGCGCCACCTCGCGCGGCCGCCCGCCGGTCGCGCTGCCGGTGTGCACCACCACGCCGAGCGCCCCGATCTCCCGGGCGCGCCGCAGCGAGTGCCGCAGCGACTCCACCGAGCGCTCCACGGTCGCCTCGGTGTGCGAGCCGAAGTTGATCAGATAGGGGGCGTGCACGTACGCCGGGACCGACTCCGCGGCGCACGCCTCGCGGAACGCCTCGTCCTGCCGCGGGTTCCCGGCCGGCGTGGCCCACCCGCGCGGGTTGGCGACGAAGACCTGCACGGCCTCGGCCTTCAGTTCGCGGGCGTAGGAGAGCCCCACCGAGTGCAGACCGCCGGCCACCGGGACGTGGCCGCCGACCGGGTTGCGGGCGGGACCGGGAAGGAGCGGGGCGGCGGGACGGCACGGCTGGGATGTCACCCGTTCAGGGTGTCACGCCGTCCCCCGCCGCCGGACCGCGGTCCCGGGTGACCCCGCTCACCGGGTCAGCGGATGGTGATGGTGATCGTCGATCCCTTGGGCGCCTTCCTGCCCGCGTCCACCGACTGCTCCTTCACAGTGTCGCCGAACAGCCCGAGCAGGCCCCGGTCCTCGTCCACCTCGAAGCCGGCGGCCTCCAGCCGCTGCGTGGCGTCGTCCACGCTCGACCCGACCACGTCCGGCACCGTCACCATGACCGGGCCCTTGGACAGGGTCAGCGTCACGGTGTCGCCCTCGGCGGCCTGGCCGCCGGCGCCCGGGGTCTGCCGCGCCACCTGGCCCTTGTCGTACTCGGAGTTGACCTGCTGTGCGGCGATCCGCACCTTCAGGCCCGCGTCCTCGAGGTCCTGCCGGGCGCTGGCCTGGTCCTCACCGGTGACGTCCGGCACGTCGACCGGGCTGCCCTTGCTGACCACGAGCGCGATCGCCGAGCCCGCGTGCCGCCTGACGCCCGTCCCCGGCTCGGTGCTGATCACCGAGCCCCGGTCCACGCTGTCGCTGAAGGCGCGGCTGACCATGCCCGGCTCCAGTCCGGCCGACTTCAGGCGCGAGCGGGCCTCGCCCAGCGGCACCCCGTTCAGGTCGGGCACCTTCACGATCTCCGGGCCCCGGGAGATGACGAGGGTCACCGAGCCGTTGCCCCGGATACGGGCCCCGGCCGTCGGGTCGGAGCTGATGACCGTGCCGCTGCCGACCGTGTCGCTGTACTCGCGCCTGATCTCCTTGACGTGCAGCCCCGACGACTTCAGCCGCGCCGTCGCCTGCTCCTCGGTCTTGGCCAGCAGCGGCGGCACCTTGGTGAACTGCCCGGAGTTGATGTACCAGACCCCCGCGCCCACGCCGAGGACCACGAGCACGGCGGCGACGAGCGCGGCGAGCCGGCGTCCCGGCCGCAGCGGCGCCCGCCGGGCGGGCGCCGGCGGGCTCTGCAGCCGGCTGGTGTGCCGGACGTCCGCCGGGCCCTCGTCCTCGTTGACGGGCAGCGGCCGGGGCACGGTCAGCGAGCGCGGGATCACGCTCGTACGGTCCCCGGCGTTGTCGTGCTCCGCGGACAGCGCCTGCGGCGGCACCGCGTCGAGCTGACCGGCGCTGAGCCCGGCCCGGGCCCGCAGCACCTGCCCGAGCAGCGCGGCGGCGTCGTCCGGCCGGAGGTCCGGGACGCGCGCCGTCGCCGAGGCGACCAGCTCGTCCAGCTCCGGCGGCAGCCCCGGCACGAGCGCGGAGGGCGGCGGCACGTCCTCGTGGATGTGCTTGTACAGGATCTGCGCCGGGGAGTCCCCGGAGTGCGGCTTGCCGCCGGTCAGCATCTCGTAGAGCACGACACCGCAGGCGTACACGTCGACGCGCGGGTCGGCGGCGCCCTGCTCCATCTGCTCGGGCGCGAGGTACGACACGGTGCCGAGGACCGCGCCCGTGGTGCTGGTCACCGTGTCCACCGACCGCACCAGCCCGAAGTCGGCGACCTTGACCCGCCCGTCGTCGCCTATCAGCACGTTCTCGGGCTTCATGTCCCGGTGCACGAACCCGGCCCGGTGCGCGGCGCCGAGCGCGGCCAGCACCGGCTCCAGGATGTCCAGCGCCGCCCGGGGCTGCAGCGCCCCGCGCTCGCGCAGCACGTCCCGCAGCGTGCACCCGGCGACGTACTCCATCGCCAGGTACACGTAGGACGCGTCGGTGCCCTGGTCGAAGACCTGCACCACGTTGGGGTGGGCGAGCCGGGCGACCGACTTGGCCTCGCGGATGAACCGGTCGACGAACGACCCGTCGGCCGCCAGCGCCGGGTGCATCACCTTGAGCGCGAGCACGCGGTCCAGGCGGGTGTCCAGGGCCCGGTAGACCGTGGCCATCCCGCCGACCGCGATCCGCGCCTCCACGCGATAGCGTCCGTCGAGCACCTGCCCGACGAGCGGGTCCTGAAGGGTCGTATCCACGCAGGCGAGTGTACGAGGACCGGCCGACACCGCCGCGCGCTGCGCCGTTCCGGTGACGTACTGCAGCAGACCTGTGACTGTCCCGTCAGGCGGGCGCGGACCGGAACGCGGGCCGCTCGGGGTCCAGGTCGGCGCGGCCCCGGGCGGGGGAGGAGGCCTCGGCGAAGTGCCTGCGCGGGATCCGGCCCGCCAGCCGGGCCAGCCGTCCCGCCTCCACCGCGTGCCGCATCGCCGCGGCCATCGTCTCGGGCCGCTGGGCGCGGGTCACGGCGGAGGCGAGCATCACACCGGCGCAGCCCAGCTCCATCGCCAGCGCGACGTCCGAGGCCGTACCGGCGCCCGCGTCCAGGATCACCGGCACGCGCGCGTGCTCCACGATGAGCTGGAAGTTGTGCGGGTTGCGGATGCCCAGCCCGGAGCCGATCGGGGAGCCGAGCGGCATCACCGCCGCACAGCCCACGTCCTCCAGCTTCCGCGCGAGCACCGGATCGTCGTTGGTGTACGGCAGCACCGTGAACCCGTCGTCGACCAGCGTCTCCGCCGCCTCCAGCAGTTCCACCGGGTCCGGCAGCAGGGTGCGCTCGTCGGCGATGACCTCCAGCTTCACCAGGTCGGTGCCCAGCGCCTCGCGCGCCAGCCGCGCCGTCAGCACGGCCTCCCCGGCGGTGAAGCAGCCCGCGGTGTTCGGCAGCACCCGGATGCCCAGCCGCTCCAGCACCGACAGCACCGAGCCGTGCACCCCGGGATCGACCCGCCGCATGGCCACCGTGGTCAGCTCCGTGCCGGAGGCGACCAGCGCGCGCTCCAGCACGTCCAGGCTGGGCGCGCCGCCGGTGCCCATGATCAGCCGGGACCCGAGGGGCACCCCGCCCACCACGAAGGGATCGTCGGTCATGGTCAGCCTCCCTGCACGGCGGTCAGGACCTCGACACGGTCGCCGTCGAGGAGCGTGGTGGCCGCCCACCGCGCGCGCGGTACGACGGTCTCGTTGACGGCCGCGGCCACCCCGGAGGGCGCCGCGGTCAGGGTCCGCACCAGCGCGTCCAGCGCGGTGCCCGGGGCGATCTCCCGGCGTTCTCCGTTGACCGAGACGCGGATGTTCATACGGGCTGCTCCACGAGTGCGGCGCCGAAGCGCTCCGGGGTGAACGGACGGGCCGCCTCCGGCAGCTCGCCGCCGGCCAGCAGCTCGGCCATGACGTCCCCGGTGACCGGCGTGAGCAGCACACCGTTGCGGTAGTGCCCGGTGGCCAGCAGCAGCCCGTCGAGCCCGGACGGGCCGAGCAGCGGGGCGTTGTCCGGGGAGCCGGGGCGCAGACCCGCCCGGGTCTCGGTGAGGGGCAGCTCGGTGATCCCCGGGACCAGCTCGTGGGCGTCGCGCAGCAGCTCGTACACGCCCCCCGCGGTCACCGTGGTGTCCCAGCCCAGCTCCTCGCTGGTCGCGCCGACGACCAGCTCGCCGTTCTCCCGGGGCACCAGGTAGACCTGGCTGCCGCGCACCACGGCCCGCACGGTGCGGCTCAGGAACGGCGCGTACCGCCGGGGCACGGTCAGCCGCAGCACCTGTCCCTTCACCGGCCGCACCGGGGGCAGCAGGTCCTGCGGGACGCCCGCGAGCCGCCCGCTGAGGCTGCCGCCCGCGAGCACCACCCGTCCCGCGCCCAGCCGGGCGCCGTCCGCGGCGGTGACGCCGGTGGCCCGGCCCCCGGCGACGTCGAGCCGCTCGGCCCAGCACCGGTGGAACACCACCCCGGCCCGCTCGCACGCCGCCACCAGGGCGGACGCCAGCCGTCTGGGATCGATCTGGTGGTCGCCGTCGACCCGCAGTCCGCCCCGCACCCCGGGCGCGAGCATCGGTTCGAGGCGCCGGCACTCCCGCCCCGACAGCCACACCGAGTCCAGTCCCGAGCGCCGCTGCAGGGCGTGCAGCTCCCGCAGATGGGCGCGGTCGTCGGAGTCGAGCGCCACCGCGAGCGTCCCGCAGCGCCGGTAACCCAGGTCATGGCCGGTCAAGTCGGTCAGCTCGGCCGCGAAGTCCGGGTAGCGGCGGGCCGATTCCAGGTTGAGGGCGAGCAGTCTCTCCTCGCCGTAGTGCAGTTCGGTGACCGCGGCCAGCATCCCCGCCGCGACCCGCGCGGCCCCGCCGCCGGGCTCGGGGTCCACCACGGCCGTGGCGAGCCCGCGCTGCGCGGCCCGCCAGGCCGTGACCAGGCCGATGATCCCGCCCCCGATGACGAGGACGTCGGACGTACGTGACGGCATGGGCGTCCAGCCCCTCCCTTCGCCGGCATGACCCGGATCAGGTTCGTACGGTCGGAGGCCGCCAGCCTCCCTCTCAGCCCGGTGCGTCCGGGCTCCCGCGAGTGCTTGTACGGTGGCCACCCTAGCCTTCGGCCCCCCGACCCCGTAAGGAGCCCCGCCCCATGGCCCCCTCGCTCGACGGACTCGTCCTCGCCCCCGTCGCGGACCAGGCTCCGGGCCAAGTGGGTACGCGCACCCGCTTCGCCTACCACGAGGAGAACGGCGAGATATGGGCCGAGTACGCGGGCGGCGACGTGGTGCGCGGCCACCTGGTCGGCACCCGGGAGGGCGACCGGCTGGACTTCCGGTACGTCCAGCTCAAGCAGGACGGGACCACCTCCTCGGGGCACTGCGAGTCGACGGTCGTCGAACTGCCGGACGGCCGGGTGCGGCTGGAGGAGACCTGGGAGTGGGAGTCGCAGGAGGGCGCCGGGACCAGCGTGGTGGAGCAGGTCGCCGAGCACGCCCGCTGACTGACGCTCCGTCAGTTGTCTAAGGTGATCGGGTGAGCGAGCAGACAGCACAGCAGGGCACGCCGGAACGGCGCGTGGTGGTCGCCGGCGCGGGCATGGCCGGGGTGCAGACCGCGGTGGCCCTGCGGGAACAGGGCTTCACGGGCGCCGTCACCCTGATCGGCGCCGAGCCCCACCAGCCCTACGACCGGCCGCCGCTGTCCAAGGCCGTGCTCCTCGGCACGGCCGAGGGCTCCGCCTTCGACGTGGACTTCGAGTCCCTCGGCATCGAACTCAGGCTCGGCTGCGAGGTGCTGGGCGTGCGCCCCGCCGACCACGAACTGGACACCGAGGCCGGGCCCGTGCCGTACGACGTCCTGGTCCTCGCCACCGGCGCCGAACCGGTCACGCTGCCCGGCACCGAAGGCGTGCCCGGCGTGCACCTGCTGCGCACCCTGGACGACGCCGAGCGGCTGCGGCCGGTGCTGGCCCGGCAACACGACATCGTGGTCGTCGGCGCCGGCTGGATCGGCGCCGAGTTCGCCACCGCCGCCCGCGAGGCCGGCTGCGCCGTGACCGTCGTGGAGGCCGCCGACCGGCCGCTCGCCGGTGCGCTGCCCGCCGAGGTGGCCGCGCCCATGGCCTCCTGGTACGCCGACAGCGGAGCCGTACTGCGCACCGGCGCGCGCGTGGCGGGCGTGGAGCCCGGCGCGGTGCTGCTGGACGACGGCACCCGGCTGCCCGCCGGCGCCGTCGTGGTCGGCATCGGCGCCCGCCCCGCCACCGGCTGGCTGGCCGGCTCCGGCGTCGAGCTGGGCGAGCACGGCGAGGTGCTGGCCGACGAGCGGCTGCGCGCCTCCGCCGAGGACGTGTACGCCGTCGGCGACTGCGCCTCCTTCCCGTCCGCCCGCTACGGCGCGCGGCTGCTGGTCCACCACTGGGACAACGCCCTCCAGGGGCCGCGCACGGTCGCCGCGAACATCCTCGGCGAGATCCCCGCGGTCTACGACCCGGTGCCGTACTTCTGGTCGGAGCAGTTCGGCCGGTTCGTGCAGTACGCGGGCCACCACGCCGCCGCCGACCGCATGGTGTGGCGCGGCGGGCCGGAGGGACCGGCCTGGTCCGTCTGCTGGCTGCGCGAGGACCGGCTGGTGGCCCTGGTGGCCGTGGGCCGGCCCCGCGACCTGGCCCAGGGCCGGCGGCTGATCGAGGCCGGCCGCCGCATGGACGCCGAGGACCTGGCCGACCCGGCGCGGCCCCTGAAGACCGCCACCCTCGACTAGCGGGAGCCCCCGCGCGGACCGGCCTGGCTTCCGACTGTCGGTGGCGGATGGCAGGCTAGATCCCGTGACCGAGATTGACGCAAAGATCGATGCACTCGTCCCCGGCTGGCTCACCCTCCCCGACATCGCCGAACAGCTCGATGTCGAGGTGACGCGCGTGCGGCAGCTGGTCAAGGAGGGCCAGCTCATCGCCGTACGCCGAGGTGAGAACCGGGCGCTGCACGTCCCCGCCGCCTTCATCGACGGGGACAAGGTCGTCAAGGGCCTGTCCGGGACCCTGACGCTGCTGCGTGACGACGGCTTCACGGACGAAGAAATGATCGAGTGGCTCTTCACCCCCGACCCGACCCTGCCCGGCACGCCCGCGCAGGCCCTGAGCGAGAATCGCGGCACGGAGGTGAAGCGGCGCGCCCAGGCGCTCGCCGTCTGAACCGACCCGCACCGCGCGGGTGGCGTACCGGCCGCAGCCGCGGCGCCACCCGCACGCCCAGGACACCGACCCGGGGGGACCCACGCATGTCCGACACCGCTCGCGACCGACTCGCCGACGCCCGCCTCTACCTCTGCACGGACGCCCGCAGGCGGCAGGGCGACCTCGCCGAGTTCCTGGACGCGGTCCTGGCGGGCGGCGTCGACATCGTGCAGCTCCGCGACAAGGGCATGGAGGCCGCCGAGGAGCTGGAGCACCTCCAGGTCCTCGCGGACGCCTGCGCCCGGCACGGCAGACTGCTCGCGGTCAACGACCGGGCCGACGTCGCCCACGCCGCCCGCGCCGACGTGCTCCACCTGGGGCAGGGCGACCTCCCCGTGCCCGCCGCCCGCGCCGTCCTCGGCGACGGCGTGCTGATCGGCCGCTCCACGCACACCGAGTCCGAGGCCGCGGCGGCCGCCGTCCAGCAGGGCGTGGACTACTTCTGCACCGGCCCGTGCTGGCCCACCCCGACCAAGCCCGGCCGGCCCGCCCCGGGCCTCGGCCTGGTGCGGTACACCGCGGCCCTGGGCACCGACCGCCCCTGGTTCGCCATCGGCGGCATCGACCACGGCAACCTGGAGCAGGTGCTGGACGCGGGCGCCCGCCGGGTGGTCGTGGTCCGCGCGATCACCGAGGCCGACGACCCGGGGGACGCCGCCGCGCGGCTCGCCAAGCGGCTGCGGCAGCGGTAGCGGCGCCGCGGACGGACGCGCTCCGGGGGCCTCTGTCCGGGTTTCTGTCCGAGGGGTGGACGGGGAAGCGACAAAAAGGGCAAATGGGCGGCGTCCGGTTGGGGTACCGCCCACCCCTGACTAACCTGCGGGTATGGCCCTCGGAACCGCATCCACCAGGACTGATCGCGCACGCACCGTGCGCGACATCCTCGCCACCGGCAAGACGACGTACTCGTTCGAGTTCTACGCGCCGAAGACGCCCCAGGGCGAGCGGAACCTGTGGAACGCGCTGCGCAGGGTCGAGGCGGTGGCGCCGGACTTCGTGTCCGTCACCTACGGCGCCGGCGGCACCACCCGCACGACCACGGTCCGGGAGACCCAGCAGATCGTCGTCGACACGACGCTCACACCGGTCGCCCACCTCACCGCGGTCGACCACTCCGTCGCCGAACTGCGCAACATCATCGGCCAGTACGCGGACGCCGGCATCCGCAACATGCTCGCCGTGCGTGGCGACCCGCCCGGCGACCCGATGGGCGAGTGGGTCCCGCACCCCCAGGGCCTGGAGTACGCGGCCGAACTCGTGCAACTCATCAAGGAGTCGGGCGACTTCTGCGTGGGCGTCGCCGCGTTCCCCGAGATGCATCCGCGCTCCGCCGACTGGGACACCGACGTCCGGCACTTCGTCGACAAGTGCCGCGCGGGCGCCGACTACGCCATCACACAGATGTTCTTCCAGCCGGAGTCGTATCTGCGGCTGCGCGACCGGGTCGGGGCCGCGGGCTGCGAGACGCCCGTGATCCCCGAGATCCTGCCGGTCACCAGCGTGCGGATGCTGGAGCGGGTGCCCAAGCTCAGCACCGCCCTGTTCCCGGACGCCCTGAAAGAGCGGATCCTCACAGCGAAGGACGATCCGGCGGCGGTACGCTCCATCGGTATCGACTTCGCCACGGAGTTCTGCGCACGGCTGCTGGCCGAAGGAGTGCCCGGACTGCACTTCATCACGCTCAACAACTCCACGGCGACCCTGGAAATCTACGAGAACCTGGGCCTGCACCACCCCCCGCAGGCCTAGACCGGCCGCACCGCGATACGACACACTGCGTAGCGGCCACTGGGAGAGGGGCGTACATGGGCTGGACGGTCCTCTACATCGCGTTCGGCGTCGTCGCACTGTGGTTGCTCGGTGAGGTGCTGCTGCAGTACAAGGCGCGGCTGCGCTGGCGGCTGCTCGCCTTCGCCGGCTTCCTCGGCGTCGTCGTCGGGGTGCTGATGCCATCGGTCGTCGTCATCGGCGCGGGCGCGATCGCCTTCGCGCTCGGCCAGACCTACGTCACGCTGTCCTTCCGCCGCGGCTTCGCCGCCGGCTGGGCGGTCAAGCGTCCGGAGGACGAGGCGGTGAACGGCGGCAGCAAGCGCCGTCGCGGCAGGGCGGAGCGCCAGGACCCGACCCTCGAGGTCTCCGACCCGGAGGCGGCCGAGGGCCACGACGACGCCGGCTACGCACAGGAGCGGCTCGCCCAGAGCGACGACTACGACCACGACGACGTCTTCACCCCGGCCCGTTCCGCCGAGCCGTCCGCCGCCGAGACCACCACCGTCTACGAGCCCCAGCCGCTCCCGGACGACACCGGCTCCTACGGCGTCTACGGCGAGAACGCCTACGCGGCCGCCGCCCAGCAGCCCCAGGGCGCCGACCAGAACTACGCCTACGACTACTCGGGCTACGGCCAGCAGAACTACGGCTACGACGCCGGCGGCCAGCAGGGCTACGCCAACTACTCCGACCCGTACGTCGGCAGCCAGGGCTACGGCGGCACCGCCTACGACGCCGGCTACGGCCAGCAGCAGTACGGCCAGCAGGGCTACGCCCAGGACCAGTACGCCACCGGCGGCTACGGCGAGACCCCGGCCGGCGGGGTCTGGGTCCCGCAGCAGCGCAGCGACGAGTCCTACGGCGGCGAACTCCCGCAGGAGCAGCCGTACCCGTACCAGGGCAACGGGCAGCAGCAGCCCGGAGCCGGGTACGACGAGCAGTACCGCTTCTGACGCCCGGCTCCCGGCTCCCGCCTCACTGGGAGCCGCGGAACCCGGGCCCCTCCACGATCAGACCGGCCACCAGCGCCCCCGACATGCCGGCGTGCGGCAGCCCGCCGCCGGGATGGGACCAGCCGCCCACCCGGTACAGCCCCGGCAGACGCGTGGTGTTCCCCGGGTACAGGTAGCGGCCCCGGCCCGCGGCGAGGGCGGGAGCGGGCACGGCCCCGGACCGGGCGCCCGTCTCCCCCTCGGTGTGCACGGGTGTGCGCACCTCGTGCCACAGCAGGCGCTCCCGCAGCCCCGGCACCGCACGCTCGGCGGCTCCGAGCAGGAAGTCCGTGTAGCACCGGACGGTGCCGTCGTCCTCCCAGGCGGCCTCGGCCGACACCACGGCGGACACCACCACGGACTCGTGCGCGCCGTCCGGGGCCAGCGCGGGGTCGTCCGGGCGCATGACGGTCACCGTGGGGCACACCGGCCGGTCGCCCCCGGGCGACGCCAGGAAGTCCAGCTCGGCCTGGGCGTCCGGCGCGTGGACCACCGTGCGGTGGACGGCCCCCGGCTCGCGTCCGCCCCGCAGGGCCAGCAGGGCCGTGAACCGCCCGGGCCGAGGCAGGACCGGATCACCGGCCCGCACGTCCCCGTCCGCGTCCAGCGGACGCTCCGTCAGGGCCCGCAGCCGCGCCGGGTCCACGCCCGCCACCACGTGGTCCGCCCCGGCCGTCGAACCGTCGGCGAACTCCACCCCCGCCGCCCGGCCGTCCTTCTCCAGAATCCGGGTCACCTCGACGCCGAAGCCGAACTCGACCCGCCGCCGCAGGCACCGCTCGTACACCGCGCGAGCCAGCTCCCGCATGCCCCCGCGCACGTACCAGGTGCCGAAGGCGTGGTCCATGTACGGCAGTACGGCCGCGCTCGCCGGAACGGTCCGCGGATCGAGGCCGTAAGCGAGCACCTGGCTCTCCAGGAGGGCCGCCAGCCGCTCGTCGCGCAGCTCCCAGGCGCCGATCTCGGCCGGGGTGCCCGCCCGGCGGGTGCGCAGCAGCCGCTTGTGCGGCACCGACGGATAGGGGTCGCGCTCGGCCAGCACCTGCCAGTTCGGCCACAGCGGCTCCTCCAGCAGCGGCCGCCGGGTACGGTCCCAGGCCTCGCGGGCCCGCACCAGGAAGTCGCCCCAGCGCTGCCCGGCGCCCGCGCCCAGTGCCTCGTCCAGGGCGGCGACCACACCCGCGCGGGAGGCGTTCGGCAGGGCCACCTCGGTGCCGTCCGCGAAGACGTGCCGCGCGGAGGGGTCGACCTGGACCAGCTCGACGACGTCCTCCAGCGCCTCCTTGCCCGTCTTGACGAACAGGTCCCGGTAGACGGCGGGCAGCGGCAGCAGCCCAGGCCCGGTGTCGAAGGCGAACCCGTCCCGCTCGAAGCGGCGCACCGCCCCGCCGTACGTCCCGTCCCGCTCGTACACCGCCACCCGGTGGCCCGCGACGGCCAGCCGGGCAGCGGCCGCCATCGCGCCCATCCCGGCGCCGATCACCGCAATCCGTGCCATGACCGCGACTTTATCCACCGGCGCCGGCAGCCCGGCCGACGGGCCGCCCGGAGCGGATCAGCCCGGCGGTCCCGGCACCCGGGAGGCCATCCGCCGCTCCTCCCGCCGCTGCGCCCGGCGCCGCAGGAAGCGCCGGATCCGGGACACCAGGAACCACAGCACGACCAGCCCCGCGGCCAGCAGCACCGCCGCGATGATCGCGGCCGCCTCGGGATGGAACATCGCGAACGACACGATGCCGGCGACCCCCAGGTCCTCGGCGGTGCTCAGCACGAAGTTGCTGAACGGCTCCGGCGAGGTGTTGACCGCCATCCGGGTGCCTGCCTTCACACCGTGGCTGGCCAGCGCCGTCGAACCGCCGAGCAGCCCGGCCGCGACCTCCGGCAGCGAACCGCTCTGCCCGGCCAGCAGCGCCCCGATCCAGGCGCCCGCGAGCGGCCGTACGACGGTGTGCGCGGTGTCCCACGCCGAGTCCACGTACGGGATCTTGTCGGCGACCGCCTCGCACAGGAACAGCACGCCCGCCACGATCATCACCTCGGGCCGCTGCAACGCCTGCGGGACGTCGTCGCTCACCCCCGTCCTGCCGAACAGGCCGAGCAGCAGCACCACCGCGTAGGCGTTGATGCCGCTGGCCCAGCCGCTGGTGAAGACCAGAGGGAGTACGGACACGCAAGGGATCGTAGCCACCCGCCGGGCCGGCGTCCCGGGCACGCGCGCGCGGCGGTGAGTATCCGTACTCAGACGGCCAGATGAGTACGCGCACGGATGGGCCGCGGCCGCAGGGCACGGGAGAGTGGAGCCACGGCAGGGGGCGCGGACCGGTACCGCCGGCACGGGGCGGCGGAACGGCGCCCGCGCCCCGGCCGCTCCTTCCGCCGACGCCGTCGGCGGAAGCGAGGCACGGGGGACCCGCGGCGGACCGCCACGGGGGAAAGTCGGGGGAGAACCGTACGGGGGAGCCCGGGGGAGTACGGGCAGTACGGGGGAGTGGGAAGGCGCCGGTCCGGCAAGGGACCGGCGCCTTCTCCGTGTTCCCGGCGCCTTCGGCACCCGGCGCCTTCCGGGTGCTCCGCGCGGGCGTCAGCCCTTGCCGCTCACCCGTCCCTGGAGCAGCCGGGACAGGGCCGCGTGGACGTCGTCGAGCGAGCGCTCCGGCTGGAACGACTTCCAGTCGAGGGCGGCCACCAGCACCATGCCGACCAGGGCGGCCGCCGTGAGCTGGACGTCGATCTCGTCGCTGAACTCCCCGGCCGCCACACCCTCGCGCAGCACCCCCTCCACGACGGCGACGGCCTCCTGCCGGACCACCATCAGCGTGGACTGCCAGGCGCGGTTGGTGCGCCACAGCTCGGCCACGTAGAGCTGGGTGAACGCCGGATAGCGGTCGATGAAGACCAGGCCCGCGCGGACCATCGCGTCCAGGGCGTCCACCTTGCCGCGGCCCTCCGCGGCGGTCCGCTCGGCCGCCTCCCTGAGGGAGGCGGTGAGCAGGCTCACGCCGTGCCGCAGCAGCTCCTCGAAGAGGACCGACTTGCTCGCGAAGTTGTAGTAGACCGTGCCCTTCGCGACCCCGGCCCGCTCGGCGATCTCGTCCACGGTGGTGGCGGAGAAGCCCTGCTCGGCGATGAGCGTGACGGCGGCCTCGTAGAGCTTCTGCCGGGTGGCCTCGCGGCGCGTGCTGCCGCCGGAGGTGGCGCTGCTGCTTTCCATGGCCCCGATTGTCACAGGTACGCGCGCGTGCGGGGACGTCCCGGGGATCACAGGCTCAGCTCCGGGTGCAGCCGGTCCAGCGTCCACACCTGGCGGCGCCGGGCCGCCAGGGCGGTCAGCGCGAGCGCGCCCGCCGTGAAGGCGGCCAGCACGCCGCACGCCTGCCAGACCGGGCCGAGCCCGCCGCCCGTGATCAGCCGGCGCAGGGCCTCCACGATGTAGCTCATCGGCAGGAACGGGTGGATGGCGTTGAAGAAGCCCGGGCTGGTCTGCACCGGGTAGGTGCCGCCCGCCGAGGTGAGCTGGAGCATCAGCAGCGCCAGCACCAGGATCCGGCCCGCCGCGCCGAAGCGGGCGTTGAGCCACTGCACGATCGCCGCGAAGCACGCCGCCACCAGGAACAGGAACCCGACCGTGCCCGCCGCCCGCGTCATCTGCAGCCCGACCGCCCAGTGCAGCACGGCCATCAGCGCGGCCGTCTGCAGCACACCCACCGCGGCCACGGGCAGCCAGCCGGCCAGCGCGATCCTCCAGGCCGGCGAACCGGCCGCGAGCGCACGCCGGTTGAGCGGCGGGATCAGCATGTACGCCACCATCGCGCCCACCCACAGGGACAGCGGTATGAAGTACGGGGCGAAGCCGGTGCCGTAGTTGGGCGCCTTGTGCAGGTCGTGGGAGGCGAGCTGGACCGGGTCGGCCATCACGCCGGTGCGCCGGTCGCGGTCCTGCTTGTCGTAGTCGGGGATCTTCTTCGCGCCGTCGTGCAGCCCGCCGGCCAGCCTGCCGGAGCCGTCGACCAGCTTGTACATGCCGCCGCTGAGGGTCTGCGCGCCGGACGCCGCGGTTCCGATGCCCTTGTCGAGCTTGTCCGCGCCGGTGCCGGCGGTGCCGATCCCGGCGTGCAGCTTCTTGGCGCCGGCGGCGACCTGGGCCGCGCCGTCGTTCAGCGCGTTGATCCTCTTGACGGCGTCGTCGACGTCCTCGTAGAGGTGCGGGGCGCGCGCGGCGAGCGCCTCGGCCTGCTTCTGGAGCGTGGCGAGGTTGGCCCGCATGGTCTTCAGGGAGCCGTCCTGGTCGGCGATCAGCGTGTTGAGGTCGTCGGCCACGGTGGCCACGTCGGCCGCCGCCTGCTTGGCCTTCTTCAGGTCCGGGCAGGCCGGGTCGTCGATCACCGCCTTCTCGCAGCGGGTGCGGTAGACCTCGTCCAGCGCGGCCGAGGAGGCGTGGGCGGTCCTTGCGGCGCCGGGCGCGAGCTTCACCATGACCCCGAGGTTGCGCCGGACGGTCCTGGCCGAGTCGGCGACCAGCCGGGCGGTGTCCCCGATGGTCTTCTCGTTGTCCTTGAGGAACGGACCGGCCTGCTTGTAGACGCCGTTGACGTTGTCCGCGAGGGTCTGGGTGCCGTCCGCGACCCGCCGGGAGCCGTCCTCCACCCTGCCCGCGCCGGTGTCGAGCTTCTTGAGCCCCTTGGCCAGCTTGCCGCTGCCGCTCTTGGCGTCCTTCAGGCCGGCCGCGAGGTCCTTGGAGCCCTTCTCCGCCTTGCCGATGCCCCCCTTGAGGCGGTCGGCGCCCTTGGCGGCGGTCACGGTCTTGCCGTGGATGTCGGAGAAGGAGATGAAGATCCGGTCCAGGAAGGTCCGGGACGCCTTGCTGGAGGCGGCCGACCGGACCTCGTTGAAGACGGTCCGGGAGATCTGGCCGACGATGTAGTTGTTCGCGTCGTTGGTGCGCACCCGGAGCGCGCTCGTCTCGGGGGAGTCTCCGGAGCTGGACGCGATGCGGCCGCTGAAGTCGGCGGGCATGGTCAGCGACAGGTAGTAGGTGCCGTCCTCGACGCCCTTGCGGGCCTCGGCGTCGCTCACCTCGTGCCACTCGAAGGTGCGGCTGTCGCGCAGGCCGGCCGCGATGTCGTCGCCGGCGGTGACCTTCTTCCCGCCCGCCGTGGCGCCCTTGTCGTCGTTCACCAGGGCGACCGGGATACGGTCCAGACGGCCGTAGGGGTCCCAGAAGGACCACAGGTACAGGGCGCCGTACAGCAGGGGCAGCACGAGCAGCGCGACCAGGGCGGCGCGCGGCAGCTTCCCCCGTCCGAAGCGCCTCAGCTCAAGCGCGGCCAACCTGGGGGTGCGCATCCGCCTCCTCCTTCCGGTCGTCGTCGGCGGCGGTGTCCGCGGTGTCCGCGGTGTCCGGGGTGGCTTCGGGGGTGGCGTCGTCGGTCGCCGGGGCGCCGTCGCCGGCCGGCTCGGGCCCGTCGGCGCCGTCGCTCTCGCCTACGGCCGCGGTGGAGACGGTGAGGCAGTCCGCGGGGGCGGTGCGGCACACGGCCACCACCGTCGTGCCCGCGCGCGTGAGGGACCGCAGCAGGTCCCAGATGCCCTCGCGCTCGGCGTCGGAGAGCTTCATGTCGATGTCGTCCACCCCGAGCAGCCGCGGCCGGCTGAGGAGGGCGAGCGCGATGGACAGCCGCAGTTCCGCCGGCCGCTCCAGGTCCCGCACGGCGGTCCTGGACCCCTTGGGGAGCGTCTCCGGATCGAGTCCGGCGGCGGCCAGGGCCGCGTCGACGCGCAGCCGGGCCTCGTGGGCGCGGTCCCGGCGGGGCCGCAGCACGTCCCGCAGCGAGTCGCCGAACCGGTGCTGCAGCAGGGCCCGTTCGCGCAGGTGCTCCCCGACGGTCAGGGCCGGTTCCAGATCGGTGACGCCGGCGACGTTGGCCACGGCGCCGACCCGGCGCACGGCGGCCATGTGCCGGGGGAGTTTGAAGCCGGCCACCGCGGCCACTCCCTCGGTGGGCTTCATCCGTCCGGTGAGCGCGAGCAGCAGACACGTGCGGCCGGAGCCGGACGGTCCCTCGATCGCGATCAGTGAGCCGGGCTCCGCGTCGAGCGTGACGTCCCGGAAGACCCACCCCCGGGGTCCCTTGAGCCCGAGGCCCTCGGCGATGAGATGCGCGCCGTCCACAAGCCTCCCCCTTGCTCGTCCTGTTTTTGCACTGACTGGTCAGTACAAAACTACTCCCGAACCCCTGATCGAAGCAAAGCGGCAGGTCAGAACGGATTGTCAGTGCCATACCTCACGATGGGCACATACGGCACCCGTGCCGTCACCAGACGACAGGAGGTTCGTCATGGCCAACCCGTCCGCAGCCGCCCACCGGCGCCGCGCCACCGGCCCTGCCCCCTCACTGACCGGCCCGGCGAGCGACGTGCACCCCGTGCTCCGCCGGGCCACGGCCCCGCCCGCCGTCCTCGACCTGCTCGCCCAGGCCACCGCCGGACTCGAGGAGGCCGGCCGCCTTGAGACGCCCAACGAGCGTTACGCGACCGCCCATCTCGCCGCCCTGCGCACCGCCGCCGCGGTGCTCGCGGCCCGGGGCCGTCCCGAGACCTCCCCGCGCCGCCGGGCCCGGATCCGCAGCGCCTGGGAGGTGCTGCCCGAGATAGCCCCCGAACTGACCGAGTGGAGCGCGCTCTTCGCCTCCGGCGCCGCCCGCCGGGCCCGCGCCGAGGCGGGCATCCAGGGCGCCGCCGGCCGGCGGGACGCCGACGACCTGATACGCGACGTGGCGATGTTCCTCCGCATCGTCGAGCGGATGCTGGTGCTCCAGCCCGTCCTGCCCCGGCCCCGTCAGGACGCCGGGGAGCCGCCGGGCCCACCCGCCCGCGACGACCTCCCGGACGCGGGCTGACCTCGGCCGTCCGCCCTGCGAGACGGACACGGCCCACCCCACCGCGATGACCGGGTACGGCGGCGGAGGCAATAGGGTGGAGGCGCCTGAAGCCTTCCCTCCTCCCGCACCCGGGCCGGGGAGGCACCCCGTTCGCGCCGCCGGGCAACAGGCGGTGCCGCGCCGAGGAGTCAACTGCCGTGTCGGACCCGATGCGCCCCCGTTCCTCCCTCCGTACCGCAGTGGTCTGGGAGGTACTCCAGGACGCCCTCGACCGCCGGATCAAGGCCACGGGGCGGGAATCGCTGGACGTCCTCGACACCGGGGGCGGCAGCGGCAACTTCGCCGTGCCCCTGGCCGGCCTCGGCCACCGGGTCACCGTCGTCGACCCCAGCCCCAACGCGCTGTTCGCCCTCGAGCGCCGCGCCGCCGAGGCCGGTGTCGCCGACCGGGTCAGGGGCGTCCAGGGCGACGCCCACGGCCTGTTCGACGTGGTCGAGCGCGGCGGCCACGACGTGGTGCTGTGCCACGGGGTGCTGGAGTACGTGGACGACCCGGCCGAGGGCGTGCGCAACGCGGTGGCCGCGCTGCGCTCCGAGGGTGTGCTCAGCCTGCTCGCCGCCGGCCTCGGCGGAGCCGTGCTCGCCCGGGCCCTGGCCGGCCACTTCAAGGAGGCCAAGCAGGCCCTCCAGGACCCCGAGGGCCGCTGGGGCGCCGGGGACCCGGTGCCGCGCCGCTTCACCGCCGAGCAGCTCACCGCGCTGGTGGAGGGCGCGGGCCTGCGGGTCGGCGCCGTGCACGGCGTACGGGTCTTCGCCGATCTGGTGCCCGGCGTCCTGGTGGACACCGAGCCCGGCGCCATGGACGCCCTGCTGAAGCTCGAGGCGGCGGCCGCCGAGCTGCCCTCGTTCCACTCGGTCGCCACCCAGCTCCATGTGCTCGGCGAGACGCGGGCGGCCGCCGAGGCCTGAGTGCTCCCTGTGACGAGCCGCTGATCAGGGGCTCGGCGGCGGATGGAGTACGCCACAAGACACCCGATCGAGCGGTTTGCGCCGTATGATCGAGGTACGCCGTCCGGCATGACGGGTCGGCCGCCGGGGAATGGAAGCCTCAGCGAGCCGGGACGGCCAGGATGGATTCCGGTTGGCCAATTGGCGCAGAGGGGCGGGTTTCACGGGGGCGATTCCCTGCCTATCCTGAAGGGACCCCCCGGGTCGCCCCGGCGACTGCACGATGAGGAGGACTCCGTGCCGCTCTCGGAGCACGAGCAGCGCATGCTCGAGCAGATGGAGCGAGCGCTGTACGCCGAAGATCCCAAGTTCGCGTCGGCGCTTGAGGGAAGTGGGCTGCGGACGTACACCCGGCGGCGGGTCTACCAGGCGGTCGTGGGCTTCCTCGTGGGTATCGCGCTCCTCATGGCCGGAATGGTCGCGCAGCAGATCTGGGTCAGCGTGGTGGGCTTCCTGGTGATGCTCGGCTGCGCCGTGCTCGCCGTCACCGGCTGGCGCAAGGCGCCCAAGCCGGGCGAGCAGCCCGCGGCCGCCCCCCGCCGCCAGGTTCGGCAGAAGCGCTCCATGATGGACCGGATCGAACAGCGCTGGCAGCGCCGCCGCGACGAGCAGCAGGGCCACTGACCGCCCGCGCCCTACCGGGCCGCGCGGGCACGGAGGCGGCCGACTTCGGCGACGGACATGCGTGAGGGGTGACCACCGTCCGGTGGTCACCCCTCACGCATGCCCCGGAGCCGCCGGCCGGCGGCTCCGCCGGTCTCAGCCCCGCTGGCCCGACGGCCGGAGCCACGACGGCCGGGCCGCCACCGCCCGCTCCCTGAGCGCCGCCCACCGGTCCGACGCCGCCCACAGCACCCGCACGGCCGAACGCGGCGCGAACAGCGCCCGCAGCCTCGTCCCCCGGCGCACACCTCCGTGCAGGGCGGCGACCACCCGGCGCACGTCCTCGGCGAGGCCCGCCACCGGCCGCGGCCGCGGCGCGTACAGCACCTGCTCCAGCGCGTCCGCCACCCGGTTCACCGCGGCCCCGGCGGCCGCGTCGAGACGGCCCAGCCGCACGATCCTGGCCGCCGCGTTGCGCGGGGTCAGCGACTCGTCGGGGAGGATGCCGAGGTCCCAGGCGCTGTCGGTCAGCTCCTGCCAGGCCAGCAGCGCGTGGGCGGCGGCGCCGTCCGCCGTCCGCGGGTGCCCGCCCAGCCGGACGGCGCGCAACCTGGCCCGCCACAGCAGCGGCAGGAACGGCAGCGCGAGCACGGCCAGGACACCGAGCCCGGTCAGCCCGAGCCACAGCAGGTCCCAGCCGCCGCCCCCGTCGCCGGGACGCGCGACCGCCGCGGCCGGGCTGTCGCACGCCTCCAGCTTGCGCAGCTGCGCCGAGCAGCTCTCGCTCGGCGAGGCCGCGGCCGAGGGCGCCTGCGACGCCCCGCGCGACGGCAGGACCTCGTCGGGCTGCGACGTACCCGGCGTGTCCGACTGGGTGTACGAGGGAACCGTGCCCCGGGTCGGGGTCGGCTCGAAGCGGGTCCAGCCCACGCCCTCGAAGTACAGCTCGGGCCAGGCGTGCGCGTCCTTCAGCGACACCGAGACCGAGCCGTCCCCCTGCGGGGTGCCGGGCGCGAAGCCCACCGCGACCCTGGCCGGGATGCCCAGCGTGCGGGCCATCGCGGCCATCGCGAAGGAGAAGTGCACGCAGAAGCCCTGCTTCTTGCGCAGGAAGTTCGCGATCGCGTCCGGGCCCTGGCCGACCTCGACCTCGGTGTCGTACTGGAAGCCGCCGTTCACCGCGAACCAGTCCTGGAGCTTGACCGCCTCGTCGTAATGGCTGGAGGAACCGGCGGTGATCTCCTCGGCGGTCCTGGCCACCACCTTCGGCAGCCTGGACGGCACCTTGGTGTACTCGCGCCGCAGGGCCGCGGGCGCCTGCGGGGCGTCGGCCAGTTCGGCGGCGGTCGGCCGCACGTCGAGGCTGCGCACCTCGTAGACCTCGCCGCGTGTGTTCTGGCCGTGGTCGCCGACGAGCGTCATGCCGACCGGCTCGTACCGCCAGTTGCCGCTGATGCTCACCCTGCTCGGCGGGTACGGCATCGGCAGCCAGTCCTGGGCGTACCAGTCCGCCGCGGTGATCCTGGTGCGCACCGTGCCGCGCTTGACGTCCGCGCCCAGGCCGGCGGGGGACGGGAGGACGTCGGGCACGGCGACGATGTGCCGCTGGGACGGCTTCCAGGTCGTGCCGTCGAAGTCGTCCAGGGACACTATCCGCAGGTACATGTCCGACAAGTCGCCCGCCGTGGTCCGCAGCGACAGCACCTGGCGGTCGTTCTCCACGTTCAGGCTGTCGCGCAGCGACACCAGCGGGTTGACCGCGGAGATCGTGCCGCCCCCGCCGCGGCCCGCGCCGACGCCCGTCCCCGTGGCGTCCAGCAGTCCGCCCTGGATCGAGAACAGCGGGATGGCCGGCACCAGCACGGCGACGCCGAGGGCCACCGCGCCGAGCCGGCGCCCGGCGCGCACCGGCGCCACCGCCCCGCCCTCCGGCCCTCCCGGCTCACGGGAGGCGCCCCCGAAGACACGGCCCCACTGGGCCAGCCGGTCCCGGCTCTCGGCGAGCAGCAGCATCAGATACCCGGCCGCCGCGAACAGGAAGGACAGCCAGTCGGTGCCGCTGTCGGACAGCCCGGCGGCCACCGAGTACAGCGCGAGCAGCGGCAGCCCGGCCGGGGCCGCGCTGCGGAAGGTCACCGCCAGGGTGTCGACCAGCAGGCCGATCACCAGGACCCCGCCGATCAGCATCAGCTCGATGCCGTCGGTGAGCGGCGCCGGTATCGCGTACCGGCTGACGTCGTCCGAGCCCTGCTGGAGCAGGTCGCCGAAGTACCGGAACGCCTCCGGGCCGGGGATCAGCCCGCCGGCCGCCTGCCGCCGGGCGAAGACCAGGGTCAGCAGCATCAGCGTGACCAGGGCCTGCGCCGCCACGGTCAGCGGCCGCGCCAGCGGCACCCGCCGGGCCGCCGCGCCCACCCCCGTCTGCACGCCGACCAGCAGGATCGTCGTGAACAGCCACGTCGGCTGGTCGACGAGGGGCAGCAGCGCGCACGCCGTCATCAGCGTGGCCGCGGCGGCGTACAGGGCCAGTCGGGCCCGCCCGCTCATCACAGTGCCTCCCCGCCGACGCCGGTCAGCCCCGAGCGCTCCCGGTCCGCCTGCCGCCACAGATCGTTCAGCGACGCTCCGCGCGGTACGCCCAGTGCCGTCCAGCCCGCCTCGCGGAGCATGCGCAGCCGCTCCCGGTGCCGGCCGCCGGGAGCCCGCGCACCGGTCGTGTCCCGCACCCACGCGTCCGGGTCCAGGACGAACGCCAGCGCTCCGCCGCTGCGCTGGCGCATCTTGGCGACCACCGCGGCCTGTTCCTCGTCCAGGTCGCCGAGGAAGGCCACCAGCAGTCCCTCGTTACCGCCGCGCAGCGAGTCGTAGGCCCGGGACAGGTTCGTGCCGTCGGAGTGGTCGATCACCGCGAGGGTGTCCATCATCAGCCCGGCCGCGTCCGCGCTGTCCGGTCCGCTGCCCGCGAACCCGTCGGCGCCCTCGCCGGGCACCGACGTGCCGCCGTCCGTCAGCAGGCGCACGGAGAAACCCTGTTCGAGCAGGTGCGTCAGGACCGAGGCGGCGCCGGAGACGGCCCACTCGAACGCCGAGTCGGGGCCCGCGCCCTCGTAGCCGATCGCCCGGGTGTCCAGCAGCACCGTGCAGCGCGAGCGCCGCGGCTGCTCCTCGCGGCGCACCATCAGCTCGCCGTAGCGCGCGGTGGAGCGCCAGTGCACCCGGCGCAGGTCGTCGCCGTACCGGTAGCCGCGCGGGATCACGTCGTCCTCGCCGGCCAGCGCCAGTGACCGCTGCCGTCCGTCGCCGTACCCCTTGGCCTCGCCGCTGAACCGGACCGGTGACAGCGGCTCCGTGCGCGGTATGACGGTCAGCGTGTCGTACGTCGAGAAGGACCGCGTCAGCTCGCACATCCCGAACGGGTCGGTCAGGCGCAGTTGCAGCGGACCCAGCGGATAGCGGCCGCGCAGGTCCGAGCGGACCCGGTACGACACCTCGCGGCGCCCGCCCGGCTCCACCCGGTCCAGCACGAAGCGGGGCCGGGGCCCGAGGACGTAGGGCACCCGGTCCTGGAGCATCAGCAGGCCGGTGGGCAGCCGGGAGACGTTGTCCATCCGCAGGTGCACCCGCGCCTCGCCGGCGGCGGGCACGCGCGCGGGGGAGAGCCGGCGGCTGCCGGCCACCCGGTAGCGCGTGCGGTACAGCACGGCCGCGCAGAGCAGGGGCAGCACCGCCAGCAGCAGGCCGACCCGCAGCAGATCGCTCTGGCCCAGCACGTACGCGCAGACCGCGGCCGCGACACCGGCCGCGAGGAAGGAGCGTCCGCGCGTGGTGAGCCCCGCCAGGGCGGTACGGACGCCGCCCGCGTCCCCGCGGTCCGGCTCCGCCCGCCCCGCCCCCCCGGTGCTCATCAAAGTCCCCGCGGGGGCTGCTGGGGGTAGGCGGGCATGGTCCGGCCCAGCGAGCCGAAGCCGCCGTGCCGCTGCGGCGACGCGGGCACGGCGGTGTGCTGCAGGATCTCCAGCACCACCTGTTCGGCCGTGCGCCGGTTGAGCTGGGCCTGCGCCGTGGGCAGCAGCCGGTGGGCGAGGACCGCGACGGCGAGCTCCTGCACGTCGTCCGGGAGCGCGTAGTCCCGGCCGGCGAGGGCGGCGGACGCCTTGGCGGCGCGCAGCAGATGCAGGGTCGCGCGCGGGGACGCGCCGAGTCTGAGATCGGGGTGGGTGCGGGTGGCCGCGACCAGTTCCACCGCGTACCGGCGCACCGCCTCGGCCACGTGCACCCCGCGCACGGCCTCGATCAGCTTCACGATGTCGTGCGCGTGCGCCACCGGCTGCAGGTCCTCCAGCGGGCTCACCCCGCCGTGGACGTCGAGCATCTGCAGCTCGGCCTCCACGCTCGGGTAGCCGACGGAGACCCGGGCCATGAAGCGGTCGCGCTGGGCCTCGGGCAGCGGGTAGGTGCCCTCCATCTCCACCGGGTTCTGCGTGGCCACCACCATGAACGGGCTGGGCAGTTCGTAGCTCTGCCCGTCGATGGTGACCTGCCGTTCCTCCATGGACTCCAGCAGGGCCGACTGGGTCTTCGGCGAGGCGCGGTTGATCTCGTCGCCGATCACGATCTGGGCGAAGATGGCGCCCGGCTTGAACTCGAAGTCCCGGCGCTGCTGGTCCCAGATGGACACGCCCGTGATGTCCGAGGGCAGCAGGTCGGGCGTGAACTGGATACGCCGCACCGAGCAGTCGATGGACCGCGCCAGCGCCTTGGCCAGCATCGTCTTGCCCACGCCGGGGACATCCTCGATCAGCAGGTGTCCCTCGGCGAGCAGCACGGTCAGCGAAAGCCGTACGACCTCGGGCTTGCCCTCGATCACACCCTCCACCGAACTGCGGACACGCTCCGCAGTGGCGGTCAGATCCGTGAGGCTCGCTCGATCGTCATAGGTCGTCACCCGGCCCTCCTCGGCCCGTTCTTACTCGGGCCGACGCTCTGTGCTGCGAAACCGGCCCACCCCGAAACACGGGCATCGCGCCGGAAGGGTTCCGGACGACGCCACACCCCGCATTCTTGCCGCCGTTACCGATTCGTGTCACTCGCCTGTGGACAACTGCCCGCACTATGTCGGTCTTACGGCCTTTTCGGCCGCCGTTCTCCAGGTGCGGCGACGGAAGCGCCCGCGCGACGCGGGGTGCCCGGGGCGGGCCGGTGCGCCCTCGTCAGGCGGGGTCGATCTCGCGCAGCCGGCCGGTCCTGACGTCGAACACGAAACCGCGCACGTCGTCGGTGTGCAGCAGGAACGGCGAGGTGCGCACGCGCTGCATCGACTGCCGCACGTCCTGGTCGACGTCCCGGAAGGCCTCCACCGGCCACGCGGGGCGCTGGCCGACCTCCAGCTCCAGCTCGTGCCGGAACTCCTCGGTGATGGACTCCATGCCGCATCCGGTGTGGTGGATCAGCACCACGCTGCGGGTGCCGAGCGCCCGCTGGCTGATGGTCAGGGACCGGATCACGTCGTCGGTGACGACCCCGCCCGCGTTGCGGATGGTGTGGCAGTCGCCGAGCTGCAGGCCGAGGGCCTTGTGCAGGTCGAGACGGGCGTCCATGCAGGCCACGACGGCGACACGCAGGACGGGCCGGGCGTCCATCCCGGGGTCGCCGAACTCGGCGGCGTACCGCTCGTTGGCCTCGAGGAGACGGTCGGTCACGGTGCCGTCACCCGCTATGGTTCCATCGGGCCCGTTGGCTGCTACAGAAGTCGTCATACCGAAGACCGTACTGGTCATCCCCCTTCCGGTCCTGCTGTGCAGAGCGGACAAAGAACGCCATTGTGGCTTGCTGTGAGCGACTCCACACGCAGCGCGAACCGCAATCGGGCCCGGTCGGGCGACGCGCAGGCCGGTTGATTGACCGCGCGACACGGTGGACTAAAGTGACGCGAAGCGGGAGGCGCGGCTCTCCCTGCTGGTGAATCCCCCGGAGACCCCGGCCCTCACCCGGACCGGCTCCCCACGTGCGCGGCGCGTACGTACGGCTCGGCCTCCTCCCGCTCCCGGCCGGCCGACGCTTCCGGCGCCGGCGGGCCTCCCCTTCACGGAGCGGGCGGGGACCCGGCGGTGCGTACGGCCCGCCGGAAACGAGAGGCCCCCTTGAGCGACAGTCGACACGTCCCGGTGATGCTCCAGCGGTGCCTGGACCTGCTGGCGCCCGCCCTGGAGCGGCCGGGAGCGGTGGTCGTCGACTGCACCCTCGGCCTCGGCGGCCACAGCGAGGCGCTGCTGAGCCGGTTCCCCGAGGCGCGGCTGATCGGCCTCGACCGGGACAAGGAGGCGCTGCGCCTGTCGGGTGAGCGGCTGGCGCCGTACGGGGACCGGGCCACCCTCGTGCACGCGGTGTACGACGAGCTGCCCGAGGTCCTGGACCGGCTCGGCGTCGCCCGCGTGCAGGGCGTCCTGTTCGACCTCGGCGTGTCGTCCATGCAGCTCGACGAGGCCGACCGCGGCTTCGCCTACGCCCAGGACGCCCCGCTCGACATGCGGATGGACCAGACGACCGGCATCAGCGCCGCCGAGGTGCTCAACACCTACCCGCCGGGCGAACTGGTGCGGATCCTGCGCGCCTACGGCGAGGAGAAGCAGGCCAAGCGGATCGTCTCGGCGATCGTCCGGGAACGCGAGAAGGAGCCGTTCAGCAACAGCGCACGGCTCGTCGAGCTGATCCGGGACGCGCTGCCGCAGGCCGCCAAGCGGACCGGCGGCAACCCGGCCAAGCGCACCTTCCAGGCCCTGCGCATCGAGGTGAACGGCGAGCTGTCCGTCCTGGAGCGGGCCATCCCGGCGGCGGTCAAGGCCATCGGCGTCGGCGGGCGGGTCGCCGTGCTGTCCTACCACTCCCTGGAGGACCGGCTGGTGAAACAGGTGTTCGCGGCCGGCGCCGCCACCACCGCGCCGCCCGGACTGCCCGTCGTGCCCGAGCGCTACCAGCCGCGGCTCAAGCTGCTCACGCGCGGTGCCGAACTTCCCACCGAGGAAGAGATCGCCGAGAACCGCCGGGCCGCCCCGGCCCGGCTGCGCGGCGCCGAGCGCATCAGGGAGGACGCCGAGTGAGCGGAACGGGTCGGCTGGGTTCCCGGACTCACCCGTCGGCGCACCGGAGCCACCGGAGGCCCAGTGAGTAGGAAACCCGAACTGAGGGGGAGGGCCGCCCGGCTCGCCCGGCTCCTCCCGGCCGGCCGCGCCCGAGCGGCCCGCGCCCCGTTCGTCCTGCTCGTCGTCCTGCTGCTCGGCGGCGGCCTCATCGGGCTGCTGGTGCTGAACTCCGCGCTCAGCGAGGGCTCGTTCCGGCTCGACGCCCTGCGCAAGCAGACGAAGAGCCTCACCGACGAGGAACAGGCGCTCCAGCGGGACATCGACGGCTACTCGTCCCCCGACGCCCTCCAGCGCCGCGCCCGTGAACTGGGCATGGTCCCCGGCGGCGACCCGGCCTTCCTGGACCCCGGCGGAACCGTCCGGGGCGTACCCGGCGCCGCGAGCCCCGAACCGGCCGCCCTCGAGGGCCCGGCCGCCCCGCGGACCGTCACCCCCGCCGCCGGCCCGCCGTCCTCGCCGGCGCAGAGCCCCGGCGCCACGGCCCCCGCGGGCCCGACGCCCACCCCCGCGGCCCCCACCCCGGTGACCACCGATCCGGCAGCGGCGGTGGCGCCGCTCTCCACCCTCCAGCCCGCCCCCACCCCGACCTCCGGCAGGTGACGGAAGTGTCCGACAGGGAACCGCCGCGCCGCCGCGTGCCCGGCCCCGCGAAGCCTTCCCCGAGTGCCCGGCCCCGCCCGGACCGGGCCGACCCCCGGGCGCGGGGCCCCGTCCGGCGGCAGCCCGGGCCCGGCACCCGTCAGGGCCGCAGGCCGGCCGGAGCCCGGCCCATGCCCCCGCCGCCGCTCCGGCTCGGCCGGCCCAGGCCCCGGCTGCGCATGGTGGGCCTCGCCCTCACCCTGGTGATGAGCGCCTTCGTCGTACGGCTGCTCCAGGTCCAGGCCGTCGACGCGCACGCCTACGCCGCCAAGGCCGAGCAGAACCGCTACGTCGTGCACACCCTGGCCGCGGACCGCGGCGGGATCACCGACCGCAACGGCGTGGCCCTCGCCATCAGCGAGGACGCCTACGACATCACGGCCGACCCCACGATGTTCAGCCGCAAGCAGCTGAAGATCGACGACGGGCCCGAGCAGGCGGCCGCCCTGCTCGCGCCGATCCTCGGCCAGGACCAGGAGACGCTTGTCGGGAAGCTCCGGCCCAAGAACAAGCTGTCCCGCTACGCCAAGCTGGCCGTGCGTCAGACACCGCAGGTCTGGAAGCAGATCAAGGACCTGAAGGCCGCCCTCACCAAGAAGGCCGGCTCCGACGGCAAGGCGCCGAACGTGCTCGCCGGCGTCTTCGCCGACCCCAGCAGCCAGCGCGTGTACCCCAACGGCGACCTCGCCGCCGGGATACTGGGCTGGGTCAACGCCGACGGCCGGGGCGGCGGCGGCATCGAGCAGGAGCTGAACGGGCAGCTGTCCGGCAAGGACGGCAAGATCCGCTACGCCCAGTCCGGCGGCCGCGAGGTGCCCACCGCGGGCTCGACCGAGACCCCCGCCGTACCCGGCAGCGACGTCGAACTCACCATCGACCGCGACATCCAGTGGGCCGCCCAGAACGCCATCTCGGAGCAGGTGAGGAAGTCCCGGGCGGACCGCGGCTACGTCATCGTCCAGGACACCCGCAGCGGCCAGATCCTGGCCATGGCCAACTCGCCCGGCTTCGACCCGAACGACCTGTCGAAGGCCGACGCGGAGGCCATGGGCAACGCGGCCGTCCAGGACGCCTTCGAGCCCGGCTCCACCGCCAAGGTGATGTCCATGGCGGCCGTGCTGGAGGAGAACGCGGCCACCCCGCTCACCCACGTCGTCGTCCCCAACCGGCTGCACCGGGGCGACCGGCTCTTCCAGGACGACGTCGACCACGCCACCTGGTACCTCACCCTCAACGGCGTGCTCGCCAAGTCCAGCAACATCGGCACGATCCTCGCCACCGGCCAGCTCGGCAAGTCCCAGCCCGAGGCCAACAAGGTCCTCTACTCCTACCTGCGCGAGTTCGGCATCGGCCGCCCCACCGGGCTCGGCTTCCCCGGCGAGACCAAGGGCATCCTCGCCGCCCCCGGGGACTGGTCGACCTCGCAGCAGTACACGATCCCTTTCGGCCAGGGTTTCTCCCTGAGCGCCATGCAGGCCGCCTCCGTGTACTCGACGATCGCCAACGGCGGCGTCCGCGTCGCGCCGACCCTGGTGCGGGGCACCCGGGGCGCCGACGGCCGCTTCACGCCCGCCCCCCAGCCCGCGAAGACCCGTGTGGTCAGCGCGAAGACGGCCAAGTCCGTCGCCCAGATGCTGGAGTCCGTGGTGGACGACGAGCAGGGCACCGGCATCAAGGCCCGCATCCCGGGGTACCGGGTCGCGGGCAAGACCGGCACGGCGAACCGAGTGGATCCGGCCACCGGCAGATACCGCGGATACACCTCGTCGTTCGCCGGGTTCGCACCCGCGGACAAGCCGCGGATCACCGTGTACTGCGCCATCCAGAACGCCACGTCCGGCAGCTACTTCGGCGGCCAGATCTGCGGCCCCGTCTACAAGCAGGTGATGGAGTTCGCGCTGAAGACGCTGCAGGTGCCGCCGACCGGCGCGAAGGCCGCGAACCTGCCCGTCGACTACAAGCCCTGATCAGCCTCGGAAAGACCAGGAACCACTCGTGACAACGATCACTCCCGACCCCGGCAACCAGGGCGCCCAGGAGCCCTCGCTTCGCTCCGGAGCCGGTACGCCCGGTACGCTCACCGCCGTGCCACACGCTGATCAGTCCCACATCACCCAGAAGGGCGCTTCCGTGACATATCCGGGACCGCCGCGACCGGTTCAGGTCTCCGCCACACCCCTCGCGGAGCTGGCCGATCAGCTGGGTACCGCCGCCGAGGGCGCCGCCGAGGTCACGGGCATCACCCACGACTCGCGCGCGGTCCGCCCCGGCGACCTGTACGCCGCCCTGCCGGGTGCCCGCCTGCACGGCGCCGACTTCGTCACCCAGGCCGCCGGCCTCGGCGCCGTCGCCGTGCTGACCGACCCGACGGGCGCCGAACGGGCCGCCGCGACCGGCCTGCCGGTCCTGGTCGTCGACGACCCGCGCGCGCGGATGGGCGCACTGGCGACCACGATCTACGGCGACCCGGGCCGCGATCTGCTCCAGATCGGCATCACCGGCACCTCGGGCAAGACCACCACCGCCTACCTGGTCGAGGGCGGCCTGAAGACCGCCCGCACCACGGGCCTCATCGGCACCGTCGAGATGCGCGTCGGCGACGAGCGCATCAAGTCCGAGCGCACCACCCCCGAAGCCACCGACCTGCAGGCGCTGTTCGCCGTCATGCGCGAACGCGGCGTCGAGGCCGTCGCCATGGAGGTCTCCAGCCACGCCCTGGTCCTCGGCCGGGTCGACGGCTGCGTCTTCGACATCGCCGTCTTCACCAACCTCAGCCCGGAACACATGGAGTTCCACTCCGACATGGAGGACTACTTCCGGGCCAAGGCGCAGCTCTTCACGCCGGAGCGCAGCAGGCTCGGCGTCGTCAACACCGACGACGAGTACGGCCGCCGGCTCGCCCGGGAGGCGACCGTCCCGGTCGTCACCTACTCCGCCGAGGGCCACCCGGACGCCGACTGGCGGGCGCAGGACGTCCAGGTCGGACCCATGGACTCGGCGTTCACCGTCCTCGGCCCGGGCGGCGAGCGGGTCCAGGCCAGGTCGCCGCTGGCCGGCCCGTTCAACGTGGCGAACACCCTCGCCGCCATCGTCGCCCTCGCGGTGGCCGGCCTCGACCCGCAGGCCGCCGCCGACGGCATCGCCGCCGTACCGGGCGTGCCCGGCCGCCTGGAGCGCGTGGACGCCGGGCAGCCCTACCTCGCGGTCGTGGACTACGCCCACAAGACCGACGCGGTCGAGTCGGTCCTCAAGGCGCTGCGCAAGGTCACCAAGGGCCGGCTGCACGTCGTCCTCGGCTGCGGCGGCGACCGCGACCAGACCAAGCGCGCCCCGATGGGCGCCGCCGCGGCCCGGCTCGCCGACACGGCCGTACTGACCTCCGACAACCCCCGTTCCGAGGACCCGCTGGCCATCCTCGCGACCATGCTCCAGGGCGCGGCCTCCGTGCCCTCCCACGAGCGCGGCGAGGTGCTCCTGTTCGAGGACCGGGCCGCCGCGATCGCCGCCACCGTCGCCCGGGCGCACGCCGGGGACACCGTGCTGGTCGCGGGCAAGGGCCACGAGCAGGGCCAGGACATCGCCGGCGTGGTCCGTCCGTTCGACGACCGCCAGGTGCTTCGCGAAGCTATCCAGAAGACCCAGGGATGAACTTGTGATCGCCCTCTCCCTCGCCGAGATCGCCGAAGTCGTCGGCGGGCAGACGCACGACATACCGGATCCGTCCGTCCAGGTCACCGGACCGGTCGTCCGGGACTCCCGAGAGGTGGTGCCGGGCAGCCTGTTCGTCGCCTTCGTCGGCGAGCGCGCCGACGGCCACGACTACGCGCGGGCGGTTGTCGAGGCCGGCGCCGTCGCCGTACTGGCCTCCCGGCCCGTCGGGGTGCCCGCGATCGTCGTCGAGGACGTCCAGTCCGCCCTCGGCGCCCTCGCCCGCCACGTCGTACGGAGCCTCGGCGCGACCCTCGTGGCGCTGACCGGCTCCGCCGGCAAGACCAGCACCAAGGACCTCATCGCCCAGGTGCTGCGGCGCAAGGCGCCGACCGTGTTCACGCCCGGCTCGCTCAACAACGAGATCGGGCTGCCGCTGACCGCGCTCAGCGCCACCGACGAAACCCGTTTCCTCGTACTGGAGATGGGCGCCCGCGGCATCGGGCACATCCGCTACCTCGCCGGCCTCACCCCGCCGCGGATCGGCCTGGTGCTCAACGTCGGCTCCGCCCACATCGGCGAGTTCGGCGGCCGCGAGCAGATCGCCCAGGCCAAGGGCGAACTCGTGGAGGCCCTGCCGGAGGACGGCGCGGCGATCCTCAACGCCGACGACCCGCTGGTGCGGGCCATGGCCTCCCGTACCAAGGCGAAGGTGGTCCTTTTCGGAGAGTCGGCCGAAGCGGACGTACGCGCCGAGAACGTGCGACTCACGGACAGCGGACAGCCCGCGTTCAGGCTTCACACACCCTCCGGTGCAAGCGATGTGACCATGCGCCTGTACGGTGAGCATCACGTGTCGAACGCGCTCGCCGCGGCCGCCGTCGCCCATGAGCTGGGCATGTCCGCGCAGGAGATCGCCACCGCGCTCTCCGAGGCGGGCTCCCTCTCCCGCTGGCGCATGGAGGTCACGGAGCGCCCGGACGGCGTGACCATCGTCAACGACGCCTACAACGCCAACCCCGAGTCCATGCGGGCCGCCCTCAGGGCGCTCGCGGCCATGGGCAGGGGGCGCCGTACGTGGGCGGTGCTCGGCAAGATGGCCGAGCTGGGGGACGAGGCGCTCGCCGAGCACGACGCCGTCGGACGGCTCGCCGTCCGGCTCAACGTCAGCAAGCTCGTCGCGGTCGGGGGACTTGAGGCCTCCTGGCTGCAACTGGGCGCATATAACGAGGGTTCGTGGGGTGAGGAGTCGGTGCACGTGTCCGACGCACAGGCGGCGGTCGACCTGTTGCGCAGCGAGTTGCGCCCGGGGGACGTCGTGCTCGTGAAGGCGTCCCGTTCGGTGGGGCTCGAGGGTGTCGCCCAGGCGCTGCTCGAGACCGGTGCCGAGGGTGAGGTTGCCGCCCGATGATGAAGCAGATCCTGTTCTCAGGAGTCATTGGCCTCTTCCTGACGCTGGTCGGCACCCCGCTGCTGATCAAACTCCTCGCCCGCAAGGGCTACGGCCAGTACATCCGTGACGACGGCCCGCGCGAGCACGCCAGCAAGCGCGGTACGCCGACCATGGGCGGCATCGCCTTCATCCTGGCGACGATCGCCGCGTACTTCCTGAGCAAGCTCATCACCGGCTACCCCCCCACCTACTCCGGACTGCTGGTCCTCGGCCTGATGTTCGGCATGGGCCTGGTCGGCTTCCTGGACGACTACATCAAGATCGTCAAGCGGCGTTCGCTGGGTCTGCGGGCCAAGGCGAAGATGGCCGGCCAGCTCATCGTCGGCATCGGCTTCGCGGTGCTGTCGCTGATGTTCGCCGACGCGCGCGGCAACACCCCGGCGTCCACGAAGCTGTCGTTCATCACCGACTTCGGCTGGAGCATCGGCCCGGTGCTGTTCGTCGTCTGGGCGCTGTTCATGATCCTGGCGATGTCCAACGGCGTGAACCTCACCGACGGTCTGGACGGTCTGGCCACCGGCGCCTCCGTGCTCGTCTTCGGCGCCTACACGTTCATCGGCGTCTGGCAGTTCCAGGAGTCCTGCGCCAACGCGACGACGCTGACCAACCCGGGCGCCTGCTACGAGGTGCGCGACCCGCTGGACCTCGCCGTGGTCGCCTCCGCGCTGATGGGCGCGTGCCTGGGCTTCCTGTGGTGGAACACCTCGCCGGCCAAGATCTTCATGGGCGACACCGGTTCGCTCGCCCTCGGCGGCGTCCTCACCGGCCTGGCCATCCTCTCCCGCACCGAGCTGCTGGTGGCCATCATGGGCGGCCTGTTCGTCCTCATCACCATGTCGGTCGTCATCCAGGTCGGCTCCTTCCGGCTCACCGGCAAGCGCGTCTTCCGGATGGCGCCACTCCAGCACCACTTCGAACTCAAGGGCTGGTCCGAGGTCCTGGTGGTGGTCCGCTTCTGGATCATCCAAGGCATCTGTGTGATCGTCGGACTGGGCCTCTTCTACGCGGGATGGGCAGCGGACAAGTGACCTCCTCGGCGCCTACCGAATTCCAGGGCAAGCACGTCACCGTCGCAGGGCTCGGCGTCTCCGGCGTCCCGGCGGCCAGGGTTCTGCACGCGCGCGGCGCGGTCGTCACGGTCGTCAACGACGGCGACGACGCACGGGCGCGCGAGCAGGCCGCGGAGCTGGAGGCGCTCGGCGTCACCGTGCGCCTCGGCGACGGCGCGACCCTGCCGGAAGGCACCGAGCTCATCGTCACCGCGCCCGGCTGGAAGCCGGACAAGCCGCTGTTCCTCGCCGCGGAGAAGGCCGGGGTGCCGGTCTGGGGCGACGTGGAGCTGGCCTGGCGCCTCAGGGGGCCCGACGCGGCGCCCTGGCTGGCCGTGACGGGCACCAACGGCAAGACCACGACCGTGCAGATGCTCGCCTCCATCCTGGCGGCCGCAGGACTGCGCACCGCAGCCGTGGGCAACATCGGCGTCTCCCTGCTGGACGCGGTCCTCGGCGAGGAGCAGTACGACGTCCTCGCCGTGGAGCTGTCCAGCTACCAGCTCCACTGGGCGCCCTCCCTGCGCGCCCACTCCGCGGCCGTCCTGAACCTGGCGCCGGACCACCTCGACTGGCACGGCTCCATGGAGGCCTACGCGGCCGACAAGGGCCGTATCTACGAGGGCAACCGCGTCGCCTGCGTCTACAACGCGGCCGACAAGCTCACCGAGGACCTGGTGCGCGAGGCCGACGTCGAGGAGGGCTGCCGCGCCGTCGGCTTCACCCTCGGCACCCCCGCCCCCTCCCAACTCGGCGTCGTGGACGGCATCCTGGTCGACCGCGCCTTCGTGGAGAACCGGCAGAAGAACGCGCAGGAGCTGGCCGAGGTCTCCGACGTCAACCCGCCGGCCCCGCACAACATCGCCAACGCCCTTGCCGCCGCCGCACTCGCGCGCGCGTACGGCGTGCCCGCCACCGCCGTACGCGACGGCCTGCGGGCCTTCCGCCCGGACGCCCACCGCATCGCGCACGTCGCGGACGTCGACGGGGTGGCGTACGTGGACGACTCCAAGGCCACCAACACCCACGCCACGGAAGCGTCGTTGGCGTCATATGAGTCGATCGTATGGATTGCGGGCGGTCTGGCGAAGGGCGCCACCTTCGACGAGCTGGTCGCCAAGTCGGCGAAGCGGCTGCGCGGGGCCGTCCTGATCGGCGCCGATCGTGCCCTGATCCGCGAGGCCCTGGCGCGACACGCCCCGGAAGTACCCGTCGTCGACCTCGAACGGACCGACACTGGGGCGATGCTCCAGGCGGTGACGGAGGCGAAGCGGCTGGCCCGGCCCGGTGACACCGTGCTGCTGGCCCCGGCCTGCGCTTCCATGGACATGTTCACCAACTACAACCAGCGCGGCGACGCGTTCGCGGCGGCGGTCCGCGAACTCGGCGCCTGACCCGGCCGCCCGCCGGGCGGATCTTGGGAGGGACGCGTGGGACGGTCGACGTTCAGTGGAGGCGCCCATGCCCGGTAGCCGTACCGGCCGCCCGCCCGTCCAGCGGGCGTCGCGGCGCCCCGCGCTCCCCGGACCGCCGCGCGAGAACCCCGTGCAGCGGCTCTACACGCGCGCGCGGAAGGCCTGGGACCGGCCGCTGACCGCGTACTACCTGATCCTCGGCGGCAGCCTGCTGATCACGGTGCTGGGCCTGGTGATGGTCTACTCGGCCTCCCAGATCACCGCGCTGCAGCTCTCGCTGCCGGGCTCGTACTTCTTCCGCAAGCAGTTCCTCGCCGCGGCCATCGGCGGCGCGCTGATGTTCGTCGCCTCCCGCATGCCGGTGAAGCTGCACCGGGCGCTGGCCTATCCGATCCTGGCCGGCGCCGTCTTCCTGATGGTCCTGGTGCAGGTGCCGGGGATAGGGATGGCGGTCAACGGCAACCAGAACTGGATCTCGCTCGGCGGCTCCTTCCAGATCCAGCCCAGCGAGTTCGGCAAGCTCGCCCTGGTGCTGTGGGGCGCGGACCTGATCGCGCGGAAGCAGGAGCGCAAGCTGCTGACCCAGTGGAAGCACATGCTGGTGCCGCTGGTGCCGGCCTCCTTCATGCTGCTGGGCCTGATCATGCTCGGCGGCGACATGGGCACCGCGATCATTCTCACAGCGATCCTGTTCGGCCTGCTGTGGCTGGCGGGGGCGCCGACCCGGCTGTTCGCCGGGGTGCTCTCGGTCGCCGGCCTGATCGGTGTCGTGCTCATCAAGACCAGCCCCAACCGGATGGCCCGGCTGGCCTGCATCGGCGCCACCGAGCCCAAGTCCGGGGTGGCCGACTGCTGGCAGGCCGTGCACGGGATCTACGCCCTCGCCTCCGGCGGACTGTTCGGTTCCGGCCTCGGTGCGAGTGTGGAGAAATGGGGCCAACTGCCCGAGGCCCACACCGACTTCATCTTCGCCGTGACCGGTGAGGAACTGGGTCTGGCGGGCACGCTGTCGGTGCTCGCCCTGTTCGCGGCTCTAGGCTATGCGGGTATCCGCGTGGCCGGACGCACGGAGGACCCCTTCGTGAGGTACGCCGCGGGAGGCGTGACCACCTGGATCACCGCCCAGGCGGTGATCAACATCGGTGCGGTGCTCGGCCTGCTGCCGATCGCCGGCGTCCCCCTCCCGCTGTTCTCCTACGGAGGGTCCGCCCTGCTGCCGACCATGTTCGCCATCGGGTTGCTGATCGCGTTCGCGCGCGACGACCCCGCTGCGCGGGCGGCGCTTGCGATGCGGCAACCTCGCTTTGGTAGAAAGCGGGCAGGAGGCTCCGGTGCCGAGCGGGGGCCTCGGAGATGGAACACGATGCGACGGCGCGCCGCGGTGGCGCGCTCGTCCGGAGAGCGGTGAATTTCGGTGCATGTCGTACTCGCCGGCGGAGGTACCGCGGGCCACATCGAGCCCGCGCTCGCCCTCGCGGACGCCCTGCGCAGGCAGGACCCGACCGTGGGCATCACGGCCCTTGGCACGGAGCGCGGCCTGGAGACCAGGCTGGTCCCGGAGCGCGGCTACGAGCTGGCGCTGATCCCCGCGGTGCCGCTGCCCCGCAAGCCCACTCCCGAGCTGATCACCGTCCCGGGCCGGCTGCGCGGCACCATCAAGGCCGCCGAGCAGGTCCTGGAGCGCACCAAGGCGGACGCCGTGGTCGGCTTCGGCGGCTATGTCGCGCTGCCCGCCTACCTGGCCGCCAAGCGCCTCGGTGTGCCCATCGTGATCCACGAGGCCAACGCCCGCCCCGGCCTGGCCAACAAGATCGGCTCCCGGTACGCCGCCCGGGTCGCCGTCTCCACCCCGGACAGCAAGCTGCGCGACGCCCGCTACATCGGCATCCCGCTGCGCCGCACGATCGCCACCCTGGACCGTGCCGCCGCCCGCCCCGAGGCGCGCGCCCGCTTCGGTCTGGACCCGAACCTGCCCACCCTGCTGGTCTCCGGCGGCTCCCAGGGCGCCCGGCGCCTCAACGAGGTGGTCCAGCAGGTCGCCCCGTGGCTGCAGCAGGCCGGCATCCAGATCCTGCACGCGGTCGGCCCGAAGAACGAACTGCCGCAGGTGCAGCAGATGCCGGGAATGCCGCCCTACATCCCGGTAAGTTACCTGGACCGGATGGACCTCGCGTACGCCGCGGCCGACTTGATGCTCTGCCGCGCGGGCGCGATGACCGTCGCCGAACTCTCCGCCGTCGGACTGCCGGCCGCCTACGTCCCGCTGCCCATCGGCAACGGCGAACAGCGGCTGAACGCCCAGCCGGTAGTGAAGGCGGGCGGCGGACTCCTCGTCGACGACGCGGAGCTCACTCCCGAGTGGGTGCAGCAGAACGTCCTGCCGGTGCTGGCGGACCCGCACCGGCTGTACGAGATGTCCCGTGCGGCAAGCGAGTTCGGCCGCCGGGACGCCGACGAGCTGCTCGTCGGGATGGTGTACGAGGCGATCGCCTCACGCCGATAGGACCATATGACGAAGGGGCAGTGAGGGTGGCCGGATCGACTACCGCCGAGCGCGGTGAACGCCAGCAGGAGTCGTCCGGCCCGCCGTCCGCGCGACGGCTGAGGAAGGCCCGCCTTCGCGCGCTCCTCGTCCTCGCCGTCGCCCTGGTACTCCTCGGGGCGGGCGCCACTTGGGTGTTGTACGGCTCCTCGTGGCTGCGCGTGCGGCACGTCTCGGTCTCCGGCACCCGGATGCTGACTCCGGCCGACGTGCGGGAGGTCGCCTCCGTGCCGGTGGGGGCGCCGCTGGCCTCCGTCGACACGGACGCCGTCGAGGCACGGCTGCGCCGGAAACTGCCCCGGATCGGCACCGTTTCGGTCGTTCGCGCCTGGCCCCACGGCATCGCCCTGAAGGTGACCGAGCGGACTCCGGTACTGCTGGTCCGCAAAGCCGGGAACTTCGTCGAAGTCGACGACGAGGGCGTCCGTTTCGCCACCGTTTCGCAGGCGCCGAAAGGCGTTCCGCTACTGGAGATGACCGCGTCCCGGTCGGACCAGGCGGCCGCGAGCTTCCGGCGCTTCGGCGCCGAGCGTCTGGTGCGCGAGGCGGTGGGGGTGGCCGGCGTCCTGCCGGCCGCCGTCGCGCGGGACACCCGGACCGTACAAGTCCGTTCCTACGACGACATCTCGGTGGAGCTGACCGGCGGCCGCACCGTCGCCTGGGGCAGCGGTGAGAACGGCCGCGCCAAGGCACGGGCCCTCACAGCACTCATGAAAGCAGCTCCCGGCGCACGGCACTTCGACGTCAGCGTGCCCACCGCCCCGGCGTCAGCGGGGAGTTGACGGGTATCAGCGCAGGCCAGCACCCTGGTTGGGCACCGCTACGGCTGATCACATAGGGTGAAAAGAAAAACGGGAGGTTCGGCGTGTTCGTTGAACGCGCGCCACTTGTCGACTTAGTGTCCTGTTCAGAAGACTTCAGGGAACAGACACACTGGTAACCCTAAACTTCAAGGTTAGGGTTCGGGTCGGCGTTACGGACCGTCCCATTCGGCATACGTCGTCCCGGTGCGGGGAACCGCCCGGCGGCGACAACGTAATTCGAGGCGAGAGGCCTTCGACGTGGCAGCACCGCAGAACTACCTCGCAGTCATCAAGGTCATCGGTGTCGGCGGCGGTGGTGTCAATGCCATCAACCGGATGATCGAGGTCGGTCTCAAGGGCGTCGAGTTCATCGCCATCAACACCGACGCGCAGGCGCTGTTGATGAGCGACGCCGACGTGAAGCTCGACGTCGGCCGCGAACTCACCCGCGGACTCGGCGCCGGCGCCAACCCGGCCGTCGGCCGCAAGGCCGCCGAGGACCACCGCGAGGAGATCGAGGAGGTCCTCAAGGGGGCCGACATGGTCTTCGTGACGGCCGGTGAGGGCGGCGGCACCGGCACCGGCGGCGCGCCCGTCGTGGCCAACATCGCGCGCTCGCTGGGCGCCCTCACCATCGGCGTGGTCACGCGCCCGTTCACCTTCGAGGGACGGCGCCGCGCGAACCAGGCCGAGGACGGCATCGCCGAACTGCGCGAAGAGGTCGACACCCTCATCGTCATCCCCAACGACCGGCTGCTGTCCATCTCGGACCGGCAGGTCTCGGTCCTGGACGCCTTCAAGTCGGCCGACCAGGTCCTGCTCTCCGGTGTGCAGGGCATCACCGACCTCATCACCACGCCCGGCCTGATCAACCTGGACTTCGCCGACGTGAAGTCGGTCATGTCCGAGGCCGGTTCGGCCCTGATGGGCATCGGCTCGGCCCGCGGCGACGACCGCGCGGTGGCCGCGGCCGAGATGGCGATCTCCTCGCCGCTGCTGGAGGCGTCCATCGACGGCGCCCGCGGCGTGCTGCTCTCCATCTCCGGCGGCTCCGACCTCGGTCTGTTCGAGATCAACGAGGCCGCCCAGCTGGTCAGCGAGGCCGCCCACCCGGAGGCCAACATCATCTTCGGCGCGGTCATCGACGACGCCCTCGGCGACGAGGTGCGGGTCACCGTGATCGCGGCCGGCTTCGACGGCGGTCAGCCGCCGGCCCGCCGGGACAACGTCCTCGGCTCCGCCTCCGCCTCCGGCTCGTCCGCGCCCCGCCGCGAGGAGCCCGCTCCGGCGCGGCAGCCCGAGAGCCGTCCGTCCTTCGGCTCGCTCGGCAGCGTGACGCCGAAGGAGGAGCCGGAGCCCGCGCCCGAGCCCGTGGCCGAGATCCCGGTCACCCCGTCGGTCCCGCCCGCGCCGCGCACCTACGCGGACAGCGCGGCCGAGGAACTGGACGTCCCGGACTTCCTGAAGTGATAGGTCAGCGCGAGAGCGTGAGCGGCGCGCACTTCGCCTTCACCGACCGGTGGGGCGGGGTGAGCGCCGCTCCGTATGAGGAGCTCAACCTCGGCGGCGCGGTCGGTGACGACCCCGGATCGGTCCGGGCGAACCGGGAACTGGCCGCGAAATCGCTCGGGTTCGACGCCGAATCGGTCGTTTGGATGAACCAGGTGCACGGGGCGGACGTGGCCGTGGTCGACGCGCCCTGGGGCGACCGTCCTGTGCCGGAGGTCGACGCGATCGTCACCGCTCGCCGGGGCCTCGCGCTCGCGGTCCTCACCGCCGACTGCGTGCCGGTGCTGCTGGCCGACCCGGTCGCCGGGGTCGTCGCCGCCGCCCACGCGGGCCGGCCGGGAATGACCAAGGGGATCGTCCCCGCCGCCGTCCGGGCCATGGTCGAACTCGGCGCCCGTGCCGAGCGGATCACCGCCCGCACCGGGCCGGCCGTCTGCGGCCGGTGCTACGAGGTGCCGGAGGCGATGCGCGCCGAGGTGGCCGCGGCCGAGCCGGCGGCGCACGCCGAGACGAGCTGGGGCACCCCGGCGGTCGACGTGAGCGCCGGAGTGCACGCCCAGCTCGAGCGGCTCGGAGTGCGCGACCGCGCACAGTCCCCGGTGTGCACCCTGGAATCGGGCGACCACTACTCGTACCGCCGCGACCGCACCACCGGGCGGCTCGCGGGCTATGTCTGGCTGGACTGATGGGGCATGACGGACCGTAAGACCGAACTCGCCGGGAACCTGGCGAACGTGGAGCGGCGCATCACCGCCGCGTGCGCCGCGGCCGGGCGCGAGCGGGACGAGGTGACCCTGATCGTGGTCACCAAGACCTACCCGGCGAGCGATGTGCGCATCCTGTCGGAACTCGGCGTGCGCCATGTCGCCGAGAACCGCGACCAGGACGCGGCGCCCAAGGCGGCAACCTGTGCGGATCTGCCGCTGAAATGGCATTTCGTCGGCCAGTTGCAGACCAACAAGGTCCGTTCCGTGGTCGGTTATGCCGATTTCGTGCAGTCCGTCGACCGGGACCGGCTCGTCACCGCCCTTTCGAGGGAGGCGGAGCGCGCCGGGCGGGAGGTCGGATGCCTCATCCAGGTCGCGCTGGACGCGGGGGCGAGCGGCCGGGGCGAGCGCGGAGGCGTGGCGCCCGGCGGGATCGAGGAGTTGGCCGGCCTCGTGGCCGGGGCGCCGGGACTGCGGCTCGACGGTCTGATGACCGTCGCGCCGCTCACCGGGGAGTACGCGGGACGCGAACAGGCGGCGTTCGACCGGCTCATGGATTTGTCGACTGACCTGCGCCGGGCCCATCCGGCTGCAACCATGGTGTCGGCAGGGATGAGTGCGGATCTCGAGCAGGCCGTGGCGGCCGGAGCGACACATGTGCGCGTCGGCACTGCGGTACTCGGAGTCCGCCCCAGGCTCGGGTAACGTCGCCAGGAAGTCGGACCACAGCAGAAAATATGGTCAATGTCCGTGAAAGCGGGCACAAAGACCACGTGGATCGCGGGCACTTGGCAGTCGCAGTCGATCCACCACAGAGCGGAGGACTCAGAGAATGGCCGGCGCGATGCGCAAGATGGCGGTCTACCTCGGCCTCGTGGAGGACGATGGGTACGACGGCCGCGGATTCGACCCCGACGACGACTTCGAGCCCGAGCTGGACCCGGAACTCGACCGGGACCACCGACGGCATGAGGTGTCACACCAGTCGCACGGTGCGCATCAGTCCCAAAGGGACGAAGAGGTGCGAATCGTGCAACCGCCCGCGCCGCGCGAGCCGGTGGCCCGTTCGACTTCGCTCGCCGCGGAATCCGGGCGCCCGGCGCGAATCGCGCCCGTGGCATCCATCACACAAGAACGTCAGTCCCTGGAGAAGAACGCACCCGTGATCATGCCCAAGGTCGTGTCCGAGCGGGAGCCTTACCGGATCACCACGCTGCACCCGCGGACGTACAACGAAGCCCGTACCATCGGGGAACACTTCCGTGAGGGCACTCCGGTGATCATGAATCTGACTGAGATGGATGACACAGACGCGAAGCGACTTGTCGACTTTGCGGCCGGTTTGGTGTTTGGTCTTCACGGCAGCATCGAGCGGGTGACGCAGAAGGTGTTCCTGTTGTCTCCTGCTAACGTCGATGTCACGGCGGAGGACAAGGCCCGCATCGCAGAGGGCGGGTTCTTCAACCAGAGCTGAGACGTACCACCGGGAAAAGCACGGAAACAGGGGAGAGGGAAAGCCAGGCCATGAGCGTGTTCGCGCAGGTGATCTACATCGCGCTGATGGTGTTCCTCGTCGTGCTGATCTTCCGGCTGGTCATGGACTATGTCTTCCAGTTCGCCCGCTCGTGGCAACCCGGCAAGGCGATGGTGGTCGTCCTGGAGGCCACCTACACTGTCACCGATCCACCGCTGAAGCTTCTGCGGCGGTTCATCCCGCCGCTGCGTCTCGGGGGCGTGGCGCTCGACCTGTCCTTCTTCGTACTGATGATCATCGTCTGGATCCTCATCTCCGTCGCACAGAGATTTGTGTGATGAGGATGGACGATACGGTCTTGCCGACTGCCGATGACTACGTTGAGGTGAAGAGATGCCGTTGACCCCCGAGGACGTGCGGAACAAGCAGTTCACGACCGTCCGCCTCCGAGAAGGCTATGACGAGGACGAGGTCGATGCCTTCCTCGACGAGGTCGAAGCCGAACTGACGCGCCTGCTGCGCGAGAACGAGGATCTGCGCGCCAAACTGGCCGCGGCCACGCGTGCTGCTGCCCAGAACCAGCAGAACATGCGCAAGCCCCCGGAGCAGGACCAGCAGCAGGGCGGCATGCCCCAGCAGGGCGGTATGCCTCAGCAGGGCGGCATGCCCCAGCAGGGTGGAATGCCTCAGCAGGGCGGTATGCCCCAGCAGGGCATGCGAGGTCCCGGCGCGCCGGTGCCCGCCGGCATATCGGGCCCGCCGCAGCAGCAGATGGGTGGCCCCATGGGTGGTCCGCCCCAGCTGCCGAGCGGTGCCCCGCAGCTGCCCGCCGGTCCCGGCGGTCAGGGCGGCCCGCAGGGTCCCGGCCCCATGGGCCAGGGTCCGATGGGTCAGGGCCCCATGGGCGGTCAGCCGCCCATGCAGCAGCAGATGGGCGGTCCGATGGGCGGCCCCATGGGCGGTCCGATGGGCGGCCCCGGTCAGGGCCCCGGTGGCGACAGCGCCGCCCGAGTCCTCTCGCTGGCCCAGCAGACCGCCGACCAGGCGATCGCCGAGGCCCGTTCCGAGGCCAACAAGATCGTCGGCGAGGCCCGCAGCCGCGCCGAGGGTCTGGAGCGTGACGCCCGTGCCAAGGCCGACGCGCTGGAGCGGGACGCGCAGGAGAAGCACCGCGTCGCGATGGGCTCCCTGGAGTCCGCCCGCGCCACGCTGGAGCGCAAGGTCGAGGACCTGCGCGGCTTCGAGCGCGAGTACCGCACGCGTCTGAAGTCGTACCTCGAGTCCCAGCTGCGTCAGCTGGAGACCCAGGCCGACGACTCCCTGGCGCCGCCGCGCACTCCGGCCACCGCCTCGCTTCCGCCGTCCCCGGCGCCCTCCATGGCACCGGCCGGCGCGAGCGCTCCGTCCTACGGAGGCAACCAGGGCATGGGCGGTCCTTCGGCGCCGTCCGCTCCGTCCTACGGCGGTCAGCAGCAGATGACCCCCGCGATGACCCAGCCCATGGCTCCGGTCCGTCCGCAGGGTCCGTCCCCGATGGGCCAGGCGCCCTCGCCGATGCGCGGGTTCCTGATCGACGAGGACGACAACTGACGGGCCGCGGCTCCTAGTACGACAACGGCGTCGGCAGCGTTCAGGGCGGGCCCTCGGACTTCGGTCCGGGGGCCCGCCCTTTTTACGCGTGTTGACGCACCCGTGCCGGTGTCGGGAGCGGCCGGTGACGCCGAAGGCCCGGCCCCCGCGACGGGGACCGGGCCTTCGTACTTCTCCCGCGGCTACGCCTTGCGGAGCCGGAAGGTGAGGGACAGGCCCTCGTCCGTGAACGGCTCGCCGTAGCCGGAGCCGGCCTCGCCCTGGGCGAAGTCGGTCGCCAGGACCTCCTCGGCGATCAGACCGGCGTGCTCCGAGAGTGCCGCCAGGACCGCCGGGTCGGTGGAGGTCCAGCGCAGCGCGATCCGGTCGGCGACGTCGAGGCCGCTGTTCTTGCGGGCCTCCTGGATCAGCCGGATCGCGTCACGGGCCAGGCCCGCCTGCCGCAGCTCCTCGGTGATCTCCAGGTCGAGCGCCACCGTGGCACCGGAGTCGGAGGCCACCGACCAGCCCTCGCGCGGGGTCTCCGTGATGATCACCTCGTCCGGGGCCAGCGTGACCGTCTCCCCGTCGACCTCGACCGACGCGGTGCCCGAGCGCAGGGCGAGGGACAGCGCGGCCGCGTCCGCGTTCGCGATCGCCTTGGCCACGTCCTGCACCCGCTTGCCGAACCGCTTGCCCAGGGCGCGGAAGTTGGCCTTGGCCGTCGTGTCGACCAGCGAGCCGCCGACCTCGGAGAGGGACGCCAGCGAGGAGACGTTCAGCTCCTCGGTGATCTGCGCGTGCAGTTCGCGGTCCAGGGTCTCGAAGCCGGTGGCGGCGATCAGCGCCCGGGACAGCGGCTGGCGGGTCTTGACGCCCGACTCCGCGCGCGTGGCACGGCCCAGCTCCACCAGGCGGCGGACCAGGACCATCTGCCTCGACAGCTCCGGGTCGATCGCGGACAGGTCCGCCTCGGGCCAGGTCGCCAGGTGCACCGACTCGGGGGCGCCCGGGCTCACCGGCACCACCAGGTCCTGCCACACCCGCTCGGTGATGAACGGGGTGATGGGCGCCATCAGCTTGGTGACCGTCTCCAGCACCTCGTGCAGCGTGCGCAGCGCGGCCTTGTCGCCCTGCCAGAAGCGGCGGCGCGAACGGCGGACGTACCAGTTCGACAGGTCGTCCACGAACGCGGACAGCAGCTTGCCGGCGCGCTGGGTGTCGTACGCCTCCAGGGACTGCGTCACCTGGTCGGTCAGCGCGTGCAGTTCGGACAGCAGCCAGCGGTCGAGCAGCGGGCGCTCGGCCGGGGCCGGGTCGGCGGCGGACGGCGCCCACTCGGACGTGCGGGCGTACAGGGCCTGGAAGGCGACCGTGTTCCAGTACGTGAGCAGCGTCTTGCGCACGACCTCCTGGATGGTCCCGTGGCCTACCCGGCGGGCCGCCCACGGAGAGCCGCCGGCCGCCATGAACCAGCGCACCGCGTCCGCGCCGTGCTGGTCCATGAGCGGGATCGGCTGCAGGATGTTGCCCAGGTGCTTGGACATCTTGCGGCCGTCCTCGGCGAGGATGTGGCCGAGGCAGACGACGTTCTCGTACGACGACTTGTCGAACACCAGCGTGCCGACGGCCATCAGCGTGTAGAACCAGCCGCGGGTCTGGTCGATGGCCTCGCAGATGAACTGCGCCGGGTAGCGGGCCTCGAACAGCTCCTTGTTCTTGTACGGGTAGCCCCACTGCGCGAACGGCATCGAACCCGAGTCGTACCAGGCGTCGATGACCTCCGGCACGCGCGTGGCCGTCAGGCCGCAGCCGTCGTGACGGCAGGCGAAGGTGACGTCGTCGATGTAGGGGCGGTGCGGGTCGAGGTTCGACTGGTCGGCGCCGGTCAGCTCGGACAGCTCCGTGCGCGAGCCGACGCAGGTGAGGTGTCCCTCCTCGCAGCGCCAGATGGGCAGCGGGGTGCCCCAGTAGCGGTTGCGGGACAGCGCCCAGTCGATGTTGTTGTTCAGCCAGTCGCCGTACCGGCCGTGCTTGACCGTGTCCGGGAACCAGTTCGTCTTCTCGTTCTCCTGGAGCAGCCGGTCCTTGATCGCGGTGGTGCGGATGTACCAGGACGGCTGCGCGTAGTACAGCAGCGCGGTGTGGCAGCGCCAGCAGTGCGGGTAGCTGTGCTCGTACGGCAGGTGGCGGAAGAGCAGGCCGCGCTGCTGGAGGTCCTCGGTGAGCTTCTCGTCGGCCTTCTTGAAGAAGACGCCGCCGACGAGCGGGACGTCCTCCTCGAAGGTGCCGTCCGGGCGGACCGGGTTGACCACGGGCAGGCCGTAGGAGCGGCAGACCTTGAGGTCGTCCTCACCGAACGCGGGGGACTGGTGGACCAGACCCGTACCGTCCTCGGTGGTCACGTACTCGGCGTTCACCACGTAGTGCGCCGGCTCGGTGAACTCCACGAGCTCGAAGGGGCGCCGGTACGTCCAGCGCTCCATCTCGGCGCCGGTGAAGGACTGGCCGGTGGTCTCCCAGCCCTCGCCGAGCGCCTTGGCGACGAGCGGCTCGGCGACGACGATCTTCTCCTGGCCGTCGGTGGCGACGACGTAGGTGACCTCGGGGTGTGCGGCGACCGCGGTGTTGGACACCAGGGTCCAGGGGGTCGTCGTCCACACCAGGAGCGCGGCCTCGCCGGCCAGCGGACCGGAGGTGAGCGGGAAGCGGACGTACACGGACGGGTCCACGACCGTCTCGTAGCCCTGCGCGAGCTCGTGGTCGGACAGGCCGGTGCCGCAGCGCGGGCACCAGGGGGCCACGCGGTGGTCCTGGACCAGCAGGCCCTTGTCGAAGATCTCCTTCAGCGACCACCACACGGACTCGATGTACTCGGGGTCCATCGTGCGGTACGGGTCCTGGAGGTCGGCCCAGTAACCCATGCGGGTCGTGAGCTCCTCGAAGGCGTCCGTGTGCCGGGTGACCGACTCACGGCACCTGGCGTTGAACTCGGCGATGCCGTACGCCTCGATGTCCTGCTTGCCGGAGAAGCCGAGCTCCTTCTCGACGGCCAGCTCCACCGGGAGGCCGTGGCAGTCCCAGCCGGCCTTGCGGGCCACGTGGTAGCCGCGCATGGTGCGGAAGCGCGGGAAGACGTCCTTGAAGACGCGGGCCTCGATGTGGTGGGCGCCGGGCATGCCGTTCGCGGTGGGCGGGCCCTCGTAGAACACCCACTCGGGGCGTCCCTCGGACTGCTCCAGGCTCTTGGCGAAGATCTTCTGCTCGCGCCAGAAGTCGAGCACGGCGTGCTCAAGCGCGGGCAGGTCGACCTGGGCGGGCACCTGGCGGTACGTCGGCGCTGTCATCTGCGAGCATCCTCCAACGGACTTGCTGCCTTCCGTCGGAGGGACGAGAGCTCTTTCCTGTCCACGCCGTGTGCGGCGCGCTCCCGCGGTACCACCCTCCTTGGCCCCCCGCCGCGCCGTCCGCGCCGGTGAGCCCCCTCATTGGGGTCGCGAAGCCGGTTCTACTCGCCGTGGCGGCTGCCACGGCTTTCCTCCGGCGGCTCCGGGGTGATCTTCACGTCGCGCTCGCCCCCGGGCTCACACCGTCCCCGGGTCGCTCTGCGCTGCGTACGCCGCTACTCGTCCCCATCCATGCTTCTCGCTCCGCCCAGTGTACGGCTCCGCGCGGACAGCGGCCGACCGCTTTTCCCGCGCGCGTGGGGAGGCTGCGTGGGCAGGCCGCGTGGGCGGGCGCGGAGGGAGTGGGCGGGATGACCCGAATGGCGAGGGGGGAGGCGCTTGCGCCGTGGCGCGTTCCGCTTCGCGGATTACCCGGCGGGGAGCTGGGCACAACGGTTGCAGGTCCGCTGCTCGGGGGATGCGGGCGGGCGAATCGGGCGGTGTGCCCCGTTGCCGCGGGACTCAAGTCGATTTATCGTCCCAGCACGATTCGCGAGCAAGATCACAATATGTGAAGGGGCCGCGGCCATGGTGGCGAAGAAGACCGCCGTACAGCAGCCGGCGTCCGGCCGCTCCAGTGGCGCGGCCGCCTCCGGCGGCGGCTCCGAGGGAGCCGGCGGCAGGAGGACGGCCCGTGCCCCGGCGGCCACCGCGAAGAGACACCACCCGGCGACACCCGCCGGAACACCGGCGTCCCCGGAGCGGGCAGGCGCCGCGGCACGCGGCGGCGACGGGGCGAAGCACGGCGCGTCCACCGGGAGCCGGGCGCCGGCTGGGGCCCCGGCTGGGACGACGTCCCGGCGGAAGTCCTCGGCCGGGGCTGCTCCAGCCGGGGCTACACGGGCGTCGGCCGGAAGGACGTCGGCTGGGAAGGCAACGAAGGAGACGTCGGCCGGGAAGGCTTCCGTCGGCAGGGCCTCGGCCGGGAGGGCGTCGGCCGAAGTGACGCAGGCTGGGAAGGCGGCCGCGAGGTCGGCGGCCGAGGGCGCGGCCGCCGAGGACGGCGTCGCTGGAACGGCGGTCAGGAAGACCGCGGCGCGGACGGGGGGCGCCAAGGGAGGCGCCTCCGCGGAGGGAACCGCCAAGGAGGTCGCCGCCACGAGGAAGGCGGCGGTCAGGAAGCCTGCCGGTGCTGCCAAGGAGGCAGCGGGCAAGGAGACGGCCGGCGAGAAGGCAGCCGTGGACAAGGTGAGCGCGAAGACGACGAACGCGAAGGCGACGAGCGCCGGGAGCGGGACCGCGGGCCGACCGGCCCGGTCGGCCACGCCGACGAATGCCGCGGCCGACGAACCGGCCGGGAAGAAGCCGGCCCGCAAGCGCACGGCGGCCAAGGACGCGGTGGCGAAGAAGGCCCCCGAGGACACGGCTCCGGCGGACGTGGCCGGGTCGCGGCCGGCCCGGAAGCGCACGGCGGCCAAGGAGACAACCCTGAAGCGCACGGCTGCCGGGGGTGTGGCCGGGGAGGACTCGGCGGGCGGTGGGTCGGCGCGGAAGCACGCGGTGGCCAAGGAAGCGGCTTCTGCGGACGGTGCCGGCGGGAGGTCGGCTCGGAAGCTTGCGAGGGGCGGGGAGGCGGCCGCGAAGGGCAGGGCCTCGGCCGATGTGGCCGGGGAGGACGGGGGGTCGGCTCGGGGGCACGGTGCGGGCAACGGGAAGGCCCCGAAGGAGGCCGCCGGTGGGAAGGCGGCCGCGCACGCCGTGGCCGGCGAGAAGGCGGACGCCGGGAAAGTGGTGGGGAAGGGCGCGGGAGGGAAGGGATCAGCCGTCGAGGGGGCGGCCGGGCAAGACGCGGCCGCCGAGAAGACGGGTGACCGGAAGGCGGCCGCGCACGCGGTGGCCGGGAAGGACGCCGCCGGGAAGACGGCCGGCGGGAGAGCGGCCGCGCACGCGGTGGCCGGTGGAAAGGCGGGCGGGAAAGAGGCCGTTCCTGAGCGGACGGCCGCCGAGGGCCCCTCCTCGGAGGCGGCCGGCAAGAGCACGGCCAAGAAGGCGGGTGCGGCGCGGGCCGCGAAGCAGACGGGAGCCACGACAGTGGTTGCGAAGAAGACTCCTGGCACGGCCGCGGCGAAGCAGAGCGCCGTTCCGAAGGCGCGGCTCGCCGCGGCGGAACCCGGCGATCTCGCGGTACGCCCCGGCGAGGACCCCTGGACCCCTGAGGAGGTCGCCGAAGCCCGCGCCGAACTGTCGTCCGAGGTGGACCGGCTGCGCACCGAGATCAGCACGTCCGAGAGCGCCCTCGTCGGCCTGATGCGCGACTCCGGCGACGGCGCGGGCGACGACCAGGCCGACACCGGCACAAAGAACATCACGCGCGAGCACGAGATGGCGCTGGCCGCCAACGCGCGCGAGATGCTGACGCAGAACGAGCACGCCCTGGAACGGCTGGACGCGGGCACCTACGGACTGTGCGAGAACTGCGGCAATCCCATCGGCAAGGCCCGGATGCAGGCGTTCCCGAGGGCCACCCTCTGCGTGGAGTGCAAGCAGAAACAGGAACGCCGCTCCTGAGCGCCGGGGCCGGCGGGGGCGTGCCGTAGTCTCGTCCTCAGTCAGGCACCTAGGTTGAGGGACTCACGTGGCAGAGGCGGAGCGCGTCATCGGTACGCCGGACACCCCGGACGACAGCGGCGAGCACACGGCGGCGGCCGAGGCACCCGCCGGGTCCGGTGCGTCCGGCACCCCCGCGACCGGCGAGCGGACGGCGCCGGCGGGGCAGCGGAGCGGACGCGGGCGCCGGATCGCCGTGCTGTTCGCGGTGGCCGTGTTCGCCTACGCCCTCGACCTGGTCAGCAAGATGCTGGTGGTGGCGAAGCTGGAGCACCACGCGCCGATCCAGGTGGTCGGGGACTGGCTGGAGCTGCACGCCATCCGCAACCCGGGCGCGGCCTTCGGCTTCGGGGCCGCCTTCACGATCATCTTCACGCTGATCGCGGCCGCGGTGATCGTGGTGATCGTCCGCCTCGCCCGCAAGCTCTACAGCCTGCCCTGGGCGATCGCCCTCGGCCTGCTGCTCGGCGGTGCGCTCGGCAACCTCACCGACCGCGTCTTCCGGGCGCCCGGCGTCTTCCAGGGCGAGGTGGTGGACTTCATCGCGCCCAAGGGCTTCGCGGTGTTCAACCTGGCCGACTCGGCGATCGTGTGCGGCGGCATCCTGATCGTGCTGCTGTCGTTCCGCGGTCTGGACCCGGACGGCACCGTGCACAAGGACTGAGACCGCTTCACTGGGACCGGTCCTCGCGCGGGGCCGTTGTCCACAGGCCCGGTCGGGGCCGGCGGAGCCGTCCGGCATACTCGACGGGTGAGCACGATTCCCGAGATCCGTACCCTGCCCGTGCCCGACGGCCTGGAGGGCGAGCGCGTCGACGCCGCCATCTCCCGCATGTTCGGCTTCTCCCGTACGAAGGCGGCGGAACTCGCCGGGGCAGGCAAGGTGCAGGTCGACGGCACGGTGGTCGGCAAGTCCGAGCGGGTCCACGGCGGCGCCTGGCTCGAGGTCGAGATGCCGCAGGCGCCCGCGCCCGTGCAGGTGGTCGCCGAGCCGGTCGAGGGCATGGAGATCGTGCACGACGACGACGACGTGGTCGTGATCGTCAAGCCGGTCGGCGTGGCCGCGCACCCCTCGCCGGGCTGGAGCGGCCCGACCGTCATCGGCGGTCTCGCCGCCGCCGGCTACCGGATCTCCACCTCCGGCGCCGCCGAGCGCCAGGGCATCGTGCACCGCCTGGACGTCGGCACGTCCGGCCTGATGGTGGTCGCGAAGTCCGAGTACGCGTACACGTCGCTCAAGCGCCAGTTCAAGGAGCGCACGGTCGACAAGCGCTACCACACCCTCGTGCAGGGCCACCCGGACCCGACCAGCGGCACGATCGACGCCCCGATCGGCCGCCACCCCAACCACGACTACAAGTGGGCGGTGACCGCCGACGGCAAGCCCTCGGTGACCCACTACGACCTCATCGAGGCCTTCCGCGCCGCCTCCCTGCTCGACGTGAAGCTGGAGACCGGCCGCACCCACCAGATCCGCGTCCACATGTCGGCCCACCGCCATCCCTGCGTCGGCGACCTGATCTACGGCGCGGACCCGACGCTCGCCAAGCGGCTGGGCCTGACCCGCCAGTGGCTGCACGCCGTGCGGCTCGGCTTCGAGCACCCCGGTGACGGACGGTGGGTGGAGTTCGGCTGCGACTACCCCGAGGACCTGCAGCACGCCCTCGACCAGGTACGCGAGGAGACGTACGCGTGAGCACGCCCTACACCGTCCGGGTCGCGGAGGACCCCGCCGACCGGGAAGCCTGCTTCGCGGTGCGCAAGGAGGTGTTCGTCGTCGAGCAGGGCGTCGACCAGGACATCGAGTACGACGCCTACGACGCCGTGGCCGTCCATGTCCTCGCGGTCCGCGAGGACGGCGTGCCGCTCGGCACCGGACGCCTGCTGCACGGCGAGGCAGCCGCCGCCAAGACCGGCGGCGACGCCACGGTCGGCTCCCTCGGCCGGCTCGCCGTCGCCCGTCCGGCGCGCGGTCTCGGCGTCGGCGCGGCCCTGGTGCGGGCCGTCGAGGAGGCGGCACGCGCGCGCGGCCTGGCCGCGGTGGACCTGCACGCGCAGACCCACGCCCTGGGTTTCTACGAGCGTCTCGGGTACGAGGCGTACGGCCCGGAGTTCCCGGACGCGGGGATCCCGCACCGGGCCATGCGGCGCGTCCTGTAGACCCTCCGGTACGGCCGGGGCGCGAGCGTCGTGGCAGGCTGGAGACCTGCCGTGTGATCGTCGACTCCCGGAGCGCTTGCCGTGGACCAGCTGGCCCTGTTGTTCGTGGTGCTGCTCGGGGCCCTGCTGAGCGTTCCCGTCGGAAACCGGTTCGGGGTGCCGGCGCCGGTGCTGATGACCCTGCTCGGCGGCGTCCTCGCGGTGGCCGACTTCGTGCCCAACGTGGAGTTCCCGCCCGAGCTGATCCTGCCCGCACTGCTGCCGCCGCTGCTCTACGCCGCCGTACGCCGCACCTCCTGGCGGCAGTTCACGGCGAACAAGCGGCCGATCTTCCTGCTGGCCGTCGCCCTGGTCTTCGTGACGACGTTCTGCGTGGCCGCGGTCGCCCACACCATCGTGCCCGGGCTGCCCATCGCCGCCGCCGTGGTGCTGGGCGCGCTGATCGCCCCGCCGGACCCGGTCGCCGCCACCGCCGTCGCCGGGCAGCTCGGACTGCCGCGCCGCCTGGTGTCGATCCTGGAGGGCGAGGGGCTCTTCAACGACGTGACGGCCATCGTGCTGTACCACGTGGCCGTCGCCGCCGCCGTGAGCGGCGAGTTCTCCGCCTGGGACGCCGGACTCGACCTGGTGCTGTCCGCCGTGGTCGCGGTCGTCGTCGGGCTGGCGCTGGGCTGGTTCGCGAACAAGCTGATGGACTGGCTCGGCGACCCCACGCTGCAGATCGGGCTCACCCTGCTGGTGCCCTTCGCCTCCTACGTGCTCGCCGAGGAACTGCACGGTTCCGGGGTGCTCGCCGTGCTCACCACCGCGCTCTTCCTCTCCGAGTACGCCACCGACGCCGACGACGTGCTGACCCGGCTGGCCGGGCACACCTTCTGGGACATCATCGACACGCTCGTCACCGGCGTCGCCTTCGGGCTGATCGGGCTCGAGCTGCACAACGCCATCCGGACGGCGTCCGGGCGGTGGGGCGAACTCCTCGGCTGGGCGGCGGCGATCGCGGGCGTGGTGGTGGTCGTACGGCTGCTGTGGCTGCTGCCCGCCACCTGGCTGACCAAGCGGCTGCACGCCCGGCGGGACATCGAGGAGGAGATCCCCGTGAGCTGGCGGGAGACCGTCGTCATGTGGTGGTCGGGGATGCGCGGGGTGGCCTCGGTGGCCCTGGTGCTGGCCATCCCGCTCAAGACCGACGCCGGCAAGCCGTTCCCGGACCGGGACGAGCTCGTGTTCATCGCCTTCGGGGTCATCATCGTCACACTGGTGCTGCAGGGCCTGACGCTGCCGTGGCTGGTGCGGCGGCTGGGGGTGCAGGCCGACTCTGAGCGGGAGTCGGAGTTCGAGAAGGAGCTGGCGGTGCGGGCCGCCAAGGCCGCCAAGCGCAGGCTGCGGGAGATCGAGCAGGTGGAGGAGCTGCCCGAGGAGCTCTCCGAGCAGATGCTGCGCCGGGCCTTCGACATCGGCATCCGCATCAGCCCGGACATGGGCGAGGAGGACCGCCGGGAGGCGCATCACCAGCGGGCGCGGCGGCTGAAGCGGGTGCGGCGGATCCAGGGCGAGATGCTGAGCGCCGCGCGGCACGAGGTGCTGGCGGCGCGCAGCGAGCCCGGCGCCGATCCGGAGATCGTGGACCGGGTGCTGCGCCACCTCGACGTGCGCAGCCTGCGCTGACCGCTGCCGCCCCGCCGGACGGAACGCCCGGCGGGGCGGCAGCGGTAAGGGGCGAGCCGCCGCCGGCCGGCGGCGGGCACCGGTTCAGCCCCGGCCGGTGCGCGGGAACTCGTAGGCCTTGCGGAGCGTCGCGCGGTCCGGGGACGGGATGCGGTTCGGGGCGAGGACCGCGTCCGAGGTGTTGACCCGGGGAAGCGCGTAGGGGTGCTCGGCGGACAGCCAGGTGATCATCTGCTCGCGCACCGCGACCCGTACCGTCCAGATGTCGTCCGCGTCCTTTGCGGTGACCAGGGCGCGCACCTGGATGGTGTTCGGCGTGGTGTCGGTCACCACCAGGTTGTAGGCGCGGCCGTCCCAGGCCGGGCACTCGCGCAGGATGTCGCGGAGCTTCTCGCGCATCGCCTCGATCGGCGCGCTGTGGTCCAGGTGCCAGTAGACGATGCCCGTCATCTGCGGGGTGCCCCGCGACCAGTTCTCGAACGGGTTGGACGTGAAGTACGACACCGGCATCGTGATCCGCCGCTCGTCCCAGGTCCGCACCGTCAGGAAGGTGAGGGTGATCTCCTCGACCGTGCCCCACTCCCCGTTCACGACGACCGTGTCGCCGATCCGCACCATGTCGCCGAAGGCGATCTGCAGCCCGGCGAACATGTTGGACAGGGTCGACTGGGCGGCCACACCGGCGACGATGCCGAGGATGCCGGCCGAGGCCAGCAGCGAGGCGCCGGCCGCACGCATCGCCGGGAACGTCAGCAGCATCGAGGCGGCGGCCACGACGATGACGATCGCCGAGACCACCCGCATGATCAGCTCCACCTGGGTGCGCACCCGGCGCACCCGGGCCGCGTCCCGGTGGACGCGTGCGTAGCGGCTGTACGAGGTCTCGACGATCGCCGCCGCGATCCGGATCACCAGCCAGGCGGCGGACCCGATGAGGACCAGCGTCAGTGTCCGGCCGATGCCGGCCCGGTGCTGCTCCAGCAGCTCGGCCTGGTCGTAGGAGCCTCTGAGCAAGGCGGCGCAGAGGACCAGCTGGTAGGGGATGCGGCCGCGCCGCAACAGACCCCACAGCGGGGTCTCGGGGTTGCGGGCGTCGGCCTTGCACAGCAGCCGGTCCGTGGCCCAGCCGATGACGAGAGTGAGCAGGACGGAGCTGCCGATCACGATCAGGGGGCGGAGTACGTTCTCCATGCCTCCGCTCCTAACCGGTGGTCGGCGCGGATGAACATGTGAGTTCGGCACGCATCTGGGTACGGCGGTTCCGGTCCCGTACCGCCCGGCTGGCACCATGGCCCCATGAACATCATGCTTTTTCACTCGACCTACGGGCTCAGGCCGGCGGTGCGCGAGGCCGCGGACCGGCTGCGCGCGGCGGGCCACGAGGTGTGGACGCCGGACCTCTTCGAGGGGCGCACGTTCGAGACGGTCGAGGAGGGCATGGAGTTCAAGGAGCGGATCGGCAAGGACGAGCTGCTGAAGCGGGCCGTGCTGGCGGCGGCGCCGTACTCCGAGCGCGGTCTCGTCTACGCCGGGTTCTCGCTCGGCGCGTCCGTCGCCCAGACGCTGGCCCTCGGCGACGAGCGGGCGCGAGGCCTGCTGCTCCTGCACGGCACCTCGGACATCGCGCCGAACGCGCGGGTGGACGAGCTGCCGGTGCAGCTGCACGTGGCCGAGCCGGACCCGTTCGAGACGGACGACTGGCTGAGCGCCTGGTACCTGCAGATGGGCCGGGCGGGCGCGGACGTGGAGGTCTACCGGTACGCCGGGGCCGGTCACGTCTACACCGACCCCGGCCTGCCGGACTACGACGAGGAGGCCGCCGAGGCCACCTGGCGGGTGGCGCTCGGCTTCCTCGACAGTCTGTAGCCGTGCAGCGGGCGGACGGCTACACCGGGTCGTAGGTGCGCTCGACCTTCTGCGTCCCGCTGCGGGTGCGGTACGAACGCACCCAGGCGGAGGTCGCGTTCGCGTCGGTGCGGTCGGACAGGACGTAGTAGTCCATCTGCGCGCGGTCGGCGGTGATGTCGAGCACGCCGTAGCCGTGCCGGTCGGTGTCCACCCAGTGGACGTGCCGGTTGGCGGCCCTGATGACCGGTGAGGCGACGGCCGAGACGGTGCCCTCGGGCACCTTCACGATGTCGTCGAGGTTGTCGGAGGTGACCGACGTGACCACGAACTCGGTGGCCGCCGACGCCGACAGCGGGTAGGTGCCCGCGTCCACCGGCACGTCGTTCGCCCACGCCATGTGGATGTCACCGGTCAGGAAGACGGTGTTGCCGATGGCGTTCGAGCGCAGATGGGCGAGGAGTTCGCGCCGGTCGTCGGTGTAGCCGTCCCACTGGTCGGTGTTGACGGCGATGCCCTCCTGCGGCAGGCCCAGCAGCTTGGCGAGCGGCTTGAGCAGGTCCGCGGAGAGCGAGCCGACGGCGAACGGCGAGATCATCACGGAGTTGCCGACCAGCCGCCACCTGGTGTCGGAGGCCTTCAGGCCCGCCTTGAGCCAGTCGAGCTGCGCGCGGCCGGTGAGCGTACGGTCCGGGTCGTCCACCGAGCCGCTGGCCGTGGCCGCCTGCTGGGAGCGGAAGGAGCGCAGGTCCAGCAGGGAGAGGTCGGCGAGCTTTCCGAAGCGCAGCCGCCGGTAGGTGGTGCCGGCGATGGCGGGGCGGACCGGCATCCACTCGAAGTAGGCCTGCTTGGCGGCGGCCTGACGGGCCGACCAGGCGCCCTCGGCGCCCTCGGTGTGGTTCACGGCGCCGCCGGACCAGGCGTTGTCGGCGAACTCGTGGTCGTCCCAGATCGCGATGACCGGCGCCTTCACGTGCAGGGCCTGCAGGTCGGGGTCGGTCTTGTACTTGGCGTGCCGGATCCGGTAGTCGGCGAGGGTGAGGATCTCGTTCGCCGGCGCGTGCGGCCGTACGACCTTGCCCCGGGCCGCGTACTCGCCGGACTTGTACTCGTAGATGTAGTCGCCGAGATGCAGCCAGGCGTCCAGGTCGCCGCGGGCCGCGAGGTGGCGGTAGGCGGCAAAGTAGCCCGCCTCCCAGTTGGCGCAGGAGACCACGCCGAAGCGCAGGGAGGACACCGCGGCGTCCGCCGCCGGCGCGGTGCGGGTACGCGCCACCGGGGAGTCGGTGCCGCCGGCGGTGAAGCGGAACCAGTAGTCGGTGGCCGGGGCCAGGCCGCGGATGTCGGCCTTGACGGTGTGGTCGGCCGCCGCGGTGGCGGTGGTCGAGCCCTTGGCGACGACGTCGGTGAGCGCCTTGTCCCGGGCGACGACCCAGCCGACCTCGGTGTCCGGGCCGACCCCGGAGCCGGGAGTCGCCTCGGGCACTGGCGTCACCCGGGTCCACAGCAGGATGCCGTCGGGCAGCGGGTCGCCGGAGGCGACGCCGTGCAGGAAGGCGGGGGCCTGGTCGGCAGCGCGCGCCGGAAGGGTGGCGGCGAGCGGGCCGGCCAGCACAGCCGTCGCCGCCGCGGCCTTGACGACCGTACGGCGGCGGGGCGAAAGGGAGTTGAGGCCTTGGTGTGCCTCGGATGATCTGTATCGACTGGTCACGACCGATCAGGTTACTGATCGGTATGCGCGAGAGCGGGCGAACTCCGAAAGTTCGCCCGCTCTTCACGCGGTGCTCCGTTTCTGACGGAGGGTCAGTCCTTGAGGGCCGCGTCCAGCACCCGGTTGTAGTCGGCCACCGTCATGGGCGGGTTGCCCTGGCTGTCGGCGGTCAGCTTCTTGCCGTCCATGACGAAGCTCGGCGTGCCGGACACGCCGTCCTTGTTGTCGTCGAAGGACTTGGACATCGCCATCGCCCAGGCGTCGTACGTGCCCTTCTTGACCGCGTTCTGGAACTTGGCGTTGTTCTTGAGCGCGGGGACGGTGTCGGCGATCTTGATGAGGTAGTCGTCGCTCTTGAACTTGTCGGTCTGCTCGTCCGGGTGGAACTTCGCCGAGTAGAGGGCGCCCTTGTACTCGAGGAACGCCTCCGGGCTGACGTTGAGCGCGGCGCCGAGCGCGCTCAGCGCGTTCTTGGAGCCCACGCCGTTGTCGTGGGCGTCGATGAACGTCGCGCCCACGAACTGGATCTTGTACTTGCCGCCGTCGACGTCCTTCTTCACCGTCGAGCCGACCGTCTGCTCGAACTGGGCGCACACCGGGCAGCGCGGGTCCTCGTAGACCTTCAGGGTCTTCTTCGCGGTGTCCTTGCCGATGACGACCGTGGTGCCCTTGGCGCCCGTGGTGTTGGCCGGGGCGGCGACACTGGAGGCGTCCTTCAGACCCTCCCAGTAGCCGGGCTTGTTGGCCTGGACGACGGCGTAGCCGATGCCGCCCGCGGCGGCCAGTACGGCCACGACCGAGCCGGCCACGATGATCTGCCGCCTGGCCTTGTCGCGCCTGGCCTGCCGCTCGCGCTCCTGGCGCAGCCGCTCCCGGGCCGCAGTCTTCGCCGACTGGCTGTTCCGCTTGCTCATAGTGATGATCTCCATGTGGGACGCGCACACGTCGTACGCGGGATACGTGCGGGGGACTGGTCGTGCTCAGCGGTCGCCGCTCAGACGAGGGCGAGGGCGCGGCAGCACGGCGGTCCACGCCGTCCCAGGGAGTGCGTGAGGAGCCGGTCGCGGGCGACGGCCGGCCAGGGGGCCGGGCGCGGCAGCCGGCGGGCCGGCGGCAGCGATACGGCGCCCGCTGCCGCCGCCAGCAGCAGGAGCGGACGGAAGGTGGTGGCCGTGACCGCGCCCAGCAGCTGGGCCAGCGCCCGCTCGCCCCGGCGCAGCCAGGCGGCGGCCAGCAGCCCCACGCCGAGGTGCGCGGCGAGCAGCAGCCAGGCGGCGGCCGGGCCGGCGTCCGCGAACGGGACCACGGCGCCACGGCCGGGCGCGCCGGTGACCTGGGCCAGCGGCGTGCCCACGCTGCCGCCCCCGCACAGCACGTCGAAACCGAACGCGTGCAGGGGACCCGCGACCGGGCCGCCCGCCCTGCCGTAGCAGGACTGCTGGCCGGTGGTGAACACCGTGTCGGCGGCCAGCTCCAGCGGGATCAGCAGGGCCGCGATCCGGCCGAAGCCGCGCTCGCTGCCCGCCAGCGCGTACGCCGTGGCGAACACCGCGGCGGCGACCGCGCACACGGTCGCCGCCGGCAGCGGGGCCCTGGACAGCAGAACGTGCGACGCGGTGCTGAGCGTCACGACCACTGCCGTGAACAGCGCCGCGCGTACGGCTCTGAGCTGGGTCCCGGAGATGTCCATGGTGACTACAGAGTCTGTCACGTACGCCGGTAAGGGACTCCTAAAGGACGCCTGTGAGTCCCGAAGGTCACAGCCCCGGGATGCGGCCGTTGCGGAACAGGTCGAGGAAGATCTGGTGGTCGGCACGCGCGCGTGCGCCGTAGCCGTGCGCGAAGTCCACCAGGAGCGGCGCGAAGCCCTCCTCGTCGGCCGCGAGGGCCGCGTCGATGGCCCGCTCGGTCGAGAACGGCACCAGCGACTCGCCGGAGGTGTCGTCCGCCGCCGCGTGCATCGTCGCCGTGGCCCGGCCCAGGTCGGCGACGACGGCCGCGATCTCCTCCGGGTCGTCGATGTCGCCCCAGTCCAGGTCGACCGCGTACGGCGACACCTCGGCCACCAGCTGCCCCGCGCCGTCCAGCTCGGTCCAGCCCAGCCACGGGTCGGCGTGCGCCTGCAGGGCGCGCTGGGAGATCACCGTGCGGTGCCCCTCGTGCTGGAAGTACTCCGCGATCGCCGGGTCGGTGATGTGCCGGGAGACCGCCGGGGTCTGGGCCTGCTTGATGTAGATCACGACATCGTTCTCGAGGGCGTCGCTGTGCCCCTCCAGCAGGATGTTGTACGAGGGCAGGCCCGCCGAGCCGATGCCGATGCCCCGGCGCCCCACGACGTCCTTCACGCGGTAGGAGTCCGGGCGGGCCAGCGAGGTCTCCGGCAGCGTCTCCAGATAGCCGTCGAAGGCGGCCAGCACCTTGTAGCGGGTGGCGGCGTCCAGCTCGATCGAGCCGCCGCCCGGCGCGAACCGGCGTTCGAAGTCGCGGATCTCCGTCATCGACTCCAGCAGCCCGAAGCGGGTGAGCGAGCGGGCGTCGCGCAGCGCGTCCAGCAGCGGGCCCTGCGCGGTGTCCAGCGTGAACGGCGGCACCTCGTCGCTCTTGGCGCCCGTGGCCAGGGCGTGGATGCGCTCCCGGTAGGCCTCGGCGTAGACCGTCACCAGCTCGGTGATCTGCTCGTCGCTGAGCGCCTTCGCGTAGCCGACGAGCGCGACGGAGGCGGCGAAGCGCTTGAGGTCCCAGGTGAACGGGCCGACGTAGGCCTCGTCGAAGTCGTTGACGTTGAAGACCAGGCGCCCGTTGGAGTCCATGTAGGTGCCGAAGTTCTCCGCGTGCAGATCGCCGTGGATCCAGACGCGCGAGGTGCGGTCGTCCAGGTACGGGCCGCCGCGCTTCTCCGCGTCGAGATCGTGGTAGAAGAGGCACGCCGTGCCCCGGTAGAACGCGAAGGCCGAGGCCGCCATCTTCCGGAACTTCACCCGGAACGCGGCCGGGTCGGCGGCCAGGAGCCGGCCGAAGGCGGTGTCGAAGACGGCGAGGATCTCCTCGCCGCGCTGCTCGTCGTTGAGCTCGGGGACCGGCATCGCGAAGTGCCTCCTGGTGCGGGACGGTGGTGCGTGGATGTGCGTACGGGGAACGACGGCGTCTCCGCCGTCTTCAACGGGCGACGCCACGCGGGAGTGCCCGGTTCCCGCACGAAGGTACGCGGGGGATGCCCCTCGTGTGTCAGTGCCCGGGCATAGACTTCGACGCTGACCCCCCGACCGTCCGCCAGCCCGTCGCCGTGTTTTCCGTTGGAGGCCATACCGTGTCGAAGCCGCCCTTCACGCACCTGCACGTCCACACCCAGTACTCGCTGCTGGACGGTGCCGCGCGGCTCAAGGACATGTTCAACGCGTGCAACGAGATGGGCATGACGCACATCGCCATGTCCGACCACGGCAACCTGCACGGGGCGTACGACTTCTTCCATTCCGCGAAGAAGGCCGGAGTCACCCCGATCATCGGCATCGAGGCGTATGTCGCGCCCGAGTCCCGGCGCAACAAGCGCAAGATCCAGTGGGGCCAGCCGCACCAGAAGCGGGACGACGTCTCCGGTTCCGGCGGTTACACCCACAAGACGATCTGGGCGGCGAACTCGACGGGCCTGCACAACCTCTTCCGGCTCTCCTCGGACGCGTACGCCGAGGGCTGGCTCCAGAAGTGGCCCCGGATGGACAAGGAGACGATCTCCCAGTGGTCCGAGGGGCTGATCGCCTCCACCGGCTGCCCCTCCGGCGAGCTGCAGACCCGTCTGCGCCTCGGCCAGTTCGACGAGGCCCTGAAGGCGGCCGCCGACTACCAGGACATCTTCGGCAAGGACCGCTACTTCCTGGAGCTGATGGACCACGGCATCGAGATCGAGCACCGGGTCCGCGACGGCCTCCTGGAGATCGGCAAGAAGCTCGGCATCCCCCCGCTGGTCACCAACGACTCGCACTACACCTACGCGCACGAGGCGGCCGCCCACGACGCGCTGCTGTGCATCCAGACCGGGAAGAACCTCTCCGACCCGGACCGCTTCAAGTTCGACGGCACCGGCTACTACCTGAAGTCCACGGACGAGATGTACGCCATCGACTCCTCGGACGCCTGGCAGGAGGGCTGCCGCAACACCCTGCTGGTGGCCGAGCAGATCGACACCACCGGCATGTTCGAGGCGAAGAACCTCATGCCGAAGTTCGACATCCCGGACGGCTACACCGAGGTCACCTGGTTCAAGGAGGAGGTCCGCCGCGGCATGGAGCGGCGCTTCCCCGGCGGCATCCCCGAGGACCGCCAGAAGCAGGTCGAGTACGAGATGGACGTCATCATCCAGATGGGGTTCCCGGGCTACTTCCTCGTGGTCGCCGACTTCATCATGTGGGCGAAGAAGAACGGCATCGCCGTCGGCCCCGGGCGCGGATCGGCGGCCGGCTCGATCGTCGCCTACGCCATGGGCATCACCGACCTCGACCCCATCCCGCACGGACTGATCTTCGAGCGGTTCCTCAACCCCGAGCGCGTCTCCATGCCCGATGTCGACATCGACTTCGACGAGCGCAGGCGCGTCGAGGTGATCAGGTACGTGACCGAGAAGTACGGCGCCGACAAGGTCGCCATGATCGGCACCTACGGCAAGATCAAGGCGAAGAACGCCATCAAGGACTCCGCGCGCGTGCTGGGCTACCCGTACGCCATGGGCGACCGGCTCACCAAGGCCATGCCCGCCGACGTCCTCGGCAAGGGCATCGACCTCGACGGCATCACCAACCCCTCGCACCCGCGCTACAACGAGGCGGGCGAGATCCGCTCGATGTACGAGAACGAGCCGGACGTCAAGAAGGTCATCGACACCGCCAAGGGCGTCGAGGGCCTGGTCCGGCAGATGGGCGTGCACGCGGCCGGCGTGATCATGTCCAGCGAGCCCATCGTCGACCACGCCCCCATCTGGGTGCGGCACACGGACGGCGTGACCATCACGCAGTGGGACTACCCGCAGTGCGAGTCGCTCGGCCTGCTGAAGATGGACTTCCTGGGCCTGCGCAACCTGACGATCATGGACGACGCCGTCAAGATGGTGAAGTCCAACAAGGGGATCGACCTCGACCTGCTGTCCCTGCCGCTCGACGATCCGAAGACCTTCGAACTCCTCCAGCGCGGCGAGACCCTCGGCGTCTTCCAGTTCGACGGCGGCCCCATGCGCTCCCTGCTGCGCCTGATGAAGCCCGACAACTTCGAGGACATCTCCGCCGTCTCCGCGCTCTACCGTCCCGGCCCGATGGGCATGGACTCGCACACCAACTACGCGCTCCGCAAGAACGGGCTCCAGGAGATCACCCCGATCCACAAGGAGCTCGAGGAGCCGCTCGAAGAGGTCCTGGCCGTCACCTACGGCCTGATCGTCTACCAGGAGCAGGTGCAGAAGGCCGCCCAGATCATCGCCGGGTACTCGCTCGGCGAGGCCGACATCCTCCGCCGCGTGATGGGCAAGAAGAAGCCCGACGAGCTGGCGAAGAACTTCACCATCTTCCAGGCCGGCGCCAAGAAGAACGGCTACAGCGACGAGGCGATCCAGGCGCTGTGGGACGTGCTGGTCCCGTTCGCCGGCTACGCCTTCAACAAGGCGCACTCCGCCGCGTACGGGCTGGTCTCGTACTGGACCGCGTACCTGAAGGCGAACCACCCCGCCGAGTACATGGCCGGACTGCTCACCTCGGTCAAGGACGACAAGGACAAGTCGGCCGTCTACCTCAACGAGTGCCGCCGCATGGGCATCAAGGTGCTCCCGCCGAACGTCAACGAGTCGGTGCACAACTTCGCCGCCCAGGGCGACGACGTGATCCTCTTCGGCCTCGAAGCCGTGCGCAACGTCGGCACCAACGTGGTCGAGTCGATCATCAAGAGCCGCAAGGCCAAGGGGAAGTACGCCTCGTTCCCCGACTACCTCGACAAGGTCGACGCGGTCGCGTGCAACAAGCGCACCACGGAGTCGCTGATCAAGGCGGGCGCGTTCGACACCCTGGGGCACACCCGCAAGGGCCTCACCGCGCACTTCGAGCCGATGATCGACAACGTGGTCGCGGTCAAGCGCAAGGAGGCCGAGGGCCAGTTCGACCTCTTCGGCGGCATGGGCGAGGAGACCAGCAGCGAACCCGGCTTCGGACTCGACGTGCAGTTCACCGAGGACGAGTGGGACAAGACCTATCTGCTCGCCCAGGAGCGGGAGATGCTGGGGCTGTACGTCTCAGACCACCCGCTCTTCGGCCTGGAGCACGTGCTGTCCGACAAGGCCGACGCGGGCATCTCCCAGCTCACCGGCGGCGAGCACGCCGACGGCGCGGTCGTCACCATCGGCGGCATCATCTCGGGCCTGCAGCGCAAGATGACCAAGCAGGGCAACGCCTGGGCGATCGCCACGGTGGAGGACCTCGCAGGCTCCATCGAGTGCATGTTCTTCCCCGCCACCTACCAGCTGGTGTCGACCCAACTGGTCGAGGACGCCGTGGTGTTCGTCAAGGGCCGCCTCGACAAGCGCGAGGACGTGCCCCGGCTCGTCGCCATGGAGCTGATGGTCCCGGACCTGTCCAACGCGGGCACCAACGCGCCGGTGATCCTCACCATCCCGGCGACCAGGGTCACTCCGCCCATGGTCAGCCGCCTCGGCGAGATCCTCAGCCACCACAAGGGCGACAGCGAGGTCCGGATCAAGCTCCAGGGCCCGCGCAAGACCACCGTGCTGCGCCTGGACCGGCACCGGGTCAAGCCCGATCCGGCGCTCTTCGGCGACCTGAAGGTGCTGCTCGGCCCGTCCTGCCTGGCCGGCTGAGCCACGACGCGGGCCGCGACGCCGCGCCGATGACGAAGGGGCGCACCCTCAGCGGGTGCGCCCCTCCTGTGTGCCTGGGCTTCACATGCCCTTTAGTTGTGACCGAAGCTCTTCTGCTTCTTACGGGAAGCATCGGAGGGGCTGCCCGCGACGCCCGCCATGGAGGTATCGGGTTCCTCCGCCGCCGGACGCTGAGCTCGCTCCGCCGTGTGCTCGGCCTGCGAAGCGCGGTTCTGCGGGCCACCCTGCTTGCGGTTCTTGTTCTTGGCCATGGTGATCTGCCTCCTGAAGGGGATCTAGGGGCCAGGGCCGGGTTCAGATTCACATACGCTGACATCAGCCGCATGTCGGATAATTACCGTGTGTGACAGGGGAGGTGGGCGAACGGGCTCCCTAAACGCCACGCCGAAGATCGAGTTCCGGCCGTTAACGCCCGTCCGTTCGGGCAGACTCGAAGGAAGTCCGAAGCAAAGCCTCCCGGGAAGAGGGTGAGTCGCGTGGACCGTTGCATCGTCCTGGTGGACGCCGGGTATCTGCTGGGCGCCGCGGCCAGCCTCCTCGCGGGTGAGCCCTCGCGGTCCCGGATCACCGTCGACCACGCCGCGCTGATCCAGGCCCTGCGCGAACGGGCGGAGTCCGAGACCGAGCGCCCGCTGCTGCGCATCTACTGGTTCGACGGCGCCCCGGACCGGGTCCCGCAGCCGGAGCACCGGCGGCTGCGTGTGATGCCCCGGGTCACCGTCCGGCTGGGCGCGCTGACCCGCACCGACGGACGCTGGGCGCAGAAGGGCGTGGACGCCGCCATGCACGCCGAGCTGACCGAACTGGCCCGCAACCGCGCCTGTTCCGACATCGTCCTGGTCACCGGCGACGGCGACCTGCTGCCCGGGATGATGTCCGCCAAGGAGCACGGCGTCGCCGTCCACCTGTGGGCCGTGCAGGCCGCCGACGGCGACTACAACCAGTCCGAGGACCTGGTCGCCGAGGCCGACGAGCGGCGGGTGCTGGACCGGGCCTGGATCACCCAGGCCGTCCGCGCCAAGGAGCTGACCGGCGTCTGCGCCCCGCCGCCCGCGCCCCGCCCCGAGATCGCCGCGATCCTCTCCGCACCGCTGCCGGACTCCGCCCTCACCGCCGGCGCCGAACGCTCCGCCGAGGAGGGCGCCCACCCGCCGGCCGCCGCCGAGCACAGCACCCAGGGCCGGGCGGCCGCACCCAAGGGAGTGCCCACCCCCAAGGACCTCGCCGCACTGCGCGCACCCGGCGTGCAGGCCGTGCAGCACCCGACCACCGCGACCCTCAGATGGTCCTCCGACAAGGGCTGGGTGGACCGGCCGGGAGCGGTCGCCGAGCCGCCCGAGGTCGCCTCCATGCCGACCCTCGCCCAGCTCACCACCGCCGAGCAGCGCTGGGCCGACCGGGAGGAGGACATCACCACCGTCGGCGGCGATCCGTACGAGGTGGGCCAGGTCTTCGCGCGCCGCTGGATCTCCCGGCTCGGCGACCAGAACCACGTGCAGCGGCTGTCCACGATGTATCCGCGCATCCCGCACCGCATCGACGGCGAGCTGCTGCGCTACGCCGCGCGCTTCGGCCTGCTCGCCCACAAGGACGACCAGATCGACGAGCACGACCGTTACGCCATCCGGGCGGGCTTCTGGCGCGAGGTCGACGTCCCGGCGGCCACCGAGCAGCACGCGCCCGCCGCCGACTGAACCCCGGTGGCCGCCCCCAAGGACGAGTAAAGGCCTCGGACCCCGTAGTCTCGTCACTTGTGAGTACGCACGCGGCACAGGCACTTCGGTACGACGACGTCGTACGCGTGCGCGGGCTCACCAAGACCTATCCGCCCGTGAAGGGGCGGCGCGGGACGCCGGGCACGCCCGAGGTGCGGGCCACCGACGGGGTGGAACTCGAGGTGCGGCGCGGCGAGATCTTCGGGCTGCTCGGACCGAACGGCGCCGGCAAGTCGACCCTCGTGCGCCAGCTCACCGGGCTGCTGCGGCCGGACGCGGGCAGCGTCGAGATCCTCGGCCACGACATCGTCAGGCACCCCCGGCTGGCCTCCCGCATCCTCGCCTACCTGGGGCAGGAGTCCTCCGCCCTGGACGAGCTGACCGTCTCGCTCGCCGCCGAGACCACCGGCCGGCTGCGCGGACTGGACGCGGGACGGGCGCGCGCCGAGCGGGACGCCGTGCTCGACGAACTCGGACTCACCCCGATCGCGGGCCGCGCCCTGAAGAAGCTGTCCGGCGGCCAACGGCGGCTGGCCTGCCTCGCCGCGGCCCTCGTCGGCGAACGGCCGCTGCTCGTCCTCGACGAACCGACCACCGGCATGGACCCGGTGGCCCGGCGCGCGGTGTGGGCGGCCGTGGACCGCCGGCGGGCCGAACGCGGCACGACGGTGCTGCTGGTCACCCACAACGTCATCGAGGCGGAGACCGTGCTCGACCGGGTCGCCGTCCTGGACCAGGGCCGGGTCATCGCCTGCGACAGCCCCGCGGGCCTGAAGGAACAGGTCTCCGGCGAGGTACGGGTGGAGCTGGTGTGGCGGGAGCGGGCGCCGCTGGACGTGCCCGAGGTCGCCGGCCTGCGCGAGCGGGCCACCGAGTCCGGCCGGCGCTGGACACTGCGGCTGGCACCCGAGGAGGCCCGGGCCGCGGTCGCCACGGTCACCGGCGGAGCCGCCTTCGCCGCCCTGGACGACTTCACGCTCGCCACGCCCAGCCTGGAGGACGTGTACCTGTCCCTGGGCGGGGCCGCCCGGCAGGGGCTGGTGAAGGCGTGAGCGCGCGGGCCGCGGAATGCGTACGGGTGTGCGCCAGGGCCGTAGGGAAGAGGAGCAGCGCGTCGTGAGTGTCGTACCCGCGGAGGTCCTGCCCGGCGGCGCCCGGGCCGTTCCGGACGCGGCCCCGGGCGCGGCCGAGCTCGGTCCGCCCGCGCGGCTGTGGCCGTCGCTGGTGGCCGTCTACCGGGCGCAGCTCTCCCGGGCCCGCGTGGCCCGTATCCCGCTGCTGTTCGTGGCGACCTTCCAGTCCGTCGGCATCACCGTGATGATGCGGGGCGTCGTGGACAGCGGCAGCGAGGCCCAGTCCGTGGTCGCGGGGTCCTCGGTGCTGGTCGTCGCCTACGTGGCGCTGAACCTGCTGTCGCAGTACTTCGGGCAGCTGCGGGCCAGCGGCGGGCTCGACCACTACGCCACGCTGCCGGTGCCGCCGGCGGCGGTGGTGCTGGGCGCGGCCGGGGCGTACGCCTCCTTCACCGTGCCGGGGACGCTGGTGACCGCCGTCTTCGGCTGCCTGCTGTTCGGGCTGCCGCTGGCCAACCTGTGGATCCTGCTGGCCGTGATCCCGCTCGCCGGGGCCGCGCTCGCCGGGCTCGGCGCCGCCTGCGGCCTGCTCGCCCCGCGGCCCGAGCTGGCCACGCTGCTCGGGCAGCTCGGCATGTCCGCGGCCCTGCTGCTGGGGGTGCTGCCCGCCGACCGGATGCCGGAGATCATCCGTCTCGCCCGGGACCTGCTGCCGTCGACCTACGGTGTGGAGGCATACGCGCGCACCTTCGGGGCACACCCCGACTGGGCCGTCGTCCTGGCTGATCTGGGGGTGTGCGCCGGTGTCGGAGTGGTCTCGCTGGCGGCGGCGGCCTGGGCGTACCGCAGGGCGGCCGTCCGGTGACGCGGCTCACGGCACGACCTGGCACGATGTCAGGGTGACCGCACCGCTGACTCCGCCTCCGCCGCCGCACGACGACTCCGCGCACCAGGTCCGGCAGGCCCCGCCCGCCGCGGCCCCGTTCGCGGGCATGTACGAACAGGACGGCCCCGGTATGAAGACCGAAGTGCGGGAGGCCGCGGTGGTCACCGTGGCGGTGACCCTGGGCGGGGTGCTGCTCGGGCTGCTGTGGTGGTGGCTGGCGCCGCACGTGCCGCTGATCGCCGACCAGGTCGACAAGAGCTGGGTCGTCTACATCAAGGACACCGAGGGCGAGCAGGCGGTCGGCGTGGACGGCACGTTCACGCTGCTGGGGCTGGCCTTCGGCCTGGTCAGCGCGGTCGTGGTGTTCCTATGGCGACGGCGTGGCGGCGTGCCGCTCGTGGTCGCGCTGGGCCTCGGCGGGCTGCTGGGCTCCCTGCTGGCGTGGCGGCTCGGCGTCTGGCTCGGCCCCGAGTCCGACGTCATAGCCCACGCCAAGGCGGTGGGCAAGGGCGTCACCTTCTCGGCCCCGCTGAAGCTGGGAGCGAAGGGCGCGCTGCTGGCCTGGCCCCTGGCCGCACTGCTGGTCCACCTGGGCCTCACGGCCCTGTTCGGCCCCCGGGACCCCGAAGAGGCGTACCCGGCCTGACACCCCTGGCTTGCGGCCCGACCTCTGTGAGTCGCGCCCGGCCTGATGCGCCGGGATGCCATGAGCCGTGCGCGGCCCGATGACGCCGGGCAGTCGGCGCGCCCCGAACCCGCCCGGCGTACCCGCGTCGCCCGGTCGGGTCAGTCGCGGCCGATCGGCGCCAGTACCGCTTCCGTGAGCGTGGCGAGGTCCGCCGGCGCGAGTTCGACCTCCAGCCCGCGGCGGCCCGCCGAGACGCAGATGGTGGCGTGGGCCCCGGCCGAGTCGTCCAGGACCGTGCGGAGCCTCTTGCGCTGGCCCAGCGGGGAGATGCCGCCCCGGACGTAGCCGGTGGTGCGTTCGGCGAGGGCCGGGTCGGCCATGGCGGCCCGCTTGCCGCCCACCGCCGCCGCCAGCGCCTTCAGGTTCAGCGTGCCGGAGACGGGGACCACCGCCACGGTGAGCGTGCCGTCGACGTCGGCCACCAGGGTCTTGAAGACCCGGTCCGGGGAGACGCCCATCGCCTCCGCCGCCTCCTCGCCGTAAGAAGGGTGGGAGGGGTCGTGGTCGTAGGCGTGCACGGTGTGGTCCACGCCGGCCGCGGTCAGCGCCACGGTCGCGGGCGTGCCGCCGGACTGCTGCTTCTTGGACTTCTTCGCCATTCGGGGTGCCGGGCCTCGGTTCGGTTCGCTCAGTTCATGCTGGTCGGCGTCCGCGTCAGCTCGAACGCGGGCAGGGACGGCAGACTACGGATGATCGCCGCCTCCGAGCGAAGGAGTTTCAGCTCGTCCCGGAGGCGGGACGCGGTGTCCGGAGCCTGGAGCAGCCGCTGCTTCGTCGGCGTGTCCAGCACCATGGCGGCGGCCACCAGATAGGAGACCACCGAGGGGTCGTCGGGCAGCTCCGTGCCCGCCAGCGAGCGCTCACGGGCGCCCGCCAGGCGCTTCTGGTACTGGCGGAACGAGCGCAGGACGCCCTCGGCCAGCGCGCCCGCCTCGTCGCCGGGATCCTCGGTCAGCTCCTCCAGCTCCGCCGTCAGGAACGGACCCGAGGCCTCCACGGAGAGCAGCCGCACCCGGGTCGTCCCGGTCGCGAGCACCTCGAAGGTGCCGTTGTCGCGCTCCCGGATGGTCGCCGCGTCGGCCACGCAGCCCACGCCGTGGAACGACGCGAGGGGGTCCGGGCCGAAGCCCGCGGCCGGGCCCCGTTCGGGCTGCGCCGTCGGATCCGGCATGCCCGGAGCGCTCGGTGCCACCTCGTGGCCGTCGCGGATCGCCACCGCGGCGAACCGGCGCGGCTCGTCCTCGGGGGTCTTCAGGAGCTCGCGCATCATGGCGCGGTACCGCTCCTCGAAGATGTTCAGGGGCAGCACGAGCCCCGGGAACAACACCGAGTTCAGCGGGAACAGGGGCAGACGGACGGTGGTCACGGCGACCCAGCCTAATGGTCGGCGGCGGCAGCCCGGCCCCGGTGCCCGTCCAGCGGCCGCGGCGGCGTCCGCACCAGCCCCGCCGGGAAGGCGGGGGGAGTGGGTCCGAGGAGCCCGTCGCGCAGCCGGAGGAACTGGCCGAGCGGGTCGTCGGAGAAGCGGTCCCAGGGGAACGAGGTGGCGTACGGGCCGATCAGGCCGAGCTGGGCGCGGGCGTCCTCCCACCGGCCCAGCCGGACGAGCACGTACAGCAGCTTGTTGCGCATCGGGGCCGGCCCCGGGGTGGCGGACGGGAAACGGGCTGACAGCGACACCGCACGGTCGGCGGCCGCGTCCAGCCGCTCGCGCGGCACCTCGGGCCCGCAGTCGTCGGTCAGGTAGCCGAAGGCCGCCCGGGCCGGCAGCGCCTGGACCAGGGACCCGGCCGGGGCGTCCTGCGCGGCGAGGTCGGCGAAGTCGAAGCACTCGCGGTGCGAGCCGTGCCAGAAGGTCGCCAGATACCGCAGGGCGGCCACATGGCAGCCGTAGTGGTGCGGGGCGCGCCGGATCGCCGCCTCCCACAGCTCCTCGAAGTAGCGGTGCCCGGCCCGGGAGCCGCGCGCGTGGTCGAGGGCGATCCGCCAGGGCACCGGGTCGCGGTCGTCGGCCCGGGCGGCGGCCGTGATCAGCGGGCTCACCTCGCGCAGCAGCTCGGCGCGGGCCGGCGACGGCCAGGCGCGGTCCACCGCGAGCTGGGCCGCGACCAGTGCCGCGTCGGCGTCGGCCGGGGCGGCCGCGCGCCATGCGTCGAACCACTCGGGGCGGGAGCGGGCGAAGGCCGCGAGCCCCCTGGTGTAGCGGTCGCGGTCCTCCCACCGGCCGGCCGCGCGCGTGGTGGCGAGCAGGGCTGAGGCGGCGCCGTACTCGCCCCGGCCGGCCGCGACCAGGGCGGGCGAGAGGAGGTCGTCGGGCGCGTCGAGGACCGCCTCGAAGCCGCCTTGGGGCAGGGCGGCGGGGTACGAGGCACGTCGTGTCGTCCGGGTGGGGCGGAGGAACGCCGGCAGCAGAGCCATGGTGTCGACCATTGAAAGACCGCAGGTCGGCGAGCGCCAGAGGGTCTGGCCAAGTCATGAAAGGTTGTACGACATAAGGTCAAGGACGGGCAAAGGGTGACGGTTCAACTATTGTGATGTACCTGCCCCCCCGGGCTGTGGGCTGGGAGCTGTGAGAGCTGTGGGCCGTCGCCCGCCCGCCGTCAGCTCCGCCGCAGCAGCCGGGTGGCCCCCGCCGCCACGGTGGTCGCCAGTATCCAGCCCATGATGATCATCGCGGCGGACAGCCACTGCCAGCCGCCGCTGAGCTGCCACTGCCCGACCTGGCCCAGGTCGATCACCGGAAGCAGCAGGTCCAGCGTGAACAGGGCGGGACTCCAGGAGGGGTGCTCGCCCGGGTCCACCGGCGGATGCCCGGCGTGCGCGAAGGCGAGCGTGCCCGCGGCCCACAGCACCGCCATCCACACCGCCGCCCGGCCCGGCCGGTAGCCGTAGGCCACGGCCCAGTCCTGCACGAAGCCCCACACCTTGCCCGCCGGCGGCAGCGTCTCGCGGCGCCGGCGCTGCTTGGCCAGCAGCACCTCGCGGGCGTCCTCGTCCTCCCCGGCGGCGCGCAGCACCGAGGCCAGCCGCTCGTACGGCTCCGGGTTGTACTCGGCGGTCGCCGCGGCCACCCAGTCCAGCCGCCGGGTCAGCGGGAACGGACCGCGCGGGACCAGGCTCTCGTAGGCGAAGCCGCCCATGTGCAGGTTGCCCGGGCCCGGCCAGCTCCCCGCCCGGTCCACCAGGTTGACGACTCGCGCGCCGGACAGCTTCACCTGCCCGCGCTGCGGCCCCTCGCCGAGGAAGCGCAGCTCCGGCGTCTGCACCCGGCGCAGCGACAGGTCCTGGTCGTCGGTGAGGACGAACCGGGCCCGCTCCAGGTCCACGGCGTCCCCGAACCGGCCGTCGTCCAGCCGCACCCCGCCCTGGCACTCGAAGCGCTGGATCCGCGTCCCGCGCGCGGGCGTCGTCCCGCTCAGCAGCGGATTGCCCACCCCCGCCGGGGTCAGGTACAGGGTGCGCTCCACCGTCAGCTGCGGCGCGTTCAGGGCGAGGCGGGCGTACGGATTGGCCAGTTTCGCCCCCCGCAGGCTCAGCGAGCCCCCGACCTGGGCGCCGCGCAGGCTCAGCTCGCCGTGCGACTCCAGCAGTTCCGCCTGCAGGTCCTGGCCGACGCTCATGCCGTCCGCGGCGATGGAGCGGCCGCTGCGGTCGGGGTGCACGACCGCCTGGTTCAGCAGCAGGTCGGTCCCGATGTGCGCGTCGGTGAGCCGCACCCCGTTCTGGAAGCGGCAGCGCGGCAGGTGCAGGTCGCCCTCGGTGGTGACCCGGGCCGCCTCCAGCCGGGGCAGCGCGCAGTTCACCATGCGGACGGTCGTGAACCGGGCCTCGGGCAGCAGGACCTGGTCGTCGAAGCGGCAGTCGCGCATCTCCACGTACGGCGTGACCGTGCCGCCCGCCAGCTCCAGCGTGCCGGTGATCCGCACACCGGCCAGCTTCAGCGCGGACACCCGCCCCGCGAGCGCGGGCGGTCCGTCCAGCAGCAGCCAGCAGACGGCGCGCGCCCTGACACTCCGCTCCGGGCCCCAGGGATGCCCGCCGTGCGGATCGTCCACCACCAGGTCCCCGCTGCTCAGGTCGTACGTGCTGCCGTTGCGGAAGGCCTGCCACATGCCGGCCTCGGTCGCCGTCAGGTCCTCCGGCAGATCTCCGGCGTCGCCGCCGGCCCCCTCGGTCACCGCTCCTGCCTTCTTCCCGCGCTACTCGCGTTCCGTCCGCCTCGTACACCCGTTCATGCCCGCTGGGTGACGCCCGGCACACCAGGCGTGCCGGCCTTTCCGGGGTGATACCCCTCAGGCAGCCCCGTGATCTTCCACGTTCCGGCCACGTTCTGTATCAGCCATTGATACGCGCGGACGGTCACGGACGCGGGTCTGAGAGAATTGAGTACGTGATCTCCCGAATCGATCTGCGCGGCGACGCCCTCCCCGAGGGCCCAGCCCTGCGCGACCTGCTGCCCCGAGCCGACTTCGACGTCTCGGCCGCCCTGGAGAAGGTGCGTCCGATCTGCGAGGCCGTGCATCATCGTGGCGACGCGGCGCTGATCGACTTCGCCGAGAAGTTCGACGGGGTACGGCTGGAGTCCGTGCGGGTCCCGGCCCAGGCGCTGACCGACGCGCTCGCGGCCCTCGACCCGGCCGTACGCGCCGCCCTGGAGGAGTCCATCCGCCGGGCCCGCCTGGTCCACCGCGCACAGCGCCGCACGACGCACACGACCGAGGTCGTGCCCGGCGGCTCCGTGACCGAGAAGTGGGTCCCGGTCGACCGCGTCGGGCTGTACGCGCCCGGCGGCCGGTCCGTCTACCCCTCGTCCGTGATCATGAACGTGGTGCCGGCGCAGGAGGCCGGCGTCGAGTCGATCGCGCTCGCCTCCCCGGCGCAGGCCGACTTCGGCGGACTGCCGCACCCGACGATCCTCGCCGCGTGCGAGCTGCTCGGCGTGGACGAGGTGTACGCGGCCGGCGGCGCCACCGCCGTCGCGATGTTCGCCCACGGCACCGAGTCCTGCCCGCCCGCCGACATGGTCACCGGCCCCGGCAACATCTGGGTGGCCGCGGCCAAGCGCTACTTCACCGGGAAGATCGGCATCGACGCCGAGGCCGGCCCGACCGAGATCGCGATCCTCGCGGACGACACGGCCGACCCGGTGCACGTCGCCTCGGACCTGATCAGCCAGGCCGAGCACGACCCGCTCGCGGCGGCCGTGCTGGTCACCGACTCCACCGAGCTGGCCGACGCGGTGGAGAAGGAGCTGGAGCCGCAGGTGGCGGCGACCAGGCACATCGAGGACCGGATCCGCCCGGCCCTGGCCGGCAGGCAGTCCGCGATCGTGCTCGTGGACGGCGTCGAGGAGGGCCTGAAGGTGGTCGACGCCTACGGCGCCGAGCACCTGGAGATCCAGACCGCCGACGCCCCCGCGGTCGCCGACCGGGTCAGGAACGCCGGCGCGATCTTCATCGGCCCCTGGGCGCCCGTCTCGCTCGGCGACTACGCCGCCGGGTCCAACCACGTCCTGCCCACCGGCGGCTGCGCCTGCCACTCCTCGGGCCTGTCCGTCCAGTCCTTCCTGCGCGGCATCCACATCGTCGACTACACGAAGGACGCGCTGGCCGAGGTCGCGCACCACGTGGTCACGCTGGCGGAGGCGGAGGACCTGCCCGCGCACGGCGCGGCGATCAAGGCACGGTTCGGCTGGAAGGTACCGACGAGCAAGTGACCGGCATCGACGATCTGCCCGTACGGGACGAGCTGCGGGGCAAGTCCCCCTACGGAGCGCCCCAGCTCGACGTCCCCGTACGGCTGAACACCAACGAGAACCCCTACCCGCTGCCCGAGCCGCTGGTCGAGCGGATCGTGGAGCGGGTCCGGGAGGCCGCCCGCGACCTGAACCGCTATCCCGACCGGGACGCGGTCCAGCTGCGCACCGAGCTGGCCAAGTACCTGACGAAGACCGGCAAGTACCCGCTCGGCATCGAGAACGTCTGGGCGGCCAACGGCTCCAACGAGGTCATCCAGCAACTGCTGCAGACCTTCGGCGGACCCGGCCGCACGGCCATCGGCTTCGAGCCGTCGTACTCCATGCACGCGCTCATCGCACGCGGCACGGGCACCGGCTGGATCTCCGGGCCCCGCGGCGAGGACTTCGGGATCGACCTCGACGCCGCCCGGCGCGCGATCGCCGAGCACCGGCCCGACGTCGTGTTCGTCACCACCCCCAACAACCCCACCGGCAACGCCGTTCCGCCCGAGACGGTCCTCGGGCTGTACGAGGCGGCCCAGGCGGCCAGGCCGTCCATGGTGATCGTGGACGAGGCCTACATCGAGTTCAGCCACGGCGAGTCGTTGCTGCCGCTGTTGGAGGGCCGGCCCAACCTGGTCGTCTCGCGCACCATGTCGAAGGCGTTCGGCGCCGCGGGACTGCGCCTCGGCTACCTCGCCGCCGACCCGGCGGTCGTCGACGCGGTACAGCTCGTCCGGCTGCCGTACCACCTCTCGGCGATCACCCAGGCGACCGCCCTGGCGGCCCTCGAGCACACCGACACCCTGCTGGGCTACGTCGAGCAGCTCAAGTCCGAGCGGGACCGGCTCGTCGCCGAACTGCGCTCGATCGGCTTCGAGGTGATCGGGTCCGACGCGAACTTCGTGCAGTTCGGCCGGTTCGACAGCGCCCACGAGGCCTGGCGGAAGATCCTCGACCGGGGCGTGCTGGTCCGGGACAACGGAGTACCGGGGTGGCTGCGGGTGTCCGCCGGCACCCCGGAGGAGAACGACGCGTTTCTCGACGCCGTCCGTGAGTTGCAGAAGGAGACCCAGTCATGAGCCGCGTCGGACGCGTGGAGCGCACCACCAAGGAGACCTCGGTACTGGTCGAGATCGACCTCGACGGCACCGGCAGGACCGACATCGCCACCGGGGTCGGCTTCTACGACCACATGCTCGACCAGCTCGGCCGGCACGGTCTGTTCGACCTGACCGTGAAGACCGACGGCGACCTGCACATCGACTCCCACCACACCATCGAGGACACCGCCCTCGCGCTCGGCGCCGCCTTCAGGCAGGCGCTCGGCGACAAGGTGGGCATCTACCGCTTCGGCAACTGCACGGTCCCGCTGGACGAGTCCCTCGCCCAGGTCACCGTCGACCTGTCCGGCCGCCCCTACCTCGTGCACACCGAGCCCGAGAACATGGCGCCGATGATCGGCGAGTACGACACCACGATGACCCGGCACATCCTGGAGTCCTTCGTCGCCCAGGCGCAGGTCGCCCTGCACGTGCACGTGCCCTACGGCCGCAACGCCCACCACATCGTGGAGTGCCAGTTCAAGGCGCTCGCCCGGGCGCTCCGCTACGCCTCCGAACGCGACCCGCGCGCGGCCGGCATCCTCCCCTCGACGAAGGGCGCGCTGTAACCCCATGACCGGTCTGTCCACCGTCCTGATCGTCGTCGGCCTCTTCCTGGTCGGCGGCATCATCTCCTTCGCCAAGCAGAAGATGCCCACCAGCCTCATCGTGCTGCTCTCGATCGGTGCCGCGATGTGCCTGGTCGCGGGCGTCATGCGGCTGGAGGTGTGGAATTGAGCGGCAAGAGGGTCGTCGTCTTCGACTACGGCTTCGGCAACGTCCGCTCCGCCGAGCGGGCCCTCGCGCGCGTGGGAGCCGACGTCGAGATCACCCGCGACTTCGACAAGGCGATGAACGCCGACGGCCTGCTGGTGCCGGGCGTCGGCGCGTTCGCCGCCTGCATGGACGGCCTGCGCGCGGCCCGCGGTGACTGGGTCGTCGACCGCCGGCTGTCCGGCGGCCGGCCGGTGATGGGCATCTGCGTCGGCATGCAGATCCTCTTCGCGCGCGGCATCGAGCACGGCGTGGAGGCCGAGGGCCTCGACGAGTGGCCCGGCACGGTCGCGCCGCTCGAGGCCGACGTGGTGCCCCACATGGGCTGGAACACGGTCGACGCGCCGGAGGACTCCGAGCTGTTCGCGGGCCTCGACGCGGACGCCCGCTACTACTTCGTGCACTCCTACGCCGTCCACGACTGGGCCCTGGAGACGCACAACCCGCTGATCGCGGCCCCCAAGGTCACCTGGTCGACGCACGGCAGGCCCTTCGTGGCGGCCGTGGAGAACGGCGCCCTGTGGGCCACCCAGTTCCACCCCGAGAAGTCCGGCGACGCCGGCGCCCAGCTCCTCACCAACTGGATCGGAACCCTGTAGACCATGGCCAAGCTCGAACTCCTCCCCGCCGTCGACGTCCGCGACGGCCAGGCCGTGCGCCTCGTGCACGGCGAGTCCGGGACCGAGACCTCCTACGGCTCCCCGCTGGAGGCCGCCCTCGCCTGGCAGCGCTCCGGCGCCGAGTGGCTGCACCTGGTCGACCTCGACGCCGCCTTCGGCACCGGCGACAACCGTGAGCTGATCGCCGAGGTCGCCAGGGCCATGGACATCAAGGTGGAGCTGTCCGGCGGCATCCGCGACGACGACACCCTCGCCGCCGCCCTCGCCACCGGCTGCACCCGCGTCAACCTCGGCACGGCCGCCCTGGAGACCCCGGAGTGGGTCGCCAAGGTCATCGCCGAGCACGGCGACAAGATCGCGGTCGGTCTGGACGTGCGCGGCACGACCCTGCGCGGCCGCGGCTGGACCCGGGACGGCGGCGACCTCTACGAGACGCTGGCGCGCCTCGACAAGGAGGGCTGCGCCCGCTACGTCGTCACCGACATCGCCAAGGACGGCACCCTGCAGGGCCCGAACCTGGAGCTGCTGAGGAACGTCTGCGCCGCCACCGACCGCCCGGTCGTGGCCTCCGGCGGCGTGTCGTCCCTGGACGACCTCCGCGCCATCGCCGAGCTGGTACCCCTCGGTGTCGAGGGTTCCATCGTCGGCAAGGCCCTGTACGCGAAGGCGTTCACCCTGGAAGAGGCACTGGAGGCAGTGGCGTCATGACATCCGAGGCCGTACGGCGCGTGCAGAGCGGAAGTCCCTGGGAAGAGAGCTTCGGATTCGCGCGCGCCGTCGCGGCGGGTGACCGGGTGCTGGTGGCCGGCACGACGTCCTTCAAGGGCACCGTGCTGTACGGGGAGGGCGACCCCTACGAACAGGCCAAGGTGGCCTTCACCAGCGCCCTCGAGGCGATCGGTGAGTTCGGCCTCGGCATCGGGTCCGTGCTGCGCACCCGGATGTACCTGACCCATGTGCGGGACGTGGACGCGGCGGGCCGCGCCCACAAGGAGCTCTTCGACTCCGTCCGCCCTGCCTCGACCCTGCTGGTCGTGCAGGGCTTCGTCGACCCGCGCATCCTGGTCGAAGTGGAACTAGAGGCATTCAGAGGAGACGTGACCTCATGACCCTGGCGGTCCGAGTCATCCCCTGCCTGGACGTGGACAACGGCCGGGTCGTCAAGGGCGTCAACTTCCAGAACCTGCGCGACGCGGGCGACCCCGTCGAGATGGCCAAGGTGTACGACGCCGAGGGCGCGGACGAGTTGACCTTCCTGGACATCACCGCGTCCTCGGGCGACCGGGAGACGACCTACGACGTGGTGCGGCGCACCGCGGAGCAGGTCTTCATCCCGCTCACGGTCGGCGGCGGCGTCCGCACCGCCGAGGACGTCGACCGGCTGCTGCGGGCCGGCGCCGACAAGGTGGGCGTGAACACCGCCGCCATCGCCCGCCCCGAGCTGATCCGGGAGATCGCGGAGCGGTTCGGCCGGCAGGTCCTGGTGCTGTCGGTGGACGCGCGCCGCACCGAGGGCGGCGCCTTCGAGGTGACGACCCACGGCGGCCGCAAGGGCACCGGCATCGACGCCGTCGAGTGGGCCCACCGCGCGGCCGACCTGGGCGCCGGGGAGATCCTGCTCAACTCCATGGACGCCGACGGCACCAAGGACGGCTACGACCTGGAGATGATCGCGGCCGTCCGCAAGCACGTCACCGTCCCCGTGATCGCCTCCGGCGGCGCGGGCCGGCTGGCGGACTTCCCGCCGGCCGTCGACGCGGGCGCGGACGCGGTTCTGGCCGCCTCCGTCTTCCACTTCGGCGACCTGCGCATCGGCGAGGTCAAGCAGACCCTGCGGGAGGCGGGCCACCCCGTGCGGTGACACCGTCCCACAGCTGCCGGCCCCGGCCGCCCGACCAGGGCGGCCGGGGCCTTCTCAGGTCCGGACGTCCTCGCCGCAAGATGCGAAAGGAAAGTTGCGCAACATCTGTTGTGCAATTTTTCTTTCGCATCTAGGGTCGGGGGCATGACAGCCAAGGGAAGCCGTCCCATCACGGACGTGGGGACGCTCAAAGCGCTCGCCCACCCGCTGCGGATGAAGCTGTACCGAGCCCTGTGCGTGGCCGACAAGGCGACCGCCTCGCACCTCGCCGACCAGGTCGACGAGGCCGTGTCGCTGGTCAGCTACCACCTGCGCAAACTCGCCGAGCACGGCCTCGTCGAGGAGGCCCGGCCGCAGAGCGCGGACGGCCGGGAACGCTGGTGGCAGCCGTCCTCCGAGGGCGTGAGCATCCGGGACCAGGACTTTCGGGACGCCCCCGAGAAGGCGGCCGCGCACCTCGCGGCGACCCGGCTCTTCCACGACCAGCGCACCGACCTCTACCGCCGCTACCTCGACGAGCGGCCCACGTGGAGCGCCGAGTGGAACACGGCCGCGGCCGACAGCGAGTCCCTGCTCCGCCTCACCGCACCCGAACTGCGCGCGCTGAAGGACGAGATGCTCGCCCTGATCCGCAGGTACGACGAGCTGGGCCGGTCCGCCGAAGCCGAGGGCGGCACCGAAGGGCGCGAGCACGTCGCGCTGCACGTGTACGGATTCCCGTTCCGCGTCTGAGAAGGGCCCGACGTGACCGACACCCTCATGGCCCCGGCGACCGCCGCCGAGGACCGCGCCGCCCACCGCGACCCCAACGTGCTGCGCTGGCTCGGCGCCTACACCGCCTCCATGCTCGGCGACAGCGTCTACTACATCGCCCTGTCCTGGGCCGCCGTCCAGGCCGGCACCCCCACCGAGGCCGGCGTCGTGATGTCCGTCAGCGCACTGCCCAGGGCCGTGCTGATGCTCGGCGGGGGAGTGCTCGCCGACCGGCTCGGCCCGCGCCGCGTCGTCATCGGCAGCGACGCCGTGCGCTGCGCGGCCGTCCTGGCGGTGGCCGCCCTGCTGTTCCTCACCGGTCCGGGACTGTGGCCGCTCGCGCTGCTGGCCCTGCTCTTCGGCACCGTCGACGCCGTCTTCATGCCGGCCGTGGGCGCCCTCCCGGCCAGGATCACCGGCAAGGGGCAGCTCGCCCGCGTGCAGGGCATGCGCGGCCTCGCCATCCGCTGCGCGGGCGTGGCCGGCGCCCCGCTCGGCGGGCTCGGCGTGGCCCTGGGCGGCGCACCGGCCGCCTTCGCCCTCGCCGGGCTGCTGATCGCCGTCTCCGTGCCGCTGCTGATCTCCGTGCGCCTGCTCCCCCTGCCCGGCGACGACAGGCCCGGCGCCCCGCGCACCACCGCCTGGGCCGACCTGGCCTGCGGCCTGCGCTACATCCGCGGCCACCGCGTCCTCGCCCCGCTCATGCTCGCCATCGCCCTCGGCGACTTCGGCTTCGTCGGCCCGCTCAACGTCGGCCTGACCCTGCTCGCCGACCGGCGCGGCTGGGGCGCCGCCGGCATGGGCTGGGTGCTCGCCGGATTCGGCGCCGGAGCGGGCGCCGCCTCGCTGCTGCTCGCCGTCCGGGGCCGGGTGCCGCGCGCCGGGCTGGTCGCCGCCTGGGCGATCCTCGCCGGCTCCGTCGCCATCGGCACCCTGGCCTACGTGCCCCGGCTCGTCGGCGCCGTCGGCGTCGCCCTGCTCATCGGGCTGCTCGCCGGGCTCAGCGGAGTGCTGTGCGGGGCCCTGCTGCAGACCCTGTCCGACCCCGCCTACCTCGGCCGGGTGACCGCCGTCGCCAGTGTGGTCAGCCTCGGCCTCGCTCCGCTGAGCATGCCCTTCGCGGCCGCCGCCGTCGGGGCCTTCGGCCTCGGCCCGGTGTTCGTGACCAGCGCGGCCGTCTGCGGGCTCGGCGGGGTGGTCGCCCTGTGCGTCCCCGGGCTCCGCCGCGCCGAACTTCCCCGCTGACGCTCACACCCCCGGCTGGGTGAGCTGCACCAGGTTGCCGACCGAGTCGTCGAACACCGCCGCGAGCACCGGGCCCTGCCTCCGCGGGGGATGCGGGAACCGCACACCCAGCCCGCGCAGCCGCTCGTACTCCGCCGGCAGGTCGTCCACGGAGAAGACGATGCACGGGATGCCCGCCTCGTACAGCGCCGTGCGGTACGGCTCCGCGATCGGGCCCTGCCCGGGCTCCAGCAGCAACTGGAGATCCGGCTGGGCCCCCTCGCGCGCCCCCACCGTGACGAACGGCGTGGCGTCGCCCGGATCCAGGTGCTGCCGGGTCTCGAACCCGAGGACCTCCGTGTAGAACGCGTGCGCCTTCGCCACGTCGTCCACGAACACGCTGGTCATCGCGACCTTGATCATGCGGCGCCTCCCGGCTGCCCGGTCCCGGCGGCCCGGTCTCCCGGAACCCCGGTCAGAAGCCGAGCTGCTTCGACTCGTGCAGGGTGGCGATCGCGTTCTCGTCGCCGTCCAGCTCCACCTTCGCCTCGTTCTGCCGGCCGAAGGCGAACATCAGCAGCTCCGAGGGCTCACCGGTCACCGTCACCACCGGAGTGCCCCGGTGCGCCACCGCCGTCTGGCCGTCCGGGCGGCGCAGCACCAGACCGGTCGGCACACCCCGGCCCAGCAGCCGGGCGGTGCGCTCCAGACGCGACCACAGCGCGTCCTGGAACACCGTGTCCAGCTCGCGCGGGCCCCAGTCCGGCTGGGCCCGGCGGACGTCCTCGGTGTGCACGTAGAACTCGACCGTGTTGGCGGCCTCGTCGACCTGCTTGAGCTGGAACGGCGAGAAGCGCGGCGGACCGGTCCTGATGAGCTGGATCAGCTCCTCGTACGGCTTCGCGGCGTACTCGCCCAGCACCTTCTCCAGCCGGGAGGCCAGCGGCTTGATCAGCGCTCCGCCCGCCGCGTCCGGGCGGCGCTCGCGCACCACCACGTGCGCGGCCAGGTCCCGGGTCCGCCAGCCCTCGCAGAGGGTGGGGGCGTCCGGCCCGACGGTTTCCAAGAGGTCGGCGAGCAGGAGCCGTTCACGCTTGGCGAAGGTCGACATGGAGTCAGCCTACGACTCCGTAACCGGTCCGCCCACCCGTCACCCGGCCACCCGGACCAGTCCCGGGTGGCGTCCACCCGGTGCCCATCCCCTGGACAGGAACCCGGAAGCGGCCGGCCCACGCGGCACAATGGCACCCATGACCAGCACTCTCGACCCCGAGATCGCCGCGCGCCTGAAGCGCAGCGCCGACGGACTCCTCCCGGCCATCGCCCAGCAGTACGACACCGGCGAGGTGCTCATGCTCGGCTGGATGGACGACGAGGCGCTGCACCGCACCCTGACCACCGGCCGCTGCACCTACTGGTCGCGCAGCCGCCAGGAGTACTGGGTCAAGGGAGACACCTCCGGCCACGTCCAGTGGGTGAAGTCCGTCGCCCTGGACTGCGACGCCGACACCGTGCTCGTCAAGGTGGACCAGGTCGGCGCCGCCTGCCACACCGGCGCCCGCACCTGCTTCGACGAGGACGTCCTGTTCCAGGACGACCCCGGCGCGAGCGTCCCGCGGGGCCGCCCGGCGTCCGCCGGTCAGTAAGGTCTGCCGCCATGGACCTCGAGACCTTCCGCAAGCTCGCCGCCGACCGGCGTGTCATCCCGGTCACCCGCAAGCTCCTCGCCGACGGCGACACCCCGGTCGCGCTCTACCGCAAGCTCGCCGCCGAACGCCCCGGCACATTTCTGCTGGAGTCGGCGGAGAACGGGCGCTCCTGGTCCCGCTACTCCTTCGTCGGCGTGCGCTCCGCGGCCACCCTCACCACCCGGGACGGCGAGGCGCACTGGCTCGGCACGCCGCCCGTCGGCGTCCCCGTCGAGGGCGATCCGCTCGCCGTCCTGCGCGCCACCGTCCAGACCCTGCACACCCCGCCGCAGGAGGGCATGCCGCCCTTCACCGGCGGCATGGTCGGCTACCTCGGCTACGACATCGTCCGCCGGCTGGAGAAGATCGGCCCCGGCGAGGTCGACGACCTCGGGCTGCCCGAGCTGACCATGCTCCTCACCAGCGACCTCGCCGTCATGGACCACTGGGAGGGGTCGGTCCTGCTGATCGCCAACGCGATCAACCACAACGACCTCGAGACCGGCGTGGACGAGGCGTACGCCGACGCGGTGGCCCGCCTCGACGCCATGGAGGCCGACCTCGGCCGCGCGGTCGCCCAGCCCCCGGCCGTGCTGCCGCCCTCCGAGCTGCCCGAGTACACCGCCCGCTGGGGCGGCCCCGACTTCCGCCGGGCCGTCGAGGACGTCAAGGAGCGCATCCGCGCGGGCGAGGCCTTCCAGGTCGTGCCGTCGCAGCGCTTCGAGACCCCGTGCACGGCGAGCGCGCTGGACGTCTACCGCGTGCTCAGGGCCACCAACCCCTCGCCGTACATGTACCTGTTCCGCTTCGACGGGTTCGACGTCGTCGGCTCGTCCCCCGAGGCGCTGGTGAAGGTCGAGGACGGGCGCGCGATGGTCCACCCCATCGCCGGCACCCGGCACCGCGGCGCCACCCCGCAGGAGGACCAGGCCCTCGCCGACGAACTGCTCGCCGACCCCAAGGAACGCGCCGAGCATCTGATGCTCGTCGACCTCGGCCGCAACGACCTCGGCCGGGTCTGCGAGCCCGGTTCGGTGGAGGTCGTCGACTTCATGTCCATCGAGCGCTACTCGCACGTCATGCACATCGTCTCCACGGTCACCGGCCGGGTCGCCGAGGGCCGTACCGCCTTCGACGTGCTGACCGCGTGCTTCCCCGCGGGCACCCTCTCCGGCGCCCCCAAGCCCCGCGCCATGCAGATCATCGACGAGCTCGAACCGTCCCGGCGCGGCCTGTACGGCGGCTGCGTCGGCTACCTCGACTTCGCCGGCGACTCCGACACCGCCATCGCCATCCGTACCGCCCTGCTCCGGGACGGCACCGCGTACGTGCAGGCGGGCGCGGGCATCGTCGCCGACTCCGACCCGGCCGCCGAGGACCAGGAGTGCCGCAACAAGGCCGCCGCCGTGCTGCGGGCGGTGCACACGGCCAACCGGCTGGGCGGCTAGCACGGCCCGTGCCGAACCCCGGGTGACGGTTCACCCGGGGTTCAGGCGATAGTGGAGTACGTGACTGCCGTACCTCAACCCCGTTCCGAAGCCGCCGCACCCAGCCGGTCCGGCCGGCGGAGCCTCGCCGTGGCCCTGCTGTGCGGTGCGCTCGGCGCGGCCGTGACCCTGCTCGCGACCCGGCAGCGCTGGTCGGAGGGCACCGCCACGGTGGCCGGCGGCGCGTTCCCGCTGACCGCGAAGGGCAGCGACGTCACGGGCGTCCCCGCGGCCCTCGCCATAGTGGGCCTGGCCGCGCTCGTCGCCGTCTTCGCCGTCCGCCGGGCCGGCCGCCTCGCCGTCGCCGCGCTGCTCGCGCTCAGCGGCGCCGGCATCGTCGCCGCCGCGTTCACCGGCGCCTCCGACGGCTCCGCGCTGGACGAGAAGGCCGCCGAGACCACCGGCGACACCTCGGCCGCGGTGACCGCACTCACGCACACCGGCTGGCCCTGGGTGGCCGCCGCAGGCGGCGTCCTGATCCTGCTCGCCGGACTGCTGGCGCTGCGCTACGGCACCCTGTGGCCCGCCATGTCCGGCCGCTACGAGCGCGGCTCGGAACGCCCGCGCCGCAAGGCGGCGCCCGCCGACCCCGACCGCCCCGAGGAGATCTGGAAGGCCCTCGACCGCGGCGAGGACCCCACCGGCGCCTGAGGCCGCGCCCGCCGCCCCCGCCGGATGTGGCGAACCAGACGCCACCCCCGCGTCCGGCACGCGTGTGCGTACGGGACAATGGAGTAAGAGCGCCCGGCACGGACGGTGACGCGCTCGGAACCGTACGGACACGTACTTCGACACGTACAAGCAACGAGGAGCAAGTCATGGCGGGCAGCAGCCACGGTCACACCCCGGCCGCCTGGACCGGCGTCATCATCGCCTTCATCGGTTTCTGCGTCGCGGGTGCCTTCATGGTGATGGCCCAGCCGGTCGGCTTCTGGGCGGGCATGGTGATCGTGCTCCTCGGCGGCGTCGTCGGCGCCGCCATGCGCGCCATGGGCCTCGGCCAGCCGAAGCAGTCGCACACCACGCCGCACGTGGCCCGCGCCGCGACCCGCGAGCCGGCCGGCGTCGAGGGCTGAGCCCCACCGCAGCGCATCCCGCGAGGGGCGGCCCCACCGGACGCGGTGGGGCCGCCCCTCGCGCGCGTGCCGCCGGCACGCGGGGCACAATGCCGACGTGAACCCCGACAGCGGCATCGCCCCGCGCACCACGCCCAGCACCCCCTGGAGCCGGCTCGCCGTCCCGGCCGGTGTCCTCGCGGCCGTCGCCGGGGCCTTCGCCTACGTCGGCACCGTCGACCCCAACGAGCCCGGCCACTACCCGGTGTGCCCGCTCTACTACCTGACCGGGCTGTACTGCCCCGGCTGCGGCGGACTGCGCAGCGCCCACGCCTTCGTCCACGGCGACTTCCTCACCGCACTGCAGGACAACGCGGCGGGGGTGGCCGCCTACCTGGGCTTCGCGGTGCTCTGGACCGTCTGGGCGGTGCGCGCGGCGCGCGGCCGGGCGGTGCGGTTCGAACCGGGGCGGGTCCGGATGTGGGCCGTCGGCGCGCTGCTGCTGGTGTTCACCGTTGTCCGGAACCTGCCGTTCGGCGGCTGGCTGCATCCTTGATCGACGGTGAACGTCCAGGTAATGGGACCGGCGTCCACCGGATGCGGGGCCTCGGCCGTCCTGCGGATACCATCGCAAGTGACCACAGGTTTCGGAACCTGAAGGAACGACCGTCTGAAAGGGGGCCGCTCGCGTGAGTGTGCTCGACGAGATCATCGACGGAGTCCGTGCCGACCTCGCGGAGCGGCAGGCGCGCGTCAGCCTCGACGAGCTCAAGGAGCGCGCGGCGAAGGCCCGCCCCGCCAAGGACGGAGTGGCCGCGCTCAAGGGCGACGGCGTCAAGGTCATCTGCGAGGTCAAGCGGTCCAGCCCCTCCAAGGGCGCGCTGGCGGCGATCGCCGACCCGGCCGGGCTCGCGGCGGACTACGAGGCGGGCGGCGCCGCCGTCATCTCTGTCCTCACCGAGCAGCGCCGCTTCGGCGGCTCGCTGGCCGACCTGGAGGCGGTCCGCGCCCGCGTGGACATCCCCGTCCTGCGCAAGGACTTCATCGTCACGTCGTACCAGCTCTGGGAGGCCCGGGCGTACGGCGCCGACCTCGCACTGCTGATCGTCGCCGCCCTGGACCAGCCGGCCCTCGAGTCGCTGATCGAGCGCGCCGTCTCCATCGGACTCACCCCGCTGGTCGAGGTGCACGACGAGGACGAGGTCGAGCGGGCGGTGGACGCGGGCGCCAAGGTCATCGGCGTCAACGCGCGCAACCTGAAGACCCTGCGCGTCGACCGCGGCACGTTCGAGCGGGTGGCCCCGGAGATCCCCGACCACCTCGTCAAGGTCGCCGAGTCCGGAGTGCGCGGTCCGCACGACCTCATCGCCTACGCCAACGCCGGCGCCGACGCGGTGCTGGTCGGCGAGTCGCTGGTCACCGGCCGCGACCCGAAGGCCGCCGTGTCCGACCTGGTCGCCGCCGGCGAGCACCCCGCGCTCCGGCACGGGCGGGGCTGACCTCCGGCTAAGCTGGTTCCGATGACGCTTCCGATCACCCCGGCGACGCGGGACCCCTATGCCCGCCTCGCCCGCGGCTGCCGGCCCCGTGGCTGCCGTGCCCCCGCGCGGCGGGTGCACGGGCGGCGGGTCCGCTATGTGATCGGCGACGAGCCCGGTCAGGTGAACGGCATGCGATGGCGTCCCTCCGCGTGCGCTTCACCTGCGGTGAGCTGAGCCGACGGTTCTTGTGAACGCCGTCTGATCCGCACCCTCGGTCGGGCGGACCGCCCGGGGGGCTCCGCCCCCCCGAACCCCGGCCTTCGCCCACCCACCACCCGACTCGGGCCCTTGAGGCAAGTGCCTCGCCGGCACCGACCGGCAGGCGCGGGTGTCGTGGGAGGCACCGCTGAGGGCAGCGCGCGCGTACTCGTACCCCAAGTCCAGCAACCCGGGGCCTGAGCCCCTGCGAGGTATCCGTATGCCCAGCGAGTTCTTCATTCCCGATCCCACCGGCCAGGTGCCCAGCGCCGAGGGCTACTTCGGGGCGTTCGGCGGCAAGTTCATCCCGGAGGCGCTCGTCGCCGCCGTGGACGAGGTCGCCGTCGAGTACGACAAGGCCAAGGCCGACCCCGAGTTCGCCCGCGAGCTCGACGACCTGATGGTGAACTACACCGGCCGGCCCAGCGCGCTGACCGAGGTGCCGAGGTTCGCCGAACACGCCGGCGGCGCCCGCGTCCTCCTCAAGCGGGAGGACCTGAACCACACCGGCTCGCACAAGATCAACAACGTGCTCGGCCAGGCCCTGCTCACCAAGCGCATGGGCAAGTCCCGCGTCATCGCCGAGACCGGCGCCGGCCAGCACGGTGTCGCCACCGCCACCGCCTGCGCGCTCTTCGGCCTCGAATGCACCATCTACATGGGCGAGGTCGACACCGAGCGGCAGGCCCTCAACGTCGCCCGCATGCGCATGCTCGGCGCCGAGGTCGTGGCCGTGAAGTCCGGCAGCCGCACCCTGAAGGACGCCATCAACGAGGCGTTCCGGGACTGGGTCGCCAACGTCGACCGCACCCACTACCTCTTCGGCACCGTGGCCGGCCCGCACCCCTTCCCGGCCATGGTCCGCGACTTCCACCGGGTCATCGGCGTGGAGGCGCGGCGGCAGATCCTGGAGCGCGCCGGGCGGCTGCCCGACGCCGCGATCGCCTGCGTCGGCGGCGGCTCCAACGCCATCGGCCTCTTCCACGCCTTCATCCCCGACGAGGACGTGCGCCTCATCGGCTGCGAGCCCGCCGGACACGGCATCGAGACCGGCGAGCACGCGGCCACCCTCACCGCCGGCGAGCCCGGCATCCTGCACGGCTCCCGCTCCTACGTCCTGCAGGACGACGAGGGCCAGATCACCGAGCCGTACTCCATCTCGGCCGGTCTGGACTACCCGGGCATCGGCCCCGAGCACTCCTACCTCAAGGACTCCGGCCGCGGCGAGTACCGCGCGGTCACCGACGACGCCGCCATGCAGGCGCTGCGCCTGCTGTCGCGCACCGAGGGCATCATCCCGGCCATCGAGAGCGCCCACGCCCTCGCCGGCGCCCTGGAGGTCGGCAGGGAGCTGGGTCCGGACGGCCTGATCGTCGTCAACCTGTCCGGCCGCGGCGACAAGGACATGGACACCGCGGCACGCTACTTCGGCCTCTACGACACCGACGCCGAGGTGGCCGCCAACGAAGCCGACACCGCAGAGATCGAGGGGGACGCCAAGTGAGCGGCAACATCCGGCTGTTGACGGACACCCTCGCCGCCGCGAAGGCGGAGGGCCGGTCCGCGCTCATCGCCTACCTGCCGGCCGGGTTCCCGACCGTGGACGGCGGCATCGAGGCGATCAGGGCCGCGTTCGACGGCGGCGCGGACGTCGTGGAGGTGGGCCTGCCGCACAGCGACCCCGTCCTGGACGGCCCGGTCATCCAGACCGCCGACGACATCGCCCTGCGCGGCGGGGTCAGGATCGCCGACGTCATGCGCACGGTCAGGGAGGCCCACGAGACCACCGGCAAGCCCGTGCTCGTGATGACGTACTGGAACCCCATCGACCGCTACGGCGTCGAGCGCTTCACCGCCGAGCTGGCCGAGGCGGGCGGCGCGGGCTGCATCCTGCCCGACCTGCCGGTCCAGGAGTCGGCCCTGTGGCGGGAGCACGCCGACAAGCACGGCCTCGCGACCGTCTTCGTCGTCGCCCCCAGCAGCAAGGACGAGCGTCTGGCGCGGATCACCGAGGCGGGCAGCGGCTTCGTCTACGCGGCCTCGCTGATGGGCGTCACCGGCACCCGCGCGTCCGTCGGCGCGCAGGCGCAGGACCTGGTGGAGCGCACCCGCGCCACCGGCACCGGGCTCCCGGTGTGCGTGGGACTCGGCGTCTCCAACGCGGCCCAGGCCGCCGAGGTCGCCGGGTTCGCCGACGGAGTCATCGTCGGCTCGGCGTTCGTCAAGCGGATGCTGGACGCCCCCGACCACGCGGCCGGGCTCGAAGCGGTGCGCGCGCTCGCCGGCGACCTGGCCAAGGGCGTGCGCGGACAGGCGTAAGCGTCCATAGGCGGAGTGATCCGTTCACAACGGAAGAATCGGTCACCCGAACGGGTGGACCTCGGGTCGGGGAGGCGCGCTGCGCCTCCCCGGTTCGTTCTGGGGGTGTGAGCGAGAAGAACCGTGACGGAAAGCGCACCGCCCGTGAGCGGATTGCGGCGGATCGCAAGAAGCAGAAGGCCGCCGAGCGGCGGCGCCGCACGCTGATCGTGGGCGCGAGCGTCGTCTGCGTCCTGGGGCTCGCGGCGGTGATCGGCGTGATCGCCGCCAACTCGGGCAAGGGCAAGAAGAGCAGCACCGCCTCCGGGCCCGTCGTGGTGCCCTCGGGCGCCCGGGGCCAGAACAGCCTCGCGATCCCGGTCGGCAAGGACGGCGCCAGATCGACGCTCACGGTCTGGGAGGACTTCCGCTGCCCCGCCTGCATGGCCTTCGAGGCGCGGTACCGGCCGACGCTGCACGAGCTGACCGACGCGAGCAAGCTCAAGGTCGACTACCACCTGGTCCGGCTGATCGACGGCAACCTCCGCGGCACGGGCTCGCTGCGCGCGGCGAACGCCGCGGCCTGCGCCCAGGACGCCGGGAAGTTCCGCGACTACCACGACGTGCTGTACGCGAACCAGCCCCAGGAGACCGACGACGCCTTCGGGAACAACGCCAAGCTGATCCAGCTCGCCGGAAAGGTGAAGGGCCTCGACACCCCGGCGTTCCGCGCGTGCGTCAACAAGGGCACCCACGACGGCTGGGTGAACAAGTCGCACCAGGCGTTCCAGACCGGCGGCTACGGCAGCACGCCCACCGTCCTGCTGGGCGGCAAGAACATCTACGCCGACCAGACGATGACCCCGGAGAAGCTGAAGCAGATGGTGGAACAGGAGAACAAGGGGTGAGTGTTTCCCACGCCCCCGTTATGGACCCGTAGCCCGTCCGCTTGCCGTCCGCCCGGGCCGGCACGGTAGCGTCGACCCTGCCATGGAACTTGCCTACATCCCCAGCCCGTCGCACGGGGTGCTGTATCTCGGCCCCATCCCGCTGCGCGGCTACGCCTTCTGCATCATCATCGGCGTCTTCATCGCCGTCTGGCTCGGCAACAAGCGCTGGGTCGCGCGGGGCGGACGGTCCGGCACGGTCGCCGACATCGCCGTCTGGGCCGTGCCCTTCGGCCTGGTCGGCGGCCGCCTCTACCACGTGATCACGGACTACGAGCTGTACTTCGGCGAGGGCCGTGACTGGGTGGACGCCTTCAAGGTGTGGGAGGGCGGCCTGGGCATCTGGGGCGCGATCGCACTGGGCGCGCTCGGTGCCTGGATCGGCGCGCGGCGCCGGGGCATCCCGCTGCCCGCCTACGCCGACGCCGTCGCGCCCGGCATCGCTCTCGCGCAGGCCATGGGCCGCTGGGGCAACTGGTTCAACCAGGAGCTGTACGGGCGTGAGACGCACGTCCCCTGGGCGCTGCACATCACCTCCTCCGAGGGCGGCCGGGTGCCGGGCTACTACCACCCGACCTTCCTCTACGAGTCCCTGTGGTGCATCGGCGTCGCCCTCCTGGTCATCTGGGCCGACCGGCGCTTCAGGATGGGCCACGGCCGGGCCTTCGCCCTGTACGTCGCCGCGTACTGCGTGGGCCGCGCCTGGATCGAGTACATGCGCGTCGACGACGCCCACCACATCCTGGGTCTGCGCCTCAACGACTGGACCGCGCTGATCGTCTTCCTGCTCGCGGTCGCGTACATGGTCGTGTCGGCCAGGAAGCGGCCCGGACGCGAAGCGGTGGTCGAGCCGGGCGTCTCCGACGGCGGGACCGCGGGCGCCGAGGCCGCGACCGGGGACGCCGCCGGCGAGGGCACCGTGGCCAGGGCCGCGGACGGGACGGGCGACGGCACCGGGCACAAGGCCGAGGGCACAGCCGAGGAGAAGGCCGGTGGCAAGGCCGCGGTCAAGGCCGCGGACGACCCCCGGGATCCCGCCGATGCGGATGCCGTGCCGGCGAAGGACGAGGCGGAGTCGGCGAAGAAGGGCTGACGGCCGATGGGCAGTCGCCGAAGGGCGCTCCGGATCTTCCGGAGCGCCCTTCGCCGTGTCCGGCCCGCGTGTGCCGCCGGACCGGCGGCGGTCAGTCCCGGCGCGCCAGCGACAGCGTCCGCCGCGCGGCGGCCACCACCGCCGCGTCGACGAAGCGGCCGTCGGGCAGGGCCTGGGCGCCCTGGTCCGCGGCCGCCGCCTTGATGATCGTCTCCGCGTGCTCCAGCTCCGCCGGGGTGGGGAGGTAGGCCCGCTCGATGACCGGGAGCTGCCGCGGGTGGATCGCCGCGCGGCCGAGGAAGCCCAGGGCCCGGCCCCGGGCGCAGGAGGCGGCGAGGCCGTCCAGGTCGCGGATGTCGGGGTGGACGGACTGCGGCGGCGGGGGCAGCCCGGCGGCCCGGGCGGCGACCACCACCCGGGAACGCGGCCAGTCGAGGCCCGCGTCGGCCCGTACGCCCAGGTCGGCGCGGAGATCGGACTCGCCGAGCGAGATGCCCCGCAGGGACGGGTGGGCGGCGGCGATGGCGTAGGCGTGCTCGATGGCCAGGGCCGACTCCAGCAGCGCGTACAGCGGGCGGGCGGCGGCCACGGCGACCTGTCTGACCTGCCCGGCGCAGCTCACCTTCGGCAGCCGCAGCCCGGTCACGCCCGGCAGCGCGGCCAGGGCCGCGAGATCCGCGGCCGCCCAGGGGCCGTCCAGGGCGTTGACCCGGACGTGGACCGGGACCCGCTGCGGCTCGGCCAGCCGCTCGGCCGTGGCCGCCCGGGCGTACTCCTTGCGGTCGGGGGCGACCGCGTCCTCCAGGTCGATCACCACCACGTCGGCGCCCCAGGCCAGCGCCTTGGTCACGACGTGCGGACGGTCGCCGGGGGCGTACAGCCAGGTCAGCGGGAACGCTGTCACAGCGCGCCCTCCTCACGCAGGGCGCGCAGCTCGTCCGGGCCGAGGCCCAGCTCGCCGAGGACCGCGTCGGTGTCGGCGCCGTGCGGGCGGCCGGCCCAGCGGATCGCCCCGGGCGTGCCGGACAACCGGAAGAGGACGTTCTGCATGCGCAGCGGACCGAGCTCCGGGTCGTCGACCGTGGTGACGGTGTCCAGGGCCTGGTACTGGGGGTCGGCCAGGACGTCCCGGACGTCCTGGACCGGAGCCACCGCCGCCTCCGCCTTCTCGAAGGCCGCGAGCACCTCGGCGCGGTCGCGGACCGCGATCCAGCTCCCGACCGCCTCGTCCAGCACGTCGGCGTGCGCGGCCCGCTGCACGCCCGTGGCGAACCACGGCTCCTCGATCAGCTCCGGGCGGCCCACCAGCCGCATCACCCGCTCCGCCACCGACTGGGCGGAGGTGGAGACGGCGACCCAGGCGCCGTCGGCGGTGCGGTAGGTGTTGCGCGGGGCGTTGTTCGCGGACCGGTTGCCGGTGCGCTCCTGGACGTAGCCGAGCTGGTCGTACCAGGTGGGCTGGGGGCCGAGGACCGCGAGGATCGGCTCGATGATCGCCATGTCCACGACCTGGCCCTCACCGGTGCGGTCCCGGCCGGCCAGCGCTGTCAGCACCGCGTAGGCCGTGGCGAGGGCCGCGATCGAGTCGGCGAGGCCGAAGGGCGGGAGCGTCGGCGGTGCGTCGGGTTCGCCGGTGAGCGCGGCGAAGCCGCTCATCGCCTCGGCGAGCGTGCCGAAGCCGGGCCGGTGCGCGTACGGGCCGAACTGGCCGAAGGCCGTGACCCGGGCGAGGACCAGCCGCGGATTGGCGGCGGACAGCTCAGGCCAGCCCAGGTCCCACTTCTCCAGGGTGCCGGGGCGGAAGTTCTCGATCACCACGTCGGCGGTGGCCGCCAGCCGCAGCAGGGTGGCGCGGCCGCCGGGCCGGGACAGGTCGAGGGTGATCGCGCGCTTGTTGCGCCCGAGCACCTTCCACCACAGGCCGACGCCGTGCTTCGCCGGGCCGTGGCCCCGGGACGGATCGGGCCGCCCCGGATGCTCCACCTTGATCACCTCGGCGCCGAAGTCGCCGAGCAGGGTGGCCGCCATGGGGCCGGCGAAGAGGGTGGCCAGGTCCAGGACCCGCAGGCCGTCGAGGGGACGGGGGCGCTTGTTCTCGGGGTGCGTGCTCATGCGTGGTACTGCGCCTCGATCTCCGGGCGGTACGGCATCGACGCCGACGCGCCCTCCCGCTGCACGGACAGGGACGCGGCGGCCGCCGCCCAGGACAGTGCCTCGCGCACCGGTTTCTCCTCGGCCAGGGCCACCGCGAGCGTTCCGGCGAAGGTGTCGCCCGCCCCGGTGGTGTCGACGGCCCTCACCTGCGGCGCCGGCACCACCAGCGGCTCGGCGCCCCGGGCCAGGTACAGGCAGCCGGTCGCGCCCAGCGTGACGACGACCTCCGGGATCAGCTCCGTCAGCGCGGCCGCGGCCGCCTGGGGGTCGGTACGGCCGGTGAGGGTGACGGCCTCGTACTCGTTGGCGACCAGCAGGTCGGTGGCCTCCAGGAGATCGGGAGGCAGCGGCTGGGCGGGGGAGGGGGTGAGGACCGTGCGGACCCCGTGCCGTCGTGCCGCCTCCGCCCCGGCGACCACCGCGGCCAGCGGGATCTCCAGTTGGAGCAGCAGGGCGTCGGCGGAGGCGATGACGCCCTCGTCGCCGGGGGCGAGGTGGTCGACGGTGCCGTTCGCGCCGGGGATGACGACGATGGAGTTGCCGCCCTCGTCGTCCACCACGATGTGCGCGGTGCCGGACGGGCCCTCCACGGTGCGCAGGAAGTCGGTGTCCGCGCCCGAGTGTTCCAGCGTCTCGCGCAGGCGGACGCCGAAGGCGTCGTTGCCGACCGCGCCGATCATCGAGACGGTGGCGCCGGCCCGCGCCGCGGCGATGGCCTGGTTGGCGCCCTTGCCGCCGGGGACGGTGCGGAACTCCCGGCCCGTCACGGTCTCGCCGCGCTGCGGGGCCTTGTCCACATAGGTGACGAGGTCCATGTTCGTGCTGCCGAGGACGGCGATGTGGGTCATGGGCGGGTCGCCTCCAGATGCGTGAGCCGGGCGAGGGTGTCGAAGCCGGTGCCGTCGAAGTCGCCGACGGTGGTGGCGAGCCGGTTCTTCAGCGGGGCCCGCCAGCGGTCGGGGAGCGCCTCCGGGGTGCCGGCCAGGAGGCCGGCGACGCTGCCGGCGGCCGCCCCGTTGGAGTCCGTGTCCCAGCCGCCGGACACGGCACGGCACACGGAGCCGCCGAAGTCGCCGTCCGCGTGGCTGAGGGCGGCGACGGTCAGGGCGGTGTTGGGGATGGCGTGGACCCAGTGGTGGGTGGCCGCGTAGGCGGCGTGCAGTTCGTCCACCACGTCGTCGAAGTCCTCGTGCCGCGCGGCCAGCCCGAGCGCGTGGTCGATGGCCCTCGCCAGCCGTGAGCGCTCCGGCACCACCGTGCGGCCGGTGCGCAGGCAGGCGTGCACGTCCGTGTCGCCGCCGGCCGCCGCGGCGAGGGTGGCGGCCGTGAACATCGCCGCGTACACGCCGTTGGCGGTGTGGGTGAGCAGCGCGTCGCGGTGCGCCTGTTCGGCGGCGGCCGCGGGGTCGCCGGGGTTGGTCCAGCCGTGGACGTCGGCGCGGATCAGGGCGCCGATCCACTCGCGGAAGGGGTTGCGGTGCCGCGCGGTGTGCGGGGGCTCGATGCCGCTGAGCAGGTTGCGGAAGGCGACGCGCTCGGCGGTGAAGGCGCGGCCGGGCGGGAGTTCGTCCAGCCAGAGCGCCGCCACGTCGGCGGTGCTGAAGCCCCGGCCGTGGCGGCGCAGCAGGAGGAGCCCCAGCAGCGGATAGTTGAGGTCGTCGTCCTCGGGCATGCCGTCGATGTTCTCGGCGAGGGACGTCGGCGCCGAGCGGCGGTTCCACGGGTACTGGGCGAGCAGGTCCGCGGGGACGCCGCGGGCGGTGAACCAGGTGGTCAGCGGCCAGTTGCCGGTGGCCCTCGCGAGGGCCCGGATGCCGTCGAGGGGGAGTTTCTCGACGGGCTTGCCGAGGAGGCAGCCGGCCGCCCTGCCCAGCCAGGCCGCCTCCAGGGCGAGGGGCGTGGTCCGCCCGCGGGGCCGCGCGGCGGGCCAGTCGGGGCAGGCGGCCCGGATGCCGGCCAGGTCCGTCGGCTCGTCCTCGGCCAGCCTGCTCGGCAGGTCGGCCAGCTCGTCCAGCAGGTCCTCCGCCAGGAGGCGCAGATAACGCGAGGCGCGCTGCGGCGAGGCCCCCGCCCGCTCCGGGGCCGCCGGGCCCCCGGCCGCCCGCCACCGCGCCTCGATCCGCGCCGGCTCCCGCCCGTCCAGGCGGGCCTGGACGAGTTCGTGGCCCAGCAGGTCCTCGGGCTGCACCCAGGTCAGTCGGAGCACGAGGTGCCTCCCAGCGCCGCGAACGCCCGCTCGTGCGCCCGCCTGCGGTCCACGTCCCGCCGGAAGATCTCGCGGGCGACCCCGGCGAGCGTGCGGGCCGGTTCCCACAGGTCCAGGCGGCTGGCCTCCGCCACCGTCTTCGCCCAGTCCTCGGGGACCGGCGAGCCCAGCGCTCCGGCGAGCGCGCCGGCCATCGTGGCGATCGAGTCGCAGTCGCGCCCGTAGTTGACCGAGCCCAGCACCGCGTGGCGGTAGTCCCCGCCGGCGACCAGCAGCATGCCGAGGGCCACCGGGAGTTCCTCGATGGAGTGCAGCCGGGAGGGACGCCGGGCGCCGAGGGAGGGGGAGCGGTAGTCGGGGCCGACCGTGTCGTACGGGGCCACCGCCGCCCGCAGCGGGGCCAGCGCCGACTCGAAGTCCCGGTGCCCGCGCGCCGCTTCGCAGACCTTCTCGATCGCCGCGCGCGTGCCGTCCTTCGCCAGGCCGAGACAGGCGGTCACCACGGAGTCCGGGGTGGCGTCCGGAGCGACGGCGGCGGCGACCGCGGCGGCGAAGACCCCGGCCGCCTCGCGGCCGTACGACGACTGGTGCGCACCCGCGACGTCCAGCGCCTCGGCGTACGCGGCGGCCGGGTCGGCCGCGTTGACCAGGCCGACGGGGGCCATGTACATCGCCGCTCCGCAGTTGACGATGTTGCCGACGCCCGCCTCCCGCGGATCCACGTGGCCGTACGCCAGCCGGGCCACCAGCCACTTCTCGGCGAGGAAGAGGCGGTGCAGCGGCAGCGTCTCGGTCTCCAGCTCCGGGATCCAGCGCGGGTTCGTCATCAGGTCCGGGACGAGGTGGTCGGCGACCGCGTACGCGTCGAGGTGGTCGCGGACCCGGGCGTAGACCCGGACCAGCGCGTGGGTCATCAGGGTGTCGTCGGTGACGTGGCCGTCGCCCTTGTGGTACGGGGCGATGGGGCGGGCGGTGCGCCAGTCCTCGCCGTGCCAGGGGCCGACGACGCCGTGGACGCGGCCGCCGTGGCGGTCGGTGATCTGTTCCGGGGAGTAGCCCTCGACGGGGCCGCCGAGCGCGTCGCCGACGGCCGCCCCGACCAGGGCGCCGGTGATCCGGTCGTCGAGGCCGCTCAGCCGCGCCGGACCCGGCCCGCTGCTTTCTTCTCCTTTGGGCGTCATGCCCGAATCATCCTCCCGGTCGGGCCCGGTGCGCGGCTTCCAGGAGCCCGGCGAGTTCCACCAGGTCGGTGCCGGTGAGCCGGGGCAGGGCGCAGCCGGACAGGGTGCGGCAGGCCTCCCGCCAGGCGGCCGGGACGGCCGCGCCGCCCTCCAGGGCCCCGGTGAGCGCGCCGGCGAGGGCCGGGGCGGAGTCGGCGACCCGGGACAGGCACGCGGCGGTGGGGACGGCCTCGGCGATACGGCCGCGGGCGGCGGTGGCGAGGGCGAGCGCGACGGGGACCGTCTCGGCGGCGGCGATGCCGTAGCTGTAGACGTGGTCGACGATCTGGTGCTCCAGGAGCGGGACGAGGGCGAAGGCGCCGTCGCTGTCCCGGGCCAGGGCGAGGGCGTGCCGGGCGTTGCGGCCGATCTCCGTCCCCTCGGGGAGCTCGGCGAGCGCGGCCGCGACGCAGGCGTCCGTGTCCGCTCCGGCGAGGGCGAGGGCCACGGCCGCCGCCATCGCGCGGGCGCCGTGCACCCCGTCGCCGTCCTGGGTGTAGCGGGCGTCGAACTCGGCCAGGTCCGCCGCGCGTTCCGGGTCGCCGGGATGGGCCACGGCGAGCACGCAGGCGCGCACACAGGCCGCGTCGTCGAAGTAGTGCGGGTTGTCGTGGCCGGTGGCGGGCGGGCGCAGCCCGGTGGCGAGGTTGCCGAGACCGGCCCGGACGGAGATACGGGCGCGCAACGGGAGCACGGCCGACTCGATCTCGGGGGCGCGTTCCGCCGCCGCGGCGACCTCGGCGGCGACCGCGGTCCAGGTGAGGTCGATCGCGGCGCGCATCCGGCGCTCCCGGCTGAGGTCCCCGAGCACGTCGTCGTCACCGGCCCGCAGGACGGCCTCCGCGGCGAACGCCGCCCACTCGGCGTCGTCGGAGGGGCCGAGGCGGAGGGGTTCCGGCGGCTGGTTGAGGGCGATCGGCACCGGCAGGGTGGTGGTGGCGTTCTGCTCGGCGAACGTGTCCAGCTCGCGGGTGAGGCGCCGGGTCCACTCGGGCATACGGGCAGCCCGGTGCCGCGCGGCGGGCCAGCCGGCGGCGTCCCCGGCGGCGAGCCCCAGCAGCAGCCCTTCGACACGGCGCCCGGTCATGCCCGGCCCTCGCCGTCTGGCTGCCCGGGGTTCCCGGCCGTCCGCGCGGTGACGGCCTGCGGCGCCGTCGCCGCCGTCCCGGTACCGGCGGTCTCGCGTGGTGCGGCCACGCGCACGGCCGCCGGGCCGGCCCCCGCCGGGGCCGGCGGGAGGGCGGGCGCGGTGTCGCCCGCGTCCCGCGTCGCCGTCACCCGCACCACCTCCCGGATCGCCGTCGGAAGGGAGCCCGGCAGTACCAGCCCCGCCCCCCACTTGCCGCCCTCCTCAGGTACCAGCAGCTCGGCCACGTCCAGCACGTGGTGCCCCGCCATCGAGGGCAGGCAACGGCCGCGGGCCGGGCCGATGGCGGCGGCCCAGTCGGCCGGGATCGCGGCGATGCCCTGGGTGGCGCCGGCGAGGGCGCCCGCCACCGCCGCCGTCGTGTCCGCGTCGCGCCCCATGTTCACCGCCGTGAGCACCGCCGTGCGGAAGTCGCCGTCGGCCGCCGCGTACGCGCCGAAGGCGAGGGCGACCGCCTCGGGGGCCAGGTCGGTCCACGGATAGCCGCCGACGACCACCGCCGAGCGCACCGCCCGTTCGCCGCGGTGGGCGACGGTCACCGCGCGGCGCAGCGAGCGGGCGGTCCAGGAGTCCTCGGGGACGACGGCGAGCGCCGAGGCGATGACCACCGCGGGCGTGGCCCCCGCCATCGCGGCCGCCACGCCCCCCGCGACCGCCTGGCCGCCGTAGATGCCCTCGCCGTCATGGCTGACCGAGCCGTCGATCGCCACCAGCCGGGCCGCCTCGCCGGGGCGCCCGGCGGCGAAGACGCCGAACGGCGCCGCGCGCATCGCGAGGCCGTCGCTCCAGGCGTGCCGGTGCTGGGCGGAGATCGGCGCGGCCAGGCCGCGGCGGAGGTTCTCCAGCGTGCCGCGCTCACTGAAGCCGGCGCCCCGGAACGGGCCCTCGGCCCGGTCGGCGATCCACTCGTGCCAGGCGCTCTCCACGTGGGCCGGGGTGAGCGCCGAGCCGTGCCGGGCCAGCAGCAGACCCGAGAACAGGGCGTACTCGGTGTCGTCCGTGCCGCTCGGCCGCTCGCTCACGTACCCGGTGATCCGGCCCCAGCGGGCGCGGATCTCGGAGGGCTTCAGGTTCTCCGCCGGCGCCCCGAGCGCGTCGCCGACGGCCAGGCCGAGCAGCGCGCCGCGGGCCCGTTCGCGCGGCCCGGGGGCGTCCCCCGGCGCCGGGGACGGGGGAGTGCAGGCGATCGACGCCATGGGCGGCCTCTCCTTCCGCAGGGCCACGGGCCGTCCGCGGGGCCACGGCCTCGTCGCGGATTCCCGTGCGGATGCCCTTTGCGGATGTCTGCCACGGTGACGCCGCGCACGAGCCTGGGACGCCTCCCTGTCACCCGCTCGGCAACTGAGCACTCTTGATCACTGATGAGCGATTTTCGGGGAAAGCGCAGGTAAGCCCAGCCTTTCCTTGCTGGCGCCCGGGAAATTACCGGCGTACGTTCGGTGTTGTCGAAAAATAGAACTCATCCAAAGTTAGCTTTGGCTAAGCTACCTGGGGGACCCCGCGATGGCGATCATCGAGACCGAGGCCGCGCTGCACGAGGCGCACCGCGACAACCACACGCACCGCGACGTCAACGGCGGCTGGCTGCGCCCCGCCGTCTTCGGCGCGATGGACGGCCTGGTCTCCAACCTGGCCCTGCTGACCGGCGTCGCGGGCGGCTCCGTCGGCCACCAGACGATCGTCATCACCGGTCTCGCGGGCCTCGCGGCCGGCGCCTTCTCCATGGCCGCCGGCGAGTACACCTCCGTCGCCTCCCAGCGTGAGCTGGTCGAGGCCGAGCTCGACGTCGAGCGGCGCGAGCTGCGCAAGCACCCGCAGGACGAGGAGGACGAGCTGGCCGCGCTCTACGCGGCCCGCGGCGTCGAGCCGGAACTGGCCCGCGAGGTCGCCCGGCAGCTCTCGAAGGACCCCGAGCAGGCGCTGGAGATACACGCCCGCGAGGAGCTGGGCATCGACCCCGGCGACCTGCCGTCGCCGCTGGTGGCGGCGGTCTCGTCGTTCGGGTCGTTCGCGCTGGGCGCCCTGCTCCCGGTCCTGCCGTACCTGCTCGGCGCGACCGCGCTCTGGCCCGCCGTGCTCCTCGCGCTCGCCGGACTGTTCGCCTGCGGCGCGGTCGTGGCCCGGGTGACCGCGCGCAGCTGGTGGTACAGCGGCCTGCGGCAGCTCGCCCTGGGCGGCGCGGCCGCCGGTGTGACGTACGCCCTGGGCAGCCTGTTCGGAACGGCCGTAGGATGACCCGACTGGAACTTATGCGTCGGACCGCATAAGTAGCCGTTACTCGCTGGTTTCGAACGCTTAACCACCGGGCATGAGCCGTAAGCGCTGGGGGCAATGACGCCTGCGGCGCACTCACGGGACGGGTGAAGACGCTCGCTCCCGTCCCCCAGGGCCGATGGACGCCGATCTGATCGATCTTGTCCCGTTCGGTCCCCACACACTTTCCGTCGCCGGTGCGCGGTACCCGCCGTGACCCCGCGACACCCCCGCCGCAATCCGTGGCGTCCGCATGTTGGAACGGAGTATCCGATTCCCGGGAACCGCTCCATCATGTAACCTGCACGAAATTTCGCACTCCGCAGAGGGCCAACGTCGTCCCTCGGCACCATCACATGCCACATGACGACGACGGGAGAGCCGATGCGTACGCCGCGCCAGCCGTCCCAGCATTCCGCGAATGGCCAGAACTGGTCCTTCATGGATGCTCGCCCTGCTGCGCAGGGTATGTACGACCCCCGCAACGAGCACGACGCCTGCGGCGTCGGCTTCGTCGCCACCCTCACCGGCGAGGCGAGCCATGCGCTGGTCGAGCAGGCGCTGACTGTTCTGCGCAACCTCGAGCACCGCGGCGCCACCGGCTCCGAGCCCGACTCCGGCGACGGCGCGGGCATCCTCTCCCAGGTCCCCGACGCCTTCTTCCGCGAAGTGGCCGGTTTCGACCTTCCCGCGGCGGGCTCCTACGCGGTGGGCATCGCCTTCCTGCCGGAGGACGGCACCGCGGACGTCGTCTCACGGATCGAGACGATCGCGGCCGACGAGGGCCTGACCGTCCTCGGCTGGCGCGAGGTCCCCGTCGCCCCCGAACTGCTCGGCGCGACCGCCCGGTCCACCATGCCGGTCTTCCGCCAGCTCTTCGTCGCCGCCGGCGACGCCGAGGGCATCGCGCTCGACCGCCGGGCCTTCGTGCTGCGCAAGCGCGCCGAGCGGGAGGCCGGTGTCTACTTCCCGTCCCTCTCCGCCCGCACCATCGTCTACAAGGGCATGCTGACCACCGGCCAGCTCGAGCCCTTCTTCCCGGACCTGTCCGACCGCCGCTTCGCCTCCGCGATCGCGCTCGTGCACTCCCGGTTCTCCACCAACACCTTCCCGTCGTGGCCCCTCGCGCACCCCTACCGGTTCGTCGCGCACAACGGTGAGATCAACACCGTCAAGGGCAACCGCAACTGGATGCGCGCCCGCGAGTCCCAGCTCTTCTCCGACCTGTTCGGCTCGGACGAGAAGGCGATCGAGCGCATCTTCCCGGTGTGTACGCCGGACGCCTCCGACTCCGCCTCCTTCGACGAGGTGCTGGAACTGCTGCACCTCGGCGGCCGCTCGCTCCCGCACTCCGTGCTGATGATGATCCCGGAGGCGTGGGAGAACCACGACTCCATGGACCCGGCCCGGCGCGCCTTCTACCAGTTCCACTCCACGATGATGGAGCCCTGGGACGGCCCCGCCTGCGTCACCTTCACCGACGGCACCCAGGTCGGCGCCGTGCTCGACCGCAACGGCCTGCGCCCCGGCCGCTACTGGGTCACCGACGACGGCCTCGTCGTCCTCGGCTCCGAGGTCGGCGTCCTCGACATCGACCCGGCCAAGGTCGTCCGCAAGGGCCGGCTCCAGCCCGGCCGCATGTTCCTCGTCGACACCGCCGAGCACCGCATCATCGAGGACGACGAGATCAAGGCGTCCCTCGCCGCCGAGAAGCCGTACGCCGAGTGGCTGGAGGCCGGCGAGATCGAGCTGGCCGACCTGCCCGAGCGCGAGCACATCGTCCACACCCACGCCTCGGTCACCCGCCGCCAGCAGACCTTCGGCTACACCGAGGAGGAGCTGCGCGTCATCCTCGCGCCGATGGCCCGCACCGCGGCCGAGCCGATCGGCTCCATGGGCACCGACAGCCCGATCGCGGCCCTGTCCGAGCGCCCGCGGCTGCTCTTCGACTACTTCACCCAGCTGTTCGCGCAGGTCACCAACCCGCCGCTGGACGCGATCCGCGAGGAGCTGGTCACCTCGCTGCGCTCGTCGCTGGGGCCGGAGGGCAACCTGCTCGAGCCGACCGCCGCGTCCTGCCGCAGCGTCCTGCTGCCCTTCCCGGTGATCGACAACGACGAGCTGGCCAAGCTCATCCACATCAACGCCGACGGCGACATGCCCGGCTTCAAGGCCGCGACCCTCTCCGGCCTGTACCGGGTCTCCGGCGGCGGTGACGCCCTCGCCGCGCGCATCGAGGAGATCTGCGCCGAGGCCGACGCGGCCATCGAGAACGGCGCCCGGCTGATCGTCCTCTCGGACCGCCACTCGGACGCCGAGCACGCGCCGATCCCGTCGCTGCTGCTCACCGCGGCCGTCCACCACCACCTCATCCGCACCAAGCAGCGCACCCAGGTGGGCCTGCTGGTTGAGGCCGGCGACGTCCGCGAGGTCCACCACGTCGCCCTGCTCATCGGCTACGGCGCCGCCGCCGTCAACCCGTACCTGGCGATGGAGTCGGTCGAGGACCTGGTCCGCGCCGGCACCTTCCTGTCGGACATCGAGGCCGAGCAGGCCATCCGCAACCTGATCTACGCCCTCGGCAAGGGCGTGCTGAAGGTCATGTCCAAGATGGGCATCTCCACCGTCGCCTCCTACCGCGGCGCCCAGGTCTTCGAGGCCGTCGGCCTCGACGACGCCTTCGTCGAGAAGTACTTCAACGGCACCGCCACCAAGATCGGCGGCGTCGGCATCGACGTCATCGCCAAGGAGGTCGCCGCCCGCCACGCCAAGGCCTACCCGGCCTCCGGCATCGCTCCCGCGCACCGCGCGCTGGAGATCGGCGGCGAGTACCAGTGGCGCCGCGAGGGCGAGCCGCACCTGTTCGACCCGGAGACGGTCTTCCGGCTGCAGCACTCCACCCGCAGCGGCCGCTACGACATCTTCAAGAAGTACACCGACCGCGTGAACGAGCAGTCCGAGCGCCTGATGACGCTGCGCGGCCTGTTCGGGTTCGACTCCGGCCGGGCCCCGATCCCGGTCGACGAGGTCGAGCCCGTGAGCGAGATCGTCAAGCGCTTCTCCACCGGCGCCATGTCGTACGGCTCCATCTCCAAGGAGGCGCACGAGACCCTCGCCATCGCCATGAACCAGCTGGGCGGCAAGTCCAACACCGGTGAGGGCGGCGAGGACCCGGACCGTCTGTACGACCCGGCGCGCCGCTCGGCGATCAAGCAGGTCGCCTCCGGCCGCTTCGGCGTGACCTCGGAGTACCTGGTCAACGCCGACGACATCCAGATCAAGATGGCCCAGGGCGCCAAGCCCGGCGAGGGCGGCCAGCTGCCCGGCCACAAGGTCTACCCGTGGGTCGCCAAGACGCGTCACTCGACGCCGGGCGTGGGCCTCATCTCCCCGCCGCCGCACCACGACATCTACTCCATCGAGGACCTGGCCCAGCTCATCCACGACCTGAAGAACGCGAATCCGCAGGCGCGGATCCACGTGAAGCTGGTCTCCGAGGTCGGCGTCGGCACCGTCGCCGCCGGCGTCTCCAAGGCGCACGCGGACGTGGTGCTGATCTCCGGCCACGACGGCGGCACCGGAGCCTCCCCGCTGACCTCCCTGAAGCACGCGGGCGGCCCCTGGGAGCTCGGCCTCGCCGAGACCCAGCAGACCCTGCTGCTCAACGGCCTGCGCGACCGCATCGTCGTGCAGACCGACGGCCAGCTCAAGACCGGCCGCGACGTGGTCATCGCCGCGCTGCTCGGCGCCGAGGAGTTCGGTTTCGCGACCGCGCCGCTCGTCGTCTCCGGCTGCGTCATGATGCGCGTCTGCCACCTGGACACCTGCCCGGTCGGCATCGCCACCCAGAACCCGGTGCTGCGCGACCGCTTCGCCGGCAAGGCCGAGTACGTCGTGAACTTCTTCCGGTTCATCGCCGAGGAGGTCCGCGAGATCCTCGCCGAGCTGGGCTTCCGCTCCATCGAGGAGGCCGTCGGCCACGCCGAGGCGCTCGACGTCACCCGGGCCGTCGACCACTGGAAGGCGCAGGGCCTGGACCTGGAGCCGCTGTTCCACGTGCCGGAGCTGCCCGAGGGCGCCGTCCGCCACCAGATCGTCGGCCAGGACCACGGCCTGGAGAAGGCCCTGGACAACGAGCTGATCAAGCTCGCCGCCGACGCGCTCGCCGCCTCGGACGCCACCGAGGCGCAGCCGGTGCGCGCCCAGGTCGCCATCCGCAACATCAACCGCACGGTCGGCACCATGCTCGGCCACGAGGTGACGAAGAAGTTCGGCGGCGCGGGCCTGCCCGAGGACACCGTCGACATCACCTTCACCGGCTCCGCCGGCCAGTCCTTCGGCGCGTTCCTGCCGCGCGGTGTCACGCTCCGCCTGGAGGGCGACGCCAACGACTACGTCGGCAAGGGCCTCTCCGGCGGCCGGATCATCGTCCGCCCGGACCGCGCGGCCGACCACCTCGCCGAGTACTCGACCATCGCGGGCAACACCATCGGCTACGGCGCCACCGGCGGCGAGCTGTTCCTGCGCGGCCGCACCGGCGAGCGGTTCTGCGTCCGCAACTCCGGCGCGCTGGTCGTCTCCGAGGGCGTGGGCGACCACGGCTGCGAGTACATGACCGGCGGTCACGCGGTCGTCCTCGGCCCGACCGGCCGCAACTTCGCCGCGGGCATGTCCGGCGGCATCGCCTACGTCATCGACCTCGACAGCGACAACGTCAACGCCGGCAACGCCGCGGCGGTCGAGGCGCTGGACGACACGGACAGGCAGTGGCTGCACGACGTGGTGCGCCGCCACGCCGAGGAGACCGGCTCCACCGTCGCCGGGAAGCTGCTCGCCGACTGGGACACGGCCGTGCAGCGGTTCAGCAAGATCATCCCCAGCACGTACAAGGCAGTGCTCGCCGCCAAGGACGCCGCCGAGCGAGCCGGTCTCTCCGAGACCGAGACCACCGAGAAGATGATGGAGGCGGCGACCAATGGCTGACCCGAAGGGCTTCCTGAACCACGGCCGCGAGGTCGCCAAGACCCGTCCTGTCGGTGAGCGCGTCAAGGACTGGAACGAGGTCTACGTCCCCGGCTCCCTGCTGCCGATCATCAGCAAGCAGGCCAGCCGGTGCATGGACTGCGGCATCCCGTTCTGCCACAACGGCTGTCCGCTGGGGAACCTGATCCCCGAGTGGAACGACTACGCCTACCGCGAGGACTGGGCGGCCGCCTCCGACCGCCTGCACGCGACCAACAACTTCCCGGAGTTCACCGGTCGCCTCTGCCCCGCCCCCTGCGAGTCGGCGTGCGTGCTCGGCATCAACCAGCCGCCGGTCACCATCAAGAACGTCGAGGTCTCCATCATCGACAAGGCGTGGGAGACCGGGGACGTCGCCCCGCGGATCCCCGAGCGCCTGTCCGGCAAGACCGTCGCGGTCATCGGCTCGGGCCCGGCGGGCCTCGCCGCCGCCCAGCAGCTCACCCGGGCCGGCCACACGGTCGCCGTCTACGAGCGCGCCGACCGCGTCGGCGGACTCCTGCGGTACGGCATCCCCGAGTTCAAGATGGAGAAGCGGCACATCAACCGCCGCATCGAGCAGATGCGCGCGGAGGGCACCCGCTTCCGCACCGGCGTGGAGATCGGCCGCGACCTCGGCGCCCGCGACCTCAAGAAGCGGTACGACGCGATCGTCATCGCCGCCGGCGCCACCACCGCCCGCGACCTGCCGGTTCCCGGCCGCGAGCTCAAGGGCGTCCACCAGGCGATGGAGTACCTGCCCCTGGCCAACAAGGTCCAGGAGGGCGACTACGTCACCACGCCGATCTCGGCCGAGGGCAAGCACGTCGTCGTCATCGGCGGCGGCGACACCGGCGCCGACTGCGTGGGCACCGCCCACCGCCAGGGCGCCGCCTCGGTCACCCAGCTCGAGATCATGCCCCGCCCGAACGACGAGCGGCACGCGATCAACCAGCCCTGGCCGACCTTCCCGATCCTCTACAAGGTCACCTCGGCGCACGAGGAGGGCGGCGAGCGGATCTACGCCGCCTCCACCACCCACTTCGAGGGCGACGAGGAGGGCAACGTCCAGTGGCTGCACCTGGCCGAGGTCGAGTTCGTCGACGGCAAGCTGACCTCCAAGCCGGGCACCGAGCGCAAGATCCCGGCCCAGCTGGTCACCCTCGCGATGGGCTTCACCGGCACGGACCGGGAGAACGGCCTGGTCGAGCAGTTCGGCCTGGAGCTGGACGAGCGCGGCAACATCGCCCGCGACGCCGACTTCCAGACCAACGTGCCGGGCGTCTTCGTCGCCGGTGACGCGGGCCGCGGGCAGTCCCTGATCGTCTGGGCGATCGCGGAGGGCCGCTCGGCCGCCCGCGGCGTGGACCGCTTCCTGACCGGCGCCAGCGAACTGCCGGCCCCGATCCGCCCGACCGACCGCGCGCTGGCGGTCTGACGGGCCCCGAGAAACGTCCCGTACAAAGGCGTACGGAACACCTGACGGCGCCCGCCCCGTCCCCGACCGGACATGGGGCGGGCGCCGTCGCACGTCCGCCCGCGCCGGCTACGGCACCGTGTACGTCTCCCCGTACACCTGCCAGGTCAGCGGGGTGCGCAGCCCCAGGTTCCCCTCGTCGAGGAACCGCCGCTGGGCCGTGTCGACGCGCGTGGTGTCGATGGTGGCCTCCCGGTCCTTCATCGCCGCGCGGCGGATGTCCAGGAAGACGCCGAGGTACTTCTTCTCGCTGCCGCCCAGGGACGGGGAGCCGGCCTTCTCCAGCGCGCGTTCGCGCAGGCCGTAGAAGCCGTCGCGACCGGTGCCGGGGCCGTGGAAGACCATCGCGTCGTAGTAGACGAACTGGCCCAGCGTGCCCAGCCCGTCGAGCTTGGCGAGGCGGACGGCCGGGTCGAAGTAGACGCGGTCGCGCTCCGCGTCCTGCGCCTCGCGGAACGCCGGGAGCCTCGCCTCCGCCTTCCAGGCCGCGGTGAAACCGGGGTCCAGGCCCCGGTGGGAGCCGGTGCCGTCGACCTTTCGCAAGGCCGGCAGATACGGCGCGAGGCCGTTGCCGGGGTGGGCCTTCGTGTACCGCTCGACCAGGGTGAGCAGGTCGTGGGTGCCGGTGCAGAACCCGATGATGCCGGCGGTGTAACCCCGCCCGTCGCCGATGTCCTCGATGTAGCCGTACGCGCTGCGCCAGTCGAGCGTGGAGTTCTCCGCGCTCGCCACGATCTTCTGCGCCAGCTCCTTCGCCGCCGGCGCCGCGAGCCCCGGCGGCGCGTCCGCGATGACCTCCTCGTCCCGGGCCCGCTCCGACTCCGCCCGGGACTTGGCGTCCTCCGGCTCCCGCTGCACGGCGGAGACCCGCTTGTCGACCGCGTCCGCGTCCGAGGAGCCGGAGGAGCCGGCGCCGAGGGCGTAGACCACCGCCGCGAGGGCGACCGGAACGGCCGCGAGCAGCAGGATTCCGGCTCGTCTCATGACAGGTCCCGTCTCTCCATGGCAGTCACCGTACGGCCCGGATCAGACCGCCCCTCCCGTGAGCGCCGGTTCCACCGCCAGCGACGACACCCTGACCGCGGTCAGCGCCACCAGCAGCACCAGCAGCGCCACGCACACGCCCGCCTGGACGAGCGTGCGCCGGCCGTCCCGGGGCGCGTAGGCGTACGCCAGCGTCACCGTGCCGCCGGCCAGCAGGCCGCCGAGGTGCCCCTGCCAGGAGGTCATCCAGGCGGAGACCACCAGCCACACCAGCAGGCCCGTCATGTACTGGTTGACCGCCCGCCGGTCGTAGCCGAGCCGGCGGCCCATGATGTAGTACGCGGCGCCCAGCCCGAAGACGGCGCCGGACGCGCCGACCGTGCGGGTCTCCGGGGCGAGCAGCAGCACCAGCACCGAGCCGCCCAGCGCCGACAGCAGGTACAGGGCGAGGTAGCGGACCCGGCCGAGCTGCGCCTCCACCACCCGGCCGACGTTCCACAGCGCCAGCATGTTGAACAGGATGTGCGTGATGCCGAACGCGCCCTCGGCGGGCGTCAGATGCAGGAACGCGCCGGTCAGCAGCCGGTACCACTCGCCGTGCGCGACGCCCTCGGGCAGATAGCCCGGCGGCACCGAGCCCAGCATGTCGAACCGGTACTCGACCGAGGGCCGGGCCAGCTCGGCGAGATAGGCGAGCACGTTCAGGCCGATCAGGACGTACGTCACCACCGGCACCGCGCTGATCCGGCCGCCGAACGCCGTCCGCGCCTGCCGTACCGAGCGCGTCCCCTCCTTCACGCACTCCACGCACTGGTGACCGACGGCGGCCTCCCGCATACAGGAGGGGCAGATGAAACGGTCGCAGCGGGTGCAGCGGACGTGCGACTCGACCTTGGGGTGACGGAAGCACGTGGTCACGGCGGACTCGGCGGTCACGGCCGGCTCCTCGGGGGTTCACGGGGACAGGGTGAGCCGGTGGGGACGGCGGCGAACAAAATAGCGAACGGCTGTGACGTGAGTGACACCAGGGGGCGGTGATCACGTAGGCTCGGCGGCCTGCCGGAGCCGAGGGGGGACACCATGGCCGTGATCAGCCTGCGCAAGGTGGAGGAGACCGCGCCCGCGCTCGTCGAGCAGTACCGCACGGCCGGCATCTCGCTGCGCAAACACGGACTGGACGGTCTCACCGCCGCCGTCTACCTGGTGATCGACCACTCGGGCTCGATGCGGCCCTACTACCAGGACGGCAGCGTGCAGGCGCTCGCCGACCGGGTGCTCGGCCTGTCCGCGCACCTCGACGACGACGGCCGGGTGCCGGTGGTCTTCTTCTCCACCGACGTCGACGCCGTCACCGACATCGCCCTCGACGGCCACGAGGGCCGCATCGCACGGATCGCGGCCGGACTCGGGCACATGGGCAGGACCAGCTACCACGTGGCCATGGACGCCGTCATCGACCACTACCTCGACAGCGGCGCCACCGACCCCGCCCTGGTCGTCTTCCAGACCGACGGCGGCCCCACCAGCAGGCCCGCCGCCGAACGCCACCTCTGCAAGGCCGCCCGGCTCCCGCTCTTCTGGCAGTTCGTCGGCTTCGGCGACCCGGACAGCCGGCAGTTCGACTTCCTGCGCCGGCTCGACGAACTGCCCGTGCCCGCGAAGCGGGCCGTGGACAACGCCGGCTTCTTCCACGCCGGGAAGGACCCGCGCGAGGTCCCCGACGCCGAACTGTACGACCGCCTCGTCGGCGAGTTCCCGCGGTGGCTGGCGGCCGCACGCGCCGCGGGCATCGTGACCGGCTAGCTCCCGGCACCGCGCCGCCTTCTACGTGTCGCACTCCAGCACCGTCCGGCACAGCCCGCACCGGGCCCGCACCCGGCCCTTGACCGGCAACCGGATCCGCTGCAGACACGTGGGGCACGGAAAGGACACCCGGAGGTCACCGCCCGGACCGGGACCGGCACTGAAGACGTACCCCGCGGCCGGCCGGCCCCCGGACGGATGACGCCGGTCATGGGCGTAGCGGCGCCGGCCCGCCCAGCCCGCCCCGGTCAGCGGCGGCTGCTGCCCGTCCCGCAGCGCCAGCTCCCGGCCCCTGACGTACGCCGAGTACGCCTGCGCACTGGTGAACCACACCCGGGGATCCTCGTCGAACAGCAGCGCCCGCTTCGCGAGGACGTACCCGAATTCCTCCGGCGTGAGATAGCCCAGCTTCTGCGAGGACACCCCGTCCTCGCGGAACGCGTCCAGCAGCAGCCAGCCCGCGCCCAGATAGGCCGCCACCGTGTCCGTCAGGATCTCGTTCTCCGCCGTGGTCGGGAACGCGAGATCCAGACGGTGCAGATACACATGGGTCACCTCGTGGGCGAGCGCCGCTCCGATGTCCCCGCGATGCGTACGGAACCGGTCGTTCAGCTCCACGAAGTACTCCGGGCCCGCCGCCAGTTCGACGTTCGCGGCGTGCGTCATCTCCCGGAAGCCCACCACCAGCCGCGCGTCCGGCAGCCTGAAGTGCCGCACGATCTCCCGCGCCACCCGCTGCGCGCCCAGATGCAGATCGTCGGTGTCGCAGAAGGCCACGTCGGCCGGCGGCACGCTCGCCGAGAACGTCCGCACGGTCTCGTACGACAGCCGCCTGTACAGCGCGGTCACGGCGGCCCGCACCGTCTCCAGATGCGGGTAACCGTGCTCGACCGGTCCGCCGTCCGCCACCTGCGACCCCCAAAGACGCCCGGAACTCCCTCCCACTGTATGCGGGCGCCCACCGCACCGCCCCGCCCGCGACACGCCGTCCCGGCACGGACTGATCGCATGCTGGTCACGCACGATCGCCGGACCGCGCGGCCCTTAGGGTTGACCGCCATGACCATCAGCAACACCGGTACCGGTGACGTCGACCCCGCGGTCCGCCAGGAGCTGGAGCGGCTGCGCGACAGCATCGACAACATCGACGCGGCCGTCGTCCACATGCTCGCCGAGCGCTTCAAGTGCACCCAGCAGGTCGGCCGGCTCAAGGCACGGCACCAGCTCCCGCCCGCCGACCCCGCCCGCGAGGCCCGGCAGATCGAACGCCTGCGCCGCCTCGCCGAGAACGCCAAGCTCGACCCGGCCTTCGCCGAGAAGTTCCTGGGCTTCATCATCGCCGAGGTGATCCGGCACCACGAGTCCATCGCCGGGGACACGGTCGGCGGTCCGTCCGCCACGGCCGGCTGACCCTCCCCGGCGCCGGCCCGCGGGCGCACGGAGCGTGGCCACGGCGGCACGGGGCGCGACACCGGACATATGCCGTGTACCGATCCGCCCCTGTCCGCTGTGGATGCCATCAGGCAGCATGACGTCCATGTCCGTCATCACGCGCGACGAAGCGCAGCTCCGAGCACAGCTCCTCGACGTCCACCGCTACACGGTCGAACTCGATCTCACCACAGGGGACGAGACCTTCGACTCCCGCACCGTGATCAGGTTCACCGCGCGGTCCGCCGGGGACACGTTCGTCGAGCTGAAGCCCGCCTCCTTGCGCACCGTCACCCTCGACGGGCAGCCCCTCGATCCGGAGACCCTCGACGGCAACCGGCTGCCGCTGCGCGGCCTCACCGCCGGCGAGCACGAACTGCGCGTCGACGCCGCCATGCGCTACTCCCGCACCGGCGAGGGCATGCACCGCTTCACCGACCCCACCGACGGCGAGACCTACGTCTACACCCAGATGTTCCTGGACGACGTCCAGCGCGTCTTCGCCGCCTTCGACCAGCCCGACCTCAAGGCCGTCTTCGAACTCACCGTCACCGCCCCCGACGGCTGGAGCGTCCTCGCCAACGGCATCACCGAACACCTCGGCCAGGGCCGCTGGCGCGCCGCCGCCACCCCGCTGATCTCCACCTACCTCGTCGCCGTCGCCGCCGGCCCCTGGCACTCGCTGCACACCGAACACCGCGGCCTGCCCTTCGGCATCCACTGCCGCCGCTCCCTCGCCGCGCACCTCGACACCGACGCCGAGGAGATCTTCGACGTCACCCGCGCCTGCTTCGACCGCTACCACGAGAAGTTCGAGGAGCCCTACCCCTTCGACTCCTACGACCAGGCGTTCGTCCCCGAGTTCAACGCCGGCGCCATGGAGAACCCCGGCCTGGTCACCTTCCGCGACGACTTCGTCTTCCGCTCCGCCGTCACCGACACCGAACGGCAGACCCGCGCCATGGTCATCGCCCACGAGATGGCCCACATGTGGTTCGGCGACCTCGTCACCCTCAAGTGGTGGGACGACATCTGGCTCAACGAGTCCTTCGCCGAGTACATGGGCTACCAGACCACCCTCGAAGCGACCCGCTTCACCCAGCCGTGGGTCGAGTTCGGCGTCACCCGCAAGGCCTGGGGCTACGACGCCGACCAGCGCCCCTCCACCCACCCGGTCGCCCCCGAAGCCGTCGACGACACCGCCGCAGCCCTGCTCAACTTCGACGGCATCTCCTACGCCAAGGGCGCCTCCGCACTGCGCCAGCTCGTGACCTGGCTCGGCGAGAAGAACTTCCTCGCCGGCATCAACATCCACTTCGAACGGCACCGGTTCGCCAACGCCACCCTCGCCGACTTCATCGACTCCCTCGCCGCCGCCACCGACCGCGACGTGCACGCCTGGGCCGAGGCCTGGCTGCGCACCACCGGAGTCGACACCCTCAGCCCGCGCGTCGCCGCCGCCGACGGCACCCTCGCCCTCACCGTCGACCGCGCCGGCAGCCGCCCGCACCGGATCACCGTCGGCCTCTACGACCACGACCTCACCGACGAGGGCCGCCTCACCCCGCGCGAGCACGTCAGCCTCGACGTCCCGCAGAGCGCACCGCAGCCCATCGGCAAGCGCCCCGCGCTGATCCTCACCAACGACGGCGACCTCACCTACGCCAAGATCCGCTTCGACGACGAGTCCTTCGAAGCGGTCCGCACCGGCCTGTCCGGACTGCCCGAGCCCCTCACCCGCGCCGTGGTCTGGAACGCCCTCCGGGACGCCGTACGCGACGGCGAACTCCCGCCCGCCGCCTACCTCGAGACGGCCCGCACCCACCTCCCGCGCGAGACCGACCTCGCCGTCGCCGAAGGCGTCCTCGCCTTCGCCGCCCACGAGGTCACCGACCGCTACCTGCGCCCCGAGGACCGCCCCGCGGCCCTCGCCACCCTCGGCTCCCTCTGCCGCGACCTGCTGCGCCGCACCGAGGACGGCGACAACCCCGGCCTGCGCCTGATCGCCGTACGCCACTTCATCGACGTCGCCGCCCACCCCGACACCATCGCCGCCTGGCTCGCCGACGACACGGTCCCCGGCGGACCCGAACTCGACCCCGAACTGCGCTGGCGCATCCTCGGCCGGCTCGCCGTCCTCGGCGCCACCGACGAGGCCGCCATCGCCGCCGAACTCGACCGCGACCCCTCCGCCAACGGCCAGGAAGGCGCCGCGACCTGCCGCGCCGCCCTCCCCGACCCGGAGGCCAAACGCGCCGCCTGGGACGCGATGTTCGCCTCCGACGACCTCTCCAACTACCTCTTCACGGCCACCGCGCGCGGCTTCTGGCAGCCCGAACAGGCCGACCTCGTCCGCGCCTACGTACCCCGCTACTACCAGGACGTCGTCCCGCTCGCCGCCCGCCGCGGCCCCGCCATCGCCGCGGCCGCCGGACGCTGGGCCTTCCCGTACCACGCGGTCGACGCCGAGAACCTCGCCCTCGGCGAGGCCTGCCTGCGCGAGGCGGAACCCGTCGCCGCGCTGCGCCGCAAACTGGTCGACGAACTCGACGACCTGGCCCGCGCCCTGCGCGTCCGGGACGCATAGCACCGAAGTCCCGGACGGCGTGGTGCCCCCGCTCCCCTCCCTCGGGAGGGGAGCGGGGGCACCACGCCGTCCGGGAGGCAGCCCCTAGCCGTTCCCCACCCGCAACTCCGCCCGGCGCACGCCCCCTTCACGCGGGCCCGCCCGCCGGTTGCCCACCGCCTCACGCGCCGGAACGGCCGCACCCAGCAGGAAACCGAGCCGCTCCAGGAAAGCCTCCCCGGAGCGCCAGCCGGCCGGCACCGACGCCGTCACCAGGGACACCGAGCCCGCCCGGGCCAGCAGGGACTCCGCCAGCGCCCGGCCCAGCCCCCGTCCCCGCGCCCAGGGCGCCAGCAGGAACAGGCCCACCGCCACCGCACCCGGCTCCGGATGGTCCAGCACCGCGTCCACCAGACCCGCGACCACGCCGTCCCGCTCCAGCACCAGCAGCACCTTGTCCTCCGGACTCGCCCCCTCCGGCAGCGCGTAGAACAGGCTCTGCACATCACCCGGCCCCGACGGCAGCCCCGTCGCCGCCACGAACCAGTCCTCGCACTCCTCGAACAGCGTCAGCAGCGGCACCTCGTCCCGCGGACCGGGCTCACGCACCACCACCCGCTCACCGGGCACCTCGATCATCCACGCGTCAACCATCCGAACGACGGTAGCCGCGGCGCCACCACGGCTCCACCGCTCCAACGCGTTTTCCCCGTACGGCAGTACCCACGACCGGGTCCCGATCGTTGAACCTCCCGGACGGGTGGACCCCCGCCACGGCCGCCCCCCTCCCCGCGCCCCGGAGGACAGCCCATGAGCACCCCGCCCCTCGCCTCAGGACCCGGCGGACCCACAGCCCTCCGTCCCCTCCTGGACACCGTCCTCGACGCCCTCGCCACCGGCCGCCGGGCCCGCGGCGGCCCCCTGCCGGCCGGCGGCCCCGAAGCCGTCACCGCCCGCATGACCACGGCCCTCGGAAACGGCGTCCTCCCCGACGCCCCGGACCCCGACGCCCTGCGCACCCTCGTCCACGCCCTGGCCGAAGGCGCCGCCGACCCCGCCGACCCGCTCTGCGCCGCCCACCTGCACTGCCCGCCGCTCGCCCTCGCCACCGCCGCCGACCTCGCCGCCAGCGCCCTCAACCCCTCACTCGACTCCTGGGACCAGGCCCCCGCCGCCTCCGCCCTGGAAACCGAGGTCACACGCGCCCTCGCCCGGCTCATCGGCCTCCGCGACGCCCTCGTCACCACCGGCGGCACCGAATCCAACCAACTCGCCCTGCTCCTCGCCCGCGAGACGCACGGCCCCCGCCTCCGGCTGGTGCACGGCGCCAACGCCCACCACTCCCTGCCCCGCGCCGCCTGGCTGCTCGGCCTGCCCCACCCGATCGTCCTGCCCACCCCGCGCGGCACCCTCGACCCCGCAACCCTCCACCACACCCTCAGCACCGAGCCCGGCCCCCTGCTCGTCGCCGCCACCGCCGGCACCACCGACGCCGGACTCATCGACCCGCTGCCTGAGGCCGCCCGCCTGTGCGCCACCCACGGCGCCCGCCTGCACGTCGACGCCGCCTACGGCGCCGGCCTCGCCTTCAGCGACCGGCACCGCCACAAACTCGCCGGACTCGAAACCGCCCACACCGTCACCCTCGACCTGCACAAACTCGGCTGGCAGCCGGCCGCCGCCGGACTCCTCGCCGTCGCCGCGCCCGGCGAACTCACCGCACTCCACCACCACGCCGACTACCTCAACGCCGACGACGACACCGAAGCAGGCCTCCCCGACCTGCTCGGCCGCTCACTGCGCACCACCCGCCGGCCCGACATCCTCAAGATCGCCGTCACCCTGAAGACCCTCGGCCGCACCGGACTCGGCGCCCTCGTCGACCAGGTCTGCGCCCACGCCGACGAGTTCGCCGACCTCGTCCACCGCCACCCCGGCCACGACCTCTACGACCGGCCCGTCATCAGCACCGTCCTGTTCCGGCCCGCCGGCGCCCCCGACACCGCCGTCGCCGCCGTACGCCGCCGCCTGCTGCACGAAGGCCGGGCCGTCCTCGGACGAGCCCGCCCCGACGGACGGCTCTGGCTCAAGGCCACCTTCCTCAACCCCCACACCCGGCCCCACGAACTGGCCGCACTCCTCGAACTCGCCGAAGGAGCCACCCCCGCATGACCAACCCCCCACACCACCGGCCCGGCGCCCCCCGCGACCTCGTCGGCATCGGCATCGGCCCCAGCAACCTCTCCCTCGCCGCCCTCGCCCACCCCCTCGCCGAACTCGACGCCGTCTTCTACGAACGACGCCCCCGCTTCGACTGGCACCCCGGCCTGCTCATCGAAGGCGCCACCATCCAGGTCCCCTTCCTCGCCGACCTGGTCACCCTCGCCGACCCCACCAGCCCCTGGAGCTTCCCCAACTACCTGAAGACCCACGAACGGCTCTTCCCCTTCTACTTCGCCGAGCGCTTCCACATCCAGCGCGCCGAATACGACGCCTACTGCCGCTGGGTCTGCGAGCACCTGCCCGGACTCCGCTTCCACCACCAGGTCGACGCCGTCCGCTGGAACCCCGAACACGACGTCTTCGAGATCGACCACACCCGCCACGACCCCCACGGCGGCACCCCCGCCCACGGCCGCACCCACACCCGCAACATCGTCCTCGGCATCGGCACCACCCCCCATGTGCCCGACGCCCTGCGGCCACTCGTCGAAGCACCCGGCGTCCCCGTCATCCACGCCGCCGACTACCTCGACCACCGCGCCACCCTCCTCACCGCGGGCCACATCACGGTCGTCGGCTCGGGACAGTCCGGCGCCGAGGTCTTCCTCGACCTGCTGCGCCACCGCCCCGCCGGCCACGAGAAACTGCACTGGATCGGCCGCACCGAAGCGTTCGCACCGATGGAGTACTCCAAACTCGGCCTCGAACACTTCACCCCCGACTACACCCGCTACTTCCACGCCCTCGCCGAACCCGTCCGCGACCGGCTCACCACCGCCCAGTGGCAACTGCACAAAGGCATCGACGCGGACACCCTCGCCGCCATCCACGACGAGCTGTACCGGCGCACCCTGAACGGCGGCTGGCCCGACACCGTCCTCACCCCCGGCGTCCGCGTCCGCACCGCCGGCCGCATCGCCGCCGGCCAGGTCGAACTCCACCTCGAACACCTCCAGCAGGGCGCCCGCAGCCGGCTCACCACCGACGCCGTCGTCCTCGCCACCGGCTACCGCGAACGCCCCCTCGGCGGCCTCCTCGCCGGACTCGACCCCTACATGCGCCGCGACGGCAGCGAACGCCCCCGCATCGACGAGAACTACCGCCTCGTCCTCGACCCCGCCGTCACCGGCTCCGTCTACGTCCAGAACGCCGAACTGCACACCCACGGCGTCGGCGCCCCCGACCTGGGCCTCACCGCCTGGCGCAGCGCCACCATCCTCAACTCCCTCACCGGCAAGGAGCAGTACCCCCTGCCCACCCGCACCGCCTTCACCACCTTCGGACTCCAGGACCTCGCCCCCCGCATGCCGCACGCCAGACAAGCCGGGCAACTGGTCCCCCTCCTCGAATAGGCCCCACGCACGACGGCGGCGCCGGTGCGGGAACCCGCACCGACGCCGCCGACACACCTCGACCGGAGACTCAGAACACCGGGGTGCCGTCCCGCGTCAGCTTCCAGTCCACCGACGCGAAGTCCTTCGGGTCCAGCACACCCTTCGCCGTCACCCACTCCGCGATCCGGGTGCGGATCTCCGTCGACTCCGACCACAGCTCCTTCGCCGACGCCACGTGCGGGAAGGCGCCACCGCCGTTGGCGCGGTAGTTGTTCACCGCCAGCACGAACTGCTGCGCGTCGTCCAGCGCCGCACCACCGAACGTCAGGTTCCTGATTCGCGAACCCGCCGGCTGCGCCACGTCGATGTCGTACGACAGACCCGACACGTAGTCGTAGTTGTAGTCCGGACGGCCACCCGCGTTCGTCAGCTTCTCCACGTCGACCGCCGCGCCCGCCGCCGTCTGCACGTAGTACGCCGCCGAGTACTCCAGGTACGCCCGCACCTGCGCGCCCGTCATCAGCTTCGCGACCAGCGTGTTGTCGTACACGTACAGACCCGACAGGTCCCGGATCGTCACATCGCCGGCCGGGATCTGCGACGTCCGCGAGAACGGCGACGCCTGCGCGATCACCGGCAGCGACGCGTACTCCGTGCCCGCCAGCGCCGCCTTCACCACGTCCTCCTGGACCTTGGTGATCAGATCGATGATCGGGGCGTCCTTGTACCGCGCCTCGACCGTCGTCAGGGTCTGCGTCGCCCGACCCACCACCTGGTTGACGTACGCCACGACCTTGTCGTGCTCGTCCTTCAGCAGCTTCGTGATCCGCGGGTCGTCCGCCACCGTCCTCGAGTCACGCAGCGAAGCGGACACCGACTCCACCTCCCACCGGCCCTTGCCGAACACCAGCTCGATGTCGAAGACGCTCAGCCGCTCCGCGAAGCACAGCGGCTCCGACAGCACGACCGTCCGGCCCGACTTCTCGTTGACGACCTTCAGCTCCGGAATCTCCAGATGCGCGTGCCCCACCAGGATCGCGTCGATACCCGGCACCTGCCGCGCCACGTTCGCCGCCGCGTCCTCCACGTACGGCAGCTGGTCACCGTACGACGAGTTCCCCGACGTACCCGAGTGCGCCGACACCACGACCACGTCCGCGCCCATCGCCCGCAGCTTCGGCACCCACTTCGCGGCCTGCTCCTCCAGACCCGGGAACGCCAGCTTGCCCTGCACGTACGCCTTGTCCCAGATCGCGATGCCCGGGTTGGTCAGACCCAGCACGGCCACCTTCACCGGCGGAGCGCCCGGCACGTGGAACTTCTTCATGAAGTAGGGCGGGAAGGCCGGCTTCAGCGTCTTCGCGTCCACCGCGTTGGCGCCCAGCAGCGGGAAGTCGAGCTGGTCCTCGAACTTCCGCAGCGTCTCGATGCCGTAGTTGAACTCGTGGTTGCCGAGCGCCGCCGCGTCGTACCCGATCGCGTTCATCGCCTGCGCCATCGGGTGCACCGGACCGCCCTTGGCGGTGATCGGGTCGACCTTCGCGTAGTAGTACGTCAGCGGCGTGCCCTGGATCGTGTCACCGGCGTCCAGCAGCAGCGTGTTGCAGCGGCCCTTCTCCTCGCGGATCGACTCGACCAGCGTCGAGACACGCGCCAGGCCCTGCGCGTTGCCCGCCTTGTCGGAGTACTCCGCGTCCTTGAAGTAGTCCCAGTTGAAGACGTGACCGTGCAGATCCGTGGTGCCCATGACGGTCAGCGAGTACCGCTTCGGGTGCTTCCCCGGCCCCTTCGCCTCCGCGGCCTCGGCCGCCGGAGCCGCTCCCGCACCGGCGATCGCCACCCCCGCCCCGGTCACGGCGGACTTCTTCAGGAACTTCCGGCGGTTCAACGGCATCTCTCGGTCTCCTCGGGGAAACAGCCAACAACGCGCGTAGATTCTGACCCGGGCATGACCGAAAGCAACAGGTCCATTCGGTTTCGATCTGGTGACCTGTCGCCCCAACTCCGGCCACAGAAGCGGAAACCCCATGACACAGTGGGACGTATGACCCCACCGGCGACCTCACCCCACGGCACCCCCGACGCCCCCCTCCTCACCGTCCGCGGCGAGGCCGAGATCGACGCCGAACCCGAGATCGCCCGCATCGGCGTCACCGTCACCGCCCGCGGCCGCGACCGCCGCACCACCCTCGACGACCTCACCCGCCGCAACACCGCCGCCCTCGACCTCGTCAAGTCCTACGGCGACGCGGTGGAACACGTGACCACCGGCAGCATCTCGATCACCCCCGAACTCACCCCCCACGGCCGCGGCGAACGCGTACGCGGCCACCACGGCCGCGTCCACCTCACCGCCGAACTCACCGACTTCACCGCCCTCGCCGAACTCACCACCCGACTGGCCGACTTGGAACTCACCCGGATCGACGGCCCCTGGTGGTCCCTGCGCCCCGACTCACCCGTGCCCGCCCAGGCCCGCCGCCAGGCCGTCCACGAGGCCCTCCGCCGGGCCCGCGAATACGCCGACGCCCTCGGCACCACCGTCGCCGCCCTCGTCGAACTCACCGACACCGGCGACGACCACACCCGCCCCGGACGCACCCCCCAGGAACGCGGTGCACGCCGCACCGCACTCGCCCAACCGGAGGAACCACCCCGGCCCCTCGACCTCGAACCCCCGCGACTGCGCGTCGGCGCACAGGTCACCGCCCAATTCACGATGCGGCCCCCGCGGGTCTGAAGACCGAAAACCCACGACGTGAAGATTTCGCTCAAAGGAGCGGGCCTTCGCACAATTCAACAGTTGTCAATATCCCTTTACCCAACGGTTGTTGGGCAGTCATGAACCCCGGATTCACTACCCGTGGGTAAGGCCTAGGCTCGACCTATGCGCCGAGCAAAGATCGTCTGCACTCTGGGCCCCGCCACCGACTCGTACGACCAGATCAAAGCACTCGTCGAAGCCGGAATGGACGTCGCCCGCTTCAACCTCAGCCACGGCACCCAGACCGAGCACGAGGTGCGATACCAGCACGTCAGAAAAGCCGCCGACGAAACCGGCCGCAGCGTCGGAATCCTCGCCGACCTTCAAGGCCCGAAGATCCGCCTCGGCCGATTCAGCGAAGGCCCCGTACTCCTTGAACGCGGCGACACCTTCACGATCACCGTCGAGGAAGGCGTCGAAGGCGACCGCCACATCTGCGGCACCACCTACGCCGGCCTCGCCGCCGACGTCACCCCCGGCGAACGCATCCTCGTCGACGACGGCAAGGTCGGCCTCGAAGTCACCGCCGTCGACGGCCCCCGGGTCCACACCCGAGTGGCCGAAGGCGGCGTCATCTCCGACCACAAGGGACTCAACCTCCCCGGCGTCGCCGTCTCCGTACCCGCCCTGTCCAAGAAGGACGAGGACGACCTGCGCTGGGCCCTGCGCACCGGCTTCGACGTCGTGGCCCTCTCCTTCGTCCGCAGCGGCAAGGACGCCCACGACGTCCACCGCATCATGGACGAGGAAGGCCGCCGCCTCCCCGTCATCGCCAAGGTCGAGAAACCCCAGGCCGTCGAGAACATCGACGACATCGTCGCCTCCTTCGACGGAATCATGGTCGCCCGCGGCGACCTCGGCGTCGAAATGCCCCTCGAACAGGTGCCCATCGTCCAGAAGCGCGCCATCAAACTCGCCCGGCGCAACGCCAAACCCGTCATCGTCGCCACCCAGATGCTCGACTCGATGATCGAGAACTCACGCCCCACCCGCGCCGAGGCCTCCGACGTCGCCAACGCCGTCATCGACGGCACCGACGCCGTGATGCTCTCCGGCGAGACCAGCGTCGGCAACTACCCCGTCGAGACCGTGCGCACCATGGCCAAGATCGTCGCCGCCGCGGAGGAGGACATCCTCGCCAGGGGCCTGCCGCCGCTCACCGAACGCAACAAACCCCGCACCCAGGGCGGAGCCGTCGCCCGCGCCGCCGCCGAGATGGGCGACTTCCTCGGGGCCAAGTTCCTCGTCGCGTTCACCCAGTCCGGCGACACCGCCCGCCGGCTCTCCCGCTACCGCTCGCCGATCCCCCTGATGGCCTTCACCCCCGAGCCGGCCACCCGCTCCCAGCTCAGCCTCACCTGGGGCGTGGAGACCTTCCTCGGCCCGGAGGCGGACTCCACGGACGCGATGGTCGCCCAGGTGGACGAACTCCTCCTGCGGTACGGCCGCTGCGAGAAGGGCGACATCGTGGTCATCACGGCCGGCTCACCCCCCGGCGTCCCCGGCGCGACCAACATGGTCCGCGTACACCACATCGGCGAGGACGACAGCCCCAAGTAGCGAAGGCTCAGTACTTGGGGCCCACGTGCACGTCCATGAGGGCTACGGAGGCTTTTCGGGCGACGGAGATGTTGTACGGGTCGCCGTTGCGGGTGCAGTGGGTCCACGTGATCCCGAGCCTGTCGAGTGTGTCCGTGTAGAGCCGCCGGATGTCGTCGGAGACGTTGGTGAAGAAGTAGCGGGGATACTCGTAGCGCCTGCGCTCACCGCCGACCAGGCGAGTCGTCCAGTTGGTGACACGGCATCCGTCGGAGTGGATCAGGCCGCGGACGAACTCCCAGGGGTACTCGTCGACGATGTCCTGCTGCCAGGGCTCCAGGACGATCCGTCGCTCGTGCTTCTTGCCGGGACCGTGCTGGGGGAACAGGACGGGCCAGTGCCGGTGGTAGCTGGTCACCATCGCACAGCCCTGTTTGTGGAGCGTATGGACGCGCACCCCGGGGCGTACACGTGCGATGGCCTCGCAGCACATCCGCATGAGCCCGGGCCATGTGTCGGCGCACGCGATCCTGAGGTAGTAACCGCCGCCCGGGTGCGGGCTGATGCACCCGTCGCCGAGATAGAGGCCCAGCAGGTACGCGTATGCGCGGGCGTCGGAAGGCGGCCCGGGCGGAGGCGCTGAGCGGGACAGCGGTTCGAGACGGACCTGCCATGAACGGATCGCAGCGCGCGAGATACCGGTCTCGCGGCTCACCGCGTTCAGGCTGCGGCCCTGCGCGACAAGCGCGAGAGCCTGCTTACGGGTGCTGACGTCGTACATGCGGCCACTCTGCGAAGGCGATCGCTGTGACACGCGGAGAAGAGCGGAGGTTCACGGGAATGTGGAAATCCGCTCGTGAATGGTGACCTTCGGATCGAAGGAAAAGTGCCCCGGGTCGGACTCGAACCGACACTGTATGGGTTTTGAATCCATTGCCTGCTGCCAATTGGGCTACCGGGGCCCGGTGAATCGAAGGTTTACCTCGACCCGCTGCCTGACCACCTTACCGCAGCTGGGTAGGCTCTTGTCAGCAGTACCGACCTGCCTCGTAACAAGGAGCCCGAGTGACCTCCCCCGAGTCGCCCCAGCCCGTAGACGTGCCCGACGACGACAAGTCGCACGTGCCTCCGCTGACGACCCGTGTCGTCATCGCCGAGGACGAGGCCCTGATCCGGCTCGATCTGAAAGAGATGCTGGAGGAGGAGGGCTACACCGTCGTCGGCGAGGCCGGGGACGGCGAGCAGGCCGTCGAACTGGCCCGCGAGCACCGCCCGGACCTGGTGATCCTCGATGTGAAGATGCCCAAGCTCGACGGCATCTCCGCGGCCGAGAAGATCGCCGAGGAGTCCATCGCCCCGGTCCTGATGCTCACCGCGTTCTCGCAGCGCGACCTGGTGGAGCGGGCCCGGGACGCCGGTGCCATGGCGTACCTGGTGAAGCCGTTCAGCAAGAGCGACGTCGTCCCGGCGATCGAGATGGCCGTGTCCCGGTTCACCGAGCTGCGGGAGCTGGAGAAGGAGGTCGCGGACCTCACCCAGCGGCTGGAGACGCGCAAGCTGGTGGACCGCGCGAAGTCCATCCTGCAGACGGAGTACGGGCTGACCGAGCCGGCCGCGTTCCGCTGGATCCAGAAGACGTCGATGGACCGGCGTCTGTCGATGCAGCAGGTCGCCGAGGCGGTCATCGCGGACAACGACGAGAAGAAGTCCGCGAAGAAGGGCTGAGCCCCCCCCGCGCACAGGACGAGGCCCGCGCCCCGGAGAAGGGGGACGCGGGCCTCGTCGTACCGGCGGTGCGCGGCGGGGTCAGTCCTCGCCGAGGTACGCCTTGCGCACGGACTCGTCGTGCAGCAGGTCCTGTCCGGTGCCGGAGAGGACGATGCTGCCGACCTCCATGACGTGGCCCTGGTCGGCGAGCGAGAGCGCCGCCTGGGCGTTCTGCTCGACCAGCAGGATCGTGGTGCCGGAAGCCTTCAGCTCGACGATCGTCGCCATGATCTTCTGCATCATGATCGGCGACAGGCCCATGGAGGGTTCGTCGAGCATCAGCAGCTTGGGCTGGGACATCAGCGCCCGGCCCATGGCCAGCATCTGCTGCTCACCGCCGGAGAGGGTGCCGGCGGCCTGCTTCCTGCGCTCTCCGAGGATGGGGAAGAGGTCGTAGGCGCGCTGGATGTCCTTCTCGATGCCTTCCTTGTCCTTGCGGAGGAAGGCGCCGAGCTGGAGGTTCTCGGCGATGGACAGGCGCGGGAAGATGTGCCGGCCCTCGGGGGAGTGGGCGAGTCCGAGGGCGACGATCTTGTGCGCGGGGACGCCGGCGAGTGGCTTGCCGTCGAAGAGGATCTTTCCGGAGCTGGGCTTGAGCAGTCCGGAGAGGGTGCGCAGGGTGGTCGTCTTGCCGGCGCCGTTGGTGCCGATGAGGGTGACGACCTGGCCGGCTTCGACGCTGAACGAGATGCCCTTGACGGCTTCGATCTTGCCGTAGGCGACCCTGAGGTCCTCGACCTCCAGCAGTGCGGTCACTGGGTGTCTCCCTTGGTGGTGCTGGTGCTCTCCGCGCCGCTCTCCGGGCCGCCGGTGGTGCCGGCGTCGGCGGGTGCGGCGTCGTCCGGGCCGGTGGACTCGGCCTGCGCGGGCTCGGGCTCGGCGTCGGTCTTCGGGGCCGCGGCCGGGGTTCCGGCGTCGGCGGCGGTCTCCGCCGCCTCGACCTCGGCGGCCTCGACCTCGGCCGCCTCGGCCTGGCCGGGGTCGCCCTCGAAGGGTTCGCCGAGGTAGGCGGCGACGACCCGGTCGTCGGCCTGGACGACGTCGGAGGTGCCCTCGACGAGCTTCTCGCCCTGGACGAGGACGGCGACGCGGTCGCAGAGGTTGAAGATGAAGCGCATGTCGTGCTCGATCACGAGGACGGCGATGCCCTTGTCCCGGATGGCGAAGACCAGTTCCTCGGTGGTCCGGGTCTCCTGCGGGTTCATGCCGGCCGTCGGCTCGTCGAGGAGCAGCAGGCCGGGCTCGCTGGCGAGTGCGCGGGCGATCTCCAGCTTGCGCTGTTCGCCGTAGGGCAGGTTGCGGGCGAGGTGGTCGCGCTTGGCGGCGAGGCCGACGAACTCGAGGAGTTCCATGGCCTTGGCCTCGGACTCCTTCTCGGCCTTGCGGAAGCCGGGGCCGCGCAGGAGGGCGGACCAGAGGCCCTCCTTGGTGCGGGTGTGGCGGCCGACGAGGACGTTCTCCAGGACCGTCATGTTGGCGAAGAGCCGGATGTTCTGGAAGGTCCGGGCGATCCCGGCCTGGGTGACCAGGTGCGGCTTGGGCGGGAGCACCTTGCCCCGGAAGGCGACGGTGCCCTCGGTGGGCACGTACAGGCCGGTGAGGCAGTTGAAGAATGTGGTCTTGCCGGCGCCGTTGGGGCCGATCAGGCCGACGATCTCGCCGCTGTTGACGGTGAAGTCGACGGATCGGACGGCGGTGAGGCCGCCGAAGCGCATGGTGACGTCACGGGCTTCGAGTACAGGTGTCGTCATGGTTCTTTACGCCCCTGCCTTGGTGGCGGCCGGTTCGTCGGTGAGCGTTCTCTGTTCGGGGACGTCGAGTTGGCCGATTTCGTGGAATTCGAGCTGGCGGCGGCGGTTGGCGATGATGCCCTCCGGCCGGAAGCGCATCAGCAGGACGAGCGCGATGCCGAAGGCCAGCAGTTCGTAGTTCTGCAGGAACTGGAGCTTCTCGGGGACCAGGTAGAGGACGCTGGCGCCGAGGAGGGGGCCGCTGACGGTGCCCATGCCGCCGAGGACGACGGCGGCGAGGAGGAAGGCGGAGTTGGGCGGGGCGGCGCCGGCGAACTGGTAGGGCTGCGGGTTGACGCTGTAGTTGACGTGGGCCATCACGGTGCCGGCGAGGCCGGCGAGGGAGGCGCCGAGGGCGAAGGCGATCAGCTTGACCCGGAAGCCGTTGATGCCCATGGCGGTGGCGGCGGTCTCGTCCTCGCGGATGGCGATCCAGGAGCGGCCGATGCGGGAGTCGGCGGCGCGGGTGAAGACGAGCACGACGATGGCCGTGACGATGAGCATCAGGAAGAGGTAGTTGGCGAAGCGGCCGAGTGTGAACCCGGCTATCTCGTGTGCTTCGCCGAACTTGAACCCGAGGATGTCCAGGTCCGGGATCTGGGTGATGCCGTTGGGGCCGCGGGTGATGTCGGGTCCGGAGTCGCCGTCGAGGTTGTTGACGGTGATGCGGAAGATCTCTCCGAAGCCGAGGGTGACGATGGCCAGGTAGTCGCCGCGCAGTCGCAGGGTGGGGGCGCCGATGAGGACGCCGAAGACGAGCGAGGCGGCCATGCCGGTGAGGGCGGCGGCCCAGAAGGGGAAGTGGACGCCGGAGAAGCGGGAGTACTCGGAGCCGGAGACGAGTGCGGCCGCGTAGGCGCCGACGCCGAGGAAGGCGACGTAGCCGAGGTCGAGGAGGCCGGTGAGGCCGACGACGATGTTCAGGCCGAGTGCGACGGTGGCGAAGATGAGGATGTTGACGCCGACGTTGGCGTTGTGGTCGTCGCTCTGGGTGAACGGGAAGATCACGGCGGCGAGGAAGGCCAGCGCGGAGGCGAAGCCCTTGTGCTGGGCGGCCATGGTCGCGTAGCGGTCGACGAGGCCGGTGTGCATCAGGCCCCAGGCGGCGAAGATGACGAGGAGGAGGAAGCCGATGAAGGTTTCGCTCGCGTCGTTGTCGATGCCGATGCCGTAGGTGAAGGCGATCAGGGCGATGGCGGTGCCGGCGGTGATGACGCCGCGCTCGAGGAGCGGGGACAGGGTGCCGGGGCGGGGCTGCTGGGGCTTGGTGAGGTAGCCGCGCAGTCCGGTGCCGGGGGCCGGGTGGGGCAGGGCGAGGGCGCCGACGACGGGCAGTGCGGAGGCGGCCATGGCGACGTAGGCGCCGGGGTCGAGGTTGACCAGGCCGTCGAGGTCGACGGCGATGGCGATGCCGGTGAACCAGCAGACGGTGAACGCCGACAGGGCGGTGAGGAACACGGGGGAGGTGGCGCCGGCGGGGTTGAGCCAGCGCAGGCCCTTGATGTTCCAGAGGGTGAGGGAGAACAGCAGGGTGAGGGCGCCGGCCACGAGGGCGAGGATCTGCAGGCCCGCGGGGTAGCCGTAGACGGTGAGGTCGCCGGGGAACGCGGGGGTCCAGGTCCAGCTCATGAAGGTGCTGGCGATGGTGCCCACGGCGCCGATGGCGATGAGCAGTCGGGCGGCGGCGGGCGGCAGCGGGACGGGCCCGTGCGTGGCCGTGGCCGGTGCTGCGGTGGTGGTGTCGGTCATGGTGCTCACGCCCTGTCCGCGACGCGCTCGCCGAGCAGGCCTTGTGGTCTGAAGAGGAGTACGAGGATCAGCAGGACGAAGGCCCAGACGGCGGCCCAGCCGCCTCCGCCGAGCTGCTGCATGCCGGGGATGTCGGCGATGTAGGCGGTGGCCATGGCTTCGGCGAGGCCGAGGACGAGGCCGCCGAGCATGGCGCCGTAGATGTTGCCGATGCCGCCGAGGACGGCCGCGGTGAAGGCCTTGAGGCCGGCGATGAAGCCCATGTCGTAGGAGACGGAGCCGTACTTGAGGCCGTAGGACAGGCCGGCGACGGCGGCGAAGAAGCCGCCGATGGCGAAGGCGATGACGATGATGCGGTTGGTGTCGATGCCCATGAGCTGTGCGGTGTCCGGGTCCTGGGCGGTGGCCTGCATGGCGCGGCCGGTGCGGGAGAGCCGGACGAAGAAGGCGAGGACGGCCATGCACAGCGGGGCGGCGATGATGAGGAAGACGTCGCCGCTCTGGACGGTCACGGAGCCGAGGTGGAGCGGGCCGAACGGCAGCTGGGGGAAGACGCGCGCGGACTTGGCGTCGGGGTACCAGTTGAAGACGGCCTGCTGCAGGGCCAGTGACAGGCCGATGGCGGTGATGAGTGGCGCGAGGCGTGGTGCTCCGCGCAGGGGGCGGTAGGCGAAGCGCTCGGCGCCGACGGCGATGAGCACGGCGACCAGTGCGCCGCCGATGAGCATCGCCGGCAGGGCTATCCACATGGATATGCCGTCCGGCAGGGCGAGGTAGACCGTGAGTGCGCCGAAGCCTCCGGTCATGAAGATCTCGCCGTGGGCGAAGTTGATGAGCTGGACGATGCCGTACACCATCGTGTAACCGATGGCGATCAGCCCGTACATCGAGCCGAGGAACAGCCCGTTGGCCAGCTGCTGCGGCAGGGTGTTCACCGCATGGCCTCCATGTGGTGGGGAGAGTCAAGGGGGGCGTAGAAGGCGGGCCGCGCGGTGACGGTGGTCTGCGCCGCGCGGCCCTGGTGGTGCGGTGTGTCCGGCTGGACTACTTCGGGTTGGCGACGCCGCTCTTGGCGGACTTCCACTCGCCGTTGGTGACCTTGTAGACGGTCAGCTGCTTGTTGGTGGTGTCGCCGTACTCGTCGAAGGAGATCTTGCCGGAGATGCCGTCGAAGGAGCTCTTCTGGACGGCGTCGACGACCTGCTGGCGGGCGTCGGAGGGCACCTTGCCGTCCTTCACGACCTGGCCGACGGCCTTGATGATGGCGGTGGTGGCGTCGTAGGAGTACGAGCCGTAGGTGCCGTAGTCGCCGGGGTACTTCTTGGCCTTGTAGGCGGCCACGAAGTCCTTGGCGGCGGGCAGGGTGTCGACGGGGACGCCGATGGAGGTGACGAGGTCGCCCTCGGCGGCCTTGCCGGCGGTCTTGATGTAGGTCGGGGTGAACATGCCGTCGCCGCCGAACAGCGGGATCTTGGCGCCGGCGTCCTTGAGCTGCTTGGTCAGCACCTGGGACTCGTCGTACTGGCCGCCGTAGTAGAGGATGTCGGCGCCCGAGTTCTTGATCTTGGTGGCGAGGGTGGAGAAGTCGCGGTCACCGGTGTTGACGTGGTCGGTGCCGACGACCTTGCCGCCCTGCTTGGCGAACTGGGCCTTGAAGATCTTGGAGAGGCCGGCGCCGTAGGTCTGCTTGTCGTCGACGACGAAGGCCTTCTTCTTCTTGAGGCCGTTGTACGCGTAGTCGGCGGCGAAGGCGCCCTGGAGGGCGTCGGTGGTGGCCGTACGGAAGTAGGACTTGAACGGGCGGGACTTGCTGGTCTGCCAGTTCTTGCCCTGGGTCAGCTCGGGCGCGGTGTTGGAGGGGGAGATCTCCACCAGGTTGGCCGAGGCGAGGGTCTGCTGCATCTGGGTGGCCACGCCCGAGTTGAGCGGGCCGACCACGCCGAGGACGTCCTTGTCGGCGACGAGCTGGGAGGCGTTCTGCTGGCCGGTGGCCGGGATCGCCTTGTCGTCCAGTGCCTTGATCTTGAAGGTGACGCCGGGGACGGTCTTGTTCTTGTTGGCGTCGTCGACGGCGATCTGGGCGCCGTACTGGATGCCGAGACCCGTCGCGGAGTTCTGGCCGGTCAGCGGGGCGTCGACGCCGATCGTGACCGTCACGTTGCCGCTGTCGCCGCCCTTGCTGTCGTCATTGCGGGAGCCGCAGGCGGTGAGGGTCAGAGCTCCGGTGGTCAGAACGGAGGTAAGAATCACCAGAGAACGCTGTCGCACAATCGATCCTTTCCGCAGGCACGTTCGCCCCGAGTGGTGGGGTGTTGGGTGCCGCGCCGGTACCGAACTCCCGATGGAGCGGTGACTGGCCGTGACTCTAGGCGTGTGTGGACAACGTGGAGGAGTGCTTGTCCAAGGCTGTGACGCTCTTGTTATGACACGAGGTAATGCAGAGCGGTACGGCGTGGGGGGAACGCATGAATTCAGGTCGATTCGCCCCGTCCGCATTCTGAGAACCCGCAGGACCGCGTCGGCGCGTTCAGGCGTCTCGACGGTTTTGGTAATTACACAACTCTGTTGCTGCAGGCGACTTTCGGGACTGCTGTGCGGCCCTGGGACGGGTGGACGCGATGGCCGAAACCGAGAATCTGGATTGCGCGCGTATTACATAGAGTTACTGCAAGGGAAAGGAGCTCGACGGCTTCGGCGCTTTTCCGCATTCCGCCCATGGGGACGGTTGTGGTGATCTTGCGGGGGAAGCGTCCCTTTGTCCCGGAAAGGGGCGGCGCGGTGTGGCGCGGCGCGGTGTGGCGCGGCGCCGTCCGGACGCGCTCGGGCGCGCGGGCGCGGAGGCCGGCGGGGGAGGGGCGGGGCGAGTGGGCCCGCGGCCTGCCGGGCTGTCAACTCGGCGGCGGAGAAAGGGCGGTGACGGGGTCCCGCTGTCGGGGCCGCGGGTGGGGGCAAGGGGCCGGCGGGGCCTCGGCGGCCCCGCCGGACAGCGGTCAGGCGCCGGTGTGCGGCACGTGCGCCTCGTCGCCCTTGCGGACGTCGCGCAGCAGGCAGGTGAGCCGGGCGGTGCAGACCCGGCGCTCCTCCTCGTCGCTGATGACGATCTCGTACGTCGCCGTGGAGCGCCCCCGGTGCACGGGGGTGGCCACGCCGGTCACCAGGCCCGAGCGGGCGCCGCGGTGGTGGGTGCAGTTGAGGTCCACGCCGACCGCGATCTTCGAGCTGCCGCCGTGCAGCATGGAGCCGACCGAGCCCAGGGTCTCCGCCAGCACCGCGGACGCGCCGCCGTGCAGCAGCCCGTAGGGCTGGGTGTTGCCCTCGACCGGCATGGTGCCGACGACCCGCTCCGCCGACGCCTCCAGGATCTGCACGCCCATACGGGTCCCGAGGTGGCCCGCGGAGAACAGCGCGGGCAGGTCGACGCCGAGCGCGGCGTACTCGTCGACGACCTCCTGCGGGAATGTCACCTGCTGCTGCTCACCCATGGGCGCGGCTCCGTTCTCGTACAGCTGTCACGTCGCTGAGCAAACGCTCAGTCGGTCGCCGATTGTTCCAGACGCCCTTCCGGGCGGGCCTGCGGGCGGCGCTCGCCCGCGACGCCCCCCGCCGCGCCCCCCAGGGCGTGCTCCAGCCGGACCACGACGGACTTGCTGGCCGGGGTGTTGCTGGTGTCGGCCGTGGCGTCCAGCGGCACCAGGACGTTGGTCTCCGGGTAGTAGGCGGCGGCGCAGCCCCGCGCCGTCGGGTAGTGCACGACGCGGAAGCCGGGCGCCCGCCGCTCCACGCCGTCCCGCCACTCGCTCACCAGGTCGACGTACGCCCCGTCGGCCACGCCCAGGGCGCGCGCGTCCTCGGCGTTCACCAGCACCACCCGGCGGCCGCCCGTGATGCCCCGGTAGCGGTCGTCCAGGCCGTAGATGGTGGTGTTGTACTGGTCGTGCGAGCGCAGCGTCTGCAACAGCAGCCGCCCGGCGGGGAGTTCCGGGTACTCCACGGGGGCCGCGGTGAAGTTCGCCTTCCCGGTCGCGGTCGGGAAGCGGCGCTCGTCGCGCGGGGCGTGCGGCAGCGCGAAGCCGCCGGGTCGGGCCACCCGCGCGTTGAAGTCCTCGAAGCCGGGGACCACGCGCGCGATGCGGTCCCGGATCGTCGCGTAGTCCTCCTCGAACTCCTCCCACGGCACCTTGCTGTCCGCGCCCAGCACCCGGCGCGCCAGCCGGCACACGATCGCCGGCTCGGACAGCAGGTGCCGGCTCGCCGGCTCCAGACGGCCCCGCGAGGCGTGCACCATGCCCATGGAGTCCTCGACGGTCACGAACTGCTCGCCGCCGCCCCGCACATCGCGCTCGGTGCGGCCCAGGGTGGGCAGGATCAGGGCACGCGCGCCCGTGACCACGTGCGAGCGGTTCAGCTTGGTCGACACGTGCACGGTCAGCCGCGCGCGCCGCATGGCCGCCTCGGTGACCTCCGTGTCGGGGGAGGCGGAGACGAAGTTGCCGCCCATGGCGAAGAACACCTTCGCCTCGCCGTCGCGCAGCGCCCGGATGGCCCGCACGACGTCGAAGCCGTGCTCGCGCGGCGGCGCGAACCCGAACTCCTTCTCCAGCGCGTCCAGAAAGGCCGGCGCGGGCCGCTCGAAGATGCCCATCGTGCGGTCGCCCTGCACGTTGGAGTGACCGCGCACCGGGCAGACGCCCGCGCCGGGACGGCCGATGTTCCCGCGCAGCAGGAGGAAGTTGACGACCTCGCGGATGGTCGGCACCGCATGCTTGTGCTGGGTGAGGCCCATGGCCCAGCAGACGATGGTCCGCCGCGAGGCGAGGACCATGCCGAGCGCCTGCTCGATCTCCGCGCGCGTGAGACCGGTGGCCGCGAGCGTTCCCTCCCAGTCGGCAGCGCGGGCGGCCTCGGCGAACTCCTCGTACCCGTGCGTGTGCTCCCGCACGAACTCGTCGTCGACCGCGCCCTCGGTCTCCAGGATCAGCTTGTTCAGGAGGCGGAACAGGGCCTGGTCGCCGCCGATGCGGATCTGCAGGAACAGATCGGTGAGCGCGGCGCCCTTCAGCATGCCCTGCGGGGTCTGCGGGTTCTTGAACCGCTCCAGTCCGGCCTCGGGCAGCGGGTTGACGCTGATGATCCGCGCGCCGTTCGCCTTGGCCTTCTCCAGCGCGGAGAGCATCCGCGGGTGGTTCGTCCCGGGGTTCTGCCCGGCCACGATGATCAGGTCGGCCCGGTGCAGGTCCTCCAGCAGGACGCTGCCCTTGCCGACGCCGATGGTCTCCGACAGCGCCGAACCGGACGACTCGTGGCACATGTTGGAGCAATCCGGCAGGTTGTTGGTGCCCAGTTCGCGCGCGAAGAGCTGGTAGAGGAACGCGGCCTCGTTGCTGGTGCGGCCGGAGGTGTAGAAGACCGCCTCGTCCGGGGAGGCCAGCGCGGAGATCTCCTCGGCGACGATGCCGAAGGCGCGCTCCCAGGTGACCGGCTCGTAGTGCGTGCCGTCCTCGGCGAGGTACATGGGATGGGTGAGCCGGCCCTGCTGGCCCAGCCAGTACCCGCTGCGCCCGGCGAGATCGGCGACGGGGTGCGCGGCGAAGAACTCCGGGGTGACCCGGCGCAGGGTGGCCTCCTCGGCCACCGCCTTGGCGCCGTTCTCGCAGAACTCCGCCCTGTGCCGGTGCTCCGGCTCCGGCCAGGCGCAGCCCGGGCAGTCGAAGCCGTCTTTCTGGTTCACGCGCAGCAGGGTCAGTGCGGTGCGCCGCACGCCCATCTGCCGCTGGGCGATGCGCAGGGTGTGGCCGACGGCCGGCAGGCCCGCCGCCGTGTGCCTGGGCTCCGCGACCTGCGGCGCGTCCTGGACCGGATCACCCTTGGGCGGCTTCGTCGCCATCGCCCGCTCCCCTTCGACTGCGTGTGAGACGTACGCCACCGATCCTCCCACGGGGCGCCGACAGGCCGCCGGGGCGGCCACAGCGGGCGCGCGGGCCCCCGGCCGCCGCCCGCGACGGCGGTGTGCCGGGTCGCCCCGGCGCCCGCCGCGGGGCGGACCGGTCCCGGCTGTCAGTGGGGCGTGGCAGGATCGGGGACGTGGCAGACACAGCATCGAAGAAGACCGACAGCACCCCCGGCGGCCGTCCCCGGCTGATGCTCATGGACGGGCACTCGCTGGCCTACCGCGCGTTCTTCGCGCTGCCCGCGGAGAACTTCACCACCGCGACGGGCCAGCCGACGAACGCGATCTACGGCTTCGCGTCGATGCTGGCCAACACCCTGCGTGACGAGGCGCCCACCCACTTCGCGGTGGCCTTCGACGTGTCCCGCAAGACCTGGCGCTCCGAGCGGTTCACCGAGTACAAGGCGAACCGCTCCAAGACCCCCGACGAGTTCAAGGGGCAGGTCGAGCTGATCGGCGAGCTGCTCGACGCCATGCACGCGCAGCGCTTCGCCGTCGAGGGCTTCGAGGCGGACGACGTCATCGCCACCCTCGCCACCCAGGCCGAGGCCGAGGGCTTCGAGGTGCTGATCGTCACCGGCGACCGGGACTCCTTCCAGCTCGTCACCGAGCACACGACCGTGCTGTACCCGACGAAGGGCGTCTCTGAGCTGACCCGGTTCACCCCGGAGAAGGTCTTCGAGAAGTACGGGCTGACGCCCGCCCAGTACCCGGACTTCGCCGCCCTGCGCGGCGACCCGTCCGACAACCTCCCCGGCATCCCCGGCGTCGGCGAGAAGACCGCCGCGAAGTGGATCAACCAGTTCGGCTCGTTCGCGGAACTGGTCGAGCGCGTCGACGAGGTCAAGGGCAAGGCGGGCCAGAACCTGCGCGACCACCTGGAGTCCGTCAAGCTCAACCGGCTGCTCACCGAGCTGGAGCGCGAGGTGGAGCTGCCGAAGACGGTCACCGACCTGGAGCGGGCGCCGTACGACCGCAAGACCGTCGCGATGGTCCTGGACACCCTGGAGATCCGCAACCCGTCGCTGCGCGAGCGGCTCTTCGCCGTCGACCCCGGCGGCGAGGAGGCCGAGGCCACCCCCATCGTGGCGGAGGGCGTGGAGCTGGACGGCGCCGTCCTGCGCACCGGCGAACTGGCCGGCTGGCTCACCGAGCACGGCACCGGAACCCTCGGCGTCGCCACCGTCGACACCTGGGCGCTGGGCACCGGCTCGGTCGCCGAGGTCGCCCTCGCCGCGGCCGGAGGAGCGGCCGCCTGGTTCGACCCGGCCGAGCTGGACGAGGCCGACGAGCGCGCCTTCGCCGGCTGGCTCGCCGACGCCGCCCGCCCGAAGGTGTTCCACAACGCCAAGGGCGCCATGCGGGTCCTCGCCGAGCACGGCTGGCGCGTCGACGGCGTCGCGATGGACACCGCGCTCGCCGCGTACCTGGTCAAGCCGGGCCGCCGCTCCTTCGACCTGGACGCCCTGTCCCTGGAGTACCTCCACCGCGAGCTGGCCCCCGCCGCCGCGGCCGACGGCCAGCTCGCCTTCGGCGCGGACGACGGAGCCGAGGCGGAGGCCCTGATGATCCAGGCCCGCGCCGTCCTCGACCTGGGCGAGGCCTTCGAGGGCCGCCTCCAGGAGGTCGGCGCCGCCGACCTGCTGCGGGACATGGAACTGCCCACCTCCGCCCTGCTCGCCCGCATGGAACGCGACGGCATCGCGGCCGACCGCGCCCACCTGGAGGCGATGGAGCAGACGTTCGCGGGCGCCGTGCAGCAGGCCGTGAAGGAGGCCCACGCCGCCGCCGGCCACGAGTTCAACCTCGGCTCGCCCAAGCAGCTCCAGGAAGTCCTCTTCGGCGAGCTGGCGCTGCCGAAGACGAAGAAGACCAAGACCGGCTACACCACCGACGCCGACGCCCTGGCCTGGCTCGCCACCCAGACCGACAACGAGCTGCCGGTCATCATGCTCCGGCACCGCGAGCAGGCGAAGCTCCGCGTCACCGTCGAGGGCCTGATCAAGACCATCGCCGCCGACGGCCGCATCCACACCACCTTCAACCAGACGGTGGCCGCGACCGGCCGGCTGTCGTCCACGGACCCGAACCTGCAGAACATCCCGGTCCGCACGGACGAGGGCCGGGCCATCCGCCGCGGCTTCGTCGTCGGCGAGGGCTTCGAGTCCCTGATGACCGCCGACTACAGCCAGATCGAGCTGCGCGTCATGGCCCACCTGTCCGAGGACGCGGGCCTGATCGAGGCGTTCACCACGGGTGAGGACCTGCACACCACGGTCGCCTCCCAGGTCTTCTCGGTCGGGCGGGACGCGGTGGACGCGGAGATGCGCCGCAAGATCAAGGCGATGTCGTACGGCCTGGCCTACGGACTGTCCGCCTTCGGCCTCTCCCAGCAGCTGAACATCGAGGCGGCCGAGGCCCGCGGCCTGATGGACACCTACTTCGAGCGCTTCGGCGGTGTCCGCGACTACCTGCGCCGCGTCGTCGACGAGGCACGGGCCACGGGCTACACGGCGACGCTCTTCGGACGCCGCCGCTACCTCCCCGACCTCAACAGCGACAACCGCCAGCGCCGCGAGGCCGCCGAACGCATGGCCCTCAACGCCCCCATCCAGGGCACGGCCGCCGACATCGTCAAGATCGCCATGCTCGACGTCGACCGGGCCCTGCGCGAGGCGGACCTGAAGTCCCGCCTGCTCCTGCAGGTGCACGACGAAATCGTGCTGGAGATCGCCCCCGGCGAGCGCGCGGCCGTGGAGGAACTGGTCCGCCGCGAGATGGCCGGCGCCGTCCAGCTGCGCGCCCCGCTGGACGTCTCGGTGGGCGTCGGCCGCGACTGGGAGTCGGCGGCACACTGACGCCGGTCCGGTGTCCCGGATGGGGCACCGCACCGGCGTAGGCACCCCTGACCGGTCCGACACCGGCAGGGGCGCCGCACCCCTGACCGGCGGAGCCCCGGCGGGGTTCTTCACTCACGTGGACCCCGCCAGAACGCAGCCCCGTGCCCGCAGCCGCAACACTGCGGGCATGGGTATACGCATGCTCCACCGCCGGACCCACGAGGTACGGGGCGGCGCCCGGGCCGAGACCGGCAGCGGTGCCGGCGCGCCCGCGGCCGCCTCACCGGTCCCGGCCCTCGCGCCCGGCGCAAGCACCGCCCGCATCCCCCTCGTCCGGACCGCGGCCGCCCGCGAAGCCGTCGCCGGCCTGCTGCGCCGGCCGCGCGCCCGACTCCGCCGCACCGCCGACCGGCGCGCCTGGGCCGACCTCGCCCGCGCCTACCTGGCGCTGCTGCTCACCGCGATCCCCCGGGCCCGCCCCAGACACACCCTCACCGTCTTCGTGGCCGCCCTCACCGAGCCGCCGACCGGTCCCGGCCCGCACCGACCACCCCGCCAGGACCGCCCGGAACCCGGACCGGACGCCACACCCTGACCCCGGCCGCGTACAGCAGCACCCCGAGCAGCAGCCCGGCCCCGACCCCGAAGCACAGGGTCGGCACCAGATCCAGCGGCCGCACCGACGTACCCCAGTACGCCCACCACCGCGCCGCCCGCTGCACCGCTCCTGCCAGGGCACAGCCCCCGATCACGGCCGCCGCCCACCACCGGTCCCGCACCGACAGCGCGGGCACCCCCGCCGGTGCCCCGGCGGGCGCCCGCCGCAGCGCCCCCACCAGGAACACGGCGATCACCACGGCCGCCAGCGCCGACGAGCCGTACTGCAGCCACGTGTACCGCGGCAGGCCCGCCACCACCCCGCCCAAACCGGCCAGTCGCGACCCCCACCGGTCGTGGTGCGTGAACGCGTCCCACACGACGTGCGTCAGGGCGCCGAGCACCGCCGAGACGTAACCCCACAGCAGCAAGCCCGCGCTGACACGCGCGCGTGGCGCGCCGCAGCGCAGCAGAGCCGCCACACGCCCCTGGCGGGCCCGGGGGAGCAGCGCCACCAGCGGCTCCCGCACGAACAGCCACAAGCCCACCAGCGCCCAGGCGATCAGGGCGTCCACGCCGACCACCCCGGGCAAGGAGTGCGTGACCGTCCCGAACCCCATCGCGTCCCGCCGGACGCTCGCCGCGTAATAGGTGACGTCCGGCGCGAAGGACCCCGCGACGAGCACCGAGGGCACCAGCCGGCCCCGTCCGCCGCCGTCCCGGCGGACGGCGGGCAGTACGGCCGCCGCGTGGCTGAGTGTGAACGGCAACAGGGCCCCCTCGGGCGGTCGTCGGCCGCGGCTTCGCGACCGGTGATCACGTCCGCTCCAGTATGCGTCGGCGCCCTTCGCGGTCCCCCCGGCCGGACAGTGTCGGCCAACCGGTGAAAAGCGGACGCGAACGGGTGCCCACGGCAAACAAGTTGTCGTAGGGTCACCTGGGTTGCCGTGTCCGGCGGCACGAGCGCACACCCGTCGCACGAACGGAATGTCGGAACAGGGGCAACCAGAGCACCGGGTCAACCGTCACACCAGAGCGAGGCGGACAGACGGAGACGGACGCGGCAGGCGTCCACGGGAGGGGTTCACTCTATGGCGGCGCACATCGGCAGGCGGCTGCGCAAGGGAGCGGCGAGCACCGCCGTGGCCGCGGCGGCGGTCGCGGCACTGTCCGCGTCCCAGGCTCCGGGAGCGGCCGGCGACGACCACGGCAGACCGGCCTCGGCCGGCTCCAGCAGCCCCGCACCCGATGCCGCGTCCGGCGGCGACGCCACCGGCAACTCGCCGTACTACACGGACCTTCCACCGCTGAAGAGCCCCAACCCCGGCCCCTCGTCGACCGTCGGCGACCCCGTCGCCCGGGGCGAGGCGGAGGCGGGCATCCCCGCGACCGTCCTCGACGCCTACAAGAAGGCCGAGGCCGAGCTGCGCTCGTCCAAGCCCGGCTGCAACCTGCCCTGGCAACTCCTCGCCGCCATCGGCAAGGTGGAGTCCGGCCAGGCCCGCGGCGGCCGCGTCGACGCCGACGGCACCACGATCGGCCGGATCCTCGGCCCGCAGCTCGACGGCAACGGCTTCGCGCTCATCAAGGACACCGACCACGGCGCGTACGACGGCAACAGCCACTACGACCAGGCCATCGGCCCGATGCAGTTCATCCCGTCCACCTGGGCCTGGGCCGGCCGCGACGGCAACGCCGACGGCAAGGCGGACCCGAACAACGTCTACGACGCCGCGCTCGCCGCGGGCCACTACCTGTGCCGCAACGACTGGGACATGTCCACCGACGCCGGTCTGCACAGCGCGATCCTCAGCTACAACAACTCGCAGGACTACCTGAACCTGGTCCTCAACTGGCTGCAGTACTACCGCAAGGGCACCCACTCCGTGCCCGACGGCACCGGCGGCGTCCCCAGCCACCGCAGCGACGACGGCGCCCCGCGCACCCACACCCCGGCGCCGTCCAGCCCGCCGGCGACGAACCCCGGGCACAAGCCGGACCACAAGCCCGACCCGAAGCCGACCCGGCCGGGCAGCGGCGGCGAGAGCCCCGAACCCCAGCCGCCGAAGCCGCCCGTCCCCCCGACGCAGCCCACCCCGTCCGAGACCGTGGACCACCTCGAGGACGCGGGCACCGCACAGCTCACCGCGATGGCCGGCGAGGCGTTCGGACAGCGGATCGGCACCCGCGCCGAGACCAAGGCGGGAGCGGCCGTCGCCAAGGTCAGGATCCGGTTCACCATCACCGGCGACACCGACGCCACCTTCGCCGGCGGCGAGAACGTCGCCACCGTCGCCACCGACGCCAAGGGCGTGGCGCTCGCACCGGCCCTCCAGGCGGGCGAGAAGACCGGCGACTTCAAGATCACCACGGCTGTCGTCGGCCACCAGGTCAAGAGCGTCGGCTACACCGCCACCGTCACGCCCCGGGCCGCCGACACCCTCACCCGCACCGGCGACACCGCGATGACCTGCACCCCGGGCGGCGAGTTCGCCGAGAAGATCCAGGTGAAGGCGACCTACAAGGGCGCCGCCGCCGACCGGGTCGCGGCCACCGCCACCCTGATCAAGGCCGCCGACGACGCCACCGAGAACGACAAGGGCCCCTACTTCAAGGACGCCGACGGCAAGGCCGTGCGCACCCTCACCGGGCTGCAGACCGACGCCGAGGGCCGGCTCACGCTGCCCGCGCTGTACGCGGACGACACCACCGGCACCTTCCTGCTCCGGGTCACCACCCCCGGCGGCGGCACCGTCACCGTCGAACTGAAGGTCGCCGCCGCCGACGCCTCGGCCGACCCCTCACCGAGCCCGTCCGCGACGTCCTGACACGACCGCCGGACAGCGCCGAGGGCGCCCCTCCGCTCCACCGGACGGGCGCCCTCGGGGCACCGGCGGTCAGCGCTCGAGTCGTGCGCTGGCGTGCGGGTCGGCCCGGCCGTCGCCCGGTCCTCGGGTCACGGGTGCTTCGGTCAACGCCCGCGCAGCCCGGGGCGGGAGGGCGGCACGGCATACGCGGCCGGTAGAGGACGGCGAGGGCGTCCCTCGGCTCCGGCGGGCGGTTCCCTTCGTGCACCGGCGGTCAGCGTCCAGGCCGTGCGTTGGTGTGCCGGGTCGGCTCCACGGTCGCCGGGTCCTCGGGTCACGGGTGCTTGAGGCAGCGGGCCCGCGTGGCTCGGCCCGCACGGCTCGGAAGGCCCGCACGGCTCGGAAGGCCGGCACAACCCGCCGAGGCCGTCCCTCCGCCTGGGCAGACGGGCGCCCTCGGCGCAGCAAAGGTCAGCGCTTGAGGCGTGCGTTGGTGTGCCGGGTGGGCTCCGCCGTCGCCGGGTCCTCGGGCCACGGGTGTTTCGGATAGCGCCCGCGCAGCTCGGCGCGCACGCCCCGGTAGCCGTCCCGCCAGAACGAGGCGAGGTCGGCCGTGACGGCGGCGGGCCGCCCGGCCGGCGAGAGCAGGTGCACCAGCAGCGGCACCCCCGCCACGGCCGGCGTCTCGCGCAGCCCGAACATCTCCTGCAGCTTCACGGCGAGCACCGGCCGCTCCGGATCCCGGTAGTCGATCCGGATCCTGGACCCGCTCGGCACGGTGATCCGCTCCGGCGCCAGCTCGTCCAGCCGGGCCGCTTCCCCGCTCGCCCACGGCAGCAGCCGCGTCAGCGCCTGCCCGGCGTCGATCCGCCCCAGGTCGGCCCGCCGCCGCGCCCGGCCCAGCTCCGGCTCCAGCCACTCGTCCACGCGCGCGTGCAGCGCCTCGTCCGAGACCTCCGGCCACGGCTCACCGGCATGCGCCCGCAGGAACGCCAGCCGCTGCCGCAGCGCCGCCGCGTCCGGCGACCAGCGCAGCAGCCCCAGCCCCTCGGCCCGCAGCCCGTCGAGCAGGGCCGCCCGCACCAGCGCGGGATCGGCCTCCTTCAGCGGCCGCACGGCCAGCTCCACGGCGCCGAGCCGTTCTACATGCCGGGCCACGACGTCCCCGCCGGCCCAGCGCACCTCGTCCCGTTCCTCGAGGAGCGCGCCCGCGGCGGCCCGGGCCACCTCCTCGGAGACGGCCGCGCCGAGCCGCACGCGCGCGTGCCCCTTCCCGGCGGCCCGGTCGGCCACGGCGACGACGATCCAGGGCGCACCGCTCAACGCCGACCCGTCGCCCAGCTCGGCCCGGGTCCCGGAGACCATGAGATAGGAGCCGCCGTCCAGCCTCGCGACCCGCTCCGGGAACGCCAGCGCGACGGTCGGCCCGACCAGCCCGTCCACCCCGCCCCCCGCGCCCGGGGCGGCCCCGCCCACCCGCGTCCGGCGATCGGCGGAGGCCGCGGGCGGGGAGTCCGCCGAGACGGCCCGCAGCCGCCGCACCTCCGCGGCCCACCGCCCCGCGTACGCGTCACCGCCCCGCCGGGCCCGCCGCAGCGCCCCGGCGAGATCGTCCCCGTACTCCCGCGGCACCTCCTCGGAGAGCAGGGCGACGGCCTCCGCGCCCCTGCCAGCCGTGTCCAGCAGGGCGCGTCCCAGCCGCGGATGCACCCCCACCCGGCCCAGCCGCACCCCGAGCCCGGTCGCCCGCCCCGCCGCGTCCACCGCGCCCACGGCGGTCAGCACCTCCCGCGCCGCAGCCATCGCGCCGCCCGGCGGCGGATCCAGCAACGCCAGTCCCGAGGCGTCGGGATCACCCCAGCAGGCGGCCTGGAGGGCGAACGCCGTCAGGTCCGCCACCTTGATCTCCGGCGCCGGGAAAGCCGTCAGCCGGCCGTCCTCCGCCTCCGTCCAGCACCGGTACACCACACCCGGCGCCTCACGCCCGGCCCGCCCCGCCCGCTGCCGCCCGGCGGCCCGCGACGCCCGCACCGTCACCAGAGCGCTCAGCCCGCGCGCGTGATCCACGCGCGGCTCCCGCGCCAGCCCCGAGTCCACCACCACCCGCACCCCGGGCACCGTCAGCGACGACTCCGCCACCGACGTCGTCAGCACCACCCGGCGGCGCTCCCCGGGCGCCAGCACCGCGTCCTGCACGGCGGCCGGCGCCCGGCCGTGCACCTGGAGCACGTCCACGCCGTCCAGGTCCCCGAGCTGCCCGGCCACGCGCGCGATCTCCCCGACGCCGGGCAGGAAGCACAGCACGTCCCCCGCCCGCTCGGCCAGCGCCCGCCGCACCACCGAGGCGACGTGGGCGAGCAGCGCCGGGTCGACCCGCATCCCGTGCGGCGGCCGCACAGGCCGCGCCGGAGGCGCCCACACGACCTCCACCGGATGCGCGACGCCCGCCGCCTCCACCACCGGCGCCCCGCCCAGCAGCCGCGCCCACCCCTGGGCGTCCGTGGTCGCGGAGGCGGCCACCAGGCGCAGCTCCGGACGCAACGCCTGCCGCACGTCCCACAGGAACGCGGCCACCGTGTCGGCGTCCAGATGCCGCTCGTGGCACTCGTCCAGCACCACCACGTCGACGCCCGACAGCTCCTGGTCCCGCTGCAGCCGCTGCAGCAGCACACCCGTGGTCACGACCTCCACACGCGTGTGCCGCCCCACGGCCCGCTCACCGCGCACCGTGTAGCCGACGCTGCCGCCGGTCCGCTCGCCGAGCAGCCACGCCATCCGGCGGGCCGCCGCCCGCGCCGCGATCCGCCGCGGCTCCGCCACCACGACACGCCGCGCCGGCCCGTCCCCGACCAGCCCCGCGAGCACAAGCGGCACCAGCGTCGTCTTGCCCGTGCCGGGCGGCGCCACCAGCACGGCCGTACCTTCCGCGTCCAGGGCGTCGGTCAGAGCGGGCAGAGCGGCCCGCACGGGCAGCACGTCCAGGGCGTCGTAACGGATCACGCCCCCAGTGTCGTACGGCGGCGGGAACGCCCTCCACGCGCGTACCTGCCGGGACGGCTGCCTCTCGCGCGGGCAGGGACACGCGCGCGCACGTAAGGAACGGAAACAGCGGAGACGAACGCCCCGCTCAGTCCCGCTCGCACACGAAGATCGCCGTGCCCGGGATCAGGTTCCCCCGCAACGGGGACCAGCCGCCCCACTCCGAGGTGTTCCACGCCGGCCACTCCGGCTCCACCAGGTCCACCAGGCGCAGGCCCGAGGCCACGATGTCCCGCACCCGGTCCCCGAGCGTCCGGTGGTGCTCGACGTACACCGCCCGGCCCTCCTCGTCCTGCTCCACGTACGGCGTGCGGTCGAAGTAGGACGCGGACACCGAGAGCCCCTCCGGGCCCGGCTCGTCCGGGAAGGCCCAGCGGACCGGGTGCGTCACCGAGAAGACGAACCGGCCGCCCGGCCGCAGCACCCGGCGCACCTCGCGCAGCACCAGCCGCGGATCGGCGACGAACGGCAGCGCCCCGTACGCCGAGCACGCCAGGTCGAAGGAACCGTCCGCGAACGGCAGCGCGCCGGCGTCGGCGCAGACGAGCGGGATCGATCCGCCGATCCGCAGCGAGTGCTGGAGCTGGCGGTGCGAGAGGTCCAGGGCCACCGGCCGGGCGCCCTGGGCGGCCAGCCAGCGCGAGCACTGGGCGGCGCCCGCGCCGATCTCCAGGATCTCCTTGCCCTTCAGCTCCTCCGGCGGTCCCAGCAGCTCCGCCTCCACCTCGTCCAGGCCCTCCGGACCCCATACGAAGCGGTCGTCGCCCAGGAACGTCCCGTGCTCGACCTGGTACTCGTCCGCGTTGCGGTCCCACCAGCCCCGGTTGGCGCGGCTGCTCTCCGCGACCCCGGCGTCACGCCGGGTGGCTTCCGCCTCGAACCCGTGGGGATCGGGCTGTTCCGGCTCTTGGATGATCGGCTCCCTCGTCGTACTCTTCCGTCCAACCCGCCGGGCGCGACACGGCGGGACGAAGGCCTGTGCGGCCTCGCGGGACGTTTCCTGTGCCGGTTATGCGGCGATCCGCCCCGGGTGTGCGCCTTCGCGCATTGACCATGCCCGGCTGCCCCCGTATGCTACAAGTTGCGCTGCGGGCCTGCGCACCTCAGACGTAGCAGGCTGCGCTCGCATCTGTTGTATGTCCCCTCGGTTGTCGAGGCGCCATCACCAGTTCCTGGTGGGGCGCTTCCTTGGCTGTCCGGCTTCTGCAGAGCGATACGGGCTCCCGGCGTAGCAGTACCTACGACTTCAATGTCCGTACCGGAGCCCTTTCCCACATGACGAGCAGCACCGAGACCACCGCCACCACCCCGCAGGTTGCGGTCAACGACATCGGTAACGAGGAAGCCTTCCTCGCCGCGATCGACGAGACGATCAAGTACTTCAACGACGGCGACATCGTCGACGGCGTCATCGTGAAGGTCGACCGGGACGAGGTCCTGCTCGACATCGGTTACAAGACCGAAGGTGTCATCCCGAGCCGCGAGCTCTCGATCAAGCACGACGTCGACCCCAACGAGGTCGTCGCCGTCGGTGACGAGATCGAGGCCCTTGTTCTCCAGAAGGAGGACAAGGAAGGCCGCCTGATCCTCTCGAAGAAGCGCGCCCAGTACGAGCGTGCCTGGGGCACCATCGAGAAGATCAAGGAAGAGGACGGCATCGTCACCGGTACCGTCATCGAGGTCGTCAAGGGTGGTCTCATCCTCGACATCGGCCTCCGCGGCTTCCTCCCGGCCTCCCTGGTCGAGATGCGCCGTGTCCGCGACCTCCAGCCCTACGTGGGCAAGGAGCTCGAGGCGAAGATCATCGAGCTGGACAAGAACCGCAACAACGTGGTCCTGTCCCGCCGTGCCTGGCTCGAGCAGACCCAGTCCGAGGTCCGCCAGACGTTCCTCACGACCCTCCAGAAGGGTCAGGTCCGCTCCGGCGTCGTCTCCTCGATCGTCAACTTCGGTGCCTTCGTGGACCTGGGTGGCGTCGACGGTCTGGTCCACGTTTCCGAGCTGTCCTGGAAGCACATCGACCACCCGTCCGAGGTCGTCGAGGTCGGCCAGGAGGTCACCGTCGAGGTCCTCGACGTCGACATGGACCGCGAGCGCGTCTCCCTGTCGCTGAAGGCGACCCAGGAAGACCCGTGGCAGCAGTTCGCCCGCACCCACCAGATCGGCCAGGTCGTGCCCGGCAAGGTCACGAAGCTGGTTCCGTTCGGTGCGTTCGTCCGCGTGGACGAGGGCATCGAGGGTCTGGTCCACATCTCCGAGCTGGCCGAGCGCCACGTGGAGATCCCGGAGCAGGTCGTCCAGGTCAACGACGAGATCTTCGTCAAGGTCATCGACATCGACCTCGAGCGTCGTCGCATCAGCCTCTCGCTGAAGCAGGCCAACGAGTCTTTCGGTGCCGACCCGGCCTCGGTCGAGTTTGACCCGACCCTGTACGGCATGGCCGCGTCCTACGACGACCAGGGCAACTACATCTACCCCGAGGGCTTCGACCCCGAGACCAACGACTGGCTCGAGGGCTACGAGAAGCAGCGGGAGGAGTGGGAGCGCCAGTACGCCGAGGCGCAGTCCCGCTTCGAGCAGCACCAGCAGCAGGTCATCAAGTCCCGCGAGGCCGACGCCGCCGCTGCCGCCGAGGGCGGCGAGGCTGCCGCTCCGGCCGCGTCGGGTGGCGGTTCGTACTCCTCCGAGGGTGCGGACACCTCCGGTGCCCTCGCCTCGGACGAGGCGCTGGCCGCGCTGCGCGAGAAGCTGGCCGGAGGCCAGAGCTGACCGCCAGCCGCTAGGGCTCGCTGATAGCCACTGAGGGGCCGCACCTTTCGAGGTGCGGCCCTTCGGGGTTTTCCGGGGCGGGCCGGCCGCTCTCCCACCGCGGCTGCTGACAGGGCGTCAAGTCGGCGTCCGGGACATGCCTGATCAGCGCGGTGACCCGGGAATGCCCACGCTCCAGGGCGCGTTGTCCAGGGGGAACACGAGGAGGAGCGGTCACAGTGCTTGATCCGCAGGGTTTGTACGCATGGGAGCCGAAGGGCCTCGCCGTGGTCGACATGGCGCTCGCCCAGGAGTCGGCCGGACTTGTCATGCTCTACCACTTCGACGGATACATCGACGCGGGTGAGACCGGCGACCAGATCGTCGACCGGCTCCTCGACTCTCTGCCCCACCAGCTCGTGGCACGCTTCGACCACGACCGGCTCGTGGACTACCGGGCCCGCAGGCCGCTGCTGACCTTCACCCGGGACCGCTGGACCGACTACGAGGTCCCGGCCATCGAGGTCCACCTCGTCCAGGACGCCACCGGCGCCCCCTTCCTGCTGCTGTCCGGGCCCGAACCGGACATCGAGTGGGAACGGTTCGCGGCGGCCGTACGGCAGATCGTGGAACGGCTCGGCGTCCGGCTGTCCGTGAACTTCCACGGCATCCCCATGGGCGTCCCCCACACCCGTCCCGTGGGCCTCACCCCCCACGGCAACCGCTCCGACCTGGTCCCGGGACACCGCAGCCCCTTCGAGGAGGCCCAGGTGCCCGGCAGCGCCGAAGCGCTGCTGGAGTACCGCCTCATGGAAGCCGGCCACGACGTGCTCGGCGTCGCCGCGCACGTCCCCCACTACATCGCCCGCTCGCCCTACCCGGACGCGGCGCTGACCGTACTGGAAGCCGTCACGGCCGCCACGGGCCTGGTACTGCCGGGCGTCGCGCACACGCTGCGCACCGAGGCCCACCGCACCCAGACCGAGATCGACCGGCAGATCCAGGAGGGCGACGAGGAGCTGACGGCGCTCGTCCAGGGACTCGAGCACCAGTACGACGCGGCGGCAGGCGCCGAGACCCGGGGCAACATGCTCGCCGAACCGGTCGACATCCCCTCCGCCGACGAGATCGGCCGCGAGTTCGAACGCTTCCTGGCGGAGCGCGAAGGCGAGAACTGAAGCCGCCGCCCCGTCGCACGGCCCACACCGGCCGTGGCGCCGTCACCGACAGGGCCTAGGCTTCCTCTCATGCTGAAAGTGGGCCTGACCGGCGGGATCGGCGCCGGCAAGAGCGAGGTGTCACGGCTGCTCGTGGAGCACGGGGCGGTACTGATCGACGCCGACCGCATCGCACGCGAGGCCGTGGCGCCCGGAACACCCGGGCTCGCCGCCGTGGTGGATGCCTTCGGCGCGGACATCCTCACCGCCGACGGCAGCCTGGACCGGCCCCGGCTCGGCTCCATCGTCTTCGCCGACCCCGGGAAACTGGCCGTGCTCAACGCGATCGTGCACCCCCTCGTCGGCGCCCGCTCCAGCGAACTGGAGGCGGCGGCGGCCGAGGACGCCGTCGTCGTCCACGACGTCCCGCTGCTCACCGAGAACGGGCTGGCCCCTCTGTACGACCTGGTCATCGTCGTCGACGCCAGCCCCGCCACCCAGCTCGACCGGCTGGTACGGCTGCGCGGCATGACCGAGGACGACGCACGCGCCCGCATGGCCGCGCAGGCGACCCGCGAACAGCGCCGGCAGATCGCGGACGTCGTGATCGACAACGACGTGCCCCTCGACGCCCTGAGGAAGCGCGTGGCGGAGGTCTGGGACGGCCTCGTACGCCGGGCACGCGGACCCCGCACGGCAGCCCCGGACGACGCACCGCGGACGGACGGCACGGAATAGCGGACCGCGCCCGCGCGTTGAACCCCTCCAGCAAGGGAAGGACTCAGCCGTGCCCGAGACCAGTGGTTCGTCCGGACGTACTCCGGAGACGCATGTCATCGACTTCCGCGCGGCCGAACAACTGCTCAACGCGCGGGACCCGCGGGGCGCGGTGAAACTGCTCGACGGCGTCGTCGCCGCACACCCCGAGAACACCGCGGCCCGGCTGCTGCGCGCGCGTGCCTTCTTCGCGGCCGCGCAACTGCGGCCCGCCGAGCTGGAGTTCACCATCGTGCTGGAGCGGGAACCGGACAACGCCTTCGCGCACTTCGCGCTCGCCCGCACCTACGAACGCCAGGGCCGCCCCGACCAGGCGAAACGACACTTCCGGCTGGCCGCCGCACTCGACCCCAACCCCGAGTACCTCAAGGCCGCCCGCTTCGACTCCTGATCCCGGCGACCGCCGGCTGCCGTCACGGGCGGCGGATCCCCGCCGTCAGCCGTGCCGGTACGGAGGGACGTCCGGCCCCGGCTGATAGTGCGGGCCCTGCCGCAGATGCCTGAGGATCACGGCCAAGTCCACCGTGGCCACCAGCCACAGCACCCCGCAGGCGGCGGCCCAGCCGGGACGCCCGACCAGCGAGAACACGGCCGTGCCGAAGATCGCCCAGACGATCCCCCACAGGCTCAGCCAGAACCGCGCCCGCAGCGCACTGCGCGCGGTCACCGGCTCACTGCCCGTACGCATCCGGATCACCGTTCCCGACTTCAACGTACTCTTCCCCCAGGACGCGACCAAGGGGGTCACCGCTTGCTGCCCGACGCCGACGAACTGGCCGAGGAACTGCTCGACCTGGCCGTACCCCACGAGGACATCGACGACCTGGTACGCGTGGGCCGCCACGTCCGCGACGACCCGGAACTGCGGCAGTCGCTGGAGAACGCCGTCGCGGATCTGGTGCGCGACATGGGGGCGACCCACGGCGGCGCCGATCTTCCCGACCCCGACGTGCCCACCGACGCGCTGCGACGCTGCTTCCCAATCCACGTCTTCGTCGCGGCCCTGCCCCACGTCCGCCGGTACCACCGGGAACGCGGCATCCCGGCCGACGTCACCCGGCGCACCCTCGCCGACCTCGGCCGGAACATGGCCGCCCACCGGGCCCGCCACGGAACGGCCGGCATCCTGGCGCCGCGCTGGCTCACCCTGCACTTCCGCGGCGAGCTGTACCGACTGGGACGCCTGCAGTACCAGCGTGCCCCGCTCGGGGAGCCCACCGCGGCGGCTCTCACGGCGGCCGGGCTGGACGTGACCCCGCAAACGCCCTGCCTGAGCCTGCACATACCCGGCTGCCACGGCCCGCTGACACCGGCCGCCTGCGACCGCTCACTGGCGCTGGCGGGGGAGTTCTTCGCCCGCCACTACCCGGAGGAGAGGCACCCGGCCGCCGTCTGCCACTCCTGGCTGCTCGACCCCCAGCTCAAGCGGTACCTGCCCGCACACTCCAACATCGTCCGCTTCCAGGAACGCTTCCGCACCGCCCACCAGGACACCGAACCGGCCGACACCACGCCCGTCCGGTTCGTCTTCGGCGACCCGGACCTGCCGTACGCCGACCTGCCGCGGCGCACCCCCGTCGAACGGGCCGTCGGCGACCACCTGAGAGCCGGACGCCACTGGTACGTCGGACACGGATGGTTCCCGTTCCCCAGTACCTGACTCGAACGAGTGAACCGCCACCCTCCCGGGAACGCCCGCTCCCGCCCCACCCGTTCTCCCGGCATGACGGTCGAAATGCGTGAGGGATACGAAGGAACAGGACCCGGTGCGATCACCCCGGACGGCTGCGCGGTCGAGCTCTACACGCGGCTCCCGGTCGGCGGCGAACCGGACGTCATCACGAGCGCCGTCCCCGCCGGGGCGCACATCCTCGAACTGGGCAGCGGAGTGGGCCGCGTGACCCACGCCCTGCTCGAACGCGGCTTCACGGTCACGGCGGTCGACGAGTCCGCCGAGATGCTCGCCCGCGTCCGCGGGGCACGCACGATATGCGGGCCGATCGAAAAGCTGGAGCTGGACGAGAAGTTCGACGTGGTGATGCTCGCCTCGTTCCTCGTGCACGCCGGCGACATCGAGGTGCGCCGGGGCCTGCTGCGCACCTGCGCCCGGCACGTGGCGGAAGGCGGCTGCGTGCTCATTCAGCGGGAGGGCGAGGACTACCACTCCGACGTACCGAGAGAGCGGGTCGACCCGAGCGGCTTCACCGTGCGGATCGCGTCGGACGAGCCCGTCGGCGACGGAGTGCGCGCGGTACGCGCCGAGTACGTGTTCCCGGACGCGGTCTGGACGCAGACGTTCCGGAGCCGGCCGCTGACCAAGGAGCAGTTCGAACAGGCGCTGGCGGAGGCGGGACTTGAGGTGGACACGTATCTGACCCCGGACCGGACATGGGTGAGGGCGATGCCGGTGGTCCAGGAGCGATGAGTTCGCGGGACGAGGCCGGTCTACCTCTGTGACAGCAATCGGGACCGCTTCACCCAGGAGACCACCATGTCCGAGACCGCCGCCCCCAGCACCTCCACCGCCACCTCCACCACCCGCGGCCGATTCGCCAGGATCGCCCTGCGCTCGGTGCAGGTGCTGCTGGCCCTGTTCTTCGGGATCGCGAGCGCGCTGCCCAAGCTGATCGCCCACCCGTCGGCCGTCGAGTCCTTCGACAGAATGGGATGGGGCAGTGCGGCCATGTACGCCATCGGCGCGCTCGAACTGGCGGGCGCGGTGGCGCTGTTGGTGCCGGTCCTGCAGTCGGTGGCGGCGATGGCGCTGAGCGCGCTGATGGTGGGCGCGTTCATCGTCCAGGTCACCGTCTTCGACGGTCAGAACGCGGCGACCCCGCTGATCCTGATCGTGCCGCTCGCACTGATCGCGTGGACCCGGCGTGCCCACAACCTGGACCTGCTGGCCCTGCTGCGGCGCGCGGGACGCCGGGCCTGATCTCGGCCCCCGGAGGAGACGAAACTACCGCCCCCGTGAACGCCCGCCCGTTCCTCCGGTCCCGCCCGTCCTGCCGCGCCCGCGGGAGCCCTGCGCTCGTCCCGTACCGGGCCCACTCGGGCCACCGGACCCGACAGACCCACCAGGCCCGCCCAGGCCACCCATCCCGCCCGGTGCCCCCGGTCCGCCGAGTCCGCCCAGCCCGCGCAGTCGTTCCAGCTCGCGGCGGTCCCGCTTGGTGGGGCGGCCGGTGCCGCGGTCGCGGAGGCCGGCCGGAGCCACGGCCTCGCGGGGCGGCGGAGGCGGGGAGTTGTCGATGTAGCACTGCACGGCGACAGGGGCGCCGACGCGTTTGCGGATCAGCCGCTTGACGATCACGACGCGTTCCCGGCCCTCGTGCCGCAGGCGCACCTCGTCGCCGACCCGCACGGAGTAGGCCGGCTTCACCCGCTCGCCGTTGACGTGCACGTGCCCGCCCCGGCAGGCGGTGGCGCCCAGGGAGCGGGTCTTGATCAGACGGACGGCCCAGATCCAGCTGTCGATCCGTACGCTCTCGCCCTTCCCCGGACCGGCCGCCTCGGCGGCGGCCACCGCGGCGGCGACCTTGGGATCGAGCGGCTGGGAGTCCGCGGCCCCGGAGCCATCGGCGGCCGGGACGGGAGCCGGTTCGCCCGGCCCGCCGCTGTCACGGTGCACGTTCTCGTCCGCATCCTCGGAAGCCATGCCCCGACCCTAACTCGCCGGACCCGGCAGGCCGGGCGGATTTTCCGGCGGCCGTTCCGCGTACGAACCCGCCTGTCCATCGGCGGGGCGCGGTGCGCGAGTCTCCGGGGTTGACGCCCCGCCGCACACGGTCCGCCGGCCGCGTCGCCCATGCATGGGACACGCATACGACGGGCATACGGTGGCGGCATGGACGACAGCAGCGACCTGGCCCGGCTCGACCGGCGCGTCGCGGAGTGCCGGGCCTGCCCCAGGCTCGTCGAGTGGCGTGAGGAGGTGGCCCGGACCAAGCGGGCCGCGTTCGCCGACTGGACGTACTGGGGGCGGCCGGTGCCCGGCTTCGGCCCGCCCGACGCGCGACTCGTGATCATCGGACTCGCGCCGGCGGCCCACGGGGGCAACCGCACCGGACGCATGTTCACCGGTGACCGCTCCGGCGACGTGCTGTACCAGGCGCTGTACGACGTGGGCCTCGCCTCGCAGCCCACCTCCGAGCGGGCCGGCGACGGCCTGGAGCTCTACGGAGTCCGCGTCACCGCACCCGTGCACTGCGCCCCGCCCGCCAACAAACCCACCCCCGGCGAGCGTGACACCTGCCGCCCCTGGCTGGTCCAGGAGCTGCGGCTGCTGCGGCCGACGCTCAGGGCCGCCGTCGTGCTCGGCGCCTTCGGCTGGCAGGCTGCGCTGCCCGCGTTCGCCGAGGCGGGCTGGCCGGTGCCGCGCCCGCGTCCCGCGTTCGCCCACGGCGCCCGGGTCGCCCTCGGCGGCCTGGACGTCTTCGGCTGCTTCCACGTCAGCCAGCGCAACACCTTCACCGGCCGGCTCACCGCCGAGATGCTGCGCGAGGTGCTGCGCACGGCCGCGGACACGGCCGGGTTGCCCTGACCGCTTCCCCGTAGCCCGGGCCCGGCCTCATGCCAGGACTGAAGGCCGCCACGTCTCAGGGCTGCCACGTCTCAGGGCCGCCACACGTACCTGCCACGTCTCAGGGCCGCCACACGTACCGTACGTCCGGCTCGCGCTCCTCGTTGCCGCTGCCGTCCGTGTGCTCGACGGCGACGAAACCGTGCCGTTCGTAGAAGCGGTGTGCCGGCTTGTTGACCTGGAAGGTCCACAGCGTCAGCCCCCGCGGACTGCGCTCCTTGGCCAGGGCGACGAACCGGTCCCCGACGCCTCGCCCGCGCCACCCGGGATCCAGGTAGAGCTGCGACAGCAGGTCGCCGTCCAGGACCATCACGCCGACTGTCCGGCATTCTGCCGCCGTCTCCACGGCGATCCAGGTCTCCCGCAGCGGTACCACCACGTCGCGGAAGTGGCCCCGCACGTCGTCGTCGGTGCGGGGCCGGACGACCGTGGGCAGGGCGGCGGCGAAGGACCGCAGCCAGACGTCGGCGGCCGCACCCGCGTCCGCCGCCACCGCCCGCCGCAGCACGATCCCGTCCCCGGACGTCATCGGTCCGTTCCCGGGTCCGGCACGGCGGCCGTCGCCGTGATCTCCACCAGCTGCCCGGTGTATCCGAGGCAGGCGACCCCGAGCAGCGTCGACGAGTGCGGCCCGCGGCTCAGCCCCGAGGCCTCGACGACCTCCCACACCGAGGACAGCACGGCGGGCTCGCCGCTGACGACGTACACCTCCGTCTGCAGCACGTGCTCCAGGCCGCTGCCGACGGCGTGCAGCTGTTCCGTGAGGTTGGCGATCACCTGCTCCGCCTGCCGCACCGGATCGCCGGGACCGACCACCTCGCCCTTCTCGTCGAGCGGGACGGCCCCCGCGAGGAAGGCGAGCCTGGTGCCGGCCTCGACCACGGAGGCGTGGGAGTAGGCGGGCGGCGGGAAGAGCGCGGGGGAGGTCACACGCCGGATCATGGCGGCTCCTGGGGTGGTGGGCGGACAACCTCCCGATCATCCGAGGACCACGCGGCCCGGCGCACCCGAATTTCCGGCCCGACGGCCGAGGCACGGGAACCCGCGAGGTCCTAACGGGATTCACCGCCCCGAAACGTCGTCGTCCCAGGCGTTCGGGACGGGCCCCGTATCCTGGTATCCGCACTTGAAGCGCCCGGCCACTGTCGTCCGAAGGCCCAAGCCGCCCTCGTATGGACAGGAGCCCCGTGTCGCGCCCCGCCGCACTGCCACTGCCGCTCTGGCTCACGCATGCCCTGCGCACCCAGCGGGGGCCCGTCCCGTGGAGCGCGCTGACACGGGGCGCGCTCGCCGCCGGGCCGCTGCTGCTCGCCGGAATGCTCGCGGGCCGGACTCCGCTGGGCGTGCTCGCCGCCATCGCCGCGATGCTCGCCGGCATCAACGACCGGCCCGGCAGCAGGCGGGCCTCCGTGAAGCGACTCGGGGTGCCCGCGCTGGCCGGGACCGTCGGGCTGCTCGTGGGCTCGTACGCGGGGCAGCAGTTGTCCGCGGTGCCGCTGACCCTGGTCCTCACCGGGCTAGGACTGGCCGCCGGAGGCGTCAGCGCCGTCGGGCCGGTCGCCTCGGCCGCCGGCACGCAACTGCTCGTCACCGCCGCCGTCGGCGCCGGGACGCCGCCGGCCGGGAGCGGCTGGCAGCAGGGCGCGGCCTTCCTGGCCGGAGCGGGCTGGCTGCTTCTGCTGCGCCTCGTCCTGCCCACGCCCGGCTCGCTCGCCGGTGACTTCCGGTTCGACGGCGAGCGGACGGCGGTCGCCGACGTGTACGACGCCATCGCCGCCCTGATCGACGCCACCGGAAGCACGAGCGCCACGGCCCGGCGGGCCGCGCTCACCGCCGCCCTCGACCACGCGCAGGACGCGCTCGCCGGACCCCGCTTGCGCCGCCGCGCCAGTTCCGCCGCCGAGCGCCGGCTGCACGCCCAGTTCACCGCCGCGCTGCCCCTCGCCGAGGCCGCCACCGCCCTGGCCTGGGCGGGCGAGCCGGTCTCCGCGCGGGCGGCCGAGGGCCCCCGGCGGCTCGCCGCCGCCGTCCGCGGCAACACCGGCACCGGACCGCTGCCGGCGCCCAGCCGATCGGCGCCGGCGCTGCGCGCCCTGGACGACGCCCTGCTGCGTGCCGCCGAGACCTTCGACCGGGCCGGGGACGGCGCACAGCGGCTGCCCGCCCGGCGCCGGGGGGTCAAGGCCGCGGTCCGGGCCGTGTTCGGCACCGGCGGGCGGGAGTACGGACTGCGTGTCGCCGTCTGCTTCGGGGCGAGCGCGGCCGTCGCCCAGGCGCTGCACGACGCCCGCTGGTACGGGCAGCACCAGCACTGGTACTGGCTGCCCGCCACGACCGTCTTCCTGGTCAAGCCCGACCTCGGGCCGCTCGCCTCCCGGGTGCTGTGCCGGGCCGCCGGTACCGTGCTGGGCGCCCTCGTGTTCGCCGGGTTCGCCGCGCTGCTGCCCCGGCCGGAGGGGCTGGTCGTCCTGGTGACGGTGTGCGGGGCGCTGGTCCCCCTCTCCACCCGCAACTTCGCCGCGCTGACCGCCGTCATCACCCCCCTGGTGCTGGCGCTGGTCATGATCGGCGGCGAGCGGCAGGCCTCGCTGAGCCGCATCGCCGAGACCCTGCTGGCCTGCGCGATCGTGCTGATCGTCGGTCATCTGCCGATGCCGGGGAAGCGGGGCGGAGGGGTACGGGCCCGGCTCGACACCGCCGGGAGCGCCGCGCACGCCTACCTGGTGCACGTGCTGAGCGAGTCCGGCGACCGCGCCGAACGTTGGGCTCTGCGCCGCGAGGCGTACCGCACCCTCGCCGAGGCCCGTACCGCCATCGCGGTCTCCGCCGCCGAGCTGCCCGCACTGGCCCGGCACACCGAGGGCACGGACACCGTCGCCGTCGTGCTGGAACGTCTCGTGGACACCACCACGGCCTGCGCGGTGCACCTCGACGACACCGGACGGCTCACCGCCCGGCACACCGAACTGCTGCGGGACCTGCTCGACGAGCTGGAGCGGCGCGAGGCGTGGACCGTGCCGCCCGCCGCGGCATAGCCAGCTCCCTCAGGGGCTCGTAACGCGCGCGTCCGGCCGCGGAAGGAAGAAAATCCACGCGCCGGAAAAAATCTTCGCGCGCTCCGATGAGTTCCCGGTCCGCCGCCGGTCACCACCCGGAACCGACCTGATACAGGCCGTAGGACAGGAGGGCCCATGTCGCTTCCGGAGATCGTCTCGCGCGAGCGGTGGCGCGCGGCACGGGAGGCGTTGCTGCTCAAGGAGGACGCGGTGCGCAGGGCGCGGGAGGTGCTGAGCGCCGAGCGGCGGCGGCTGCCCATGGTGGAGGCCGACCCGGAGTACGTGTTCGAGGGCGGCGACGGCAAGGCGACGCTCCTCGACCTCTTCGAGGGCCGGACGCAACTCGTCGTCCACCACTTCATGTTCGACCCCGAGTGGCAGGCCGGCTGCCCCTGCTGCGCCGCCTTCCTCGACCAGGTCGGCCACCTCGCCCATCTGCACGCGCGCGACACCTCGTTCGCGGCCGTGTCCCGGGCCCCCTTCACCCGGATCCTGCCGTTCAAGGCGCGGATGGGCTGGGCGGTGCCCTGGTACTCCTCCTGCCACAGCGATTTCAACCGCGACTTCGAGGCGACCGTGGAGCGGGCCGGGGCACTCGTGGAACGGCCGGGGCTCAGCTGCTTCCTCCGGGACCGGGACCGGGTCTTCCACACCTACTCGGTCCACGACGACGGCCTGGACACGCTGGGCACCACCGCGGGCCTGCTCGATCTGACCGCGCTCGGCCGCAGCCCGCTGGGCAGCGACCGGCTCCGGTACCACGACGAGTACGCGGACTGACCGAGCCGCGGATCCGGCACGCGCCCGGCACGACGACTGCCCGGCTCGCCGGCACGACGGCCGGCGGTGCGACGCGCGAGCCTGACACGGTATGCGCCGAACCCGTCGCCGAACGTACGGTTCGTGTCGCAAGGTGCACGGATCCTCACGGTCCGCGCTGAACGGGTGTCGACATGGTCTCAGTCGGGTCACTGGGCGAGGCGTTCGCCCTCCTCAGAGCGTTAACTCCTACGAGTACAACGCTTCTGGAGGTGCGAGATGGTGAACGGGCGAACGGTGCTCGAACGCTTTCCCGCAGGCGGCCCGCGCGGATCGTGGCCCGCCGAGGAATTCGCGCACGCGCGACGTCTCGAGGGCCTGCCCGCCGAGGTCGTGATGGACCTGGCGACGGACACGTTCCTGGTGATCGTGCGCGGCGGGGACGGCGCCGAGTGAGGCCGCTCAGGCCGGCTTCGGGGCCGGTATCCGCGCCGTGAACTGCTCCGCCTGCAGCGCGTACAGCTCGGCGTAGACACCACCCCTGGTCAGCAGCTCCTCCGGGGTGCCGGACTCCACCAGCCGTCCGTGCTCCAGCACGTGCACCAGGTCGGCGTGACGGACCGAGGCCAGCCGGTGGGTGATCAGCACGACGGTCTGCCCGCTGCCCGCCAGTGCCCGGATCTTCTCGAACACCTCCAGCTCCGCCCGCGCGTCCAGCGCCGCGGTGGGCTCGTCCACGATCAGGATCCGCCCGCGCCGGTACGCGGCCCGGGCGATGCCCAGTCGCTGCCACTGGCCGCCGGACAGCTCGTGGCCGCCGCTGAACTCGCGGGCGAGCAGGGTGTCGAGACCGCGCGGCAGCTCGGCGACCACGTCCTCGGCGCCGGCCTCGGCGAGCGCCGTGGCCAGCCGCTCCTCGGTCAGGGCGGCGGAGGGCCGGCCGATGGCCACGTTCACCCGGGCGGTGAAGGGCCAGCGCTTGAAGTCCTGCGCCACCATCGCGACGCGCTCGGCGAGCAGCCTCCGGTCGGCGTCCGCCGCGTCGACGCCGTCCCACAGGATCCGCCCCCGGTCCGGGGTGTAGAGGCCCGCGAGGAGCTTGACGAGGGTCGTCTTGCCCGAGCCGTTCTCGCCGACGAGCGCGATGATCCGGCCGAGGGGGAACGTGAGGGACACGTCGTCGAGGGCCGGACGGGTCGTGTCACCCGGGTAGCTGAACGTGACGTGCTCGAACCGGATCTCCTCGGGCTCCTCGGGCAGCGGCCGGCCGCCGGCCGGGATGGCCCGCTCGGCTCCCTCGGCGTACAGCCGCTGCAGATCGCCCACGAACAGGGCCTCCTCGTGCAGCTCGTTGATCTCGAGCACCAGGGTGTCCAGGCTCGCCGCCCCGGTACGGATGGCGATCACAGCGGTGCCGGCCACCGCCAGCGCCATCGCGCCGGTCAGCAGCAGCGCGCCCAGCGTGGCGTACGTCGCGACGGTCGCGAGGCCCGTCCAGGCGGCCGCGATCAGGCCGGTGCGGGCGGCCAGCCGGGACAGCCGGGCCTGTTCGGCCTCCGCGGACTCCGACATGGACCGGTAGTGCCGCAGCAGGAACGGGCCGACGCCGTGCACCCGGATCTCCGGGGCGGCGGCCGGTTCGGTGAGCAGGTGACCGATCAGGTGGCCGGCGCGGGAGTGCTGAATCCAGACGTGGAAGGACTCGTAACGGCGGCGGGCGTTGGTCAGGGCGCTCCAGGCGCTGGGCAGGGTCATGGTGACCAGCAGCGGGAGCAGGGCCGGATGCAGCACGGTGAGCACTCCGGCCGCGGCGACCAGGGAGATCACCGCATTGATCACCCGGGCCCCGTACATGATCATGCGGCGGGCGGACTGGGCGCCGTACCGGGCCGTGTCCAGCAGTTTGTGGAAGGCGTGGTCCTCGATCGCGGCCAGTTCCACGTTGGCCGCCCGCTCCAGGTACAGCTCGGTCGCCACCCGTTCCACCTTGGGCTCCAGCCGTCCGGTGGCATACGTGGAGGCCGCCCGCAGCAGCGCCGCGACCAGCATCATGGCGGCGACGACGGCCAGGGCGGGGACGGCGTCGCGCAGCCGCCGTTCGATGTCGGCGCCGGCCAGCAGCCTGCCGAGCGCGCTGTTCACGGCCAGCAGGCTCACCGCCTGGGCCACGCCCCGGCCCGCCTCGGCGGCCAGTACGGTCCGCGCGGCCGACGGATCGGCCTGCCGGGCCAGCCGCAGGCTGGAGGCCAGCATGCCGGGCAGCCGCACCACCATCGCCCGGAAACCGAGCTCCAGGAAGGCGTCGGCGTGCTTGTTCCATCCCATGTCGTAGCGCAGCGGCCCGCCGAACAGCAGCCGCTCCGACGCCGAGACCTCAGGGCCGGCCGCCGTACGCCTCTTCCGCACCTGGAACCTCCCCCGAGGGCGCCGTGGACCGCCCCTGGCTCTCCGTGAACCACCGAGGGCCGGCCGCGGCGCGCGGCCGGCCCGGGCGGCTGGCCTTACGGTCACGGCCACTATCGCGGCCGGGGCCGGCGGCGGGGCAGGGCGCGAGCGGGGGTACCGGGGGCGCGCGGGGAGCACTGGCGGGGGAGCGAGGGCTCGGCTCGGGGCTGTGCGGGGTGTGGGGTACGGGAGGCTGGCCGCACGCGGAAGGCCTACCGTCTCGGGGGAGCCGGTGGCGCTACGCCGAAACGGCCCGGGACCAGTCCGGGGTCGTGCCGGTCACCCGGCACAGGGCCAGGTACAAGGGGATCGGCGGGGTGTACGGGACCGTGCTCTCGGGGCGGTGGATCAGCCGGGCGGCGTCGGGGACGGGGGCGCCGGTGGCGTAGTGGGCGGGGACGGGCCAGGGGAGGGCGTAGTCGGAGTCCGACGGAACGATCCACCACCAGTGCGCCCCGTCGGCGTACACGCAGCCCACCCGGGGCAGCCGCGGCACGATCAGCGGTCCGAGGCGGTCCGGCACGGCTACGGCGTCGCAGCCGAGCGGGGCCGTCATGCCTTCCGGGACCACCGGGCGGCGGACCTGGGCCGGTATCCGCCGGTGGCGTCCGAGACGGACCAGGGTGTCCAGGCCGAGCGGCCTGCCGCACGCGTCGGCGGCGCTCACCGGTGCTCCCGCGTCCGGCGCCGTTGCGCCGGGGCCCGGTGCCGCCCCTGCGCCTCCTCCTCGTCGCCGGGGCCGGGCGGTGGGCCGCCGGGCTTGGGGCGGGTGCCCCAGCCCAGGTCGTTGCGCGGTTCGGAGAGATCGTGGGCCGCGTCGGTCTGGCGGGCCAGCTCGGCCCAGACCAGCAGCCCGGGCCCGTGCTCCTGGGCGCCCCAGGCCCGGCACAGCGTGTCCACCAGCAGCAGCCCCCGCCCGTGCTCCTCGTCGGGCCGCTGCGGGGAGGGATGGGGTTCGCCGGGTGCGCAGCCCTCGTCGTGCACGGCTATGCGCACGGTGTCGTCGTGGTCGTGCAGCTCGCATACGACACGGCTGCTCGCGGTGTGCACGATCGCGTTGGTGACCAGCTCGGATATGACCAGGGCCGCGGTGTCGCAGGTGTCCTCGCACACCGACCAGCCGGTCAGCCGGGCGCGTGCCAGACGCCTCGCCTGCGCGGCGGAGCCCGGGTGCGCGGCCAGCTCGAAACGGAACCGGCGCCCGCCGGTGTTCCTGTCAGGGGTCGCCGCCTCGCCCGCACTCGAACCTGCTCGAGCGGGGGAACCGCCATCGGCGCCGAGACGCGGGGCGTCTGCGGCGGTGTCTGTTCCTAAGGGCGCGGACGGAATCACGCTTGCCACTATCTCCCCGGCGTGAACACTTGGCAAGTGTCACTCTGAAAAATGCAGAGTGCTGTGTGACTCGATGGGAGGCCGTGGCACACTGCTCGCAACAGCACCTCGCGCGGCGCCAATTGGGACCGTCGACGATCCCCCGGATCATCGAACGGGTCTTCGAACGGCGCCGCAGGGCTGTCGGGAATCTTTTGTCCCGGACTCTTTTGTCATGGCGGATCGTGCCGGAGGTGGAGCGTGAGCGAACCGCGGTCCGCGCCGACCGTGGGCCAGGTGGTCCTCGGCAGGCGCCTGCTGGACCTGCGGGAACGCGCCGGGCTGAAACGCGAGGAAGCCGCCCGCGTCCTGCGTGTCGCCCCCGCCACCATCCGCCGGATGGAGATGGCCGAGGTCGCCCTCAAGATCCCGTACCTGCAACTGCTGCTGAAGGCCTACGGAGTCCCCGACGACGAGGCCGAACTCTTCGTCCAGCTCGCCGAGGAGGCCAACCGGCCGGGGTGGTGGCAGCGGTTCCACGACATCCTGCCGGGCTGGTTCTCGATGTACGTCAGCCTCGAGGGCGCGGCCGGTCTCATCCGCTCCTATGAGCCGCACTTCGTCCCGGGCCTGCTGCAGACCGAGGACTACGCGCGCGGTGTGCTGAAGTCGGGCGCCATCGGCCAGACCAGCCCCGACGACATCGAGCGCCACGTCGCGCTGCGCATGCGGCGCCAGAACCTGCTCACCCGCCCCGACGCGCCCCGTTTCTGGGCGGTGATGGACGAGACCGCCCTGCGCCGCCCGGTCGGTGGTCCCGAGGTCATGCGCGCGCAGATCGACAAGTTGCTCGAGGCCACGAAGCTGCCCAACGTCACGCTCCAGGTCGCCCCGTTCGCCAACGGGCCGCACCCGGGGACGTACGGGCCCTTCGTGCTCTTCCGGTTCGCCGTGCCCGAACTTCCGGACATGGTCTACAGCGAGTACCTGACCGGCGCGGTCTACCTGGACGCGCGCTCCGAGGTGGCGACCCACCTGGAGGTCATGGACCGCATGGCGGCGCAGGCCGCCACTGCACAACGCACGAAGGAGATCCTGCGGGATCTCCGCAAGGAGCTGTGAATGGATCGCATCACGCCGCGCAGTCGCGTCTACAACGGCATGCCCGCGGGGGAGTTGGGCAGCGAGGGGTGGCACAAGCCCTGGAGCGGCGGCAACGGGGGGAACTGCCTGGAGGCGATGAAGCTCGCCGACGGCCGGATCGCCGTACGCCAGTCGACCGACCCGGACGGGCCCGCGCTGATCTACACCTCGGACGAGATGACCGCCTTCATCGAGGGCGCCAAGGCGGGGGTGGCCGACTTCCTGCTCTCCTGAACGACTGATGATTGCCTTTAACCAACTTGTTTGTGGTGAGCTCCACTTGATTGTCCAACGCGTCAGACGCTCACGGATCGCCGTATGACAGGGCCACGGAGAAGCTCAAGGCGGCCGGAGTCACCCTGGCCCTGCGCTCCCGCGAGGAGTTCGCCCGCTTCTTCAACGGCCTCGACCTGCTGGAGCCGGGCGTCGAGGTCGTGCACAAGTGGCACCCCGAACTGGGCGAACCGGTGCCCGGTCAGGACGACGGGATGATTCCGGGGTACGGGGCGGTGGCACGCAGGCGATAGGCGCGCCGGTCGCCGGTCGCCGGTCGCCGGTCGGTTCACGGGGCGTCGGTCGTGGGCCGGCCGGCGACCGGCGATGGGGCTAGGCGGTCATCGGCCGGTCGTGCGCCGATATCGGCGCCGGGAGGCGGGAGCCGCCCGTCAGGTAGTGGTCGACGGCCGCCGCCACCGCCCGCCCCTCCGCTATCGCCCACACGATGAGCGACTGACCGCGCGCCGCGTCCCCGGCGGCGAAGACACCGGGGACGTTGGTGGCGAAACCCTCGTCCCGGGCGATCGTGCCGCGCGGCTGCATGGCCAGTCCCAGCTGCCCGACGAGCCCGTCCTCCCGGTCCGGCCCGGAGAAGCCGAGGGCGAGCAGGACGAGGTCCACGGGCAGGGTGCGCCCGGTGCCCGGCACCGGCTGCCGCCGCTCGTCGACCTCGACCAGGTGCAGCGACCGGACGTGCCCGCTGTCGTCACCGGTGAAGCGGAGCGTGGACGCCGCGAACAGCCGGGCGTCCGCGTCCGCCGCCGGAGCCGTCCGCAGCTCCCCCGCCTCCTCGTGCGCGGCGGACAGCCGGTAGATCTTCGGATACGTCGGCCACGGCTCGGTGTCCTCGTCCCGCTCGGCGCCGGGCTGCGCGTAGATGTCCAGCTGGCTCACGGACGCCGCGCCCTCACGTACCGCCGTACCCAGACAGTCGGCGCCGGTGTCCCCGCCGCCCACGATCACCACGTGCTTCCCGGCCGCGGACAGCGGCGACGCCTCCAGGTCCCCCGCGCACACCCGGTTGGCCAGCGGCAGGTACTCCATCGCCTGGTGTATTCCACGCAACTCCCGCCCCGGCACCGGAAGTTCCCGCCATGCCGTCGCACCCGTGGCGAGCACCACCGCGTCGTACCGCGTGCGCAGCTGGTCCGCCGGGACGTCCCGCCCGACCGCCGTCGACGTACGGAACTTCGTCCCCTCGGCCCGCATCTGCTCCAGCCGCCGCTCCAGATGCCGCTTCTCCATCTTGAACTCGGGAATGCCGTAGCGCATGAGCCCCCCGAGCCGGTCGTCCTTCTCGTACACCGCGACGGTATGACCGGCCCGGGTCAGCTGCTGCGCCGCGGCGAGCCCCGTCGGCCCCGACCCGATCACGGCGACGGTCCTGCCCGACAGCCGTTCCGGGGGCCGCGGCGGGGTGAATCCGTCCTCCCAGGCCCGATCGGCGATCGCGCACTCGACGTTCTTGATGGTGACCGCCGGCTGGTTGATCGCGAGCACGCACCCCGCCTCGCAGGGCGCCGGGCACAGCCGCCCGGTGAACTCCGGGAAGTTGTTCGTCGCGTGCAGCCGGTCGCTTGCCGCCCGCCAGTCCTCCCGGGAGACCAGGTCGTTCCACTCGGGGATGAGGTTGCCCAGCGGACAGGCCTGGTGGCAGAACGGAACGCCGCAGTCCATACAGCGGTCGGCCTGCTTGCTGATGATGGGCAGCAGCGCTCCGGGGACATAGACCTCGTCCCAGTCCCGGACCCGTTCCTCGATGGGCCGCCGCGGCCACTCCTGCCGCGGTGTGGTCATGAACCCCTTGGGATCGGCCATGGTCGTGTTCCTCGCGTACGGGTACCCGGGGTACTCGGTGTACGACGGGCCGTGCGTCATCGGGCGGCACCCTTCCGGCCACGATACGTCCCCCTCCCCACCCCCGCAGAGTGGCCGACAGCGCTTTCTCGGAGCCCGTCTCGACGGGGAGCCGGCCGTTTCCTCCCGGCCCCCGGCGCGGGCGGAAGCCGGAACCGGGAACCTCAGCCGGCGTCGGCGGCCCCCGCCCATTCCCGCAGCACACCGGCCAGGGCCGGCGCGATCCGCCGGCGCGCCTCGTACCTCGGCACTCCGCTCATGAGGAGCTGGTCGTACGGCGTGTCCACATGCCGTACGGCGGCCACGACCGCCGAGGTCACCGCCCCCTCCGTCAGCGCCCGCCCGGCCGCGCTCCGCCCCACCCTGCCGCTGCCCCGCGCCGACGCGTGTGCCGCGATCGCCCGAGCCCGATCGGCCGGGCACCCCGGGAACAGGCGAACGATCTCCGCCGCGAACGCCGCCGTGAACCGCTCGTCCTCCACCGCCCGGCGCCGGGCGTCCCGGGCCCGCCGCCGGCGTCGTGCCTCCGCGTCCGCCAGGCAGCGCGCCTCGGCCCGGGCGAGCGCCGGCTCCTCCACGAGCAGGCCCCGCCGGTCGTAACGGCCCCGGCGCCGGTCGAACCGCACCACCACCGCCCACAGCGCGCTCTCCTCCCGCGCCCTGCGGGTCAGCGCCGTGTCACCGCGCGGCAGGAAGACCAGGTGCCCGAGGTCGGCGCAGTCCAGACAGCGCGGCACGCCGTCCTCCAGCACGAGCAGCGGCAGCGGACCACGCCTGCACCCCGCGCAGTGTTTGCGCCGCTGGGGCTGGACCACGACAAGCCCACCCGGATACAGAGGAATTGGAGATACCGCCATGGGTGGTTCCTTCCCCGTGCCGCCCGCCCTCTCCCGCCCTCCGGGGCCGCACCCGGCATCATGGGCCTGTGCGACTCGAAGCGATCACCTGGGACCGGCTCGCCGAGCGGCTGGCCGACCGGCTCCTCGAGCTGGAACCGGCCGACGGCGGCGCCTGGCCGCGAGCCGGCTTCGACGGAGCACCGGCCGCCCACCCGGGCGACCTGGCCGAGCGCGTCGCCCAGGCGCTGCGCGTACGGGGGCGGCCCTCGCTCGTCGTCGGCGCGGAGGACTTCCTGCGCCCCGCGTCCCTCCGGCTGGAGCACGGCCGCCGGGACGCCGAGTCGTACTACGGCGGCTGGTTCGACACCGGCGCCCTGTGGCGTGAGGTGTTCGGCCCGCTCGACCCCGGTGGAAGCGGCCGCGTCCTGCCCGACCTGTGGGACCCGGTCACCGACCGCGCCACCCGCAGCCCGTACGTCCAACTCCCGCCCGGCGGAATCCTGCTGATGCACGGCCCCCTCCTGCTGCGCCACTGGTTCCCGTTCGACCTGACCGTCCACGTCCTCCTCTCTCCGGGCGCCCTGCGTCGCCGCACCCCGGAGCCCGACCACTGGACCCTCCCCGCGTTCGAGCGCTACGCGGCCGAGACCGCACCCGACGCCGCCGCCGACGTCCTCGTGCGCGCCGACGACCCCCGCCACCCCGCCTGGAACGGCTGAACGGGCCGGCCCGGCGCCTGCTCCACGAGAGGCCGCGGCCTCTCCGCCGGTACGGTCACAGCCAGCCGTTGCGCCTGAAACCCCGGTACAGCACGAGGCAGGCCAGTGCCATCACACCCATGACCAGCGGATATCCGAACCGCCAGCGAAGCTCCGGCATGTGGTCGAAGTTCATGCCGTAGACGCCGCACACCATCGTGGGCACGGCGACCACGGCCGCCCACGCCGTGATCTTCCGCATGTCCTCGTTCTGCGCGACCGTCACCTGCGCGAGGTGCGCCTGCAGGATCGAGTTGAGCAGTTCGTCGAACGCGGCTATCTGCTCCTTGGCCCGCATCAGGTGGTCGGACACGTCCCTGAAGTACGCCTGTATCTCCGGGGGGACCGCGCGTATCGGCCGGGTGGCGAGATCCTCCACCGGACGTCCGAGCGGCACCACCGCGCGCTTCAGCTCCAGCAGCTCACGCTTGAGCTGGTAGATGCGCCCCGGGTCGGCCCGCGCGCCGCCCTCCGAGAACACGTCCGTCTCCACCTGCTCGATGTCGGCCTGCACCGCGTCCGTGACGTTCAGATACTCGTCGACGACATGGTCGGCGATCGCGTGCAGCACCGCCGCCGGGCCCTTGACGAGCTGCGCCGGATGCGCTTCCAGCTCCTCGCGCAGCGGCCCCAGCGACCCGTGTCGGCCGTGCCGTACCGTGATGACGAAGTCCTCGCCGACGAACACCATGATCTCGCCGGTGCCGACCACCTCGCTCGTCGCCGTCAGCTGCTCGTGCTCCACGTAGCAGACGGTCTTGAACACGGTGAACAGGGTCTCCGCGTACCGCTCCAGCTTCGGACGCTGGTGGGCCTCCACGGCGTCCTCCACCGCCAGCGGATGCAGGTCGAAGAGCCGGGCGACGTCCGTGAACTCACTGTCCGTCGGCTCGTGCAGCCCGAGCCAGACGAATCCCTCGCCGCTCTTGCGCACCTTGGCCACGGCGTCCACCAGGTCGGAGCACCCGGGAACCCGCACCCCGTCCTGATAGGTCACGCAGTTCACCACCGACGAACCGAGCGGTGACCGGGCGGGATGGCTCAGGTCCACGCGCGGCCGCCGTCGGGCCAGCCGCGCCACCTTGCGCAGCCCGCCGGCCCTGCCCAGTCCGGTGACCTTCCGCAGATTCCCTGCCATGGACATCTGGATCTCCTCGCGTGGATCTCCTCGCACAACGTTCTCGCGTCCTGCCCGGCAAGTGTGCCAGTCACGCGAAAAGTCCGTGCGGGCCTGTGGGAACGGTGACTTCCGCTTTGTTCCCGCCTGTGGACAGTGCCCGTTCCCGCAGGCCGGCCCGCCGAGTGCGATGCTCGCGGCATGACATCATCCGACGGATATCTCCTGGACAACCAGCAGGACGAAGCGGAGGAGCGCTTCCACGCCTTCGCCTCCCTCTTCGACCCCGCGACGTTCCGGCACCTCGAAGCCCTCGGCGTCGGTCCCGGCTCGCGGTGCTGGGAGGTCGGCGCCGGCGGCACCTCCGTGGTGTCATGGCTCGCCGAGCGTGTCGGCCCCACCGGCGAGGTCGTCGCCACCGACATCGACACCACCCGGCTCGCCGCCGCTGCCCGGCCCCCGGTCGAGGTGCGCGTCCACGACGTGGGCGGCGAGGAGCCGCCGGGTGCCGGCTTCGACCTGGTGCACGCCCGGCTGGTGCTGGTCCACGTCCCGGACCGGGAAAGAGCCCTGCGGTCCATGATCGAGGCGCTGCGGCCCGGGGGACACCTGCTGATCGAGGACGCCGACCCGGCCCTCCAGCCGCTGCTCTGCCCCGATGAGCAGGGCCCGGAGCAGCGGCTCGCCAACCGGCTGCGCAACGGCTTCCGCAGCCTGCTCGCCGAGCGCGGCGCCGACCTGTCGTACGGCCGCAAGCTGCCGCGTCTGCTCCGTGAGGCCGGACTGCACGACGTCGAGGCCGACGCCTACTTCCCCATGACCTCGCCGGCCTGCACCGCCCTGGAATCCGCGACGGTCCGTCAGATCAGGGGCCGGCTGGTCGCCGCGGGCCTCGCCACCGACGAGGAGATCGACCGTCACCTGGCCAACGTGCGGACCGGCGGGATGGACCTGGCCACCGCGCCGATGATCTCCGCCTGGGGACGCAAGGGCTAGGCCGTGTCCGCAAAGTCGCGTCTGCGTCGCGACGCCCGGCACGCACTCTCGCCGCACCGGCCGAAAGCCCGAGTACACCCAGTACGAGGGCATCCGGCCGGCACTCCCCCAGCCTTCGGCCGGGGGGACCCCCAGAGCACGCACCGGACGCCGCGACGCCCGCCCTGCGGGCGAACGACGCGACTTTGCGGACACGACCTAGGCCGTCCCACGGTGTGCGGCCACCGCGCCGACACCGAGGAGGCGCGGCGCCGGGCGCCCCGGTGCGGACCGAGCGGAAGGCCCTGGTCAGCCAGGTGTGGACGGCACGCCGGTGTCCCACCGCGGTGGTCTGCCGCCCACCCGCCGCACCGCCAGCGCGCCCGCCCCGCAGCCGCTCGCCGCCGCCTCCTCGGGAGCCGCGCCCGCCAGCAGGGCGGCCAGGAACGCGCCGGTGAAGGCGTCGCCCGCGCCCGTCGTGTCCACCGGATCGGCCGGCACGGCGGGAACCCGGGCCACCACGGCCCCGGCACACGCCACCACCGCACCGTCCACCCCCGCCTTGGCGGCCACCAGCGGGACCAGCCGGCTCAACTTGGCCGCCGCGTCGCCCGGTTCGGGCAGTCCTGTCAGCAGACACGCCTCGTCGCGGCTGGGCAGAAGCACGTCGACGCCCTCCGCGAAGGCCAGGAAGCGGTCCACTCCGAAACGCACGAGGAAGCCCGCCGACGCCGGGTCCAGACTGACCGGCACGCCCCGCGCGCGGGCTGCGGCGAGAGCCACCCCGGCCAGCGCCCGGCTCCGCTCCGAGAACAGCAGATAGCCCGACAGGTGCAGCCGGGCCACGCCCTCGAGCAGCGCGTCGGACCAGTCGGCGGGTTCGAGCCGCAGCGACGCCCCGCTGTCCGTGAGGAACGTGCGCTCGGCCGAGGCGCCGTTGTCGACGAGGCAGATCACCGTCCCCGTCGGGGCCTCCGCGTCGATCACCAGCCGGGGCCGCACCCCCGCCGCCACCAGCTCCCGCTCGTGCCACCGGGCGGCGTCCGCGCCAACCCGGCCCAGCAGCCGCACCTCCGCGCAGCCCGCGTGCGCCGCCCAGCAGGCCACGTTGGCGCCCGCGCCACCCGGCAGGGCCCGGATCGCGGCGGCCGTGTCCGTGCCGGCCGCGAGCGGCCCCCGGTGCCGGGCGACGACGTCGGTGACGACGTCCCCGACGACCAGCAGCGCTCCGCTCCCGCCGGAGTTCACCCCCTGGCCCACGCGGTGGCAATCCGCGTCGCCAGCCGGACGTTGCCGCGCACCGCCGCCAGGTTGGCGCTCAGCGAGGCCCCGTCCGTGTGCCGGACCAGATAGTCCAGCAGGAAAGGCGTGACCCCCTGCCCGGTGACCCCCTCCTCCTCGCAGGCGCGCAGCGCGTCGGCGAGCACGCGCGCGTGCAGCCCGGGATCGAGCTGCTCGTCCTCCGGGACGGGATTGGCGACGATCAGCGCGGAATCCGGCCCGTGGAGCGCGTCCTGCGCCTGCATGACCCGCGCGACCTCCTCCGGGCCGTCCAGCGTCCAGTCGACCGGATGCCCGGAGTCGGACAGGTAGAAGCCGGGGAACCGGCCGGTGCGGTACCCGGCGACGGCCACGCCCAGAGTCTCCAGCCGCTGCAGCGTCGCCGGCACGTCCAGGATCGACTTCACCCCCGCGCACACCACGGTGATCCGGGTCCGCGCCAGCAGACCCAGGTCAGCCGACTCGTCCTGCGTCACCGTCCACTGCCGGTGCACACCACCGAGACCGCCCGTGGCGAACACCCTGACGCCCGCCAGCGCCGCGAGCTGCGCCGTGGCCGACACCGTGGTCGCCCCGCTCGCCCCCGCCGCCACGGCCAGGGGCAGGTCGCGATGGCCCAGCTTGCGGATGCCGTCCTCGTTCGCGACCCGCTCCAACTGCCCCTTGTCCAGGCCGACACGGGGCCGTCCGTCCAGCAGGGCGACGGTCGCGGGAACGGCGCCCGCCTGCCGCACCACATCCTCCAGTTCCAGCGCCACCGCCAGATTGCGCGGACGCGGCAGCCCGTGCGCGATGATCGTCGACTCCAGGGCCACCACCGGCCGCCGGGCGTCGAGCGCGTCCCGGACCTCTTCCGACACCACCAGCACCACGTGCCCGCCTCCTGTCCGTCGGTCCTCTCTCATCCCTGGCGGGCGCCGGACCCGGATAAACGCTTGCGGTCTGTGGGGGACACCACCAGCCTGGGCCGCATGACCGACCACACCACGCGTCTCGACCATGTCGTCCTGTGGGTCGCCGACCCCGCGGCGGCCGCGGCCTTCTACGAGAACGCCGTCGGCCTCCAGCCCCTGAGGCTCGCCGAGTACACCGACGGAAAGGTGTCGTTTCCCTCGGTACGCGTCAACGAGGAGACGATCCTCGACCTCGCGCCGCGGACCCTCGCCGAGCACATGAACATGCTTCCCGGCGCCGCCGACAGCGCCGGCCACCCCGTGAACCACGTCTGCCTGTCCCTGCCGTCCGCCGGATTCGACGCCCTGCGCGCCCGTCTGGACGAGCGGGACGTCCCCCTGACCGACATCGGGTACGGCTCCTTCGGCGCCCGCGGAGAGGCCACGCGCAGCTTCTACTTCCGGGACCCCGACGGCAACGTCATCGAGGTCCGGCACTACGGATAGCCCGCCCGGCCCCGTCAGAACAGCGGCTCGGGCAGCACGCCCTCCAGCGCGAGCAGCTTCCGCTTGGTCTCCAGCCCGCCTCCGAAGCCGCCGATGCCCCCGCCGCTCTCCACCACCCGGTGGCACGGCACGACGACCGGAAGGGGGTTGGCGCCCATCGCGGCGCCCACCGCCTGCGCACCGCCGGGTTGCCCGACCCGCCCCGCCAGATCCCCGTAGCCGACCACCGTGCCGTACGGCACCGAGCCGGCCAGTTCGCGCAGCACCTGCCGGTTGAAGCCGGAGATCAGCGACCAGTCCAGGGGCAGGTCGAAGTCGTGCCGCCGGCCGGCGAAGTACGCCTCGAGCTGCCGTATCGCCTCGTGCAGCAGCGGCGACCGCGGGTCCTCGACCGGCTCGGCGCCCATCCGGGCGGTCAGCCGTTCCAGGGCCCGCTCGCGCACTCGGTCCGAGGCGTGGAAGACGACGTTGACCAGACCCTCACGGGTCGCCGCCAGCATCAGCGGGCCGATGCCGGTGTCCACGACGGCCCACACGACCCGCTGCCCGTCCTGCCCATGACTCTCCATGCGGTCACCGTACGACCCGGCACTGACAACGCCCCACCGCCCGCGACGGCTCCCGGTCAGTCCGCGTCCAGGGCCGCCCGGACCACGTCCGGCTTGTTGGTGATGATGCCGTCGACGCCGTAGCGCGCGACCTTCCGGGCGGTGGCGGCGTCGTCCACCGTCCAGGCGCACAGCCCGAGCGGTCTGCCGTGCGGTCCGTCGAAGGCGCGCAGGGCGGTCACGTAGGTCCCGGTGATCGACCCGTACGAGGGATTGATCAGATCGGTGAAGCGCGCGTACCGCTGCAGCTGGGCAACGGACGGCCTGCCGAGGTAGGCGGTGGTGAGCGCCGGCTTCAGCTCGTGCACGGTGCGCACGCTGTCCGCGCTGAAGCTCTGCACGACGAGCCGGCCCAGATGCGCTCGGTCCAGCCAGCCCTCGTTGCCGAGTAGCTTCAGGGTCTGCCCCTCGATCCCCGGGTACAGCTCCGGGTTCTTGATCTCCAGGAGCAGCTTCTCGTGGTTGTGCTCCACCCGGCGCATGTACTGCTTCAGGGTCGGCACGCGCGTGCCGGCATACGAGGCGGAGAACCAGCTGCCCGCGTCCAGCCGGGCGATCTCCGCGGCGGTGAAGTCCTTCACCTTCCAGGGAGCCCGGCCGGGGAAGACCCTCTCCACGTTCGTGGTGCGCCGCAGACTGTCGTCGTGGATCACGACCAGCTGGCCGTCCTTGGTGCGCTGGACGTCGTTCTCGACCCAGGAGAAGCCCAGCCGGGCCGCCTTGTCGATGGAGGCCAGGGTGTTCTCCGGGGCGTAGGCCGAGGCGCCGCGGTGGGCGATCACCACCGGCCCGCGGGCCTCGCCCGCCCGGGCGTCGGACGTGGGGGTCAGCAGCACCGCCGCCCCCAGGATCGCGGTGGCCGTGGCGGCGACTGCGCGCGCGTGCATGGGCGGACTCCTCCCGTCGAACGAATACCGACAGCACCAGAGTGGCAGCAGAGAGTCAACGGCACCCGGGCGCGGGAGGGCCACACGGTGAACGGGGGCGGCCGATTCCGCACACCGGTGCGGCACATGTGGGGCAAGGGCGTGTTTCTTTGCCGGAAAATCGTTCGACCATTCCGGTGCGGGTCATACTCTCTGCGTCAACCCTGGCCGCCCGCGCGGCCCGGTACGGGGGCGCAGTTCGGATATTCCGGGACGCAACAGGACGGAAGGGCTGCCGCGCATGCAGGGCACGGTCGACGGATTCAGCTACGGGGTCGTCACCCCGCTGGTGGCCTATGTCATGGCCTGCCTCGGCGGCGCCCTCGGCCTGCGCTGCACCACCCGCGCCCTGCTGGTCACGCACTCCCGGCGGCCCGCCTGGCTCGCCCTCGGCTCGGCCGCGATCGGCTCCGGCATCTGGACGATGCACTTCGTCGCGATGATGGGCTTCCGCATCGAGGGGGCGCCCATCCACTACGATCAGCCCATCACCTACGCGAGCCTCGGCCTCGCCATCGTGATGGTGGGCGTCGGGCTGTTCATCGTCGGCTACCGGGGAGCCACCGGCGCCGCACTGTTCACCGGCGGCACGATCACCGGTCTGGGCGTCGCCTCGATGCACTACCTGGGCATGGCGAGCATGCGCTTCGACGGACGGTTCGCCTACAGCACCGTCACGGTGGCCGCGTCCGTCGTCATCGCGGTGGTGGCCGCCACGGCCGCCCTGTGGGCCGCCGGACGCGTCCGGGGCGTGCTGTGGAGCGTCGGCGCGAGTCTGGTGATGGGGCTCGCCGTCACCGGCATGCACTACACCGGCATGGCCGCTCTGAACGTCCACCTGCACAGCGCCTCCGCGACCGCCGCGGGCGGGCCGCCGGCCTCGGTACTCGTGCCGATGCTGATCGGCCCGCTCGCCTTCCTGCTCCTCGCCGGCGCCGTCATGATGTTCGACCCGCTGATGGTCATGGGCCGGCCGGCCCAGGCCCCGGTCGAGGACAGGCCGGGCGTCCCGGCCGCCGCCGTCGCCTCCCACCCGGCCCGACAGGCACAGCTCCGCCCCGGCCGCCGGCCCGTCGGTCACCCGCGCCAGCACGCCTCCGGGACCCCGCAGAACCGCTGACCGGGACCCGTTGTCAGTGGGGGGTCGTACGGTTGATGGCATGCGGCCCGTTTCCCACATCGAACGCACGGTGGCGCCCATCGAGGTCGTCAGCCCCTACCAGCCCAGCGGTGACCAGCCGGCGGCCATCGCCGACCTGGCCAAGCGCATCGAGGCCGGTGAGAAGGACGTCGTCCTGCTCGGCGCGACCGGCACCGGCAAGTCCGCCACCACCGCGTGGATGATCGAGAAGCTCCAGCGCCCCACCCTCGTGATGGCGCCGAACAAGACGCTGGCCGCGCAGCTGGCCAACGAGTTCCGCGAGCTCCTGCCGAACAACGCCGTCGAGTACTTCGTCTCGTACTACGACTACTACCAGCCCGAGGCCTACGTCCCGCAGTCGGACACCTACATCGAGAAGGACTCCTCGATCAACGAGGAGGTGGAGCGGCTGCGCCACTCGGCGACGAACTCGCTGCTCACCCGCCGCGACGTCGTCGTGGTCGCCTCCGTGTCCTGCATCTACGGCCTCGGCACCCCGCAGGAGTACGTGGACCGGATGGTCCCCCTCAGGGTCGGCGACGAGATCGACCGCGACGACCTGCTCCGGCGCTTCGTCGACATCCAGTACACCCGCAACGACATGGCCTTCGCCCGGGGCACCTTCCGCGTCCGCGGCGACACCATCGAGATCTTCCCGGTCTACGAGGAGCTGGCCGTCCGCATCGAGATGTTCGGCGACGAGATCGAGGCCCTGTCCACGCTCCATCCGCTCACCGGCGAGATCATCAGCGACGACCAGCAGCTGTACGTCTTCCCCGCCTCCCACTACGTCGCCGGACCCGAGCGCATGGAGCGTGCGGTCAACGACATCGAGAAGGAGCTCGGGGAGCGCCTGGCCGAGCTGGAGAAGCAGGGCAAGCTCCTGGAGGCGCAGCGCCTGCGCATGCGCACCACGTACGACATCGAGATGCTCCGCCAGATCGGCACCTGCTCCGGCGTGGAGAACTACTCGATGCACTTCGACGGCCGCCTGCCCGGCTCGCCGCCCAACACGCTGCTGGACTACTTCCCGGACGACTTCCTGCTCGTCATCGACGAGTCGCACGTGACGGTGCCCCAGATCGGCGCCATGTACGAGGGCGACGCCTCCCGCAAGCGCACCCTGGTCGACCACGGTTTCCGGCTGCCCTCGGCCCTGGACAACCGGCCGCTGAAGTGGGAGGAGTTCCAGGAGCGCATCGGGCAGACCGTCTACCTGTCGGCGACCCCGGGCGCCTACGAGCTGTCCCGCGGGGACGGGGTCGTGGAGCAGATCATCCGTCCGACGGGTCTGGTCGACCCGGAGGTCGTGGTCAAGCCCACCGAGGGGCAGATCGACGACCTGGTGCACGAGATCCGCAAGCGCACCGAGAAGGACGAGCGCGTCCTGGTCACCACGCTCACCAAGAAGATGGCCGAGGACCTCACCGACTACTTCCTGGAGCTCGGCATCCAGGTGCGCTACCTGCACAGCGACGTCGACACCCTGCGGCGTGTCGAGCTGCTGCGCGAGCTGCGTTCCGGCGAGTTCGACGTCCTGGTCGGCATCAACCTGCTGCGCGAGGGCCTCGACCTGCCCGAGGTGTCCCTCGTGGCGATCCTCGACGCCGACAAGGAGGGCTTCCTGCGCTCCGGTACGTCCCTGATCCAGACCATCGGCCGCGCGGCGCGCAACGTCTCCGGCCAGGTCCACATGTACGCGGACAAGATCACGCCGGCGATGGAAAAGGCCATCGACGAGACCAACCGGCGCCGGGAGAAGCAGGTCGCCTACAACAAGGCCAACGGCGTCGACCCGCAGCCGCTGCGCAAGAAGATCAACGACATCGTCGCCCAGATCGCCCGCGAGGAGGTCGACACCGAGCAGCTGCTCGGCTCCGGCTACCGCAAGCTGAAGGACGGCAAGGGGGCCAAGGCTCCCGTCCCCGCGCTCGGAGACAAGGCGGCCAAGGGCGCGAAGGCGGGCAAGGCCGCGAAGTCCGCCAAGGGCAAGGCGGCGGCCGGCGTGCCGACGGACCGCCCGGCTGCCGAACTCGCAGAGCAGATCGAGGAGATGACCGAGCGCATGCGCGCGGCGGCCGCCGAGCTGCAGTTCGAGATCGCCGCCCGGCTGCGCGACGAGGTGTCCGAGATGAAGAAGGAGCTGCGGCAGATGCGTGAGGCGGGCATCGCCTGAGGACCCTTCAGGGCCCGCCCTGTGACGCTCCTGTGGTGCCGGACCTCGGCATATGCGCCAAGTGTTGCAACACCGACACAAAGCGCGGTCCGGGGTTCGGCACTGTCAGTGCCCCTGCGTAGGGTTCTGGCAACCGCGCAGTGCGCGGCAACCGGGGAACACGAGAGGGGAATCAGCCGTGACCGTCAACTTGTCCAAGGGTCAGGCCATCAGCCTGGAGAAGAAGGACGGGGCCAGTCTGAGCGCGGTCCGCATGGGTCTCGGCTGGCAGGCGGCTCCCCGCCGCGGCCTCTTCGGCTCGCGTACGCGGGAGATCGACCTCGACGCCTCAGCGGTGCTGTTCGCGGACCGGCAGCCGGTCGACGTCGTCTTCTTCCGGCACCTCGTGAGCGACGACGGCTCCGTGCGGCACACCGGTGACAACCTCGTCGGCGGTGCGGGCCAGGGCGGCGACGACGAGGCGATCCTCGTCGACCTGCAGCGCGTCCCGGTCCACGTCGACCAGATCGTCTTCACCGTGAACTCCTTCACGGGCCAGACCTTCCAGGAGGTGCAGAACGCGTTCTGCCGCCTCGTCGACGAGACCACCGGCCAGGAACTCGCCCGCTACACGCTGGCGGGCGGCGGCGAGTACACCGCCCAGATCATGGCGAAGGTGCACCGGTCGGGCTCGGGCTGGACGATGACCGCCCTGGGCGAGCCGGCCAAGGGCCGTACGTTCCAGGACCTCATGCCGGCGATCCAGCCGCACCTGTAGGACCGCCGCCGGAAGCGGCGCGCACGACATCACGACACAGGGGGGACGGCGATGACGGCCGAACTGGTGCGGGGACAGAACCACCCGCTGCCCCAGGTCCGGCTGGAGATCCGCATCTCGGCCGGATCGCCGGTCCTGGCGGGTGCCGCGCTCGGCGACGAGCACGGCACCGTGCACGGCGCCGAGTGGGTGGCCCATCCCGGCGCTCCCACCCTGCCCGGCATCGAGGTGTCCCCGCAGGCGGCCGCCGATCACCGCCTGGCCGTCGACCTGGCCGCGCTGCCGGAGGCGGTGCACCGCGTCACGGTGCTGCTCGCCCTGCCGGAGCGGCCGGGGGGCCCGCTCCGGTTCGGCTCGCTGGCCGCACCGACGGCGGCGGTCACCGGTCTCGACGGCGCTGAGATCGCCCGCTTCGTCCTGACCGGTCTGGACGCCGAGTCGGCCGTGGTCGCTCTGGAGCTGTACCGGCGGCAGGGCGCCTGGAAGGTGCGCGCGGTGGGCCAGGGCTACGCCGGCGGCCTCACCGCCCTGCTCGCCGACCAGGGCCTGCCCTCGGCCGCCGAACTCGCCGCGGACGTCGAGGAGGCGGTCGCCCGTGGCCTGGCACGGGCCGTACCGGCACCGCCCACGCCGTCCACGCCGGGCATCCCAGCCGTCCCCGATTCCCCGGAGCCCCGGCGGGTCGGGGCGGACGCCAGCCGCGACCCGGCCGGTGGGCGGGCTCCCGGTGGCCCGATCGACTACACCCACCCCGGCCGCCGTCCCGGCGCCACCCCGCCGCCCGCCCGGTCGCCGGCCGCGTCCCACGCCGCCTCCGACGGGCAGCCGCCGCGGCCCGTCGCGGGCGACGCCGTGGGCTGGTCGATGGACGAACGGCTGTACAACCAGGTCTGGGGCATGTTCGAGGACCTGGCCCGCACCACGGCCGCGTACCGCAGCGCCGTCGACTTCGCAGACTCCCGCCTGGAGAAGGAACTCGACCAGGCCCTCGCCGACCCCCGCGCCCGGCTCGGCGCGGCGGGCGACGCGGCGCGGGAGGCGGCCCAGGCACGGCACACCCAGCTGGTCGACCAGGCCCGGGCCGCGCTCGACCGCGACGTCGCGCAGCTCGCCGCCGAGTCCGAGGTGGTCGAGCCCGCGCTTCCCCCGGCCTGTGCCCGCTGGGACAACCCCGTCTGGCACGGATACCGGGTGCCGGCCGAACCGCCGATGGCCATGCGGCTCGGCGACCTGCACCTGCCGGAGAGCGCCCCGCTGTCCATACCGCTGCTGGTCAGGCTCCCGCTCGAACGCGGCCTGTGGATCGACAGCGGCCCGGCGCCGGGAGCCGACGACGTCTTCCTGGACTCCGCGGAGACCCGCCGGCTCGCCATGGACGCCGCGGTGGCGCTCGCCGTCCGGCTGCTCGCCGTCCATCCGGTGGGGGAGTTCACCGTTCAGGTCCTGGACCCGGCCGGTACGGGGGCGCAGGCGCTCCTGCCACTGACCCGGACGGGAGTCGTCGCCCTGCCGTCCCTGGCCGGCGCGGCGGGCGTGGCCGACGTCCTGGGACGGCTCACCCGGCGGGTCGACCTGGTCCAGATGGCGCTCCGCGGCGGGGCGGCCGAGTCACTGCCGCCCGACTTCGACCCCGCCCAGCAGCTGCTGCTCGTCAACGACTTCCCGCACGGCTTCGACGACCGGGCGGTGACCCAGTTGCGCTACCTGGCCGACGAGGGGCCGGCCGTCGGCGTCCACCTTCTGATGGTCGCGGACCGTGAGGACGCCGCCGCCTACGGGCCGTTGCTCGATCCGCTGTGGCGTTCGCTCATGCGACTCACCCCCGTCCCCGACGACCACCTCGCCGACCCCTGGGTCGGCCACGCGTGGACGTACGAGCCCTCGCTCGTGCCGTCCGGCAGCGGTGTCCTTCAGCGGGTGCTCACCGAGGTGGCCACAGCCCGCACCAAGCGTAAGTAAAGTGCTCCTGGCCAGCCGCTTTGGGATTCTATTTACCAATCACTTTACCTTTCCTTGGTGATTGGGGTACTGTTTTCCGTGCGGAGGGGAGTACTCCCTGATTGCGGCGCACCCGTCAGTACGGACCGTTACGGATCCCGGGGCGCCGGCCCACGCGGGTGGAAGAGACCTCCGGCAATGACAACGCAGATGTGTTTGCCATGACCTATGCCGGAGGTGCAGTGCAAGTCTCCCCGACCCTGTGGGTCCTCACCATCGTTGGCCTCGCCGTCCTCATCGCGGTCGACTTCTTCATCGGGCGCAAGCCTCATGACGTGTCGATCAAGGAGGCGGGCACCTGGACGGTCGTCTGGATCGCCCTCGCCGGGCTCTTCGGCCTCGGCCTCCTCCTGTTCGGCGGCGGCGGGCCGTCCGGCGAGTTCTTCGCCGGCTTCATCACCGAGAAGTCGCTGAGCGTCGACAACCTCTTCGTCTTCGTCCTGATCATGGCGAAGTTCGCGGTGCCCTCGCAGTACCAGCAGCGCGTGCTGCTCGTCGGTGTTCTCATAGCCCTGGTGCTGCGTGCCGTGTTCATAGCCGCCGGCGCCGCGATCATCGCCAGCTTCTCCTGGGTGTTCTACCTCTTCGGCGCCTTCCTGATCTGGACCGCCTGGAAACTCGTCCAGGACGCCCGGGCCGACGAGGAGGAAGAGGAGTTCGAGGAGAACAAGCTGCTGAAGGCCGCCGAGCGAAGGTTCGGCGTGGCGGACCGGTACCACGGCACCAAGCTGTGGATCCAGCAGAACGGCAAGCGGGTCATGACCCCGATGCTGGTCGTGATGCTGGCCATCGGCACCACGGACGTGCTCTTCGCGCTGGACTCGATCCCCGCGATCTTCGGCCTGACCCAGGACCCGTACATCGTCTTCACCGCCAACGCCTTCGCCCTGATGGGACTGCGTCAGCTGTACTTCCTCATAGGCGGCCTGCTGAGGAAGCTGGTCCACCTGTCGTACGGCCTGTCGATCATCCTGGGCTTCATCGGCGTCAAACTGGTGCTGCACGCCCTGCACGAGTCCGGGGTCCACGTCCCCGAGATCAGCATCCCGGTGTCGCTGGGCGTGATCTGTGCCGTCCTGGCCATCACCACCGTCACCAGCCTGATCGCCTCGCGCAAGCAGGCGGCGGCCGAAGTGGCGGACCCCCGGAGCGGCGAACCGGCCGAGCGCATAGACGCCTGACCGGGACCGGCGCGACAACCGACACCGAACCCGCGAGGCGCCGGCCGCACCGTGACCGGCGCCCCGCGCAGGAAGGATGACAAGGGATCCGGAAAGAACGGAATGCGAATCCTGTACGGGTCTGTCACGATCGCAGCATGATCGCTCGGCTCAGACCGCTCACCACCCAGTGGACGTTCCTCGTGCCGGTACTCGCGGTCGTCCTGCTCGTCCTCACCTGGGGTCGCGCCCTCCCCGGCCCGCTCGTCGCGCTGGTCACCCTGGTCCTCGCCGGGTCCGTCCTCGCCGCCGTGCACCACGCCGAGGTGGTCGCACACCGGGTGGGCGAGCCCTTCGGCTCGCTGGTGCTGGCCATCGCCGTCACGATCATCGAAGTGGCCCTGATCGTCACCCTCATGGTCGACGGCGGCGACAAGAGCGCCTCCCTGGCCCGGGACACCGTCTTCGCCGCCGTGATGATCACCTGCAACGGCATCGTCGGACTCAGTCTTCTCGTGGCCTCCCTGCGGCACGGCACCGCGGTCTTCAATCCCGAGGGCACCGGCGCCGCCCTGGCCACCGTGGCGACCCTCGCCACACTCAGCCTGGTGCTGCCGACCTTCACCACCAGCAAGCCCGGCCCCGAGTTCTCCACCGTCCAGCTCACCTTCGCCGCGTTGTCCTCGCTGATCCTGTACGGACTGTTCGTGGCCACGCAGACCCTGCGGCACCGTGACTACTTCCTGCCGGTCAGCCGGCAGGGCGATGTGATCACGGGGGACGACCACGCGGTGCCCCCGTCCGCGCGCACGGCATGGATCAGCCTCAGCCTGCTCGGCCTCGCGCTGGTCGGGGTGGTCGGTCTGGCCAAGGGGGTGTCCCCGACCATCGAGTCCGGGGTGGAGGCGGCCGGCCTGCACCAGGCGGTCGTCGGTGTGATCATCGCCCTGCTCGTACTGCTGCCCGAGACCATCGCGGCGCTGCGCGCGGCCCGCCGGGACCGGGTGCAGACCAGCCTCAACCTGGCGCTCGGCTCGGCGATGGCCAGCATCGGCCTGACCATCCCCGCGGTCGCCCTGGCCTCCATCTGGCTGTCCGGCCCGCTCGTCCTCGGCCTCGGCGCGACCCACATGCTGCTGCTGGCGCTGACCGTGGTGGTCAGCTCCCTGACGGTGGTTCCCGGCCGGGCCACCCCCCTGCAGGGCGGTGTGCACCTGGTGCTGTTCGCGGCCTATCTGGAACTGGCGATCAACCCCTAGGCGCGTCGGGGGACGGCGCCGGCCCGGGGCCGGTCAGCCGGCGGCCGGCTCCATGGCGGGCGCGGGTGCGGGCGCGGGCCGGGTCTCCGGCAGCAGGGCGAAGCAGACCAGGCTCACCAGGGCGATCCCGGTCAGATAGGCGCCCACCCCCCACGGGACGCGGCCGCCTCGGTCCGCCAGGGCCGTCGCCACGATCGGGGTGAGGGCGCCGCCCAGGACGCCGCCGAGGTTGTAGCCGACCGCGGCGCCGGTGCAGCGCACCCGCGCCTCGTACAGCTCGGGCAGGTACGCGGCGATCACCGCGAACATGGTGATGAAGGCGATCAGCGCGCCCAGGATGCCGAGGAACATCAGCAGCGGTTCACCGGTCGCGAGCAGCGCGACCATCGGCAGCATCCACAGCGCGCAGCCCGCGCAGCCCGCCAGGCACAGCGGTCGCCGGCCGTAGCGGTCGCCGAGCAGCGCCATGAGGGGCGTCAGCGCCCCCTTCACCGCCACGGCGGCCATGACGCAGGTCAGCATGACGGTCCGGCTCACCCCGAGCCGTCCGGTGGCGTACGCCAGCGACCAGGTCGTCACCGCGTAGAACACCGCGTACCCGGCGGCCAGCGCCCCGGCCGTCAGCAGCACCAGCCGCCCGTGGCGCCGTACCACCTCCACGAGCGGTACGCGCGCGTGATCGTCGATCTCCAGGAAGCGGGGACTCTCGGTGAGCGAGGCGCGCAGCCACAGCCCGGCCAGGGCCGGCACCCCGGCCGCCCAGAACGGCACCCGCCAGCCCCACTGGGCGAACTGGTCGTCCGGCAGGGCGGCCGACAGCGCGAGCATCACGCCGTTGGCGAGCACGAAGCCCACCGCGGGCCCCACCTGGGGGAAGCTCGACCACAGGGCACGCCGTCCCGGCGGCGCGTGCTCGGCGGTCAGCAGCACCGCCCCGCCCCACTCCCCGCCGAGCCCCAGCCCCTGCAGGAAGCGCAGCAGGAGCAGCAGCACGGGGGCGGCCGCTCCGATCGTCTCGTACGTCGGCACACAACCGACCGCAACCGTCGAGGCGCCGGTCAGCAGCAGCGAGGCGACCAGTACCGGCCGCCGTCCGCGCCGGTCGCCCAGGTGTCCGAACAGCACCGAGCCGAGCGGCCGCGCCACGAAGCCCACCCCGAACGTCCCGAACGCCGCGAGCGTCGCGGCCAGCGGGGAGAACGACGGGAAGAACAGCGGCCCCAGCACCAGGGCCGCCGCCGTCCCGTAGACGAAGAAGTCGTAGAACTCGATCGCGGTCCCGGCGAGCGAGGCGGCCGCCAGCCGCGGCATGGAAGGCGCCCTCACAGGGCGTACGGGCTGCATGTCGCGTCAACCACCCGCGGTGATCTTGGGTTACGGGGGCGCGCGGAGCTGATCCAAGACCGGGGCGTGAGCCGGACCACCGGCGTACGCCGCCCTCGCCCTCGCCCACGCCTCATCGGTCCGTCGCCCGCGTCTCGCCCGCCCCCGGCCACTCCTCGCCCACCCCTCGGCCACTCCTCGCCCACCCCTCGGCCGCCCGTCCCACCGTGATAGACCGGGTCCGAGCAGCGGTGGCGAACGCGCCGCCCCGAACGGACCGGAGGAACCGTGCCCCGCACCCTGGCCAACGCCCCGATCATGATCCTCAACGGGCCCAACCTGAACCTCCTCGGTCAGCGTCAGCCCGAGATCTACGGCAGGGACACGCTCGCCGACGTGGAGGCGATGTGCGCCAAGGCCGCGGCCGCGCACGGCGGGACGGTGGACTTCCGCCAGTCCAACCACGAGGGCGAACTGGTCGACTGGATCCACGAGGCGCGGCTGAACCACTGCGGCATCGTCATCAACCCCGGTGCCTACTCGCACACTTCGGTGGCGATCCTGGACGCGCTCAACACCTGTGACGGCATGCCGGTGCTGGAGGTGCACATCTCCAACATCCACCAGCGCGAGTCGTTCCGGCACCACAGCTACGTCTCGTTGCGCGCCGACGGCGTGATCGCGGGCTGCGGGGTGCAGGGTTACGTGTTCGGCGTGGAGCGGGTCGCCGCGCTGGCGGGGGCGGCTCGGGCCGACGCGTAGTCCACCGCGCGTCTCGTCCAGGGGCGGCCGCCGGGCACGCGGCGTGCCGACGCCGGACGTTGCCGCTGCCCGGGCCGCCGGTCGAGGGCGGGGTTGGAGACCGGCGGCCCCTACCGCCCAGGAGCCGTCGTCCTGTGCGGCGCTGCTACCAGTTGACCGCGTGTCACGTGGCCCGGGGAGCGCGCACGAGCACCCGGAGCGTGTGAAGAGTTCACACGGGGCGCGTGCCATGGAGTGCGCGCCGGGCGTGCCTCAAGGGCGTGCGCCCGGCGTGCGTCGTGCCCTCGCGGCTACCACCCGCGCGCGTGCCACTCCGGCAGGTGCGGCCGTTCCGTGCCGAGCGTGGTGTCGTTGCCGTGTCCGGGGTAGACCCAGGTCTCGTCCGGCAGCACGTCGAAGATCTTCGTCTCGACGTCGCGGATCAGGCTGGCGAACGCCTCGGGATCCTTGTGGGTGTTGCCCACACCGCCGGGGAACAGGCAGTCGCCGGTGAAGACGTGCGGATGCCCGTGCGGGTCGTCGTAGACCAGGGCGATGGAGCCCGGGGTGTGTCCGACGAGGTGGCGGGCGGTGAGTTCCACGTGGCCGACCCGGATGACGTCGCCGTCGTCGACGAGGACGTCGGTGGGCACCGGGATGCCGGGCGCGTCCTCCCGGCCGGCGTACGTGCGCGCGCCCGTGGCGGCGACGACCTCGGCGAGCGCCTGCCAGTGGTCGCCGTGCCGGTGGGTGGTGACGACGGACGCGATGCCGTCGTCACCGATGGTGCCCAGCAGCGCTCCCGCGTCGTTGGCGGCGTCGATCAGCAGCTGCTCGTCGGTGGCCCGACAGCGCAGCAGATAGGCGTTGTTGTCCATCGGGCCGACCGCGACCTTGGTGATCATCAGGTCTTTCAGCTCGTGCACGTCCGCGGGTCCGCCGACCCTGACCTCTCCGCTGTACGTCATGGTGATCAGCCTATAGCGGGGCGGCGCCCGGAGGACCGTGTCGCGCTACAGCGGAGGCAGCTTCGGCAGCGTGCCGCCCGTCACCTCCAGCGCGGACCCGTCGCGGCGTCCGGCGAGCCAGCCCAGCAGGTCCGCCGGCGCTCCGCTCACCGTGACCTCGGCCACGTCCGCCTCGCGCCCGGTGCGCCACGCGCGCGTACCGTCCGTGATCCGTGTCGCCGGAATCTCGGGGTGCCCGGCGAAGCGGTCCGCCAGGAAGCCGGTCTCGCGCTCCGTGAACTCCGCCGGAAGGTCCTCCAGCTCGTAGCCGATCCCCAGGTCCACGTGGTGCAGGTCGACCTCGGCCCACCGCCGGAACGGCAGCCGGGCCGCGGAGTCGGTGACGCCGTTGCGCAGCTCCACCGTCCGCGTCCAGTCCGCCGGCACCGCTCCCGCCCGCTGGAAACGGGCGGCGCTCTCGCGCACATCGGCGAGCTGGGCGGCCGGCGGCCGCGGGGCGTCCCGCTCGATGTCGGCGTCCCGGGCCTCGGCGCTGACGTACATGGGCCGGCCCTCGAGGACGTTCACGAGGGCGTCCGCGTTGCGGGCGAGGTGGGCGAGGACGTGGCCGCGCGTCCAGCCGGGCAGCCGTGACGGCTCGGCCGTCGACGCGTTGTCCAGCTTGGCGACAGCGGTGAGGAGCCGCTCGGTCGCGTCCTGCACACATGCCAGGTCATGAACGTGATCAATCATGGCCCTGACCCTAGCCTCGCCACCCCTGCGGGTGAAGGTGGTGAAGCTCGCCCCTTAATCGAAAGCACGTGCTATATCGTCGAAGGCGGCGCCGGGCATGTAACAGGGCCCGCGATTGTTATGCATCCCGGAATCCGACCGGCGCTGTCAGTGGCTCCCCCTAGTCTCGAAAGAAGCACCGGGGGCCCCGGCCCCTGTCACTTCTCTCAAGAAAGGTGCGGACCCGGCGTGGCCGACCGTCTCATCGTCCGTGGAGCGCGCGAGCACAACCTGAAGAACGTCTCGCTCGACCTCCCGCGCGACTCGCTCATCGTCTTCACGGGCCTGTCGGGGTCGGGCAAGTCCTCGCTGGCCTTCGACACGATCTTCGCCGAGGGGCAGCGGCGCTACGTGGAGTCGCTCTCCTCGTACGCCCGGCAGTTCCTCGGCCAGATGGACAAGCCGGACGTGGACTTCATCGAGGGTCTGTCCCCGGCCGTCTCCATCGACCAGAAGTCGACCTCGCGCAACCCGCGCTCGACGGTCGGCACCATCACCGAGGTCTACGACTACCTGCGTCTGCTCTTCGCGCGCATCGGCAAGCCGCACTGTCCCGAGTGCGGCCGGCCCATCTCGCGGCAGTCGCCGCAGGCCATCGTCGACAAGGTCCTGGAGCTGCCGGAGGGCAGCCGCTTCCAGGTGCTGTCGCCGCTGGTGCGCGAGCGCAAGGGCGAGTTCGTCGACCTCTTCTCCGACCTGCAGACCAAGGGCTACTCCCGCGCGCGTGTGGACGGCGAGACTATCCAGCTCTCCGAGCCGCCCACGCTGAAGAAGCAGGAGAAGCACACGATCGAGGTGGTCGTCGACCGCCTCACGGTCAAGGACTCCGCCAAGCGCCGCCTCACCGACTCCGTCGAGACCGCGCTCGGCCTGTCCGGCGGCATGGTCGTGCTCGACTTCGTCGACCTCCCCGAGGACGACCCCGAGCGCGAGCGCATGTACTCGGAGCACCTGTACTGCCCGTACGACGACCTGTCCTTCGAGGAGCTGGAGCCGCGCTCCTTCTCCTTCAACTCGCCCTTCGGCGCCTGCCCCGAGTGCACCGGCATCGGCACGCGCATGGAGGTCGACCCCGAGCTGATCGTCCCGGACGAGGACAAGTCCCTCGACGAGGGCGCCATCCACCCCTGGTCGCACGGCCACACCAAGGACTACTTCGGCCGTCTGATCGGGGCCCTCGCGGACGCCCTCGGCTTCCGCACCGACATCCCCTTCGCGGGCCTGCCCCAGCGGGCGCGGAAGGCCCTGCTGTACGGCCACAAGACCCAGATCGAGGTCCGCTACCGCAACCGGTACGGCCGCGAGCGGGTGTACACCACCCCCTTCGAGGGCGCGGTGCCCTTCGTCAAGCGCCGGCACAGCGAGGCGGAGAGCGACGCCAGCCGCGAGCGCTTCGAGGGCTACATGCGCGAAGTGCCCTGCCCCACCTGCGAGGGCACCCGCCTGAAGCCGATCGTCCTGGCCGTCACGGTCATGGGGAAGTCCATCGCCGAGGTCTCCGCGATGTCGATCAGCGACTGCGCCGACTTCCTGGGCGAGCTGAAGCTGACCGCCCGTGACAAGAAGATCGCCGAGCGGGTCCTGAAGGAGGTCAACGAGCGGCTGAAGTTCCTGGTCGACGTCGGCCTGGACTACCTCTCGCTCAACCGCGCGGCCGGCACCCTCTCCGGCGGCGAGGCCCAGCGCATCCGTCTCGCCACCCAGATCGGCTCCGGTCTGGTCGGCGTCCTGTACGTGCTGGACGAGCCGTCCATCGGCCTGCACCAGCGGGACAACCACCGGCTGATCGAGACCCTGGTCCGGCTGCGCGACATGGGCAACACGCTCATCGTCGTCGAGCACGACGAGGACACCATCAAGGTCGCCGACTGGATCGTGGACATCGGCCCCGGCGCCGGCGAGCACGGCGGCAAGGTCGTGCACAGCGGTTCCCTGAAGGAACTGCTCGCCAACACCGAGTCCGAGACCGGCCAGTACCTCTCGGGCCGCAAGGCGATCCCGCTGCCCGACGTGCGGCGCCCCCGCGACCCGTCCCGGCAGCTGACCGTGCACGGCGCGCGGGAGAACAACCTCCAGGACATCGACGTGTCCTTCCCGCTGGGCGTCTTCACGGCCGTGACGGGCGTGTCCGGCTCCGGCAAGTCGACGCTGGTCAACGACATTCTGTACACGCACCTGGCGCGCGAGCTGAACGGCGCGCGCAACGTCCCCGGACGGCACACGCGCGTGGACGGCGACGACCTGGTCGACAAGGTCGTGCACGTCGACCAGTCGCCCATCGGCCGCACCCCGCGGTCCAACCCGGCGACCTACACCGGCGTCTTCGACCACATCCGCAAGCTGTTCGCCGAGACCACCGAGGCGAAGGTCCGCGGCTACCTGCCCGGCCGCTTCTCCTTCAACGTCAAGGGCGGTCGCTGCGAGAACTGCGCGGGCGACGGCACGATCAAGATCGAGATGAACTTCCTCCCGGACGTCTACGTCCCGTGCGAGGTCTGCCACGGCGCCCGGTACAACCGGGAGACCCTGGAGGTCCACTACAAGGGCAAGTCCATCGCCGAGGTGCTGAACATGCCGATCGAGGAGGCGACCGACTTCTTCGAGGCGGTTCCGTCCATCTCCCGGCACCTGCGCACGCTGAAGGACGTCGGCCTCGGCTACGTCCGGCTCGGCCAGTCCGCGACCACCCTGTCCGGCGGTGAGGCGCAGCGCGTCAAGCTCGCCAGCGAGCTCCAGAAGCGCTCCACCGGCCGCACGGTCTACGTCCTGGACGAGCCGACCACCGGTCTGCACTTCGAGGACATCAGCAAGCTGCTGAAGGTCCTGTCCGGCCTGGTCGACAAGGGCAACACGGTCATCGTCATCGAGCACAACCTCGATGTGATCAAGACCGCCGACTGGCTCGTCGACATGGGCCCGGAGGGCGGCGCCGGCGGCGGCCTCGTGGTCGCCGAGGGCACGCCCGAGGAGGTCGCCGGGGTTCCGGCGAGCCACACCGGCAAGTTCCTGCGCGAGGTCCTCGGCGCCGACCGCGTCAGCGACGCGGCACCGGTGAAGGCGCCGCGCGGCACGGCGGCCAAGCGGACCGCCGCCGCCCGGTCGACGGCGAAGAAGACGGTGACGGCCAAGGCCAACAACACGGCCACCGCCAAGAAGGCGTCGCCGGCGAAGACCGCACCGGCGAAGAAGACGACCCGGGCCCGCAAGGCCTGAGGTCACCGGCGGCGCTCCTGACGCGCCGGCCGGCAGACGGCGCCCCGCGATGACGCATCGCGGGGCGCCGCCTGTGTACGAGTGGGGCTACAGCTCGCCCAGTTCGGCCGCGAACGGCGGTTCCGCCCCCGCCCGCGAGCAGGTGATCGCCGCCGCGCGCGCCGCGAACCGCAGCAGCCGCCGCCAGCCGTCCGGGCCCAGGGCCGCGAGGCCCCCGGGCGACAGCGCGTCCTGGGCGGCCAGTCCGTGCAGCAGGGCCGCGTTCACGGTGTCGCCGGCGCCGATGGTGTCCACGACCTCGACCTTCTCACCCGGTACGGAGTACTCGGCGCCGTCCCGGGTGTGCACGGTGAGGCCCTCGCCGCCCCGGGTCACCACGACCGCCGAAGGCCCCGCGGCCAGCCACTCCCGCGGGGTGCCGCCGAGCCACTCGGCGTCCTCGGCGGACAGCTTCAGCAGCGTCACCGAGGGCAGCCAGCCGCAAAAGCGCGCCCGGTAGGCGTCCGCGTCCGGGATCAGTCCGGTGCGGATGTTGGGGTCGAGGGCGGTGAACAGGCCCTGCGCGGCCGCTTCGCGCATCAGCTTCTCGTAGGCGCTCGCCCCGGGCTCCAGGACGAGCGAGCAGGTACCGAAGGACACCGCGCGCGTGCCCGCCGGGAGAGCGGCGGGGGCGGTGAAGAGGCGGTCGGCGGTGCCGTCCACGTAGAACGAGTAGGCGGCCGAGCCGTCGGTGTCGACGGTGGCGACGGCCAGGGTGGTCGGCTCGGGACCGCGCTGCACGTCCGACACCTCCACCCCGGCCCGCCGCAGCCCGTCCAGCAGGGCCTCCCCGAACGGGTCGCGTGAGGCGCGGGAGCAGAAGGCGGTCCGGGAGCCGAGACGGCCGAGGGCCACGGCGGTGTTGTACGGGCCGCCGCCCAGCGCCGGCTTCAGGTCGGCCAGGGCGCCCGGGCCGCGCGGGACCAGGTCGATCAGTGCCTCTCCGGCGACGACGATCACGAGGCGGTTCCCCTCTCCAGAGGCGTGGATGGTTCCGTGGTCCCGCCGGTTCCGGCCGGCGGGGAGCCCACGGCCTCGTCCCGCCGTTCCGGGCATCCGCAGGAGGTGCGGTGGACGAAGGCGCAGGGCAGCCGGACGGTCCTGGGAGGCCGGCCCGGCTCGGCCAGCCGCTCCAGGAGCACATCGACGGCCCGCGCGCCGATCTCCCTGCTGGGCTGGGCTATGGCGGTGAGCCGGGGCGAGAACAGGTCGGCCCAGGCGAAGTCGTCGAAGCAGCCCAGGGCGATGCCGTCCGGTACGGCCAGATTCCGCTCGCGCAGGGTGCGCAGGGCTCCGATGGTCATGGCGTTGTTGGCTGTGACGAGGGCGGTGGGCGGAGCGGGCAGGGCGAGCAGCGCGGCCGTGGCCCGCTCGGCGCCGGCCGACTCCGACAGACCGGACACCACGAGATCCTGGTCGAAGGCCAGTCCGGCGGCGGCGAGGCCCTGCCGGTAACCGGCGATCCGCTCCTCGGTGGTGCTCAGGCCGGGCAGGCCCGCGACCAGGCCGATCCGGCGGTGGCCGAGACCCGCGAGATGACCGGTGAGATCCGCCATCGGGCCGGCGTTCTCGGCGCACACCTGGTCGAACAGGCCTTGGCCGGGGGCTGTGCCGCCGGCCACGGGTTCGGTGGCCGGGAGCACCCGGTCGAGGAACACGGCGGGCACGGCATGACGTCCGAGGTAGGCGACGAGGTCGTGCGGGCGGGCGGACGGGGCGACGATCATGCCGTCCACCCGGCGTTCGTGGAGGAGCTGCACCACCTTGCGCTCGTGCGCGGGGTCGTCGTGCGGATCGGCGATGAGGAGGCTGTAGCCGGCCGCGAGGGCGGCTGCCTCGACTCCCTGGAGGATCTCCGTGAAGTAGGGGTTGCTGATCGCCGACACCGCGAGACCGATGGAGCGGGTGCGGGACGTGACCAGTGAGCGGGCCAGGGTGTTGGGGGTGTAGCCGAGGGCGTCGACGGCGTCGAGCACGGCCTGCCGGGTGGAGGGCAGCACCGGGCGCGTGCCGTTGAGCACGTGGGAGACGGTCGCCACGGAGACTCCGGCGCTGCGGGCCACGTCCGCCATGGTGGGCATCGAGTCGTCCCTTCTCTCCGGCCGTGGCCGGGAAGGTATCGCATCCGCGCGGCCCACGTAAACGCTTGCGCAAACGTTTACGTCTCCCGGTCCTCGCACCTCAGTCACCGTCCCTCCGAAGGCTCCCCTACGGACAGCCGCCTCCGGAACGCACGCCGGACGCACGTCGGACCGGCCGCGGAACACACCCCGGACTCGCCCCCGACCCCACCCCATACGAACGTCGGGCCCGCCCCCCGGGTGCCGGCCGTCCCCGGGTATCGTCGGGCTGCACGCCCCCTGACCAGTGGAGATCTGATGCCCGCCCGATCGTCAGCGAGCCGCCGTACCGTCCTCCGCGGAGCCGCCGTGGCCCCGGCCGCGGGGCTGGGCCTCGCCGCCTGCTCGGCCCCGGGCGACGACTCGGCCGACGCGAGCCCGACCACGCCTGTCGACCTCGGCACGGAGAGCGAGATCGCGAAGGGCGGCGCCAAGCTCTACCGGGACCGGAACGTGGTGGTCAGCAGGGACGCGGGCGGGGCGCTCAAGGCGTACAGCACCGTCTGCACCCACGCCGGCTGCGTGATCAACAAGCTCCGGGGCACCACGCTCGTCTGCCCCTGTCACGGCAGCGAGTTCGACGCGGTGACCGGCGAGGTGCTGCAGGCCCCGGCCACCGAGCCGCTCGGCGAACTCCCCGTCCGCGCCTCGAAAGGGCGGATCATCGCCGGGCCCGGCGCCTGAGCCGGTTCATCCCTGCGGGATCACTCCCACTCCCACGCGATGCCCACCAGCCCCGGCCGGATCCGGGGCTCGACCACGTGGACGCCGTGGTGCGGCGCGCTGATCCGCAGTTCCTGCCTGCCGCCGCGCGGGGCAGCCGGGCTGTGCTGGGTGAAGCGGTGGCAGCGGGCCGGCAGCGCCGCCGCGTCGAAGCTCACCTGGAGCGCGTACTGGCCGCCCGGGAAACCGAACCGGTGGACGTACTCGCCCGAGACCCCCGCCGTGCCGTCCTCGACGCCGTAGCGGAAGAGGAACGTGTCGCCGGAGCGCAGCCGGGTGCCGAACAGCAGCTCCGTCACCAGCACACCGGTGTCCTTGTCCCAGCGCGTCCGCCCGGTGCGGCAGTTCTCCAGCGCGCGCACCGTCATCGCGCCCGGACTGCAACCGGGGTCGCCGTGGTGGACTGCCACGAAACGGTCGACGCCGTCGCGATGGGCCCGCACGATGTGGTGGGACTCCAGGCCGGCGAGCTCGCGCCGGGCGCCGATCCGGACGCGCTCGTGGTGGCCCAGGGTGTGCAGTCCCCCGTCCAGGTGCCAGTCCAGATCGGCCCGCAGCCGGTTCCCGGCGTCACAGGCCGCCGCCCGGGAGCGGTAGGAACGGGCCGGGCGGCCCGGCCCGGCCTCGTCCGGTTCGGTGAGCAGCCGGATCAGCGACTCGTCCGGCAGCCGCAGGATCTCCTCGAGGGCCCGTACCGCGCGCAGCGACTCCGGGCGCTGCGGGCGCCGGGCCCCCTGCTGCCAGTAGCTCAGACTCGTGATGCCGACCCTGACCCCGTGGCGGGAGAGATGGTGCTGCACGCGCTGGAGCGGCAGCCCGCGGGCGGCGATCGCGGCGCGCAGCGCCACATGGAAGGGGCCGCCCCGCAGGGCCGTGTCGAGTTCGGCGGTGGGGACGTCCGCGTGCTCTGTGGCGTGCCGCATGGACAGAGGCCTTTCTGTGAGGTGTCACGACGGCTGGTCAGACCGCTGGCGCGGGCGCGGGTCCACCCCCGTGGGCGCCCGGGCACGCCCGTCTCCGCGCACGTCGCGTCCGTGCCCGGTGGGCACGGCCCCGAGTTCCCACGCATTGAAGCGTGTTGACCATGCCCCGACAACACCGCGGACCGGTCGCGGTCGGCTCTGGCCGGGTCACGGCCCCCGCACGCGCTGTTTCCGGCCGCCCCCGCCCGCCCGTCGAGCCGCCCCCGCCCGCCCGTCGAGCCCGACCCCGTCCGTCCGGCGAGTTGCTGACCCGAGTGCGCGGCCCACGGGCCCGACGCGCTGTCGGTCCTCGCCAGTAGGGTGTGAAGCATGGCCGACCCCTCCAGCTACCGCCCCAGGCCGGGTGAGATCCCGGACTCTCCGGGGGTGTACAGGTTCCGTGACGAGCACCGCCGGGTGATCTACGTCGGAAAGGCGAAGAGCCTGCGCCAGCGCCTGGCGAACTACTTCCAGGACCTGGCGGGCCTGCACCCCCGCACCCGGACGATGGTGACCACCGCCGCGTCCGTGGAGTGGACCGTGGTGTCCACGGAGGTCGAGGCGCTGCAGCTGGAGTACTCCTGGATCAAGGAGTTCGACCCCCGGTTCAACGTCAAGTACCGCGACGACAAGAGCTACCCGTACCTCGCGGTGACGATGAACGAGGAGTTCCCGCGCGTCCAGGTGATGCGCGGTCACAAGAAGAAGGGCGTCAGGTATTTCGGCCCGTACGCGCACGCGTGGGCCATCCGGGACACCGTCGACCTGCTGCTGCGCGTCTTCCCGGTGCGCACCTGCTCGGCCGGTGTCTTCAAGAACGCCGCCCGCACGGGCCGTCCCTGCCTGCTTGGCTACATCGGCAAGTGCTCCGCCCCCTGCGTCGGCCGGATCAGCCCGGAGGACCACCGGGAGCTGGCCGAGGAGTTCAGCGACTTCATGGCCGGCCGCACCGGCACCTACCTCCGCCGTCTGGAGAACCGGATGACGGAGGCGGCGGAGGAGATGGAGTACGAGCGGGCCGCCCGCCTGCGCGACGACATCGGGGCCCTGAGAAAGGCCATGGAGAAGAACGCGGTCGTGCTCGCCGACGCGACCGACGCCGACCTCATCGCCGTCGCCGAGGACGAGCTGGAGGCGGCGGTGCAGATCTTCCACGTCCGTGGCGGCCGGGTCCGCGGCCAGCGCGGCTGGGTGACGGACAAGGTCGAGGACGTCACCACCGGCGCCCTCGTCGAGCACGCCCTGCAGCAGCTCTACGGCGAGGAGAGCGGGGACGCCGTGCCCAAGGAGGTCCTGGTCCCGGCCCTGCCGGAGCCGGTCGAGCCGGTCCAGGAGTGGCTGGCAGTCCGCCGCGGGGCGAACGTCTCGCTGCGCGTGCCGCAGCGCGGCGACAAGAAGGCGCTCATGGAGACCGTGGAGCGCAACGCCCTGCAGGCCCTCGCCCTGCACAAGACCAAGCGCGCCTCCGACCTGACCACGCGCTCGCGCGCGCTGGAGGAGATCGCCGAGGCCCTCGACCTGGACAGCGCGCCGCTGCGGATCGAGTGCTACGACATCTCGCACCTCCAGGGGGACGACGTGGTCGCCTCCATGGTCGTCTTCGAGGACGGACTGCAGCGCAAGAGCGAGTACCGCCGCTTCCAGATCAAGGGCTTCGCCGGGCAGGACGACGTCCGCTCCATGCACGAGGTGATCAGCCGCCGCTTCCGGCGCTACCTGGCCGAGAAGGAGCGGACGGGGGAGTGGACCGACGGCGAGCAGGCGACGGCCGACGGCGCGCTCGCACTCGGCGACGGCGCTCCGGCACTCGCGGACGAGGCGCCTGCCCTCGCTGTCGGGGGTCCGGAGCTCGCGGACGAGGGGGCCGCGCCCGCTGTCGGCGGTCCGGCACTCAGGGGCGAAGGAACCACGCCCGCTGACGGCGGCCCCGCGCTCCCCGGCGAGGGAGCCGCGCCCGCCGAGGGCGGAACCGCGTCCGCAGGGGGCGCGGCGGCTCCACTCGGCGGTACGGACGTGATCGACGGCGCACTCAAGGACGACGACGGGCGCCCCAGGAAGTTCGCCTACCCGCCCCAGCTCGTGGTCGTCGACGGCGGGCAGCCGCAGGTCGCCGCGGCGCGCCGGGCGCTGGACGAGCTGGGCATCGACGACATCGCCGTGTGCGGGCTCGCCAAGCGCCTGGAGGAGGTCTGGGTGCCCGGCGAGGACGACCCCGTTGTCCTGCCCCGCACCAGCGAGGGGCTGTACCTGCTCCAGCGCGTCCGCGACGAGGCCCACCGCTTCGCGATCACCTACCAGCGCACCAAGCGCGCCAAGCGTTTCCGCGCAGGACCCCTGGACGACGTGCCCGGCCTCGGCGACACCCGCAAACAGGCGCTCATCAAGCATTTCGGCTCGGTGAAGAGGCTGCGGTCGGCGACAATCGAACAGATCCAGGAGGTGCCCGGGATAGGCCGGAAGACGGCCGAGACCATCGCCGCGGCCCTCGCCGGGGCGGTCCCGGCCGGACCCGCCGTGAACACGGCGACCGGAGAGATCATTGAGGACGAGGAACCCGTGACGGCGGCGGGTTCCGCGGGGGAGCCCGTGAGCGCGGGCCCCCCGGACGAACGACGGGGGCAGGAGACATGACCGAGCACGACGCACAGCCCACGCCACGACGAGAACAGGCGCCCGGGGAAGCGGGCGGGAACCAGCCGCGGCAGGCGGCCGGAGCACACCCGGGGCAGCCGGTCCAGGACAACGGAGCACAGGTGAGTACGGACGTCACACCGGCCGGCCCCGCCGAGGCGGCCATCCCCGAGCTGGTGATCATCTCCGGCATGTCCGGAGCGGGCCGCTCGACGGCGGCCAAGTGCCTGGAGGACCTCGGCTGGTTCGTCGTCGACAACCTGCCGCCCGCCCTCATCCCGACCATGGTCGAGCTGGGCGCCCGCTCCCAGGGCAACGTGGCCCGGATCGCGGTCGTCGTCGACGTGCGCGGCCGCCGCTTCTTCGACAATCTGCGCGAGTCCCTCGCGGACCTGGAGGCCAAGCACGTCACCCGGCGGATCGTCTTCCTTGAGTCGTCCGACGACGCGCTGGTGCGCCGCTTCGAGTCGGTGCGCCGGCCGCACCCGCTGCAGGGCGACGGCCGGATCGTCGACGGCATCGCCGCCGAGCGCGAACTGCTGCGCGAGCTGCGCGGCGACGCCGACCTGGTGATCGACACCTCCAGCCTCAATGTGCACGAGCTGCGCGCCAAGATGGACGCCCAGTTCGCCGGGGAGGAGGAGCCCGAACTGCGGGCCACCGTCATGTCCTTCGGCTTCAAGTACGGCCTCCCGGTCGACGCCGACCTGGTCGCGGACATGCGCTTCCTGCCCAACCCGCACTGGGTCCCGGAGCTGCGGCCGTACACCGGCCTCAACGAGGAGGTCGCCCGCTACGTCTTCAACCAGCCCGGCGCCAAGGAGTTCCTCGACCGCTACGCCGAACTGCTGCGCCTCATCGCGGCCGGCTACCGGCGCGAGGGCAAGCGGTACGTGACGATCGCCATCGGCTGCACCGGGGGCAAGCACCGCTCGGTGGCGATGTCGGAGAAGCTCGCCGCGCGCCTCGTGGCCGAGGGCGTGGAGACGGTGGTCGTCCACCGGGACATGGGACGGGAATGACGGAACGCACACGGCGGCTGAGCCGGCTGCGCCGCATGGCGCCGGACAGCCGCTCGGGCCGCACGACGGCCGACGGCGGGGCGGTCCGCCCCGCCGAGGCGCGCGGCGGCCGGCCCCGCAGGCGCGGCGCCCAGCCCAAGGTCGTCGCGCTCGGCGGCGGCATGGGCCTGTCCGCCTCGCTCGCCGCACTGCGCCGGATCACCGGTGACCTGACCGCCGTCGTCACGGTGGCCGACGACGGCGGCTCCAGCGGGCGCCTGCGCGACGAGCTGGGCGTGCTGCCGCCCGGCGACCTGCGCAAGGCGCTGGCCGCGCTGTGCGGGGACGACGACTGGGGCCAGACCTGGGCCCGGGTCATCCAGCACCGCTTCCAGTCACAGGGCGACCTGCACGACCACGCGGTCGGCAATCTGCTGATCGTGGCCCTGTGGGAGCAGCTCGGCGACCACGTCCAGGCCCTGGACCTGGTCGGCAAGCTGCTCGGCGCGCACGGGCGGGTACTGCCCATGTCCGCCGTGCCGCTGGAGCTGCAGGCCCTGGTCAAGGGGCACGACCCCGAGCGCCCCGAGGACGTCGACACCGTCCGCGGCCAGGCGACGGTGGCCCTCACCCCGGGCGAGGTGCAGTCCGTGCACCTCGTGCCGCACGACCCGCCCGCCGTCCCGGAGGCCGTCGCCGCCGTGCTGGACGCGGACTGGGTGGTGCTGGGTCCGGGCTCCTGGTTCTCCTCGGTCATCCCGCACCTGCTCGTCCCCGAGCTGCTGGACGCCCTCACCGCGACCAAGGCGCGCCGTGTACTGTCGCTGAACCTCGCCCCGCAGCCCGGAGAAACCGACGGCTTCTCCCCGCAGCGTCATTTGGAGGTTTTGGGGCGACACGCCCCTAAACTCGCCCTGGACGTGGTGCTGGCCGACGAGGCCGCCGTGCCCGACCGCGACTCGCTCACCGAGGCCGCCAAGCGGCTCGGAGCCGCGGTCGAGCTGGCGCCGGTGGCCCGGCCCGACGGAAGCCCCAGGCACGACCCGGAGCTGTTGGCCGCCGCGTACGACCGTATTTTTCGGATGCATGGAAGGATCGGCCCATGGCGATGACGGCAGCGGTGAAGGACGAGATCTCCCGGCTCCCCGTCACCCGGACCTGCTGCAGGAAGGCGGAGGTCTCCGCCATTCTGCGGTTCGCCGGCGGCCTTCACCTGGTGAGCGGGCGCATCGTGATCGAGGCGGAGCTGGACACCGCGATGGCCGCCCGCCGGCTCAAGCGGGACATCCTGGAGATCTTCGGCCACAGCTCGGAACTGATCGTGATGGCGCCCGGCGGCCTGCGCCGCGGCTCGCGCTACGTCGTGCGGGTGGTGGCGGGCGGCGACCAGCTGGCCCGCCAGACCGGGCTCGTCGACGGCCGCGGCCGTCCGATCCGCGGCCTGCCCCCGCAGGTGGTCTCGGGGGCCACCTGCGACGCGGAGGCCGCCTGGCGCGGGGCGTTCCTGGCGCACGGCTCGCTGACCGAGCCGGGCCGCTCCTCCTCCCTGGAGGTGACGTGCCCCGGACCGGAGGCCGCGCTCGCCCTGGTCGGTGCGGCCCGCCGGCTCTCCATCGCGGCCAAGGCCCGCGAGGTGCGCGGGGTGGACCGGGTGGTCGTGCGCGACGGTGACGCGATCGGCGCCCTGCTGACCCGGCTCGGCGCGCACGAGTCGGTGCTGGCCTGGGAGGAGCGCCGGATGCGGCGCGAGGTGCGGGCCACCGCCAACCGGCTCGCCAACTTCGACGACGCCAACCTGCGCCGCTCGGCCCGCGCCGCCGTGGCCGCGGGCGCCCGGGTGCAGCGCGCCCTGGAGATCCTCGGCGAGGAGGTGCCCGAGCACCTCGCCGCCGCCGGGCGGCTGCGCATGGAGCACAAGCAGGCCTCCCTGGAGGAGCTGGGCGCGCTCGCCGACCCGCCGCTCACCAAGGACGCGGTCGCGGGCCGGATCCGCCGGCTGCTGGCGATGGCCGACAAGCGCGCCTCCGACCTGGGCATCCCGGGCACCGAGTCCAACCTCTCGGAGGAGCTCGCGGACAACCTGGCGGGCTGATCCGCGCCACGCCGACTCGCCGGTGCCGGGGCCCTTCCGGGGCGCCGGCACCGGCGTTCGCGTGTCCATGTGGCGCCCTTGACTCGATCTTGAGGTGACATGAACCTGGCAGCCTGGTCGCCGCTGTGGCGGTCAGGCCCTAGGGGGGTTCATGAGACACAGAGCGAGATCGATCCTCGCCGTCGGCGCGCTCCTCGCCGGAGCCGCCAGCCTCACGCCCGTCGCCCGGGCGCAGGACCCGGGTTCCGCCCCGCCCCGCTCCGACGAGGTGAAGGTCTTCCGCGCCCAGGTCACCCGCCAGCAGTTACCCCTGCTCCTCGCGGCCGGCCAGGACGGCCGGGAGCTGTCCGAGCAGGTGGGCGCCGGCGGCCGGACGGCCGTCGAGGTCTACCTGACCGACCGGCAGGCGAGGAGGCTCGAACAGCAGGGCGTCCGGCTCATCGAGCACACCCTGCCGGCCCGGACCGAGGCCCGCCTGAAGGGCGCCGCGCAGGGCGTGTTCCGTCCGTACAGCGGCGACGGCGGCCTGAAGGAGGAGATCCTGCGCACGGCGCGGGCCAACCCCGGGCTGACGAAGGTCGAGTCCATCGGGAGGACCGTCGGCGGCCAGGACATCGTCGCGCTCCGGCTGACCAGGGACGCCGGGAAGTCGAAGGACGGTTCCAAACCCGCCGTGCTGTACATGTCCAACCAGCACGCGCGCGAGTGGATCACGCCGGAGACGACCCGCCGCCTGATGCACTACTACCTCGACCACTACCGGACCGACCGGCGGATCCGGAGGATCGTCGACTCGACCGAGCTGTGGTTCGTCCTCTCGGCCAACCCCGACGGCTACGACTACACCTTCAAGAGCCCCGGCAACCGGCTGTGGCGCAAGAACCTCCGCGACGTCAACGGCGACGGTGTCATCAGCGCCGGCGACGGCGTCGACCTCAACCGCAACTTCGCGTACAAGTGGGGCTACGACGACGAGGGTTCGTCCCCCAGCCCGGCCGACGAGACCTACCGCGGCGCGCGCCCCGGGTCCGAGCCCGAGACCGCGGCCCTCGACGCCCTCGAGAAGCGGGTCGGCTTCAAGTACGCCGTCAACTACCACTCGGCGGCCGAACTCCTGCTGTACGGCGTCGGCTGGCAGGTGGCCACGCCCACCCCCGACGACGTCCTGTACCGGGCGCTCGCCGGCACCCCCGCCCGGCCGGCCGTGCCGGGCTACCACTCACAGCTCTCCTCGGAGCTGTACACCACCAACGGCGAGGCGGACGGCCATGCCTCGAACGTCAACGGGGTCTCGATGTTCACCCCCGAGATGTCGACCTGTCAGACCGCCTCGGAGGTCGATCCGGACGACGCCTGGAAGCCCCAGGACTGCCAGTCGGTGTTCAACTTCCCCGACGACGAGAAGCTGATCCAGCAGGAGTTCGCGAAGAACGTCCCCTTCGCACTCTCGGTCGCCGAGACCGCCGCCCACCCGGACCGGCCGGTCTCCGCGGTCGGGCTCGCCGCCGCCGACATCACCCCGGCCGCGTTCACGACGTCGTACTCCGGCGGCGCCGGCCAGGAGGTCTCGGCCGTCGTCCGCAGGGCGGTCCGCGACAAGACGCTCAAGTACCGCGTCAACAAGGGCCGTACGCACGAGCGGCCGCTGCGGCCCTGGAAGGGCGGCCGGACCTACGGCGGCGAGGACAACCTCTACTTCGACGAGTACCGGGCCACGGTGCGCGGAGGCAGGCCGGGCGACCGGGTCGAGGTGTGGTTCACCGGTGAGGCCGGCAAGGGCGGCAGAGCCGGCAAGGTGACCGGACCGCACTTCACGTACACCGTCGCCGAGCGGCCCCGCGCTGACACCCTCGTCGTCGCCGAGGAGGGCGCGAGCGCCCCCGAGGCGGGGAAGTACGCGGACGCGCTCCGGGCGGCCGGGCGCCGGGCGGTCGTGTGGGACGTGGCCGCCCGGGGCGCCCCGGACGCCCTCGGCGTGCTGAAGCACTTCCGCACCGTCGTGCACTACTCGGGCGCGGGCGGACCCGCCGATGCCACCCAGCTCCAGCTGCGCGCCTACCTCAACGAGGGCGGGAAACTGATCGAGGCCGGCGAGCTGGCCGGCGGCAGCGTGGACCTCGGCGGCGGCGCGCGCTCGGACGACTTCAGCCAGTACTACCTGGGCGCCTACAGCCGTACCTCGACCAAGGGGGTCACCGGCTTCACCGGATCCGGCGCCCTGGCCGGCTACAGCGGCGCCCTCGGCGACGCGCCCGGCAACCCGCTCGACCGGGCCGGCGCCTACGGCGTCACCTCCGACGAGCTGCCGCCGTCCGCGTACCCGCAGTTCCGGAGCGAGGGCGCGGGCCGGTTCGCCGGCGCCGTCAACCCGTACGGCCCGTACAGCGGCTCCGCCATGGCGGCCGCGGTGCACACCGACGACGCCTACAAGCGCCTCACCCGCACCATCGACCTCACCGGTGTCACCGCGGCGGAGCGGCCCACCCTCTCCACCCGTCTGCTGTGGGACACCGAACCCGGCTACGACCACGCCGTGATCGAGGCGCACACCGTCGGCGCCGGCGACTGGACGACCCTGCCGGAGACGGGCGGTGCCACCACCGACTCCGTGCCGGCCGAGTGCGGAGCCGGCTTCCTGATCGGCGAGCACCCGTGGCTCGGGCACTATCTGACGCTCGCGGACCACGCCTGCGCCGCGACCGGCACCACCGGCTCGTGGCACAGCCTCACCGGCAGCTCCGACGGCTGGCGGCAGGCCGGCTTCGACCTCAGCGCCTACGCCGGGCGGACGGTGGAGGTCTCCATCGCCTACGTCACCGACCCGGGCAGCGGCGGCCACGGCGTGCTCGCCGACGACGCCTCCCTCGTCGTCGGCGGCGCGGCGAAGGACACCGAGGGATTCGAGACGTCCCTCGGCGCCTGGCGGGTGTCCGGACCGCCCGCGGGAAGTCCGGCGGCGCTGAAGGACTGGACGCGGACCGGAGCCCTGTTCCAGACCTACGGAGCGGTCGCCACCGACGACACGGTGCTGCTCGGATTCGGCCTGGAACAGGTGCCGTCGGCCGCCGACCGGGCAGCCGTGATGAGGAAGGCGCTCGCCGCACTCGACAGGTGAGCGAGACCCCCTCTCAACGGTGCGGCGAGGCTTGGTCATCAGGTGAGCCGACCCGCTCACGAACGAGTGAAAAAGGCTCCGTCGGGCACTCGCTTTCCGTAACAAACAGGAGTGAAACGACTGCCGATCCGGGAGGGTCCGTACCCTACTGACGGGTACGGACCGCCTGCCCGTGTATGCGGCATCTCGATGTCACCTCGGGGCCCCCAGAGGGGTAGGGTCGGGGGTGGTCGGGGACATCCCAAATACAGCTCGCCGGCACCGCATGGCCGGCGTACCAACGAGGAGATCGGTTCGTGACGATCCGCGTAGGCATCAACGGCTTCGGCCGCATCGGGCGTAACTACTTCCGCGCACTGCTGCAGCAGGGTGCGGACATCGAGGTCGTGGCCGTCAACGACCTGGGTGACACCGCGACCACCGCGCACCTGCTGAAGTACGACACGATCCTGGGCCGCCTCAAGGAAGAGGTCTCCCACACCGCCGACACGATCACCGTCGACGGCCACACCATCAAGGTGCTGTCGGAGCGCAACCCGTCCGACATCCCCTGGGGCGAGCTGGGCGTCGACATCGTCATCGAGTCGACCGGCATCTTCACCAAGAAGGAAGACGCCGAGAAGCACATCGCCGGCGGCGCCAAGAAGGTCCTCATCTCGGCTCCGGCCAAGGGCGAGGACATCACCATCGTGATGGGCGTCAACCAGGACAAGTACGACCCGGCGAACCACCACGTCATCTCCAACGCCTCCTGCACCACCAACTGCGTGGCGCCGATGGCGAAGGTGCTCGACGAGAACTTCGGCATCGTCAAGGGCCTGATGACGACGGTGCACGCGTACACGAACGACCAGCGCATCCTTGACTTCCCGCACAAGGACCTGCGCCGCGCCCGTGCCGCCGCCGAGAACATCATCCCGACCACCACGGGCGCCGCCAAGGCCACCGCGCTGGTCCTGCCGCAGCTCAAGGGCAAGCTGGACGGCATCGCGATGCGCGTGCCGGTTCCCACCGGCTCCGCCACCGACCTCGTCGTGACGCTCCAGCGCGAGGTCACCAAGGACGAGGTCAACGCCGCGTTCAAGAAGGCCTCCGAGGACGGCGCCCTCAAGGGCTTCCTGGCCTACACCGAGGACGAGATCGTCTCCTCGGACATCGTCGGCGACCCGGCCTCCTGCACCTTCGACTCGTCCCTGACCATGGTCCAGGACGGCAACTCGGTGAAGATCCTCGGCTGGTACGACAACGAGTGGGGCTACTCCAACCGCCTCGTCGACCTCACGGTCTTCGTCGGCGACCAGCTCTGATCGTCCAGAGCACAGCAGCAGGACCTTGAAGTGAGAGCAGGGCTCGGGCAGCGCACCGTCGCGCTGTCCGGGCCCTGTCTCGCGTACGGATCACGCCCCCATACGATCAGGGGCATCAAGAGCCCTCCTCAGGAGTCCACCCCATGAAGACGATCGACGAACTTCTCGCCGACGGCGTGAGCGGAAAGCGGGTCTTCGTCCGCGCCGACCTCAACGTGCCGCTCGCCGACGGGACCATCACCGACGACGGCCGCATCCGCGCCGTCCTGCCCACCGTGAAGGCCCTCGCGGACGCGGGCGCCAAGGTGGTCGTCGCCTCGCACCTGGGCCGTCCCAAGGGCGCCCCGGACCCCGCCTTCTCCCTCGCCCCGGTCGCCTCCCGCCTCGGTGAACTCCTCGGTTCGGACGTGGCCTTCGCGGCCGACACGGTGGGCCCGTCCGCGCAGGAGACGGTCGCCGGCCTCGCCGACGGCCGGGTCGCCGTCCTGGAGAACCTCCGCTTCAACCCGGGCGAGACGGCCAAGGACGACGCCGAGCGCGCCGCGTTCGCCGACCAGCTCGCCGCCCTCGCCGACGTGTACGTCGGTGACGGCTTCGGCGCGGTGCACCGGGGGCACGCCTCCGTCTACGACCTCCCGGCCCGGCTGCCGCACTACGCCGGCTACCTCATCGCCACCGAGGTCGGCGTCCTCAGGAAGCTCACCGAGGACGTCAAGCGCCCCTACGTCGTCGCGCTCGGCGGCGCCAAGGTCTCCGACAAGCTCGCCGTCATCGACGAGCTGCTCGGCAAGGCCGACCGCCTCCTCATCGGCGGCGGCATGGCCTACACCTTCCTGAAGGCCAAGGGCTACGAGGTCGGCATCTCCCTCCTGCAGGAGGACCAGGTCCCGGCCGTCACCGAGTACATGGAGCGCGCGGAGAAGCAGGGCGTCGAGCTGCTGCTGCCGCTCGACGTCGTGGTCTCCCGCGAGTTCCCCGACCTCAAGGCCAAGGCCCCGACCGAGCACGGCGTGGTCGACGCGGACAAGATCCCCGCCGACCAGGAGGGCCTGGACATCGGCCCGAAGACCCGAGAGCTCTACGCCTCGAAGCTCGCCGACGCCGAGACCGTCTTCTGGAACGGTCCCATGGGCGTCTTCGAGCACCCCGACTACGCCGAGGGCACCAAGGCGGTCGCCCAGGCCCTCGTGGAAACCGACGGCTTCACCGTCGTCGGCGGCGGTGACTCCGCCGCGGCCGTGCGTACGCTCGGCTTCGACGAGAACGCATTCGGCCACATCTCGACCGGTGGCGGCGCCTCCCTCGAATACCTCGAGGGCAAGACGCTCCCCGGCCTCGCCGCACTGGAGGACTGAACCCGATGAGCACGCGCACGCCGCTGATGGCGGGCAACTGGAAGATGAACCTCAACCACCTCGAGGCCATCGCGCACGTCCAGAAGCTCGCCTTCGCCCTGGCCGACAAGGACTACGAGGCCGTCGAGGTCGCCGTCCTGCCGCCCTTCACCGACCTGCGCTCCGTGCAGACCCTGGTCGACGGCGACAAGCTGAAGATCAAGTACGGCGCCCAGGACCTCTCGGCCCAGGACTCCGGCGCCTACACCGGCGAGATCTCCGGCTCGATGCTGGCCAAGCTGAAGTGCACGTACGTGGCGGTCGGCCACTCCGAGCGCCGGCAGTACCACAACGAGACCGACGACGTCGTGAACGCCAAGGTCAAGGCCGCCTACAGGCACGGACTGACCCCGATCCTCTGCGTCGGCGAGGAGCTGGACGTCCGCGAGGCGGGCGACCACGTCTCGCACACCCTCGCCCAGGTCGAGGGCGGCCTGAAGGACCTCCCGGCCGAGCAGGCCGAGACGATCGTGATCGCCTACGAGCCCGTCTGGGCCATCGGCACCGGCAAGGTCTGCGGCGCCACGGACGCCCAGGAGGTCTGCGCCGCGATCCGCGCCAAGCTCGCCGAGCTGTACTCCCAGGAGCTGGCCGACAAGGTCCGCATCCAGTACGGCGGCTCCGTGAAGTCGGGCAACGTCGCCGAGATCATGGCGCAGGCCGACATCGACGGCGCGCTGGTCGGCGGCGCCTCGCTGGACGCCGACGAGTTCGTGAAGATCGTCCGCTTCCGCGATCAGTGACCCTGACCGTGAGTAGGCGGTAACGGCGATTCGTCGTACCCTTGCGGGGGCACGGCCCAGGTGCTGTGCCCCCGTCGTCCATCCGATTCCGAGGAAGTTGGTCCAGCCGTGGTTCTGGGGTTCTCGATCGCCCTGATCGTCTTCAGCCTGCTGATGATGCTGCTGGTGCTGATGCACAAGGGAAAGGGCGGCGGCCTCTCCGACATGTTCGGTGGCGGCATGCAGTCCTCCGTCGGCGGCTCCTCGGTCGCCGAGCGCAACCTGGACCGGATCACCATCGTGGTCGGGGTGCTGTGGTTCGCCTGCATCGTCGTCCTCGGCCTGCTGATGAAGTCGAACGGCTGATCCGCACCGCCCAGGTACATCCATTCCGTACGTAAGGCCCCATGTTCGGTACGCGCTCCGGTGCGCGGCCTATCATGGGGCTTGCGTCTAGGTGCGGGGCCGGTAACTCCAATCACTGGACGCGCGTTGGGCCTTACGTAGACTGAGGCGCTCGCAGCGAAGTGAAACGCCGACTCGCTTTGCGGCACCATCACGCAGGGAGTTACGACCGTGGCAAGTGGCAACGCGATCCGAGGTAGCCGGGTCGGGGCGGGGCCGATGGGCGAGGCCGAGCGCGGCGAGTCCGCGCCGCGTCTGCGCATCTCCTTCTGGTGCTCCAACGGGCACGAGACCCAGCCCAGCTTCGCCAGCGACGCGCAGGTGCCCGATACCTGGGACTGCCCGCGCTGCGGCTTCCCGGCCGGCCAGGACCGGGACAACCCGCCGGACCCGCCGCGCACCGAGCCGTACAAGACGCACCTCGCGTACGTACGGGAGCGGCGCAGCGACGCGGACGGCGAGGCGATCCTCGCCGAGGCCCTCGCCAAACTGCGCGGCGAGATCTGAGACCTGTGACCGGCCGGGTGCCCTGAGCGCCCGGCCGCTGCTGTAGCGGCACCCCGCGCACAGCCGCCTTCCCCAGGCGTGCCGCCATCGCGCTGACACCTGCCCGCAAGCCGGACGTACCTGTTGTTGCCCGCGTGGACGACGTCATGAGCGCTCGTCCCCGGTGCTGATCAACTAGGTTGGGACCGGCAGCGGGGCAAGGTACACAGCAGGACAGCTCGCAGGAAAGAAGGCTGACGTCGAGATGAACGCAGACGGCCGTACCAGGCTCAACCAGACGCCCGAGTGGAGCGCTCTCGCCAAGCACCGGGAGGAGCTGGCCGACACCCATCTGCGGGACCTGTTCGCCGCCGATCCGGCGCGCGGCGCCGGGTACACGCTGCAGGTCGGCGACCTGCACATCGACTACTCCAAGCACCTGGTCACCGACGACACGCTGCGGCTGCTGCGCGACCTCGCCGCCGCGACCGACGTCTTCGGCCTGCGGGACGCCATGTTCCGCGGTGAGAGGATCAACATCACCGAGGACCGGGCGGTGCTGCACACCGCGCTGCGGGCCGCTCCGGACGCGGTGATCGAGGTCGACGGCGAGAACGTCGTGCCCCGGGTGCACGCCGTGCTGGACAAGATGGCGGGCTTCGCCGAGCGGGTCCGGTC
>NZ_JBVJXS010000013.1:0-255218 GCF_055601245.1 Streptomyces sp. NPDC038135 | reverse complement strand
GGTGAACTGGAAGCCCAGCACGACCTGCTGATGGCGAACTTCTTCGCCCAGACCCAGGCGCTCGCCTTCGGCAAGACCGCCGACGAGGTCCGCGCCGAGGGCGTGCCCGAGGAGCAGGTGCCGCACCGCACGTTCCACGGCGACCACCCGACCACGACGATCCTCGCCCGCGAGCTGACCCCGTCCGTGCTCGGCCAGCTCGTCGCCCTCTACGAGCACAAGGTCTTCGTGCAGGGCGCGGTGTGGAACATCGACTCCTTCGACCAGTGGGGCGTGGAGCTGGGCAAGGTCCTCGCCAAGCGCATCGAGCCCGCCCTGACCGAGGGCGCCGAGGTGCCCGGTCTGGACCCGTCCACCACGGCCCTCGTCGCCGCCTACCGTTCTCTCAGGAAGTGATCAGATCATGCAGCTCGGTCTCATCGGTCTCGGCAAGATGGGCGGCAACATGCGCGAGCGGATCCGCCGCGCCGGCCACACCGTCATCGGCTACGACCGCAACCCCGAAGTCTCCGACGTCAAGAGCCTCGAAGAGCTGGTCGAGAAGCTGGACGCGCCGCGCACCGTCTGGGTGATGGTCCCGGCCGGCACCGCCACCCAGGGCGTCGTCGACGAGCTGAAGGACCTGCTGTCCGAGGGCGACACGGTGGTCGACGGCGGCAACTCCCGCTGGACGGACGACGAGAAGCACGCGGCCGAACTGGGCGTGAAGGGCATCGGCTTCGTCGACGCCGGCGTCTCCGGCGGCGTCTGGGGCCTGCAGAACGGCTACGCGCTGATGGTCGGCGGCGACAAGGAGCACGTGGAGCGGCTCCGGCCGATCTTCGAGGCGCTCAAGCCGGAGGGCCCCTACGGCTACGTCCACGCGGGCCGGGTCGGCGCCGGGCACTTCTCCAAGATGGTCCACAACGGCATCGAGTACGCCATGATGCAGGCGTACGCCGAGGGCTGGGAGCTGCTGGAGAAGATCAAGTCGGTGGACAACGTCCGCGAGGTGTTCCGCTCCTGGCAGGAGGGCACCGTCATCCGCTCCTGGCTGCTGGACCTGGCGGTCAACGCCCTGGACGAGGACCAGCACCTGGACAACCTGCGCGGCTACGCGGAGGACTCCGGGGAGGGACGCTGGACCGTCGAGGCCGCCATCGACAACGCGGTGCCGCTGCCCGCCATCACCGCCTCGCTGTTCGCGCGGTTCGCCTCCCGGCAGGACGACTCCCCGCAGATGAAGATGATCGCCGCGCTGCGCAACCAGTTCGGCGGCCACGCCGTGGAGTCGGCGAAGAAGGACTGACCGCGACGGCGCCGGCGGCGCCGTCCCCGGTACCCGGCCCGGGTCGTCTCCGACGGCCCGGGCCGCGCCGTGGTCAGCGCGCTGCGCGGCCGGCGGCCACGGGGACCTCCTGGCGCGCTCAGCGATGTACGAACCAGTACGTTAGCCGTATCAGCAGCCATCGCCTTCGGAAAGACCCGTACAGCCCGCGCCACCCCTGCTTCTACAATCACCGGCACTGGCCCTACGCCCGAAGGAACCCGATGACCAGCGTCGACGAACCGGTACGACCCGGCGGGCGGACCCGGGACGCCGCCCGCACCCAGGCCGAGATCCTCGACGTGGCGACACAGGAGTTCGCCCGGGCCGGCTACGACGGCGCGCGGGTGGACGAGATCGCGGCCCGCACCCGCACCACGAAGCGGATGATCTACTACTACTTCGGCGGCAAGGAACAGCTCTTCACGGCCGTGCTGGAGCGGGCCTACGGCGAGATCCGCGAGGCCGAACAGCAACTGGACGTCGAACACCTGGACCCGGTCGCGGCGATCCGGCGGCTGGCCGAGGTCACCTTCGACCACCACGAGCAGCACCCGGACTTCATCCGCCTGGTCAGCATCGAGAACATCCACGGCGCCGAGCACATCGCCGCCTCCGCGAAGCTCGGGCGGATCGGCTCCCCCGCGCTCGGGGTGATCCGCCGGATCCTGGCCGCCGGGCAGGAGTCGGGGCTGTTCACGGCCGACGTGGACGCCGTCGACCTGCACGCGATGATCAGCTCGTTCTGCTTCTTCCGGGTCGCCAACCGGCACACCTTCGGCGCGCTGTTCGGCCGCGACCTCGTCGACCCGGCGCAGCGCGAGCACTACCGCGCCATGCTCGGCGACATGGTGATCGCCTACCTGACGGCGGAGCGGGCCGCGGACTGAGCCGCGCACCGAGCGGTCACGGGCGCCCGTCGCTCACGGCGGCCGCGGTCGCGCGCCGGCTCTAGACAGCGGGGACACGCGGGCGCAGCATCCCGCCCACCCCGGCCGCACCCTCCGCCCGCGAGACCCGTACGGTCCCGTCGGCCCTGCTGGGCGAACGAGCGACGCGCGGAACGCCGCACCAGGAGACGGTGTCGGCCCGAGCCCTTCCCGGCCACGGCTCCGGACGCCGACGGGTGCCGCAGCCCGAGGCCGCGGTTTCACGAGACCGGGCGGCGGCGACCGCATGCCGCCGCGCGACAGCAGGAGCCCCGGGCCTCACCGGGCGCGGCGCGTCGCCGCGTCGAGGAGGGGGCCGAGTTCGCGGACCGCCGTGTCCAGCGGACGGACGTCCCGCTCGGCCCGGGCCATGAGGATCGCGCCCTCCAGGGTGCTGATCATCAGGGTGGCGAGGGAGTCCGCGCGGGCCTCCGGAACCCCCATCCCGGTCAGCGCCTCGGCGACCGGACCGCGCCAGGCCGCGAAGGCGCCCGCCGCCGCCTCACGGGTGGAGCCGCCCGACGCGGCGCGGTCCACGGTCGCGGCGGCGACCGGGCAGCCGGCGCCGAACCCGTCCACCCGGTACTCGTCCGTCCACTGCGCGGCCATCGCCGCGAACAGCCCGCTGGGCGTCGGCTCGTCCAGGCCCGCGACGAAACGGGCGACGCGCTTGCCCGCGTACCGGCCGGCCCACGTCACGGCCTCGTTGACCAGTTGCTCCTTGCCGCCGGGGAAGTAGTGCTGGAGCGAGCCGCGCGGCGCCCCGGCCAGGGCGGCGACGTCCCGCATGCCGGTGGCGGCGACCCCGTCCCGCCGGATCAGCTGCGCCGCGCTGAACACCATCCGCTCGCGCGGTCCGTACCGCGACTCCGCCATGACGGACCTCCGTTCACCCCTCTCCCCGCACTCTATGACCGGTGTCATAACGCCCGCTACTATGACGACGGTCATAACGGTCGGCCCGGAGGTCCCGCGTGCGGAACTCCCCGGAGCGAGGAGCGCCCCATGGACGTCGTCACCTTCGGTTTCATCGGCCTCGGCGTGATGGGGCAGCCCATGGCGCTGCGGCTGGCGGCCTCCGGCACGCCGCTCGTCGTGTGGAACCGCACGCCGGAGCGGGCCGAGCCCCTGCGGGCGGCGGGCGCCGAGGTCGCGGCGGACGCCGCCGAGGTGTTCGCGCGGGCCGAGGTGGTCCTGCTGATGCTCGCCGACGAGGCCGCGGTCGACACCGTCCTCGGCCGCGGCGCCCCCGGCTTCGGCGCGCGCGTGGCCGGGCGCGTCGTCGTCCACATGGGCACGACCTCCCCCGAGTACTCCCACGCCCTGGAGACCGACGTCCGGTCGGCCGGCGGCCGGTACGTCGAGGCGCCCGTCTCGGGGTCCCGCGTCCCGGCGGAGCAGGGCCGGCTGGTCGCCATGCTGGCGGGCGAGGAGGGCGCCGTGGACGTGGTACGGCCGTTGCTGGCGCCGCTGTGCCAGGAGACGTTCGTGTGCGGCGCGGCGCCGAACGCGCTGCTGATGAAGCTGTCGGTCAACCTCTTCCTGATCACTCTGGTGACCGGGCTGACCGAGGCGTTCCACTTCGCCGAGCGGCAGGGGCTCGACCGGGGGCTGTTCCTGGACGTCCTGGACGCGGGCCCCATGGCCAGCGGGGTGTCGCGGATGAAGGCGCCCAAGCTGCGCGAGCGGGACTTCGCGGTGCAGGCGGCCGCCCTGGACGTACTGAAGAACAACCGGCTCATCGCGGAGGCGGCCCGGAAGGCGCACCTGTCCTCGCCGCTGCTGGACGCCTGTCACGCCCTGTTCGAGGAGACGGTGTCCCTGGGGCACGGCGGCGAGGACATGGTGGCGGTGCTGCGGGCGATCGAGGCACGGACCGCCGCGACGACGCCGTAGCTCAGCGCTTCGGGATGCCGTACGCCCGCTCGACGCGCAGCCGCAGCACCAGCCGGCGGTCGCGGACCATGGCGGCCCGGTAGTCGTCCCAGTCCGGGTGCTCGCCGGCGACGTCCCGGTAGAGCCGGACGAGTTCCTCCACCGTCTCGTCGTGCGGGTCCCGGGCGACCGGCGAGAGATCGGCGGTGCCCTCGGCGACCGCGTAGGCCCAGCGGTCGGCGGTGGTGACGTGGTACGAGGCGCGGGGGTCCCGGCGCAGGTTGCGGGTCTTGGCGCGGTCGTCCGTGAGGGAGACCCGGATGACCCGCTCGTCCGGGTAGTAGACGTGGGTGACGTTGGACAGCTGGGGCCGGCCGTCCTTCTTGATGGTCACCAGCACCCCGCCGTTCCCCTCACCGAGCAGCTTCAGCAGTGCGTCGTCCTGCGTGGCGTCCTGAGTCATACCCGGATCAACTCGGCGGGGCGGGCCGCGCATTCCCGCCCGGGGCGCGGCGTCGCGGACGGAGGGCGCGGCACAGGGGACGGCGCTGCCGTTGCTCGCCGGGGCGGGGCGTCATGTCGATCACACACGCCGCGGACGGGGTCCGTCCCGGCGTTCCTGCGCGACGATGAGACCGTGCGGCCGTCGCGGCGGGACGGCGGCGGCGCGCGGCTACGACGCGACCGGAGGAGAGCGATGGCAGAGCTGCGGCAGGAAGTCGATCCGGGTGGGGCCGGGCTGGACCCGAAGGCGCTCGACCGCCTGGACCGGCACTTCGCCCGCCTCGTCGACGAGGGGCGGCTGCCCGGCTACCTGGTCTCCGTGGCCCGCGGCGGCCGCGTCGCCCACCTCACCGCCTACGGTCACCGGGACCGCGCGGCGGAGCTGCCGGTCGGGACGGACACCCTGTGGCGGATCTACTCCATGACCAAGCCCGTCACCGCCGTCGCGGTGCTGCTGCTGGTGGAGGAGGGCCGGCTCTCCCTCGACGACCCGCTCGAACGGCACCTGCCCGCGTTCGCCGCGCCGCGGGTGTACGAGAGCGGCACGGGCGCCGGCCTGCGCACCCGCCCGGCCCGCGGCCCGATCCTGATCCGGCATCTGCTCACCCACACGGCGGGCCTGACCTTCGGCTTCTACTACCAGCACCCCGTGGACGCGCTGTACCGCGAGGCGGGCCTTGAGTACTCGGTGCCGCCGGGCAAGGACCTCGCCGAGACCGTCGAGGTGTACGCGCGCATGCCGCTGCAGTTCGAACCGGGCACGCGGTGGAACTACTCCGTCGCCTCCAATGTGCTGGGCCGGGTGATCGAGGTGGTCTCCGGGCAGCCGCTGGACGCGTTCCTCGCCGAGCGGATCCTCCGCCCGCTCGGCATGACGGACACCGGATTCCACATCACCGGCGAACAGGCCTACCGGCTGGCCGAGTTGTACGGCGAGACGGAGGACGGCGGCATCGCACCGGTCCCGGGACTGCCGGTACGGGGCCGGCCGCTGTTCCTCTCCGGCAGCGGCGGCCTGGTCGCGTCCGCCGGGGACTTCCACCGGTTCATGGAGATGCTGCGCCGGGGCGGTGAACTGGACGGCGCCCGCCTGCTGTCCCCCGAGTCGGTCGCCCTGATGACCCGCAACCAACTGCCCGGCGGCGCCCGACTCGACTCCTTCGGCGCCCCCGTCCACCAGGAGCGCTCCAACGCCGGCCTCGGCTTCGGCTTCAACGTCTCCGTCGTCGTCGACCCGGCCCGCACCCTGGCCCCGACGAGCCCGGGCACCTACGGCTGGACCGGCGTCGCCACCACCGCCTTCTGGATCGCCCCGGCCCACGACCTGACCGTCCAGTTCATGACGCAGGTCCGCCCGAAAACCCTGAAGGTCTTCCCGGACCTGCGCCGCCTGGTGCACGAATCCCTCACTGTCTGACCCCCCGGCTACCGTCCTGGGCCATGGGGATCACCACCGCATGGAGCATCAGCGCCCACGACGACGCCTTCATCGGGGAGCTGGCGCCTCGCCTGCTCCCCCTGATCGACGCGGAGCGGGGCGAACCGCTCGCGCGGGAGCGGTGGGAGCGGTGGAAGCGCTCGCCGGCCGGGGGCACGTCCCCCGAACCCTCCGCCGACCTCCTGGACTTGGTCTGCGGCGGCACCCACGTGCAGAAGATGTACGACGGGCTGTCGAGCGACGACCCCTTCTCCATGCTGGACGACGTCTGGGGCCAGGACGGGATCGAGGACCGGCTGTTCATCTCCGTGCAGAGCAAGGACTGGGCGGTCGGGTCGTTCCTCCACGCCGTCGGACCCGCACGGGCAGCGCTGCTGCCGGGCTGGTGCGGCAACCTGCTCCTCACCTCGGGCGAAGTGCGCGCCACACTGCCGCGCGTGGAACGCGCCCTGATGTTCGGTCCGCAGGAGCGCGCGGCCGCCCGGCGGCGGGACTGGCTCGACTACGGCCCCGGCGAGGAGTCCGTGCTGGACGGCCCGCTTCGTATGTGGCGTCTCGCCGCGCGGACCGGGATGGGCCTGTGCGGTGTCTCCTGCGTCATCTACTGACCGGGGACTCACACCTGCTCACCTGACACTCACAAGCAGGTGACGCACGTCACTCCACGGTCTGGAACTTGTAGCGGCGCAACGGCGAACAGCAGGTGACCACACGACTCCGAGACCTGAGGACGCGATATGAATCGCAGAGGTGGAACGTGACCCTGCTGCCCGCCCGAGGGGCCGCGTGCGACCCGGCGGCGGATGCGGGCGGCGCCTCCGACGGCTCGGTCATCGAGCGGTCCTGGGAGACGCCCGACGCGTTCGCCGTGATCTTCGACCGCCACGCCGACGACATCCACCGCTACATCGCGCGGCGCCTGGGCACCGACACCGCCGACGACCTGATGGCGGAGACCTTCGTGATCGCCTTCCAGCGCCGGCGGCGTTACGACGTGTCCCATCCGCACGCCCGGCCCTGGCTGTACGGGATCGCCACCAACCTGATCGGCCGCCACCGCCGGGACGAGGGCCGCCGGCTGCGGGCGCTGTCCCGTATGGCGTCGCTGCCGGAGGGCCGGGAGGAGCAGGCCGGGCCGGAGGACGCGGTCACGGACGGTGTCGGCACCGCGGAGGCGTACGGCACGCTGGCCGGCGCCCTCGCCGAACTGCCCGCCCGTTACCGGGACGTGCTGCTGGTCGTCGCCTGGGGGGAGCTCGACTACGCGGAGGCCGCGCAGGCGCTGGGCCTGCCCGTCGGCACGGTGCGCTCCCGCCTGCACCGGGCCCGCACCAGGCTGCGCCGGGCGCTGGGCGGCCCGGAGGCGACCACCTCGACCGCACCTGAGAAGAGGACCGATCATGGATGAACTGACGACGGTGCGCGCGTGGGACGCCGAGCGGCCTGGGCCGTCCGAGGAGGCCCGCACCGCCGCCCGGGCCCGCCTGGAAGCCGCCATGGCACGGGAGTCGGACGGAGCCGTGCCCCGAGCGGGCCGGCTGAGCCGGCGGATCGTGCTCCGCACCGCGTTCGCCGGACTGACGGCGGTGGCCGCGGGCGGCGCGATCGTCGTACTGAGCGACGGAGACGACCACGCGCCGCGGCTGGAGGCGGTCAGCGCGGCGGACGTGCTGCGCAGGGCCGCCGACAGATCACGCGCCGCGGGCGGCGACCTGCCCGTGCCGCGCGACGACCAGTACTTCTACACCCGCACCTACACCATCCGGGTGCCGGTGAAGGGCGGGCCCCCCAGGACGTGGACCGACGAGAGCTGGATGTCGGTGGACGGCTCGAAGCCGTCCCTGCGCCAGGAGAACGGGAAGATCCACCACGACCCTCCGCTCGGCAAGCACGAGGTGAGGTGGCCTCCGACCGTCTACTCCGAACTGCAGAAGATGCCGACGGACCCCGACAAGCTGCTGGCCCAGTTCGGGGGCAATGAGAAGGCGCCCGGCACCGATGTGATGGCCTTCTTCGAGGGCTGCATGCTGCTGAAGGGGCCGAACGTCCTGCCCCCCGGCCTGCAGGCCGGCGCCTTCGAGGCGCTGTCGAAGCTCCCCCACATCCGGCTCGACTACCACGACGCCGACGTCGACGGCCGCGAGGCCGTCGGAGTCTCGTACCCGAAGGCGTCGTTCACCTTCCTGTTCGACCGCAGGACGTACGACTACCTGGGCCTGCGCACCGTGGGGAGTTCGCCGAAGAAGATCAACGGCGAGTGGAAGCAGGTCGGCTACTACTACGAGACCAGGACCCTGAAGGACATCCAGGTGGTCGACCGCATCGGACAGCACGGCTGACCGGCGGGAGTCGCGCCCGGCCGGGGGCGAGCGGGCGGGGTCGTCGCCGGCCGCCCGCCCCCGCCCGTTCCCGCCCGCTCAGGAACCGTGGGCGACCGCGTCCAGGTGGGGCAGGACGTGGTCGAGGCGCTCACGCTTGGTGCGCAGGTAGGTGATGTTGCTCTCGCACGGCTCGATCAGCAGCGGCACCTGCTCGGCGACCTGGATGCCGTGCCGTATCAGCGCCTCCCGCTTGCGGGGGTTGTTGGACATCAGCCGGACCGAGCGCACCCCGAGGTCGTGCAGGATCTCGGCGGCGACGCCGTAGTCGCGGGCGTCGACGGGCAGGCCGAGCGCCAGGTTCGCCTCGACCGTGTCCAGGCCCTCCGCCTGCAGGGCCATCGCGCGCAGCTTGGCCAGCAGGCCGATGCCCCGGCCCTCGTGTCCCCTCAGGTAGACGACGATGCCGCTGCCCTCGGCGGCCACCGCGCGCAGCGCCGAGGCCAGTTGGTCGCCGCACTCGCAGTGCCGGGAGCCGAACGCGTCCCCGGTCAGGCACTCCGAGTGCAGCCGGGTCAGCACGTTCTCGGTCCCGATCTCCCCGTACACGAGCGCGACCTGTTCATCGCCGCGGTCGTGGTCCAGGTAGCCGATCGCCTGGAACTGCCCGTACACGGTGGGCAGGGGCGCGCTGACGACGCGTTCCGCGCCCGAGCGCCGCGAGGACTTCTCGCCGAGGACACCGAGGTTTTCTGTCATGATCTGATTCCTAAGCAGAGACGAAGGGCCGGGAAAGATGAGTGGTTCGGGCGCGCGTACGGCCGGCTTCGGGGTGGTACCGGCGGACACTACGGAAGACGTACGGATGCGGGGGGCGGGCGTTTCAACACAGGTCGCCATCCTGCCCGTCGGCAGCTTCGAACAGCATGGCCCCTTCCTTCCGCTGGCGACCGACACGCTCGTCGCCTGTGCCGTGGCCCGGGAGATCGCCGGCGCGTATCCGGTGCACCTCCTTCCGCCCGTGACGATCGGCTGTTCGCACGAGCACGCGGACTGGCCGGGGACCGTCAGCATCTCCTCAGTGACCCTGCACGCGGTGGTCCGGGACATCGCGGACTCGCTGCGCCGCTCGGGAGTCGAGGCGCTGGTCGTGGTGAACGGTCACGGCGGCAACTACGTGCTGGGCAACGTGGTTCAGGAGGCCTCCGCGCGCGGGGAGCGGATGGCGCTGTTCCCGGCCGCCGAGGACTGGGAGGCGGCGCGGCAGCGGTCCGGGGTGCTCACCTCCCTGCTCACCGACATGCACGCGGGCGAGATCGAGACCTCCATTCTGCTGCACGCTCACCCCGAATTCGTCCGCCCTGGTTACGAGTCCGCCGATTTCACCGCCGACGACCGCCGTCATCTCCTCACCGTGGGAATGTCCGCCTACACCGACTCGGGCGTCATCGGCCGCCCTTCGCTGGGTTCCGCGGAAAAGGGCAAGGAGCTGCTGGCCGGCCTGGTGGACTCGTTCGGCGCGCTCTTCGACCTGCTCACCTCGGACTCCGGCCCGGCGGCGGCACGGGGGTAGCCGCGCAGCCCGGCGTACCAGCGGGCGACGAGCACGGCCGCACCGGGCAGGCTCGCGACGAAGCTCAGCACCCCGTACACCACGGCGACGGCCACCCCGCTGCTCGCGCCGAGCCCGGCCGCGCCGAACGCCCAGGCGGTGACGCCCTCGCGGGGGCCGAAACCACCGACGTTCAGCGGGAGCCCCATCGCGACCAGGGCGAGCACCGCGATCGGCAGCAGCACCGGCACGGACGCGGCCGATCCGGCGATCCGGGCCGCCACGACGAACATCGCGACGTGTCCGGCCAGCACGACGGCTGAGGACAGCGCGACCCCGGGTCCGGCCTCGCGTGACAGCAGGCCCCGGTGGGCCTCGCCGAGCGCGGAGCGCAGCGCGCCGCCACGGCGGGAGGGCGCGCGGTTCATGCGGACGGCGAGCACGACGGCGAGGGCGCCCGCCGCCGCCAGCGCCACCGGCCCGGCGAGACCGCGTACCTGGTCCCGGACCGGCGACGGCAGGACCACCAGCACGACCGCGCCGAACACGGCCAGCGCGACCTGCCCGGCGACCCGCTCGAGCACGACCGCCTTCACCCCGCGCCGGATGTCACCGGCGCTCTGCCCGTGCCGGACCGCGCGGTGCACGTCGCCCAGCACCCCGCCCGGCAGGGCCGCGTTGAGGAACAGCGCCCGGTAGTAGTCGGCCACCGCGGGCCCGAACGGCAGCCGGATGCGCAGCCCCCGGGCCACCAACTGCCAGCGCCACGCGCTGAACACGGTGGTGACCGCCCCGATGCCCAGGGCGAGCAGCAGCGACGCCGAGTCGATCCGCCGCAGCCCGTCGAGGAGGACACCCGTGCCGAGCCGCCACAGCAGCCCGGCGACGATGGCCGTGCCGGCGACCGTGCCGAAGTGGGTGCGCACGGCACGGGAGTTCAGCCTGCCGAACAGGCGGTGGCCGGCGCCGCGTCGGGCGCTCCCGGGCGCGGACGGCTCCGGCCCCGGGCCCACCGCGTGAGCCGTGGCGCCGCCCCGCACCGACCGGATCCGCGCATGCGGGATCACCCGCTCCAGGCGGGGCTTCACCGCCCTCCCCGGGCGCGGCCGCGCGCCGGTCTCCACCGCCTGTCCGTTCATGACGAGGTCCCGCCCGCCGGCTCGGGCAGCGCCAGCAGATCGGTGTGGTGGACCACGGCCCGCAGCTCACCGGCCTCGCACGCGGCCAGCCGCTCGCGCAGATAGCGCTCGGCACGCTCGGACAGCTCGGGCCGCTGCTCGACGGCCGCGCCCACCCAGCCCCGCAGCCACTGCGCGGTCAGCGCCGCCTCCTCGGGGCCGAGCCGCCAGGGGCTCGGGTGCAGCCGTACGGCCGCCCCGTGCGCGGCGAACGCGTCGCGGGCCACGGTGACCGCGTCCGGCCCGAGCAGCCCGTCACGCCGCTGGTGGGCGTTGAACGCCTCGGCGATCTCGGCGTCCAGCGGGTCCGGCGGGGTGAGTTCGACCCGGCCCGCGACGGACAGCGTGAGCAGCGCCGGGCAGCCGGCGCCGGCGCAGGCGGCGGCGAGGGTGTCGACCTCCTCGCGGGTGAGGACGTCCAGCAGCGCGGAGGCGGTGACCAGAGCGGCCCCGTTCAGCGCGTCCGGGGTGAGCCGGGCGACGTCGCCGCGCCGGGTCTCGACCGTGACCGGGCTGCCGTCGGCGGCGGCGCGCGGGGAGCCCACGGCGGCGAAGTGCAGCAGGTACGGGTCGCGGTCGTGCAGGACCCAGTGCTGGGCGCCGTCCAGCCGCGGGGCGAGCCAGCGGCCCATCGAGCCGGTGCCGCAGCCCAGGTCGTGCACGGCCGACCCGCCCGCCCCGCTCGGCCGCTCGGCCAGCCGGGTCCGCAGCGGGTCCAGCAGCTCCGCGGCCCGCGCCGCGGCGTCGGCCGGTTCCCGCAGCCGCAGCCACTCGGGGGCGTACCGCGGCGGCTCCTGCGGCTCACCGTCCCGCAGCCGTACGGTGGCCCGCTCGCCGGGGGCGGTGACGGGGCCGGCGCCGGCGATCACACCGGCCGGGTCGCTCTCGCCTGCACCGGTGCCCATCGCGGCCTCCTCACCTTCCGGTACGAACTCGGCTCCGCCGGGCGCCGGTTGGGCCGGGATGCCGCCGGTCGCCGTCCGTGTGCCCGTCATGCCGCCCTCCTCGGCGCCTCGGGGAGCCTGCCGAGCACACCGGCCAGGCTGCGGGCGGTGGTCGCCCAGCCGTCCAGCGCCGCGCGGCGGCCGCGCGCGGCGGCCTTGAGCCGGCGACGCACGTCGGGTTCGCCGAACCAGCCGCGCAGTTCGGCGGCGAGCGCAGCCGGGTCCTCCGGCGGGACGAGGATGCCGGGGACGCCGCCGTCGGGCGCGCGGCCGACCGCCTCGGACACCCCGCCGACGTCGGTCGCCAGCACCGGGATCCCGCGCGCGAGCGCCTCGGTGACGGCCATGCCGTAGGTCTCCGCGTACGAGGTGAGGACCATCAGGTCCGCCGACGCGTACGCCGCGTCGAGTTCGGCGCCGGCCCGCGGCCCGGCGAGCAGCAGCCGTTCCTCCAGGCCGCGTTCGCGGATCAGGCCGCGCAACCGGTCGACGTACTCGGGGTCCTGGGTGAGCCCGCCGACGCACACGCAGCTCCACGGCAGGTCGGTCACCGCGGCCAGCGCCTCCACCAGCCGGTGCTGGCCCTTGCGCGGGGTGACGGCGGCGACGCAGAGCAGCCGGGAGACGCCGTCGGTGCCCGGGGCGAGGGGGGCGATGTCGGCGCCGGGGGCGGCGACGTGCACCCGCTGCGGGGCGAGTCCGTGGTGGGAGACGATCCGGCGGACGGCCCAGTCGCTGGTGGCGATCACCGCGCCGGCCGCCCGCAGCACGGCCCGCTCGCGGGCGTCCAGGGCGGCGGCCACGGCCGGGTCAAGGCCGGTCTCGTCACCGAGCGGCAGATGCACCAGCACCGCGAGCCGCAGCCGCTCCGCCTCGGGGACCACGATCTCCGGCACTCCGCAGGCGACCAGGCCGTCGAGCAGGACGACGGTGTCATCGGGGAGTTCCCGCAGGGTGCGGGCGAGCACGTCGCGGTCGGCGCGGCCGGGGCGCGGCCAACTGCCGGGCACTGCGTGCCGTACGGCCTGCCAGCCGAAGCCCGGCAGGTCCAGGCAGACCCGGCGGTCGTAGGCGTTGCCGCCGCTCGGCGCGGCCGGGTCGTCGACGCCGCCCGGCATGACGAAGTGCACGGTGCGCAGGGACATGGGGATGATCCCGACGTTCTCGAGGGCGATGGGCTGCGCGGGCACGTAGGCGAGCCGCGCCTTGTGCGCGCTCCCGACGACCGTCCCGGTGGCCTCCAGGGCCGGCCCGGTGGCTTTCATGGTCGTGCCGGTGGCTTTCACGGTCGTCTCCGTCACAGGGCACGCTCGTAACTCGCCCAGGCGATGTGCGACTCGTGCAGGGTGACGGTGAGGCCCGCCAGGCCCCGGGCCCCCTCGCCGAGGGCGCCCTTGTCGACGCGGTCGGCGAGCCGGTCCGCGATGACCTTGGCCAGGAACTCGGTGGACGTGTTGATCCCGGCGAACTCCGGCTCGTTGTCGAGGTTCCGGTAGTTCAGCTCGGCCACGACGGCGCCGAGTTCCTGGGTGGCGAGGCCGATGTCGACGACGATGTTGTCCTCGTCCAGCTGTTCGCGGCGGAACGTGGCGTCCACCAGGAACGTGGCGCCGTGCAGGCGCTGTGCGGGCCCGAACACCTCGCCGCGGAAGCTGTGGGCGATCATGATGTGATCGCGGACGGTGATGCTGAACAACGGACGACCCTCCAGGTGCGGCGCGTCTGATGCCCCCGGCGGTCACCTGCCGGGGGATTGCCGTGTAGTACGGCTGCTCGCTTCCCCGTGTTCAGCCTCCTCTCACTCTTTTCTCAGGTCAGACCGCTGCCGGCCGGAACGGTCCGGCCCGGCGCCGGGGTAGGCGATGCGGTGGCACAGGGCCGGGATCTCGCCGGAGGCGAGCCTGGGCATCAGCTCCGGCAGCTCCTCGAAGGCGCTCTCGCCGGTGATGAGGGCGTCGAGAGCGGGGTCGGCGAGCAGGTCGAGGGCGAGCGCCAGCCGTTCGGCGTAGCCGCGTCCGGCGCGGGCGGCCGGGGAGACGGTGCCGACCTGGCTGCTGCGCACGGTGAGCCGGCGGGAGTGGAAGGCCTCGCCGAGCGGCAGGGCGACCCGCCGGTCGCCGTACCAGCTCAGTTCGACGACCGTGCCCTCGGGGGCGAGGAGTTCCAGGGAGCGGCTGAGGCCCTGTTCGGTGGCGCTGGCGTGCACCACGAGGTCGCAGTCGCCGAGGGCCGCCTCGGGCGTGGCGAAGTCGGCGCCGAGCGCCTCGGCGGTCTCGGCGCGGGCCGGGTCGGCGTCGACGAGCTGCAGCCGTACGCCGGGGAAGCGGGCGAGCAGCGCGGCGACCGAGCAGCCGACCATGCCGCCGCCGACCACCGCGATCCGGTCGCCGATCAGGGGCGCCGCGTCCCACAGGGCGTTCACCGCGGTCTCCACGGTCCCGGCGAGCACGGCCCGCTCGGCGGGCACCCGGTCCGGCACCACGGTCACGGCGTTCACCGGAACGACGTAACGGGACTGATGCGGGTACAGGCAGAAGACCGTGCGGCCGATCAGCTCGCGGGGGCCCTCCTCGACGACGCCCACGTTCAGGTAGCCGTACTTCACCGGCGCGGGGAAGTCGCCCTCCTGGAACGGCGCCCGCATCACGGCGTGTTGGGAGTCCGGCACCCCGCCGCGGAAGACCAGCGTCTCCGTGCCGCGGCTCACTCCGGAGTACAGCGCGCGGACCAGGACCTCGTCCTCGCCCGGCTCCGTGAGGGTGACGTCGCGCAGCTCACCGGCGCCCGGGGAGCTCAGCCAGAACGCGCGGGCCGACCGGTTCATCGGCATCCTCCTGAACGATCGGGAAGTTGTTCACGTACCGAGATGTGCACAGGCCGCGCACAGTACGCGGCGTTGATCGACTCTGTCACTCGGCCGGAGGATGTGCGGTGGCCCTGAACAACACGTATGACGCGAGGCTCCAGCAGGAGACCGCTGTCGGAGCGGGCGTACAGCTCCTGCTGCTCGCCCTGCTCGGTTCGGCGATCGGCATGGGGCCGGCCGGCTGGCTGACCGGGCTGGTCTTCGCGTTCGCCACCTGGGCGGTCCTCTCCCGCGCCCTGCACCGCTCACGGCTCAGCTCCTTCGGCCCGGCCAACCGGGTGACCCTGGGCCGGGCCACCCTGGTCGGCGGGGTGACGGCGCTGGTCGCGGACTCCTTCGAGAGCGCGCCGCCGGTGACCCTGCTGGTCGGCCTGACCGCCGTGGCGCTGCTGCTGGACGGCGTCGACGGCAAGGTGGCCCGCCGCACGGGGACTTCGTCCGCGCTCGGCGCCCGGTTCGACATGGAGGTCGACGCGTTCCTGATCCTGGTGCTGAGCGTGTACGTGGCGACGCAGCAGGGCCCCTGGGTACTGCTGATCGGCGGCATGCGGTACGCGTTCGTCGCGGCGGCCCGCGTGGCCCCCTGGCTGAACGCCCCGCTGCCGCCGTCCTTCGCCCGCAAGACGGTCGCCGCGCTCCAGGGCATCTGCCTGCTGCTGGCCGGCGCCGAGTTGCTGCCGCACCCGGCGAACCTGGCGATCGTGGTGCTGTCGCTGGGCTCGCTGGTGTGGTCGTTCGGCCGGGACGTGCTGTGGCTGTGGCACGAAGCCCGTATGGACGGCGGGCGGACGGCCGCCGAGGCCGCGGTTGCCGGGACGGCGGCCGGCGAGGGGACGCTCGGCGAGCCGCTGGTGCGGAAGCTGGAGCTGGCGGCGCGCTGAGGCACCGGGGACACCGTCACGCCTCCGCCGTCCCGCCGCACCGTCAGCCGGTGGGTGCGGGACGGCGGAGGCGTCCGTCGTGGACCTCGGCGATCCGGTCGGCGGTGGTCAGATGGGTGCGGTCGTGGGTGACCAGGACGGTGGCGGTGGCCCGCTGGTGGGTGAGCCGGGTGATCAGCTCGATGACGGCGGCGCCGCGTTCGTGGTCGAGGGCGCTGGTGGGTTCGTCGACCAGCAGGACGGTGGGGTCGTTCATCAGGGCGCGGGCGATGTTGACGCGCTGGCGCTGCCCGCCGGAGAGCTGGTGCGGCCGGCGGTGGGCCTGGTCCGCGAGGCCCACGGCGTCGAGGAGTTCGAGGGCGCGGCCGCGGGCCCGGCCGGGGCCGCGGCCGTCGATCCGGGCCATGACCTGGAGCTGTTCGGCGGCGGTGAGGGAGGGCAGCAGGTTGGGCTGCTGGAACACGATGCCGATCCGGTGGCGGCGCAGTTCGGTGAGCTCGCCCCGGCTCAGGCCGGTGGTGGCGGTGCCGTCGACGGTGACGGTGCCGGCGTCGGGGGTGATCAGGGTGGCGGCGACGGCCAGCAGGCTGGACTTGCCGGAACCGGAGGGGCCGACGACGGCGGTGACACTGCCCTTGGGGACCTGGAGCGTGACCCGGTCCAGGGCGGTCAGCCGGGCCTCGCCGTCGGCGTAGGTGAGGGTGACGTCGGTCAGTTCAAGGCTCATCGGGCGCTCCCCAGGGCGGTCAGCGGGTCCACGGAGGTGATGCGGCGGATGGACAGGGCGGCGCCGAGGGCGCCGAGCAGGACCATGACCGCGGCGGGCAGCAGCACGGTGCCGGGGCTGAGCAGGAACGGCACGTCCGACCCGGCCACGAGGGCGCCGACGGCGGCGGCGATTCCGGTGCCCGCCAGGGTGCCGCCGACGAGCACGACGAGGGCCTGGCCGAGGGCGTCCCCCAGCAGGCTCGCGGTGGAGGCCCCGAGCGCCTTGAGGACGGCGACGTCGCCGCTGCGCTGGATGGTCCACACGGTGAAGAAGGCGCCGATGACCAGGGCCGAGATGGCGAACAGGAATCCGCGCATGAGCTGCAGGGAGCCGTTCTCCGAGGTGTAGGAGCCGATCGCGGCGAGCGAGTCCTCGACGGAGACCGTCCTGGTGCCGGCCCGCCGGTCGGTGGCCGTGAGGTCGGCTCCCGCGGTGGTGCGCAGGGCGATGACGGTGGCGGTGGGGCCGTCGGCCGTGTCCGCGGGCGGCGCGGTCCGCCGCCAGGTGTTCAGGCTGGTCCAGACGACCGGGGTGTGGCTGAAGGAGGCGTCGCCCCGCACCGCGGCGACGGTCAGCCGGTGCCCGGCCAGGGTGAGGGAGCCGCCGGGCGCGAGGCCGAGGTCGTCGGCGGCCGTGGTGGACAGCACCGCCGACCGGTCGTCGATCCGTCCGCCGTCCGGGGCGAGCGGGGAGCCGGGCTCGACACCGAAGACGGAGAGCGCGGTGCTCCGCCGCCCGGCGGTGGCCCTGGTGGTGGTGATCCCCAGCGGTTCGGCACGCTCGACGCCTGGCGCCCCGGCCCACTGCCGCCACTGCTGCGCGGTGACGGTGGAGTCGGCGTAGGACGGCCCCTGCCCGCCGGCGGGGGCCTGGAAGGCGATCCGGTCCACCGGCAGCCCGGTGATCGCGGAGACGTTCTGCCTGCCGAGCCCGGCGGTCAGCCCGGACAGCAGCCCGACCAGCAGGGTGATCAGCACGATGACGGTCCCCATCAGGGCGAAGCGCCCCTTGGCGAACCTCAGGTCTCTCCAGGCGACGAACACGGGTGACCCGTCCTCTCGACGTCGTAAGCGGTGGTCGCATCGGTACGACCCCACCGTCGCCGAGGCCCCCCGCCCAGGGCTTCTGGCAAGGGACCGCACTTCACCGGCCGGAAGGACGGCGTCCGGGTTGTAACTTTCGATGGAGGCCTCCCGAGGGTCCGCCTCCGTAGCCTGGACGCACTGTGAACTCCTCTCCACCCGCCCCCACCCCGGTCCCGACCAGCAGGGTCCTGGCCTGGTGCCTGCATCTGCTGATCGCCGGCCTGCTCGCGCTGGCCGCCGGGCGGGCCCTGACCGGGGGCGGGCCGCACCCCTGGGCGACCGTCGCCGCCGCCGTCGCCTGCGGCCTGGTGTACGCGGCCGGTCCGCTGCTGCCGGGCGTACGCGGGTCACGCCGGTCGGCGACGGTATGGCTGGCCTGTCTGGGCGCCGTCTGGCTGGCGCTGCTGGCCCTGTCCGCCGACGGCGTCTGGCTGGCCTTCCCGCTGTACTTCCTCCAGCTCCACCTGCTGCCGCGCCGTACCGCTCTGGTCGCGGTCGTGGCGACCGCGCTCGCGGCGATCACCGCCTTCGCCGCCCACCAGCACGCCTTCAGCGTGGCCATGGCCATCGGCCCGGCGCTGGGCGCCGCCGTGGCCGTCGCGGTGGTGTGGGGCTACCAGGCCCTGTACCGGGAGAGCGAGCAGCGCCGCCGGCTGATCGAGGAACTGACCGCCACCCGCGCCGACCTGGCCCAGGCCCAGCACACCGCCGGAGTGCTCGCCGAACGCGAGCGCCTGGCCCGCGAGATCCACGACACCCTCGCCCAGGGCCTGTCCAGCATCCAGCTCCTGCTGCGCGCCGCCGAACGCGCCCTGCCCGGGCGGCCCGACGCCGCCGCGCGCCATGTGGACCAGGCCCGTCAGGCGGCCGTGGACAACCTCGCCGAGGCCCGCCGCTTCGTCGCCGCCCTCACCCCGCCGGCCCTGGAGGGCGCCACACTGGCCGGCGCGCTGGAGCGCCTGTGCGCCACGACCTCCGCCCGCCACCCCCTCACCGTCCGCCTCCACGTGGCCGGCACCCCGGTCCCCCTGCCCACCGCGCACGAGGTCGCCCTGCTGCGGATCACCCAGTCCGCGCTCGGCAACACCGTCCGCCACGCCGGGGCCACCACCGCGGACGTCACCCTCACCCACCTCGACGACCACGTCGCCGTGGACATCACCGACGACGGCACCGGCTTCGACCCCGCCCTGCCGCCACCCCCCGACCCGGACGACGGCGGCTTCGGCCTCGCCGCGATGCACGCCCGCATGGCCGCGCTGGGCGGCGCCCTCACCGTCCACTCCTCCCCCGGCCACGGCACATCCCTGTCCGCCCGGCTCCCCCTGACCCCACCCGCACAAGCGCCCGAGGCCGGCGACCCCGAGCAGCCGGACCTCCCCGACCACCCCGAGGCCCACCCATGACCGACAAACCCAGCCCGGCCGTACCCGGCGACGCCAACGCTGACGCCCCCCGCGACCGCGGCCCCATCCGCCTGCTGCTGGCCGACGACCACCCGGTGGTACGGGCAGGTCTCCGCGCCGTGCTGGAGACCGAGCCCGGCATCGTCGTGATGGCCGAGGCGGCCACAGCGGAGGCCGCGGTCGTCCGTGCGGCCGAGGGCGACATCGACGTCGTCCTGATGGACCTGCAGTTCGGGGCGGGCATGGGCGGCGCCGAGGCCACCGCCCGCATCACCGCCCGCCCCGGCGCACCGCGGGTCCTGATCGTGACCACCTACGACTCCGACGCGGACACGCTGCCCGCCATCGAGGCGGGCGCCACCGGCTACCTCCTCAAGGACGCCCACCCCGAGGAACTCGCGGCGGCGGTACGCACGGCCGCCGCCGGCCGGACCGCGCTGGCCCCGACCGTCGCGGACCGCCTGATGAACCGCCTGCGCAGCCCCGCCGTCGCCCTGACCCGGCGCGAGACGGAGGTCCTGACCCTGGTCGCGCAGGGTCTCTCCAACCAGGCGGTCGCCCGACGGCTCCACCCCACCGAGGGCACCGTCAAGTCCCACCTGGCCCGCACCTACGCCAAACTCGGCGTCGACTCCCGCACGGCCGCCGTGGCCACGGCGACGGACCTGGGCCTGATCCGCCGCTGACCCGTGGCCGGCTAGGTTCTGTCCGGTCGATCATGTGCGGAGCCAGATGACAAGTGCTGCTGCGGTGACGGTGCCGAGGTAGGTGTGTCCGCGCTTGTCGTAGCGGGTCGCGACGGCTCGGGCGTGCTTGAGCTTGTTGATGGCCCGTTCGACGGTGTTGCGCTTCCTGTAGCGGTCCGCGTCGAAGCCCGGAGGCCGTCCCCCGCGTGGATGGCCGCTGCCGCCCGCTGAGCCACATCACCCGTTCGATCCGGTCTTCACCCCGAAGAAGCATCACCTCATCAGTCCTCCGGTCGTTCCAGGTCATGCTGCTTATGCACGGGCACCTGACGGACAGAGAGGACACCATGAGACTCAAGCGTTTTACTCGCGCCATCGCCGCGACCGTCGCCCTGGCCGGCTTCGGTCTTGTTGCCCCCGCCGCCGCGTCGGCCGATGACGGGGACACCGCCGAGGTCGGCAGTCACTGCACCCCCTGGGAGGGGGTCTACGGCCACGGCGGCACCACGTACACCGATCTCCGCACCTGCGTCGATGTCCTCGACCACCAAGGCGACTACCACTTCACCATCGAAACCAACAGGACCACCTACCGGTATGGAGGAATCTGGTACTCCGCCAGCGACGTCTACCCGGCCGGCGCGACTGCAACGGTCCGCATCGAGCCGACCCCAGGGCAGGAGGGTCCTTCAGAGGGACGCTTCAAAGCCTGGACGCTGGTGTCCCGCAGCTACCACACCAGCCTCGGCGCCATGAACGAGGCGATCACGTGCGGGACCTACCACCTCGACGTGAACTACGAGCAGACCGGCCCCTACTACGGGCACGATCGCGTGCTCACCGCCGAGCGGTCCTTCGACAACTTCGTCATCCCCTGCTCCTGAAACCGGGCAGCCGCCGACGCAACTGACCTCCGCGCCCGGAAGGGACCTGCCTGCCGGGCGAAGGCACCCCCGGCTACCCCGGCTCGCCACGAGTGTCCGAGCGCAGGCCCGGCCGACGAGTCGGCCGGGCCCCGGCGACGTGCTGATGGGCACGGGCGATGGTGGACACCATCGAACGGGCCATCAACAAGCTCAAGCACGCCCGAGCCGTCCCGACCCGCTACCCAAGCGCGGATACGTCTACCTCGGCACCGTCACCGCAGCAGCACTCGTCATCTGGCTCCGCACATGATCGACCGGACAGAACCTAGGCGTCCGCCTTCGGGGACCGCCCCCGCACGAGGGCGAAGACGGCCGCGGCCAGCCCCAGCACCCCCACGACGAGTCCCCCGACACCGAGCCCCCGGGCGGTACCGTCGCTCCCGTCGGTCGCCGCCGTCCTCACGGTGTCGGAATCACCGCCCTTCGCCGCCGCAGGAGCGGGAGCCTCTTCTCCCCCCTCCGTCAGCTTGAGCGTGGGCGCCGGATTCTCGGCCTCCTCACCACCACTGGGCGCCTCGATCCACCGGACGACCTTGCCGTCGGAGTAGGTCTGCAACGTCTTGAACGTCAACTGACCCGTATTGTCCGGTAGTTCTCCGAAGGCGACGTCGAAGTCCTCGTACTCCCCCGCCCCGATCTTCCCGCCGGTCCAGGTGATCTGGGAGACGGCCTCGGTGATGGTGCCGTCATCGGTCTTCACCGGCGTCTTCAGCTTGGTGGTGGTCACCTTGGGGGTCCAGCCATCCTGCGGATGGACCATGACGCCGAGGACCGGGTGGTCGGTCGGCAGGAAGACCTGCACCTTGCTGGTGGAGGCGGCGTCCTCCTCATTGGGCACCCGGAAGGTCAGCACACCGTCGGTGGCTCCCTTCTCATAGCTCTCCGGGTGGACAGTGACGTGCGCGGAAGCGGCGCCGGCCGCGGCGAGAACACCGAGGCCGCTGAGGGCGACGACGACTCCGACCCGGCGCAGGACGAGGCGCTTCGCGGACATGGCGGACATGACTGGATGAATCTCCGTAACGCTCACGGTGAGCGATCCTTCCACGCCGGGAGTACGTACGGCGTCGGAATCCGGTTCAGTCGGCGACCGGCCGGCGACACGGCTGCCGGAGGCGTGCCGGGCGTGTGGACCTCGTGAGGGAACGGCGAACCGCGCGTGAACACCGCACCGTTCCGGGTGGCGTTCACCACAGCACCGATGCAAAGCGAAAGAAGTCGACAGCAAGCGTAGGCCCCATGATCACGGTGTTTCCCGGTGATCCGGCACACCAGGCGAACATTCCGGGCACCAACCTCGACGACGAACGCCCTCACGCCGTCTGCCTATGATCGTTGAATAGTTGACATAGTCGCGCCTGCAACCAGCTCCAGGCGCATCTTGGCGACCGCCGGACGCCGGTTGAGGCACGGGCCCCGCGGTCGTGACACGTACGAGGAAAGGTGAACAGCATGGCCCTCGGACTGCTCCGGCGTCGGCGTTCCCACGACGCTTCCGGCACCGCGCCGGGCCTGGCGGTGCCCCTGCCGGCCGGCGCGGGCGCGTACGGCTGCGAGGTCGTCGATCCCCTGGGGCAGCCGATGCCCGGCGCCGAAGTCACGGTGACCGCTCTGGACAGCCACCGCGTCGTCGCACGCGGCACCACGGACCCGTACGGCCTGTTCACGGCGGCACTGCCACCCGGCGCCTACAGCGTGATGACCTCGGCGGAAGGCCTCACCCCGGCCCGCAGCAACGTCGACATAGCCGCCGGCGCCGTGCTCCCGCCGGCCCGCGTCGCGCTCCTGCCGGCCCGTCAGCTGGAGCTTCCCCCGGCGGGCACCTGGTTGTTCGACCCGCCGCACACCGCGATCCGGTTCATCGCCAAGCACGTCGGCATGGCCCACGTCCATGGCCGCTTCACCCGCTTCACCGGCGGCATCCGCGTCACCCCGGACGTGACCGACTCCCAGGTCTCGGTGCGCATCGACGCATCCAGCATCGCCACGGGCAACAAGACCCGCGACAGCCACCTGCGTTCGGCCGACTTCCTGGACGTCGAGCGCTACCCGTACATCGACTTCACCAGCAACCGCTTCGTCTACCGCGGCGGCTCCCGCTGGACCCTTAACGGCACGCTCACGATGCACGGCACCAGCCGCTCCGTGGGCCTGGACACGACGTACCTCGGCACGGTGAACGGCGGCTACGAACAGGAGCTGCGCTGCGCGGCCCTGGCGAAGGCGGAGCTGCACCGCGAGGACTTCACCCTCAACTGGCGCTCCATGCTGGCCCGCGGCATCGCGGTCGTCGGCCCGACCGTACAACTCGAACTGGACGTACAGGCGATGTACCGCAACGCCGAGACGCCTACGCCGCCGGAGTAGGGAATGCGCGGGCCGATCGGGGGTGTCCGAACACCCTGACACCTCAGGGCCGACCGCCAATTCGGCGGACGCCACGGACTGGCCCCGGCCGGGACTTCCAAACCCCGATGGGAGTCCGATCACATTGGTGCGGGCGGCCGTGAAGGTGTCGCAAGCCTCAGCCGGTCGGCGAGGTGGAAAGTCGAGGCGCGCGCCGGGGCGCATCGAAGGCTATGAAGGATTCTCGTCGGGAGGGAACGGATGGCGGAGCGCGCGGGACTCGCCCCAGCCGGGCACGGCGGCCAGCGCCCGTCGAGCGTCATGCCCGACAGGATCGGCGCGCCGCCCGGCGCTACCTGCCGCGTCGCCGTCGCCGGTCCCGGGTGTAGAGGCCCAGCGCGACGAGCCCGAAAAGGACCCACAGGCCGACGGCCAGATAGGGGGACCAGGAAGGCCCGTCAGGCCGGTTGTCGGCCAGTAGGAGAAGTCTGTGCACGCCGATGCCTCCTGCTTCTTGTCATTCGACCGCGACAAGGCCTGTGGCTGCGAGAAATTCCACGATCATGGGCAAGATTCCTGGCCACCAGGGGTGAGCCCGCCGCTGCCGCTGGAGTCACCGTTCGCCATACAGACCGGGCTACAGGACTGGTGTACACCGATCGATGAGCGGTGGGCGGAGACCTGGGAAGGCTCCGCCCGCTGCTCATGCCTCACCTTCTACTTCTTCTTGCGCGCCTGCACGACTCCGAAGACGATGAAAGCCACAATGGCGATCCCGAACAGGAGCCAGAGAGGAACACCGTCAAGGCCCTTGTAGGCCAGTGACGTTTCAGCGGAACGCCGCACGAGAGCTCCTTCGTCGGAGACATAGGCACCCCCCTTGTCGACGGTGTCCATCACCTGAGAGGTGTGAAGGCAGGGGTTCGCCTCTCCTGGCCTGAGGGGTCGGGCCGTGGCGCACCACGGCCTCGGAAGCAGCCACTCGCAACGTCGACCTATTCTGGTCGTCACAGCGGCTCTCTTCACGTCCCAGGCGTTGGCGCGCCATTGTCATTTACTGCGCAGGCGCACGACGACCACCGCCAGAAGCAGCACGACGATCACCACGAGAAGCCATGTCGGAAGGGCCCCCGCCAGCGCGCCGCGAGCCATTTCCACAGAGTTCACGCTGTTCATCCGATCTCCTACGGTCCCGTCCGGGACGGCTCGGCGAGCCGTCCCGGATATCGGCTCACAAGGCCTTCAAGCCGGCCTTGGTGAGATCCTTCAAGTCCTTCGCGTCGCCCAGCCAGTTCAACGCCTCTCCCGCGTTCTGGTCGACGTAGTCACCGACTGCCTCCACCGCCACGTTCTGGGCGCACCCCTCGCCGAATGCGGCCAGAGCTCCCACACCCGTCTCCGTCACGCCGGTGGCAAGGCCGATGAGCGCCGATTGGGCACCGCCCTTGACGCACTCCATCCCGTACTTGCCCCAGTCGAGGAGCCCAGAGGGGTCGATGCGGTTGACGGGGTCGCCCTCGGCGTAGAGGTAGGGGTTCTGCTCCTGGCCGGAGGGGTCGGGCTGGGTGAAGCGGCCGACGTTGGCGTCGTAGTAGCGGGCCTGGAGGTGGTACAGGCCGGTCGGGTCCTGGTAGTTGCCGGCGAACCGGTAGGGCTGGGCGACCGGTTCCGAGGACTGGGCGAGGATGCGCACGCCGCGGGGGCTGTAGGTGTAGGTGTCGACCTTGTTGCCGTCGACGTCCACCAGACCGATCACCGAACCGATGGCGTCGGTGAGGTAGTAGTAGCTCTTGCCCCCGGTGGTCATGGAGTTCAGGGTGCCCCCGGGTTCACGGTTGAAGCCCATGTCCACACCGGCGGTCGATTTGGCGGACAGGCCCAGCGGGCCGTTGTGGAAGTAGGTGTCACCGAGGCGGATGCGCTCGCTCTGGTCGGTGGAGCCGTACTGCCCGCTGTACGCCTTGCCGTTCACCGTGATCGACGACATCTGGGAGTAGTCCGTCCAGGTCTCGCCGGTACGGGTGTAGTCGTCGGTGGAGGCGCCGGCGGTCTCGTTGCCGATGGCGTCGTAGGACCAACTGCCGCTGGTGCTGGACTTGGCGGTGAGCTCCTGGGCGTCGTTGTAGGTGTAGGTGGTGCCGCGCGGGCAGCCTTGATCGGTGCCCTGGGAGGTGAGATTGCCGGCCAGGTCGTAGCAGTACTGCCAGGAGTCGGCGATCGTGCCGTTCTTCTCCTCCTTGGCGTAGGAGAAGCGGCCCGCGCCGTCGTAGGAGTAGGTGCGCTTCAGCCCGCTGACGTTGTCCGTGCTGGTGCGGATCTTGCTGCCGTCGGTGGCGGCGTTCGTGCCGTAGCCGTAGGTGTAGCCGAGGTCGACCAGGGTGCCCTGGTCGGAGGTCACCTTGATGGACTTCGGGCGGCTGGAGTCGTCGACGTCGACCTTCTGCACCGTACCGCCGGGGTACGTGGTGGAAGTGCGGACGTCGTTGTTGTTGTACCCGTACTTGGTCACCGCGCCCTGCGGATCCTTCAGTTCGGTGAGCTTGTTGACCTCGTTCCAGGTGTAGTCGATCGTGCCTGCCGGGTCCTGGTAGTAGTCCACGTTGCCGGCCGCCGTGTAGGCGATGAGGGTCTGGGAGCCGTCCTGGAGGTGGCGGACCGTCTCGCGCTGCAGCGGGTCGAACTCGTATTTCACCGTCCCCGTGCCGTCCGAACGCTGGGTCAGGTTGCCGTCGCCGTCGTACCAGTAGCGGACCGTGTCGTTGGTGGAGGAGACGGTCTTGATCCGGTCGAGGTTGTCGTAGACGTACACGCTCTTGATGCCGCGCGCGTCGGTCATCGTCTCGGTGCGGCCGAGGGCGTCGTAGGTGTAGGTCGTCTTGTCCAGCGGAGCCGGGGGCTTGGCCCAGTCGAGGTTGCCCTTGGCGTCGTAGTGGAAGTCGGTGGTGACGGTCTTGGTCGACGTCACCTTCGTCTTCTGCGCGCAGCGCTGACCCTCGAAGCCGCCGCAGGTCGGAGTGGCGGGGTTGTAGTCGTAGGAGACGCTGCCGCCGCCGGTGCCGGTCTGGGCGACCGAGGTGGTGTTGCCGGCCGTGTCGTAGCTGAAGCTCGTCTTCTCGCCGTCGGCGTTGGTGGAGTCCTTCGGTACGTCGCCGCCGGCGATGGTCTGCCAGGAGTTGACCGTCTTGCCGCCGGTCGGCATGGCGACGGTCTCGAGGTTGTTGCGGGAGTTGAAGCCGTAGTCGGTGACCTTGCCCGGGGTGGTGCCCGAGCCCATGGCGTCCGTGGCGGTGTCGATGTTGTGGTTGGCGTCGAACTTCGTCGACCGCTTGTGGCCCAGGGCGTCGGTCACGTCGGTGACCTGGCCGTCGCCGTCGTGCTCGTACTTCGTGGCGTGGAGCTCCGGGTCCTTGGCGGTGGTCGTGCCGGCGGCCGTCGGGGAGGTGGCGCTGTAGGTGTACGTCCAGGTGGGCCCGGTGTGGCCGTTGCTGTCGAAGCCGGTTCCGCGCAGCATGCTGGTGACGCGGTTGGTGTCGTCGTAGGTGAAGACCGTCACGCGGCCCTCACCGGTGCTTATCTTGCTGACGCGGCCGGAGGAGTCGTACCAGAACAGGGTGGTCTTGCCCTCGGCGTCCGTGGTGTGGTCGATGTTGCCGGCGGCGTCGAGGCCGTATCCGGTGCTGCGGCCGGTGTTGTCCTTGGCCTGCCACAGCGTGTCGTTGACCTTGGTCACGTCGATCCAGCGACCCGAGCGGGTCTCGGTGAGCTTGAAGCCGCCGTCGCTGTGCTGGGTGACGGTGATCGTGCCGTGGTTGCGGTCGGTGACCTTCGTCAGCGTCCCTGACGCGTCGTAGGTCTCCTTCGAGCCCGACTTCCACTTCGTCAGCGTGTAGGTGCCGTCGGAGTTCTTCTTCAGGTCCTCGGAGTAGCCCTTCGGGGTGGTGAAGGAGCCGTCGCTGTTCTTGGTGAAGCGGACGGTGGCGCCGGAGGCGTCGTACAGGATCACCTCATTGCTGAAGAAGGACAGGTAGCGCTCGTACTGCTGCCACCAGCGCTGCGAGACGCGGCCGTAGGGGGCGTCCAGCGAGTTGTACGTCCGTGCCAGTCGCAGGCGCTGTCCGACGCCGGCGATGTCGAAGTCCGTCGCCGTCAGCATCAGGTTGCCGGTGGAGTAGTCGATCTTCGCGTTCAGGGAGTCGGTGATGGCGAAGCTGGTGGAGCGGTGCCAGGGCACGTCGCCCTGGCCTTCCGGCACGAAGACCATCAGCGACGCCTCCGAGGCGACACCGGCGTGCTTCTTGCGGCTCGAGGCGGGATCCTTGGCGTGGGCGCGCTGCTCGCGCAGCCACGAGTCGTACGCGGCACCGGTCGGTTTCTCCGTCGGCTCCGACTTCACCGGCCGGTTCGAGCCGACCTTCACCGGCGGCATCGTGAAGTCGGGGCTGCCCTTGCCCCACTTCGACACCGGTTTCCCGTCGGCGGCGCTGGCGGTCGAGGCCGGCAGTACGGCCGCCGCCAGGGCCGCCACCGTCACCGCCGCCACCGCGGCGGCCGATCCTGATCTCTTCCGGGCATGACGAAGAGACGTGCCGAGGGCACGTGTGCGCATGGCTTTCCCCCACAAGAAGACAAGCGCCGACAGCCCCAACGGCCACCGGGCTCGCACAAGTTGTCAGGTAAACCAGGCAAAGATCGACACGGTTCCCATCGATTCCCTTCACATGCGGGCAGGAATCAGCCTTTCCGGTTCAGCGGTGCGAACAGAGCCAAAAGGAGGGAGATTGCACCGCTGCTGGTCAACGATGAGAGCCTGCAAGCATGTAGTCCCCCGTAGCAACGGCCGAAAACGAAGCGCACACCCAGGTCCGCCTCCGCCTCCGCTCCCCCACCAGGCTCCGGCGTACGACGAAGCGCGGGAGCCCTTGTAAAGACTCGTCACCTTGATTCAGGTGGTCGTTCAGGCACCGTCCAAAGAAAGGGCAGGAAGACTTGCAGCACCTTGATGGAGGCACGGTTTCCCTCGTGTGGCACCCAGACGCTCTGCGGCGAAGTCCGGTGGACGGCCATCAGCAGCAGATGTCCACCATCTGCGCCGCGTGGCCGTTCTTGTCGTCACCGAGCCACCCCTGAAGTTTCACGATGCTCATATCCCAGGACCAGGCCATGCCGGCGAGGGATCTCCGCGACACCGTTCAGGAGGGTCGTCCCCGGCCGCTCACACTTCAGAGCGAAGCGTCCCCAACCGACCGGTTCGCACCGCTCGGACGGATGCGCCCTCAGCCCCGCACCCTTTCGCCTTTCGTGCCGGCCCCGCGAACTCGTCGTAGCGAGGAAGAACCGGTGGGGCCCGGGCGGTCTGGGGAGAGGCAATGTTGGCGTGTACTCCTGCTACGCGTCCTCGTACAGGCGCCGCTTGACCTCTTCCTGCATCGGCGAGGGTGACGAGGAACCCCGTCGCCTCGCTGCGGTCCGTCAACGTACCGTCCGGGCTGAGGCGGAGGGACAACCCCATGCGCGTCTCCGTCGACGTCACACCGTCGAACGAGGTGTTTTCGCTGCGCGTGCCCGGACCGGCAGACACCACCTGATCGCGTGAGAGCCACGATCCGATGACTAACGTCTGCGCCTCTACACGAAAACCCAGTTGCGCTCGACCCGGGCCAGTTTGATGAATCGTCCTTTTTCCACCACCCAGGGGTGTGGAGTACGCATGCGTGTCAGGTCGTCCATCGAGACGACCATGGCATCGAGTTGCTGTGCGACGTTCAGAACCGCCTGGGACGATGAGGAGGGGACGGTCACGACGAATCCGTCCTCAATGGCTTTGTCCAGGACCGGTTGCTCGTCGTGCTCGACGGCGTCGACGAGGTCGCTGCCGATTACGGTCACGACATGCCGGTCCGTGAAGCGACGCCTGATCTCGTTCAGCGCTGAGCCGAGCAACCGCATGCTCGGAGGGCGCGGCGAGGCGGGGCTGCGTCCGGCCGTCATGATGCCGCGGCCGTCAACCACCAGAACCGGCAGGTCACCGCCTCGGGATTCCTCCGACTCGTTCTCCGCCGGCAGCGGCGAGGCCTCCGCTCGAGGTGACGCCACCGTGGCCGCCGGCGCCGCAGCCGGCTCCTCGATGCGTCGCAGCAACCGCTCCAACTCCCGGTCGAGCGCTTGGGCAATGGGCGTGCCGTCGGGTCCGAAGCAGTCCAGTTCCTCGTCGAGGATGACAGTACCCGTGTGTCGGGACTTGGCATGGATCTTGAGAATGCCACTGCGGTCGTAGTGATAGTCGACGTCGAACACGTTGATCGACGGCTCGGCCTTGGGCTGGGGAACCGGTAGTTCGAGCCGTGCCAGCGGGAACGTCCGTTCGTCGTCCGCGGCACGCTGACCGTCTCCTTCGACGATTTCCAGGATCACCTTCGATGCCCCTCGGATGGAGGGCATAGCGCTCTTGGTACCTCGCGCGGGCAAGGTCGAGTACCGGGGAATAAGGGTGGCGAAGCCCCGTTGGCCGCCCGCATCGAAGGACAGACCGAGATCGTGGCTCGTGGCGACCGAGATCGTCGTCTCCGGAATCAGGCCGTCGATCTCGGCCGCCGTGATCGCAGCGCCCCTGGCGACCGCCGTCATCGGCTTGCACAGCTGCGGATCGACCACCCCTCTTCCTAGGGCGCGCTCGACCTCACGCCGCACCAGTGGGATCTGGGAGGTGCCTCCGATCATCAGCACCGCGTCAAGGTCGTGAGCGGTGAGCCCCACGTCCTGCAGGCACTCCTCCAGCGGGATGAGCGCGCGGCGGACCAGCGGCTGCACGGCAGCTTCGAACTCGTCCCGGTGAAGCACCACCGGTTCGAGCCCGCCCAATGGTTCGAAGAGAACCTGGTCCGTTCCCGGCTGGGACAGCAGGATCTTCGTCAATTCCACATGCCGCCTCCAGCGGCGAGCTTCCTGCCGGGTCAGTCTGCCCGGATGGCTGCCCAATTTGGACAGGACCAGCTTGACGAGTTCCTCATCGAACTCCAGGCCGCCGAGTGCGGTGATGCCACGCGAGGCCATTTCGTCGAAGATGCCGTCGTAATGCTCGAGCACTGTGACGTCGATCGTGCCACCGCCCCAGTCGAAGACCAGGAACCTGCCTTCGCCCGGGAAGTCGTGGGCGTAGCTGATGGCCGCGGCAGTCGGTTCGTTGATGAGCGCCTTGACCTTGACGCCCGCGAGCCGGGCTGCGGATCGCGTTCGGTAACGCGCGGCTCCGGTGGCGTTCGCAGGTACCGTGACGACCGCTTCTTCCATCTCCCGCAGATTTCGACGCACGCCTTCCCTCATCTGGTCGAAGAGGGCCGCGGCCACCGCGGTACTGCGAAATGGTTCATCGCCCAGCCAGACCTCGTGCTCCTCCGGCACTGTCCCTGCAGGAGCCAGATCACCCCGGTCCATGGCCCGCGGTCGCGAGGCGAGCATGCGCTTGACGGCGTCCTGAGGCTCGGCCGTCTCGCACTTGGCGGACCAGCCGAAGCACAGCGTGCGCTGGATGTCTCGCAACGAGACCACGGATGGGAAGAGTTCGTCGAAGCCGGGCCGATTCCATTCCGCCGGCAGGGCTGCAGAGTCCACCCGGATCACTTCTGTGGCGCTACCCGTCCATCGCGCGACGACAGAGTTGCTTGTCCCGAAGTCGATACCGAAGGTCATTCCTGCTCCCCTCCCTCGGAGCCGATGGCGGTGGTGCTGGCGGCGCCAGCAGGTACGCGCCTCATCTCCCCCCGCTGAATGACACGGCCGGAGCGGCTGTCCTTGTAGGCGGGCGCCACAACTTGGTAGCTGGAGCTACCTGCATGCTCTGTCGGGTTGACCAGGTTGAAGCAGTCAGCATCCGGCTCGGCAACGCGGGTCAGGCCGGATCGGCGCATTTCCTCCTCCACACGCAGTCTGACCGCATTGATGTCTCGCGCCGTTTGGGCTGTGCGATCGATCAACGCGAGTTGGGCAAGATGCTCCTCGTGAACCCGTGTGGCGTTGAGTACGGCAGTGCGCAGCGCCTCATCCACTGCGGCCTGCACAGCCTGTTGTACGAGCGTGCCCATCTTGCTCGCTGTCGACTGAGCTCCGGCGATCGCTGCGTCGAGTTCTGCAGTGAGCCTGCGGCTGACCTCTTGGGCGGCGCTGGCGCCCGCCTTCATTGCCGCCCGGTCCACCTTCACCGCGATCTTGTCGCTGAGGACGCGGAACATCACCTCGGGGTCCGATCGGGGATCCACCAGCGGTGCAGGCTCAGCGACCCCGGCTGACCGTTCTTGAACACGCTCCTCGCGTGCCCTGTCTCGGCAATGTTCCGTAGGCCCGGTCTGCGAGGCGGTGTCCCTGTCCCGGGCGGCGTGCTGCTCCCCGTCGTACTCCCGGGTTTGCCGCGTGCCGCCCCTGACCGGTTTGGTCCGCGCCCCCTCGAACTCCGGAATCCGCCGTGGCTCGGCGGCGGGCTTGCGTGCCTTCTTGTTCGAGGGCATCAGTGATCGTTCCTCAGTCTCGCGGCACAACGGCCGATGATCTCACGTGCCGCCTGGTCGGCGGACCACGACTGCTCCTGCTCCGTGCTCGGAGGCGTGCGGCGCCCCAAAGGGCGTGGCCCGGGATGGAGCAGTGCACCTCTCACCTCGGGCACCCATAGGAACCGCTCGTTCAGGGGCAGTTCGTAGAGCGCCTCTCCGTCTTCGCCCAGACGTCGCGCCGTTTCGGTACGGCGGATACGGTCCTTGGCGCCGTTGATGTACTCGAGCTGCTCGGGCGGCACTTGTCGTCGCAGGTCACGCCAGCCTTGCCCCCACTCGCTCGAGCCGTGTTCGACGCAGAGAGCGAAGTAGGGGTTGAGGACGTCGTGCGGCTTGCTCTTGAAGCGGAGAGCCTGCAGCAGTTCGCTGAGCGCATGCATGCGACGCCGCTGTTCCCCTTCCACTCCTCCTCGCCGTTTGCCGCCGCGCTTCAAGATGTCTTCGATCAGGCCGACTCCCTGGTCGAGGCGGTCGCGTTCACCTTGACGGGCGTGGAGATAGGTCAGATAAGCCTGCACCGCACGCGCTTCCCGGTCGGCTGAGCCTGCAGCTCCGTTGGATTCCGGGTTCCGCAGAGCCGCAGCCTGCTGCAACGTCGCCCGGACCGCGTCCTCCGTGTTCTGCGGTTCACAGGCCATGACCCAGTGCATGTCGTCCAGGAGACGGTACAGACGCCGGGTGCCGGCCCAGTAGTGGAAGGCCGTCCTGCCGGCGATGAGGCGTCTGTCGGGAAGACAGTCCTCCAAGAGGCCGAACAACGAGCGGTCGTGGCCGAGGCGGTCGTCCACCCGTCCGCCCTGGCGGACTCGCTGCAAGGAGAACACCAGGTCGGCGAGATCGTGGGGCAGTTCCTCGCATTCAGCCGACCCGAGGGCCTCCAGAATGGAGACCTGACCGCTCAGGAGTGCCGATCGCACGCTCCACTCGTCGTGGCGTCCCTCGACGGGTTCGACCGTGCCGCCCGCCGCCAGGATGCGGCGGCACGCTTCGTCCTGCCAGTCGAGTGCCTCGATGTCGGCGTCGTCCAGACGTCTGGGATCGAGACGAGCCCGCGCATATCTGACACGTTCGGTCTGTTCCGGCCACGTGTGGGGCATGGCGTTCGCTCGGAGACGCCCTTCGTCTATCAGGTCGTCCACCACCGGCAGCGGAAGAAGCTCGACCAGCCGCTGCCAGGCGGCAGTCGAGAGCACTGCCCTGTCCTGGGCCTCGACAGCCTCCAAGTGGAGCTGCCAGGCATCGACGACGTCTGGAGTGCCCTCCGGGGCGGGCAGGCGTCCGGAGCGAATCGCCTCGGCACGCGCTCTGTCACCCTCGGCCAACACGGGCAGACCACCAGCCGCAAGGTCGAGCAGGTGTCCCAGGGCGGGCAGCGCTTCCATACGGCGCAGCAAGTCAAGCGCCTTGGCTGCTACGGCTCGCAAGGGGTCGGCCACCATGTCCGCCCGCAGCGACAGCTGGTCGACAGCCACCCGGCTCTCGCCCAGTTCGTCGGCGACCCGCGCAAGCACATGAGCCACACGTGGGGGCAACACGAAGGGCTCAGGGAGCGTCGGCTCGTCTTGGGCATGAGGGCCGATCGCCTCGGTCGACATGCCGCTGCCCGGGGCACGGCGTCGGGCACGCAGGGGCGCGATGGCACCGTTCTCCCGCTCCCTGCGCCGCTGTTCCCTGCGCTCCATTTCCGCGCGTCGCAGATCCTCCACGTTGCCCACGGCAAGCGGCTCCGTCGTCATCGAAGAGTCTTCCCCCCTCATGCCGTGCCACCCGGTTCACTCCCCATGTTCCGGATCACGGATCGCGTCGATGGTAGAACACGAAACCACTGGTCTGAAGTGGTGTAGCTCATTCACCAGCGGAAACGTCGTGCTGCAGGCGCACCGGTTCCCGAAGCACGGCCCGCGCGCCGTCGAAATCGGCCAGTCGGGCCGCGACCGTCGCTGCGGCGAGGCGTTCGGGCAGGGCCGCCGAGAACTTGAGACCTCGAACGGCCCGACGATCCACGTCCGGAAGGACGAGAACGTCACCGACGCTCTCACGCGCTTCGTGCCAGGCGGCGGAAGTGAGATCCTCGCGCAGGCGCAGCCAGCAGTCGGTGGGACGCTGCAGCGGGTCGGTGACCGACTGGAGGGTGGCGGCGAGGGTGGCGTTGGCGCGATAGCCGGCCCAGGTCCACCATCGCACGTCGCGGCCGACAGTGATCAGCGTGCCGCCCGGGCGCACCGTGTCGGGGGCGTCGGTCTCGCGCTGCTCGGCCAGGCATGCCTCGGCACGCCGGGTGAGGGAGACGGGCGGATCCATGCCCATCAGCACCTCGCGCATGGCACGGGTGAGGGCGTACGACAGTCCGGCGATGCCGCCGTTCATCCACTTGGCGACGCCTCCGCCGTCGGCGGGTTCGACGAAGACGCGTTTGCGCGTCCAGTCGATGTAGGTGACCTGCCAGCTGCGCCCGCCGAGCAGCAGACGCCGAGGGCCGGGGCGTTCCTCGGTGAGCACGCTCGGGTCGGTGCGGCCGATCTCGGTGCGGCCGGACAGGACGGTGAACTGGGGCGGCGCAGTGAAGGAGGCCGTGAGTTCGATGAAGTGCCGCTTGCCGAAGCGGTGTTCGGCTTCCGGCCCGACGAAGAGCATGCCACCGTCGTTGTCGAGGAATCCTTCGTCGGTGAGATGGCGCAGGATGGGGGCGGCCGACCGGTCGAACGGGGCGAGGCCGTTCCACTGCCGATCCCACAGTCGGTCGCCGAGCTTGTGTTGTTGCAGGGTGACGGCGAGGAGCTGCTGGGCCACGAGATGACGGGGCTCGGGCGGCGGGAGGACCGGTTCGACCCAGCCCCGCGACCACAGCAGCAGCAGTCCCGCAGCCTGCAGCAGGGTGTCCTTGCGGGTGGTGAGGAACAGGCAGTTGCGCACGGTGCCGGGCCGGCGGCCGGTACGGCCGATGCGCTGGAGGAACGATGCGACGGACGCCGGTGAGTCGATCTGGATGACGCGGTCGAGGTCGCCTACGTCGATGCCGAGTTCGAGGGTGGAGGTGGAGACGATGACGCAGTCGCGCGCTTCGGCGAACGCCTGCTCCGAGCGGGTGCGTTCGTCGACGGACAGGGAGGCGTGGGACAGGAAGACGGTCACCTCGCGGGCGCGCAGCGCGGCACCCAGTTGCTCGACCTGTGCCCGTGAGTCGCAGAAGACGAGGCGCTTCTCGCCCCGGTGCAGGGCCGCGATGAGTTTGGCGGCGTTGTCGAGGGAGCCCACGTAGTCCAACTCCACCTCCCCCGCCGGTCGAGGAAGCGGCTCAGCGGTGGCTTTCCGGCCGTCGCCCGTATCACCGGATGCGGGCAGTATCACCCCCGGGGCGACCACGCGCCCCGCCCGGCTCCCCGCGCTCGCGCCCTGCAACCAGTGCAGCAACTGCTCCGGGTTGCCGACGGTCGCCGAGAGCCCGATCCGCTGGATGGGCCGGCCGGTCACCCGCTCCAGCCGTTCGAGCACGGCGAGCAGGTGCCAGCCCCGGTCGTCATCCGCGAAGGCGTGCACCTCGTCGACGACGACGGCCCGGACGCCCCCCAGCAGCCGTGCGTGGTCGGTCTTGACGCCGATCAGCATCGCCTCGAGTGACTCGGGCGTGGTCAGCAGGATGTCCGGCGCCTCGGTGCGGATGCGCTGCCGCTGCGACTCCTTGGTGTCGCCGTGCCAGAGCGCCGCGCGTCGTCCCAGCCACTGGGCATAGGTGTCGACGCGGCCGACCAGGTTGTTGAGGAGCGCCTTGAGGGGGCACAGGTACAGCACCGAGGTGCCCGTCCACCGCTGTCCCGCCATCGCCGACAGCAGCGGGAAGCAGGCCGCCTCGGTCTTGCCGCCGGCCGTGGGGGCCAGCAGGACGGCGTCATCGCCGTCCATGAGGGGGGTGATCGCCGCCCGCTGGAGGGGACGCAGGTCGGGCCAGCCGAGGGTGTTGACGATGTGGTGCAGGACGACAGGGTCGAGCCGGTCGAGGACGTCGCCCTCTCTCCCGGCCGAGGCCGTCCCGGTCGGACTGTCGGCGTCCGCCATCACAGCTCCAGGTCGACGTCGTCAGCGGACGCGGCACCGCCGGTGACCGCGGCGGCCAGGTTCCGCTCCACGTCGGTGAGCTCGCTGCTCGCCACGGTCAGCTTGTAGTGCCGTCGGGGATCGAAGTCGTCGAACTGGTCCACGCGGTCGAGGACGTCTCCGACGAGCTTCTTCAGGAACAGCCGCGGCGCCACCCCGACCTTTCCACCGAGCGCCCCGCCGACGGCCCGTGCGAGGTCCGCGACGTAGGCGTCGTCGACGACCGTCCGCACGCGCTCGGGTGACGAGGCGGCGTCCGCGTAGAGGTCTCGGATGGTGACGCCGAGGCCTACCAGGGACTCCTGGGTGAATCCGGGCAGCCGGATCTGGACGGCGCGGGGGTTGTCGAAGCGCGGATCGGTGGTGAAGTCGGTGGCGAGCCGCTGGGCCAGCGGAGCCAGGCGCTGGACACCCTGCTGGCCGTCATAGAAGGCCGGCGTGCCGGTGATGACGAGGTACAGGCCGGGGAAACGACCGGAGTGCACCTCGTCGATGAGCTGCCGGAGTGCGTTCAGCGCCTTGTCGCGTGCGTCGGAGCGGACCCGTTGCAGCGTCTCCACCTCGTCCAGGACGACGAAGAGCCCGGTGTGCCCGGAATCGCGCAGCACGGTGAGGAGTCCCTGCAGGAAGCCGAGCGCCCCGAAGTGGTCGAGGTCGCCGCGCACCCCGGCGGACCGGCGGGCGGAGGCCGCGACGTGCGGTTGTCCGCCGAGCCACGCCAGTACGGCCGCCGCGGTCGCCTCGTCGCCATCGGCGAGGGCGGCCCGGTAGCCGCGCAGGGCGGTGGCGAAGGACGGGGCGTGCCGGGACACCTCGGCGAGCCGCGCGGCGAGCAGTTTCTCCACCTCGCCGGGCAGCTCGTCCTCGGTCGCGCCGGCTGCGAGGGCGTCCTCCTCCAAGGCGTAGAACCAGGCGTCGACCACCGGCCGCAGAGCGCTGGGCGGGAAGCTGGAGGTGGTGAGGCGCTCGGTGAGCCGCCGGTAGACGGTCTCCAGTTTGTGCAGCGGCGTCTCGTTCTCGGAGATCTGGATCTCGGCCACGGCGAAGTTGCGGCGCTTGGCCCGCTCCCCCAGCCAGCGGGTGAAGAACGTCTTGCCGGAGCCGTACTCACCGCGCACGGCCTTGAACACGGACCCGCCGGACGCGACAGCGTCCAATTCGGCGTCGAGGGCCGTCTCGAACCGGTCGAGTCCGGTGGCGAGCAGATCGAGCCCGCTCTCAGGTACGGCCCCGCGGCGCAGGGCGTCGATGACGGTACGGCGGCGGGCGGCGCTGACCTGTGCGGGGCGCTTGGATCCGGTGGTGCTCACGGGGACCAGTGTCCCATCCTCCTGCGCATCAGTGCCTCGGTAACGCCTCACGATGTCCAGCATCCAGATGGCACGGCGCATCAGCACTCCGCGCGGAAACTGCGGGGTCCCCTATGCTGCGCGAGGCAGTTGGTGTGAGCAGGATTCAGGGGGCGGAGCGGCGTGGCCGACGAGATCAAGTACGAGTACAAGATCGTGAAGACCGTCCGCGGCACTGACGGCTTGGTGATCTCAAAGATGCAGAAGGATGGCTGGGAGCTCGTGGAGCAGGCGCAGGGAAAGCTCCGCTCCACCCTCAACTTCCGTCGGCCGAAAAAGCCGCTGCCGCGGCTCCTGATCGGCGCGGCGGCCGCCGTCTTCGTGATCCTGGCCATCGTCATCGGCCTTGGCGCTGCACTCAGCGACGGAGACGGGAAAAAGGACAGAGCAGACCAGTCGGCGGCGGCTGCCGGCGAAAAGTCTTCTGCTACGCCGACTCCGACCGCGACCAAGTCAGCTGCTACCACAGTCACCACGCCCCAGAACGATCCGAAGTTCGCAGCACTGCTGAAGGCGGACTCGTGTGACGGTGCGAACCTGGACTTTGCGACCAGGCACACAGGCCAGACGATCGCGTTCAACGGCTCGATCATGAACATGGCGCCCTACGGTGATTACCACACCCGCTACGACATCCTCCTGGGCCCTGGCGACAAGGGACCGAACACGACGGCGGGCCCAGCCTTCAAGTATGAGAACGTCAACATCTTCGATTTGGGACTGACCGGCAAGAACATCCCTGCCACCGTCAGCACAGGCGACAAGTTCCACTTCGTCGCCAAGGTGGGGCAATACAACGCAAAGCAGTGCCTCTTCTTCCTCGAACCGATTTCGACGGAAACCCGGTAACCAAGACAGGCAGCCGCGTCTGCAGGGCCTGTTCGAACTGGCTCATGGGGCATCAACCTGGGGCATGGATCCGCGCTCCCGGCACCTGCGTCTGCGAACCGCTTGACCGTCACCACAGAGCGCTGCTGGAATCACTCTCCGTACAGGCAACAGGCGGGAAGTGGAGTCACATGGCGGCCCTCGACAACGTGAAGCTCAAGGACGTACTGGCGGATGTCGCCTCGGGCTCCTTACAACTGCCCGATTTCCAGAGGAACTGGAAGTGGGACGACGACCGGATCCGGGCGATCATCGCGACGGTCACACTGGACTACCCGCTCGGCGTCGTGATGACGCTGCAGACCGGTGGCGCCACCCGGTTCCGTTCCCGGACACTCACCGGCGCACAGCCGAACGGGGCCCCGGAGGCCGACCTCCTGCTGCTGGACGGGCAGCAGCGCCTCACCTCGCTCTTCCAGGCCCTGTGGCTGGACGCCCCGGTAGAGACGGCAGACTCCCGGGGCAAGCCCATCCAGCGGTGGTACTACGTCGACATCGCGAAGGCCGTCGGGCCGTCCGCGGACCGCGACGAGGCCATCCTGTCCGTCCCGGCCGACAAGGTGCTGCGGACGGACTTCAACCGCACCGTGGTGCTGGACCTGAGCACCACCGAGGCCGAGTGCGCGGCCGGCCTCTTCCCCCTGCACTTCGTCTTCGACGCTCAGCGCGTGAACGAGTGGAAGAAGGCGTACATCAAGGCGGACGAGGACCGGAACTGGGACCTGTGGGGCCAGTTCGACGAGGCGGTCCTCCAGCAGGTCCGCGCCTTCCAGGTGCCGATGATCCGGCTGGCCGCCTCCACCTCCATGGACGCCGTCTGCGCGGTGTTCGAGCGGGTCAACACGGGCGGCGTGCCCCTGAACGTCTTCGAACTGCTCACCGCGACCTACGCCGGGGACCGCGACTACGTCGAACGTACCGGGGACTACTACCAGCTTCCCGAGGTGTGGCGGGAGATCAAGCAGGCTCTGGCGAGCAAGTACCCGGTCTTCGGCCGTCTGGAGAGCGGCCTCGAGAACGGGCTGAGCAGCATCGACTTCCTCCAGGCCATCGCGCTGGTGCGCACCTGGGAGCGGAAGCAGCAGGGCCTCGGAGCCACGGTGTCCTGCAAGCGCCGCGATCTGCTGGACCTTCCTCTGGCCGACTTCGTGCGCCTGGCGCCCAAGCTGGCCGACGCCTTCGCCTGGGTGGGCGACTTCCTGGAGCGGCAGTGCATCGTCCGCCCGGCCGACCTGCCGTACAAGACGCAGCTCGTCCCGCTCGCAGCCGTCCGCGCCATCCTCGACAGGGCGACGGGCGGGCTGGGGGCGGAGGAGAAGATCGAGCAGTGGTACTGGTGCGGGGTCCTCGGTGAGATGTACGGCGGCTCCACGGAGACGCGCTTCACCAAGGACGTCGAACAGCTCGTCCCTTGGATCGCGCAGGATGAGAGGGCACCCGAGACGGTCACGGAGGCGTTCTTCTTCGCCGACCGCCTCGACACCCTGACCACCCGCAACAGCGCCGCGTACAAGGGGATCTACGCCCTGCTGATCAAGCAGGGGGCGGTGGACTGGCACTACACCGACGCCCCGCTCAGTCCGGGCCGGCTCGACGAATACGGCGTGGACGTCCGGCAGGTCTTCCCCAAGACGTGGTTCCGGCGGGGTAACAGCCATGGGCTGCCCACGAGTTCGATCGTGAACAAGACACCCTTGTCCTACCGCGCCGCGATGGACATGACGGGTGCGCCGTCGTCCTACCTGGCCACGATGATCGCCGCGTCCGACATGCGCGCCGAATGGTTCGACGACGTCCTGACCACCCACCTGATCGATCCGGACGCCCTGCGCGAGAACGACTACGAGCGCTTCTACCACGACCGCTCCAAGCAGTTGCAGGACCTGGTGCACTCCGCCATGGGCAAGAAGACGATGCTCCGCGACCTGCCGGAGGACGACGCCCGATGACGACCATGCCTCACGAGCAGGACGTCGCCTCACTCAAGGGCAAGAGCGTGTCCGTGCAGGAGATCCTCGACCTGTTCCAGGTCAGGGTCCGCGACCACCGGACGGTGCACCGGATCTCGCAGGCCCTGACGGACGCCGGGCTGACCACACTGCCGGACTTCGCCGTCTGCGGTCTGCGCAGCACCGTCGACGTCGTGCCGCTGGCGGCCATTCCCGCGCAGCGCACGCCGGCCGAACCGGAGGGTGAGGCCGACGAGGCGGACGAGGCCCTGCCCTCGCACGCACTGCCGCAGCGGCTGCTGCTCGGCGACATCCCGTCGGCGCGGCACGGCCTGGTGTCCGTGGGACCTGGCACGCCCTTGTCCCAGACGACCTTCCTCATGCGCACCAAGGGCCTCTCCCAGATCCCGGTGACCACCGGCATGGCGCAGGTCCACGGGGTGGTCACCTGGGGGTCCGTGGCCAAGATGTACGGGGCTGGGAAGGCGGCCACCCTGGACAACGCGATGGAGAAGGACGAACTGCCCGTCTTCGACGCCCGCCAGGAGTTCTTCGCCGCCCTCCCGGTCATCCGCGAGCACGGCTACCTGCTCGTCCGCGGCGACGACGGCTGCCTCTCGGGCATCGTCACCGCCGCGGACGTCACGGATCGCTTCGAAGGCGCGGCACGCCCCTTCTTCATCGTGGGCGAGATCGAGTCACTGCTGCGCCGCTGCCTGGGCGCGGCACTGGACACGGAGACCATCAAGGCGGTCCAGACGAACAAGAAGCCGGAGCACCGCACGGGCCAGGTGTCGGACCTCATGTTCGGCGACTATCTGAGGCTCCTGGACGGCGACCAGACGAAGCAATCCCTGGCCGAGCGGGCCGACCGCAACTGGGCAGCCTTGAAGTGGCCCAACATGCCCCGAGAGCAGTTCATCGGCCTGTTGAAGCGGGTGAAGGACATCCGCAACCGGATCGCCCACTTCGACGAGAAGCCGCTTCCGCCAGAGATGATCGACGAGCTGACGACCTTCGCGAAGGTGCTGCGGGAGTTCGCGCCGTGAGGTAGCGGGGCGGGGCTGTTCCCCTCGCTCACTGCGGGCACGTGATCTCTACCCAGACCGTCTTCGTGGCGCTGACACCGGAGGAGTCTGCCCGTGTGCTCGGGAGCCTGGCAGGAGATCGCCGTCTGAATACGGGCCAGTCAGGGTGCCTCGCGACCAAGGTTCGAGGCACCCCGACTCGTGTCGTCAGCCCGCTCCGAGAGCGAACTGCTCCCGCAGCAGCGCCTCGTGGAGCCGCAGGGTACGGCCGTCCGGCAGAGTCTCAAGTACCTGTACACCGTCGTAGTTGAGGAGCTGCCGCAGGACGGCGGCGAAGCCGTCGCCCCTGGTGACGGGCATGCCGGCGCGCTGGGCGAGCGCGGTCACGGGCAGGGTGCCACCCGCGTCCAGCAGGGCGGCGAGCGCCTTGTGCACCTGCTCCTGCTGCGGCTTGCGGGCCAGGCCGCCGAGCTGAGCTTGGTACGTCTCCGAGTCGAGCAGCGCCGTCACCAGCGTCTCGGTCCGGGAGACGACGGCCGGGGTGAGCAGGGCGTCGTCTCCTCCGGTGGTCAGCGCGACGTCGAAGAGTGTGTCGTGGGTCCGGGCGACTTCTGCCCGATCCTTTTTGACCTTCCCGGTCGGCTTCTTGGGAGCGGAGACCGTTCCAGCCGCAGGCCGGGGGGTGGGTTCGCTCGCCAGCGGCGTCCTTCCGGTCTCCTCCAGGGCCCACCAGTCCGGCCGCTGGTCGCCCAGTTCCCTCCACCCCTTGGGGGGTTCCGCTCCGAACGGCAGGAAGGCGAGCACCGGGATGGTGACCTCGGCGAGGGAGGCCCCGCCGTGGTAGCCGGCCTTGAGGGCGGTGTAGCGGGAATCGGCGTCCCAGAGGGCGACGACGGACGCACCGGACTCGGGCCACACTACGCGCGATCCGCGCAGGGCGATCTCGCGTTCGGCGCGCGGGCCGTCGCCGGGCAGGCGGTGGCGGGCGGACGCGGGATCGGCGGCGGTGTCGACCTTCGTGCCGTGCCGGTCCACGACGTGTCCGTGATCGCTGGTGAGGACCACCGCCATGCCCTGGGCGGCCGCCACTCGCAGTAGGTCGCGCAGGCCGGGCACATCGCCGATCCGCCAGGCGCCGTCGCCGAGCTTCTGCTCCTTGGCGAGCCGGTCGTCGATCGCGTTGAGGACGACGGCGACATGGGTCCTGCCGTCGGCCAGCGCCTCGGTGAGGGCCGGGCCGAAGGTGTCGCCCGCGGTCTCGGTGCGCAGGTCGTCCTTGTGGAAGACGGCGGCCGAGGCCCCGCCCCACAACTTCAGCGCGGGGAAGAGCCGCTTCTCGTCCGCCTGGGTGCCCTTCATCAGGGTCCCCGCGAAGAGGGAGGTGCGGGACACCGCCGTCACGGTGGGCAGGGCGGCGGCCATTGCCCGCCGGTACGGGGTGTCACCCTCGGGCAGCGGGTCGAACTCAGCCCAGGAGCGGCGCAGTTCCTCGCCCAGTTCGCTGGCGATGGCCGCGCTCATGCCGTCGAGGACGAGAAGCAGCATCCGCCGTTCCTCCCCGCGCCGCACGACCGGGCCGACGACGCGGTCCAGGAAGGTCTCGACGGTGAGCATGGAGCCGGGCTGGGTGCCGGCCTGCGTCCAGGCGGCCAGGGAGCGGGCGAAGGACGCGTCGATCTGCCGACGCCGGTCCCGGACTCGCGTGCCGAGTGTGTCGTAGGCGGCCTTGAGGCTGGGGTCCGGGTCGCCGCCGGCCTCGATGTGTTCCAGAGCGAGGTCCGCCCAACCGGTTTCGGCGACGTGCCGCTGTAGGGCGTCGGCGACGGTGGGGGCGTCGGCGGGCGGGTCGGTGGCCAGCCAGCGGGCGAGGCGCTGGCCCATGCGGGCGCGTTCGATGCGGGCGGATTCCTCCGGCTCGGCGGCGAGCCGGTGGTCCTCCAGGCGGCGGACGGCGTCCGCCACCGCAGCCGTGTCGCCCACTGCGAGCGCGCGTCCGACGGCGGTGAAGCGGGCCTCCAGCCCGCCACGCAGGACGGGGCTCGCCTTGACGGCTTCCTCCGCGCCGAACTGGCGGGCCAACGCGGAGGCCCGGTCGAGCACGATGCCGGTGGTGCGGCGTGCCTCGCGGGCCTGGTCGGCGTCGGTGCCCCCGGTGCGGTGTCCGGTCGCCAGCAGCGTGGTCACGTACTCCTCGGCGGCCCGCCCGAAGACGGTCACCAGGGCGTCGAGCTGGTCACCGGTTACCGGGGGCTGGTCGCCGAAGTAGCGCTCGGCCCGGCCCCGGGCCCGGTACGTCTCGGGTGCGGGCTCGGCGTGCTGCCACAGGGCCGCGCACACCAGGCCGAAGGCAGCGGCGTCCGCGCCGCGTTCGGTGTCGACGAGGGCGAGCAGGGCCCGTCCGGCGAGGGCCGCCTGATCCTCCTCGCCGAGGAAGGCGGCCAATCCGGCGCGTTCGGGTCCGCGCAGGGTCAGGAACCGTTCCGGGGCCCCGGGCCGGGTCGACCAGTGCAGCAGGGCCTGGGCGTCGAGCCGGTCGTCACCGGGGCGGCGCGTGCCCCCCTCGGTGTCGTAGCGGCCCAGGCGGAGGCGGCGCTGGGCGAGCGCGGTGAGGGCGTACTGGCGGGACAGCCAGCCGCCGGGCACGGCCGACCAGCCGCCGGGCGGGGTGGCGTCCAGCAGCGCCTCGGCGGCCCAGTTGACGTCCTTGAGCCGGGGGTCTATCTGCCGGGCGCCGAAGGCCTCGCGGACGACGTCCCAGCTGTCGACCGTGTCGATGCGCAGCTTGTGGACGCGGGCGAGGATCGCCGGGTCCAGTTCGTTCTGCTCGCGGTCGGTGAGGACGACCAGGACGGCGGGGCCGGGGCGACGGCCCGCCAGGTGGTCGAGGACGAGTTCGTGGACGGCGAGCGGGGAAAGCCCCACCGCGACACCGGCCGTGCGGCCCTCGCCCCAGACGAGTTCGGCGGGGCCGTCCCACTGGGGTGCTGACCTCAGCAGCACGACCCGGCGCCTGCCCCCGCTGTCCCCCGTCAGGGAGGCGACGAGGGAGGACTGCGAGGACAGGTACTGGGTGACGGTCGCGGTGTTGAGCCGGACCGCGCCCGGTGCGGCGGCGACGGTGTCCGTCATTCGATGACCTGCCAGGTGATCTCGATGGTCGCGTTCGGGTGCCGGGCGGCCAGTTCGGCCAGCTCCGCCTGGAGATCGGCCGCGGCCCGGGACACGGTCGTGCTGCGGCGTCCGGACTTCCGCGCGGTGCCGCCGTCGCTCGCCGGGGTGGGTGTCACCGGCGGCTGGGTGTACGGGATCCGCGGGTCGCTGGTCGGCGTGTCCAGGGACTGGCCGTCGGCCGTGGAGGGCTGCGGTGCGACCGACGCGGGCGGCGGGGTGGCGGCGGCCTGAGCGCGCTTGATCAGGGCGACGATCTCGCGCTGGGTGCGTGCGAGGGCGTCGCGCAGGTCGGCGGTGCGCTGGTCGTCGCGGGCGACGTTGCGCAGCGAGTCGAGCAGGGCCTCGCCCTCGGGGCCGAGCCCGGCGGCTAGCTCCAGGGTGCTCCAGGGGGCGGAGGCGACGGCCTCCGCGACGGCGCGGGCCTTCTTGATCGAGGTGCCGTACCGGTCGGCGCTGGTCTCGCCCAGGTCGAAGGAAGCGAGGGCCTCCACGGTCTTCTTCGCCCCGGCCGCGCCCTTGCCGGCCTCCGCGGTGAGGGCGTCCAGCAGTTCCAGGGAACGGCGGGCGAGGGCGAGCCGTCCGGTGTCGGCGGTCTGGTCGAGGCCGAGGAAGGAGGCGTGGGCCTCCAGCTGGTGCACCAGGTCGGCCGCGTGGTCCCGGTGGCCGCGGGCGGCCTCGATGATCTGGCGGGCGAACTGGTTGACCATGCGGCCGCGCCGCAGGGCGGGCGGCTTCGCACCGAAGATCGTCTCGAAGCGCTGCCGTGCGATGTCCCAGTCGGACTCGGCGGGCAGCGGCTGGCTGCGCAGCGCGTCGTGGTCCTTGATCGCGGACAGTTCGGGCGCGGGGTCCAGGACGGTGCCGCCACGCACCCAGACCCGGTCTTCCATTTCGGCGAAGGCGGCGACCACGAGCCGGGCGAGGAAGTCGGGCAGTCCGCGCGGGTCGGGCTTGTCGGTCCAGTCGGTGAGCGTGATCAGGGACAGGTCCCCGGTGACGCCCTGAGAGCGGGCGAGCTGCCGGAAGTGATCGGCCCAGTAGCGGGACAGCTCGAAGTACGCCTCCTTCTGCTGTCCCAGCCGCAGCGGCCCGGCGATGCGCTGCATGAGCTTGCGGTCGACGGCCGGGACCTCCACCCGCCCGTCGCGGGCCTCGGCGGCGGCCCGGACGTGGGTGAACACCTTCTTGGTGTCGGCGGGCTTGACGGCGGTGCCGGTGGCGTCGGGGTCGAGGTCGGGGTGGGCCGGGTACTGGTGGGCGAGCAGCTTGCCCGCGACGTGCCGGATGCCGTCGTGCATGCTCTGTCCGAAGGACAGGGTGAGGCTGTCGACGTCGGGCAGTGCGACGAGATGGTCGTCGAAGTCGGGCACGACGTCGGCGGCCTGCTTCTGCGCGAGTCCGTACGCCTGTTTGAACGCGCCCTTGACCTGCTTGAGCAGTGCCTCACGCTGGGTTTCGAGGAGGCCCTTGGCGCGGCTGCGGTTGTCGGCGTTGAGGTGGCCGGCGTACTGGGTGTCGAAGCGGTGCTCGTCGACGAGGGCCTTGTCGATGACGACGAGGCGCCGGAAGTCCTGGAAGCGCTGCGCGGACAGGTGCGCGGGGAGCCAGGCGACCGTGCGGGACCGCTCGCCCTGCTGGCGCTCGCGCAGCCGCTGGATGCGGTTGACGTCCTCGACCGGGCCCCACTCGCCCTCGTCGAAGGGGAGGTCTATGGCGATGCGCCAGCGGCCCTCCTCCTGCGGCACCAGGTCGTGGTCGGGCAACTCGTCCTCGTCGGCCACGTTGCCGAAGACGATCTCGGCGGTGCGGGCGGTGCCGCGCCAGGTGAAGTTGAGCTGATCGTTCAACTGGCCATGCTCGACGCCCAGTTCCTCGGACAGCAGGCGGCGGGCGAGCGCGACGCGGTTGCCGGGGTTGTCGTTGACCTGGGCGTTGGCGATGACGGAGTCCACGTCGACGCCGGACAGCTCCAGCCGCACGCCGGGGTTGGCGTCGGTGCCCGTCTCCTTGATCTCGGGGAATCTGGCCGCCCACTCGGCGACCTTGTTCTTGATGATGCCGACCTCGGCGCCCGGGATGGGTGCGAGCACCGATCCGTGGTTGAGCGCGCCGAGCCGCCGGATGGTCAGCTCGGACAACGCGGGCACGCTGGGTGCGAGCGCGGACAGCAGCAGCGTGCACACGAGCCGGTTGTCGCCGACGAACATCCGGCAGCCGTTGAGCCGCTTCGGGTCGGTGAGGGACTCAGGGCGGTTGCGGTACTGCTCGACATCGTCCTCGGTGATGTCGTACGCGCTGAGCAGGTAGGGCCGCAGCTTGGTCTTGTAGAGCTTGTCAGCGGCCTCGAAGACGACCTTCAGGCTGTCGGTGAACGGCTTGTCGCCGCCCGCCGTGATCACCGGGTAGAGGTCTCCGACCGGGATGAGCTGCCCGAGGCGGATCTCGTTGCGGTGGTCGGCGAGGAGCTGGCCCATCAGCTTCAGACCGGTGCGGGAGCGCTGCAGCGCGGACGAGATGTGGACGAGGGTGTCCATGAACGCCGGCGAGAACGGGTACGTCAGCCGGAACGACTCCGCGTCCGCGCCGGTGGTGCCCTTCTCGGAACCGAGCAGGGTGTCCCACACCTGCGGGCCGACCCGCTTGGTCTGCTCGAAGGCCGCGTCGACCAGCTTGGCCGCCTCGGCGTCCTTGGGCTTGAGGAGGCGGGCGTGGGCGATCTGCGGGAGGTTGCGGTCCTCCAGGGTGATCTTGTCGAATCGCCCGGAAGCCAGGTTCAGGGTGTCCTGAATGGACGACTCCGCCGCACCCGACACCTCCTCGCCGACCAGCTCGCGCAGGTCGCGCTGGCGGGCGATGAACGACACGACGGGGATGGCCCGGCGGGCGTCGCCGCCCTCCACGAAGTTCGTGATCTTGCTGGCCTCGCGGGCGACGAACTTCTGGTCGTGGATGAGGGTGGCCAGCCAGAGGATCAGCTCGTCCATGAACAGGATCAGACCGTCGTAACCGAGCGACTTGGCGTGCTCGGCGATGACGGACAGACCGGCGTCCAGGGAGATGAAGCCGTGCTCGTCCTCGGCGGCGTTCTTGGTGAAGCCGGGCAGGAGGTTGGTGCCGGCGTCGTTGACCAGCTTTGCCCGCAGCTCGGCCGGGGTGGAGGGGTTGGTGAGGTTGAGCGGGACGCCCGCCTCGTGGTTCTCCTCGGCGGCGAGCGCGGTGTCGAGGAGCTGCGGGGTCCAGGCGAAGCCCTCGCCCCACTCGTCCTCCTCCCCGTCGCCGGCGTCGCTGCCGCCCAGGCCGCGGATGACGGCTTCGTCGCCGGTACTGGCGCGCAGCGCGCGGATGTCGGCGAAGAGGGAGTCGGTCCGGTACACCTGCGGAGTGGGTGCCTCCGGGCGCAGCTTCTTGACGTGGTGCACGTAGCCACCGAGCACCCGCTGCTCCAGGGCCTTCGCACCGAGCATGTGGTAGGGCACGAGCAGGAACTTCTTGCCGTCCGTGGTCAGCCACTCGTGCTTGGTCAGCACGGGGTCGAACTCGGTACGGGAACGGGCGGCCGGGTTGCCGCTGAGCAGCGCGTACAGCACGGCCATGAAGTGCGACTTACCGGAACCGAACGAGCCGTGCAGGTAGGCCGCCTTGGAGCGGTGCCCGTCCAGCGCGGACTTGATGAGGTCCAGCGCCTCGTCGAAGTTCTCCAGCAGCCGCTCGGTGACGACGTAGTCCTTGAGCGCGTGCTGGGCGCCCTCGTCTGTGGTCGCCTCGGCGAGGGACAGCACGAAGTCCGAGGTGGAGATGGACTCCTTGATGTCGATGACATCGCGGAGGAGGGGCGGCTGCTGGGCCATTACCGGTCACGCTCTCCATCTGGTGGCCTCCGCCACCGCTTGTACTTGATCGTTTGGGTGCCTGGTTGTCGGTTGGCTGCCCGATCGGCCCCTCGGTGGTCAACGGTATGGCAACCAAGAAGTGCACCGTGACGCTTCCCGAGGAGCCCGCCGAGGGCATCCGGGCCGAGGTCTGCCCCGGCGGCTTCACCGCTACGTCACGCACGCCATGGAGCGCCGGCGGGAGCAGGACCGCCTGGGGGAATTCGTCGACTGGCTGGAGGCCGGACACGGGCCCGTCATCGAGGAGGAGCCGGCACAGGCGGAAGCCGGGCGTCGGAAGATCGAGCGCGAGCACGCCGAGCTCGCCCGCGCCCGCCGGGCCGCCGCCGAGAACGCACCTGAGCGACCTCGCGAGGCTGTGTGACGGGCGAGAGGGCATACCCGCTCGGCAGCGAAGGCCTCTCCCGGAGGGTCCGAGGGGAGGCCGACATGAAGAGGCGCCTCAAGGTGGCCAAGGCGTCCCGAACCCGGGTCATGACCACGCCGATGACCCTCATCGAGGCATACGATCCGACGCGCTGCCCGCCGGCCTGGCACTGGGCGCCCTCCTCGTTCCGTGCCGAGCCGGCGACCGAGGAGATCGCTGAGGAGGCGACCAGCCATCTTAAGGAGGCGAGCCTGCACGGCCACAAGTACGCCACCGACGCGGCCCTCGCCGCCGTCGCCCTGCGACAGCCCGGCCCGATCACCGTGTTCACGTCGGACGAGGCCGGCATGCGCAAGCTGTGCGCCGACCGCGTGGTCGTCGTGCAGTTCTGAGCCGAACACGGCCCCCCTCACTGTCTGCCCTGGTCACCGCCTCCGGACAGCGACGACAGGCCGCCTCCCGTGCCCGGAACGTCCGGCCGCCAGACGGGCGCCCGCTGCCCCTTCCGCTGTATACCCCCTCGGTAAGGATCGATCAACCGACAGCGTCCGCACCCGGAGCGGCCGGAACCCCGATCAGGACCGTCGGACCAGTGCCGAGGACGGTATGGCAGCCGAAGGCTCACGCGCGGTGGAAGACGTCGAGTGGGCCGTAAGCAGTCGGCTTGCTGTTGGCGAGCTCAGGGTGGTTGCCCACGCGCTCCCGGAGGATGCCGACGGTGTCGGGCCACACGGTGAAGTGCCCTCCGTCGCCGACGAGGATGCGGTCCCAGTCCTGGGAAGCCGAAACGCCGGCTCGGTCGATGACGAACCCGCGGCAGTCGGCCGCATCCTGATCGAGCGTGCGCACCAGTGCCGCGACCGCCTCCTCGCGGTCGGACACGGGGACGTCGGTGAGGCGCAGCGTGATGCTCTGCGTCGTCTCGTCCGTGCGTCGCACGATGCTGGTCAGGGACTGGTCGTACCCCTTCCAGCAGGTGAACTCGACCTTCGAGTATCGATCGTCGGCCAAGGCTGCGGCCAGGGTTGCGCCATCACCCATCAGCGGCTCACGGTTTCCGACCGGCGTCTCGCGGAATCCGAAAAGCGCATTGGTCAGCGGGTGCACGGCGGAGAGCCCGGCGGTCTCCAGATGCGTGAGGAGCTGATGGGCGCGCGCGCTGTCCAGTTTCGGCACGTACCAAGTGAAGAAGCCCGCAGCCTTGGACGGGGCCGCGGCGGGGGCGTGGTCCGGGAACTCCTCCTGGAAAATGTGCCTGGCCCGTTCGTCGGGCACGGCAGGCACCGTGTAGTTGTTGGTCCGGATGTGGTCCAGGAATTCCTGTGGCAGGGCAGCGTGGTGACGACGTACGTAGTGCGTGAGATCGACGGGCCAGAGCCAGGTGCCATCCGTCATCAGGGACCCGGAGCCGGCGATCCACTCTTCACCGGTGAGGACGTCGCGCTCGGCACCCATCGTGGTGTAGATCTCCAGGGCCGATCCCAGGTAGGCGAGGACACGGTCCTCGTCCCAGGGCCCACTGTCCCGTACGGCATCTCGCAGCGACGGCGCATCGTCTGCCGTGGTGGCCTGACCGCCGGTCTCCCGATAGAAGCCCGCTCGCTTGATCATTTCCACTCCTGTGAGCCTGCCCTAGTGGGCCATGGGCAGGTAGGTGCGCCAGTAGCCATTGTTGCCGATGGTGGGGGTCTGGTTGAGGCCGAGCTGGGGGGACGTTCCCACCTTGCTCGTGGGCGCCGTCACGGGCACACCGAGCTCGTTGGCGACGGACTGCGCGAGGGGCAGCTCGGGCGGTCTCGCGTCGGCGCCGGAGTAGCAGGAGATGAGGCGCACCGGTTCACCGTGGTAGTTGGGGTTGCTGCGGATCGCGTCCGCGATGTGGTTGGGATGCACTTCGAAGTCCGTAAGGGTCTTCCCCGCGGCGTTGATGCGGCCGGGGACGAAAACCCCCTCGTCCGTGCCGTGGACGACCACGTCGTGCACGCCGGGGACACGGGCGACCCGTTGCAGGTTGTTCAGGGTGCGTTCGTCGTAGCCCACCGTGGTGGTGTTCTTGCCGAAGTAGACCGGGTCGCCCGAGACCAACTCGTAGTCGCCGGCCCGCGCCGGAGGAACGGGAATCTTCGAGTCGGGGGACTGGATCAGCTTCCACGTGCGGGACTTGCCCATCTCGTCGAGGGCCGCGCTGTTCAGCCGGAAGCCGTTGAACAGGCCCACCGTCCCGCCGTTCTCGGCGACGATTCGGGCTGTGCTCCCACCTGCTCCGAACGCGCCGCCGAACTCCATGCCGTAGCGGGCGGAGTCGCTCACCTCGTCGAGGCTGAGGCCCTTGCTCTCGCCGGTGGCGATGGCGACGGGCTGGGTGACGGCGAGGTCGACGGTGATCGACTCGAGTCCACCGATGGCGGCCGTGGCGAGGGTGGTGCCGGCGATGGTGGCGATCTCGGTGGACACGGTCACGCCGAGCGTGGCGGACAGCTCCAGGATCGAGGCGGTGGCGGCTGCCGCGGCGCCTTCGGAGATGCCGAGCGTGAAGACCGCGAGGGCGGTGCCGGCGACGATGGTGGCGCCGACGATCTCCAGCTCGTGTTCCAGATGCTTGACGGCCTTGGGACGACGTCGGCGTACTGGTCGAGGGCCTTGGCCATGTCGCGGGCGCCATCGATCATGTCCTGGAGCCAGCCGTGGCCGTCGTGGTAGTAGCGGCGCCAGAACGGGTCGTCGAAGGCGGATATCGCCTCGCCCTTGTTGGACTCGATGATGCCGCGCGCCGACTTGTTCGCGGCGGCCGTCACGTCTTCCAGGTCGTCGGCGAAGTCCCGCCAGGCTTTGGCCGCGTCGCGCAGACCCCCTTCGTCGGCATCCGGCCACCACATGCCGGTCAGGTCCTGGACGATCTCCTTGGCCTTGTCGGCCGCGCTCACTGCGCGCTCCCGTGGCCGTCGTGCGGGGCGGCCTGGATCTTGCTGAACATGGAGCGGACCAGCAGTTCGTTGTCGATGTGGCCGTCGGCCATGTCGGTCATGGCCGCTTCGATGCTGGCCAGACCGAGCGCGAGAATCCCGGCGGCGGTCTCCATCCTCTTGACGTGCGGGCCGTAGTGCTCGTGGAACTTCTTCCCCTGCTCGTCGTCACCCCACGGCGAACCGGCCGCCGCCAGCGCCGTCTTGAGCTTGGTCAGCGCCTTGGCGAGGTCGGAGCTGTGCGTGTGGAAATGCGGGGCGGTCGCCTTCAGATCGGCGATCTTGATGTCGAGTATCTTGCCGTCGCTGTAGTCGCCCATGGCGTCTTCTGCTCCCCCTGAGTCGGCTGACCGGCCCGAAGACGGTAGATCACCGAGCCGGTTTGCTCTCGCGATCCCGGCCAAGGAGCGGCAAAGTTCCGATCAAGGCACGCAAAGGATGACGGCTCTGCTGCCCGCCAAGTGATCACCAAGGACTGGCACGCCCCGGCGGGAACCGGGAGATCGTTCCGCTTGCCTTGCCCCGCCCCAGCATCCCGAGGCTCGGAGGTGGCTTCCCGGCACTCGGTGATCAGCTCGACCGGGCAGCAAGCGGACACGGCCCGCCGCACGCCCGTGCGAGCTCAGTGCAGTGCCACTTCCCACGATCCTGGGTTGCCGGCTTCCTCCCCACTGACCGGGCAACCATCCATCCAGGTGCCGAATCCCGGGGGGGTCCTTGCCGTCCGTGGACCAGCCGGCATGCGTGAACCTCGACAGGTCCGCCACGTAGCCGGACGACGTGGGGACGCGAAGCGGAAGCCGGACGGAGACAGTGTGGCGATATATCTCAGGCCGAGCTCACGCCGTTCGGCCGAGCTACCGCCCCTCAGTCCAGGCGGCTCTCGCAAGCCCGGCCTACTTGCGGGCTGGAGATGGCCGGAGGCTGCGAGAACGCGAAGTCACCCCCGGGCAGCGACGAAGGTGTCCCGCAGCTGCGAACCCAGGCCCGCACCTCTGTCGAAGGCGGAGGTGCGGGCCCCATCGGCAGCCAGGAGGCCGCTCGCGGGGTCAGGACCTGGGTTCCTCCAGCTTGAGGGCAGCGGATTCCGCGCCGTGCGGTTCAGCCTGTGCCGGGACGAAGGATTCGTGCTCTTCGACGACTTCACCGTCCACGACTTCCCCCTCCATCACTCGGTGCGACGGGTCCGCCAGCGGCAGGTCGGCGAGGTGCTTCTTGAGCCTCTTGGCCATCGGAAGGTAGGTCGCCAAGGTGAGCCCGCCGGAGACGGCAGCTCCCACGAGAGGGATGGCCTTCGACACGGTCTTCGCGAACGACTCCTTTGTCATCTTGACGCCGATGAAGGCAGCGACCTTCTTCACTATGGGATAGACGACGCCCTTGGTGAGCGCCTTCTGAGGCAGCTTCTTGGCGACCTGTTCCGACATCATCCCCGCGACCTTCCCCACAGCGGCGTTCGCCGACTGGGTGCCGAACATCACGCCGAAGAACAGCGTGAGCACCCCCACGGTCGCGTCATCGACGTCATCGCCCCCGTCTGAGAACAGTTCGGGCCAGCTGTAGAGATAGGCGAGCTTCTGCGCGATACGCAGCATGTGGCCGACGTACTGCGCCAAGTCGGCGGGCACCGTGGCGGGAAGGGCGAGGATGCCGGGTATCCCGGCCGCGGCGGAGAGAGCGCTGACTTTGGCGGTCTCGTAGCGGATCGAGTCGTTGGCCGCTTTCTCCAGAACGTCGACGGTGATACCCGCCGCCGCGGGGGTCTCTTCGATCGCTGCGCGGATCTCCTCCTCGGTGCAGTGGCGCGCCAGCGCCGTCCGGAGGTACGCCTCTCGGTGGATACGCACACCGGGGAGCTTGGCCGCCGCCAGCAGCACCGTGAAGAAGCGCGACTCGGGATTCTCGACCTCTTTACCCTGCTTCATGGCAGGAACTTACAGTAGCTCCGCGCTCCAGGGGCCAGGATGCACTGACCGTTTCCCGTCCTCGCTCTGAGCCGGAGATGAAGGATGGAGACGGCCTGGACAAAGCTGGCGATCCGGGTGGCTGGGCGCCGCAGATCACGGAGGAGCCCCCAGGATTCGCGTGCCGTCCAGGGTCAGGTACGCCTTCGCCGACGCGGTCCGCACCGCGTCAGCGAGGCCGGTTTCCGGCTCACCAGCACTTTGCAGCCCTAACTGTGCCTCACATAAAGTTGCGGGCATCTGATCACACTCGGGAGAGAGATCATGACCGACGGCGACATATCACGGGGCGGTGCGGCGCCGACCCGGATGCGTCTGAACCATGTGGCCCCGCTTGATGGCGGTGGAGGCTCGCCGTCCGGCGGCAAGGATCTCGCTTCGAGTCCCGCGGAGAAGAAGAAGGCAGCCGAGGCGATCGAGAAACACCTGGAGCCTGACACCCACAGGGACGGCACCCAGGCGCGTGAGAGCACGGGGGCAGCCGCACGGGAGTTTGAGGGGTGGCTCACCGGACCTGCTCTGAAGACCGCGCGTAAGACGTGGAGCGAACAGCTCACGACGCTGATGAACCGCCTCGGCTCGGAGAAGGCCGCGTTGCGCGCCACCAACACGCTGCTGCAGAACACGGACACCGGCATCGAGTTGGGCATCCGCAAGTCCTCCGCGCTCGACTCGTTCTGATCGCACAGGTCCGACCGAACCGCGGTCCTGGAACAGGAGTTCAGTCATGGTGACGTACTACGAGATCATGGGCACCGACCTGTCGAAGCTCACCACGGCTGCCGACGACTGGGCCGCCATGGCCAAGGACTTCGACAAGCTCGCGCGGACCTACCATCAGGAAGTGCACGGAATTTCCATCGGCGACACGTGGGTGGGTCTGAGTGCCAGCGCCGGCTCCGCGCGCTTCGACGTGACATGGAAGGAGTACCAGGGAGCGCAGAGCGAGGCGAAGGCCGTCGCCGAACTGCTCCGGGACGCGCACGCCGAATTCAGCCGTCTTCGCAAGAAGATCGAGTACGTCCGAGAGGACGCGGTGAAGGCCGGCATGAAGGTGTCCGAGCAAGGCGCCGTCGGCTTCGACACGTCCAAGCTGGATCACAGCGAGTACACGGCCTACGTGCACGATCCCGACTACCAGGAGAGCGCCCGCAAGGCTGCTGCCGGATGGGCCGCGCAACTGGATTCGGCGGTGGCGGCCCTGAACGACGCGGACGAGGGGTTCAAACTCGCTCTCGCCTCCGTGATGCAGGACAGCGACCCCTTGGACGGCACGATCGGCGGTTTCAACCGGGAAGCGGTGCCCGACCCGTACCCGTCGCTTGCGGAGAGGGCGAAGGCGCAGCACGTCCCCAAGGGCAAGAAGGCCGTCGCCGAGTGGTGGCGCGGCCTCGATCCGGTCACGCGCGGCATCCTGCTTCACGAGAAGGGCGACGAGTTGCGGAAGGCGGGGATCATGAGCCCGCTGTACCACTGGCATGCTGCTGACGCGGGGTCCGGAGCCTTCGACACCGAGAAGCCCACGGCCAAGGATCTGTGGTACCTGGCCCGCGCGCAGGGCATCGCGGCCGGCGGCGACTTCAGCGGGGAGAACGCCGCGTCGCGCAACATGGAGCATTACCTGAGTGCAACGGGTGAGCCGCTGGACCTGGACATCGACCGCATCCTCAAGGATGATCCCGGATTCCGCGATGACGTCTCGGTCCACATCGCCCAGAACCAGGACGCGTGGCGACAGCAGGGGCTCGACGCCTTCGAGAAGGCCGGTGGTGACAAGACGGTCGTCGTGCCGGTGGAGAGCAAGGCGGTCGGCCGCACCTTCCAAAGCGAAGAGTGGTTCCACGCGGTCGGCTCCCACCAGCAGAACGTGTCGGGGATGGTCACCGTCACCCCCGGGGTGGACGGCAAGCCCAAGGTTTCGCTCGAATACCAGGCCAACGTGTGGGACCGGTACAACTGGGACGCCGGCAAGTCGACCACCTTCCCCGGAGGCGTGGTGATCCCGGACTCCGAGATGGGACGGTTGCACAAGACCGGACTTGCTCAGGAGTTCGACATGCGAGGCAGTAGCTCCACGTACATGTACGACCTGAACAGCGATGCGAACCCGACAGTGAACCCGCCGGACCAAGGACGAGAAGGAACCCGCGGCGACGTCTCACGCGGTGACGAGGAGAACCGGTGACGACCAAACGAGGTGCCCTCCTCATCGCGGCAGTGGCAGCCACTTTCCTGCTTTCCGCCTGCTCCGGCCCGGACACGGACGATCGCCGTGTGACCGACGGGCGCACCTCGCGGTGGGACGAGAAGGCCGGCGCGCCCGAGGCGTCGGCGTTCATGCACGTGACGGCGCCCAAGGGTGCGACCGAGGTCAAGGGAGCCGTGCAGACCAACCCCCAGGAGGACGTCTACCTCCTCTCGTTCGTCACCAGCGAGAAGAACGCCGAAGGCATCGCAGCGGACCTTCGCCCCGAAGAACCACTGAAAGTGAAGAAGGTCGACTTCGCCCCGGACGGCGAGTTGTTCCGGCACCTCGGGCTGGCCGAGCCGCAAACGCTGAAGGGAGCCCGCTCGGCCAGTGTCTGCCCCCCGTGCGTGAAGGACGATCGCCGCAAGAAGGTGCAGTGGATCGACATCTACGTCCAGACACTCAAGGACGGTCAGGCCAGGGTCTATCTGAAGGCGTTCTGACCTGAGTCTCAGCCGAGCACGGCACCGGGCCCGAGGCGGACGTTGACGGCCGCACCGCACTGGCCTGCGCGGGCATCCAGCGAGCAGGGCGTCTGGGCTGCTGAAGGTGTTGCGCGAGCGGACGTGCGCGGGGCCTTCGGCAAGCGGTGCGCTTGCCGAAGGCCCCGCGTCTGTTCAGAGTGCCGCGAAGGCGACGAACTCGGTCCAGGTCGAGGGGTCCACGGCCAACGGGGCGCGGGTCGTGTCCTTCGAGTCGCGGACGTGGACCCTGGCGGGGGTGGTGGCTACCTCTACGCACTGGCCACCATCACCGGCGCTGTGACTGCTCTTGAACCACGCCAGGCCATCGGAGCCCGACTCAACCATTTCCCCGCTCATCTCTCTCCCAGCAGCTTCTCGATCAACGCCAGCGATTCTGTCGGAGTGTGGGCCTGCGCGCGAAGGGTCCCGTACGTACGCTCGAGTGCTCGCACCTTCACACGCTCCGTGTGGACACGACTGTCGCCCTGCACCTCCGTGTACGCGATCCTGCGCCCATCCTTGGTCTCCATCAAGGTAAACGGGCCAGCCAGTCCCGCATGTTCCCGACGGGACAACAGCATCACCTGAATCACCACGTTCCGCCTCTCTGCGATCAGCATGAGGTGCTCCAACTGGCCTCGCCAGACAGCTGCCCCGCCGAGCGGCCGGAGTAGGACAGCTTCCTCGAACACGAAGCTCAGATGCGGCGCGGGGCGTCGGCCGAAGACCTCTTGTCGTGCCAGTCGTGCGGCCACCCTTTGCTCGATGAGCCCTTCGTCCAGCAACGGCTGCCACATGGCGAACACCGCTCGCGCGTACTCCTCCGTCTGCAATAGGCCGTTGACCAACTGGGAGTCGTACACATGAAGCTCAACCGCCTCGGCCTCCAACTTGGCCGCATCGCGAAAGAACTCCGGATACTGAGCCCGAGCCACCTCCTCCTTGCTCGCGCTCAACACCCCGCCCGCCTCGAGCACTTCGTCCGCCTGGCCGATGAACCTCGGCGGCGGAATACGTCTGCCCTGCTCGAACGACGCGATCGTCGAGGCCGAGTACCCAGTCAGCGACCCGAACCTCGCACGGTCCATCCCCGCCCGCTCCCGGAACAGCTTCAACTGCCGTCCGAACAGGCACAGAATGCCCGTCCCCACCTCGTATTCCGGCTGCTGAACCTCGTCGTCCACGCCGCAGCTCCTCTCGTACCACCGCCCTTTCGGCCAACTCGGGGGCCCGGAAACGGTCACGCCCAACACCGCGTACAAGCGCACCGACCGCGTGTACAGCCCGCACCCGTCAGCGCATCACTCCTGGTCAACGCTACACAGAGTCCGACACCGTTGACCGTATGAAGTCAGCAACTCCCCCGAACGGGCATATGCCGCAGCACCTCGCACCCGAACACGAGTTCACTATGCGCTTCACGTCCACGCCGCGCGGTGCCCGCCTCGCCCGCCGACTCGTGTCGCACCGCCTGAACGACTGGGGCCATCCCTACTCGACCCCGGTCAACGAAACGCTCACCCTCATCACGGCGGAACTCACCGCCAACGCCGTACGCCACGGCCACATCCCCGGCCGAGACTTCCACGTCCAACTCACCCTGACCGAGGGCACCTTCCGCATCGAGGTGACCGACACCCGCGCCGAGAAACGGCCTCCGGCCAGTCCCCCGGCGACCGACTCGCTTTCGGAGTCCGGCCGGGGCATGCCCCTGGTCGCCGCCCTCGCGGACGACTGGGGCGTCAACCTTCGCCGGGTAGCCCCGGGCAAAACCGTGTGGGCGGAGCTGCATGCGCAGGCAAAGGGCCACCCGCTCACGCACCGGGTGGCCCCTGAACCGACGGATGTCGATCTAGTCCTCGCTACTGCTTCGCTGCTGCGCGACGCCCCCGGGTCGCGGTCGGAGGACGCCAACCACGGAGGTCGTCGTCCGTGAGTCCGTGCTCGCCCTGCTTCTGCTGGCGGTAACCGGCGAAGAAGTCCGCCGGAGAGCCGCTGTAGAGCATGTCGAACTCGTTGTGCCACTGGTACAGCCACGGCTGGAGCTCCAGCAGGCCCGCGAGGAACGGGGTGATCTCCTCGGTGGACAGCGCGGTGTTGGTGAAGTACGTCGCCAGCGCCTGCGCCTGCTCCTTGTGATCCCAGCCGGCCCACCCGTACAGCTCGGGGGTGGCGGCGTTGGTCTGCCCGTAGGAGATGAACCGCTCCTTGGGCACGTCCAGCTTGCCGCGTGCCTTCCAGTAGGACGGGCGCAGGAAGTCGGCCGATGTGTACTTCGGCGGCACGGGGATGGAGTCCCGGATCTTCCGCTTGGCCTGCTCGTCGGGGGCGGCGTCCTCCTTGCGCTGGAGGTCCCACACCTCCTCCCAGTCGGCGCGCTTCTTCAGGCCGGAGGGCTTGTAGCGCAGAGCGGAGAGGAACGGCACGTGCTCGTCGGTGATCAGTTCGGCGACGACCTTGGGCAAGTCCTTGCGGGGCGCATAGAGCTTGGCCACGGAGACGAAGTCCTCGTCGCGCGAGAGGGCGTCGGTGAGACGGGAGACGGTGAGGATGGTCGGCTGACCGTTCTCGTCGAACCAGTGGTCGCGGTTCTCCATACGGTCGAGCAGCCAGGAGCGCAGGGCCTTCTCCTGGAGGGCGTCCCAGCCTTCGGTGGCCCAGCGGCGCTTGTATTCGGGCCGCTCGACCATGCCAATGGCCCGGTTCGACTCGATGGCGTCGATCCGCTTCTGGACAATCTCCCGGTACGGGGCGGGCCAGTGGGTGGGGATCTCCGTGATGGGCGTGGAGTTGTGCCGCTTGAACCACTCGTCGCTGGCTTCGCCTGCGGCTACTCGGCGGGCGAGGACGATCTCAAAGGCGCGCTCGCCGAGGGCGAGTTCGGGGATGTTGGGGTCGTCGGGATCCTCGGAAATGTGCAGGTCTTCGGGGTGGAGGTCGTAGAGGGAGTAGACCTGCCAGTCGAGTTCTTCTTGGAGGGCGATCATGCGGCCCCGGGTAGATTTCCAGGAGAAACGAGCCTCGCGAAGGGTGATAGAGCTAGGAACAGAGCCTGATACGGCACCCGAAGGACTGTACATCGCATTTTCCTGAGCCAAAGAGTCGAGGCCAACCGCGAGCGCACCCGGAAAGCCCGCCGGAAGAGGAAAATTACCCATAGGCGTACCATTGAACTGGTAGAAATCGTCGAATGGTACCGTACTTTGCCGAGCCCCCTTCGCGTCAACGGTGCTGCCCATATTGTGACTAACCTGCTTCAACCACAATGCAGCAGCAGAACTATTCAGCAAGCCCAACAGTTGCAGATGCTCGCCCTCCGTAGCATCCTTGTGCAGCTTAATCACCGGGGCGGAGCGATTGAAAACTCTTCCGACACCTCGATCCAACACGAAGTGATTATGCGTGGCGACAAACGCAAAGGAAATGGATAGGGGCGTATTGTACGCGGAGGAGGTGTACTGCATATAGTCCCACCATTTGAGACCGGCGGCTGCCATATCGCCATGGAATGTCTGTCGGACTTGCAGTACGCGCCTAAGTGGCCACAAGTCTTCCTCGAGGTCACCATCCGCCAGCGCGTCTGCGTAGGGAAACCAGATGGCTTCTTCGGGACTCGCCCCCCAGTCTCGAACAGTCTCACCCACCATAAGCGGTCGTAGACCGTCGCGATTGGCAACCGTCCGAAAAGTTCTACGGAGGGGGCGAATATAGGCTTCGTCAGCCCCGGCACGAATAGCGCGCCCGATTGGAGGTTCAATCGCTGAGCGCAGAGTTCGCTTACTCGCCTTTTTCAAATGTTCTACGACTTCGAGACCGCCGTCGGTGAGAATCCACGGCTGCTTACTGAAGTAAGCACTACGATCAAGGTCGTCCACTGAGACCCACTGACTCGCGGAGCCTGGTTTGTCGACCTGGTTTACGATCGCACTCCACACGAGGCCATACTCACCATTCTTCGGGGTCGACGGTTCCCCTTGCACGCTCCTCACGGTCCGAATGGTTGCTTGACGGGCACTGCCTCCGCGTCGCTTCCCAACGAGAATCACCGTCGGAGTACCGTGCCCTGGGATATATGCACCCGAGGTGTCAATAACCTCTGTCAGCTCCACATCATGGGCGAAATACGCCTCGATCAGCTTCTTACCGAATTCCCGCTTCATGAATGAGCTGGCCGTGATCTGCCCGACCATGCCGAAACCTCTGCCCTCAGCATCACCTCGCCTGGCCAGTTCGAAAAAACGCTGCGCAAACGGTACCGAGAGGGCGTAAGTGCCACCGCAAGCGTCGTAGAGCTGCCGGTACAGCTCGTTCAACTTCTTATCTTTTACTGTGATGTAAGGCGGGTTGCCGACGACGACATGGTAGCGCCCCTGTTGGAGAATCTTTGGCTGCTCGTGCAAATCCTCTGTAGCGTAGGTGAAGGTCGTCAGCTGATCTTCGACCTCCTCCCCCTCAAATAGGCCGAGTTGCCGACTCTTGATGAGAGAATCCCCCACCGCCAAGTGGATTGGCCATTTGTAACTAGCCGCCTTCCCCAGCGTGCGCACCCCACTCGCCGCCATAGCCGCAACCAGCAACCGGAACCGAGCAATAGCCACCGCGAACGGGTTGACGTCCACTCCGTGCACCGAGTCCAGCGCTTCCCGCACCCGCTCGTGCACATCACGCCCCGGCTGCCCCTCCCCCCACAGCCGCACGAGCCGCCGGAACGCCCCCAACACAAAGTGCCCCGACCCACACGTGGGGTCGATCATCTTCAGGCCCTCGTACCCGAACTCCCTCACAGCCGGGTTCATCGTCCGGTCGAGGATGAACTCCTCCACGAACTCCGGCGTCTGGAGCAGCGCATACGTCTTCCGCGCGGCCTCGCTCAGGTCCTGGTACAGGTCACCCAGGAACCGCGTGTCCCAGCCCTCCGTGCCGTCCTCGTTCAGCGGGTCGGTGAAGTCGTGGACGAGGACGCCCGCCTCGTCGCGCTGACGCCAGAACTCGACCAGCTCCCGCGCACCGTCATGCGACAGCGGGATCTGGTACAGCGGGTTGTGCCGCTTGTCGAAGAGGAGCCGGCCCGCCTGGCCCTGACCCAGCTCGTCGAACGCCTTCTCCAGCCAGCCGCGATAGGTCGGGTTGTCGTCCGACTCCACGTACGCGTCGTACCGAGACTCCGCCAGCTCGCGCCGGTCACCGTCCGGTCCCGTCAGGTACGGCTCGGGGATCAGCCGGTTGTCCTCGCAGAACCGCACGAACACAGTCCCCAGCACCCACGCCACCGCGACCTGCGTGACCCGTTCGTCCAGCCACGAGTTCCACGTCGCCGCCGTCCGCCCGAGCTTGCGCGCCTGGTCGTACTCGGCACGCAACCGCGCACCGACCTCACCGAGCGCCTTCACCTGCTTGCCCAGGTCGGCCTCGACCGCCTTGACCTGCTGCTTCAGGTCGTTCAACAGAGCCTTGCGGTCGATCACTTCGCGTCTCCCTCGACACCACTTGCCACAACCTGACCGGACCCGCGGTGGGCGTTGCCCACCCACGTGTCCGGAAGCTGGATCCACTCCCCCAGGCCGGCCTGGTACGGCACGGCCACCTGCCCGAGCCGGGGCTCGCGCGAGGGGTCGTTCTGCGGGACCAGGAGCCACAGCCCCCGCCCGCCCCGCCGGGCCGCCGACGCCAGCCGGTCCAGGACGCCCATCGCGTCGTACCGGGCGAACACCCCGGCCTCCGTCAGCAGCACAGGACTCGCCCCACCGCCACCGTTGCCCAGCAGCTCCACGATCCGGGGCTCGACCGAGCCCCACGCCGTCCGCGCGTACTCCGCGAACCGCACCGCGCCCTTCGAGCCCTGCTCGGCGGCGTCCGCCTTGAGCAGGGTCTCCCAGGTCGGCTTGGTGCCCGGAGTGACCTGCCCGTGCAGGGCCTCAAGGAACAGCTCGGTCACCGACAGGGGCTGTGCGCCCAGCCGTTCGGCACTCAGTTCCCGTACCGCGTCCCGCACGAGCTGCTGCCGTACGGTCAGCACCCGGTACCCGTCCCGGCGGGCCGAGGCGAGCAGCCGTTCCTCCGCGCGCACCGCGCCCGCGAGCTGCGGGTCGTCCGCGTACCGCGTCACCGCACCCGTACGCGTCGACTGCCGCCACGCGCCCGTCGTGAGGTAGCTGGAGGCGTCGTCCACCCGCGTCGGGAGGTAGCGCAGGGTGCCCGTGTCCTCGCGCATGCTCAGCGACAATTCGAAGCCCGCGTCGCGCAGCGCCTTGGTGAGCGGGCCGCCGGTCGGCAGTTCGTGGGTCGTGCCGCCGCGCCCGTCCGGGACGACCAGCTCGGGGAAGCGGGCGCGGACCCGCTCGTGCACGTCCTCGCCGGTCAGGCCGGGCTGCCGGCCCTCGGACTGACCCGGAATCCAGCGGACGAGCCCGGCCTGGGTGAGGCGCAACGCCCGGACGAGCGACAGGTCGCGCGGGTAGATCTCCAGGCGCGGGGTGGCGGCGGCGTTCACCGACGCGGCTGCGGCCAGCTCCACTATCCGCCGCTCGTCCCAGTCGACGGCGCCGGGCGGGACCGTCAGCGCGCCCAGTTCGGCCAGGACGGTCGCGGCCGTCGGCAGGGTGTCCAGCCTGGCGAGCCGGTCGGCTGTCCTGCCGAGGCGCATCGCGTAGTCGAGCAGGCCGGGCGCGGTCGGGGTGTCCGGGGCGTCGTTCTCGCGCACGTCGAGGGCGAGCAGGCCGGCACCCAGCGACTCGTCGGTCGCCTTGCGGTTCGGCTGGTGCTGGAACTCGGCTTCCTGCGGCACCAGTTGCTCGACCTCGACGACGGCCCGCACCGCCGCCAGGGCCATCGCGCGCCGCTGCTCCCGTCCGGCGAGGTGCGTGCCGCGCCGGACGGCGAGGGCATCGGCGATCTCCACGGCGGAGGCGACGCGCCCCATGCTCACGAGCAGGTCGATGATCTCGTCCCGCAGTGCCTGGACGGCGGGCTCCGCCTTCCAGCGCTTGCGCTCCTCCTTGAGCATCTGCGGGATGCGGCCGTGGCTCAGGCCGAGCGCGTCCGCGACGTCCTTCTGCTTCGGCCAGACGCCGATGCCGGGCAGGACACCGTGCTCGTCGGGTAGGCGCAGCAGCAGCCGCACCATCTCCGCCTTGCTGCGGTTGGAGCCGTTGTTGTTGACGGCCGGTACGAAGAGGGTGGCGAGGGTGTCGAGGCTGACGGAGCGCAGGGTGCGGGCGGACAGCGCGCCCGCCGACTCACCCGTCGCGAGCCGGCCAACGAGGACCGACTCGGCGGCGGTGAGCTGCTCCAGCTCCTCCTTCGCCTCCGCCCGTCCCTTGGGCGTGAGCGGCGAGACGGGTACCTCGCTCAACCGCACGCCCCACTCGCGCTGCCGCTGCTGGACCTCGTTGCGGGTCTTGGCGCCGAGGCCGGGGGCGTTGACGAGCTTGCGGCGGCTGTAGTCGAGGAGTTCGCCGACCGTCGTGAGGCCCAGGCCGTAGAGGAAGGACTGGGCGGCGGGCGTGAGGCCGGAGACGGTCAGCGGGGTGTCGCGGGTGACCTCGGCTGCGAGCCGGTTGCGCTGCTGCTCGGCGGTCTCCGGCTCGGCGTCCGCGATGGCCGCGGCGGCGCCCTCGGCGGGCGCGGTCCCCTCGGCGGGGGCCGCGGGACGGGTGCGGTGGCTGGAGGGGACGGTCTGCGAGGCGTCGAGGAAGACCTTGCGCCAGGCGTCCCGCATCGGCTTGAGCTCGGGGAACCGCTTGCCCGCGTCGCGGTGCAGGGCCTTCTGGAAGAAGGCGACGAGCCCGTCCCGCACGGCCGGGTCGAAGGCCTCGGCCGCGATGGTCGGGTGCGGCCACTCCTTCTGGTCGGTCATGCGCGGCAGGACGCTGCCGTCGCCCCACTTCGGCAGCTCGCCGGAGGCCATCTGGTGCAGGGTGACGGCCACGGCGTACCGCTCGGCGTGGGAGTCGTAGGAGCCGCGCGTGATGACGTCGACGAAGGGGTCCAGATAGCCGTCGGTGCCCGCGTCGGTGTTCTTCGCCGGGTAGCCGGCCAGCGAGAAGTCGATGAGGACCAGCTCGCGGGTGCGGTTGGGGCGGATGCGGACGGCGATGTTGTCGGGCTTGATGTCGCGGTGCCAGACGCCCTCGCCCTCGAGGAAGTCGACGGCGCCGAAGAGGTAGTCGCCGTACGCCTCGAGCTGGTCGACCTGGAGGCGGCCGTTCTCGCGGAGCTGGCGGGCGACGGTCTCCTCGCGGCGGCGCGGGCGGGCCGTGCCCTCGGCGTTCTGGCCGGCGTCGTCGCGCTCGTCGCCGACGTACTCCAGCGCCAGGACGGTGCGGCCGCCGATGTGCAGAGGCTCGGGCTCGACGAGGCGGATGATGCGGGAGTCCGGGCGCAGGCGGCCCATGACCTCGGCCTCGCGGATCAGGATCTCGCCCCGGCTGTCGGAGAGCGCAACCTTGAGCACGGCGAGCGCGCGCGTCTTGCGGGCCTCCGCCTCCAGGTCGCGGACGAGGAAGGCGCGGCTGGTTGAGCCAGTACCGAGGCGGCGGCGGACCTCCCACCGGCCGGCGAGCACGTCGCCGGCGACGGCCTCCAGCGGGTCCTTGTCGGCCCTCGCCCCGGTCTCCTCCTCGGCCTGCGCGTCGAGAACCGCGGCGGGGGCGGTGAGGGAGTCTTCGACGACCTCCAGCAGCTCCAGAAACTCGTCCACGCTGGAGAGGCGCTGGCCGGGCCGGTAGGCGGTGGCGGCCTGCACCAGTTCGTCCACGTCCTCGGAGAGTCCGTCGACGAGGGAGCTGGGGCGCAGGCCCTCGCCCGCCTCCAGGCGGGCCAGCAGCTCGGCCTGGCTGGCGGCCGGGGCCTTGCCGGTGACCAGCAGGTAGGTGAGGACGCCGAGCCCGTACACGTCGAGGTAGACCGGGTCGGGGTTGAGGGCGGTGAGTTCCGGCGCGAGGTAGGCGTCGGCGTCGTCCGACAGGTGCATGGCGGACAGGGCGGTCGGCGCGAACCGGGTCATGCCCTGGCCCTGGGAGGAGTCGCCGCTGCGCTGGGTGGCGATCTGCCAGTCAGAGATCTGCAGCTGCGGGGCGAGCCAGGCGGCCTCCTCCCCTACGGCCTGCCCCTTCCGGCCGCGCGGCCGGGGGACGACGTGGACGGAGCGGGCGGCGAGCGCCCGGTGGTGGATGCGGCTGGCGTGCGCGGAGCGCATCGTCTCGGCGAGCTGGCGCACCAGTGCCATCCGGCCGAGGATGTCCAGCTTCTCGCCGTACTGGACCAGGTACTCGTCCAGTTTCAGGGTGTCCGGGTGATAGTCGAAGATCAGCGCGGGGCCGGCGGCGTGCCCGGAGGGGAAGTACTGCTTGAGCTGGACGACGCCCGGGTGCTTGAACCGGCCCAGCACCGCGGCCTCGCGCCGAGCGGCGTTCTCCACGGACTGGCGCAGCGAGGCGTCGGAGCCGCGCTCGCTGAGGTAGATCCGTACACGCGCGGCCTCGGGCAGGTCGCTGTGGCGGGCGAGGTAGTCCGCCCAGGTGGGCCCGGAGTCGAAGGACTTCCGCTCCAGCTCGTACGGGCCGACCTTGTACTGGGCGTCGCTCTTGCGGATGCCGATGCTCTTCAGGGCCGCGGCGATCTCGCGCGAGCTGATCGCGGTGACGCGGCGCCGCTCGTCGGACGGGGGCTGCTTGAGCATGTCGACCAGTTCGTCGACGGTGTACACGCCGTTCTGGTCATAGGCGGGCAGCCGTACGCGGAGGCTGTTGTCGGTGAAGCAGACGGCCTCGCCGACCCAGACCCGCTTGGCGCCGGGCTGGGCGAGCAGGCCGGCCAGCTCCTTGGCCTTGCGGTTGACCAGGTGCAGCGGGTTGCCGTGCGTGCGCCGATAACCACTGGGCGTGGTCTGCACCCAGGTGCCGTTCTCGGAGGTGACCGAGCCGTGCCAGTCTTTGAGCTCGATCATGCAGAGGCCGCCGGGGGCGACGACCAGCAGGTCGACCTCGCGGACGTGACCGGTGTTGGCGGTGAAGGTGAAGTTCGACCAGGCACGCCAGGGGTCGGAGTCCGGCAGCTTCTCCCGGATCGCCTCCAGGCCGCGGCGTTCATGATCGAACTCGGACTCGGTGACCGTGACCCACCGGCCTTCCCGCATGCCTGTCCCCACTCCTCGTGTCCTTCAAGGGCCGCCGTTACCCATGGTCAGGCCCTCGCTGCGCATCCTAGTGGCTGCACGTGGCATGAGAAGAGGCGGTGAAGGACGGGACTACAGGACATACGACTCACATGATCGGAATTGGGTACACGAATATCACGCGGGCCAGCGGCGAACCAGTCCAGTCAACCCTCGATATATAGGATGAAATCATTCGAATTGGGGAAGCAGTGAAGCACGGTCCGCCCTGCTGCTTGGAGCCGCTTACGCGCACGCCTCCGGGAGCATGCGCAATCCTCCGCAACAACGCGTCGGGCGCGACCTGCTCGTCCTCACCGCCTTCGTCGACCGCTGAGGCGCGGAGCTGTACCCGCCCGCCGGCAAGACGCTCCGAGCCGAGCGTAGATCCTCGTTCTGAGGACGTACAACTAGGCGTGAAGTAGAGTTACTTGTGCTGCGCATTATCCCGGAGGGGTACAAGTGCGGAGTTCATGTGCCCTCGGAGGCATGTGGGCAGTGGTGGTGAATCGCCGTACGCCTGAGTGCGGTGTGTGAGCGGATGCCCGGTGGGCCGTCCCCCCACCATTCCTGCTCACCGCCGAGGAGTGGTCACCCATGGACCCTGTCGAGTACCAGCCTGCGCGTTACGTCCGGACCCGCAAGGTTCTGGCGAACGTCGCCATCAATGTGGTCGCCAACCTGTTGGCGAGCGCCATGATGTCGGCAGCGCACCTGCTCTTCTGAAGCAGGAGAGTGGCGGGCCCCGGGAGCCCGCCACTCCACTCGAGCCGAGGGCTCAGAACAACATCATCTCGTTCTTCCGCTTCGCTCTGTTCCGTGCCCGCCGTGCTCTGCGGCCCCGCGCGCCCCCGCCGTGGCGGGGGATCCTCAGCTCGGGCGGGATGGACTCCTGGGTCGGCCGCAGCCCGTGCGCGTCGGTTTCACCGACCAATTCCCTGAGGTGCCGCCGGGTCTCCTCGTCGGTGGAATAGAGCACGGTCGCCCGGCTCGCCCTGGTCAGCAGGACGTGGTAGGCGTGACGGACGCAGCGGGCGAAGTCGTCGTCCTCGAGGGTGCTGGTGCGGACCTTCGGATCGAGCGAGCCCGGTTTCGCCACCCGCATCACCCCTGCGTCGGGGTCCTTGCGCTGCTTTCCCCGCCGGAAGACCCAGCGGTCGGTGCGCCAGACCATGTCATCGCCCATGATCACCCCGCACCAGTCCCACTCGAGGCCTTGCGCCGTGTAGACACAGCCGATCTGCCCGATGCCGGCATCGTGCACGGGCCAAATCCTCGACGGAGGCTCGCCATTGGCGCAGAAGGACTCGCTCGAAGCGTTCCACGGACGGTGCCAGTCACCGATGCGCACGTCGTTCTGGAGGTTCTTGCCCCTGTCCGGCTTGCTCCAAGGCCAGCAGTAGCCCGCCACCATCCGGGCGGTCGCGCCGGCGTCGAACTCGGTGCGGACGATGCGCTCCATCTCGTCGGGCGTGTCGACGACCTCGATGTGCATGAGCCCGTCCGGAACCCACTCGTGCGCCGGCTGCGGCGACACACCGAGCAGTGCCCGGACCCAGCGGATGTAGGCGTCGCTGCCTCCGCACCGGTACTGCTCCACCAGACGGTAGTGACGGAAGACAGCACCGTGCCGCTGCGCGGCGTCCTCGATGAGTTCCGCTGTGCCCACCTCGTACGGGCGCACGGTCTGGGCCCCGTCGAGGAAGAACACGGTTAGGCGGGACGCCTCAATGAGTTCGTCCACCTGCGGCTTGGTGCCCTGCTTCTCCTCGGGCAGGCGCCAGTTCTTGGACATGTCCCGTAGCCGGTGCGCCTCGTCGCAGATCAATACGTCCAGCGGTGGCTCCGGCCTGTCCACGAAACTGCTGAAATAGGCGAAACGCTCCCGGAACTCGGATGCGGTGTATCCGACGTTCTCCTTGATCGCAGCGTTGAAGGCCCGCGATCCACTCGCGTACTTCACCGTTCGACCGGCGGCTTCGAGATCGGCTCGTAGCTGAAGCCCGATGGCGCTCTTCCCGGTACCTGCTCCGCCGGTGACGAGGAAGACGGCACGCTGCGGACGGGGAACTAGCGCCTCCCGATCCGGGGCGTCGAGAATGAGTTCCGAGGCCTCGAGCACGTCGTCGGCCACCTTCTTCTGCCGGCCTCGCAGGGTGAAGACCGTGTCCTCACCGTTCGACTTGACCATGGCGTCGAGCAGCGGCGTGTTACGGAGGTTCATCCGGTGCAGGATGTACTCGGCCGCGGAGTAGTCCTCCTCTCTGGTGAAGTGACGCTGCAGATCCTTGAGGAGCCTGGCCCGGGTGTCGCTCGTGTACGTACGGGCGTAAGGCCCCGTGGGTGCGTCGACACCGAGCAGCGGCCGGACAGATTCATCCGTGGCGTTGTGCAGGTAGGTGAAACCGCCGCATTCGAAATGCAATCCGTTCAGCGGGCCGCTGGGTCCGGTGAACAGTCCGTAGTACTCACCGAGTTGAAGGGCAGGGTGGGTGACGGGATCCTCGATGCCCGGTACGTATACGAGATCGGCCGTGGAAGCCTCCACCCTCGTCACCGACGCCCATTGCTTCAGCTCGACGAGCTGCACGGAGAGGGTGCCTTTCCCAGGATGCCTTCCCACGAGGACCACATCGATCTGGCCCTGCGTCTTCGCCACCTCTTCTGACGCGTCCACGGTGGGCGAACACTCGACGATCATCTCCACGTTGCCGCGTTCGGCAGCGACCAGGTCTTCCGCCAGCGAGACGAGGCTGCGCGCCCACGCAGAACGCTCGCCGTCAGAGGAATCGCCTCGCTGGAAGTGCACCCAGCGGGCCGCGAGGTGGGGCACCAGGCGGCGCCGTGCGTTCAGAGCAAGCAGGTCCCGTGCCGCTAATCGCAGCAGGAGCATGGACACGAGGAGGATCCCCCCAGAGCACGAATGACTCGTGCGGGTGGGGGCGTGTCCATGCAGGAAGCCCGTCGGGCCGCAACCGGTATCGAGGATCTTAAACAGGCAGCGCACCGGACCGGAAATGCCGAACGGCTTTCGGCCTGCTGAGGGAAAAGGTGTGGCCGGATCCGGCCAGGGGGGATGGTCCGGCCGTGTGTTGCGGGGCACGGTCAGGCCGTTGTCAGCTCTCGCACTACCCCACCCATCAGCTCCCGCAGCTTCTCCCGCGTCTCCAGGTCCGTCGAGTACACGATCGTGCCGATCATCCCTCGGGTCAGCAGCACCTTGTAGGTGTTGCGGATGAGGCGGTCGACGTCGGCGTCGGCGGTCGACTTCTTGAAAACCGGATCCTTGGACTGCGTGCGGTCCGTGATCCAGCGGTCCCCGCGCCAGACCAGGTCGGGTCCGAGGATCACGCCGGACCAGTCGTACTCGAAGCCCTGGGCGGTGTAGACGCAACCGACCTGCCCGAAGCCGGCCGGGTCGGTGGCCCAGAGTGCGGACGGCGGCGCACCGGAGACGGAACGGTCGCCGCGGAGGTTCCATGGCCTGGCCCACTCACCGATGACGACATCGGCGGGGAGCGGAGCGCCGGGCTTGGGTTCCGGCGACCAGGGCCAACAGTAGCCCGCGGACATGCGGGCGCCATAGCCTTGGGCCCTGCGGGCTTCGAGGAACGCTTCCAATTCCTGCGGACTGTCAGCGGCCAGCAATTGCATGCGGTCGTCGGGCTCCCAGACAACCGGGCCGCCGCGCTCCAAGCCGAGAAGGCGTTTCACCCAACGCAGGTAGGCATCGCTGCCGCCGCAGCGGAACTGACTCTCCAGCGGCACGACACGGCACTCGAGGCCTTTCGCGGCGGCCGCCGCCTTGATGTCCTCCACCGTGCCCATCTCGCCGGGGCGCACCACCTGGTGTTCGTCGAGAAGAAAGACGGGGACGCGGGCGACGTCGATCAGTTCATCGACCTGCCGCCTACCGGTGCGGTGAGCAGCCGAGGTGAAGCGGTTGGCGGAGGTCTCACGGATGCGGTGGGCCTCATCGCAGATCAGGACGTCAAGGGCGTTCTTCTCGGTGGTCATGAAGCTGTTGAAGTACTTGAAGAGATCCTGCACCTCGCGCTTGCGGGTACCGGCGACCTTGCGCATCGTCTTGGTGAAGGACTGGGAACCGGTCGCGTGCAGGGCCGGAACGCCTTGCCTGTACAGCTCGCCGAGCAAGGAGAGCGCGATGACGCTTTTACCGGTGCCGGGGCCACCGGTGATGACCACTATCTCCTTGTGATCGGACTGCTTGGCCTTGCGTACCGCGTTGAGCACCATGCGGTAAGCCACCTGCTGCTCGTCCAAGAGCACGAACTGCTCGCGCTCACGCACCTCCTGGGCCGCGACCGACATCAGCTGCTTTGACGGGACCGTCTTACCTGCCCGGAGTTCGTCGGCCGCACGTGCCCCGGGTGCCTTGTCGCTGAGCCTGGCGCGGAGGTGGTCGATGAACTCGCCGCGCCGTTCGCCGGTGAACAACTGCCCACGGTGGTCGAGTTCGATGGCACGGAGGCCGGCCACGCCGAACTCGGTGGCGTTGTGCAGGTACGCCACACCACTGACTCGGCCCGGGTGCTCGGCCACGGCCCCATTGAAGTTGACGAGGTACTCGCAGTAGCGGCGTACCTGCTCTATGGGGTTGAGGACGGGGTGAGCGTAGGCATCTATCCGACACAGCGCCGGGTCGTCCTCGTCGGGTTCCGCCTGGCTCCACTGCTTCAGTTCTACGACGACGTACGACGGTTCCCCCGTGACGGGATGCACTCCGGCGAGGATTGCGTCGGCACGCTTGCTGTTCAGCGGAAGGGCGTACTCCAGCATGATCTCGACTTCGCCGAGACCGGCGTCGTTGAGTGCGGCGGCGAGTGCGGGGATGCTCCGCTCCCAGGAGCGGACCTCAGCGGCGCTGGGCCGGTAGCCGTGCATGTGCGCGAACTGCTCGGTGAGGTGGAGGTAGAGCGAACTGTCGAGTGCCCTCTCGGCGATCGTTTGCGCGGACTCGCGGAACAGCAAGGGCTTCCCCCAGGCAGCACGAAATGACTCGTGCGGGTGGGGGCATGTCCTTCGAGACTCCACCTAAGTGGAGCGGAAGCCCGTCGGGCCGCAATGACAACGGAACAGAGATTACCCGGTGGTGCCGACCATGATGTCGGGGGCCGGGGCGATCGGTGGTCTACCGCCCAGGTGAGATTGCACCGTCACCGGAACCGGCACAGAGGCTGGTAGAAGCCGACGCGATTCTGACAGGGTGCACGGGCCGCGCCGGAGCTGCCTCCTGACACTCAGCCGATGCGCGGAGTGTCGTTCGAAAGGTGATCTGCACCGTCGCAAGCCCACAGTCCTCGGGCCTCCAACCGCAGGGTGTCGGCGACGAGCGCGGCCGTTTTCTGGATCACCGCCCGGTCGGACGTCACCTGGTACGTGACGTCGACCTCCACCACGGCCCTGCCCTGGTCCGAGGAGCAGCCAACGAAGAGGGAGGTGGTGTCCCCCTTGTGGAATCCCTCGGCCTCACCGAGTGTGATCCGGGTGGCGCCTGTCGCACTCGCGTCGCGGGCCACGTCCTTCATGGTGTGGTCCGCCTTGGCGTAGAGGCTGTGTTCGATCCGCACGGACTTGCCGCCGCCGTACACCTTGCAAGTACCGGGCACCTTCCTGGTGTACGGATGCTCCGGGTTGAGGACACCGGCGTGCCACTGCGTAAACGGCTCGCCCTTTTCCGGCAGCAGGGCCGCGACGTCTGCTCCGGGAAGGGCGTCGTCGCAGACGCGCGTCGGCACCGCGACGTCGGGCTTCTCGGACGGCCATACCTCCCATGCCACCATCCCGGCCACGCCGAGCACTCCCACGACGGCCAGAGCCGTCCGGAAGCCGAACAGGCGGCCCCGCTTTCCCGGACCTCCCGCCCGGCCGCCGCAGTCGCCGTTCAAGAGTCCCGCTTGCACACTTGCTGCTTCTTCAGCGAAGCCGTGTATCCCTGAATCAGCTCCTTCATCGAAGACTCATTCGGGCGGGCGGGCTTCAGTACCTTGACGAGGGTGCTGACGTCCTCCTGGACATGGGCACCGGTGCACTTGATCAGCGACACGGCGGCGTGATCGGCGTACGCGATCGAGTTGCCCTCCGCGGACTTCTGCTCCTGGACCGCGAGTCGGCTCCGCAAAATGTGCCGCGCCGAGTCACCGGCGTCGATGCGTTCTCCGCTCACTTGCAGCACCGTGGCGTCGTCGACCTTGACACCGCACAGCGCGGAGCCGTCGTCGAGACTTCCACGACGCTCCACGGTGAGCCGCTCACCCGACTCGGGCAGGAGCCGTGCAAGCGCATGGGTCGGGACCGATACCCCGCAGAGGGTCTTCGGAACGGCGAACCCCTGCTCGGGCGCCTCCGAATCACAGCCGACCACCGTGACCGCGGCGATGAGGAGCAGGCCGCCGAGCGGGACATGCGATGAGAATCTCAATGCTTGCTACTCTCCGATTTCCACTGTGCGCCGTCGGAGTGGCTGTGACCGGCCGAAGTGCGCGCTGCTCTCCTGAGATCGTCGGCGGTGTCGGGGTCGATGGTGTTGTTGTTCAGCAGAGCGTGATCGACGGCGGACCGGGCGGAATCCAGAGCTGCTTCCCGTCCGTTGGTGTACTCCGCGCCGGCTTCCGCCTCCGCCTCGCTCGAGGTGTCCTGCTCGATGCTCTTCATGATGGATTCCTGGATGTCCTCCGAGGCCCATTCGAGAGGAGCACCGGCAATGGGGACGCGCTCACCGACCTTTTCCAGACCCATGCCCAGGATGCGGTTCACCCACTTCTGCTTCTCGGCCGCAGCCTCGTTGAAATCCGTGTCGGAAGCAGTGTGGTACTCGTAGATCGCATGAGCCCGGGCGTCGCTCATGATGCCGGCGATCGCGGAACCGGGGGCGACCGCGGCGCCCACGCGCCCGTCCAGCGACGCTGTCGAGTGGGTGGGGTCGTTGATGACGTGGTCCACGACATCGGTCGTGTACGTCTGCTGTGCGGTGGTGATGGCGGAATAGGCGTCGGGGTCCTGACCCACCTCGCCCAGGAAGCGGGCGACGTTGTTCGCGTCGAGGTCGGCCGAGGCGCCGAACGACGGGAAGAGATCGCTGCTGGGGTCCTCGTCGTACATGGCTCGCTGGAAGTCACCCATGTACTCGGCGGTGATGTCGCCGAGGCTTCCGCGCAGGCCGTACAGCGGACCGGTCTCCTCTCCGTCCAGATCCCCGTTCTCGTTGTGCCGGATGAGTTCCGGGTCGCCTCCGAACTTGTTGACGATGTCGCTGACCAGATGCGCTTGCGCCTCGGTGTGCTGAACTGCAGCGGCAGAGGCGTCGCTGTCGTACGGCCGACCGGTGGTCGCCGCCTCCAGTGCGTGGCCGAGGGCCTCAGGACCGAAGGTCAGGGCCGCCTTGGACTTGTCCTCGTCGGCCAGGACGTTCGTCGCGTTCGTATCGACCGTCCACTCGAAATCCTTGTCGGTGAAGAGATCGAGGTACGAGGTGAAGCCGGGGTCGCCGCCCTTCTTCACCGTCCCGTCTTCGTTGTACGCAGTCGGCGTTCCGGTGAAGAACTTCTCCGCGGCCTCCGGACTGTGGCCCAGCGATTCCAGGACACTGTTCAGCGGGTCGTTACCCGAGCCCAGCTTCCCGGAGGGATTGAATCCGTACGTGTCCGGGCTGCCCGCAGGCTTGGTGGACAGGAAGAAGTACGGGTCCTTCTTGTGGAGCTGGGTGATGTGCTCCGCGATGGGGTTGATGAAGCGGGAGTCGTAGTTGCCGTAGCGCAGCAGGCCGCCGAGGACTTGGTAGCCGTACGGCTTGTTCCACTGGCCGCGTTCCCAGGCGATCTGCTGGGTGCCCAGGCGCCGGAACTGCGCGCCCCAGTCGCCGGACAGATGCTGCTTGTGGTCGGGGTCCGTGGCGTTGGCGAGCGTGTACCCCATGACTTTCTGCAGGTCCTGTACCGCGTCGAGCCGGGTCTTGCTCGCGTCGCCGCCGGTGCCGTCGATCGACATCGCGGCGTAGAACTGAAGCGTCTTCTCCGGTCCACCGAGTCCCTCGTAGAACTCGGTGGCGAACTCGCCGTCCTTCTCTGCGGAGTTGAAGCGCAGGAGTTCGTTGAGTTCGCGCAGCTCCGCGTCGGACATCTTGTCGCCCTTGTGTGCCAGTTCGACGGCGCGCTCGACCTCGGCGTCATTGAGGGACTCGTACTTGCTGTGGCCCGCGTTGTAGGCGTCGCTGCCGTGGCTCTTGGTCAGGGCACGGGCGACCGAGGCATCGATCTCGGTGGCGTGGGCGAGGATCCGATTGATCCGGTCCTCCAGCTCTTGCCGCTGGTCGAGTTGGTTTTGCGTGCGCTCGTCGGTGTCCCCGCGCACGTGCGGGAAGTAGCAGCGGACCCTGCCGCCGCCGACGTCCTCCACACGGATGCCCAATTTCGCGGCATCATCATGGACAGCGCTCTTCATCTGCTTCTGCAGCGACTCGAGCTCGGTGTGCCCGTCCTCGAGGACCCGGTAGATGCTGTTGGCCTCGGTGTGCAGGTCGAAGATCTCCTTGGCCGTCTTGGCCACGAACCCCCTCGTCACCGTGGCGTTCACGCCGGCCCACCGCGCGGAGTCCGATTTGGCTTGCATGCCTTTACGCGCGTTCTCCGCCGACTTCTGCAGGCCTTCGACGGCCTTCTTCCAGTCGGACACCGCACTCGCGAGCTTGCCGAGGTCGACCTCAACCAGGTCGGTGAAGGTGAGAGCCATCAGCGGTCCCTTACTTGAAGTACTCGTCGAGCTGCGACACGGACGTGGCGGAGCCGTCACTGCCACGCAGTACCGCACCGATCTTGGTGTCGTCCTCCGAGTGCCGTTTCTTGGTGTAGTCCAGGTGGTCGGAGATGTGCGCACACGCCTGCAGGACTGCCTTGACCTGCGAGGACCACATCTCGATGGTCGCCTCCAGGGCACCACCGGTTTGGAACCCGTGCGACTTCAAGGTGGCGGCGGCCTGGGCCGTCGAGCCGTTGCCAGTCCCGGCGATGTCGGCCTGACTCTTCACGTCGTCGTAAAGGATGTCGGCCTCATGGCCCACGGCGCCCAAATCGTCCTGGTGGACCACCAGGTCTCCGGCGCCTCCGCCGCCCTCGTCCGGCGGCACGTGGTTGAGTCGCGTGTGGGTCTGCCCCCGCCCGGCCGCCTGGGCCTTCAACTGCTCCCACTCGTCCCATGCCATGCCGGGATCCCCTTCCCCCTTGCGGACGATCCAGTGCCCGATCAAATTAGCAACCCGGCCGAGGCAGGTGTGCGTCAGGCCCGCAGTGCCTCGCATGCCGGCTGTGAAGATTTCAGGCAGACGCGGCCGCACTCGGGCGCATCGTCACCCCTTCTCTTCCGCACGCCGGGCGATGGCATCTTCCATCGGCCCACGCATCAAGATCACGGCGAAGCTCAGCACATCCTGCCGCACCGGGGCACACGCTCTGACCGCCCTGGAACAGCCAGGCGGCGGCCGACTCGGTGTCGGCCGCCGCCTGGCGGAGAAGACGCCCCTCAGGGGCGTCGAATCGGGTCCAGCGTCAGTTGGTCGCGCTTCCCGCGGTCCACTCGCTCCACGGCACGTTCCAGTCGCTGAGGCCGTTGTCCGGGGACAGCTTGGACTTGTCGTCGGAGTTCTTGACGATCACGACGTCACCGATCAGCGAGTGGTCGAAGAACCAGGCGGCGGGCTTCGTGGCGTCGCCGCCGCCCTTGACGTCCTTCAGGCCCACGCAGCCGTGGCTGGTGTTGACCTTGCCGAAGACCGAGTCGGCGCCCCAGTAGTTGCCGTGGATGAACGTGCCCGAGTCGGACAGGCGCATGGCGTGCGGCACGGCGGCGATGTTGTACGAGGGCTTGCCGTCCTTCTCCGTGAGGTTGACGCTCGCGGCGTTCATACGGATGTGCCGGAACTTCTCGGAGATGACCATCTGGCCGTTGTACGTCGGGTGCTCGGCGCTGCCGGACGAGATCGGGATGGTCTTGATCTTCTTGCCGTCCCGCACGACGGTCATCTTCTTGGTCTTGGCGTCGACCGTGCTGACCTGGCTCCGGCCGATCTTGAACGTGACCGTCTTCTGGACGCCGCCGAGGTTCATGTCGACGGTGACGGTCGAGCCGGGCTTCCAGTAGCTCTCGGGGCGGAAGTCCAGACGGCCGTCGTTGAGCCAGTGGCCGACGACCTGCTGGCCGCTGCTGGAGCTGACCTGGATCTCCGACTGCACGGCGGCCTTGTCGGTGATCGCCTTGTCGAAGGTGAAGGACACCGGCATGCCCACGCCAACGGTCGAGCCGTTCTGGGGAGAGAGGTGCCCGATGAAGTCGTTGCCCGGGGAGACCGTGGCGATCGTGGCGTTCTCGGTGGCGGCGCGGCCCTGAGCGTCCTGGGCCTCCGCCGCGACCTGGTACCTCGTGGCCGGCTTCAGCGCGCCGTCCTGCTGCCAGGACGTGCCGTCCGCGGACAAGGTGCCGGGGATCTCGGCGCCGGTCGCCACGGCGGTCATGGTGACCTTCGTAAGCTTGCCGTCACTGACGGTGACCTTCACGGGATCGTCGACCCCGACATTGTGGGCGCCCTGCCCGGGCGTGATCTTTATTCGGGCGTCGGAGACGTCCTGGGTGGCGGTCGGAGCCGCCGAGGGCGCGGTCGCCCCCGGGGTCGCGGAAGTGTCCGGAGCGGCCGAGGTCGCCGGAGCCGCCGGGGCCTGGGTCTGCTGCTGGTCACCGGCGCCGTTGCCGCCGGTGGCGGCGTGGCCGGTGCCGCCCAGAGCCGTCACTGCGAGCACACCGCCGAGTACGCCGGCCGCAGCCACCAGCCTGGTGCGTCGTGTTCGTACCGGGGTCAAACTCTTCTCCCATGCCGTTGATCTCGGATTGCGGGACTGGTTGCCCAAGGGTCACAACCGTCCTTCGATCCACTTATACACATTCGCCCGCTCTTAACGGGCAAATTGTGCTGAAGGCCACCCATCGCCGGAGGGGGTCACAGCGCCCCGTGACCACCGGTCCGAGGCGGCGGCCGGGTGAGCCGCCCGGCCGCCGCCGTCCCGGGGTGTGGCCGGTGTCACCCCTTCTGCTCCACCCGCACCCAGTCCACCTCGGCCTGCACTCCCCCGCCCGCGATCCGGTCCACGCTGGACTGCGGCAGGCCCCAGTAGGGGGTCGTCACCTTGTTCCAGCCGGCCGGGTACGCGCCGCCCAGGGCGAGGTTGAGGATGACGTACTGGTTGTGGTCGTAGACCCACTGGCCGCGGGTCGACTCCAGCTTGTTGCGGGTCGTCTCCTGGACCAGGCGGTCGTCGACGTAGAAGCGCATGGCCGTCGGGGTCCATTCGACGGCGTAGGTGTGCCACTGGTCCGCCGTGCCGCCGCCGGTGTACGTCTGGCGCGCGCCGATGTTGCCGTCCGCCGAGTAGCCGGGGCCGTGCAGGGCCGAGCTGGTCCAGTCGCCGTAGCCGATGTTCTCCATGATGTCGGTCTCGCCGGAGGCCGGCCAGGAGACGGACGGGTTGTCGACGTCGCTGCCGAGCAGCCAGAAGGCGGGCCAGAAGCCGTCGCCGACCGGGAGCCTCATACGCGCGCTGACCTTGCCGTAGGTGAAGTCGAAGTGGGTGTTGGTGTCGATGCGGCCCGAGGTGAAGTCGTAGGTGCCGCCGCCCGCCTTCGTGCAGCCCTTGCAGTACCTGGCCTTCAGGATCAGGCTGCCGTCGCGGGTCTGGATGTTGTCCGCGGAGTCGACGTAGGCCTGTGACTCGCCGTTCACCGGGCCCATCTCCGTGCCGGTGCGGACGACGCGCCACTTGGAGCGGTCCAGTGCGGCGCCCGTGAAGTCGTCGAAGAAGGTGGTGCGGTAGCCGCCCGGCTGGTCGGCCGGGAGTGCCGGGTACGCGGCTGAGGCGGAGCCACCGGTGCCCCAGACCTGGAACTCGTAGAGGGAGTAGCCGAACTGGGCCGTCGCGGGGGCCGGGTTGTAGAAGGAGCGGCGCTCCTTGCCGAGCATGCGGACGTAGCGGCCGGTGACCGGGGACGGCAGCTTCACCGTGTCGTGCAGGCCCGTCGCCTCGGACGGCGACTTCACGTTCGCGCGGCGGGCGGCGACGTCCGCGGCCGACGGCTCGTAGACCGTGCGCCAGGTGCGGTTGTCGTCCGAGACCTGGAGGAGGTAGTCGACCGCGTACGCGGACTCCCAGTACAGGTCCACCGTGTCGATCGTCGAACGTGCGCCGAGGTCGACCGACACCCAGCGGTCCGCGTTCCAGTCGCTGGACCAGCGGGTGCTGTCGGACTTCAGGTCGGCGGGCCAGCCGCCGTCCGTGACGAACGCCGGTGAGTTGCCCGCGTGCTGGTAGTAGTCGGAGTAGGCCGGGTGGTTCAGGGCCAGGTTGGTGCGGGTCGTCGAGGCGGGGGCCGGTTCGCCGCCGTAGACCTTGAAGTTCCAGAGGGAGTAGCCCCAGGGCGTGGCGCGTTGCAGGCCGCGCAGGCGGACGTAGCGGCCGGTGACCTCCTGCGGGTAGGTGTGGGCGGTGACGGAGCCTCCCGTGCCGTCGGTCTCCGTGTAGAAGGGCGTCCAGTCGGTGCCGTTCCCGGAGACCTCCAGGACGTAGCGCTTGCCGTAGGCGGCCTCCCAGTCCAGGACGACGCGGTCGACGCGGACGGTGGCGCCGAGGTCCACGCGGATCCAGGCGTCGTCGGCGAAGTCGCTGGACCAGCGGGTGGCGCCGTTGCCGTCGAAGGCCAGTCCGGGGGCGGTGCCGGCGTTCTCGCTGCCGGAGGCGGTGACGGCGGCCGGGTTCAGGGCGTACGCGGCGGCCGCGCGGTCGGTGTCCCAGGCGACGGCGGCCGGGGCGGCGTGCGCGGGGGCGGCCAGGAGCGGGCCGGAGGTCAGCAGGGCCGCGGTGGACAGGGCGGCGGCGAGCAGGGTGCGCGGGATGCGGGATGGCATGCGGCTCTCCTCAGTGGGGGTGGGGAAGGATCCAGCGGTGCGCGCCTATGACAGGAGCATGACAGTTCAGTGAGATGTGCGATGTGCGATGTGCGACGCGGTGCGCGACGCGCGGTGTGCGACGCGTCATGCGGACCGGTGGGCGCGGGTTCCCGCACCGCGCCCACCGGTCGTCCGGGCCGGACTCAGACGGCCCGGCGTATCAACGGGCCCTGAGTCGGCCCGGCGTGTGGAGGGCCCCGAGTCGGCCCGGTGTGTCGAGCGGCCTCAGGCGGCTCGGCGGGACTGGCCGCGGTGGACTCGGACGATGTCCGCGTACCGGTGGCCGCTGCCCTTGATCGTGCGGATCTGGGTGTCGTAGTCGACGTGGACCAGGCCGAAGCGCTTGTCGTAGCCGTACGCCCACTCGAAGTTGTCCAGCAGCGACCAGGCGAAGTAGCCGGCCAGCGGGGCGCCCTTGCGGGCGGCGGAGGCGCAGGCGGCGAGGTGCCGCTCCAGGTACTCCTGGCGCTCCGGGTCGTCCACGGTGCCGTCGGGGCGGACCACGTCCGGGTAGGCCGAGCCGTTCTCGGTGACGTAGAGCTTGCGGGCGCCGTACTCCTCGGTGAGGCGCAGCAGCAGGGATTCGATGCCGCTCGCGTCGATCTCCCAGTCCATCCCGGTGCGCGGGACGTCGGGCCGGCGGACCGAACGGGCGTGGGGCGCGGGGCCGTCGGGGTCGTCGGCGACGTAGGCCGGGAAGTAGTAGTTCAGGCCCAGCCAGTCCAGCGGGGCCGCGATCGTCTCCAAGTCACCCGGCTGTTCCGGGAGTTCCACGCCGTACGTCTCGAGCATGTCGGCGGGGAATCCGCGGCCGTGCACCGGGTCGAGCCACCAGCGGTTGACGTGGCCGTCGTGGCGGCGGGCGGCCGCCACGTCCTCGGGGCGGTCGGTGGCGGGGAAGACGGTGGAGAGGTTGTTGACGATGCCGATCCGGGCGTCGGGGACGGCGGCGCGGAGCGCCTGGGTGGCGAGGCCGTGGCCGAGGAGCAGGTGGTACGAGGCGCCGACGGCCGCGGTCAGGTCGGTCCAGCCGGGGGCCATGGTGCCTTCGAGGTGCCCGATCCAGGCCGAGCAGGAGGGCTCGTTGAGGGTGGCCCAGAGCTTGACGCGGTCGCCGAGGCGTTCGGCGACGGCCGAGGCGTAGTCGGCGAACGCCGACGCGGTGGCGCGTTCCGGCCAGCCGCCCCGGTCCTGGAGCGCCTGGGGCAGGTCCCAGTGGTAGAGGGTGACGGCCGGGGTGATGCCCGCTTCCAGCAGGGCGTCCACCAACTGGTCGTAGAAGGCGAGCCCCTTGGCGTTCACGGCGCCCGTGCCGCCGGGGATCACCCGTGGCCAGGCGATGGACAACCGGTAGGCGTTGGTGCCGAGTCGGCGCATCAGGGCGATGTCCTCGCGCCAGCGGTGGTAGTGGTCGCACGCGACGTCGCCGTTGTCGTCGTTCGCGATCTTCCCGGGAGTGTGCGAGAAGGTGTCCCAGATGGAGGGTGCACGGCCGTCCTCGTCGACGGCCCCCTCGATCTGGTAGGCCGCTGTGGCCGTGCCCCACAGGAAGTCGTGCGGGAGTGCGGCGAGGTCGATGCGGTCGGACACGGGAGCCCCTTCGTGATACGGGAGGGTGGTCATTTGACGGCGCCCGCCGTCAGACCGGTGACGAGATAGCGCTGCAGGAGGAGGAAGCCGGCCACCACGGGCACGCTGACGACCAGCGAGGCGGCCATGATCTGGTTCCAGTAGACGTCGTTGAGGGTGGAGTAGCCCTGGAGGCCGACGGCCAGGGTGCGGGTGGCGTCGTTGGTCATGACGGACGCGAAGAGGACCTCTCCCCACGCGGTCATGAACGCGTAGACGGCGACCGCGACGATGCCGGGGACGGCGGCCGGCACCACGATCCTGAACAGCGCCTTCAGCGGGCCGCAGCCGTCGACCAGCGCGGCCTCGTCCAGGTCGCGCGGAACCGAGTCGAAGTACCCGATCAGCATCCAGATGGAGAACGGCAGGGAGAAGGTGAGGTACGTCAGGATCAGGCCGCCGCGGGAGCCGAACAGGGCGATGCCGGTGGCGTTGCCGATGTTGACGTAGATCAGGAACAGCGGGAGCAGGAAGAGGATGCCGGGGAACATCTGCGTCGACAGGACGGTGACCGTGAAGACGCGTTTGCCGCGGAACTCGTAGCGGCTGACCGCGTACGCCGCGAAGACCGCGATGACCACCGAGCAGATCGTGGCCGCGCCCGCCACGATCAGGGAGTTCACGAAGTACTTCGCGAGCGGGACCGTGGACCAGATGTCGATGTAGGGCCGGATGGTGAGCCCGCTGGGCAGCCAGCGGAACTTCCCGGTGACGTCGGCGAGCGGCTTCAGCGAGCTGGAGACCATCACGTACACCGGCACCAGGACGAAGCCGGTCAGCAGGGTGAGGAAGATCCGCCGCGTCCACAGGAAGGAACGGGGCGGCGCCATCGGCGACTTGGGCGCCGCGGTGCCGGGGCTAGACATCGGCGGTCCTCCGTCCGCGTGCGGTGAACAGCAGGTAGACGCCGGTCACGACCAGCAGGAAGAGCAGCAGCAGGACCGACATCGCGGCGCCGGTGCCGAAGTTCCAGGTCACGAACGAGGCCTGGTAGATGTGGACGGAGATCAGGTCGGCGGCCTCCGGGGCGGCCTTGCCGAACAGCACGTACGGCGTGTTGAAGTCGTTGAACGTCCACAGGAACAGCACCAGGACCAGCACCTGGTTGACCGGTCGCAGCGACGGCAGGGTGATGCGGCGGATCTGCTGCCACACCCCGGCGCCGTCGAGCGCGGCCGCCTCGTACAGCTCCTTGGGGATGTTCTGCAGGCCGGCCATCACGATGAGGAAGGCGAACGGCCAGCCCTTCCACACCGAGACGGTCAACAGGGCGTAGAAGCTGTTGTCGCCGATGAGCCAGAACGACGGCTTGTCGGTGAGGTGGAGCTGGTCGTGCAGCACGTGGTTCACCAGGCCGTTGTCGTGCTGGAACATGAACACCCAGGTGATGACGGCCGCGTAGACGGGCAGCGCGTACGGCACCAGGAACAGGGCGCGCAGCAGTCCGCGGCCGCGGAAGGTGTCCTGCATGAAGACGGCGGCGGCGGTGCCGATCAGCCAGCACAGGCCGACCGAGAGCAGGGTGAAGCCGACGGTCACGAAGAACGAGTGCAGCAGCGCCTCGCCGACCGGGGCGTCGAAGTCGACCGACACCTTGTAGTTGCCGAGGCCGGACCACGGGGCGCTGCCCCAGTCGCGGATGTAGAACTGGGTGAGTTCCTTGAAGCTCATCACCGTGCCGATGACCATCGGCACCAGGTGGACCAGGAGTTCGAGCAGCAGGGCGGGCAGGAGCAGCAGGTACGGCAGTCCGATGCGGCGGATCCGCCCGGTGCGGCGGCGGGGTTCGCGCGCCGCACCGGGGGACGTTCGACGCACCGGCTCCTTGAGAGCGGTGGAGGTCATGTCGGGTCAGGCCGCCGGCATCTGCTGCTGGGCCTTCTCCAGCTTCGCCTTGACGGAGTCGGTGGTCACCGCGCGGCCGGCGGCGGCGTCGGCGAACAGGTCCTTGACGGCCGTGCCGACCGCCGTCTCGAACTGCGACTCCGAGGCGACCTGCGGCAGCGCGGCCGCGCTGGTGGCGAGGGTGCTCTTGAGCACCGCGTTGGACGGCGAGTTGAACGCCGCGTCGGCCTGGGCCCCCTTCACCGGCGGGATGGAGGTGTAGGCCTTGTTGAGGATCTTCTGCTCGGCGTCGCTGGTCATGAACTTCACGAACTTCGTGGCGCCGTCGAGGTTGTGGCTGTTCTTGAACACGGCGATGTTGATGCCGGCGACCATGGAGTTGGTCTGCGCGCCGGTGCCGGGGGTGCCGGACCGGACGGGGACCGGGGCGATGCCGTAGGCGTCCTCGCTCATGCCCTGCGACTTGAGGTTGGAGGCCGCGGACTGCCACAGCAGCATGGCCTGCTTGCCCTTGGCGAAGTCGCTGACGGACTGGTTCTGCGCGTACTCGGCGTCACCGGTCGGGATGACCTTGTCCTTGGCCATCAGGTCGACGTACTGCTTGACCGCCTCGACCACCTTGGGGTTGGTGAAGTCGGGCTTGCCGTCGGCGGTGAAGAAGTCCGCGCCGTGCTGCTTGGCGAAGACGAAGACGTGGTGGATGTTCTCCGAGACGTTGGCGCCCTCGGCGCCGAGCGGCGACTTGCCCTTCGCCTTGATCTTCTTGCCGTCGGCGACCAGCTCGTCCCAGGTGGCCGGGGGCTTGGAGATGCCGGCGTCGGCGAAGATCTGCTTGTTGTAGTAGAGGGCGTACGCCATCGAGTACAGCGGCACCGCGGCCGGGTCCTTGCCCTGGACGCCGGTCGAGCCGAGCGCGGAGTCGACGAAGCGGTCCTTTCCGCCGATCTTGTCGAAGTTCTTCGCGTCCCACGGCAGCAGCGCGCCCGTCGCCTGCAGGGAGGCGCTCCAGGTGTTGCCGATGTTCAGCACGTCCGGGCCCTGGCCGGAGGTGGTGGCGGTGAGGATCCGGTTGAGCAGGTCGGACCAGGGCACGACCTCCAGCTTCACCTTGATGCCGGTCTGCTTCTGGAACTTGTCGAGTTCGGGCTGCAGGACCTTCTTGTCGACCGCGATGCTGGCGCCCTGGTTGGAGGCCCAGTAAGTGAGCGTCTTCGGCGAGTCGTTGGACCCGCCGCCGCTCGACGAACCCCCTCCGCAGGCCGTAGCCGCGAGGGCGAGAGACATGGTGACGGCGCCTACGGCCGCGGCTCGGATGCTGCGCATGGCTCCTGGTGTCCCTTTCCGGGAGTCGATACCCCTCGGGGCTGATCGCGAAGGCCGACACCCCGTTCGGCTTCCGAAGCCCCTCATGGCTTAATTTAGGATGTGAGTTAAACCTCAAGAGAAACGCTCGTCAAGAGATCCGGCAGCGGTATCCGGTCCGGCGGGCGGCGATTGGGCGCGGATCAGGGAGGTCGGGTGGCAGGGCTGGGCGGCCGTACGGTGCGTGACCTGCGGCGGGAGAGCCGGGGCGCCGTTCTGCAACGGTTGTATTTCGATGGGCCGATGAGCCGGCGGGCGCTGGTCCCGGCGACCGGACTGAGTTCGGGCTCCGTCAGCAACGTCGTGGCCGAACTGCTGGCCGACGGCCTGGTCGAGGAGGCGGGCAGCGTCGGCTCCGACGCGGGGCGGCCGCGCCGGCTGCTGCGGATACGCCCGGACAGCGGATGCCTCGTCGGCGTCGACGTCGGCGAGACCCGGGTACGGGTGGAGCTGTTCGACCTGGCCCTGCGCGAACTGGCGCGGACAGACAGGCCGTTGGGGTCGCGCGGCTACGACGTCGACGCGGTCGTCGGCCATGTTCACGAGGGCGTCGCCGAGGTGCTCGCCACGGGCGGGCCAGCCGCCAGTGATCTGCTGGGCGTGGGCATCGGCGTGCCCGGCATCGTCGAGGAGGCGGAGGGCGCGGTCGTCCACGGGCAGACGGTCGGCTGGGACGCCGTCCCGCTGGAGCGCCTTCTCCGGCGTCACGGCGCCGGTCAAGTCCCGTCTGAGGTGCCGTACTTCATCGACAACGGCGCGAAGACCCTCGGGCAGGCCGAGATGTGGTTCGGCGCCGGGCGCGGGGCCCGTAACGCGGTGGTGGTGCTGTTCGGCTCGGGCGTCGGCGCGTGCGTCGTCACGGAGGAGGCGGCCCAGGGACGGGCCGTGGAGTGGGGGCATCTGACGGTACGGGTCGGCGGGCGCCGGTGCCGGTGCGGCGCCCGGGGCTGCCTGGAGGCGTACGCGGGCGCGGAGGCCCTCGTGGCACGGTGGCGGGAGGCGGGCGGACGCCCCTCGGCCGGCGCGGACGAGGAGACGGCGCTGACCGAACTGCTCGCCGCGGCCCGCCCCGCCGACGGCCGCGCGCCTGACCCGGTGGCGGCGGCCGTGCTCGCCGAGACCGCCGAGTACCTGGGCGCGGGCCTGTCCGACCTGATCAACCTGTTCCAGCCCGAGCGGCTGCTGATCGGCGGCTGGGCCGGGCTGCAACTGGGCGGCGCGTTCCTGGACCAGGTCCGCGAGCACGCTCTCGCGCGGGCGCTGCGCTTCCCGGCGGGCCGGGTCCGCATCGAACTGGGGCTGCTCGGCCCGGACGCGGTCACCGTGGGCGCCGCGGTGCTGCCGCTGGCCGCGTTCTTCGCGCGGGGCGGCGGGCGGCCGAGGCCCGCCGGCCGGCCGATGTCGTCACCGGCTTGGCGGGTGGCGCTGGACGGGCGGCTGGTGTGAGCGGGTGAGTGGCGGGCGTCCGCAGGCGCGGGCGTGAGTGTGACTGCGCATGTCCGACGTGGCCGCAGGCGCACGTGATGGGTGTGGGGGGGTGTCGTCAGGGGATCGCGGGCTGGAACTCGTGGAGGCGGTCCTGGCCCGGCTGGACGACGCCGTAGGTGTTCGCCGGTACCTCGTTCCAGGCACCCGGCAGATCGCCCAGGGGCTCCGACACCACAAGGCGGGTCTCGTCGGAAACGCCGCGCAGGAAGTCGGTGTCCGGGTGCAGCGCCCGCAGGTCCTCCAGCCTGCTGCTGTAGTAGAGCGACCTGGGTGTGCCGGCGCTGGCGTACCTGAAGGCCAAGAGCTGTTGCCCGTCGGCGACCGCGATCGTCATCTGCAGCGGCGGCGCCAGATCGTGTTCCCGGGCGAGCTGTTCCACGAAGCCGGCCATGCGGGCGACACCACCGGCCGGGTCGTCGGCCAGCCCGAACGTGAGCGCCAGGTAGAACATCACCTCGGAGTCCGTGGTGCCCTCGATCGACGAGAAGAGGGCCGGGTCGACGGCGAGGAGGAGGTCCCGCCGCAGTGCCGGGAATCCGGCGATGGCGCCGTTGTGCATCCAGATCCACCGGTCGTGGCGGAACGGGTGGCAGTTGGTCTGCTGGACGGCCGTGCCGGTGGAGGCCCGGACGTGGGCGAAGAACAGCGGGGCGCGGACGTGTCCCGCGATCTCGCGCAGGTTCCGGTTGCTCCAGGCCGGGCCCACGTCGTGGAACACGGCGGGCGTACGCGCGTGCTCCTCGTACCAGCCGATGCCGAAGCCGTCGCCGTTGGTCGTCTCGACGCCCATCTTGGCGTGCAGGCTCTGGTCGATCAGCGAGTGCGCCGGGCGGTACAGGACCTCTTCGAGGATCAGGGGCGTTCCCGAGTAGGCAAGCCAGCGGCACATGGCTCACGCCCTCCGTACGGGGTCGCGGCCATGACGCGTCATGGCTCGGGGCCGCCCTCGTGACGTATCCCGTGTCGCGCGTCGTGCTGCAGCTCGTGTCGTACCTGGTGTCGTGCGTCGTGCCGCGTCTCGTGTCGTGCCTCGGGTCGTGTCCTCGGTCATCCTCGTCTCACGCCTTCCCTTCCGGGCAGCCGGGCCAGGGGTGTCCGTCGTCCACCTCATCCGGCCCGGCGGGCGGCCGCATCGCCCGGCAAGGGTGATTTCCGTTCCGCGGCTCCCTGAACAGGCCGTCTTCCGCGCCGTCGGGGTCGTGCGGGCCGCACGGCTCCCGGGAGGGGGGCGGCCGTACGACCGCCTGACGTGGGCGGGCCACACGACCCCCGGACGCGGACGAGCCGCACGACGCCCGGACATGGGCGGGCCGCACCACGCCTTGCGTTCAGACGAGGTGCGGCCCGCTTGCGGTGCCCGTACGGCCCGCTTGCGGTGCCCGTACGGCCCGCTTGTGGTGCCCGTACGGCCCGCTTGTGGTGCCCGTACGGTCCGCCTACGGCTCCGGCATCGGACCGTCCTGGCACCCCCTATCGGACCAGGGTCTTCGCCGGCGCCGGCGCGTAACCCGCCGCCCGCGTGGTGAAGGTGCCCCGCCCCTGGGTGCGGCTGCGCAGCCGGGTCGCGTAGCCGAACAGCTCGGCCAGCGGCACGGTCGCCGTCAGCACCGCCGCGCCGGCCCGCGTCCGGGAGCCGGTGACCCGGCCGCGCCGGGCGGCGAGGTCGCCCAGGACGCCGCCCACCGCGTCCTCCGGCACGGTGACCGTGACCTCGGCGACCGGCTCCAGCAGGGCCATCGCGCAGATGCCCAGCGCCGCGCGCAGGCCCAGCCGGCCGGCGGTGCGGAACGCCATGTCGGAGGAGTCCTTCACATGGGTGGAGCCGTCGGTCAGCGTGACCCGCAGCCCCGTCACCGGGTGACCGCCGAGCGGCCCCTCGGTCAGGGCGTCCCGGCAGCCCGCCTCCACCGCGCGCACGTACTCCTGCGGCACCCGCCCGCCGACCACGGCGGACCGGAACTCGAAGCCGGTGGCGCCGGTTTCGGTGCCGAGGGGTTCGACGTCCAGGACGACATGGGCGAACTGGCCCGCGCCGCCGTCCTGTTTGACGTGCCGGTGGACATGACCGCTCACACCGCGCACGACGGTCTCCCGGTGGGCGACCCTGGGACGGCCCACCGTGACCTCGGGTCCGCCCTCACGCCGGATCTTCTCCACCGCGACTTCCAGGTGCAGCTCCCCCATCCCGGACAGCACCGTCTGCCCGGTCTCGGCGTCGGTGCGCACCACCAGCGAGGGGTCCTCCTCCGCCAGCCGCGCCAGCGCCGTCGCCAGCTTCCCGGTGTCCGTGGCGCGCCGCGCCTCCACGGCCACGGACACCACGGGCTCGGCGGCCACGGGCGGCTCCAGCAGCAGCGGGGCGCCGGGATCGCACAAGGTCGAGCCGGGCCGCGCCGACTTCAGGCCCGCCAGCGCGACGATGTCACCGGCGACCGCCCGGTCCAGCTGGACGTGCCGGTCCGCCATGACCCGGAGGATCCGCGCCACTCGCTCGGTACGGCCGGTGCCCGGGTCGCGCACGGTGTCTCCCTTCTCGATGGCGCCCGAGTAGACGCGTGCGTAGGTGAGGCGGCCGGTGCCGCCCGCGTTCACCTTGAACGCGAGGGCGGCGAACGGCGCTTCGGGGTCGGCGGGCCGCCGCTGCTCGGCGCCTTCGTGCACACCGCGTACGGCGGGCACGTCCAGCGGCGACGGCAGATAGTCCACCACCGCGTCCAGCAGCGGTTCGATGCCCCGGTTGCGGTAGGCGGAGCCGCACAGGACGACCACGCCGTCGCCGGTGCGGGTGAGGTCGCGCAGCGCGGCGGAGAGGGTCGCGGCGGAGAGCGTCTCGAGGTCGCAGAACTCCTCGAGTGCGGCCGGGTGCAGCTCCGCGACCGCCTCCTCCAGCGCCCGGCGCCGGCGCAGCGCCTCCTCGCGCAGCGCCTCCGGCACCGGCCCCTCCGTCGCCGTACCCCCGCCGTCGGTCCACACCAGGGAGCGCATCCGCACCAGGTCCACGAGACCGGTGAAGCCGTGCTCGGCGCCGATCGGCAACTGGACGACCAGCGGAGCCGGATGCAGCCGCTCCCGGATCGAACCGACGGCACGGTCGAGGTCGGCGCCCGCGCGGTCCAGCTTGTTGACGAAGGCGATCCTCGGGACGCCGTGCCGGTCGGCCTGCCGCCACACGGACTCGCTCTGCGGCTCGACCCCGGCGACGGCGTCGAACACCGCGATCGCCCCGTCCAGGACGCGCAGCGAACGCTCGACCTCGTCGGCGAAGTCGACGTGGCCCGGGGTGTCGATGAGATTGACGCGGTGCCCGTTCCAGGCACAGCTCACGGCGGCGGCGAAAATGGTGATGCCACGGTCGCGTTCCTGCGGGTCGAAGTCGGTGACGGTGGTGCCGTCGTGCACCTCGCCACGCTTGTGCGTGGCGCCCGTCGCATAGAGGATGCGCTCGGTGACGGTGGTCTTCCCGGCGTCGACGTGGGCGAGGATGCCCAAGTTTCGGACGACGGCGAGGGTACTGAGGTTGGTGCGCACGGCCCGTGGCCTTTCTGCGGATCAGGAAAGGGGCAGCGCGATTTCCCGGACGAGGAGACACGGGTAACCCTGAAACCGCCTGTGCGGCCTAAGAGTTGTCGAACAGGGTCAGCGGATCGTCGCGGGCATCCGGTGCCGGCCGCGCAGCGGGCACCGGACGGACGAGGACACCAGGATCACCTCGGACCGCGACGGGGGAACGACGACGGCGGTACGGTCACGCACGGCCGGGCTCCCCTCGGTGATCACGGTTCGATGGACGCACTGGCGCGCCGCCTGTGTGTGAGTGCGGCGCGCGGTGCATGCCGAGTCTAGGAAAGAGACCGGCCGGCGAGTAGCGAATATTCGGTGCCGTCCGGTGCGGCGGTCGCGGTCAGGGCGCAGGCAACGCCGGACGGGGCACGGCGACGGCCTCGCCGGGCTGCCCGGCCGGAGCGGCTGCGAGCGGCGGCCGGGCCGGTTCGCGACCACGGCCGCCGGTCTCGAACCGCGTCGGCGTCACGGCACCTCGTACCGGACGAGTGCCTTGGCGAACGGCTCGCCGCTGCGTCGGGCGTACGCCATCCGCTCGCGGACCTCGCTCAGGCTGCGGGGACGATAACCCGGTCCGCAACAGCAGCTCTTGTGGAACCGGATACCCGCGTGCAGCAGCACCGACAGCGTCCGCCAGGCGGCGGTGTCCCGGCGCCGAGGTGCCGCGAACGCGGAGCCGACGTGGATCAGCGGCCGGGCACAGCGGGGGCAGATCCGCCGCCTGTCCGGGCCGTAGGACTGCTTGTAGGAGGCCCGACAGGGCAGGCAGACGTAGGAGGTCTTCGCGTGGGCCATGTCGCCAGAGTATGGGGCCTGCGATGAGGCGTCTCGATCATTTACAAGGCCTGAGCGCAGGCAGCTCGGCCCCCGGCCGCCCAGGCCCCCGCAGTCAAACCTGCCGCACCTAAGCGGACTTCCGCGCCAGCCCGGCCGCGATGAGCCGCTCCCAGACGGTGATCTCCTGTCCGCCGCCATCGTGCCGCGGCCCGTCAGCGTCGTCGGGTCGCCACAGCGGCGCCGGCACGATGCCGGGGTCGAGGATCTCCAAGCCGTCCAGCAGCGATGCGATCTCCTCGTCGGTGCGCCACCGGCCGCGTCCGAAGGTCTGGTGGAGGATTCCCTCGGCCTCCGCGGTCTCGGGGTTGTCGCCGGAGCGGAAGTGGCTGAGGAAGAAGTAGCTGCCCTGGGGCACCTGGTCGCGCCAGTAGCGGACGATGCCGGCCGGGTCCTCCTCGTCGTTCACGTGGTGCAGGACGGCGCTGAGGATGACGGCGACGGGACGTTCGAAGTCGATCAGCTCCAACGTCGCAGGGTGGGCACGGACTTCCTCGGGCCTGCGCACATCGCCCGCGACGACCCGGGTCCGGTCGTTCTCCGCCAGCAGTGTGCGTCCGTGGACCAGCACTTGGGGGTCGATGTCGACGTACACGACCCGGGACTCCGGAGCGTGCCGTTGCGCGATCTGGTGGACGTTGTCGGTGGTCGGCAGACCACTGCCGAGGTCGATGAACTGCCGCACGTCGGTCGTCGTCACGATCTCCGCGACCGCCCGGACGAGGGCCGCCCGGTTGGCGAAGGCGATCGCCACCGAGCCGGGGAGATCACGCTTGAACACGTCACCGATCTCCCGGTCCACGGCGTAGTTGTCCGTGCCGCCGAGCAGGTAGTCGTAGACGCGGGCGATGCTCGGCCTTGTGCGGTCGATGGAGGGGCCTTCATCCGTCATGGCGGCCATCCTCCCCGCTCCGCCGGGTCGTGTGTGTGAAAGAGCGGAAGTATCGGGGGCGCGAACGAACGGGGCGGCGCACTCCGGCAGTTGCCGGTGTACGCCGCCTTGCGGTGGGACGGGTCGCGGGGTGCCCCGCGTGGTCATGGCGGTCACCTGGGGTCGTGGTTGAACCTCTTGGTGGACCACAGGTAGCCGAGGACCGCGAGGGCGAGGCACCAGGCGATGGCCAGCCAGCCGTTGGCGCCGATCTCGGTGCCGAGGAGGAGGCCGCGCAGGGTCTCGATGGCGGGGGTGAACGGCTGGTAGCGGGCGACCGGCTGGAACCAGCCGGGCATGGCGTCGATGGGGACGAAGGTGCTGGAGAGCAGCGGCAGCAGGATCAGGGGCATGGCGTTGTTGCCGGCGGCCTCGGCGTTCGGGCTGACCAGGCCCATGCCGACGGCGATCCAGGTGAGCGCGGTGGAGAAGAGCACGAGCAGCCCGAACGCCGCGAGCCATTCCCACACGGTGGCGTCGGTGGAGCGGAAGCCGATGGCGACGGCGACGGCGCCGACGAGGACGACGCTGATGACGGACTGCAGGACGCTGCCGATGACATGGCCGACGATGACCGAGCCGCGGTGGATCGCCATGGTGCGGAAGCGGGCGATGATGCCCTCGGTCATGTCGTTGCAGACGGAGACCGCGGTGCCGACCACGGTGCTGCCGATGGTCATCAGCAGCAGGCCGGGGACGACGAAGGCGACGTAGGCGGAGCGGTCCGGTCTGCCGCCGCCGATCCCGGCGCTCATCGTGTCGCCGAAGATGTAGACGAACAGGAGCAGCAGCATGATCGGCGTGAGCAGGAGGTTGAGGGTGAGGGAGGGGTAGCGCCGGGCATGCAGGAGGTTGCGGCGCAGCATGGTGGAGGAGTCGCGCAGGGCGAGGGCGAGGGTGCTCATCGGGCGTTCTCCTTGGACTGATTAGGGATGCCGGCGCCCCCGGTGAGGGCGAAGAAGACGTCGTCGAGGTCGGGGGTGTGCACGGTCAGTTCGTCGGCCTCGATGCCGGCGGAGTCCAACCGCTCGAGGATGGTGCGCAGTTCGCGCTGGCTGCCGTCGCTGGGGATGTGCAGGGCGAGGGCCTGGTCGTCCCGGGTGACCTCGCGCAGAGTGGTGGCGGCGCTCTGGTAGGCGGCGGGGTCGGTGAAGCGGAGCCTGACGTGACCGCCGGGGACGATGCGCTTGAGTTCGTCGGCGGTGCCCTCGGCGGCGATCCTCCCGCCGTGCAGGACGGCGATGCGGTCGGCGAGTTCGTCGGCCTCCTCCAGGTACTGGGTGGTGAGGAAGACGGTGACGCCGCCGGTGACGAGTTCGCGGATGATCTGCCACATGTTGTGCCGGGAGCGCGGGTCGAGGCCGGTGGTCGGCTCGTCGAGGAAGATGATGCGGGGGCTGCCGACCAGCGTCATGGCGATGTCCAGGCGGCGCTTCATGCCGCCCGAGTAGGTGGAGGCGGGCTTCTTCGCGGCGTCCAAGAGGTCGAAGCGCTCCAGCAGCTCGGCGGTCACCCGGCGCCCCTCGCGCCGGGTGAGGTGGTTCAGGTCCGCCATGAGGAGCATGTTCTCCTCGCCGGTGATCAGGCCGTCGACGGCGGAGAACTGCCCGGTGACCCCGATCGCGGCGCGCACGGCCTGCCCTTGGGCGCGGAGGTCGTGACCGCCGACGTGGACGGGGCCGCTGTCGGGGTCGGGCGAGACGAGGGTGGAGAGGATGTTGACGGCCGTGGTCTTGCCGGCGCCGTTCGGGCCGAGCAGCGAGAAGATCGTCCCCTGCGGTACGGCCAGGTCGACGCCGTCCAGGACGGTCTTGTCGCCGTAGGACTTGCGCAGCCCGTTCGCCGCGATGGCCAGGTCGGTCATGAGAGGTTCCCCCTTGTGTGCTGTCTGCGGGTTCAGAGGCTGCGGGCGGTGATGTCGCCGTAGGCGGTGGTGGCGTGGATCGTCAGGCCGGCGGCGGCGCCGTCGGCGTTCCGCAGCGCGTTGTGGATCCGGCCGTAGCCGGTGCCGGCGTCCAGGGAGGCGGAGACTCCGCGGGAGGCGCCGACGGTGATCCCGCCGTGCTGGGTGCGCAGGGTGACCTCGCCGTGCTGGGCCTCGGCGACGCTGATGTCGCCCTTCTGGGTGCTGATCTCGGCGGATCCGCCCAGGCGGCCGACCGTGACGTCGCCGGCCTGGAGGACGAGGCGGGCGGCGGCGGTCTCGTCGAGCTTGACCGAGCCCTGCGCGCCTTCGAAGTCCACGTCGCCGAGGCGTCCGACGCCCCGGAGTTCGGCGAGGGCCGCCTTGACCTCGACCCGGGAGCCGGCGGGCAACTGGACGGTCACCTCGACCGATCCGGACGAGCCGAGGATCCGGTGCTTCGCCGCCGGGGCCTCGATCCGCAGGACTCCCTCGGCGAAGGCGACCTCGATCTGCTCCGCCATCTTCACGTCGCGTCCCTTGGAGGCGTCGGCGGGCAGCACCTCGACCGTGGTGTCGGTGCGGTCGGCGGCGATGAAGCGGATCTGTCCCGCGGGGATGTCCAGGAGGGCGGAGACCGGCGCGGGGGTGTCGAACTTCTGCATGGTGTGCTCCCTTGTCTGCGTCGAGCCGGGCCCGTACGGCCCGCTGTTTCCGACACAGGAAAAGCTACGTTGCGTTCACGAGTACGGCAACATGCTTGTTGCATTGCATAAGAGTTAGTGCAGGTGGAGAGCTATATTTCGTTGCAACGGTCGATGACCTAACGCAACACACCTGCGACCCTTCGTTGCAATGAAGTAGGAGTGAACGCTATAGTGGGCGCCACCGCGCCACATGAAGGAGACCGCGATGCCGGGAGGCCGACTCACCCAGCAGGAACGTCAGCAGATCTCGCTGGGACTGGCCGACGGCCTCGCCTATGCGGAGATCGCCAGACGTCTCGACCGTCCGACCTCGACCGTCACCCGTGAGGTGATGCGCAACGGCGGCCCCACCGCCTACCGCGCGGACCTCGCCCACCGCGCGACCGAACACCGCGCCCACCGCCGCAGGCAGACCACACCCCGCGCCACGACGGCCGCCCCGCAGGCCCACGGCCGCGACGCCGAGGCGGTGCGGGAGTACGAGGAGGCGTTCACCACCCTCCTGATGCGGCAGGGCCTGCCGAAGATGATGTCCCGGGTGCTGACCTGCCTCTACACCGATGACACGGGCAGCCTCACCGCCTCGGAGCTCGCCCGGCACCTCCAGGTCAGCCCGGCGTCGATCTCCAAGGCCATCGCGCAGCTCGAGAGCCAGGGCCTGATCCGCCGTGAGCGCGACGAAGGCCGCCGCGAGCGCTACATAGTCGACAACGACGTCTGGTACCAGGGAATGATCGCCGCCGCCCGGTCCAACACCGAGCTCGCCGAGACCGCACGGCGGGGCGTCGCCCTCCTCGGCCCCAACACCCCGGCCGCCACTCGGCTGGAGAACATCGCCCGCTTCGTCGACTTCGTCGGCGAAAGCCTCGCCCGCGCTGCGGAACAGGCCCGCGACATCCTCTACGCCCAGCCCGGGACACCCGAGGCGGGCACCGCCGGGCCGGAGGCGGATCAGTGAGCGGCCGATGCGAATTGCTGAGCGGATGACGGGCGCCGCGTAAGCACGCTGAGCGAGGGCCGCGACGGCGGAGGTTTACCGGCGGTGGACGCTGACGGCGTAGCCGCCGCCGTCGTAGGGGTCCGCGTCCCAGGTGGCGAAGCGGTCGACGAGGGTGAGGCCGGCCGTGGCGCAGTAGTCGTCGTACTCCGGCAGCGTGATGCCGGGCGGCACGGGCAGGTGGGCCTCGTCCAGGCCGAAGCCGGCGACCAACAGACCCCCGGGGCGCAGGGCCGCGGTCAGGCGCTCGACCGCCGCGGCCTCGGTGCCGGCCGTGAGGAACGGGAACACGTTGCCCGCGGCGACCACGAGATCGAAGTCCGCCTCGATGCCGAGGAGGCCGGGCTCGAACCGGGTCAGGTCGGCCTGGAACCAGGGCAGTTCCGGCGCCTGCTCCCGCGCCACCGCCAGCATCGAGGCGTCGAGATCGACGCCGACGCAGTCGTACCCGAGTTCCGCGAGCCGGATCATGACACGTCCGGTGCCGCACCCGGCGTCCAGCACGCGCGCTCCGGCGGGCACGAGGGCGGCGCAGAACCGGGCCTCACCGTGCACGTCCGTCCCGCTGCGGGCCAGCGCCGCGAACCGGGCGGCGTAGTCCTGTCCGGACGTGCCCCCGGTCAGCTCGTTCCAGCGACTCATGCGGCCAACGATACGGGGCCGTGCGCCGCCCGAAGACGCGCCCGCCCGCTCCGCGAGCATCGCCGGCGGACCCGGGAACGCGACGAGGGCCCCGACCCGGCAGGTCGTGGCCCTCTTGTCCGTGTTCCCACGGTGAGTGTCCGAGGGGGGACTTGAACCCCCACGCCCGATAAAGGGCACTAGCACCTCAAGCTAGCGCGTCTGCCATTCCGCCACCCGGACAAGGTGTCTGCCGCCTGACCGGGGGTGTTCCCCGCGGCGACATGGACAACAATACCAAGACTCGGGAGTGCGTTTCACCTGCGTATCCGGGTGGTGGGCGGCGGGCGGGGAGCCTTGCGGGTCCCGCCCGCCGGGGCGTACGGAAGGTGACCGTACGGGTACGCGGGGCGGTGGGTCAGGGCATGAGCTGGTACTCCGGGAAGTTGCCGGGCGGACGCTCGCCCGCGGGCCCCCGGGTGACGGCGCGGACCAGGAGTTCGCCGCCGACGAAGGCGCCGCGCCAGGAGGCGCCGAAGCCGCCGAAGAGTTCGTCGCGGTCGCCGCGGGAGCGGGGTGTGCCGTGGCCGGTCTTGAAGGCGCGGATCTGCGGGGCCAGTCGGTCGAAGGTGGCCCGGTCGTCCGTGGCGAGGGTGGCGACGAGGGCGCCGTTGGACGCGTTCATCGCGGCCAGCAGTTCCGCCTCGGTGTCGACCAGGACGATCGTGTCGACCGGGCCGAAGGGTTCCGCGTGGTGGAGCGGGGAGGAGCGGGGCGGGTTGAGCAGGGTGACCGGGTGGACGTAGGCCGAGGTGTCCTGGCCGGGGAGGAAGCGGGCGTCGGCCTCCTTGCCGCGGTACAGGGGGACGGCGCCCCGGTCGACCGCCTCCGCGACCTGGTCGCGCAGCTCCTTCGCCTTGGCCGCGTTGATCAGCGGGCCGAAGTCGAGGTCCGGGCAGGGGTCGGTCGCCCGCTCGACCGCGAGGGGGTGGCCGACCCGCACCGTGCGGACGGCCGGCAGGTAGGCCGCGAGGAAGGCGTCGAAGGAGTCGCGCTGGACCACGAAGCGCGGGTAGGCCGTACAGCGCTGTTTGCCGTAGTCGAAGAGTTTCGGGACGACGGCCGTGAGCGCGTCCCAGTCCGAGAAGTTCCAGATGCCCCAGGTGTTCAGGCCCTCCTGTTCGAGGATGTGCCGTTTGCCGAGGTCGGCGACGGCGGTGGCGACGGCGGCGCCGGTGTCGCGGCCGCCGACGAAGGAGACGCAGCCGATCTCCGGCGCGCGGACCAGGGCCTGGGACAGCTCGCCCCCGCTGCCGCTGACCAGGGTGACGGGGACCCCCTCGCGGGCGGCGAGGGCGCAGGCCAGGGTGAGGCAGGCGACGCCGCCGTCGGTCGGGGTCTTGGCGATGACGGCGTTGCCCGCGAGCGCCTGGACGAGCAGGGCGTGCACGAGGACGCTCATCGGGTAGTTCCAGCTCGCGATGTTGGAGACCGGGCCGTCCAGCGGGGCGCGGCCGGCGAGCATCGGCTCGATGCCGTCGACGTACCAGCGGACCCCGTCGATGGCGCGGTCCACGTCCGCCCGGGCGAGCCGCCAGGGCTTGCCGATCTCCCAGACAAGGAGGAGGGCGAGGAGTTCGCGGTGCTCGGTGAGGGCGTCGAGGGTGGCCGCGACGCGCGCCCGGCGTTCGGCCAGCGGGGTGTGCCGCCAGGCGCGGTGCTGGTCCAGGGAGGCGGCCACGGCCTGGCGGGCGGTGGCCCGGTCCAGCCGGGGCGGGCCGGCGATGGGGCTGCCGTCGACCGGGCTGGTGGCGGGCAGCGCCCTGCCGTCGGCGCGCCAGGCGGCGTTCCAGAGGTTGAGGACGCGGTCGTCCCGGAAGGCCTCGGGGGCGGCGGCGAGGCAGCGCTGCCAGGCCTCGGTCCAGGACGTGCCGTTCTTGAGGGTGAGGATGGGTGCCATCGGTTTGCTCCGCTTCCGGTGCACGGTCGGGGGCGGGAGGTGCATGGCTGGTTCGTCGGCGGAAGGTGCATGGCTGGTTCGTCGGCGGGAGGTGCGTGGTTTGCTTCGTCGGCGGGAGGTGCGTGGCCGGTCCGGCCGCACGGCTGGCGCCGTCGTGCGGGCGGACGTCGTACGGCGCCCGGGGGCGGCCGGTGGGCGGCGTGCGGCCGGGCGCAGCATGGAAGTTACCGCCGCGGCAACATGTGCGACAGTGACCGCGTCCGCACTATGAGTGACCTCACGTGCCGTCGCGCGGCAGCGCGAGCGCGAGCCGGGCCGTCCCGGCCGGGGTGCCGCCCACGCGGACGCCGGCCGCCTCCAGCGCCGCCTTCTTGGCCTGGGCCGTGCCGGCCGAGCCGGAGACGATGGCGCCCGCGCGGCCCATGGTGCGGCCCTCGGGGGCGGTGAATCCGGCGATGTAGCCGACGACGGGCTTGGTGACGTGGTCGCGGATGTAGGCGGCCGCGCGTTCCTTCGCGTCGCCGCCGATCTCCCTGATGAGCAGCACGAGTTCGGTGTCGGCATCGTCCTGGAAGGCGGCCGGGCAGTCGATGTGGCCGGTGCCGGTGACGGGGTCGCCGCCGATGCCGACGCAGGTGGAGAAGCCGGTGTCGCGCAGTTCGTGCGTGAGTTGGTAGGTGAGGGTCCCCGACTTGGAGACCAGGCCGATGGGGCCGGGTTCGGTGATGTCGGCGGGGATGATGCCCGCACTGGACTGGCCGCGGGTGATCAGGCCGGGGCAGTTGGGGCCGATGACGCGGGTGCCGTGCCGTGCGGCGTACGCGGTGAAGGCGACGGTGTCGTGTCGTGGACCGGGATGCCCTCGGTGATGACGACGGCGGGCGGGAGGCGCCCTCGGGGGCGGCCCCCGACGCCGGCAGCCGTACAGCGCGACTTCCGGCGTCGAGTCCGCTCCGGTCAGTCGGTGTCGCGCTCGGGGTAGGAGCGGTGGGTGTGTTCGGTGTGCTCCCGCATCAGTTCGGCGGCGCGGGGCGCGTCCTGGGCGGTGATGGCGGTGATCAGCTCGCGGTGCTCGATCCAGGACTGGCTGCCGCGCCGGCGGGCCACCGGGGTGTAGTACCAGCGCACCCTGCGGTCGACCTGGGCGGCGAGTTCGGCGAGGACCGCGTTGCCGGCCAGGTCCATGATCTTGGCGTGGAAGGCGGCGTTCAGGGCGACCGCGCGGTCCACGTCGTCGTCGGCGACCGCCCGCTCGCCCTGGGCGCACAGCTCCTCCAGGGCGTCGGTGCCCGGCCGGCCGGCGTTCAGGGCGGCGAGGCGGGCCGCCTCCGCCTCCAGGAGCGTACGGACCGTCAGGAGCTGGTCGGCCTCCTCCTCGGTCGGCTCGTGCACGAACGCGCCCTGGGCGGGGCGCAGGTCGACCCAGCCCTCGGTGTTCAGCCGTTGCAGCGCCTCGCGCACCGGCTGGCGGGAGACGCCCAGGTGCCCGGCGAGTTCGCTCTCCACCAGGTGCTGGCCGGGTCGCAGGGCGCGGGTGGTGATGAGTTCCAGCAGGGCCTCGTAGACGCGGTCGCGCAGCGGCCCGGGCCGTTCGAGCTTGGGTACGGCTCCCTGCGGCAGTCCGGTCGACAACATCACGGTCCCCCTCCTCGGCGGGCCGGCGCCCGGCCGTGTGCCAACGGAGCCAGTTGCAATTGTCTATCGTCTACGGTCTACCGCACGCAAAACGCCAGGGGCAGGGAAAGCCGGACGCGTCACACACGGGTGCGCGCCGCACGTCACGGGCAGCGGACGACCTGTCCCGCGTACGACAGGTTGCCGCCGAAGCCGAACAGCAGGGCCGCGTCCCCGCTGCGGACCGCGCCCTGTTCGAGCAGCTTGGACAGCGCGAGCGGGATGCTGGCCGCCGAGGTGTTGCCGGACTCGGTGACGTCGCGCGCGACGACGGCGTTCACGGCGCCCAGCTTCCGCGCGAGGGGCTCGATGATGCGCAGGTTGGCCTGGTGCAGGACGACCGCGGCGAGGTCGGCGGGGTCCAGTCCGGCCCGCTCGCAGGCGCGCCGGGCGATGGGCGGGAGCTGGGTGGTGGCCCAGCGGTAGACGCTCTGGCCCTCCTGCGTGAACCGGGGCGGGGTGCCCTCGATGCGCACGGCGTTGCCCATCTCCGGCACCGACCCCCACAGGACCGGCCCGATGCCGGGCTGCTGACCGGGCGCGCAGGCCTCGACCACGGCGGCCCCGGCCCCGTCGCCGACCAGGACGCAGGTGCTGCGGTCGCTCCAGTCGGTGACCTCGGACATCTTGTCGGCGCCGATGACCAGCGCCCGGGTCGCGGCGCCCGCCCGTACCGTGTGGTCGGCGGTGGCGAGCGCGTGGGTGAACCCGGCGCAGACGACGTTGACGTCCATCGCGGCCGGGCGCGGGATGCCGAGCCGGGCGGCCACGCGGGCGGCGGTGTTCGGGGAGCGGTCGATGGCGGTGGAGGTGGCCACCAGCACCAGGTCGATGTCACCGGGCGTGAGCCCGGCGGCGGCGAGCGCCTTGGCGGCGGCGTGCGCGGCGAGTTCGTCGACCGGCTCGTCGGGGCCCGCGATGTGCCGGGTCCGGATGCCCACCCGGCCGCGGATCCACTCGTCGCTGGTGTCGACCATGCCCGCCAGGTCGTCGTTGGTGAGCACTCTGGCGGGCTGGTAGTGGCCGATGGCCGCGATGCGCGAGCCGTGCATTTGGGGGATCCCCTCGTTGCCGTGGGTAGCGGGATCCATCAGTCTGGCCAGTGACTCGCGAGTACGGCGGCAGGCGAGGGCACAGGAATCGGGCATCCGAGTTGTCGGCTTCCGTCACACGCTCGGACGCCCGACCATTCACCCCGTGAACAACTGCGTGGCCTTGCGGACCAGCTCGTACAGTCCGTAGGCGAGCGGCGCCCCCACCCACAGCCAGGCGAGCAGGATCAGGCCGGACCGGCTAGGCGGGCTGCTGTCGCTGGGCATCTGCTGCCTCCCTCGGGGCGGGCACGTGGTGGCGTACGTGCACGGGACGGACGAGTTCGTTGGCGACGAAACCGACGACGAGCAGGCCGATCATGATGCCGAAGGACAGCCCGTACAGCGCCGGTCCGTGCTTCCCGGCCTCCTCCTGCCGGTCCGCGACCCAGTTGACGATCAGCGGTCCGAGCACGCCGGCCGTGGACCAGGCGGTGAGCAGCCGGCCGTGGATGGCGCCGACCTGGTAGGCGCCGAAGAGGTCCTTCAGATAGGCGGGGACGGTCGCGAAGCCGCCGCCGTAGAAGGAGAGGATCACCAGCGCGCAGAGCACGAACAGCGGCTTCGAGGAGTCCCCGAACAGGGCGATCAGCAGGTACATCAGGGCGCCGGCGCCGAGGTAGACGCGGTAGACGTTCTTGCGCCCGATCCGGTCGGAGGCGGAGGACCAGCCGATCCGGCCGGCCATGTTGGCGGCCGACAGCAGCGCGACGAATCCGGCGGCCGCCGAGGCCGACACCGGCGTGGAGCCGCCGGCGAAGAAGTCGGTGATCATCGGCGCGGCCTTCTCCAGGATGCCGATGCCCGCGGTCACGTTCATGCAGAGCACCACCCACAGGCACCAGAACTGCGGGGTGCGCACGGCACCGCGGGCGGAGACCCGCACGCCCTCGGTGGCGGCGGCCGGCCCGTCCCCGGCCGGCTCCTCGGTGCGGGGCACGCGGACGAGCAGCACGCCGAGCGTCATGAAGACGGCGTAGGTCAGTCCGTGCACCAGGAAGGCGAGCGCGATCCCGGAGTGGCCGGTGCCGAAGGACTCCAGCATCTGCGCCGACCAGGGCGAGGCGATCAGCGCGCCGCCGCCGAAGCCCATGATGGCGATGCCGGTGGCCATGCCCGGCCGGTCCGGGAACCACTTGATCAGGGTGGAGACGGGTGAGATGTAGCCGATGCCGAGGCCGATGCCGCCGACGAAGCCGTAGCCCAGGACGATCAGCCAGTACTGCTGGGTCTCGGCGCCGAGCGCGGAGAGCAGGAAGCCGGAGGAGAAGCAGACGAGGGCCACGGTCATCGCCCAGCGCGGCCCGTTGCGCTCGACGAGCGTGCCGCCGAAGGCGGCCGACAGCCCGAGCATCACGATCGCGAGCTGGAAGGGCAGCGCGCTGCGGGTGCCGTCGAGGTGCAGGGCGGACTCGAGCGGCGGCTTGAACACGCTCCAGGCGTAGGCCTGGCCGATGGACAGGTGGACGGACAGGGCGGCGGGCGGGACCAGCCAGCGGCTCCAGCCCGGGGGTGCGACAGGGGGGCTGCTCATGACGCCGAACGGTAGGACCGGTTCCGGAAGTTGAGAAGACGCGCCGTCGACCGTATGCGGTGAACGGTATGCGGAGGGCGTTCAACGGTCGTCGCGCGAACCCTTGCCGGGCTCTCGTCCATTGGCCCATGGACCGCATCTCGCGGCCATGAGGCGGCACGGAGTACGGGTGCTCGGCCCGCGCGGCGACTTCACCGCGCACCCCGGCGCCACCGACGACCCCGCCGAAGTGGGCCCGGTCGACGTGGCGCGGTCGCCGGGCGGGGCTTCGACGCGCGGATCGCCGTCGAGCACGACGCGCCGCTGACCGACTGGGCCTGCGGGAACTGCGGGAACTGCGTCGAGGTGTGCCCGACGGGTGCGCTGTCGTGCAGGCCGGAGTTCGACAGGCGGTCGGCGGGTACCTGGGATGAGTCGAGGCAGACGGAGACGACGACGGTGTGCGCCTACTGCGGAGTGGGCTGCGACCTCACGCTCCATGTGCAGGACAATGAGATCGTCGAGGTCACCTCACCGCACGACAACCCGGTGACCCACGGCAATCTCCGCATCAAGGGCCGTTTCGGCTACCAGCACGTACAGAACCGGGGCTGATCAGGACATGGGACGAGTCACGGAACGACGCAAGGTCCTCCGCATCCGGGACGGGGCGGTCTCCACCCGGCCGGACACGCTCGTCGCCGAGGAACCGCTGGAGATCCGGCTGAACGGCAGACCCCTCGCGATCACCATGCGCACACCGGGCGACGACTTCGCGCTGGCGGCGGGGTTCCTGGTGAGCGAGGGCGTCCTGGGCACCGCCGCCGACCTGCTGAACATCGTGTACTGCGCGGGAGCGACCGCCGACGGTTCGAACACCTACAACGTGGTCGACGTGAAGACCGCGCCCGGCGTCGCGCTGCCCGACTTCAGCCTGGAGCGGAACGTGTACACGTCCTCCTCGTGCGGCCTCTGCGGGAAGGCCAGCCTGGACGCCGTCCGCACCACCACGCGCTGGCCGATCGCCGACACTCCCCCGGTCCGGGTCACCCCCGAGCTGCTGGCCGGCCTGCCCGACCGGCTGCGGGCGGCCCAGCGGGTGTTCGACCGCACCGGGGGCCTGCACGCGGCGGCCCTGTTCAGCGAGGACGGGGAACTGCTGGACGCGCGGGAGGACGTGGGCCGGCACAACGCGGTCGACAAGCTGGTCGGGCGTGCGCTGCAGAACGGCGACCTGCCGTTGTCCCGCACGATCCTGCTGGTCTCGGGCCGCGCCTCGTTCGAGCTGGCGCAGAAGGCCGTGATGGCGGGCATCCCGGTGCTCGCGGCCGTGTCGGCGCCGTCGTCGCTGGCCGTCGACCTGGCCGCCGAGACGGGCCTGACCCTGGTGGGCTTCCTGCGGGGCGGTTCGATGAACGTGTACGCGGGCGAGGACCGCGTCGCCCTGCCGGCCACGGCCGCGCGGAGCTGACGGGTCCCCCGCGGCACGGCGGCGGGGCCCCTGCCGGCGGGCGCCCTGCGCCGCGGGGGCTCCGCTGTTCGGCCGGCCGGAACCGCGCGCGGAACGCGGCTCCGCGAACCGTCAGCCGCGGGTGAGACGCAGGTCCCGCGCGCCGATCACCGTGCCCAGGCGCGGGAAGTCGAGCCGGATCGAGGCCTCGTGCTCGGGGGCGGTGAGCGCGGCCATGGCGTCCTCGACGAAGACCAGGTCGTAGCCGAGGTCGGCGGCGGCGCGGGCGGTGGACTCGACGCCGAGGTTGGTGGCGATGCCGCCGAACACCAGCGTGCGCACGCCCCGCTCGCGCAGCCGCTCGTCGAGGTCGGTGCCGTGGAAGCCGCCGATGGTGCGCTTGACCACCTCCAGGTCGCCGTCCCGGCGCAAGCCCGCCACCAGACCGCTGCCGGGCGGTTGCTCGGCGACCGTGGGGCGTTCGACCCGGATCAGCACGACGAGCGCCCCGGCCGCGCGGAAGGCGGCGGCCAGCTCCTCGGCGGTGGTGAGCACCTCGGTGCCCTTGCGGGGTTCCAGGGGCAGCGCGACGACGCGGTCCATCAGGTCGACCAGGACGAGGGCGGTGCGCCGGGGATCGAGCACGGGAGCTGCGGTCATGACGGAACGTTAACCGCCGTCAGCCGACGGTGCCGGAAATCCGGGTCAACAGGCCCATGAACTGATCGCGTTCAGTCGTCGACAGCGGGGCGAGCAGTTCGTCGTTGGCCTCGCGGGCCGCCTTCTCGCAGCGGACGAGCAGACGGGCGCCGTCCTCGGTGAGGGACACGGCGTTCTTGCGCCGGTCCTTCGGGTCCGGGGCCCGCAGGACGAAACCGGCGGACTGCAGGTCGTTGAGGACGCCGACCAGGTCCTTGGCGTCGAGGCCGACCCCGCGGCCGAGGTCGGCCTGGGCGACGGGCGCCAGGTCGCGGACGGCGGAGAGGACGACGTGGTGCCACATCTTCATGCCCTCGGCCGCCAGGGCGTCGGCGACCAGGGCGCGGCCCCGGGCGGCGGCCCGGCCGAGGACCCAGCTGGGCAGGGCGCGGATGGCGGGGAGGGGTGCTTCGGCCATGACGGCAGCCTAGCCAGAAATCCTTGGACTTCCCAACGACTCTTCAGTACCGTTGGGGCTCCCAACGAGTTCATGGGTGTTCCCAACGACCTGCCCGGGGTGCGTCCCGGGGTCTGGAGGCCGCGATGCGCCGCGTCCGCTACGAGTCCGCCGGCGGTCCGCTGTTCGTGGAGGAGGCCGCCGTACCCGAGCCCGGCGCCGGGGAGCTGCTGGTGCGCTGCGAGGCGGTCGGGGTCACGCTGCCCGTCGTCCGCAAGGTGACCGAGGCCGCCGAACCGATCCCGCTGGGCGGTGAGATCGCCGGCACGGTGGTGGCCGCCGGCGAGGACGTGAGCCGCTTCCGGGCCGGCGACCGGGTGACCGGGCTGTGCTTCGGCCACGGCTACGCCGACTTCGCCCTGCTGCGTGAGGACATGGCCTCCCCGGTGCCCGACGACGCGACCTGCGTCGACGCGGTCGCGCTGGTGCGCGGCGGACTGGTGGCCCGCGGCGCGCTGCACGCCGCCGGCCCCGTGCGCGGCGAGTCGGTGCTCGTCACGGCCGCCGCGAGCGGGGCCGGCCAGCTCGCGGTGCGGCTGGCGCGGGTGCTGGGTGCCCGGCGGGTGGTGGGCGCCGTCTCCGACCCGGCGAAGGCGGACTTCGTCCGCTCGCTCGGCGCCGACGACTGCGTCCGGTACGGCGACGAGCGGTGGGGGGAGCCGTACGACTGCGTGCTGGACGCGGTCGGCGGTGATCTGCTCACCCCCGCTCTCGCCGCGCTCGCCCCGCACGGCCGGCTGGTCGCCTACAGCTCCGGCGGCGGCACGATCCAGGCGTACGACCTGCTGGTCGGCGCCAAGTCGGTGATCGGGTTCCAGATGGCGCTGATCGCCCGCGGCCGGCCTGAGCTGTACGAGCGGTGGCGGCGGGAGCTGTGGCGCCTGTTCTCCGACGGCGCCCTGAGACCCGCCGTGCACGGCGAGTTCGCGCTGGAGGACGCGGCGAAGGCGCACGAGGCCGTCCGGGCACGGGCCAACCTCGGCAAGGTCGTCCTGCGGCCGTAGCGGCGCCGCGAAGGAGCGGCGGTCCCCGAGGGACACCGTGCCGTGGCTGCCGCTGGACCGGGTCGGCGGCCGACCGCCGGCGCCGGATCCGGGTCAGGGAGGCCGCGGAAGCCGCGGCGGCCCGGTGAGGACCCCGGGGAGCGGCCGGCGCCGGACGGGCGGGGGCTCAGCGGGAGCCGGTGCCGACCGCCGTGCGGGACCCGGCGGCGGGCCCGGGCGGCTCGGCGGCCTCCGGGTCGTGGGCGCGCCGCTTGGCGATGACCGCGCACACCATGAGCTGCATCTGGTGGAAGAGCATCAGCGGCAGCACGGCCAGGGAGGCGTGGGCGCCGAACAGGACGCTGGCCATGGGCAGGCCGGAGGCGAGGGACTTCTTCGACCCGGCGAACTGGATCGCGATCCGGTCTGCCCGGCCGAAGCCGAGCGCGCGTGCGCCGTACCAGGTCAGCAGCAGCATCACGGTCAGGAGCACGCCCTCGACGACGAGCAGCGCTCCCAGCCGCACGGCGCTGACCTGGTGCCAGATGCCCTGGGTCATGCCCTCGCTGAAAGCGGTGTAGACGACCAGCAGGATCGAGCCGCGGTCGACCAGGCCGAGGACCTTCTTGTGCCGGGCGACGAAGCCGCCGATCCACCGGCGCAGCACCTGCCCCGCGACGAACGGCACCAGCAGTTGCAGCACGATCTTCACCAGCGAGTCGGCGGAGAACCCGCCGCCGCTGTTGCCCAGCAGGGCGGCCGCCAGCAGCGGGGTCGCGACGATGCCCACCAGGGAGGAGAACGAGCCGGCGCAGATGGCGGCGGGCACGTTGCCGCGGGCGATCGAGGTGAACGCGATGGACGACTGGATCGTGGACGGGACCAGCGTCAGGAACAGCAACCCCTGGTACAGCGGCTGGGTCAGCAGCACCGGGACCAGTCCGCGGGCGGCCAGGCCCAGCACCGGGAAGATCACGAAGGTGCAGGCCAGCACGGTGCCGTGCAGACGCCAGTGACGCAGCCCGTCCAGCGCCTCGCGGGTGGAGAGCCGGGCGCCGTAGAGGAAGAACAGGAAGGCGATCGCCGCCGTGGACGCCCCGGAGGCGACGTCCGCTCCGGTGCCGTGGGCCGGGAGGAGCGCCGCGAGCCCCACCGTGCCGATCAGCAGCACGATGTACGGGTCGATCGGCATCCAGCTCGGCCAGTGCGGGCGTTTCACGGTGCTCCACTCGCTGTTCGTCGGTCACGTCCGGGCCCGGAGGGCCCCCTCCATCGTCCTCCGCAGTGCGCCGATCGGGAATCCGGCATACCACTCTGACTGCCATCGTGTTCCGTGATGACCACGACTAGACTGCGGGCGTGTACGACCCCACCCACCTGCGCACCTTCCTGGCGGTGGCGCAGACGCTGAGCTTCACCCAGGCCGCCCGGCGCCTCGGACTGCGCCAGTCGACGGTCAGCCAGCACGTGCGGCGGCTGGAGGACGCCACCGGCCGTCAGCTCTTCTCCCGGGACACCCACTCGGTGGAGCTGACCGAGGACGGCGAGGCCATGCTGGGCTTCGCGCGCCGGCTGCTGGAGGTGCACGAGCAGGCGACGGCGTTCTTCACCGGCACCCGGGTGCGCGGCCGGCTGCGCTTCGGCGCCTCGGAGGACTTCGTCCTCACCCGGCTGCCGGAGATCCTCGAGCGCTTCCGCCACGACCATCCCGAGGTCGACCTGGAGCTGACCGTGGAGCTGTCCGGCACGCTGCACGAGCGGCTGGCGGCGGGCAAGCTCGACCTGGTGCTGGCCAAGCGGCGGCCCGAGGACCCGCGCGGCGAGCTGGTGTGGCGCGACGACCTGGTCTGGATCGGCTCCGAGCACCTGCGGCTGGACCCGGACCGGCCGGTCCCGCTCATCGTGTACCCCCCGCCGGGCATCACCCGGGCCCGCGCCCTGGAGGCGCTGGAGGCGCAGGGCCGCGAGTGGCGGATCGCGTGCACCAGCGGCAGTCTCAACGGCCTCGTCGCCGCGGCCCGCGCCGGTCTCGGGGTCATGGCCCACTCCAGGCGCCTGATCCCGCCGGGCCTGTTCCGGCTGCCGGAGCGCCCGGCCCTGCCGGAACTGGGCAAGGTCGACTTCGTCGTGGTGCACGGCAGGCGCCGGGGCGCCGCCGACGCGGCCGCCGCCGCGCTGGCCGCGGCCATCCTGGCGGGCGGCGACCGGCTGCACGGGCGGCAGCGCGCCGGGCGCTGATTTTGGCCAGGGGCCCTGGCCGGTCACGACGAGAAGGCCTTGGGACCGTCCTTTCCGGCGCTCTGGCCAGGTCGGCAAGCGGTAACCGCGTCGTACAGATTCGGTGGAGATTACGGCTCCGTAAGTTACTGACTCGTCAGTATTGTGTCCGGCCCTTACCCATGTGAGGGTATTTTCCGATCGTCGTCGGGTAAGAAGGCGAGGTTTGCTCGTTTTCCGCGCCCCTCCCGCCCGGCTGACGGGTGGGGTAGCTTTCACGGCGCCGTGCGGAGCGTCGCGGACGTGACCGAAAAGCAAGGACGGGGAGCGAGGGATTGCGCGAGTTCACCACCCCTCCGTTGACGTCGGCGCCGCTGGTGGGCGGACTCGCCGACGCCGTCTTCGAACATGCCCGGACGGACCCCCTGCACGTGGCGCTCGGCCGCAAGGACGAGTCCGGTCAGTGGCGGGACGTGACCTCGGCGGAGTTCCGGGACGAGGTGCTGGCCCTGGCCAAGGGCCTGCTGGCGAGGGGCATCCGGTTCGGCGACCGGGTCGCCATCATGTCCCGCACGCGCTACGAGTGGACCCTCTTCGACTTCGCGCTGTGGACGATCGGCGCGCAGGTGGTCCCCGTCTATCCGACGTCCTCGGCGGAGCAGTGCTTCTGGATGCTGTACGACGCCGAGGTGACGGCGGCGATCGTGGAGCACGAGGACCACGCGATGACCATCGCCACCGTGATCGACCGGCTGCCGCGGCTGCGTGAGCTGTGGCAGCTCGACTCGGGCTGTGTGCAGGAGCTGTACGACTCCGGCGCGTACCTGGACGACGAGGTGGTGGACCGGCACCGCCAGGCGATCACCCCGGAGTCGGTCGCCACGATCATCTACACCTCGGGCACCACCGGCCGCCCCAAGGGCTGTGTGCTGACCCACGGCAACCTGATGTACGAGGCGGACACGGTGATCCGGCGCTGGGAGCCGGTGTTCCACACCAAGAAGGGCGACGAGGCCTCCACCCTGCTGTTCCTGCCGCTCGCGCACGTCTTCGGCCGGATGGTCGAGGTCGCCACCATCCGCGGCGGGGTACGCCTCGGGCACCAGCCGCAGCTCCACGCGGCCGCCCTGCTGCCCGATCTGCAGGCCTTCCGGCCCACGTTCATCCTCGCGGTGCCGTACATCTTCGAGAAGGTGTTCAACTCCGCCCGGCGCAAGGCGGAGAAGGAGGGCCGGGACGGGCCCTTCGAGAAGGCCGTCGACATCGCGGTGAAGTACGCGGACGCCGTCGAGGCCAAGGCGTGGGGCACCGGCCCCGGGCCGTCGGCCGGCCTGCGGATGCAGCACCAGCTCTTCGACAAGCTCGTGTACTCCAAGGTGCGCGCGGCCATGGGCGGCCGCATCCGCAACGCGATGTCCGGCGGCTCCGCGATGGACCGGCGGCTCGGGCTGTTCTTCGCGGGCGCCGGGGTGCAGATCTACGAGGGCTACGGCCTGACCGAGTCCTCGGCGGCCGCCACCGCCAACCCGCCCGAGCGCACCCGCTACGGCACCGTGGGCCAGCCCATCCCGGGCGTCACCGTGCACATCGCCGACGACGGCGAGGTCTGGCTGCACGGCGGCAACGTGTTCCAGGGCTATCTCAACAACCAGAAGGCCACCGACGGGACCCTGCACGACGGCTGGCTCGCCACCGGCGACCTCGGCGCCCTGGACGAGGACGGTTACCTGACGATCACCGGCCGCAAGAAGGAGATCCTGGTGACCTCCGGCGGCAAGAGCGTCTCCCCCGGGGTGCTGGAGGAGCGGGTGCGCGAGCATCCGCTGATCAACCAGTGCATCGTCGTCGGCAACGACCGGCCGTACATCGCCGCCCTGGTCACGCTCGACCAGGAGGCCGTCGAGCACTGGCTGCAGATGCGCGGCAAGCCCCGGCTCAGCCCCGCGCAGCTCGTGCGCGACCCGGACCTGGAGACGGAGGTGCGGCGGGCGGTCGTCGCCGCCAACACCCTGGTCTCGCAGGCGGAGTCGATCCGCACCTTCCGCATATTGGCGCAGCCGTTCACCGAGGAGCACGGCCTGCTGACCCCGTCGCTGAAGCTGAAGCGCAAGGCCATCGAGAAGGCGTACGTGAGCGAGGTCGAGGCGCTCTACCAGGCCTGAGACACCGCGGGCCGGCCGCCTCCGGCGGAAATTCCCGGCGCGGATCGCGCCGTCAGGAATGCGCGGGGGCCTCGTGATCGTTGACGATGGGGTACCACCTGTCGACAACCGAAGGATCAACGAGCTCGTGAGCAGCAAGGTCCCCCCGATCATCCTCAACAACGGCGTCGAGATGCCCCAGCTGGGCTTCGGCGTCTGGCAGGTGCCGGACGACGAGGCCGAGCAGGCCGTCGCCACGGCGCTCGAGGCCGGGTACCGCAGCATCGACACAGCGGCGATCTACGGCAACGAAGAGGGCACCGGCAAGGCCATCGCCGCCTCCGGCCTGCCCCGCGAGGACGTCTTCGTCACCACCAAGCTCTGGAACAGCGACCAGGGGTACGACTCCACGCTGCGCGCGTTCGACGCGTCGCTGGAGAAGCTGGGTCTCGACTACCTGGACCTGTACCTCATCCACTGGCCGCTGCCGTCGCGGGACGCCTACCTCGACACCTACAGGGCGTTCGAGAAGCTGTACGCCGACGGCCGCGTCAAGGCGATCGGCGTCTCCAACTTCCTTCCCCAGCACCTGGACCGGCTCATCGCGGAGACGTCGGTGGTCCCCGCGGTCAACCAGATCGAGCTGCACCCGCACCTGCAGCAGCACCAGGCCCGCGAGCTGCACGCGGAGCAGGGCATCGCCACCGAGGCCTGGTCGCCGCTCGGCCAGGGCAAGGGCCTGCTGGAGGTGCCGGCGATCGTCGCCATCGCGCAGAAGCACGGCCGCACCCCGGCCCAGGTCGTGCTGCGCTGGCACGTCCAGCTCGGCAACGTGGTGATCCCGAAGTCCGTGACGCCGTCGCGGATCAAGGAGAACATCCAGGTGTTCGACTTCAGCCTGGACGACGAGGACCTCGCGGCCATCAGCGCCCTGAACGAGGACCGGCGGCTCGGCCCGGACCCGGCCACGTTCGACGTCGCCTGACCCCGCACGGCGAACGGCCGTCCGCAGCCGCCGTACGGGCGGGGCGGGCGGCCGTTTCGCGAACCCGCGGACTCAGCCGAGGTGCACGTCCGCGTGCACGACCTCGAACTCCTCCAGGCTCACGACCCTCGCCCCCGCCTTCGCCGCGGCCTCGTGGCGGGCCGCGGCCTGGGCGGCCCGGGACGCGGCCATGGACGCGCGGTCGACGAAGAGGGTGCCGACCCGGCCCAGACCGCGCTCGCGGTCGACGAGCAGAGCGGCCCGGGCGAGACCCGGCAGCGTCTCCAGGCGCGGCAGGACGGTCGACCGGAAGGTCTCCTCGAACAGGGCGGCGTCCGCGGGATCGAACTCGACCCGGGACACGCGCAGACCGCCGCCCATGCGCGGCACCCGCAGCGAACGGTGGACGACCGCCTCCATGTTCTCCACCGCCAGGGTGCCCGCGAACGGCTCCAGCAGCGCCTGCCGGTGCTGCCGCATCACCGTGTCGCTGTTGCCGCGGGCCTGCTCGGAGGCCCACCAGCTCACCGCCAGCAGCTTGCCCAGCTCGTGGTCGGTGAAGACCCCGGCCCCGAGGTAACCGGGGCGCTCCTCGAGCAGTTCGCGCCCCTCGGTGTTCAGGGTCCGGACCGCCGTGTCGATCTTCGCCGGGTCGCCGGTCACGTAGACGGTGCGCACGAACATGACTTCTCGCCTCCGCGTGCCCTGTGGCCTGTCGCTTCGACCCGAACCAGTCTTCCGTGTGCGGCAAAGGCCCGCAAAAGCGAACACAACGCCGAGTCTCGTACAGGTGCTTGACGAGGGCATGCGCATACGCCACCTTGTAGGACGCCCGGTAAGGAAACTTTCCTAACAGAAGGGTCCCCCCACAGTGCGCCTGCGTTCACTGACCCTCGTCGCGGCTTCCGGCGCCGCTCTGCTCGCCGCCGGAGTGCTTCCCGCCCACGCCTCCGACCCCGACCCCGTCGACCCCTCCGGCGCCCCGCCGGCCTCCGTCCAGGAGGGCACGGTGAGCGCGGCGGACCTGCTCGCCAAGGTGACGTCCTGTTCCCAGATCTCCAACGGCAAGTACCGCACCGACGAGGAGGCCTCGGCGACGGTCCCCGTGTGCGGCAAGAACGGCGCGGTGTTCTGGAAGGCCGACATGGACATCGACTGCGACGGCCAGCGGACCGCGAACTGCAACGAGGACCACGACCCCTGGTACCAGGACGACACCGCGTTCCACCAGTCCGACGGCAGGCCCCTGAAGGCCGAGTCCCTGCCGTACGTGGTGGTGCCCAGCTCCAGCACCGTCTGGAACTACACCGGCGCCGGCATCAAGGGCGGCGGAGTGGTCGCCGTGGTCTACGACGGCAAGGTGGAGTACGCCGTCGTCGGGGACACCGGGCCCACCGCCATCATCGGTGAGGCCTCGTACGCCACCGCCAAGGCGCTCGGCATCGACCCCGACCCGGCCACCGGCGGGGTCGACTCCGGCGTGACCTACATCCTGTTCAAGAACTCCAAGGTCTCCCCCATCGAGAGCCACAGCGCGGCCGTCTCTCTCGGGGACCAGCTCGCCAGGCAGTTCCTGCGGGACAACTGAACGTCGGGGCGGATCAGTTGGGCTGCCCCAGCGGACGTACGACGACGGTGCTGACGCCGACGCCGAACTCCGTCACCTGGCGCCGGGTGTTCTCGGCGAGCCCGGTGACCGCCCGCTACACGGGCCGGACCGCGCGGTGCACCGTGTGGGCCGCCAGGAGGAACACGTCGGGCCGGTGGTGCAGACTGCGCTCGTCGGACGGGTCGAGGAGCCGGTCGAGGGTGGCGCGGTCCCCGGCGTCGAGGGCGTCGGCGTGGATCTCCCGGGTCCGGGTCAGCACGGCGACGACGTGGGCGCGGACCCGGTCCGAAACCGGGGCGGGCAGGTCGAGCAGGAAGCTGCGGGTGCCGGTGTGCTTCAGGCCGGCGGCGGCGAGCAGCGCGGGCCAGTCTTCGGTCACGGCGACGGCGCCCGGAAGCTCGGCCCGCATCCGGGCGAACCGGTCCTCCTGCGCTGCGTCGAGACGCGCCTGCAGTCCGGGGCGGCCGAAGCCGATGTCACGGGGCAGGAAGCGGGGGGCCAGCCCGCCCTCCAGGATGGCCAGGGTGCCGCCGGGCGCGAGCCGTTCGGCGAACGCGGCGAGCGCGGCCCGCTGGTCGCCGAGGTGGTGCACACTGCGGCTCGCCCACAGCAGGTCCGCCGGGTACTCCAGTTCCCGCAACGCGCCGGGCAGCTCACCGGCGAGGGTGCCGAAACGGTCGGCGTAGCCGAGGCGGGCGGCGCGGGCCCGGGCGTGCTCCAGCAACGGCTCGGAGCTGTCGGCGGCGATCACCCGGGCGCCGGGGAAGGTCTCCGCGAAGAGGCCGGAGAGCACCCCGGGCCCGCTGCCGGCGTCGACGACCAGACCGGGTTCGGTCACCTCCTTGCTCAGCCAGGCCAGGGCGTGGGAGTAAGCCGGTGTGGACACCTCGGCCTCCGTCTCCAGCATCGCGGCCATCGCACCCCAGTCGACGTCGCCGCCGTGGTGGTGGCCCTGGTGCGGGTGGTGGTGGTCGTGGTGTTCGTGTGCCATGGGTGCGGCCTCCTGGGCGCTGTCGTCCGGATGCGGACAGCCTGCGCCGGAACGCCGGGCCGGGGCCAGTTTCGTTGCCGGTGCCGCAAAAAGGGACCGCCGGGGGGCGGCCGGTGAGGGCCGCGCCCCGGCGGACGTTCAGCCGGTCAGGGAAGGGGCGGGTAGGCGTTCTGCATGAGCTGCTGGAACTGGGCGGAGAACCAGTGCCCGGCCAGCGGCGCGTTCGGCAGGGCGCCGGAGGGGTTGTTGCCGTTGCGGGCGTTGCCGCCGTACGTGGGGTCGCACATGCGGTCGAAGCCCTTGCCCTCGTCGTTGCTGACGGCGGAGCTGGCGCCGTCGGACTCCCCCGGCGGCTTGACCCAGACGTAGGCGTCGATGCCGGCGGCAGGCGCCGCGGTGGGCCGCTCGCCGAGTCCTGCCCCGCTCTGGTTGCACCAGTTGCCCGCGTGGACGCGCCGGTCGATCCGGCTCCCGTTGACGTAGTCGTCCACGGAGGTCAGCGGGCCGGACTTGGTGGGCCGGGCGGTGCCGCCCCAGCCGTTGCGGGAGGTGTCGATCAGCATGCCGAGGCCGGAGTTGAACCCGGACCCGACCAGTTTGTCCCGCAGCGCCTGCGCGAACGACTGCTCGTCGACGTACTGGTTCCAGTCGACCCACTTCGACTGGCGCACGGTCTGGCCGTTCACCGAGTCGGTGACCTTGAAGTACGGCTCCTTGGTGGCGCTGTAGTTGGCGGTGTTGACGATGAACCCGGCCACGTCGCTCACACTGGCGCCGTTGCTGGTGGCGACCTTGTAGAACTCCTGGACCGTGGGACCGAGGTTGGAGTCCCAGCCGAGCCAGGCGTGGTGGCCGGCGTCGATGTAGTTGTAGACGTTCGCGATGGCGCCCAGCTTGTCGAGGGCGTAGCTGACGCCCTTCTCGTAGTTGCCGTTGGCCTTCATGGTCGCGCAGGCGTCGGTGCTGCCCGCGGTGCCCCCCGCGTTGGTGACCAGGTTGGGCAGCGAGTCGGGCTCGATGACCGTGGTGATCCGCAGGCCCGCGTACTTCGAGTCGGACAGGATGGAGGCGATCGGGTCGATGTACTGGCTCTTGTACTTGTCGAGGTCGTTCGGCCCGAGTTCGCCGTTGGAGGCCAGGGCGGAGCAGTCACGGCCCGGCAGGTCGTAGATGACCAGCTGCACGACGAGGTCGCCGGAGCCCTTCTGCTTCAGGGCCGCGTCCAGGTGGGCGCGCAGGCCCATGCCGCCGTTCACCCCGTTGATGGCGGCGATCCGGTCCAGCCAGACGGCGGTGGGCTGGTTGGAGATGCGGCTGCCGCCGGGTTCGGCGGCGGCGAGGGCCGACCACTCGGGGTTCACGTACACCTTGGCCCCGGTGTACGGGTTGTCGACGCGGCCGCCGGTGCCGCCGCCCGTGTCACCGCCGGTGCCGCCGCCCGTGTCACCACCCGTGCCGCCGCCGGTGCCGCCGCCCGTGTCGCCACCGGTGCCGCCGCCGGAGCTGCCGCCGTCGTCGACGTTGCAGGTGACCCCGTCGAGGGTGAAGGTCGCGGGCACGGCGTTGCTGCCGCTGTAAATGCCCTGGAAGCCGAAGCTGACGGAACCGCCGTTGACCAGCGCGCCGTTGTAGCTCTCGTTGGCGGCGGTGACGGCGGCGCCGCTCTGGGTGACCTTCGCGTTCCAGGCGCTGGTGACCTTCTGGTTGCCGGCGTACGACCACTTCACCGACCAGCCCGACTTGGCGGCGCCGTTGTTGGTGACGGTGACGTTGGCGGTGAAGCCGGTGTCCCACTGGTTCTGGATCTGGTAGGCGACGGTGCACGGGACCGAGGTGGCAGCCGCGCCGGCCGGTCCGGCGACGAGCGCCGTCCCGGAGGCGCCGGCGACCAGTGCCAGGGCGGCGAGCAGCGAAATTCTGGTAGGACTCATGAGTGCGGGTTCCTTCTTCCGTGATGCGGTTACGGGTTGAGGGCGCGCAGGTGGTCGCGCAGGCCGGCGCCGTACGCGGTGGGTGTGCCGTCGTAGCCGGAGATCAGGGACGGCCCGGAGGAGCAGTCCCAGGTGTTCCAGGTCCAGCCGAGATAGGACAGGTTCCGGTCGTCGAACCACTTCATGACCTGGTCGGTGAAACCGTGCGAGCAGGTGTTCTCCCCGACCTCACCGGCGATCAGCGGCACCTGGGCCGCGACCGGGGCGAGGGTGGAGTTCCAGCAGCTCTCGCTCGAGCAGGTGTTGAAGTTGTACACGTGGTACGCGGCGGCGAGATTGCCCGCCGGGTCGGTGGGCCGGTACGTCAGCCACTGGCTGAGGTCGTTGGAGTAGGCGAGCCCGCCGGCCATGATGACGTTCTTCGCTCCGGCGCCCCGGATGCTGTCCACCAGGTCCTGCATTCCGGCCACCTCGTAGGAGATGCCGGGGCAGGTGCCGCCGTCCCGCCAGCACTTCCAGGCGTCCGCGGCGCCGGAGGTCGCCCGGTCCGGGTACGGCTCGTTGAACAGGTCGAACACGGCCGCCCTGTCGTCCTTGAAGGTGCTGGCGACGGACGCCCAGAAGGACGGCGCGTACCGCATGTCGGGCATCGGTTTCTGGCAGGTGGCGTGCACGTCGGAGCAGCCCGCCGAGTTGCCGGTGTACTGGCCGTAGGACCAGTGCATCTCGACGATGGGCGTCATGCCGTGCGCCTCGACGCGGGCCACCAGGTCCTTGACCGCGTCGATGTAGTTGACGCCGCCGTACTCGGGCTTGACGTTGGAGAGACCCAGCCAGCACTCCTCGTTGAGCGGGATGCGGACCGCGTTGGCCTTCCAGTCGGCGATCGCCTCGATCGCCGCGTCGTCCACCGGGCCGTCCCAGATGCCGTAGCCCTGCACGCACATGAACTCGCCGCCGGAGCGGTTCACGCCGAGCAGCCTGCGGGTGCGGCCGGCCGCGTCCACCAGCTTGCCGCCCGAGACGTGCAGGGCGGGCGCGGCGCCGTCGGACGGCGGTGGATCGGTCGGGGGCGGGTCGGTCGGCGGGGGTGTCGTCGGTTCGGAGTCCACGTTGCAGGTGGTGCCGTTGAGCCTGAACGCCGTCGGCACCGCGTTGCCGCCGGACCAGGAGGCGAGGAACCCGGCGCTGACGCTCGCGCCGGAGCCGAGGCCGCCGTTCCAGCTCTCGTTGGCCGCGGTGACGGTGGTGCCGGACTGGGACCACTTGGCGTTCCAGCCCTGGGTGACCTTCTGGCCGGCCGCGAAGTCGAAGGTGAGCTTCCAACCGATCGTCGCGGCCTGGTGGTTCGTGATCCTGACGGAGCCCTGGAAGCCGTCGTCCCACTGGCCGGTGACGGCGTACTCCACCGTGCACGCCGGTGTGGCTCCCTCAGCCGTGACCACCGGGACGAGCACGCCGCCGAGCAGCGCGGTCGCACCGGCGACGGCTAAAAGTACTGAACGCGGGGGGTGTCGCATGAGCGACTCCTTGCAGCTTGGCGCGCCGTGACGGACGCGTCGACTGAATGGAACCGCTCCCACTGGTGCGATGGAAGGTAGCGGCAACTGGACTGATTGCACAGGGGAGTTGAGGAACTTTTCCGAGAGAGGACCTGTCGAATCATTTCGACTCTTCAAGCACCTTGACCGCTCCCGGGCTCGTCCTCACTATGGGAGCGCTCCCACTGGTTCAAGCCTTGACATCCCCCCTCGAGCCGCAAGCCGCAAGGAGGAACCAGCACCATGGATCCCGGACGCAAGAGCAGAGCCGCGCGGCGATGGTGGACCGCCGCCATCGCGGCGCTCGCCCTGCCGCTCACCACGCTCGCCACCGGCGCCACGGCCGCGCACGCGGCGGGCGTCCAGTGCAGCGTCGACTACAGGACCAACGACTGGGGCTCCGGCTTCACCGCCGACCTCACCCTCACCAACCGCGGCACGTCCGCGATCGACGGATGGACCCTGACCTACGGCTACTCGGGCAACCAGAAGCTGAGCAACGGCTGGAACGGCAGCTGGTCCCAGTCCGGCCAGACGGTCACCGTGAAGAACGCCTCGTACAACGGCACCATCGCCGCCGGGGCCGCGGTGTCCACGGGCGCCCAGTTCACGTACAGCGGGACCAACACGGTGCCCGCCTCCTTCGCGGTCAACGGCACCACGTGCGCCGGCGCGCACCAGCCGCCGGTCGCCGTGCTGACCAGCCCCGCCGCGGGCGCGACGTACTCGCAGGGCGACGCGGTGCCGCTCGCCGCGACCGCCGCGGCGGCCGACGCCGCGACCGTGACCAAGGTGGAGTTCTACGACGACACCACGCTGCTGGGCACGGACACCAGCGCGCCGTACGCGCTCTCGGCCTCTGGTTTGACCGTGGGCAGTCATTCGCTGGTGGCCAAGGCGTACGACAGCCTCGGCGCCTCCGCCGAGTCCACTCCGGTCGGCATCACGGTCGCCTCGGGCCCGGCGGTCGTCGCCTCGCCCACCCAGCTCGGCGTCCAGCAGGGCAAGTCCGGCACCTTCGACGTGAAGCTCTCCACGCAGCCGAGCGCCAATGTGACGGTGGGCGTCGCCCGTACGGCCGGCAACACGGGCCTGTCGGTCACCGGCGGCTCCTCGCTGACCTTCACGCCGTCCAACTGGAACACCGTGCAGAAGGTGACCGTCACCGCCGACTCCTCCGGCACCGGCAGCGCCACCTTCACCGCGTCGGCGACCGGTCACACCAAGGCGACGGTCACGGTGACGGAACTGGCCGCGTCGAAGGCGTACGACGCCCGGTTCCTGGACCTGTACGGGAAGATCACCAACCCCGCGAACGGCTACTTCTCACCCGAGGGCATCCCGTACCACTCGGTGGAGACGCTGATCGTCGAGGCTCCCGACTACGGCCACGAGACCACCTCCGAGGCCTACAGCTACCTGCTGTGGCTGCAGGCGATGTACGGGAAGGTGACCGGCGACTGGTCCAAGTTCAACGGCGCCTGGGAGATCATGGAGAAGTACATGATCCCCACGCACGCCGACCAGCCGACCAGCTCCTCCTACAACGCCTCGAAGCCGGCCACCTACGCGCCCGAACAGGACACCCCGAACGAGTACCCGGCCAAGCTGGACACGGGCGTCTCCGTGGGTTCGGACCCGATCGCCGGTGAGCTGAAGAGCGCGTACGGCACGGACGACGTCTACGGCATGCACTGGATCCAGGACGTCGACAACGTCTACGGCTACGGCGACGAGCCCGGCAAGTGCGAGGCCGGGCCGACGGCCACCGGACCGTCGTACATCAACACCTTCCAGCGCGGCCCGCAGGAGTCCGTCTGGGAGACGGTCCCGCAGCCGACCTGCGACGCCTTCAAGTACGGCGGCGCCAACGGCTATCTGGACCTGTTCACCGGCGACTCCTCCTACGCCAAGCAGTGGAAGTACACGGACGCCCCGGACGCGGACGCGCGCGCGGTGCAGGCCGCCTACTGGGCCGACGTGTGGGCGAAGGCGCAGGGCAAGAGCGGTGACGTCTCCGCGACCGTCGCCAAGGCCGCGAAGATGGGCGACTACCTGCGGTACGCGATGTACGACAAGTACTTCAAGAAGATCGGCAACTGCGTCGGTCCGTCCGCCTGCCCGGCCGGCACCGGCAAGGACGCCTCGCACTACCTGCTGTCCTGGTACTACGCCTGGGGCGGCGCCGCCGACACCAGCGCGGGCTGGGCCTGGCGGATCGGCTCCAGCCATGTGCACGGCGGCTACCAGAACCCGCTCGCCGCGTACGCGCTCAGCAACAACGCCGACCTGAAGCCGAAGTCGGCGACGGGCGCGGCCGACTGGGGCAAGTCGCTCACCCGGCAGCTCGAGTTCTACCAGTGGCTGCAGTCGTCCGAGGGCGCGATCGCGGGCGGCGCGACCAACTCCTGGCAGGGCCGGTACGCCACCCCGCCGGCAGGCACGCCGACGTTCTACGGCATGTACTACGACTGGCAGCCGGTCTACCACGACCCGCCGTCCAACCAGTGGTTCGGCTTCCAGGCCTGGTCGATGGAGCGGGTCGCCGAGTACTACCAGCAGACCGGCGACGCGAAGGCCAAGGCCGTGCTCGACAAGTGGGTCAAGTGGGCGCTGTCCAAGACCACGGTCAACCCGGACGGCACGTACCGCATCCCCTCCACCCTGCAGTGGACCGGCCAGCCCGACACCTGGAACGCGTCGAGCCCCGGCGCCAACAGCGGACTCCACGTGACGGTCGCCGACTACACCGACGACGTCGGCGTGGCGGCCGCGTACGCCAAGACGCTCACGTACTACGCCGCCAAGTCCGGTGACTCCGCCGCGAAGTCGACGGCGAAGGCGCTGCTGGACGGCATGTGGGGCAACTACCAGGACAGCCTCGGCATCGCCGTCCCCGAGACCCGGAGCGACTACAGCCGGTTCAACGACAGCGTGTACGTGCCGAGCGGCTGGAGCGGCAGGATGCCGAACGGCGACGCGGTCAACTCGTCCTCGACGTTCTCCTCGATCCGGTCCTTCTACAAGAACGACCCGGCCTGGTCGAAGATCGAGGCCTACCTCAAGGGCGGCGCCGCGCCCGTCTTCACGTACCACCGTTTCTGGGCCGAGGCGGACATCGCCCTGGCCATGGGCTCGTACGCGGAGCTGCTCGAATAGGTCCCCGCCGGCGCTCCGCGTGCACGGTCCCGTCACCGGACGACGGGACCACCGGGCCGGGCGGTCCCCACCCGCACCAGGGGGCCGCCCGGCCGTCACGTTCCCCGGTCCTGCACCCCTCCCCGCGAGAGGCCCCCCACCGTGCGCAGAACCCGCATCCTCACGGCCGTACTGGCGCTCGCCGCAGGCCTGCCGGCCGGCACCCGGCAGCAGTCGACGCAGACCTGGACCCCGCTGCTGGACTCGGCCGGCTGGGACGACTGGGGGCACACGGGCATGGTCAGCCTGGCCTCGGACGCCGTGGACCCGGACAGGGTGGGCGCCCCGGTGACCACGAGGAACGTGGGCTGGAACGGCACGGTGGCGGCGGGCTCGTCGGTGAGCTTCGGCTTCACCGGCGACTGGTCGGGGAACAGCACGAGACCGGCGTCTTTGGGACGGCGATGCAACGTTTCGCCGTCCCCGGACGTCGTCCCTGTCCAGGGCACGACGGTCGCGCCCTGGGGAGGGACACCGGGTGCACGGCAACGAGTTCGCCAAGTGGGCACGGGACTTCGAGGACGAGCGGGGGCGGAGGGCCGCCCTCGGGGATCCGGACTGGGGGCGGGGCGCGGCACTGCCTCCCGCGGTGTGGGCGGGCATCCAGCGCTTCCAGGTCGGGGAGGACGGCGACGGCGCCAACCTCGTGGCGAAGGCGGACCAGGCGGGCGACCCCGACTACGCCCGGGCGGTCCGGCTGTTCGTCGCCGAGGAGCAGAACCACGCCAGGATGCTCGCCCGTCTGCTGGCCGCGGGCGGGATGCCGCTGCTGAGCGGCCACTGGAGCGACACGGTCTTCGTCCGGCTGCGGCGCCTGATGGGCCTGCGCCTCGAACTGCTGGTGCTGATGATCGCCGAGGTGGTGGCCCTGCGGTACTACCGCGCCCTGCGCGACGGCGCCGGGGACCCGCTGACCTCGGAGGTGGCGGGCCGCGTCCTGGCCGACGAGGAGCGCCACGTGCCCTTCCACTGCGCCCGGCTGCACGCCTCCTTCGCCGAACTGCCCCGCGCGGCACGCCGCCCGGTGCTGGCCGGGTGGCGGCTGCTGCTCCTCGCGGTCACCGCCGTCGTCGCCACCGACCACGGCCGGGCCCTGCGGCACCTCGGCGTCGGACGCCTGCGCTTCGTCTCCGACGTCATGGCGTTGTCCGGCCCCGTGGTCCGCTCGATCCTCACCCCGCGGCCGGACGCGTGGACGGGCCACGGGCTCTGACGCCCTGCGTCGGAGTTTCAGGCGGTGGGCGGCTTCTGGAAGGCGTGCAGGGGGAAGACCGGGTCCGGGCGGCGGCGGTCCTGGTCCGGGAGACGGGCGAGGCGGGTGGCGAACTCCTCGGTGATGGGGTCGTCCGGGGGCAGCAGGGTGAACCAGCCGCGCCTGAGGTCGGTGACGGTGCTGCGCGGGCTGCGGCCCTGGCCGCGGCCGGGGAAGGCGGTTCGTCCGGCCGGGACGAGTCCCTCGGCGGCGGCGTACCGGGCGACGGCGTCCGCGGCGTCCTGGGCGGGGCGGCGGGGGCGCGGGGCGAGGACGGCGTCGATGTCGCTGCCCACGTCGTGCGCCGCGGCCTTGTCGACCGTGGTGACGTAGACACCGCCGGATCTGAGGACCCGTGCGCACTCGGCGACGACGGCACGCGCCTCGTCGGGGCCGGACAGCAGGTGCAGCAGCCAGACGCCGGTGACCGCGTCGAAGGTAGCGTCGGGGAAGGGCAGGCGGCGGCAGTCGGCCCGCAGGACGGCGCCGGGCAGGCGGTGGGCCGCCCGGCGGGCCATGGCGGCGGAGAGGTCGGCCGCCGTCACCCGCAGCGCGGGCCGGGCGGCGGCCAGGCGCCGGGTGACGAGCCCCGTGCCGCAGGCGATGTCCAGGAGCCGGCCCGGCCGGTCGGGTATCAGGCCGAGGACGGCCCCGGCCGCCGCCTCGGCGCGCGGTTCGCCGCCGCGCGAGGCGTCGTAGGCGTCCGCTTCCTCGTCGTAGTCGAGCACACGTCAGTGTGTTCCGTGGCCGGGGGCGATGTCCTCCACCCTGCGGGCGAGGGCGAAGTCCTTCTCCGTGACGACGCCGCCCGCGCTGTGCGTGTTCACGCTCAGGTGGACGGTGTTGTAGCCGAGGGTGAGGTCGGAGTGGTGGTCGAGCTCGTCCTGGATGCCGGCGACGTGCACGACGAGTGCCGTCGCCGCGAAGTGCGAGCCGAGCCGGTAGGACCGGGTGAGCCGGTCGCCGTCCAGCGACCAGCCGGGCAGCTCGGCCAGCCGGTCCTCGATCTCCTTCTGCGACAGCGGTTCCACGGCCATGTGACGGCTCCCTCCGGGGCGTGCGGGTACGCGTTCAGCCTGCCACGTCCGCCCGCCCGGGCACCCGGTCAGGTTGCGTCGCGCACCCCGTTCGGCCGCGCGGGCACTCCGTTCGGCTCCCTGACCGCTCCGCGGCGGGGCGGGACCGGCTTCGTGCCGGGGCGTGCCGCCGGGCGGGCCGCTCGACTACGGTCGACGGCATGACCATTGTCGCGACCGGCCCCTCCGCCTCCGCCGCCACGAACGCCGACAAGGGCCAGGCAGGCCGGCTGCTGCGCTCCTGGCGGGAGCGGCGCCGGGTGTCCCAGCTCGAGCTGGCGCTGCGCGCCGACTCCTCCGCCCGGCACATCAGTTTCATCGAGACCGGCCGGTCTCGGCCCAGCGAGGAGATGGTGCTGCGGCTGGCGGAGCACCTCGAGGTGCCGGTGCGCGAGCGCAACGCGCTGCTGCTGGCGGCCGGTTACGCGCCGCGCTACCCGGAGACCCCGCTGGACGACCCGGCGCTGGACGCGCTGCGCGACGGCATGGAACGGCTCATCCAGGGCTACGAGCCCTACCCGGCGCTGGTGGTGGACGCCGGGTACACGGTGGTCGCCGCCAACCGGGGGATCGCGCTACTGCTGGAGGGAGTCCCCGAGGAGCTGATGACGCCGGCGCCGAACGCGATGCGGCTCACCCTGCACCCCGAGGGACTCGCGCCGCGCATCCGCAACCTGCGCGAGTGGCGCGGGCACCTGCTCGCGCAGATGGAGCGGCAGATCGCCCTGGACCGCTCGGACCAGCTGCGGGCCCTGTACGAGGAGGTCGCCGGATACCCGGTGCCCGAGGACGCGTCCGGTGACGAACCGGCCGGGCCGGTGGCGTACTTCGCGCTCCCGCTGCGCATCGAGCACGACGGGCGGGTCCTGTCGTTCGTGTCGTCGATCTCCACCTTCAACACGCCCATGGACGTCACGGTCGCCGAACTCGCCATCGAGACCTTCCTGCCCGCCGACCCGGCGACCGCCAAGTACCTTCACATACTGGCCGGTTGACGCCCCTCGTGGCGCCGGGTCCGCTCGACCGCGGGTGCGACCCGGGCGTCGCGTGACACACTGCGCGGGTACTTCGGCGCGTAGGGGAGGACGGGCTGTGAGTGAGCGGCGCGCCGCGCCCACCGTGGGCCAGGTGGTGCTGGGCAAGCGGTTGCAGGAACTGCGGGAGGCGGCCGGGCTCAGCCGTGAGGAGGCCGCCCGGGTGCTCCGGGTCGCGTCGGCGACCGTACGGCGGATGGAGATGGCCGAGGTCGCGCTGAAGATCCCCTACGTGCAGGTGCTGCTGGCCACCTACGGGGCGCCCGAGGAGGAGCAGGCCGCGTTCGTGCGGCTGGCCGAGGAGGCCAACCAGCCCGGCTGGTGGCAGCGGTTCCACGACGTGCTGCCGGACTGGTTCAGCCTGTACGTGAGCCTGGAGGGGGCCGCCCGGATCGTCCGCTCCTACGAGCCGCACTTCGTGCCCGGCCTGCTGCAGACCGAGGCGTACGCGCGCGCCGTGCTGGAGGCCGGGACGGTCGGGCACACCGGGCCGGAGACGATGGAGCGGCACGTGTCGCTGCGCATGGCGCGGCAGCGGCTGCTGGAGCGGGCGGACCCGCCCCACCTCTGGGTGATCATGGACGAGACGGTGCTGCGGCGCCCGGTGAGTGTCGACGCCGCGGTGATGCGCGACCAGCTCGACCGGTTGCTGGAGTACGCCGACCGGGACCGGGTCACCCTGCAACTCGCCGAGTTCGCGGCCGGCCCGCACCCGGGTACGTACGCGCCGTTCACGCTGTTCCGGTTCGCCGAACCGGAGCTGCCGGACATGGTGTTCACCGAGTACCTGACCGGCGCCCTGTACCTGGATTCCCGCCAGGAGATCTCCACGCACCTGGAGGTCCTGGACCACATGACCGCCCGGGCCTCCTCGGCGCGGCGCACCCGGCAGCTGCTGCGGGAGTACCGCGAGTCCCTGTGACGCCGGGCCCCCGGCCGCCGGCTCAGGCCGCCCCGCCCTTCGTGTCCCGCTCGTCGTCGACGATCTCCGCGTCCACCACGCCGTCCTCGTCCGCGGACGCGCTCCGCTCCCCGGCGGCACCGGCCGCGCCGGCGGAACCGCCCGAATCCGTCGAAGCGGCCGACGCGTTCGCGTACATGGCCTGGCCCATCCGCTGGCTGACCGTGGCGAGCTTCTCGACTCCGGTGCGCAGGGCGGCCGTCTCGGCGTTCTGGCCGAGCAGCGTCTTCAGCTCGGTGACCGCCTCCTCGACCTCGGTGCGGGTCTCCGCTGGGACGCGGTCGGCGTTGTCCTGGAGGAACCGCTCGGTCTGGTAGACGAGTTGCTCGGCCTGGTTGCGGGTCTCGGCGGTCTCGCGGCGCTTGCGGTCCTCCTCCGCGTACTGCTCGGCCTCCCGCATCATGCGGTCGATGTCCTCCTTGGGCAGGGCGGACCCGCCGGTGACGGTCATCTTCTGCTCGCGGCCGGTGGCGAGGTCCTTGGCGGAGACGTGCATGATCCCGTTGGCGTCGATGTCGAAGGCGACCTCGACCTGCGGGACCCCGCGCGGTGCGGGCGGCAGGCCGGTGAGGTCGAAGACGCCCAGCTTCTTGTTGTAGGCGGCGATCTCGCGTTCGCCCTGGTAGACCTGGATGCCGACCGAGGGCTGGTCGTCCGTGGCGGTGGTGAAGATCTCCGAACGGCGGGTGGGAATCGTGGTGTTGCGCTCGATCATCTTCGTCATGATGCCGCCCTTGGTCTCGATGCCGAGGGACAGCGGGGTGACGTCCAGCAGCAGGACGTCCTTGACGTCGCCGCGCAGGACGCCCGCCTGGAGCGCGGCGCCGACCGCGACGACCTCGTCGGGGTTGACGCCCTTGTGCGGGTCCTTGCCGGTGAGTTCCTTCACCAGGCCGGTGACGGCGGGCATCCGGGTGGAGCCGCCGACCAGGATGACGTGGTCGATCGCCGACAACTGCACGCCCGCGTCCGCGACCGCCTGGTGGAAGGGCTTCTTGCAGCGGTCCAGCAGGTCCTCGGTGAGCTCCTGGAACTGGGCGCGCGTCAGCTTCTCCTCCAGGTGCAGCGGGCCCTCGGCGGAGGCGGTGATGTAGGGCAGGTTGATCGACGTCTCCGAGGACGAGGACAGCTCGATCTTGGCCCTCTCCGCGGCCTCCCGCAGCCGCTGCACGGCCATCTTGTCGGCGCCGAGGTCGATGCCGTACTGGCCCTTGAACCGTTTGACGAGGTACTCGACGATCCGCTGGTCCCAGTCGTCGCCGCCGAGATGGGTGTCGCCGTTGGTGGCCTTCACCTCGATCACGCCGTCGCCGATGTCCAGCAGGGACACGTCGAAGGTGCCGCCGCCGAGGTCGAAGACCAGCACGGTCTGCTCCTCGCCGCGGTCCAGGCCGTAGGCGAGGGCGGCGGCCGTCGGCTCGTTGATGATCCGCAGCACCTTCAGGCCGGCGATCTCGCCGGCCTCCTTGGTCGCCTGGCGCTGGGTGTCGTCGAAGTAGGCGGGGACGGTGATCACCGCGTCCGTGACGTCCTCGCCGAGGTAGGCCTCGGCGTCCCGCTTCAGCTTCTGCAGCACCCGCGCGGACAGTTCCTGCGCGCGCAGCCGGCTGCCGTCGATGGCGCCCTGCTCCGGGAAGCGCCAGTGCGCGTCCCCCATGTGCCGCTTCACCGAGCGGGCCGTGCGTTCCACGTTGGTGACGGCCTGCCGCTTGGCCACCTCGCCGACCAGCACCTCGCCGTTCTTGGCGAACGCCACCACCGACGGGGTGGTGCGGGCGCCCTCCGCGTTGGCGACGACGGTCGGCTCGCCGCCCTCCAGGACGGCCACCACCGAGTTCGTCGTCCCGAGATCGATCCCGACCGCACGTGTCATGGTCCGTCCCCTTCCGCCAGTGGTTCCGCCAGTGGTTCCGCCAGGAGGTTCCGCCGGGACGCATCCGCCAGGACGCCTGCCGCCCTCCCAGCACAGAACGCGGGTGCGCGCTTGTCAATGCACGGGTGCCCGGGAAACGCGATGCCGCGCACCCGGTGGGCACGCGGCATCGGCGGGAGGTGCGGGTGTCAGGCCAGCTCGGCCGTCAGGGTGATGGTCGTACCGGTCAGGGCCTGGCTGACCGGGCAGTTCTTCTTGGCGTCCTCGGCCGCCGAGCGGAAGCCGTCCTCGTCCAGGCCCGGCACCTCGCCGCGGACGGTGAGGTGGATGCCGGTGATGCCCTCGCCGGGCTGGAAGGTGACGTCGGCCTTCGTCTCCAGACGGGTGGGCGGAGTGCCGGCGCCGGCCAGACCGTGCGAGAGGGCCATGGAGAAGCAGCTGGAGTGGGCGGCGGCGATCAGCTCCTCGGGGCTGGTCCTGCCGTTCGCCTGCTCGGCGCGCGACGGCCACGACACCGGCTGCTGGCCGATGCCGGAGGAGTCGAAGGTGACGACGCCGTTGCCCTCGAGCAGGTTGCCTTCCCAGACGGTGTGTGCGGTGCGCGTGGTTGCCACGGCTCTTCCTTTCCATGGGGGTCCGAGTTGTTCGGGTACCGCGTCCCATCCGATCACACTCGGGGGCCCCGCACCCCGTCGACGGGCCCCTAGGCGGCCCGCTCCTCCCCGGGGCGCTCCTCTCCCGTGCGCTCCTCGCCGGGGCGCTCGTCCCCGGTGCGCTCGTCCCCGGCGCGCGTGGGGAGCGGCACCTGCGGGCCGTCCACCTCCAGCAGCCAGCGCCGCAGTACGCGGTGCACGTCCTCGGCGCCGGCCGGCTCCTCACCGTCGGCGGCGGGCGCGGACAGGGTGAGCGGGGAGAGCAGGAAGGGCCGGGACTGGGCGCCGCCGAGGCCGCCGTGCGAGCCGATCTGCTCCTCGAACGCGAGGACTTCGCCGTCGGCGGGGTCGTGGAAGGAGTTGACCATGATGTCGGCGGTGTGCGGGAAGGAGTGGGTGCGGCGCACGGCGTCCGCGGCGCCGGGACCGAAGCCGGCCAGCGGGCCGGGCTCCGCGTCCAGGCGGGCCAGCGGGATCTCGGTGCCGTACGGGCCGAGCACCAGGCCGTCGTGCTCCTCGCTGGCGACCAGCAGGAAGCCGATGCCGGGGTGGTTGGCGAGGGTGGTCAGCAGGCCCGGGTGGCGGGCGTCGATCTCCTCGCGGGTCATGCGGTGGGGGACGTCCGGGAAGGACACCAGGCCCAGGTTCCCGGAGGCCAGTACGACGGGGTCGGTGCCCCGTGCGGGACGGTGCCCGTCGCCGTCGGCCTCCTCGGGCCGGCCCAGGGCGGCCCGGACCGCGGCGCGGGCCTCGGCGCCGCTGCGGGTCCGCTCGGCGCGGCGCGGCACGGGCAGTCCGCAGCCGGCCCGGACCAGGTCGCCGAGGGTGAGGCCGTAGCGGGAGCGGAACGTCTCGCCCGGGCTCTGGCCGTGGTCGGACAGGACGACGACGCGGTAGGGGCGCGGCGCGTGCTCGGCGGCCTTCTCGATCAAGGCGAGGGACCGGTCGAGGCGCTGCAGCACCTTCTCGGCGTCCCGGCCGCGCGGCCCGGAGTGGTGGGCGACCTCGTCGTAGGCGACGAGGTCGGCGTAGACGGCGGTGCGGCCGGCGAGCATGTCACCGAGCACGGCGGCGACCACGACGTCGCGCTCGACGACGGTGGCGAAGGCGCGCACGAAGGGGTAGAGGCCGCCGCGGCCGACCCGGGGCCGCTGCCTGCGCAGACGGGCCCGGCTGGACTGGACGATCTCGCGGACCACCTCGGCGACGAAGGACAGGGCCGTGCGCACCGCGTTGGCGGGGTCGGAGAAGTAGGCGAAGTAGCCGGCGCGGGAGCGGTTCTCCCGGCCCCGGCGGCGGATGGCGATGGACAGCACGAGGGCCTGTTCGCCCGCGCCGCCGCTGAACAGGTTGCCGCGGCTGGCGCCGTCCAGGGCGAGCAGTCCCCCGTCGCCGGTCCGCCGCACGGCGCGGCGCTGGAGCTCGGCGGCGCTGGTCGGGCGGTTGCACACCATCACCTCGCCGCGGTCCTTCTCGTACCAGCGGAAGGCGGGCACGTCGAAGGTGCTGCCGTGCAGGATGCCGAGCTGGCTGGCGCCGGTCTGGCTGGACCAGTCGGTGCGCCAGGGGGTGAGCCGGTGGGTGGGCCGCACGCCGTCGGCGGTCGCCAGCCAGCCGGCGACGGTCGGCATCAGACCCCTGCGGACGGCGTCGGTGAGCACGTCGTGGCCGACGCCGTCGAGCTGGACGCAGACCAGGCCGGGGGTGTCCGCGCAGGGCGGCCCGGCTCTTCGGCGCCGGTCGGCGAGGCGCAGCAGGCGGCGGCGGTAGGCGTCGTCGTCGCGTACGGCGAGGGCGGCGCCGGTGGCCGAGGCCACCGCGGACATCACGGCGGCCACCACGACGGCGGTCTCCGGGGCGGCCTCGGGGCGGCCCGAGGGGCTGAGCCACAGGGCGAGCAGCAGCAGCGAGCCGTTGAGGAAGAAGACCAGCAGGCCGAGGACGAGGGCGGGCACGAGCAGCAGCAGCCGGACCAGGAGCGGCCAGACCACGGCCGAGAGCAGTCCGAAGGCCCCGGCGCCGAAGGCGGCGGTGATGGCTATGTGGGTGGCGCTGTCGCCGTCCGCGGACTGGAGCCTGAAGTCGGGCAGCAGACCGGCGAGCACGAGCATGGTGAGCGTCGAGACCGCCCACACCGTGGCGCTCCGTCCGATCTGACTGGCGACCCGCCGCCACCGCACGTCCCGCACGCCCCGCACACCTCACGTCCCGCCCCGCTCGACCTGGCCGGGCCCCGGCTCCCACCTTGTCACACCGGGCCGGGCGCCTCCGGAGGGGGCGCGGCGCCGTGGGAGCGGCACCGGCGTCGTCAGCGCCCGTCGTAGCCGGCGGTCGGCATCGACAGCCTGCGGTGCACCCGTGCCTTCATCTGCGCGTCGTACGACGGTTCGGCCCGCCCCACCGTCTCCACGCGCACCCCGCGCCGCGCGCACTCGGCGGTGAACTCCTCCACGGAGGAGAGGGCGCGCTCCAGCACGCGCCGGCTGGGGGCGACGAAGACGTCCACCCCGGGCCGCACACCGTCCCACAGTGCGCAATGGTCGAAACGCAGTCCGCCGACGAGAAGTTCCCGCGCGACGACGTAACCGCGCTCCGCCGCCCAGCGGGCGCACATGGCGTGCTGGCTGCGGGAGTCCACCAGGAAGGGGTCGGCCTCCAGTTCCTCCAGAGGCGTCAGGCTCGCGATGGCGGTGACCCGCACCGGCGCGACCCCGCCGGAGGCAACCCGTAGCTGTCCCATGGCGTCCCCCTCACCTCCGGGTTTCGCCAGCGACCCTACTCCTGCCCGTAGGCTTCGGGGGAGTCGCGTGAAGGAGGCGAAGGAGGTGCCGGTGGAGATCACCTGGTGGGGGCACGCCACCTGCACACTCGAGGACGCGAACATACGCGTGATCACCGATCCGCTGTTCGCGACCCGGCTCGCGCACCTGCGCCGCCGCCGGGGCGCGGTGCCGCCCGCCGAGGCCCGCCGCGCGGACCTCGCGCTGGTGTCCCATCTGCACGCCGACCACCTGCATCCGCCGTCGCTGGCCGCGCTCGCCCCGGGCACGCGCCTGCTCGTGCCCCGGGGCGCACCACGGGCGGTACCCGGACTGCGCCGGCTACGGCATCTGCGGATCACCGAGGTGGCGCCCGGGGACGAGGTGGGGGTCGGGGATCTGCGGGTCCGGGTGGTGCCCGCGCGGCACGACGGGCGGCGGCTGCCGGTCGGCCCGCACCGCTCGCCGGCGCTCGGATACGTCGTCACGGGTGAGACGCGCACCTACTTCGCCGGGGACACCGGGCTGTTCGACGACATGGCCGAGCAGGTGGGACCGGTGGACACCGCGCTGCTTCCGGTGGGCGGCTGGGGTCCCTTCCTCGGGCCGGGGCACCTGGACGCGGGGCGGGCGGCGCAGGCGCTGGCCCGGCTGGCGCCCCGCGCCGCGGTGCCGGTGCACTACGGCACGTACTGGCCGATCGGCATGGACGCCGTGCGCCCGCACGAATTCCACGCGCCGGGCGACGAGTTCGTGCGCCTGGCGGCAGCGGCCGCGCCGGACGTGGCGGTGCACAAGCTGGGCCACGGGGAGCGGGTGCGGTTGGAGGTCGCCCGGTGAGATGGCTGGCGGACGCGGTGACGCTGGCCGCCGCCTCGGCGCGGTCCGTGCCGCCGGAGTCCACACAGCAGGCGCTCGGCTATCCCTCGCTGTTCCTGCTCGTGCTGATCGGGGCGCTGGTCCCGGTGGTGCCGACCGGCGCCCTGGTGAGCACGGCGGCGGTGGTGGCGTTCCATCAGACGGCGCCGTTCTCCATGCTGCTGGTGTTCGTCACGGCCTCCCTGGCGGCCTTCCTGGGGGACGCGGCGCTGTACTGGCTGGGGCGGCGCGGGCTGGGGTCGAAGAACGGCTCGCGCTGGCTGGAGGCGATCCGCTCGCGGGCGCCGGAGGAACGCCTCGAACAGGCGCAGGACAAGCTGGCCGAGCACGGGGTCGCCGTACTCGTGCTGTCCCGGCTCGTGCCCGCGGGGCGGATACCGGTGATGCTGGCCTGCCTGCTGGCCGAGTGGCCGCTGCGGCGGTTCTCCCGGGGCAACCTGCCGGCCTGTCTGGCGTGGGCGCTGACGTACCAGGTGATCGGGATCCTGGGGGGCTCCCTCTTCCCGGAGCCCTGGGAGGGGGTGGCAGCGGCGGTGGCGCTGACCCTGCTGATCGGCGCCGCGCCGAGTGCCGTGAAGCGTCTTCGCGGGAGCGAGCGCTAGGCCGTGTCCGCAAAGTCGCGTCTGCGTCGCGACGCCCGGCACGCACTCTCGTCGCACCGGCCGAAAGCCCGAGTACACCCAGTACGAGGGCATCCGGCCGGCACTCCCCCAGCCTTCGGCCGGGGGGACCCCCAGAGCACGCACCGGACGCCGCGACGCCCGCCCTGCGGGCGAACGACGCGACTTCGCGGACACGACCTAGCCGGCGGGCGCCGGCCACGGGCGGGCCGGGCTCACTCGAGCACGCGCGAACCCCCCACCGGGAGGTCCCACAGGTCCTCGCGCTCCAGACCCGCCTTCTCCCAGGCCGCGCGCACCCGGGTCAGCGGCTCCAGGACCGGCTCGGCCGACAGCACGAACGTGCCCCAGTGCATCGGGGCCATTCTGCGCGCCCCCAGGTCCAGGGTGGCCCGTACCGCCTCCTCCGGGTCGCAGTGGACGTCGCTGAGCCACCAGCGGGGGTCGTAGGCGCCGATGGGCATCAGGGCGAGGTCGATCCCCGGGTAGCGGCGGCCTATGCGGGAGAACCAGTGGCCGTAACCGGTGTCGCCGGCGAAGTAGAGGCGCTGTCCGTCCGGGTCGGTGAGGACCCAGCCGCCCCAGAGGCTGTGGCAGGTGTCGGTGAGGGTGCGCTTGGACCAGTGGTGCGCGGGCACGAAGTCGAAGCGGACGCCGGACAGTTCGGCGCCCTCCCACCAGTCCAGCTCGGTGACGCGGGTGAACCGGCGCCGCTGGAACCAGCGGCCGAGACCGGCGGGCACGAACACCGGGACGTCGCGCGGGAGCCGGCTCAGGGTGGGGGCGTCCAGGTGGTCGTAGTGGTTGTGGCTGATGACGACCGCGTCGACGCGCCGCAGGTCCTCCCAGGGGACGCCGACCGGCGTGATGCGGGCCGGGGTGCCGAGGATGCGCCGGGACCACACCGGGTCGGTCAGGACGGTCAGCCCGCCGGCCCGGACGATCCAACTCGCGTGCCCCGCCCAGGTGACGGCGAGGGTGCCGGCGCCCACGCTCGGCAGCGGGCCGGGGGCGTACGGGACACGGCGGACGTCGGCGAGGCCCTCGGGACCGGGGCGCACGGAGCCCTCGCGGGCGAAGCGGGCGAGCGCCTTGAGGCCGGGCAGGGGCGCGGTGAGCCGGTCGTGGAAGGTACGCGGCCACACCCGGCGCTCGCCCAGCGGCCGGGGCTCGGCGAGCGGCGGGAACGGGGGCGCGAGCGGGGTGCGGGGCGCGCGGGCGCCGGTCGCGCGCCCCGCCGGGTCCGCCGCGGCCGGGGCGGTTCTGGTGGGCGTGGCGGCAGCCGTGCCGGCGGAGGTTGCGGAGGGCGTGGCGGCAGCCGTGCCGGCGGAGGCCGCCGAGGGCGTGGCGGTCGCCGTGTCGGCGGAGGCCGTCAGGGACGTCGTGGCGGTGGACCCGGGCTCATGCGTCTGCTGCGTCATCGAGGAGGCTCCCGTCGCTGAGCGTCGTCGCGGAGGCCGTCGAAGGCCGACCTCAAGGAGATCAACGCCTGGTGCACGTGTGGCAGTTCCAACGGTGAGGGTGACGTGAGGGATTCCGTGCGTTCCTCGTCCGCGCCGCCCAGCAGGGGCCCCGTGGCGAGCCGCACCCGCAGCTCGCCGAGGGCGTCGCCGAAGCGGTGGCCGCCGGGCGCGGGCATGCCGAGCCGGGCGGTGAGGAAGTCCTCGAGTTCCTGTGCGTCCGTCACACCCCGGCGGGCGAGCGCGTCGCCGAGCGGCGCGAGGTCGGCGTACAGGTGGCGGCCGGCCTGCGGTGGCCGGGCGAGCGCGCCGGCCGAGACGACCGCGGCGTGCGCGGCGGCGGCCACGCGCGCGTGCAGGCGTACGGCGGCCTCGCGGCGCTCCGTGACGGGCGCGGGCTCGTCCAGGGCGTATCCGGCCGCGGCGGCGACGGGCGCGGCGACCCGGGCGTCGAGGGCGGTGAGGATGTCGAGCACGCGCGCGTGGAGCCGCTCCCCCGCCGCTCCGGAGGGCACGCGCGCGACGGCGGCGGGCCAGCCGGGCGGCAGCAGGGCGCCGGCCAGGTCGGTGACGACGGTGACCCGGTCGGGCAGCATCTCGGCCGGGCTGAGCAGGACGGTGCCGTGCGGGTCGTGCAGCGTGTCGCGCCAGGTCTCGTCGCTGACCAGGTGCAGGCCCTCGGCGACGGCCGCCTCGACGGTCTCGTGCAGCAGTTCGGGCGGGGCGACGGTGGCGGTGGGGTCGTCGGCGACGGACAGCACCAGCAGCCGGGGATCGCCGCCCTCGGCGCGGACCCGGCGCACGGTCTCCAGCAGGGCGTAGAGGTCGGGGACGCCGCCGCTCTCGGCCGGGGTGGGCACGTGGAACACGGGTCTGCCGAGCAGCCGGGCGTAGGGTGCCCACCAGGCGGCGCAGGGGCGGGGCACCAGCACGTCGCCGCCGTCCCCGGCGAGCGCGGCGGTCACGGCGAGCAGCAGGGCGGGGGCGCCGGGGCCCGCGGCCACCCGGTCGGGAACGCAGGCCAGGCCGCGCCGGGTCCAGTAGCCGCAGGCCGCCTCCAGCAGGGCGGGGGAACCGCCGACCGGCTGGGCCTCCGCGCGGCCCGCCGCGGCGGCGAGGACGGCGGCGAGATCCGGCAGCACGGGCAGGCCGTCGCCGGGCAGCGGGGGCCCGTAGCGGACGGGACCGTGCCCCTCCGGGTCCGTGCGCCGCATGTCCGCCTCCGCGCTGTCGTGGTGCCGTCCGCCGGTCCGTACGGTCCGTGCTCTCCTCCGCCGGCCGTCACCACCGGCTCTCCGGCGGCTCCGGTGGGGCGGGCCGTGCGTCCGGGGCCCGCGGACGGTGCCCTCGGCTGGGTGTGTACCCGCCGGACGGCCCGCCATGACGGGTGATCGCGGTCGTTCCCGTCACAGTGCCGGGCCGGCCCGGCGTCAGCCGCCCGCCGTCCGTCGGCGGCCCAGAAGCCGGTAGCCCGCGCCGGCGCAGGCGGCGGCGATCAGCACACCGCCCGCGACCAGGGCCGGTACCGAGTCGCCGAAGGCGCCTCCCTGTCCCGCCTGCACCCCGTGCTCCACCTGCGCCGGCGGGCAGTCGTCGTTCCCGCCGGACGCCCGGCAGCCGTCCGAGCCGCCGTCCTCACACGCCTCCGCCTTGTCGCACCCCTGGCCCTGCCCCTGCCCCTGACTCTGACCCTGGCTCTGACCCTGCCCCTCGCCCTGGACCTGTCCGTCGCCTTGCTCCTGTCCCTGCCACAGTCCGTCTGCCGTGCTCAGCCCCTGCTGCTGGTCCGCCAGCCCCTGGTCCTCCCCCAGCGCCTCCCCGTCCGGGTCCGCCTCCCCCGGTACGAGGGTCTGGCCGAACTCCTGCTGCGGCGCCGGGGTCTGCCGCCCGTCCACCGAGGGGCACACCCCTCCGGGGACGGCGCCCGCGCCGGTGCCGCCGACGCAGGGCGCGGGCACCGTCACCGGACCGGGCACGGTGAGCGGGGCCTCGGACCGCACGGGTCCGGGGCTCTCGACGGCCCCGGAATCCGCGGACGCGGCCGGCCCGGTCATGACGAGCGCGGCGCCGGCCAGGACGGCGACGGACAGGGCACGGGCGGTGCGGCGCATGGGACGGGCTCCTCGGCGAAACGGGGTCGGCGGTCGGCGGGGCACGGCTGGTGCCCTCGACTGCCATCAGAGCCCGCCCGGCGCCGTACCGCGCGCGGCCGGACCCCATTCGCAGGACCCCGGAGGGCCGGGCGGGTGACGCTTCCCGCCGGCCCCCAAGCCCGCGCCCGCGACAGGTTTTCGGCACCCGCCGCAGGTCACTCGGCAGGTAGTGAACGGATGTCCGTCACCAACCGCACCGGGAGGACCCCTCCATGAGCAGCAAGGTCTCCGACCACATCCTCGAGCGGCTGCGCGCCTGGGGCGTGGAACAGGTCTTCGGCTATCCCGGAGACGGCATCAACGGGCTGCTCGCCGCCTGGGGCCGGGCGGAGGACCGGCCCCGCTTCATCCAGTCCCGCCACGAGGAGATGTCCGCCTTCGAGGCGGTCGGGTACGCCAAGTTCAGCGGCCGGATCGGGGTGTGCGCGGCCACCTCGGGGCCCGGCGCGATCCACCTGCTGAACGGCCTGTACGACGCCAAGCTGGACCACGTCCCGGTGCTGGCGATCGTCGGCCAGACCAACCGGACCGCGATCGGCGGCTCCTACCAGCAGGAAGTCGATCTGCACACGCTGTACAAGGACGTCGCCTCGGAGTTCGTCGAGACGGTGATGGTGCCCGAGCAGCTGCCGAACGTGCTGGACCGGGCGATCCGCACCGCCTACGCCCGGCGCTGCCCCACGGCGATCATCATCCCGGGCGACGTGCAGGAACTGGACTACTCGCCGCCGACGCACGAGTTCAAGATGGTGCCGTCCAGCCTGGGGATGAGCGACTACACCTCGACCCCGACGGACGACGCGCTGCGCCGGGCGGCGGACGTCCTGAACGCCGGTGACAAGCCGGCGATCCTGATCGGGCAGGGCGCCGCCGGCGCGGTCGCGGAGGTGCGGGAGATCGCCGAACTGCTCGGCGCGGGCGTGGCCAAGGCGCTGCTCGGCAAGGACGTCCTCAGCGACGAGCTGCCGTACGTCACCGGGCCGATCGGGCTGCTGGGCAGCAGGCCGTCGTACGAGCTGATGCGGGACTGCGACACGCTGCTGACCATCGGTTCCTCGTTCCCGTACACGCAGTTCATGCCGGAGTTCGGCAAGGCGCGCGGGGTGCAGATCGACATCGACCCGCACATGGTCGGCATGCGTTACCCGTACGAGGTGAACCTCGTGGGCGACGCCCGGGCCACGCTGCGGCGGCTGATCCCGCTGCTGGAAACCGACCGGGGCGGACGCGAGTGGCACGACACCGTGTGCGACAACGTCAAGCGCTGGCACGACACGATGGAGCGGCGGGCCGGTCTGACGGCCGACCCGATCAACCCCGAGTACGTGGCGCGGGCGCTCGACCCGCTGCTGCCGGACGACGTGATCCTCACGTCGGACTCCGGTTCGGTCGCCAACTGGTACGCGCGGCACATCACGATGCGGCCGGGCATGCGCGGTTCGCTGTCCGGGACGCTCGCGACGATGGGCCCGGGCGTGCCCTACGCGATCGGCGCCAAGTTCGCCCATCCGGACCGGCCGGTGGTCGCGCTGGTCGGTGACGGCGCGATGCAGATGAACGGGCTGGCGGAGATGATCACCGCCGCAAAGTACCGGGACCGCTGGTCCGATCCGCGGCTGGTGGTGGGCGTCTGGAACAACCGCGACCTGAACCAGGTGACCTGGGAGATGCGCGCGATGGAGGGCTCCCCGTCGTTCCTTCCGTCGCAGGAGATCCCCGACGTGCAGTACGCGGCGTTCGCCCGCACCCTCGGCCTGACCGGGATCCGGGTGGAGAAGCCCGAGGAGGTCGAGTCGGCCTGGCGCGCGGCGCTGGAGGCCGACGGTCCGGCCGTGGTCGAGTTCGTCACCGACCCCGCCGTACCGCCCATCCCGCCGCACGCCTCGTGGGAGCAGATGGAGGCGACGGCCAAGTCGATCCTGAAGGGCGACGCCGACCGGGGATCGATGATCAAGCGGGGGCTGAAGGCAAAGGTGCAGGAGTTCCTGCCGGGTGACAAGAAGTGACCGGGACAGACGGTCACGAAGTGCCGGGAAGCCCGTGTCGGCCGGCGGCCGGCGGGTACGCGGTGCGGACCTTCGACCCTCTGGAGGGAGAACATGCAGCGAGGCAGTGACCGACTGAGCGTCCACCGGGACGACGAGATGAAACACGAGCTGCAGGGCCTGCTCAGGTCCGGGCGCCCGACGCGCACCGAGGAGTGGCACGACCCGGAGCCCACCGCGGACGACGACCCGGAGGTGTGGGCCGGGCCCGTGGCGCCGGGGCAGTCGGGCGCGTCGCTGGAGAAGGTGCGGCTTGAGCTGGCGCGGCACCTGGGACGGCACGCCTTCCCGGCCAGCGCGGGTGAGCTGGCGCGGGCGCTGCGCCGCGGCAACGCCCCCGGGGCGATGATCGACGCGGTGGCGGGACTGAGCCGCTCGAACCGCTACGAGAACGTGCAGCAACTGGCCGAGGCGCTGGTGGGCGGCGCATGAGCCAGGGCCAGGCGGCCGAGATCGCCGCGAGTGGCGCCACCGGCGACGTCGGCGACGCCACGACGCGGTTCCTGCTGTACGGGCTGCTGCCCGGCTGGTTCGTGCCGGGACTGGCCGACTGGGCGATGCACCGGCGCACTCGGATCGAGGACACCGCGGGGACGAAGGAGTCCCTGATCCATTCGCTGATGATGGCGGAGATCGGCATGCCCATCGTGCTGACCCTGCGCTACGAGATCAACCCGCTGCTGCTGTCCCTGCAACTGGGCGCGGCGGCGGTGCACGAGGCGACCGCGCTGTGGGACGTCCGTACGGCGGTGGACAGCGACCGCGAGGTCAGGCCCGTCGAGCAGCACATCCACAGCTTCCTGGAGTCGCTCCCGTTCGGCGCGCTGACCTCGCTGATGTGCCTGCACGCCGACCAGGTGCGCTCGCTGCTGCGGCGCGGCCGCGGCGACCCGGACGCCTGGCGTCTGGTGCGGCGCCGGCGCCCGCTGTCGGCGGGCTATCTGGCCGGCGTCGGCCTCGCGGTCGGCGCGTGCGTGCTGCTGCCGTACGGCGAGGAACTGCTGCGCTGCCGGCGGGCGGCCGGGGCGAGGAAGCGGCGCGCCCGGGCCGAGAAGGCCGTTTTCGGTGTTACGGAAGGAAAGTGAGGCAAGATGCGTATCGCGTTTCTGGTGGCTCCCGAGGGTGTCGAGCAGGTCGAGCTGACCGAGCCGTGGAAGGCCGCCTCCGACGGCGGGCACGAGCCGGTGCTGGTGTCGACCGCGTCCGGCAAGATCCAGGCGTTCAACCATCTGGACAAGGCCGACACGTTCCCCGTGGACGAGGTGGTCGGCGAGACGTCGGCCAACGGGTTCGGCGCGCTCGTGCTGCCCGGCGGGGTCGCCAACCCGGACTTCCTGCGGATGGACGACAAGGCCGTCGGGTTCGTCAAGGAGTTCTTCGAGCAGGGCAAGCCGGTCGCCGCGATCTGCCACGCGCCGTGGACGCTGGTCGAGGCGGACGTCGTGCGGGGCCGGGAGCTGACCTCGTGGCCCAGCCTGCGGACCGACATCCGCAACGCGGGCGGCACCTGGGTCGACGAGCAGGTCAAGATCTGCGACCACGGCTCCAACAAGCTGGTGACCAGCCGCAAGCCGGACGACCTGAAGGCGTTCTGCGACGCGTTCCTGCACGTGTTCGCCGGTGAGGCGGGCTGAGCCCGTCACCCGCCCGGAACGTGGGAGGGCCGGCCCGTACGGGCCGGCCCTCCCACGCGGTCGTGAGGATCAGGTGCCGGAGGCGCCCGGGGTCACCGTCTCGCCGCAGCAGCGCTCACGGGCGCCCTCGCGGGTGCGGCCCGCGCTCACCAGGCGGCGCGGGTTGCGGCGCAGGTACTCGCCCTCGAGCTGCGCCATCCGCTCGTTGTGGGCCCGCAGCGCGTCGTTGGAGCCGTACAGCAGGGTGTCGTGGCGCGTGCGGTGGATCGTCTCCAGCTCTTTCATGAGCTGCTGGTCGTCCAGTCGGCTGGGCTCGACTCCGGTCATGGTGGTGCCCCGCTCGTCGTGGTCGTCTCTGCGGTCCGGGTACCCGTCCGGACGCGCCGCACCCGGGGTTTCCCGGAGGAAGCCGGGGATCCGGCGTTCCTGCCTCCACTGTACGAACATCCCGGCCAGCGGGCCTGTCGCATACGTCCTCAGCGGGCGCGCTCCACCCGGCGCTCGTCCCAGACCGGCTCGGAGGTCTCGCGGACGCGGCCGTCGCTGCCGAACACCAGGAACCGGTCGAAGGAGCGGGCGAACCAGCGGTCGTGGGTGACCGCGAGGACGGTGCCCTCGAACGCCTCCAGGCCTTCCTGGAGCGCCTCGGCGGACTCCAGGTCGAGGTTGTCGGTGGGCTCGTCCAGCAGCAGGGCGGTAACACCCTCCAGTTCCAGCAGCAGGATCTGGAAGCGGGCCTGCTGGCCGCCGGAGAGCCGGTCGAAGTACTGCTCCGCCTGGCCGGTCAGCTCGTAGCGGCGCAGCCGTGACATGGCGGCGCCCCGGTCCTGGGCGTGCTCCTTCCAGAGGATGTCCAGCAGGGTGCGGCCGGCGAGTTCGGGGTGGGCGTGGGTCTGCGCGAAGTGGCCGGGCACCACCCGGGCGCCGAGCTTCCACTGACCCGTGTGGGCCACCTCCTGGCCGGCCAGGAGCCGCAGGAAGTGCGACTTGCCGGAGCCGTTGGAGCCGAGCACGGCGACCCGCTCGCCGTAGAAGACCTCCAGGTCGAAGGGCTTCATCAGGCCGGTCAGTTCGAGACCGGCGCAGGTGACGGCGCGCACGCCGGTACGGCCGCCCTTCAGGCGCATCCTGATGTCCTGCTCGCGCGGCGGCTCGGGCGGCGGTCCGGCCTCCTCGAACTTGCGCAGCCTGGTCTGCGCGGCCTGGTAGCGGGAGGCCATCTCGTGGCTGACGGAGGCGGCCTGGCGGAGGTTGATCACGAGCTTCTTGAGCTGGGCGTGCTTCTCGTCCCAGCGGCGGCGCAGTTCCTCGAAGCGGGCGAAGCGCTCGCGGCGCGCGTCGTGGTAGGTGGCGAAGCCGCCGCCGTGCACCCAGGCGTCGGCGCCGGCCGGGCCCGGTTCCACGGAGACGATCCGCTCGGCGGCGCGGGCGAGGAGTTCCCGGTCGTGGGAGACGAACAGCACCGTCTTGCGGGTCTCCCGCAGCTGCTCCTCAAGCCAGCGCTTGCCGGGCACGTCGAGGTAGTTGTCCGGCTCGTCCAGCAGCAGCACCTCGTCGGTGCCGCGCAGCAGCGCCTCCAGGACGAGGCGTTTCTGCTCGCCGCCGGAGAGGGTGCGCACCTGCCGCCACTGGGCCCGCTCGTACGGCATGCCGAGGGCCGCGGTGGTGCACATGTCCCACAGCGTCTCGGCCTCGTAGCCGCGTGCCTCGGCCCAGTCGGAGAGGGCCTGCGCGTAGCCGAGCTGGGCGCCCTCGTCGTCGACGGTCATGATGGCGTGCTCGGCCCGGTCGACGGCCCGCGCCGCCTCGCGGATACGGGGCGGGGCGACGGAGACGAGCAGGTCGCGCACGGTCGTCTCGTCCCGTACGGAGCCGACGAACTGGCGCATCACGCCGAGGCCGCCGCTGACGGTCACCGTGCCGCCGTGCGGTTTCAGCTCTCCGGAGATCAGCCGGAGCAGCGTCGTCTTGCCGGCGCCGTTGGGGCCGACCAGGGCGACGGCCGCCCCCTCGCCGACCCGGAAGGAGACATCGCCGAGCAGCGTCCTGCCGTCGGGGAGGTGGTACTCGAGGTGCGCGGCTTCCAGATGTCCCATGAGGAGGCATTCTGTGGGCCGCCCGGGGGCCGGGGCAAACCGTTATCCGGCGTCCACCGGTTCGCCCGCCGGGCCGCCCTCCCCGGCCGGTTCCACCGCCGCGCCCTCCCAGGCCAGCGCCTTCCACCCGTCGGACGGCGAACCCTCCAGGACGACGACGCCGGTGTTGCGCAGGGGGCGGGCCGCCGCGTACGCGACGTCCACGTTGCCGGCCCGGGCCGCGGTCCACAGGCGGATCGCGGCGCCGTGGCTGATCATGGCGACGGTCGCCGCGCCGCCGGCGGCAGCCTCGGCGACCACGGCGTCGTACCGGGCGAGGGTCTCCTCGCCGTTCTCCCCGCCGGGGATGCGCGGCGCGGTGTCCCCGGCGGCCCAGGCGAACACCGTGCGCAGGTAGCGGGCGCCCAGCGGGGAGTCGCCCGGCAGCATCTCCAGGTCGCCGGCGGTCACCTCGCGGATGCCGTCCCGGACGATCGGCTCCAGGCCCCGGGCGGCGGCCAGCGGGGCCGCGGTCAGCCGGGTGCGCAGCAGGGTGGAGACGTAGACGGCCTCGATGTCCTCGTCCGCGAGCGCCCGGGGCAGTTCGGCGGCCTGCCGCTCGCCGAGCGGGGTGAGCCCCGGGCCGGGTACGGCGGTGTCCAGCAGCCGGTCCACGTTGGACGGGGTCTGGCCGTGGCGAACCAGGAGCAGGCGCATCCGGGTCGTCTCCTCACGCGCCCGTCGGACGGACCGGTGACAGCGGGCCGGTGACCGGCGTGTCCGGGCACAAGAAGCGGGCACTTCAGGGTAACCGGACCCGTATGAGCCCAGACGTCGACCTCACTGTCCCGAGGCCCCGCCTCCGCACCCTGTCCAAGCTGCTCGAGTACGACTGCCGGCTGTTCGAGCTGGCGGCCAGCCGGCACTGGCCCGGCGCCGAGCGGGTGCTGCCCCGGCTGAGCCGGAGCGCCAACCACGGGGTGCTGTGGTTCGCGACGGCCGCGGCGATCGCGGCGAGCCGGTCGCCGCGGGCCCGGCGGGCCGCCACCCGGGGCGTGGCCTCGCTGAGCGTGGCCTCGCTGGCCATCAACACCCTCGGCAAGCGGTCGGTGCGCCGGGCCCGGCCGGTGCTGGACTCGGTGCCGCTGTCGCGGCAGCTCAAGCGGCAGCCGATCACCACCTCCTTCCCGTCCGGTCACGCCGCATCGGCGGCCGCCTTCGCGACCGGCGTCGCGCTGGAGTCGCCGCGGTGGGGTGCGGCGGTGGCGCCGCTGGCGTTCTCCGTGGCCATGTCCCGGGTCTACACGGGCGTGCACTATCCGAGCGACGTGCTGGCGGGGGCGGCGCTGGGCGCGGGCGCCGCGCTGGCCGTACGGGGCCTGGTCCCGACCCGGACCCAGGTGGCGCCCCCGCCGCGGCCCCGGACCGAGGCGCCGGCGCTGATCGACGGCGAAGGCCTGGTGCTGGTCGCCAACCGCGCCTCGGGCACCTCCGACCGGGTGCGGGTGCTGCACGAGGCGCTGCCCGGGGCGGAGATCGTGGAGTGCGCGCCGGAGGACGTGAAGGCGGAGCTGGAGAAGGCCGCCGCGCGGGCGCGGGTGCTCGGGGTGTGCGGGGGCGACGGGACGGTGAACACGGCGGCCGGGGTGGCCCTGCGGCGCGGTCTGCCGCTGGCGGTGCTGCCCGGCGGCACGCTCAACCACTTCGCGTACGACCTCGGGGTGGAGGACGAGCGGACCCTGGCCGACGCCGTCCGGGCGGGCGAGGCCGTGCGGGTGGACGTCGGCCGGTTCGTGGCGGGCGATCACGAGGGGTTGTTCCTGAACACCTTCAGCCTGGGCGTCTACCCGGAGCTGGTGCGGGAGCGGGAGCGCTGGTCGTCCCGGATCGGCGGCTGGCCGGCCGGAATGCTCGGCGCGATGAAGGTGCTGCGCGCCGACCGGCACCCGCTGACGGTGGAACTGCGCGGCAAGCGCCACCCCCTGTGGCTGCTGTTCGTCGGCAACGGCGTCTACCACCGGATGGGTCTCGCCCCCGGACGCCGGACCGACCTGGCGGACGGGCTGCTGGACGTGCGGGTGGTGCACGGCACCCGCAGGCCCGCGCTGCGTCTGCTGGCGGCGGCCGCCGCCGGCCCCCTCACCCGGTCCCCGGCGCACGCGGCGGTCCAGGTGAACCGGCTGCGGCTGACCGGCCTCGCCCCCGGGACGCCCCTGGCGTACGACGGCGAGGTGATCGAGGTGGGCGGGGACGTGCTGGTGGAGAAGCTGCCCGAGGCGCTGACGGTGTACCGGCCGCTGTCCTGACCGCCGGCCCGGGCCGGTGACGCCGCACGGGCTAGTCCGTATGGTGAAACACGGGTCTCATTATTCGGCACGGGCGCGTACCGTTCGGCGTACCGCGCGACGGGGTCTCGGGCCCGCCGCCGGTGACGTCGTCGAGGGGCGAAGGGGCACAGCCATGCCGGAAGCGCAGGACACCGCCGTCTACACGCACGGGCACCACGAGTCGGTGCTGCGGTCGCACACCTGGCGGACCGCCGCCAACTCCGCCGCCTACCTGCTCGGCGTGCTCAGACCCCATATGCGGGTCCTGGACATCGGCTGCGGCCCCGGCACCATCACCGCCGACCTGGCCGCGCTGGTTCCCGAGGGCCATGTCACCGGCGCCGACCGGGCCCCCGCGATCCTGGAGCGGGCCCGGGCGACCGCCGAGGCGCGCGGTCTGGCCAACGTGGACTTCACGGTCGCCGACGTCCACGCCCTGGACTTCCCCGACGACACGTTCTGCGTGGTCCACGCCCACCAGGTGCTCCAGCACGTGGGCGATCCGGTGGCGGCGCTGCGCGAGATGCACCGGGTGACGAAGCCCGGCGGGTACATCGCGGTGCGCGACGCCGACTACGCGGCGATGACCTGGTACCCCGCGCTGCCCGGCCTGGACGACTGGCTCGACCTGTACGAGGCGGTGGCCCGGGCCAACGGCGGGGAGCCGGACGCCGGCCGGCGGCTGCGGGCCTGGGCGCTGGCAGCCGGTCTGACGGACGTCACGGCGACCTCGAGCACCTGGACGTTCGCCACGCCGGAGGAACGGGACTGGTGGAGCGGGCTGTGGGCCGACCGCACGGTGGACTCGGACTACGCCGACCGGGCCGTGCGGGGCGGGCACGCCACGCCGGAGCGGCTGCGCGCCGCGGCGGCGGCCTGGCGGGACTGGGGCCGGCGGGAGGACGCCTGGTTCGGCGTCCTGCACGGCGAGATCCTCTGCCGCAAGGCGGCCTGAACCGCGGCCCCGGGCGATCCCGGGGCCGCGCGGATCAGTGCCGGGGCAGCAGCGGGCCCAGCGGCCCGAGGTCCAGGTTCAGGTCCTCGGGCCGCAGCCCGTAGCGGTCCCGGAGCTCGGCCATCCGCTCCTCCAGGAGCATCAGGGTGAGCCCGATGCGCTCCTCCTGGTCCTCGGTCAGCTCGCCGGTGTCGAAGCGGCGCACCGCCTGCCGCTCCATGAGCTGGCGCAGCAGTTCCACCACGGTCAGCACCAGTTTGACCAGGTCGCGTTCGACCGTGTCGGGCTCCAGGTCGAGCCGCTTGCGGGCGGGGGCGGTCACAGCAACTCCTCGAAGGGTGAGGGCACCGTCTCGTTCACGGAGCTGATCAGCGCGTTGAGATCGATGCGGACGAGGTCGACGTCGGCGATCCGCAGCGTCAGGTCCCCGGTGATGACGACCCCGCCGGCGAGCAGCCGGTCCAGCAAATCCACCAGTGCGATCTCACGTCGCTCCACGACGGTCACGCTTCCTCCCCACTGAACGAGTACGCGGCCCAGGGACCGGTGAGCTCCACCCGGATGCCGGGCGTCTCGTCCTTGGTCCGGTCCACCAGCTCCACGAACTCCTCGCAGCTCTCGCGCGGCACCAGGTAGGCCGCGTTGAGCACGTTCTGACCCGACGCGCCCGACAGCGCGGAGTTCTGCGCGGGATGCATCCGGAAGTCCTCGGACTGCCGGCTGAGGCGCTCGTGCAGGGACTGCGCGAACGACTCCGCCCGCTGCCACCTCTCCTCGTGCGCCTCGCTGTGCCGCCGGCGGCTGCGCAGGTAGTCGCGGCCGCTGGCCGGTTTCGCCGCCGGCACGGCGGCGGACTCGGCGGGCTCGGACTCCACGAACACCTTCACGCCCCACTCCACCCGGCCCTCGAGCCGGTCGAGGGCGCGCCGGAAGTCGTCCTCGCGGGCCTCGATCATCGCCCGGATGCCGCTGTCGTCCCGGAACACGGTCGCGAGACGCAGGGGCAGCGGGGTGGTGACCGTGCTGAGCGCGGCGATCACGCCCTGATGGGCGCGGGCGGTGGCGCTCAGCCAGTCCAGGTCCTCCAGACGGGCCCGCAGCCCCTGCTCGTCGAAGTCCGCCTCCGGCACCGAGCTGACGACCGCGACCAGCCCGTGGTGGTGCAGCAGCGCCGGCGGCGCGCCCCCGATGCCGGTCAGCTCGGCCTGCAGGGGCGCGTCGAGCGGGCGGCAGACCGCGTAGACGTAGCGCAGTGCGCTCATGGGGCCTCTTCCTCCGTCGGCACGCTGCCGGGCGCCAGTTCCTGGAGTCGTTCGAGCCGCTCCCTGAGCTCGGCGTTCTCCTTCGCCAGCTCGTTCTGGCGGGCGCGGGACGACAGCGCGGGATCGGTCTCCCACCAGTCGATGCCCATCTCCTTGGCCTTGTCGACCGAGGCCACGACCAGCCGGAGCTTGATGGTGAGGAGTTCGATGTCGAGCAGGTTGATCTTGATGTCGCCGGCGATGACGACACCCTTGTCGAGCACCCGTTCCAGGATGTCGGCGAGGTTGGCCCCGCCGCCGCTCTGGCCGTAGGGCTCGGGGAACCGGCTGGCAGTCGTCATCGACGGCTCCTGCCTCCGGAGTACTCAGGCTCCTCCTCGGGCTCTTCCTCGTACTCCTCCTCGGGCTCCTCCTCGTACTCGTCCTCGTACTCCTCCTCGGGCTCGTCCTCGCCCTCGGCCTCGTCCTCGTAGGGCTCCTCGCCCTGCTCGTCCTCGGCTGCGGGCCGCTGGCCCTCCTCGTCCTCGTCCTCTTCGGGCTCTGCGGACTCCTCGCCCTCCTCGGGCTCCTCGCCCTCCTCCTCTTCGGACTCCTGGGGCTCCTCGCCCTCTTCGCCCTCTTCCTCCTCGGACTCCGCGGACTCCTCGGGCTCCTCGCCCTCCTCGGGCTCCTCCTGCCCGTTCTCCTCCTGCTCGGACTCCTCCTCTTCCACCGCGTCCTCGTGGCTGCGGACGACCTCGCCGTCGCGGATCTCCCCGCGCCAGCCGTCCTCCGCCTCGCCCTTGAGCGTGATGTGACGGGCGAAGTTCTTGAAGTCGAGCCGGACCCGGCGGCCCTGGGCGCGCCAGATGTTGCCCGTCTTCTCGAAGAGGCCGCTCGGGTAGTACTCCATGACCAGGAGGATGCGGGTGAGGTTCTCGTCGAGCCGGTGGAAGGTGACGACGCCCTTGGTGGTGCCCTTGGCGCCCTCCGACGACCACTGGATCTTGTAGTCGGGGACCTGCTCGACGGTGTGCGCCTTCCAGCTCCGGCTGGACCAGAAGATCTTGGCCTGCCAGTCGGAGTGCGTGTCGTCGGCGCGGCTCGCGCTCTTCACGCCCTTGGCGAAGGTGCTGAAGTCCTGGTACTGGGTCCACTGGTCGTAGGCGGTGCGCACCGGCACGCCGACGTCGACGGACTCGATGATGACGGTGGGCTTGTTGCCCCCGCCCTTCTTGCCCTTGCTCTTGCCGCCCCCGAGGCCCTTCAGCTTGCCCATGACGGTGTCCTTGGCGTGCGAGGCCCCGAGTTCCAGCGCGGAGCGCAGCGGGCCCTTGCCCTCGGTGACCTTGCGGCCGGCGTCCAGGGCGAGCTTGGCGAAGCCCGGACTGTTGCCCTCGGCGATGTCGTTGAGCTTCCCCGTGGTCTCGCCCAGCTTGCGGCCGAAGCCGGTCAGCAGCTTCTGCGCCTGGGCGCCCAGGTATTCCTGGACCTCCTCCTTGAGGCGGTCCGCCGCCTCGCTGTGTGCCAGATCGGACAGGGGGTTGCTCTTGGCCGCTCCGCCCGCGGCCTTGCCGACGGTCTCGGTCATCGGTCATCGCCGCCCTTCGACTGGCCGCCGCTCCGGCTGCCGCCGGCCGCGGCCGTCTTCTTCGTGGCCGTTCTGCGGGCAGCGCCCGCCTTCTTGGCGGCCGTGCTCTTCGCCGCGGCCTTCTTCGCAGGCGCCTTCTTGGCCGGCGCCTTCTTGGCGGCCTTCTTCGCGGGCGCCTCGCGGCGGGGCCGCTCGTCCTCCTGCTCGGCGGAGTCCTCGTGGGCCCCCTCGTCCTCCTCCTCGTTCTCCTCCGGCTCCTCCCGCTCGGAGCCCTTGCCGGGCACCACGCCGGAGAGCTGGTCACGCACCGCGTTGGTACGACCGTGCAGCCGGTCGGCGAGCGCGTTCATCTGCCGCTCGGCCATGGCTCCGGTGGCGGCCTTGCCGACGCCGCGCAGATCCTGCCGGAGCTGGTCCCCGATCTCCTTGAACTGCGGGTTGTCACGCAGCTGCTGGCTCAGCAGGTCCGCCACGGCCCGCGGAGTGAGGTTCAGCTTCTTCCCGGCCACCACGGAGCCGACGGCGAGAGCCAGTTTGAGCTTCTTGGTGCGTCCCAGCATGTAGCCGGCCCCTATCGCGAGGCCGAGTCCCGTTCGATTCATCACGTCGTCCCGTTCCCAGTGGTTTCGCCGGAGCGCAGGGCGGTCTCCAGCCGGTCGAGCAGTTCGTCCTCGCGGCGGTCGAACTCCTCCTCGCTGATCTCGCCTGCCTCCAGTTGCTCCTCCAGGCGGGCGAGTTCGGCCCGTACGGTGGCGGGGTCGTAGTAGATGCGCTCCGCCTCGCGGTACACCTGCTCGATCGCCCATCCGGCGCCGCGGACCGGTGCGAACGGCAGCAGCAGCACCTCGCTGATCAGTCCCACGATGTCCCTCCTTTCCGTTCGGGCCGAGCCGCCGTTACTGCGCTCCGGCGTCGGCGCCGGCCGTGCTGTCCGCGGGCGCGGCGGGGCCGGGCTCCACGAAGCTGTACGGCGGGAGCGGTCCGTTGACCCGCAGATCGAGATGGGGGTGGCTGGTGCGGACCTGCTCGACCGCGGCCAGGAACTCCTCGGCCGTGTCCCGGGGCACCAGGAACGACAGGTTGACCAGCCAGCCGGTGGACTCGGGGCCCACGCTCAGTGCGGAGCCGGCCGTTTCGAGGGCGGCGCGCACCTCAGCCGCGTCCTCGGCCTCCTTGTCCTTGACCGCCGCCGCGACCATCTCGCCGAGCCGGATCTTGTCGTCGTAACTGCCGCCGCCGGACTGCCGGTTGGCCTCGGCCAGGGAACGCACCTCGGCGTTCTCGGCCATCACGCGGTGCAGTACCGCCTCTTCGACGTGCGTGGCCTTGACGTTGTACTCGACCTTGCCGTCCAGCTCCCGCAGCCGCTCCTGGTAGTGCTGCGCGCGCTCGCCCAGCACCTGGGTGACGGAGTCGTCGTCGGGGGCGACGCTGCCGAACCGCATCGGCAGGATGCAGCCGGCCGCGCCGGTCTCGGCGAGCACGTTCTGGTGCGCGAGCAGGTCCCGGCGCTTGGGCCGCAGCCCCTCGGGCGCGTCGCTCACCACGGCCGCCAGGTCGCCGGCGGTCAGCACGCGCACCGGCATCGGCGGCTCGCCCACGCCGGACATGCCTTCGGGGAGCGCCGGGTGCGAACGGGCGGTGATGCCGTAGACGTAGGTGCTCACTCCGACTCCTCCTTACGCCGGGTCGCGGTCTTGCGGGCGCGCGGCCGGGACTCCCGCTGCCCCTCCTGGCCCTCGTCACGGGCCTGCTGGAAGGCGCCGGATATGGTCTCGGCGGCGCCGGACAGGGCGCCCTTGCTCTTGCCGCGGGCACCGGACTCGGTGACCTCGCCGACGATCTCGGGCAGGCCGGGGCTCTTGTTCGGACCCGACTCCAGGTCGAGGCGGTTGCACGCCTCGGCGAAGCGCAGGTACGTGTCGACGCTGGCCACGACGACGCGGACGTCGATCTTCAGGATCTCGATGCCGACCAGGGAGACACGGACGAACGCGTCGATCACGAGCCCCCTGTCCAGAACCAGTTCCAGTACGTCGTAGAGGCCGCTGCTGCCGCCTCCGCCGCCGCTCTGTTGTGCCGGTACAACGGTCATGCCGGCCATTCCTCCTTCTCGGTGATCGGACAAGCGGTGCGCCGGTGGTGCCGGGCGCGGGGGACGGGGGCTCAGCGGCCGCGCGCGTCCGCCCGTCCGCGTTCGTAGCGGCGGACGCGGCGATAGCCCGTGAGCTGCCCCTCCGCGTCCAGCTCCACCTGGTAACTCGCCATCAGGCTCATGGTGTCCGGGACCCGCTCGAGCTCCAGGACCTCCACGTCGAGCGACCATCCGTCCTCGGTCTGCTCGAAGGAGGACACCGACTCCGGCTGGAGCCCGGTCAGCTCGGCGAGCTGGGCGCGTGCCTCGCGCAGCACTTCCATGGGACGCGGCCGCCGGCCGGTGGCCGCGCCCTGCGGCGCGTCGTCGTCCGTCTGGGACGAGTTCTGCTTTTCCTGTGAGTCCTGTGACTGTTGAGTGTTCTTTGTGTTCGTCATGGCCACCTCTCCCCTGCGTGTGGCCGCTCATCCCTTGGCCAAACATTCCGGGGACGCGGGTTCTCGAAGCCGCAGGTGACAGACGGTGAACGCGGGCCCGGAACCGGCCAGGACCGGCCGTCGTCAGCCCTTCAGTCCCGCGAGGCGGCGCTGGGCGGGCCCGAGGGCGCGTCCCCGGCCCGGCAGTGCGGCCCACGGGTCGGTGCGGGCCTGGTCGGCGGCGTCGGCGATGGTCCAGCGGCGGGCGTGTACGCCCGGATCGGCCACCTGTTCCCAGCTTAGGGGCACCGCGACGGGCGCGCCGGGCAGAGCGCGGACGGTGTAGGGGGCCACGGCGGTCTGCGCGTAGCCGTTGCGCTGCACGTCCAGGTAGAGGCGATCGCCTCGGTCGCGCTTGCGGGCGGCGGTGGTGAGCCGGCCGGGGTGCTCGGCGGCCGCGAACTCGGCCACGTCATGGGCGAACCGGCGTACCTCGTCGAAGTCGTGGCGGCCGTCGAGCGGGACGACCAGGTGCAGCCCCCGCGAGCCCGTGGTCATCGGCGCCGCGGGCAGACCCAGCTCGTCCAGCAGCTCACGGAGCACGCCGGCCGCCTCCCGGACCGGGGCGAAGGTCTCCTCGGGGGCGGCGCTGGTCCCCGCGGGCGCCGGGGCCGGGTCGAGGTCGAAGACCAGCAGGTCGGGGTGGTCCGGACCGCCGGCCCGGTCGGTGCGGGAGAGCCAGCGGTGCAGGGTGAGGCAGGCCTGGTCGGCGAGGTACAGCAGGGTGGCGGTGTCGTCGCAGACGACGTGCGTCACCGTGCCGCCCTCCTTGGCGACCTCGGCCCGGGTGATCCAGTCCGGGTAGTGGTCGGGGGTGTTCTTCTGCATGAAGCGGGGGCCGTCGAGGCCGTCCGGATACCGTTCCAGCATCAGCGGACGGCCCCGCAGGTGCGGCAGCAGATACGGCGCGACAGACCGGAGGTACTCGGCGAGATCGTTCTTGGTGAAGCCCTCGGCGCCGCCCGGGAGGAGGACCTTCCCGGGCCGTCGGACGCGCACCGTGCGGCGGCCCGCCCGTATCGTCCGCGCGTCGTCGTCGCTCATCCCACGACCGCCTCCTCGACCAGCAGCTTGGCCGCGGCCGCGATGCCCGTGGCGTCGATGCCGGCGGCGTGCAGCTGCTCGTCGGGCGCGGCCGAGCCCGGCATGGTGCGCACCGCGAGCCGGACCAGGCGGGGCACGGGCCGCCCGTCGGCGAACGCCTCGGCGACGGCGTCGCCGAGACCGCCCTCCTCGTGGTGGTCCTCGACGGTGAGCAGGCAGCCGGTCTCCTCGCCGGCCCGGCGCAGGGTCTCGCCGTCGACGGGCTTGACGGAGTACAGGTCGATCACGCGGATCTGGATGCCGTCCTGGGCGAGCCGGTCGGCGGCCGCCAGGGCCTCGTGCACGGTGACGCCGGCCGCGACGACGGTCAGCCGGTCCTGCTCACCGGAGCGCAGCACCTTGCTGCCGCCGACCGGGAACTCCTCCTCGGGGCCGTAGATCACCGGGCTCTTGCCACGCGAGGTGCGCAGGTAGCGGACGCCGTCGAGGCCGGCCATGGTGGCGATCAGCCGGGCCGTCTGGTTGGCGTCGCACGGGTACAGCACGGTCGAGCCGTACACGGACCGGAACAGCGCCAGGTCCTCCAGGCCCATCTGCGAGGGCCCGTCCTGCCCGATCGCCACGCCGGCGTGCGAGCCGACCAGGTTGATCCCGCTGCCGCTGATGGAGGCCATGCGGACGAAGTCGTGGGCGCGGCTGAGGAAGGCCGCGAACGTCGAGGCGTACGGCACCCAGCCGCGGGCCGCCATGCCGACGGCGGTGGCGACGAGCTGCTGTTCGGCGATGTAGCACTCGAAGAAGCGGTCGGGGTGCTCCTTCGCGAACACCTCGGTACGGGTGGAGTCGCCCACCTCGCCGTCCAGCGCGACTACGTCGCCGCGGGCGGCGCCGAGCGCGGCGAGGGCCTTGCCGAAGGCGTCCCGGGTGGCCACCTCCTCGCCCTTGTCGTACTGCGGCAGCCGGACCGCGTCGGTGCTGAGGGAGCGGAGGGCGGCCGCGGCGGCCGGCTCGCTGACCCGGACCTTCAGCTCGCGCGGTCCGCCCAGCTCGGCGATGGCCTCCTCGGCCTCGGGCAGCGGCTTGCCGTGCAGGCCCTCGCGGTCCTCGACGGCGGCGACGCCCTTGCCCTTGAGGGTGCGGGCGAGGATCACGGTGGGCTGTCCGGTCGTCGACAGTGCCTCGCCGTAAGCGCGGTCGATGGCGTCGACGTCATGGCCGTCGATCTCGACGGTGTGCCAGCCGAAGGCCTGGAAACGGCGGGCGTAGGCGTCCAGGTCGTGGCCGTGCCGGGTCGGGCCGCGCTGGCCCAGCCGGTTGACGTCCACGACGGCCACGAGGTTGTCCAGGTTCTCGTACGCGGCGTGCTCGGCGGCCTCCCAGACGGAGCCCTCGGCCAGTTCGCTGTCCCCGCACAGCACCCACACGCGGTAGCCGGTGCGGTCCAGCCGCTGTCCGGCGAGCGCGATGCCCACGCCGACGGGCAGGCCCTGGCCGAGCGAGCCGGTGGCGGTCTCCACCCAGGGCAGCCGGCGCGGGGTCGGGTGCCCCTCCAGGCGGCTGCCGAGCTTGCGGAAGGTCAGCAGCTCGCCGTCCTCGATGGCGCCGGCCGCCTTGTAGGCGGCGTACAGCAGCGGCGAGGCGTGGCCCTTGGAGAGCACGAAGCGGTCGTTGGCGGGGTGCTCGGGGCGCTCGAAGTCGTAGCGCAGGTGGTTGGCGAGCAGCACGGCCATCAGGTCGGCTGCGGACATCGACGAGGTGGGATGCCCGGATCCCGCCGCGGCGGCGGCCCGCACGCTGTCCACGCGCAACTGCTGGCCGAGTTCGGCGAGTTCGGCGGTGTTCATGAATCTCCTTCTGCTGCTTCGGGTGGGTCCGCGGGGGCCGCGGAGTCGGTGCGCCGGACGGGACCGGGGGCGGGACGGCCGGTGGGCGGTGCGGATGCGGGCCGGTCCGCCGCGCGGGGGTCCGCCTGCCGGCCGGCGGACGGTTCGCCGTCGTCGCCGTGTGCGCCGCCGCCCGGACGTCCGGGGCCGCCGGGTACCCGGGCCAGCTCGGGGGATGCCGTGTCGAGGGGGACCGACCAGGACCGCACGAGACCCAACTGCACGGTCTGGCGCGGAAGTACGGAGTCCAGCAGCCAGTCGGCGGCGACGCGCAGGCGGTTGCCGGGCAGTGCGGCCAGGTGGTAGCCGCGGGTGACCGCGCCGGCCGGCGGGCCGGACAGCGGGACGCCGAACGGGTTCGCCGCGGCCTGTACGCCGCCGAGGTCCACGGCGAAGCCGAGGTCGCGGTGGCGGTAGGCGCGCCGGCGGCGGCCGAGGCCGAGCGAGGCGGCCACGTTCTCGCCGGCCACCCTGCCCTGCCGCCAGGCGTGCTGGGCGGTCATCGGGGTGAACTCGTCGGGACGCTCCAGGTCCGGCACGGCCGCCGCGTCACCGCAGGCGAACACCTCGGTGCGGCCCGGCACCTGGAGGTACGGATCGACGATGAGCCGGCCCCGCTCCAGCGGCTGCCCGACGTCCTCGATCAGCGGATCGGGCCGGACCCCGACGCACCAGACCAGGGTCCGCGACGGCACGAACTCGCCGTCGGTGAGCAGGACGCCGTCGTGCGTGGCCTCCTTCACGGAGGTGCCCGTGCGGACGTCCACGCCGCGCGCCCGCAGCACCCGGTCCGCGGTGCGGGAGAGCCGTTCGTCCATCTCCGGCAGCACGCGCGGCGCGGTGTCCAGCAGGATCCAGCGGGGCCGGGCCACACCGGGCAGGTCGCGGCGGGCCAGGTGGTCGGTGAGCATCCGCATCTGCGCGGCCACCTCGGTGCCGGTGTAGCCGGCGCCGACCACGACGAAGGTGCACCGCGCGGCGCGGACCTCCGGGTCGTCCTCCGTCGCGGCGAGTTCCACCTGCCGGGTGACGTGGTCGCGCAGGTACAGGGCCTCGGGCAGCCCGCGGAACCCGTGCGCGTGCTCGGCGACGCCGGGGATCGGCAACAGCTTGTTGACGCTGCCCACGGCCAGCACCAGCCGGTCGTAGCCGAGGGTCCCGGCGCGGTCCTCGGGGTCCCGGTAGTGGACGGTGCGCCGGTCGAAGTCGACCCGGCCGGCCTCGCCGAGCACCAGACGCACCCCGCGCAGGGTGCCGGGCAGCGAGACGGTGACCCTGCGGGCGTCCAGGATCCCGGCGGACACCTGGGGCAGCAGCGGCAGGTACAGGAAGTAGTCGGTCGGGTTGAGCAGGGTGATCAGGGCGCGGCCGCGGGTGATCCGGGCGAGGGTGCGGGCAGCCCGGTACCCGGCGAAGCCGGCGCCGACGATCACGACACGTGGTCGACTCACGGGTGTCCTTCCGGCGGTGTGGCTCCCTCCAGGCATTCCGCGTAGCCGGGGCCGTCGCACCCAAACGCCGCCCGGCTCACCCGGACGCCGGTCGCGCCCGCGTTTCGCCCGGACGGCGGCGGTTACCCGGCCCGGGTCCCGAAGCCCCCCACCAGTCGCGAATCCGGCCGTCCGGTCGCGCGGAGGTGTCCGTCATGCCCGAATACGGTTATTTCCTGGCCTGCGAGGAGCACGGGCCGGCCGAGCTGATCGAACAGGCCCGCATGGCCGAGCAGGCCGGATTCCAGGCGCTGTGGATCTCCGACCACTACCACCCGTGGAACGGCGAGCAGGGCCAGAGCCCGTTCGTCTGGTCGATGATCGGCGCGCTGTCGGAGGCCGTTTCGCTGCCCATCGAGACGGCCGTGACCTGCCCGACGGTACGGATCCACCCCGCGGTGCTGGCGCAGGCCGCGGCGACCAGCGCGGTGCTGACCGGCGGCCGCTTCCGGCTCGGGGTCGGCACCGGCGAGGCGCTGAACGAGCACATCCTCGGCGATCGCTGGCCCCCGGCGCATGTGCGACTGGAGATGCTGGAGGAGTCGATCCAGGTGATGCGCCGGCTGTTCACCGGCGAGGAGGTCAACCACCACGGCACGCACTACACGGTGGAGAACGCCCGGCTGTACACGGTCCCGGACGAGCCCGTCCCGATCGACATCTCCGGCTTCGGCCCGAAGGCCACCTCGCTGGCCGCGCGGGTGGGCGACGGCTACATCACGATGATGCCGGACGAGGAGATGGTCACCCAGTTCCGCAAGGGCGGCGGCGGGGCCAAGCCGGTCAGCGGCGGTACGAAGGTCTGTTACGGGACCGACCGCGACGAGTGCGTGCGGACGGTGCGCAGGCTCTGGTACAACGAGCTGCTGCCGGGCGAGATGGGGCAGGTGCTGCCCTCGCCGCGGCACTTCGAGCAGCTCGCGGAGCTGGTCACCGAGGACATGGTGCGGGAGAAGTCGGTGTGCGGGGACGACGTCGACGAGCATGTCGCGGCGCTGCGGGCGTTCGGTGACGCGGGGTTCGACCGGGTGTACGTGAACCAGATCGGGGCTGATCAGAAGGGGTTCTTCGACTTCTACCGCACGAAGGTGCTGCCGCGGCTCGGGTGAGCGGTGCGTTGTCGGGTGCGGGTGCGTTGGGGCTGGGCGCAGTTCCCCGCGCCCCTGGTGGGCGCGGGGGTGGGGTCAGGCCCTGTGGTGGGGGACTTCGTCCGGGGGGTCGGTGGGCATCGGGGGGTAGGGGGTGGCGGCCGGCCGGGTGGGGGCGTGGCCGGGTTTCGGGTGGGCGGCGCCGCGCAGCACGTAGGCGAGGGCGCCCAGGATCGCGGCGGTGATCAGTGCCGCCGCCCAGCCCGGCAGGCCCACGGCCAGGGCGAGGCCCACCGCGAGCGCCAGGGCGCCGCCCGCGTACAGGGCGACGGCGCCCGAGGCGGCGTAGAGCATGGCGGTGCGGCGCTGCTTGCGGCTCTGCTCGCGCAGTTCGTCGCGTACCGTCTCGCGTGCCACCTGTGCCAGCTCCTCGACGAGGTGCTTGTCCAGATGTTCCAGGTGATCCAAACGGTCCATGTCCTACGCCTACCCGCCGGCCTCGCGCGGTAACGGCGTCGCCCGGCGCCCGCCCGGGACTCGCCTGCGCCGGACCCGACGTCCCAACTAGGCTCGTGCGCATGGAGATTCTGGGCGCCACACTGCGTATCTGCGTCGACGACCTCGACACCGCGGTCCCCTTCTACGAGCGGCTGGCGGGCGGCCGGGCGCTCCGGTTCGAGCGCGGCGGGGTCGAGGTGGCCGCGATCGGCTCCTTCCTCCTGATGAGCGGCCCGGAGGCGGAGCTGGAGGTGCTGCGCAAGGTGACGGCGACGATCGCCGTCAAGGATGTGACCGAGGCGCACCGGCTGCTGACCGACCTGGGCGCCCGGGTCATCGTCGGGCCGGTGCCGACCCCGGCGGGCCGGAACCTGCTGGCGATGCACCCGGACGGCTCGATCTTCGAGTACGTGGACCAGAGCGGCTGAGCCGCCCGCTCAGCCGGCGTCCGGCCGCATCCGGAAGTCGAGGCGGGCGGGCAGCGGGTCGTCGGTGACCCGGGCCCACAGCCGCTCGATCACGTCCGCGCCCTCCCGCAGGTCCGCCACCTCGAAGCCGTCGTCGAGGACGGCCCGGGCGTCCGCCCGCCGCCCCTCGGCTAGCAGCAGCCCGGCCTCCAGCAGCCGGAACGCGCCGCGGCGCCGCACGGCGGGCAGCAGCCGGTCCCACACCGCGCGGGCCTGCGCCGTGCGTCCGGCCCGCAGCAGCGCGTCGAGCGCCTCCCTGCCGAGCGCGGCCACGGCGGCGGTCCAGGCCTCGCCGTCGGTGGGGGTACCTCCCACGCCGTTCAGGCAGTGGGGGAGCCGTTCGCGGCACAGGTCGTCGAAGGCCTCCGCGTACCGGTCGGCGGCCCGCTCGTGGTGGCCGGACTCCTGGTCGGCGACGGCCAGGCAGCGCAGCAGCGGCCACTGGGAAGGGGCGAGCGGCAGGGCCCGCTCCCAGCTCCGTACCGCCTGGGCGCGGTCGCCGGCGTGCCACTGGGCGACGCCGAGGTGGTACTCGGTGTGCGGGGTGGCGGGCGCGGTCTCCAGCATGTCCCGCCAGTGCGGGGCGACCAGCGTCTCGCCGGGCGGGCGGACCCGGCGCGGTTCCGGCAGCGAGCCGGTGCGCAGCAGCTCCAGCCAGGGCTCCTGCGCCTCGCCGAGGGTCGACTCGGGGAACGGCGTGCCGGGCAGTTTCCAGCCGGCGCGCCGGACCTCGAGCGCGCCCCAGCCGGAGCCGGTGGCCAGCCGCTCGCCGGGTTCGGTGTCGGCGTACGGCTGCCAGTCCGCGTACGCCTGCTCGACGCGGGCCCGCGGCAGGACCGCCGCCAGCCGGTCCTCGGCGCCCCGCACGACCGCGGACCACGAGGGGCCGTCGGGGTCGGCGTCCAGCGGGCCGTACGCCTCCAGCCAGGACAGCTCGCTCCCGGGTTCCAGCCGGACGTGCTCGAGCTGGGTGCGGGCGAGACCGGCCTGGATCTCGCAGTAGCCGGCGGTGCCGGGCTCGGTCAGCCACCCCTGCCAGCGCCGGCCGCCGGGGCCGCTGCCCCACACGAACAGCTTCCGGCCGCGCAGCACGTCGGTGGAGGTCTGCACGAGGCCGTGCCCGTCGGTGTCCAGCGCGGCGATCCAGCGGCGCCGGCCGTCCGGGACCTCGTAGAAGTAGTCGGCGGCGTAAGGGCTGTTGAGGGGGTAAGTGCGGTCGACGCCGTCATGGCTCGGGACCGGCACCCGGCGCAGCCGGCGCTCGTAGCCGAACTGCCAGGCCTCGTCGGCGGGGGCGAGGACCCGGCGGTCCTCGGGGACGGCGATGTTGGACCACCAGTAGACGGGCGCCGGGTGCTCGTGCGGGTTGCGGACACGGACGCCCACGTACAGGAAGTCGGAGCCCGGCGGGAGCCACAGGTCGACCTGGAACGGCAGGTCGCGCAGCCGCTCCCACTCCCACAGGCGCAGCATGGCGCCGCCGTCGGGGGCGGGGACGGGGGCGGCGTGCACGGGCGCGCAGGACAGGGTGGTGTGGCCGGTGGCGCCGATGTTCCACTCGATGCCGCCGGAGTACCAGGCGCCGTTGAGCGCGAAGTTGGCGGGCTGGAACACCGGGTTGCGGTAGAGGAGTTCGCGTCCGGTGGGCAGGTGGACCAGGGAGGCTATCCGGCCGCCGAGGCCGGGCAGCACGGTGGCGCGCAGCCGGTCGTTCTCGATCACCAGGGCCTGCAGGGCGCGGGGTTCGCGGGTTCTGCCGTACCCGTCGCGCACCCGCACCGGCAGGAGGCTGCGCAGCGGCTCGTAGTCGAGCTGCCGGGCCATGTCCCGAGGCATGTCCCCGCGGTCCCGGTCGTCGACGCGGTGCATCTCGTCGAGGGGGCGGAGCGGGGGCAGGGGGTTGTCGGGGCCCAACCGCGCGGCGGGCAGGGTGATGACCTCACGTCGGATCCTCGTCACGATGACCATGGAACCCGGCGTGCGGCGAGTCGGCCAGGGGATCTGCCGGTCAGGATTGCGCAAAGGCGGCCACGACCAGGTCCGCCAGCAGGGCTGCCGCCGTGCCCTCGGGGTCGAGGTCGGGGTCGTAGATGGTGACGTTGAGGCCCACGCAGCGCGGGGAGGCGAGCAACGGGCGCAGCAGCTCCTCCAGTTCGGCCGGCAGCAGGCCGTCGGGGTCGGGGCTGTCGACGGCCGGCATCACGGACGGGTCCAGTACGTCGGCGTCCAGGTGGACCCAGAAGCCGTCGAGTCCGGGTGCCCGGAAGGCCTCGGCGGCGGCCCGGGCGACCGGCCCGGGGCCCTCGGCGCGGATGCCGGCGACGGTGGCGGCCGGCATCTTCAGCGAGGCGAGTTCGGCCAGGTCGTCCGTGCAGGCGTCGCGGATGCCGAAGAACCGCACGTCCTCGTCCCTGAGATAGGGCCGGAGCCCCTCGATGTCCGTCAGGTCCGCCTGGCCGCGTCCGGTGCCGAGCGCGACCTCCTCACCGCCCGCGGCGCCGATCCGGCCGGAGTTCCCGGGGTGCCGGAAGTCGGGCGAGGCGTCCACCGCGGCGAGCCCGTACCGGCCGAGGCGGCGCATGGCGAGGGAGGCGCCGAGCTGGATGGAGCAGTCGCCGCCGAGCACGACGGGGAACTCCCCGGCCCGCAGGTGGCGTTCGACGCGGTCGGCGAGCCGCACGGTGTATCCGGCGAGGGCGGCCGCGTTGAACACCCCGTCGCCCTCCCGCCAGTCGCCGCGGTCGTAGCGGGGCGGTACGACGACTCCGCCCTCCCGCGCGCCGAGCCGCCGCGGCAGGCCCTGCTCCCGGAGGGCTCCCGCCAGCTTGTAGCAGCCCGGGACGGTGCCGGGGGCCGGCGGGCGCAGACCCAGGTTCGAGGGGGCGTCGAGCACGACGAGCGTTCGCATGGGCTCTCCTTCGGCCGGACGGAGGTTCAGTCGGCGGTGCGCATCTCGGCGGTCAGCGCCCAGCGTTCGTGGTCGCGCCAGGCGCCGTCGATGAAGATCATGGCCGGCGAGAAGCCCTCCAGCCGGAAGCCGGCGCCGCGGGCCAGGGCGACCGAGGCGGCGTTGTCCGGCTGGACGTTGATCTCCAGCCGGTGCAGTCCGAGCGGCCCGAACGCGTACCCGATCACCAGGTCGAGGCCCTCGCGCATCAGCCCCCGGCCGGCCGCGTGGGCGAAGACGCCGTAGCCGAGGGCGCCGCACTGGAAGCCGCCCCGGACGATGTTGTTGATGTTGATGAAGCCGGCGATGCCGCCGGTGTCCTTCTCGCACACGAGGAACCCGGCCCGGGCCGGGTCCTTGATGAGCGCCCCGGCATAGCTCGCGTACCCCTCGTCGTCGTCCGGCGGGAACAGCCAGGGCCGGTGCAGGTCCTTGCTCTCCCTGGCCCGGGCGGTGAACTCGGGGCCGTCCCCGGGGGTGAAGGCGCGGATGCCCACCCGGGGGCCGGTGGCGAGGTAGTGGGCTGCGGTGTGCGGCATCCGGCCAGCCTACGCGTCACCGGCCCGGGCACCCCACCGTGTTTTCCCGGCCCCGGCCGGCCCCGGCGCGGCGTGCCGGGGCCGGCCGGGGCCGTCGCGGGTCAGCGCAGGGCGGGCTCGTCCAGCGTCAGGGTTCCCGCGTCGGCGTCGAGTTCGGCCGTCACTCCGAACGGCACCGTCAGCGCCCCGTCGCAGTGCCCGAATCCGATGTCCTCGACGACCGGCACCCCGAGCCCGCCGAGCCGGTCGGCGAGGACGGCGCGGAGTTCGCCGTACGGGCCGCAGTCCCGCCAGGAGCCGAGCCCGATCCCGGCGACGCCGTCGAGCCAGCCGGAGCGCAGGAGCTGGGTCAGCAGCCGGTCCACGCGGTACGGCTGCTCGCCCACGTCCTCCAGCAGCAGCAGTCCGCCTCGGGCGCCGGGGTGGGCCAGGGGCGTGCCGAGGTCACTGGCGAGCATGCTGAGGCAGCCGCCGAGGGTCACTCCGCGGGCTCGCCCCGAGGCCAGGGCGGGGCGGCCCGAGGCGAGGGTGCGGACCGTCTCCGGTGCGAACAGGGTGGCCCGCAGGTGCTCCTGCGCCCGGGCGTTCTTGATGAAGTCGACGCCCGCGGCGGCCGGCCCGTGCAGGGTGACCAGGCCGAGCCGGGCGGCGAACGCCTGGTGCAGCACGGTGATGTCGCTGAAACCGGCGAACACCTTGGGCCCGGCGGCGCGCATCGCCTCCCAGTCGAGGAGGTCGGCCATGCGCTGGGCGCCGTACCCGCCGCGGGCGCAGAGCACCGCGTCCACGGCGGGGTCGCACCAGGCGCGCTGCAGATCGGCCGCCCGGTCGGCGTCGGCGCCCGCCAGATAGCCCAGCTCCCCGTGCCGGTCCAGCACATGGAGCGCGACCACCGGGTCGAGGTCCCAGCCGCGCAGCACGTCGAGACCGGCCTGGAGGCGTTCCTCGGGCACCGGGCCGCTGGGGGCGACGACGGCCACCCGCGCGCCGGGGGCCAGCCGGTGCGGCCGGCGCAGTTCCCTCATGGTCATGTGCCCAGCTCCAGCTTCGGCACGGCCGGTGTCGGGTCGAGGCCGAACACCTGCGAGTACAGGGAGAGTTCGGCCTCCAGGGCGCGCACCATGGTGTCGGCGCGCCGGAAGCCGTGCCCCTCCCCCTCGAAGGTGAGATAGGCGTGCGGCACCCCCCGGCCCTCGATGCCGGCGAGCAGGCGCTCGCTCTGAGCGGGCGGGCAGATCACGTCGTCCAGGCCCTGGAGCAGCAGGAACGGCGCGGTGAGCCGGTCGGCGTGGGTGGTGGGCGAACGTTCGGCGTACCGCTCGGGGACCTCGGCGAGCGGGCCGATCAGCGACTCGAGATAGCGCGACTCGAAGTCGTGGGTCTCCCCCGGCCCCCAGGTGGCGAGGTCCAGCACCGGGTAGATGATCGTGCCGCAGGCGTACACGTCCGTCCCGGTCAGCGAGGCGGCCGTGGTCCAGCCGCCCGCGCTGCCGCCCCGGATGGCGAGCCGGCCGCGGTCGGCGGTGCCCTCCTCGGCGAGGGCGCGGGCGACGGCCGCGCAGTCCTCGACGTCCACCACGCCCCACTGCTCGCGCAGCCGCTCCCGGTAGGCGCGGCCGTATCCGGTGGAGCCGCCGTAGTTGACCTCGGCGACTCCGATGCCGCGCGAGGTGAAGTAGGCGATCTCCAGGTCGAGTACGCACGGCACCCGGCCGGTGGGACCGCCGTGCGCCCAGATGACGTACGGCGGCAGTTCGCCGTCGGGGGCGGTGCGGCCGGGGTGGTGCGGCGGGTAGACGTGGGCGTGCACCTCGCGGCCGCCGGGCCCGGTGAAGACACGGGTCTCCGGCCGCGGGTAGTACGCGGGGTCCACGGCGTCCCGGTGGCGGGCGCCGATGGCCCGGGCGCGGCCGATCCGGGTGTCGAGTTCCACCACCTCGGGCCCGGTGCGCGTACCGGCCCCGACCGCGACGACCCGCTCGCCGTGGACGGCGAGGGCGGATCCGAACTCGGTCCAGGGCCCGGCGGCGTCGACGACCTCGCCGGACTCGGGGTCGAGTATCCCCAGCACGGCGGCGCCGCGGCCGTGCACGACCGCGATCAGGCCGTTGTCCAGCGGCGCGAACCAGTTCAGGCCGAGCTTCCACAGCGGCCCGGCGAACTCCTCCTCGCGCGGGCACAGCGGGGCGCCGTCGCGGTAGAGGTTCCACCAGCCGCCGCGGTCGCTCGCGTACAGCAGGGCGCCGTCGGCGGCCCAGTCCACCTGGGCGACGGACTCCTCGGGGCCGCCGGCGACGGTGCGGACCGAGTGCAGGGTGCCGTCGTCACCGACCTCGCCGACGAGCAGCTCGGTGCCGTCCCACGGCATCCGCGGATGGTCCCAGGCCAGCCAGGCGGCCCGGCGGCCGTCGGGCGAGAGCCGGGGCCCGGTGACGAACCGGTGCCGTTGCTCCACGAGTTCGCGGACGGCGGCCCGGTCGGCGGCGGCCGAGCCGTCCAGCGGGACGGCGGCCGGGACGCGCCGTACGTCGTCCGGACCGTCCCCGGTGAACTCCTCCAGCACGCACCACACCTCGCCGCGCGCGAGGTCCACCCGCGGCTCCGCCCAGCGCAGTCCGCCCTCCACCGGCGACAGCGGGGTGAGCGGGCGGGGTTCGGTGCCGGGCTCCCACCGGTACAGCCGCTGGTCGGCGAAGTTGGCGAACACCACGAGCGGCGCGCCGTCCTGGACCGTACCGGTCCACGGCCGGCCGCCGTACTCGATGACCCGGGTGCGGACGTTCCACGGCGCGGGCAGCACCGACTCCTCGGCGCCCTCGGCCGTGCGCCGGACCAGCGCCCGGCGGCCGCCCTCGGCGGGCCGGGGCTCGGTCCACCAGACCTCGTCGCCGACGAAGCCCACCCACTCCGGCTGCCCGTCGTGCGCCGCGGCCAGCGCCGCGTCGATCGGCGAGGGCCAGGACCCGTACGGCTGCTGCATGTTCTCCCCCATCGCCTAGGCCGTCCGCAGGAACCGGTCGAGGACCCGGACGCCGAAGTGCAGCGCCTCCACGGGCACCCGCTCGTCGACGCCGTGGAAGAGCGCCTGGTAGTCGAGGTCCTCGGGGAGCTTCAGCGGCGCGAAGCCGTAGCCGGTGATGCCGAGCCGCGAGAACTGCTTGGCGTCCGTCCCGCCGGACATGCAGTACGGCACGACGTGCCCCTCGGGCGCGAACTCCTCGACGGCCGCCCGCATCCTCGCGTAGGTGGGCGAGTCCAGGGGGGCCTGCAGGGCGACCTCGTGGTGGGCGAACTCCCAGTCCACGTCCGGTCCGGTGAGCCGGTCGAGGGTGTCGCGGAACTCCTCCTCGCCGCCCGCGAGGTACCGCCCGTCCACGTAGGCGACGGCCTCGCCCGGGATGACGTTGACCTTGTAACCGGCGTCCAGCATCGTCGGGTTGGCGCTGTTGCGGACGGTGGCCTCGACCAGCTTGGCGGCCGGGCCCAGCTTCCTCAGCAGCCCGTCCACGTCCTCGAAGTCGGCGTCGACGCCGTACAGGCCGGCCAGTTCGCCGAGCGCGGCCCGCACGGTCGGGGTGAGCCTGAGCGGCCACTCGTGCTCGCCGATGCGGGTGACGGCGGCGGCGAGCCGGGTGACCGCGTTCTCCTTGTTCACCTTGGAGCCGTGTCCGGCCCGGCCGCGTGCGGTCAGCTTCAGCCAGCCGGTGCCCCGCTCCCCCGCGGCGATGGGGTAGAGCTGCCGCCCGGAGCCGTCGTGGAAGGTGAAGGCGCCCGACTCGCTGACGCCCTCGGTGCAGCCCTCGAACAGCTCCGGGTGCTCGTCGGCGAGGAACCCGGAGCCGTCCTCGGCGCTGGCCTCCTCGTCGGCGGTGAACGCGACGACGACGTCCCGGCGGGGCCGTACGCCCTGCCGCGCCCAGGAGCGGACGACCGCGAGGATCATCGCGTCCATGTTCTTCATGTCGACGGCGCCGCGCCCCCACACCACGCCGTCGCGGATCTCGCCCGAGAACGGGTCGACGCTCCAGTCGGCGGCCTCGGCCGGCACCACGTCGAGATGGCCGTGCACCAGCAGCGCGTCGGCGGACGGGTCGGTGCCCTCGATCCGGGCGACGACGTTGGTCCGCCCCCGGGTCCGCTCCAGCATCACGGGTTCCAGGCCCGCCCCGGCGAGGCGCTCGGCCGCGTACTCGGCGGCCGGCCGCTCCTGGCAGTCGCCGCCGCCCCGGTTGGTGGTGTCGATGCGGATCAGACCGGAGGTGAACTCCACCACCTCGTCCAGGGCCTGCTGGTCAGCCATACTGCTCCTCCACTGCGGCCGAGACGATCGTGGTGACCGCCTTGAAGGTCCGGATTCCCTCGTACATGGTCCCGCTGGTGTACGCCACCTTGCGCTCGCCGACGCGTGCCACGCCGGGCACGACGGTCGCGGCCATCGCCAGGTGCTCGGCGTCGAACTCGACGGCGACCGTGAACGGACCGGCCGCCACCGGCTCGTACCGGACGGCGAGCTGGGCGGCCTCCTTGGCCGCGGCGCGGATGTCGGCGGCGGTGCGGGTGGGAGTGCGGCACACCGCCGCGTACCGGGACACATGGTCCTTCACCGCGACCTTGCGCGCCTCGGGCGCGTACCCGAGAGCGTCCTCGCAGGCCAGGTCGTCGCCGGTGACGAGCACGACGGGGACGCCGTACTCGGCGACGACGTGCGCGTTGAGCAGACCCTCGCTCGCGCGGACGTCGTTCACCCACACCCCGGTGATCTGGTTCGCGAGGTAGGTGTGGGCGAGGACGCCCTCCATGCCGGCGCCCGCGTGGTAGCCGATGAACGCGATGCCGTCGACGTCGCCGTGCTGGACGCCCTCCACCATGGAGAGCGACTTGTGCCGCCCGGTGAGCATCTCGACCCGCTCGTCGAGCCGCTCCAGGAGCAGGTTGCGCATGGTCCAGTGGGCCTCGTTGACGAGCACCTGGTCGGCGCCGCCGTCGAAGAAGCCGAGCACCGCGGCGTTCACGTCGGAGGTGAACATGGAACGGCACCGCTCCCACTGCGGTGTCCCCGGGAGCACGTCGGCCGGCCAGGTGACGCCGGTGGCACCCTCCATGTCCGCACTGATGAGGATCTTCATGCACCGCACGTTACGCGGTGTCCCGGGGCGGCGGCTACGACCCCCGTACGTGTGACCGCCGGCCCCGGGGCCCCGTCACTTGCGGGCGAGCACGAACCAGCGGGCGGGCAGGTCGATGCGGGTGCCGTCGGCCAGGTGCTCGGTCTGCGGCACGGTGGTCTCACCGGTGGCCAGTATCTCCAGGCCGGCCTCGCCGAGCAGGCGCGGGATCTCCTCGTCGTCGGCGTCGGCGGGCTTGAGGCCGTGGTCGAAGACCCGGCGCAGCTTGGGCCCCGGCCCCTCGGGGCCGCCGGCGGCCTGCTTGAGGACGTCGCGGGACCCGGACGTCAGCTCGACGACGAACGCCCGCCCCTCGGAGCCGATGAGCTCGGCGACCGCGGCGGCCACCGCGGCGCGGGCGTGCGGCTCGCTCTGGTGGATGACGGCGCGCATGTACACGTTGCTGTCGCCGAGCCGCTCGTGCAGTTCCCGGACGGCGCCGCCGTCCGTCAGGTCGAGCTGCTGGAACTCGACCGGGCCGCCGTTCGCCGCGCGCCGTGCGTGCTCGACTGCGGCGTGCGAGAGGTCGACGCCGACGGCGCGGGCGAACCGGGTGGCGAGGAAGCGGGTCTGGGTGCCGTTGCCGCAGCCCAGGTCCACTATGGGGCGGCCGGTGTCCGCGTACGGCAGGAGCAGTGCGCTGTGCGGCTCGGCACTCAGGGACGGGTCGGAGTCCCAGATCGCCTCTCCCGTCCCGTCGGCGGTCTCCCGCCAGTAACTCTCCCAGTTGTCGCGATAGTTGTCCGAGACGTTCACGGCGATCTCCCCACGGTCGGTTGCTTGATCGGAATATCGCGATCGCCGTGTGCGGGGCAAGGGTCCGGAGGCCACCTTCACCGGATGTACGGGCCGTGGCCACCGCGGGGGGCGCGCTGAGCAGGCGGCGCGCCCCCGGCTCAGCGCCCTTCGGCGAGGCCCTGTTCGAACCAGACGGTCTTGCGGTGCCCGGTGGCGCTGGCGCCCCACTCGCGGGCCAGCCGGCTGACCACCCGCAGACCGCGCCCGGCCTCGTCGTACGGTCCCGCGGCGAGCATGGAGGGCAGGGCCGGCTCGTCGTCCGTGACCTCGAACAGCAGGGCGTCGGTGCGGACCACCCGGAGTCCGACCCGGCCGCCGCCGCCGTGCCGTACGGCGTTGGTGACGACCTCGCTGACCAGCAGCCGCGCCGTCTCCACGGCCTGCGGCAGGTCCCAGTCCAGCAGCCGCTCGCACACCAGGCCGCGGACCCGGCCGACCTCGCGCGGGTCGGCATCGACGTGCCATTCGGCGACGTGGTCGCCGGGGATGCCGTTGAGCCGGGCCATGAGCAGGGCGACGTCGTCCTTGCGGCCGCCGTGGGTGTTGAGGGCCCGGATGATGGTGTCGCAGGCGTCGTCCATCGAGGCCGCGGGGTGGGCGGCGGACTCGCAGAGCGCGGCCAGGCCCTCGCCGATGTCGGAGCCACGCACCTCGACCAGGCCGTCGGTGCACAGCACCAGCCGGTCGCCGGGCGCGACCCGGACGACGGTGGCCTCGAAGGGGACACCGCCCACGCCTATGGGCGCGCCGGTCGGCAGGTCGAGCAGTTCGCTGCGGCCGTCCTCGGCCCGCACCAGCACGGGCGGGATGTGCCCGGCGTTGGCGAGGTGCAGTTCGCCGCGGATCGGGTCGTAGACCGCGTAGAGGCAGGTGGCGAGGTAGTTCTCGCCGAGCCGGCGGGCGAGGTCGTCGAGGTTGCGCAGCAGCTGGGCGGGCGGCGTCTCCATGGTGGCCATGGTCTGCACGGCCGTGCGCAACTGGCCCATCATCGCGGCCGAGTTCAGCCCGTGGCCCATCACGTCGCCGACGACGAGGGCGGTGCGGGAGCCGGGCAGTTTGATGGTGTCGAACCAGTCGCCGCCGATCCGGCCGAGCCGGGTGCCGGGCAGATAGCGGGTCGCCACGTCGCAGCCGGCCATCCGCGGGGTGACCTGCGGCAGCATGCTGTCCTGCAGGGTGTCGGCGACGTTCTCCTGGTAGGTGTACATACGGGCGTTGTCGAGCACCAGGCCCGCGCGTGCGGCGAGTTCGGCGCCCGTGGTGCGGTCCATGTCATCGAACGCGGCGCGGTCCGGGCGGCGCATCAGCACCATGAAGCCGAGGACGACGTTGCGCGCCTTGAGCGGCACGATCAGCAGCGAGCGGCCGCCGATGAGCGGCCTGAGGTCGCGCTTCTCGAACTCGCCGGAGATGCGGTTGGACAGCTCCTCGGTGACCCTCGGGATCAGCACCGGCTCGCCCGTCACCATGCACCGGTAGAACGGGGTGTGCTCGGGGAAGGCGAACGTCTCGCCGACCGGCACGGTGTCGTCCCAGCGGCCCGGTTCGTCGTTGTGCTCGACCCAGACCCGGTGCATCACCGTGCTGGCGTCCGGCGGGCCGTCCGGGAAGCCCTCGCCCGCCAGCACCGCCGAGCGCAGGTGGGTGCCGGCGAAGTCCGCGAAGCGGGGCACGGCGGCGCTGGTGACCTCGCGGATGGTCTCGCCGAGGTCGAGCGAGGTGCCGATGCCGGAGCTGACCTCGTTGAGGAACTCCAGCCGCTCGCGCACGGCGGCGTACTCCAGGTCCAGCTCCGCTCCGGCCGGGATCACGGGCGCGGTCCGCTGCTGCGGCACGACCGCCTCGGCGCGGTTGCGGCCGGGGCGGCGCGGCACACCCCAGTACGGGGTCACGGGCACCCGGTCGAACTGGCTGAACTCCAGCACGGGATAGCCGAGTTCGAGGATCTGGGAGACGATGCGGCCGCTGAGGTCGGGGCCCATGTTGGGCAGGACCTCGGGGAGCCGGCGCTCCAGTTCGTCGGAGGCGGGGAGTTCGGTGTGGCGGGCGAAGCCGGGTGAGATGTGCTCGGCCGTCTCGTCGTCGTAGCCGCGCTCCTCGCGCAGCCGGACGGCGTCGGCGGCGAGCACCAGCAGCCGGAACGGGCCCGGGCCGACCAGCGGGTAGGCCCACCAGAGGACGTCGATCCGCTCGTCGTCGGTCGCCTCGGCGCCGGACCGCCCCTCCTTGTGCGGGAACTGGCGGGCCCGGCCGGCGGTCGGGTAGGCGGTGCGGCCGCCGAGGGAGGCCTCCAGGTCGGGACCGAGCTCGTCGTACGCCTCGTAGGCGTCCGGCATCGGGTCGTCGTGCGGGTCGTCGGAGAGCGCGCCGGAGACCGGCAGCAGATCCACCGCGGGACGCCCGACCGCCTCCTGCCGCCCGACGCCGAACAGGCGGCCCGCGCCGCTGCTCCAGTGGGACACGAGACCGTCGCGGTCGACGACCACCACGGCAAGCGGAATCCGGCCCGCCGCGGCCTCGCCGGCGCCGCGGCCGGGAGGTGTGTCCCGCTCGCTGCCACGGTCCATGGCCCAGGCCCTCTCTCCCCACGGCTGTTCGCAAACGATCTGTGCCGCCCGCCACTACGGTACGGCGGCGGCCGGGCGCGATGTGCGGCAATCCCCGAATTGGTCTCCGCCTCGCGCACCGGCGCGCGGCCGGTCGGCCTGCGGGCGCCGTCCCGTCAGTCCTCGTGCCCCAGTTGCAGATCGCGTTCCGTGCGGCCGCCGCCCGCGACCTGCAGGACGGTCGCGACCGGCGGGTAGCCTGCGGCGATCACCGTGTACTCGCCGGAGGACAGGTCCACGAACCGGAACGCTCCGTCGGCTCCGGTGGTGAGGGTGTCCACCACGTTCCCGGCGGCGTCCAGGAGCGTGACGCGGGCGTCCTCCACCGCGCGGCCGCCGCTCGCCCGGACGGTGCCCCGCAGTACGGCGCCGCCCGCGAGCTCGACGTCCTGCCGGGTCTCCCGGGCGGCCTGCACGGTGACCGGGAGCGCGGCGGGCCGGAAGGCGGGCGCGCTGGCCGCGAGGGTGTACTCGCCCGCCACCAGCTCGGTGATGACGTAGCCGCCCTCCCGCCCGCTGCGGGTGCTGGCGACGACCTCGCCGTGCACGTTGGTGAGGGTGACGGTGGCGTCCCGGACGGGGCTGCCGTCGGCGGTGAGCACGCTGCCGGCGAGGCGTCCCGCGCCGCCGAGGACGACGTCGAGCTCCACGGGCCGCTCGCCGACGGTGACGGAGACGGCCTGCGGCTGGTGGCCGCCGGCGGCGGCGATCAGCACGTACGAGCCGACGCCGGGCGTGGCGAGCGCGTAGCGCCCGTCGTCGCCGCTCGCACCGCGTCCGATCTGCTGTCCGGCGACGTCGATGAGGGTGAGCGCCGCGCGGGGCACCACGGTCCCGTCGGGGTGCTGCACCGTGCCGCAGACGGGGATCCCGGCCGCGTACGGCGAGCGCGGCGCCCCGGCCGGGGGCTGGTGGCGGGCCTGCGGGATGGGGCTGGTCGCGGACACGGGCTCGGTTTCGGCGGCGTTGTGGGACACCAGCGGTTTCTCCTTGAGGAAGAAGGCGATGATCAGGCCGAGGACGAGCACCGGGACCAGGTAGAGGAAGATCCGGGGCATCGCGTCGGCGTAGGCGCGGATGTAGGCGTCGCGCAGCGCCGGTGGCAGCGCGTGCACGAGCTGCGGGGTCAGGGACTCGGGGTCGGGCAGCCCGGCGCCCGCGCTCGGCGGCAGTTCGCGCCGCAGGGCGTCGGTGAGCCGGCCGGCGAACAGCGTGCCGAAGACGGCGGCGCCGACGCTGCCGCCGATCTGCCGGAAGTAGTTGTTGGCGCTGGTGGCGGTGCCGAGGTCGGCGGGGCGCACGGAGTTCTGCACGGCGAGCACCAGGACCGGCATCACCAGGCCGATGCCGGCGCCGAGGACGGCCATCCAGACGCTGTAGTACAGCCGGGGCGTGTCCACCTCGAGCCGGGACAGCAGCCACATGCCCACGGCGGACAGGGCGCCGCCGAGGACGGGGTAGAGCTTGTACCGCCCGGTGTGGCTGATGAGCTGTCCGCCGGCGATCGAGGCGCCGACGATGCCGCCCATCATGGGCAGCATCAGCAGCCCGGACTCGGTGGCGCTGGCCCCGTCGACCATCTGCAGGAAGGTCGGCAGGTAGCTGGCGGCGCCGAACAGCGCCACGCCGATCACCAGGCCGACCAGACCGGTGACGTTGAAGACGGAGTCCCGGAACAGGCGGAGCGGGATGAGGGGTTCGGCGGCGAAGCGCTCGGCGACGACGAAGAGGACGGTGGCCGCCAGGGCGCCCGCGCCGAGGCCGATGATCTCCCGCGAGCCCCAGGCGTACTCGGTGCCGCCCCAGCTCGTCAGCAGCACCAGGCAGGTGGAGGCGGCGGCGAGCAGCAGCGCGCCGGGCACGTCGAGGCGGGCGCGGACGCGGGGCCTGGGCAGTTTGAGCACCGCCGAGACGACGGCGAGGGTGAGCAGGCCGAAGGGGACGTTGATGTAGAAGCACCAGCGCCAGGACAGGTGGTCGGTGAAGTAGCCGCCGAGCAGCGGGCCGGCGACGGAGGCGACGCCGAACGCGGCGCCGATCAGGCCCATGTAGCGGCCGCGCTGCCGGGGCGGCACGATGTCGGCGATGATCGCCTGCACCCCGATCATCAGCCCGCCCGCGCCGACGCCCTGGACGGCGCGGAAGGCGATGAGCTGGTCCATGCTCTGCGCCCGCCCGGCGAGCGCGGAACCGGCCACGAAGACGACGATCGCGAACTGGAAGACGCCCTTGCGGCCGAAGAGGTCGCCGAGCTTGCCGTACAGCGGCAGCCCGATGGTGGCGGTGAGCAGGTAGGCGGTGATCGCCCAGGACATCTTGTCCAGGCCGTGCAGCTCGCCGACGATCTTCGGCAGCGCGGTGGCGACGATCATCTGCTCCAGCGCGGCGAGCAGCAGCGCGAGCATGAGCCCGAGGAACACCAACCGCACGCGCCTCGCGTCGAGTTCGGCGGTCCGGGGCGGTGGGGGCGCGGCCGTCCCGGGGGGTGCCGTGACCGGCTCGTCCCGCACCAGAGTCGTCCCACCCACGTACCGCTCCCCTCGTCGCACCTGTCACACAATTCCCGCGCAAGACGACAACTGCGGACAAGTACGGCGAGTTACGGCACAAGCTCGAACGGGATGCGAATCCACTCGAACCGGTGAGGAGCACAACACCCCGGCGCGGGGCGGCCTTTGGGATCGGACGGAGATCGGACGCGGATCAGACGCGGATCAGACGGAGGCCAGGCCGAGGTCAGGCGCGGACGCGCCCGGTCACTTCTCGACCTCGCGCGCCAGGTTGGCGAGGACGGCGTCGTAGATCCGGCCGAGGCCCTTGGGCGCGAAGGTCCGCTCGAAGAAGCCGCCGACGCCGCCGGCGCCCTGCCAGGTGGTGGTGACGACGACCCGGGAGCCGCCCTCGCCGGCCGGGGTGACGCGCCAGGTGGTGACCATGGAGGAGTTGCGGTCCTTCTCGACCAGCTCGCCGTCGGTCGGCTCGCTGACCTCCAGCAGGCAGTCGCGCACCCGCTTGCTGGTGGCCTGGAGCTTCCAGTGCACGAGGGTGCCCTCGCCGTCGCCGCCCTCGCGGACCTCGTACTCGCTGAAGTGCTCGGGCAGCAGCCGCTGCCGCGTGCCGCTGTAGTCGGCGAGGGCGTCGAACACCTTCTCCGCGTCCGCCGCGACGACCCGCTCCGTAGTGGCCTCGACCTGCGCCATTGCGTTCCTCCAGGACCAGATTTCTCGAAGAGGGATCAAGCCAACCACCCCGGCGCCCGGCCGCCCAAATCGGGGTCGCACGATCATGGGAACAGATGTTCTATTCTGTGCGGCAGTGCTACCGAGGAGGCGTCATGCGCTGGGAGAACCTCACGGGCGAGACCGAACACCGCCGGGCCGACCCCGCCCTGTTCGGCGCGGACGCGGTGACCACCCGCACCTTCGACACGCCCGAGTTCGCGGGGATGACCTTCCACGAGGTCCGGGCGCGCTCGATCCTGAACCGGGTGCCGGGCGCCTCCCGGATGCCGTTCGAGTGGACGGTGAACCCGTACCGCGGCTGCACGCACGCGTGCGTGTACTGCTTCGCCCGCAAGACGCACGGCTATCTGGACCTCGACACGGGCATCGGCTTCGACACCCAGATCGTGGTGAAGGTGAACGCACCCGAACTGCTGCGCCGCCAGCTCGCCTCGCGCCGGTGGCTGGGCGACCACGTGGCGATGGGCACCAACGTCGACTGCTACCAGCGCGCCGAGGGCCGCTACCGGCTGATGCCGGGCATCATCTCGGCCCTCACCGAGCGCGCGAACCCCTTCTCGATCCTGACCAAGGGCACCCTGATCCTGCGCGACCTGGAACTGCTGACCCGGGCCGCCCGGGTGACGGACGTCGGCATCTCGGTCTCGGTGGGCTTCACGGACAACGCGCTGTGGCGCACCGTGGAGCCGGGCACGCCCGCGCCCGAGCGCCGGCTGGACGTGGTCCGCGTCCTCGGCGAGCACGGCATCGGCTGCGGGGTGCTGATGGCGCCGGTCATCCCCTTCCTGAGCGACCACCCGGACCGGCTCCGGGAGACGGTCCGGGCCATCGCGGCGTCCGGGGCCACCTCGGTCACGCCCCTGGTGCTGCATCTGCGGCCGGGCGCGCGGGAGTGGTTCATGACCTGGCTCGGGCAGCACCACCCGCACCTGGTGCGCCGCTACGAGCGGCTGTACGCGGAGGGCGCCTACGCGCCCAAGTGGTACCAGCGCCGGATCACCCGTCAGGTGCACGAACTGGCCCAGGAGTACGGCATCGGCCCCGCGCGCGCGGGAGCGGCCCGGCGGATCCGCCCGGCCGGGGCCGCCGAGGCGCCCGCTCCCGCCGAGCCGACCCAGCTCACCCTGCTCTGAGGGCTCCGGACCGGAGCGGCTCCGAGCGCGCCCGACTCCGGGAGCGCCGCTGGGAGCGTTGGAGGGCATCCCTCGGACCAATTGGGTCAAGTATGGGCAGAAAGGGTTCTGCGGGGGCCTGATTCCGGGACGATCCGGCGAGGACCGTGATCACACGGTTCGCGTCACCCTCCGTCCCGGGAGGACCCATGAGGACACGCGCAGCCGTGCTGTGCGCAGCCGCCGCCATGGTGGCGGGCTCGGTCACGGCCGTCCCCGCGCAGGCGGCCCCCGCCGCTCCGGCGCCGAAGCTCGTCTGGAAGAAGTGCGGCACCGACGACTACCCGACCCTGCAGTGCGCGTCGCTGAAGGTGCCGCTGGACCACGCGCGGCCGGCCGGCCGGCAGATCACGCTCGCCCTGTCCCGCGTCCCGCACACCGCTCCGGCCTCCCAGGGACCGCTGCTGGTCAACCCCGGCGGCCCCGGCGGCAGCGGTCTCAAGCTCGCCGGCTACGTCGCGTCGGCGCTGCCGAAGGCGGTCGCGGCCCAGTACGACGTCATCGGCTTCGACCCGCGGGGCGTCGGGAAGAGCACGCCGGCGCTGGACTGCTCGGCCGGCCGCTTCAAGCCGGTGCGGCCCGACACCGTGCCCGCGACGCCCGCGCTGGAGCGGGCGAACCTGGAGCGCGCCCTGTCCTTCGCCGCCGCCTGCGGCCGCAAGTACGCGGACGTGCTGCCGTACATCGACACCGTCGACGCCGTCCGGGACATGGACGCCGTCCGCCGGGCCCTCGGCGCGCCGCGCATCAGCTACTTCGGGTACTCGTACGGCACCTACCTGGGCGCGGTGTACGCCAAGCTCTACCCCGAGCGGGTGCGGCGCCTGGTGCTGGACTCGGTCGTGGACCCGACGGGCGTCTGGTACGAGGACAACATCGGCCAGGACTACGCCTTCGACGCCCGCCACCGCGCCCTGATGGCGTGGATCGCCCGGCACGACGCCACGTACCGGCTCGGCAAGGACCCGGCGAAGGTCGAGGCCCGGTGGTACGCGATGCGCGCGGCCCTGGCGAAGAAGCCGGCCGGCGGCAAGGTGGGCGCCGCCGAACTGGAGGACGCCTTCATCCCCGGCGGCTACTACAACGGCTACTGGCCGCACCTCGCGGCGGCGTTCGCGGCCTACGCCAACGAGGGCAGGACCGGGCCGCTGGTGAAGGCGTACCAGGACTACGGCGCGGTGGACGGCCCGGGCGACAACGGGTACAGCGTCTACGCGGCGGTGCAGTGCCGTGACGTGTCCTGGCCGCGCGACTGGAACCGCTGGCGGACGGAGACCTGGGGGGTGTACGCGAAGGCGCCCTTCATGGCCTGGAACAACGCCTGGTACAACGCGCCGTGCGCGTTCTGGCCGACCGGGACGCTGCGGCCGGTCGACGTCGCCAACAGGAAGCTGCCCCCGGCACTGCTGTTCCAGGCGACCGACGACGCGGCCACGCCGTACGCGGGCGGGGCGACGGCCCACCGGCTGCTGGCGGGCTCCCGGCTCGTGGTCGAGCAGGGCGGCGGCAACCACGGCATCAGCCTCAGCGGCAACGCGTGCCTGGACCGCTACCTGGCCGACTACCTGTCCGACGGCAGACTCCCGCGCCAGGCCGGCGTGGCGGGGGCGGCCGACGCGGTCTGCCAGAGGTCGCCGGACCCCGTACCCCCGTCCGGCAAGGCGGCCCCGACGGCCTCGCGCGGCGCGGAGCTGCACCGGCTGCTGGGTTTCCGCCGCTGACCGGCCGGCCCGGCCGCGCGAGGGCCGGTCCGCCGGATATTCAGGGGCGCCGGGCGGACCGGTTCCCTAGGGTGCGGTCATGGACGACCCCTCCCTCCGCATCCGCCCGATGGTCCTCGGCGACTGCGACCGTGTCTCGGAGATCCGGATCCGGGGCTGGCGGCACGCCTACCGCGGGCTCATGCCGCAGCCGTATCTCGACGCGCTGAGCGTGGCGCGGGACGCCGAGCGGCGCCGTACCTGGTTCGAGCAGGGGAACGGCGCGGTGGTGAACCTGGTCGCCGAGCGGGGCGGCGAGGTGGTCGGCTGGGCCGCGTACGGGCCGTACCGCGACGGTGAAGTGCGCACCGGGGACGCCGAGTTGTACGCCGTCTACCTCGACCCGGACCATCTGGGCACGGGCGTGGGCCGGGCGCTGCTCGCGGAGTCGGTCGAGCGGTGCGCCGGGCACCCGCGCATGTTGCTGTGGGTGCTGAAGGAGAACACGCGGGCCCGCCGCTTCTACGAGCGCGCCGGGTTCCGCTGGGACGGCGCCGAGGAGCCCTTCGAGGCGGGCGGCGAACTCGTGCCCGAGGTGCGGTACGCGCGGGCGCTGGGCGGCTGAGCCGGCGTCACTTCCGCTCCTGGCGCGGGATGCGCGCCAGCGCGCGTACCGCCGCCTCGGCGAGCGCCGGGTGCGCCAGGGCCTCGCCCAGCACCCGCCGGGCGCGGGCGTCGCCGAGCGCGCCGAGACCGTCCACGCAGGCGAGGGCCACCCGCCGGTAGGGGTCGTGCGGGCGCAGCCGGCGCTCCAGGGTGGTGATCAGCGCGGGCACGGACTCCGGGGCGCGCAGCTCGACCAGGAGCCGTACCGGGTGCAGGGCGTAGGCGACGCGCAGTTCGTTGGTGGCGAGGGCCGCCGCGGCGCGGGCCGTGCGCGGGTCGCCGAGCCGGGCGAGGGCGTGGGCGGCCGAGGCGCAGCGGGGCGGGTCGCGGTGGTTGAGCAGCAGCACGAGCGCCTCGAAGGCGCGCCGGTCGCCGGCCCGGCCCAGCCGGAACGCCGCCAGTTCCCGGGCCCACAGCGGCTGTCCGGGCGCGGTGAGCACCTCGGCGAGTTCGTCGTGGTCCCCGGTCGTCAGCAGCCGCTCGTAGCCGGGTGAGCCGTGCGACTCCTGCCGTAAGCGTTCCGTGAGCGATCGCAACTCTTCGTCCACGGTGCCAGCGTAGGCGGGTCTCCCGGGTGGAGGGAGCTACATCACAAAGTCGGCTTCGGCGCGGGGCTGGCGCGCTCGTTACCGGCCGGTTAAGCTCAGACGAGCGAGTTACCCACTCGCGTTCGCTCACGACGGTTTGGTGACGCAGCCGTCGTGCGCCGGTCGGTTCGGTACCTCGGTACCGCAGTACGACCCGGCTCCGGGACAGAGCCGGTCGGAATTCCGCCGCTCCCGGGCGTGTGCACGCCCGCGGTGCCGGCACCGGGCGTGTGCGCCAGCAGCCCGGCAACACCCGCACTCCTTCCCGCCCCGGTGTGCGCCTTCGGGCGCACCCGGCGCGTTCCCAGTCGTCACCCTCATTCCTGGAGTCCCGCGATGGCCACTCCCCTGTCCGACACCAATCTGTCCCCGCTCAAGACGATCGCCGTCGTCGGTCTCGGCACCATGGGCACCGGCATCACCGAGGTTCTCGCGAAGGCGGGCCGCGAGGTGATCGGCATCGACGTCGCCGAGGCCCAGACCGCGCGGGCGCTCGCCGCCCTGGAGTCCGCCGCCGCCCGTGCCGTCGAGCGCGGCCGGCTGACCGAGGAGGACCGCGCCGGCCTGCTGGCCCGGGTCCGCCTCTCCACCGACCTGCGCGCGGCGGCCGACGCCGACCTGGTCATCGAGGTGGTCCCGGAGTCGTACGAGGTCAAGCACCAGATCTTCCGCGAGCTGGACGGCATCGTGCGTCCGGAGACCATCCTGGCGACCGGCACCAACGCGCTGTCCGTCACCCGGCTCGCCGCCGACTCCGCGCGCCCCGAGCGGGTGCTGGGCCTGCACTTCTTCAACCCGGCCCCGGCGATGAAGCTGGTCGAGGTCGTCTCCTCGGTGCTGACCGCGCCGGCCGCGGTCGCCGCGGTCACGGACCTCGCGATCGAGCTGGGCAAGGAGCCGGTCGCGGTCGGCGACCGCCCCGGGTTCGTCGCGGACGGGCTGCTGTTCGGCTACCTCAACCAGGCCGCCGCCATGTACGAGGCGAAGTACGCCTCCCGCGAGGACATCGACGCCGCGATGCGGCTCGGCTGCGGCCTGCCCATGGGCCCCCTCGCCCTGCTGGACCTGATCGGCGTCGACACCGCGCGCACGGTGCTGGACGCCATGTACGCCGAGTCCCGCGACCGGCTGCACGCCCCCGCCCCGATCCTCAAGCAGCTCAGCGAGGCGGGCCTGACCGGCCGCAAGTCCGGGCGCGGCTTCTACACCTACGAGGCGCCGGGCAGCGCCGCGGTCGTGCCGGACCCGCTGACGCCGGCCGCCGGCGGCGCCGGGGCCGAGGGGCGCCCGGTCCGGTCCGTGGGCGTCGCGGGCTCGGGCACCATGGCCTCCGGTATCGCCGAGGTGTTCGCCAAGGCGGGCTACGAGGTCGTCCTCGCCGCCCGCAGCGAGGAGAAGGCGCAGACCGCGAAGGCCCGTATCGGCAAGTCGCTTTCGCGCTCTGTCGACAAGGGCCGGATGACCGCCGAGGCGGCCGCCGAGACCCTGGACCGGATCACCCCTGCGGGTTCCTACGACGCCTTCGCCGACGTCGACCTGGCGGTCGAGGCGGTCGCCGAGGACCTGGAGGTCAAGCGGCAGCTCTTCGCCGCGCTGGACAAGGTCTGCAAGCCGGGCGCGGTGCTCGCCACCACCACCTCCTCGCTGCCCGTCGTCGCCTGCGCCCGCGCCACCTCGCGCCCGCAGGACGTGATCGGCATGCACTTCTTCAACCCGGCCCCGGCCATGAAGCTGGTCGAGGTCGTGCGCACGGTCCTGACGGCCGACGACGTGCACGCCACCGTCCGCGAGGTCTGCGGGCGGATCCGCAAGCACGCCGTGGACTGCGGCGACCGGGCCGGCTTCATCGTGAACGCGCTGCTGTTCCCGTACCTCAACAACGCGATCAAGATGGTCCAGGAGCACTACGCGACGCTGGACGACATCGACGCGGCGATGAAGCTCGGCGGCGGCTACCCGATGGGCCCGTTCGAGCTGCTGGACGTGGTGGGCCTGGACGTCTCGCTGGCGATCGAGAAGGTGCTGCACCGCGAGTTCCGCGACCCGGGCCTGGCCCCGGCGCCGCTGCTGGAGCACCTGGTGGCCGCGGGCTGCCTGGGCCGCAAGACCGGCCGCGGCTTCCGCGAGTATGCCCGCCGCTGACGGCGTCGGCGACTGGTCCCGCACGGAGACGGACTGGGGCGGACTGCTCGATCCGGCGGGCAGCCCCCCGCCCCTCGCGGGCGGGGGATCCCCCGGACCTGCGCATTCTGCCGCGCACATGCAGTACGTTCGGGTCATGCCCCAGCCCGCCAAGTCCTCACGTACACCAGCCACGCCCGACGCGCCGGAAAGTGCCGCAGGCAGTCGCGCCGCCGCCCAGCGGCTGAAGATGCGCCGGGAACTGGCGGCCGCAGCGATGGAACTGTTCGCGACCAAGGGGTACGAGGCGACCACCGTCGACGAGATCGCGGCCGCGGCCGGGGTCGCGCGCCGCACCTTCTTCCGCCACTTCCGCTCCAAGGAAGAGGCGATCTTCCCGGACCACGACGACACGCTGATCCGCGCCGAGGCGGTCCTCAACGCCGCCCCCGCGCACGAGCATCCGCTCGACACGGTGTGCCGCGGCATCAAGGAAGTCATGAGGATGTACGCGGCCCGGCCGGAGATCTCGGTCGCCCGCTACAAGCTCACGCGCGAGGTGCCCACCCTGCGCGAGGCCGAGATCGCCTCGGTGGCCCGCTACGAGCGCCTGTTCACCCGCTACCTGCTCGGCCACTTCGACGAGCACGCGCACGCCGACGACGCCAACGACGACCCGCTGCTCGCCGAGGTCGCCGCCTCCGCCGTCGTCACCGCCCACAACCACGTCCTCAGGCGCTGGCTGCGGGCCGGCGGGCAGGGCGACGTGGAGGCGCAGCTCGACCACGCCTTCGCCATCGTGCGCAAGACGTTCGGCACCGGGATCGGCGCCGGACGCGGCCCGGCGCCCGGGCCGGCGGCCACCATGGCGCCGGCGGCGGTCTCCGCGCACGGCGAGGTCCTGGTGACGGTCGCCCGCACCGACGCGCCGCTCGACGAGGTCATGCGCACCATCGAGGAGGCGCTCAAGGAGCGCTGAGACGCCACGCGCCCTGTGATGACGGCCACCCTTCGGGGTGGCCGTTTTGGCATGTCAGGGGCCCTTTTCGGAGGCATTCCGGAGCCCGTTCGATCGATCATCGCTCATATGTTGCGTAAAGATTTCATCTGAGAGCAGCTTCTGGCACTCAGTGCCTTGCGACATGACACGCGGTGTCATACGTTGAAGGAAGTCCGGGCGGCCGGCGCGCAGAGACCATTCGTGCGCCGGCTGTCCCCGCAAGCCGGACGGCCTGCGCGCCCGGACGCCTGCGTCACAGGCACCCTCCCGCGCCACAAAGCGCTGCCGAAGCTCCACCCCCGCCGAACCGACGGCACACCCTCAAAACCCTCAGCAGCACTCCCAGCAGCACCGACGATCCCCCAGCGCCCCTCCCTCAGGGCGCTCACCGCCGGAGGCAACACCGTGACCGTGAAGGACATCCTGGACGCGATCCAGTCGAAGGACGCCACGTCCGCCGACTTCGCCGCCCTGCCGCTCCCCGAGTCGTACCGCGCGATCACCGTCCACAAGGACGAGACGGAGATGTTCGCGGGCCTGCAGACCCGCGACAAGGACCCGCGCAAGTCGATCCACCTGGACGACGTGCCGCTGCCCGAACTGGGTCCGGGCGAGGCCCTGGTGGCCGTGATGGCCTCCTCGGTCAACTACAACTCGGTGTGGACCTCGATCTTCGAGCCGCTGTCCACCTTCGGGTTTCTGGAGCGCTACGGCCGCACCAACGAGCTGGCCAAGCGCCACGACCTGCCGTACCACATCATCGGCTCCGACCTCGCCGGCGTCGTCCTGCGCACCGGCCCGGGCGTCAACGCCTGGAAGCCCGGTGACGAGGTCGTCGCCCACTGCCTCTCCGTCGAGCTGGAGTCCTCGGACGGCCACAACGACACGATGCTCGACCCCGAGCAGCGCATCTGGGGCTTCGAGACCAACTTCGGCGGCCTCGCCGAGATCGCGCTGGTCAAGTCCAACCAGCTCATGCCGAAGCCGGACCACCTGAGCTGGGAGGAGGCGGCGGCCCCGGGCCTGGTGAACTCCACCGCCTACCGCCAGCTCGTCTCCCGCAACGGCGCCGGCATGAAGCAGGGCGACAACGTCCTCATCTGGGGCGCCAGCGGCGGCCTCGGCTCCTACGCCACCCAGTTCGCCCTCGCCGGCGGCGCCAACCCGATCTGCGTCGTCTCCAGCGAGCAGAAGGCGGAGATCTGCCGCTCCATGGGCGCCGAGTCGATCATCGACCGCAACGCCGAGGGCTACAAGTTCTGGAAGGACGAGAACACCCAGGACCCGAAGGAGTGGAAGCGCTTCGGCAAGCGCATCCGTGAGCTGACCGGCGGCGAGGACATCGACATCGTCTTCGAGCACCCGGGCCGCGAGACCTTCGGCGCCTCCGTGTTCGTCACCCGCAAGGGCGGCACCATCACCACCTGCGCCTCGACCTCGGGCTACATGCACGAGTACGACAACCGCTACCTGTGGATGTCGCTCAAGCGGATCATCGGCTCGCACTTCGCCAACTACCGCGAGGCCTGGGAGGCCAACCGCCTCATCGCGAAGGGCAAGATCCACCCCACCCTGTCGAAGGTGTACTCCCTGGAGGACACCGGCCAGGCGGCCTACGACGTGCACCGCAACCTGCACCAGGGCAAGGTCGGCGTGCTGTGCCTGTCCCCCGAGGAGGGCCTGGGCGTGCGCGACGAGGAGATGCGCGCCAAGCACATCGACGCCATCAACCGCTTCCGGAACATCTGAGGACCCGGAGGTCCAGATGACTGAGCGTCAGCCCTCCGGATCGCGGAGGGAGAAGGACCGGCCGTGGCTCATGCGCACGTACGCCGGTCACTCCACGGCGGAGGCGTCCAACGAGCTGTACCGGCGCAACCTCGCCAAGGGCCAGACCGGTCTGTCGGTGGCGTTCGACCTGCCGACCCAGACCGGCTACGACCCCGACCACATCCTCGCCCGCGGCGAGGTCGGCCGGGTCGGCGTGCCCGTCTCGCACCTCGGTGACATGCGCCGGCTGTTCCAGGACATCCCCCTGGAGCAGATGAACACCTCGATGACGATCAACGCCACCGCCATGTGGCTGCTGGCGCTCTACCAGGTCGTCGCCGAGGAGCAGGGCGCGGACATCACCAAGCTCCAGGGCACTACCCAGAACGACATCGTCAAGGAGTACCTGTCCCGCGGGACGCACGTCTTCCCGCCCGGGCCCTCGCTCCGCCTGACGACGGACATGATCGCGTACACGGTCTCCCACATCCCGAAGTGGAACCCGATCAACATCTGCAGCTACCACCTGCAGGAGGCCGGGGCCACGCCGGTGCAGGAGATCGCGTACGCGATGTCCACCGCGATCGCCGTGCTCGACGCCGTGCGCGACTCCGGCCAGGTGCCCGAGGAGCGCATGGGCGACGTGGTCGCCCGCATCTCCTTCTTCGTCAACGCGGGCGTCCGCTTCGTCGAGGAGATGTGCAAGATGCGGGCGTTCGGCCGCATCTGGGACAAGGTCACCCGCGAGCGGTACGGCATCGAGAACCCCAAGCAGCGCCGCTTCCGCTACGGCGTCCAGGTCAACTCGCTCGGCCTGACCGAGGCGCAGCCGGAGAACAACGTCCAGCGGATCGTGCTCGAGATGCTGGCGGTCACCCTCTCCAAGGACGCCCGCGCGCGTGCCGTGCAGCTCCCCGCCTGGAACGAGGCCCTGGGCCTGCCCCGGCCGTGGGACCAGCAGTGGAGCCTGCGCATCCAGCAGGTGCTCGCCCACGAGAGCGACCTGCTGGAGTACGAGGACATCTTCGAGGGCTCGCACGTCGTCGAGGCGAAGGTGAACGCCCTGGTGGAGGAGTCCCTCGCCGAGATGGACCGGATCCAGGAGATGGGTGGCGCGATGGCCGCCGTCGAGTCCGGCTACCTCAAGGCGCAGCTCGTCTCCTCGCACGCCGAGCGGCGGGCGCGGATCGAGTCCGGCCAGGAGAAGATCGTCGGCGTCAACATCTTCGAGACGACCGAGCCGAACCCGCTCACGGCCGACCTGGACACCGCGATCATGACGGTCGACCCGGCGGTCGAGGCCCGGGTCGTCGCCTCGCTGGAGACCTGGCGGGACACCCGCTACCAGCCGCCCTTCAACCACCCGCGCCCCTGCAAGGCGCTGGAGCGGCTGAAGGAGGCCGCCAAGGGCACCGGCAACCTGATGGAGGCCACGCTGGAGTGCGCCCGCGCCGGGGTCACGACCGGCGAGTGGGCGGGCGCCCTGCGCGAGGTGTTCGGCGAGTTCCGGGCGCCCACCGGGGTGTCCTCCGCACCGGTGGCCGTCACCGCCGAGGCCGGCTCGGCCATGGCCGAGGTCCGCGCCAAGGTGGACGCCACCGCCCGCGACCTGGGCGTCGGCAAGCTCCGCTTCCTGGTGGGCAAGCCCGGCCTCGACGGTCACTCCAACGGCGCCGAGCAGATCGCCGTCCGCGCGCGCGACGCCGGCTTCGAGGTGGTCTACCAGGGCATCCGGCTCACCCCCGAGCAGATAGTGGACGCCGCCCTGGCGGAGGACGTCCACGCCGTGGGCCTGTCGATCCTGTCCGGCTCGCACGCCCAGCTCGTGCCGGACGTGCTGGAGCGCCTGCGTGTGGCCGGTGCCACAGATATACCGGTGATCGCAGGTGGCATCATCCCGAACGGGGACGCCGAGGATCTCCGGGCCGCCGGAGTGGCCGCGGTGTTCACCCCGAAGGACTTCGACATCACCGGGATCATCGGCCGCATCGCCGACGAGATCCGGAAAGCGAACAAGCTCGACCCCCTGGAGGTCCCCGCATGACGACAGTCAACCGCCTTCGCCCCCGCCGCTCCTGCCTGGCGGTACCGGGAAGCAACCCGCGCTTCCTGGAGAAGGCCCAGGGCCTCCCCGCCGACCAGGTCTTCCTCGACCTGGAGGACGCGTGCGCGCCGCTCGCCAAGCCGGAGGCGCGGCACACCATCGTCAAGTTCCTCAACGAGGGCGACTGGACGGGCAAGACGCGCGTCGTACGGGTGAACGACTGGACGACCGAGTGGACGTACCGGGACGTCGTCACGGTCGTCGAGGGCGCCGGCCAGAACCTCGACTGCATCATGCTGCCGAAGGTCCAGACGGCCCAGCAGGTCGTGGCGCTCGACCTGCTGCTGACCCAGATCGAGAAGACGATGGGCTTCGAGGTCGGCAAGATCGGCATCGAGGCGCAGATCGAGAACGCGCAGGGCCTGAACAACGTCAACGAGATCGCGCAGGCCAGCCCGCGCGTGGAGACGATCATCTTCGGCCCGGCCGACTTCATGGCCTCCATCAACATGAAGTCGCTGGTCGTGGGCGAGCAGCCGCCCGGCTACCCGGCGGACGCCTACCACTACATCCTGATGAAGATCCTGATGGCCGCCCGCGCCAACAACCTCCAGGCGATCGACGGCCCCTACCTGCAGATCCGCAACGTCGAGGGCTACCGCGCGGTCGCGCAGCGCGCCGCCGCCCTCGGCTTCGACGGCAAGTGGGTGCTGCACCCGGGCCAGGTCGAGGCGTCCAACGAGATCTTCTCGCCGTCGCAGGAGGACTACGACCACGCCGAGCTGATCCTGGACGCGTACGACTACTACACGTCCGAGGCGGGCGGCAAGAAGGGCTCCGCGATGCTCGGCGACGAGATGATCGACGAGGCCAGCCGCAAGATGGCCCTGGTGATCTCGGGCAAGGGCCGCGCCGCCGGCATGCAGCGCACCAGCAAGTTCGAGATCCCGGAGGCCTGAGCGCGATGCAGTTCGGACGCACCTACGAGGAGTTCGAGGTCGGGGCGACGTACAAGCACTGGCCGGGCAAGACGGTCACGGAGTACGACGACCACCTGTTCTGTCTCCTCACCATGAACCACCACCCGCTCCACATGGACGTCAACTACGCCGAGAAGACGACGGACTTCGGCAAGAACGTCGTGGTGGGCAACTACATCTACTCGCTGCTGCTCGGCATGTCGGTGCCGGACGTCTCCGGCAAGGCGATCGCCAACCTGGAGATCGAGTCGCTCAAGCACGTGGCGCCGACGTTCCACGGCGACACGATCTACGGCCAGACGACCGTGCTGGACAAGTGGCCGTCGAAGTCGAAGGACGACCGCGGCATCGTCTACGTGGAGACCAAGGGCTACAAGCAGGACGGCACCCTGGTGTGCGTCTTCCGCCGCAAGGTCATGGTGCCCACCGAGACGTACATCAAGGAGCGCGGCGGCGAGCAGCCCGGCCGCCCGGAGCTGAACGCCCCTTCGGAAAAGACGGAGAAGTAGCCATGGCGCGCCTCGCCCAGACCGCCGGTCTGAACGACGTCCAGCAGGAGATCCTCTCCACCGTCCGCGACTTCGTGGACAAGGAGATCATCCCGGTCGCGACCGGGCTGGAGCACCGCGACGAGTACCCGCAAGCGATCGTGGACGGCCTGAAGGAACTCGGCCTGTTCGGTCTGATGATCCCCGAGGAGTACGGGGGTCTGGGCGAGTCGCTCCTGACGTACGCGCTGTGCGTGGAGGAGATCGCCCGCGGCTGGATGTCGGTGTCCGGCATCATCAACACGCACTTCATCGTCGCGTACATGCTCAAGCAGCACGGCACGCAGGAGCAGAAGGAGCACTTCCTGCCCCGCATGGCGGCCGGCGACATCCGCGGCGCCTTCTCGATGTCGGAGCCGGGCCTCGGCTCCGACGTGTCGGCGATCACGTCGAAGGCGGTCAAGGACGGCGACGAGTACGTCCTGAACGGCCAGAAGATGTGGCTCACGAACGGCGGAACCTCGTCGCTGGTGGCCGTTCTGGTCCGAAGTGACGAAGGTCACCCCGAGGGCACGGCCCCGCACAAGTCGATGACCACCTTCCTGGTCGAGAAGGAGCCCGGCTTCGGTGAGGTCCGCCCCGGCCTGACCATTCCGGGCAAGATCGACAAGATGGGCTACAAGGGCGTCGACACCACCGAGCTGATCATGGACGGCCTGCGCGTTCCGGCCGATCGGGTGCTCGGCGGCGTCACCGGCCGAGGTTTTTACCAAATGATGGACGGAGTGGAGGTCGGCCGCGTGAATGTGGCGGCCCGCGGCTGCGGAGTGGCGCAGCGCGCCTTCGAGCTGGGCGTTCAGTACGCCCAGCAGCGGCACACCTTCGGCCGGCCCATCGCCCAGCACCAGGCCATCCAGTTCAAGCTGGCCGAAATGGCCACCAAGGTCGAGGCCGCGCATGCCATGATGGTGAACGCGGCACGCAAAAAGGACTCCGGGGAGCGAAACGACCTCGAGGCAGGCATGGCGAAGTACCTCGCCTCCGAGTACTGCAAGGAGGTCGTGGAGGACGCCTTCCGGATCCACGGCGGCTACGGCTTCTCCAAGGAGTACGAGATCGAGCGCCTCTACCGGGAGGCCCCGATGCTGCTGATCGGCGAGGGTACCGCCGAGATCCAGAAAATGATCATCGGGCGCAGGCTGCTCGAAGAGTATCGATTCCAGGGCTGATTGTCCGGAAACGGGGTGTTTTCTTCGAGAAGAAGATCACACCCCGTCGATACCCCTCAGCCGCCGACTCGGCTTCCTGGCTTGCCCAGTTGTGACCTGCGACCGGTACGATCCCGGGAAAGCCGCCGTCCCCCGTCAGAGCGCGGCATCATCCGCTACGAAGGTCATCCATGCCCCACAGCCAAACCTCTGCACACCGCGACAGCCTGGTAGGCGCACGCCTCGCGCGCGGAGCATCGCCGTGGCTTCTCCCGACCGTCGCCACCGCAGCCCTCAGCCTGGTCCGCGCCCGCCGCTCGGGCGCGGCCAAGGCCGTCGCCGTGCCCGCCACCGCGCTCGCGGCGGGCATGCTGTGGTTCTTCCGCGACCCCGAGCGCGAGATCGCCCCCGGCCGGGTCATCTCGCCCGCCGACGGCGTGGTGCAGAGCATCATGCCCTGGAAGGACGGCCGCACCCGCGTCGCGATCTTCATGAGCCCGCTCAACGTGCACGTGAACCGCGCGCCGCTCGCCGGCACCGTGACGTCGGTCGAGCACATCCCCGGCGGCTTCGTTCCCGCGTTCAACAAGGAGAGCGAGAACAACGAGCGCGTAGTCTGGCATTTCGACACCGAACTCGGCGACATCGAGATGATCCAGATCGCCGGCGCGGTGGCCCGCCGCATCGTGCCGTACATCCCCGAGGGCACGAAGGTCGAGCAGGGCGACCGCATCGGTCTGATCCGCTTCGGCTCGCGTGTCGACCTCTACCTGCCCGAGGGCGTGGAGGTCGCGGTCGAGGTCGGACAGAAGACCGTGGCTGGGGTGACTCGCATTGACCGTGATTGATCCGGAGACCCAGGCGGGCTGGGTGCCCGAGGCCGACGACGTGGACGACGAGGAGGAGATGCCCCTTTCTCTCCGCCTGTCGATAGCGGACACCCTGACGCTGGGCAACGCCACGTGCGGCTTCATGGCGGTGTACTTCACCACCACCGGCATCCTGATCCCGCACCTCACCGGCAGCCAGGAGTCCGGCATGGCCCGCCACAGCGCGGCCACGGCGGTCATCCTGATGCTCTGCGCGGCGGTCTTCGACCTGTTCGACGGCCTGGTCGCGCGGAAGCTGCGCTCCTCCCCGATGGGCGCGGAGCTGGACAACCTGTCGGACCTGATCAGCTTCGGCCTGGCGCCCGCGTACTTCGTCCTCGTCTACGGCATGGTCGCGGACGACGCGCACCAGAGAGTGGCGGCGCTGGGGGCGATCGTGGTGCTCCTCGCGGTGGTGCTCAGGCTGGCGCGGTTCAGCTGCGTGACGGTGAAGGACGGCACCTTCCAGGGCATGCCCTCGCCGTTCGGCGCGCTCACGGTCGTCTCGATCGTCCTGCTGGAGCTGCCCTTCGTGGCCACCCTGCTGGCGATCCTGGGCACCGCGTGGCTGATGGTGAGCCGGGTGGAGTACCCGAAGCCGCGCGGCCGCCTCGCCGGGGCGATGCTCTCGTGGATCGTCCTGTCGATGGGCCTGCTGGCCGCCTGGGCCTTCGACGCCCCGAGCGGGCAGCTGCTCCTGCAGACCGGCTGCGCGCTGCAGCTCGTCATGGGCGCGGTGATCCCGCTGTTCGCCACGGCCCGCCGGGTGAACAACTTCCGCGACAACCGCCGCGAGTCGCGGGCGGCCCAGCTGCCCTGACGCCCTCGCCGGCATCGACGGGTGTGGCCCGAGTCCTGAGGACTCGGGCCACACCCGTTTCGGCTTCAAGGGAGGAAGCGGCTCACCCGTTGACCCGTCAAGTACCAGCTGTCGTGGCCGAGTTGCAGCAGATCGGACAGCAGAGGAGGGTGGAAAAGGGGGCATTCTACCTGAAACGTCTGATTTCACTGGCCCAGGGAGACGGCCATGCCCGCACCCACCCTCAACGAGTACAAGGTGCCGCTCGCCTCGAAGGTCCCGGCGAACTACGGCGACCCGGTGGAGCTGTTCGTCCGGGAGTACAACGGCACCAAGACCAACAAACCACCCCTGCCCGTGCTGATGCTGCACGGCAGAAGCGTGCCCGCGCTGCCGGGGTTCGACCTGGCGCCGGTACCCGGCGGTTCCGCCACCCGGTACAGCTGGGCGCAGGAACTCGCAGACGACGGCTACGACGTGTTCATCATGGACCTGCAGGGATCCGGACGTTCCACCCGCCCCAAGGTGATGGACGAAGCCTGCAACGCGAACCCGGCCCAGCAGCAACAGGTCCTCGTCCCGCACCCCCTCACGGAGCCGTGCCCTCCCCCGCCGCCCTACGCGCACGAGCTGGGCAACTCCGAGAGCGACTGGGCGGAGCTGGACAAGGTGGTCGCGTTCATCCAGAACCTGCCGGGCCGGAACAAGCCGATCCGCTTCATCGGCTGGTCCGCGGCCGCCTTTGTGATGGGGCCCTACACCCTGCAGAATCCCGGCAAGGTCGAGAGCCTGCTCCTGCTGGCCCCGATGTTCCCGCCGAAGGGACGCTGGTCCCAGAAGCCCGCGGAGCCCTTCGGGCGCCCGATGGAGGCCGGGACCCTGCCCGTGTCCAAGCCGCCCAACATGTTCGGTTTTCCGATGAACGTCGGCAGCATGACCGGGGTGAAGGCCTCTCTGGCCAGTACCCCTGACCTGTGGGAGCCCGGTATCCCGGACCTCGTGTGGGCCGCCTGTATGGCGAACGACGCGCTCGGCAGCAAGTGGGGCCCCGAGGTGGCGGGCGCACCCGGCACGTACGAGGGCGTCCTGCGGTACCGCAACACCTACTGGTGGGGTTGGAACAACCAGACCGTGCCGTACGAGAACCCGGCCGGTACCCGGGTGCTCGGCGAACGGGTGCCCGTGCTGATCGTCTACGGGGACGCGGACCGGACCGCCAACAGCCCGGCCACGTTCCCCGACGTCCTGCGCTTCTCCGTGCCAGACCTCTACGCGGCCGTCCCGGGGCCGCAGAAGCTGATGTTCCGCCTCGCCGGTGCGGGACACTCGCTCGTCTGGGAGCGCACCGCGAAGCCCCTCCACCACATGTCGAAGCAGTGGTGCAAGAACCACAAGGTGGAGGGCCTCACCAGCGGCAGCTGGTTCCGGGACTTCGACGGTGAGCTGACCCCCGTACAGTGACGGCTCAGCCGAGCAGGTCCCGCGCGATCCGCTCCGCGACCCGTTCCAGGATCGGCCCCGCGTCCGCGATGCACGTCGCGACGTCCGGCTCGACGGACGTCAGCGGGTACGCCCGGCCGATCCCGGCGCGGCGCAGCGACTCCTCGGGCAGGGCGAGCCGCCCGCACACCGCGACGACCTCCTTGCCCGCCGCGCGGGCCGCGGCGGCGACCCCCGCCGGGGCCTTGCCGTGCAGGGTCTGCTCGTCCAGCGAACCCTCCCCGGTGATCACCAGCGAGGCGCGCTCCAGTGCCGGGGCGAAGCCCAGCACGTCCAGCATGACCTCGATGCCGGGGCGGAACCGGGCGCCCAGCAGGAGGGCGCCGTAGCCGATGCCGCCGGCCGCCCCCGCGCCGGGCGCCGCCGCGAAGTCCGCGGCCCGCGGGCCCACGGCGGTCTCCAGCACCTCGGCGAAGTGCGCGAGCGCGGCGTCCAGGGCCGCCACGTCGTCCGGGGTGGCGCCCTTCTGCGGCCCGTACACCGCGGGCGCGCCCTTCGGCCCGGTCAGCGGGTTGTCGACGTCGCTGGCGAGGACCAGTTCCACCGAGTCCAGGCGTGGGTCGAGGCCGGACAGGTCGGCCCGCGCCAGCGCGGCGAGGCCGCCGCCGCCCGGTGGCACCGGCTCCCCGTCCGCGTCGAGGAACCGCGCGCCCAGCGCCGACAGCATCCCGGCGCCGCCGTCCGTCGTGGCGCTGCCGCCGACGCCGAACACGATCGTCCGCGCGCCCGCGTCCAGCGCCGCGCGCAACAGTTCGCCCGAGCCGTACGTCGAGGCGGTCAGCGGCGCGAACACCCCGGAGGGCAGCCGCTGCAGTCCGCTCGCCTCGGCCATCTCCACGACCGCGGTGCCGCCGCGCAGCGCGTACGCGGCCGTGACCTCCTGCCCGAGCGGCCCGGCCACCCGGACCTCGCGGCGTTCGAAGCCGGCCGCGACGGCCGCGTCCACGGTGCCGTCGCCGCCGTCGGCGACCGGCAGCGCCTCGACCTCGACATCCGGCACGACCCGGCGCAGCCCGGCCGTGATCCGCTCGGCGACCCGCACGGCCGTCAGCGAGCCCTTGAACTTGTCCGCGGCGATGAGCACCCGACGGGTCCCGTTGCCTGCAGCGTCCGCCACCTTGCATTCCCCTTGCTCTCCGGGCCCCGCGCACGTCGGGGCCAGTCGCGCCGCTGTGACCTTAACCTCAGGACGTCCGCGCCGCCATGCCCTGCCCGAACCGTGGGAACCGGCTGGGAGGCGGCGGGGGAAAGCGGGTAGGGACCAGCCATGAGCGACCTCGACGACGGCCCGGACCTCGCCGACCGCGTCCACGGCGGCTGGCTCGGCCGGATCGCGGGCAACATGCTCGGCAAGCCGGTCGAGCAGGGCGAGGTGTGGACGCGCGAGCGCATCGACCGCTATCTGCGCCGGGCGGACGCGCTGCCGCTCACCGACTACCTGCCCGAGCCGGCCGACCCCGCCGACGCCGCCCTGCTGCGGCCCGAGTGGCGCCGGTGCGTGCGCGGCCGCGTCCACGGGAGCTGCCGGGACGACGACGTCGACTACGCGATCCTCGGGCTGCACCTGCTGGAGAGCCACGGTTTCGGCTTCAGCACCGAGCAGGTCGGCGACCTGTGGCTGCTCGGGCTGCCGTACCTGCAGACCTTCACCGCGGAGCGGGCCGCGTACCGCAACCTCGCCAACGGTCTGAAGCCGCCGCTGACGGCGACGTACGACAACCCGTACCAGGAGTGGATCGGCGCCCTGATCCGGGCCGACGTGCACGGCTGGACCAGCCCGGGCGACCCGCGCCGCGCGGCCTCGCTGGCCCGCCGGGACGCGGTGCTGTCGCACACCGGCAACGGTGTCTACGGGGCGATGTGGGCGGCCGCGCTGATCGCGGCGGCGTTCACCGAGCCGGACGTGCGGGACGCGCTGGAGAGCGCGCTGGCCGTGATCCCGGCGAGCAGCAGGCTGGCCCGGACCGTGCGCCGGGTGACGTCCCTGCACGGGGCCGGGCTGTCCTGGGAGGAGACCCTCGGCACGGTGTCCGAGGAGACCGCCGGGCTCGGCTGGATCCACACCGTCCCCAACGCGGCCGTGCTGACCGCCGGGCTGCTCTACGGCGACGGCGACTTCACCCGGACCGTCGCCCTCACCGTCCGTGGTGGCCTGGACACCGACTCCAACGGCGCGACGGCCGGTTCGGTGGCCGGGGTGATGACCGGCGCGGCCGCGATCCCGCCCCAGTGGACGGAGCCACTCCAGGACACGGTGCGCAGCGCGGTGTTCGGCTTCGACGGGGTGCGGATCAGCGCGCTGGCCGAACGCACCGTGCGCCTGGCGACGGCCGGGCGTTAGCGTCCGGTGTCCGGTTACCCTTCCTGGATGACCAGCACGGACACCTTCGCCGCGTACATCGCGAGCCTGCCCCGCGTCCTCGCCGCCGCAGCCGCGCTCTTCCGGGACTCCGAGGGGCGGGTGCTGCTCGTGGAGCCCAACTACCGCGAGGGGTGGGCCCTTCCGGGCGGGACCGTCGAGTCCGACGACGGGGAGAGCCCGCGCCAGGGCGCCCGCCGGGAGACGCTCGAGGAGATCGGCCTCGACCGCGAGCTCGGCCGGCTGCTTGCGGTGGACTGGGTGCTCGGCACGGGACGGCCGCCGCTGGTGGCGTACCTGTACGACGGCGGGGTCCTCACCGGGGCGGAGTTCGACGCCATCCGGCTGCAGGAGGAGGAACTGCTGTCCTGGCGCCTGGTGCCCCGCGAGGATCTCCCCGCGCACCTGCCCGGCGCGCTCGGCCGCCGGGTGCTGGCCGCGCTGGACGTCCTGGCGGAGGGCGCGGGCACGGCGGAGCTGGAGAACGGCCACCGGGTCGCCTGAGGGTTCAGCCCTCCGGGTCCGGGGGCCTGGCGTCCACGTCGCGCAGCGCCTCCTCGCGCTCGGCGACGCGCGCCTCGGTGCGGTGCCCGCGCTGGATGTAGTCGCGGACCACGAGTTCCACGGCGTCCTGCGGGTCGCCGACCCCCGCGAGCACCATGACCTCGACGACGAGCTGGGCGTCGAGCGAAACGGTCACCTTGGCCATGCCGCGACGCTAACAGCCGACGCCCGCCGCCGCGGCCGTATCCGAGGACGACGCCGGGGCCGGCGATATCCGTTCGCGGTGTCCTTGATCGGGTCCTACCCTCGGCCGTATGACCAAGCCCCTCATCGCCCTGCTGAGCGGGGCCGGCATCTCAACCGACTCCGGCATACCGGACTACCGCGGGCCCGACGGGCTGTGGCGGCGGGACCCGGAGGCCGAGAAGCTCGTGACGTACGAGTACTACATGGCCGATCCGGAGATCCGGCGGCGGTCGTGGTTGATGCGGCGCGCGAGCGGGGCGCGCGGCGCCGAGCCCAACGCCGCGCACCGGGCCGTGGCCGCGCTGGAGCGCTCCGGGGTCCCGGTCCGGGTGATCACGCAGAACGTGGACGGGCTGCACCAGCTCGCCGGGATGCCCGCCCGCAAGGTCCTGGAGCTGCACGGCACCGCGCGGAGCGTGGTGTGCACCAAGTGCCACGCCCGGGGGCCGATGGAGGACGCCCTGGCCCGCGTCGAGGCCGGTGAGGACGACCCGCCGTGCCTGGGGTGCGGCGGCATCCTGAAGTCGGCGACCGTGATGTTCGGTGAACGGCTCGACCCGGTCGTGCTCGGCGAGGCGGTCGCCGTCACCAAGGCCTGCCAGATCTTCATCGCCGTCGGCACCAGCCTCCAGGTCCAGCCCGCGGCCGGCCTCGCCGGCGTCGCCGCCGATCACGGGGCGCGGCTGATCATCGTCAACGCCGAGCCGACGCCGTACGACGACCTGGCCGACGAGATCGTGCGCGAGCCGATCGGCACGGCGCTGCCGGCCCTGCTGGACCGGCTGGGCGCGACGCCGGAACGGGGCGTGTGACCACGGCCGCTAGAACAGGGCCGTTCCCCGTTCGAAGTCGAGCAGGCGGCGTTTGCGGTCGAGGCCGCCGCCGTAGCCGGTCAGGGAGCCCGCCGCGCCGATGACCCGGTGGCAGGGCACGATGATGCCAATCGGGTTCCTGCCGTTGGCGAGGCCGACCGCGCGGGACGCCTTGGGGTTGCCCAGCTCGGTGGCGAGTTCGCCGTAGGAGCGGGTCTCTCCGTAGGGGATGCGGGTCAGCCGGTCCCAGACGCCGCGCTGGAACGGGGTCCCGGACAGGCGGAGTTCGAGGGTGAACTCCTTCAGCTCGCCGGCGAAGTAGGCGGAGAGCTGCTCCCGGGCCTCGGCGAAGGGGGTGTCGTTGGGGTCGCCGAAGGTCTCCTCGGGTGGGCGGTGGCGCTGGCCGGCCATGTAGAGGCCGCACAGGACGCCGTCCTCGGCGACGAGGGTCAGGGGGCCGTAGGGGCTGTCGGTGACGGTGTGCTGCTTCATCGTGAACGTCCTCACACGGGCAGGAAGTTGATGGGGTGGTCGTCCGTCGCCCACAGGTACTGGACCGCGTAGGCCCGCCAGGGGCGCCAGGACTCGGCGCGGGCGGTGAGCGCCGCCGGGGTGGCGGGCAGGCCCAGTTCCCGGGCGGCGCGCCGGATCCCCAGGTCGGTGGGGAGGAAGGCGTCGGGGTCGCCGAGGGCCCGCATGGCGACGACGTCGGCCGTCCACGGGCCGAAGCCGGGCAGGGCGAGCAGGCGGGCCCGCGCCTCGGCCCAGTCGGACTCGACGCCCAGGTGCAGGGCGCCGTCGGCCAGTTGGCGCACCAGGGTGGTCAGGGTGGTGCGGCGGGTCCGGGGCATGGCCAGGGTCTCCGGGTCCACGGCGGCCAGCGCCTCGGGTGACGGGAAGAGGTGGGTGAGGCCGCCCTCGGGGTCGTCCAGTGGCTTGCCGTGCGCGACGACCAGGCGGGCCGCGTGGGTGCGGGCTGCGGCCGTGGAGACCTGCTGGCCGAGCACCGCGCGGACGGCGAACTCGGCCTCGTCGACGGTGCGCGGCACCCGGCGGCCGGGCGCCCGGTCCACCAGCGGCGCGAGCAGCGGATCGGCGCGCAGCCGCTCGTCGACGGCGACGGGGTCGGCGTCCAGGTCGAGCATGCGCCGGCAGCGGCTGATGGCCACGGTCAGGTCGCGCGGGTCGCCGAGGGTGAGCCGGCAGGCGATGTGGTCGGGGTGCGGGGTGAGGGCGACGATGCCGTGTCCGTAGGGGAGGCGCAGGGTGCGCCGGTACGCGCCGTCCCGCCACTCCTCCACGCCCGGTACGGCGGTGGCGGCGAGGTGGCCGAAGAGGTTGTCCGGGTTGAGCGGGGCACGGAACGGCAGTCGCAGCGCGAGGGTGCCGGGGGTGCTCGCCGCGCGGTTCCCCGGCACCCGGGCGCGCAGCTCGCTCGGGGAGAGGGCGAAGACCTCGCGGACGGTCTCGTTGAAGGCCCGGATGGAGGAGAAGCCGGCCGCGAAGGCGATCTCCGCCATGGGCAGCGAGGTCGTCTCGACGAGCAGCCGCGCGGTCTGGGCGCGCTGTGCCCGCGCCAGGGCGAGGGGCCCGGCGCCCAGCTCGGCGAGGAGCTGGCGTTCCACCTGCCGTGAGCTGTAGCCGAGCCGGGCGGCCAGCCCGGTCACGCCCTCGCGGTCCACGACGCCGTCGGCGATCAGCCGCATCGCCCGGGCCACCAGGTCGGCGCGCAGGTTCCACTCCGGGGAGCCGGGGCTGGTGTCCGGGCGGCAGCGCTTGCAGGCCCGGAACCCGGCCTGCTGGCAGGCCGCCGCGCTCGGCAGGAACGTCATGTTCTCCGCCTTGGGCGGCACGGCCGGGCAGCTCGGCCGGCAGTAGATGCGGGTGGTCAGGACGGCCGTGAAGAACCATCCGTCGAACCGCGCGTCCTTGGACCGCACGGCGCGCACGCAGTGCTCCCGGTCGAGGTGCATCCCTGTCTGCATGGCTCAAGGATCGGTCACCGAGGGGGCCGCTCGCTGGCGGGAATCCGACACGTACGTCGCGGTGACCGGCGGGCGCCGCACAGCTCCGCGGGTGGTCAGTCCGTCCGCTCGCCGTGCCGGAACCGGGCTATCCACTCGGACGTGGCCCGCAGTCCGCCGAACGTGTAGAAGTGCACCTTCACCCTGCCGTGCCGGGCGGGGTCGTGGCGCCGGGCCAGGGCGTGCAGAAAGCGGTCGGGGCCCGCCGTGCCCATCAAGTTGGTCAGTGAGAACCCGTACTTGCGGGCCACGGAGGCGCTGGTGGCGACGCCGAAGCGGGTCGCGTACGTCATCAGCCGGCGCACCCCGGCGGGGCCGGGCACGCCGATGCGGACCGGCAGGGCGACGCCCCGGGCGCGGACGGCCTCCAGCCAGCCGAGCACGGGGTCGGCGTCGAATCCGAACTGGGTGATGACGTCGCCGGTGAGCCGTTCGGCGCCGAGGGCCGCCGACTTGTCGGTGAGCGCCGACCACAGCGCGCGGTCGGTGATCGCGGGGTGGCCCTCCGGGTAGCCGCTGATGCCGATGTGGCGCACTCCGTGCCGCTGGAGCAGCCCGGTGCGGATGACGGACAGGGCGTCCGGGTACGGGCCTTCCGGGCGGGCGGGGTCGCCGCCGACCACGAAGACGTTCTCGGCGGTGCCGTCCGCGGCCAGGCCGGCCAGGAACTCCTCCAGGTGGGCCCGGGACGGCAGGCGGCGGGCGGAGATGTGCGGCACCGGGACGAAGCCGAACCGCTTGACCTCGCGGGCGGCGGCCAGCCGCGTGGCGAGGTCCTCGCCGGCGAGGAACGTGACGTTGATCCGCGTGCCCGGCGGGATGGTGTGGCGCGCCTCCCGCAGCTTGGGCACGTCCTTGCCGGTCATCTCCAGCGAGAAGTCGTCCAGCAGCGAGGCGCCCACCGCGGGCGGGGCGGTGAGACCGGGGTTCATCGTGCTCCTCGTGCGGCTCCTGCCACCGCTTCCGGCGTCGGTCCTGACCGGGGCCGATGATGTCACGCGCGGTGCGGGCGGCGCGGAGCCGGGGGTCGCCCGGCATCCGGGACCGGCGGCTCCGCCCCGGCCACCGTCTCCGGTTCCGCGCCGGCTCCCGGCGCCGAGCCGGCCGTCGCGTCCGCGGCCGCCGTGCGGTCCGGTGCGCCGGGCAGGCGGGCGGCGGCGGCGAGGCCGCCGAGGCCGATCACGCCAAGGGTGATCATCGCGGCGGCGTAGGCGCCCGTGGTGAGACCGGCGACGAGGATGGTGCCGGCGATGGCGGTGCCGAACGACGAACCGAGGTTGGACACGCTGCGGGACAGGCCGGAGATCTCGCCCTGCCGCTCCTCCGGGAAGCTCGACTGGACGACGTTCACCGACGGGGTCAGCATCACGCCGAGTCCGAGCCCGATGAGCAGCAGCCCCGGCACGAAGGCCCAGGCGGTGGAGAAGGAGGCGACCAGGGCCACCAGCACCGCCACGCCCGCGACGGAGAGCGTGAAGCCGGCCATGATCAGCGTCCGCTGCGACCGCCGCTCGGCCAGCCGCTGGGCGGCCAGCGAGGTCAGCAGCAGCCCGAGCGTGGCCGCCGTGAAGATCACTCCGGTCTGGATGGCGTCGTAGCCGCGGACCACCTGGAGGTAGGCGGCGACCGTGAAGGACGTGCCCATGAGCAGCAGCCACTGGACGTTCTGCGTGACGAGCCCGAGGTTGGAGGTGCGGTCGCGGAACAGGCTGAGCGAGAGCAGGGGCTCGCGGCCGGCCCGTTCCTTCGCGCGCGTCGACCGGAAGAACCAGACGAGGACGAGGCCGCCGAGGACGAGCAGCGCGATCATGAGCCAGACGTCGTTGTCCGCCGCCAGGATGCCCATGACGATGAGTACCAGACCGGCGGCCGACAGGACCGCTCCCCCGGTGTCGAACGCGCGGTGCGGGTCCGCGGGCAGGGGGTCCTCGATACCGCGGCTCAGCCACACGATCAGCGCGATGACCAGCGCCTGGAACACGAAGGCCGCCCGCCAGCTGATGCCGGTCGTGATGAGTCCGCCGATCAGCGGTCCCGCCGCCGCGCCGATGCCGCCCAGCGCCATGATCACCCCGAAGGCCCGGGCACGGGAGGTGACGTCGGGGTACAGCAGGGTGGTGAGGATGTAGACCGGCGGGATCAGCAGGGCGGTGCCGACGCCCTCGAGGATCGAGTTGCCGAGGATGAGGACGCCGAGTCCGGGCGCTCCCGCGCACAGCAGCGCGCCCACGGCGTAGACGACGAGCCCGGCGAGGAAGCACCGCTTGCGGCCGTAACGGTCGGTGATCTTGCCGCCGGGGATCATCAGCGCGGCCATGACCAGCAGGAAGAGGGTGATGGAGACCTGCACCCCCTGGACCGTGGTGTCCAGGTCCCTGCTGATGTCGTTGATCATCACGTTCATGTTGGAGCCGGCGAAGCTGCAGATGAACTGGGCGAGGGCCAGCGCGGCGAGGACCCGCCGCTCCTCCGGCGGGACCTTGGCCGGTACCGCCTGGTCAGCCATCCTCGGCTCCCGCGTCCGTGGACTCGGGCGGCACCTTGAAGCCGTGGACGCCGGGGTGCCGGGTCCCACCGTCGCTCGGCAGCGCGTTCGCCCGGTTCAGCTCCTCGTCGAGCGCCATGGCGGCGGTGACGAGCGAGAGGTGGGTGAACGCCTGGGGGAAGTTGCCGAGCTGCTCGCCGGATGGGCCGATCTCCTCGGCGAACAGGCCGACGTGGTTGGCGTAGGTGAGCATCTTGTCGAAGGCGTGCCGGGCCTGCAGGAGGCGGCCGGAGCGGGCGAGCGCCTCGACGTAGAGGAAGCTGCAGAGGTTGAACGTGCCCTCGGAGCCGCGCAGTCCGTCGGGGGACGCGGCGGGGTCGTATCGGTAGACCAGGCTGTCGCTGACCAGTTCCTCGTCCATGGCGTCGAGGGTGCTGATCCAGTCCGGGTCGTGCGGGGAGAGGAAGCCGACCCGGGGCATCAGCAGCAGCGAGGCGTCCAGCACGTCGGTGTCGTAGTGCTGTACGAAGGCCTTCCGCTTGTCGTGCCAGCCGCGCTCGGTGATCTGCTCGAAGACCGCGTTCCGGGCGGCCGTCCAGCGCTCGACGTCGCCCGGGCGGGAGAACTCGGTGGCCGCGCGGATGCCCCGGTCGAACGCCACCCAGGCCATCAGCCGGCTGTAGGTGAAGTTCTGCCGGCCCCCGCGGGTCTCCCAGATGCCCTCGTCGGGGCGGTCCCAGTTGTCCGCCAGCCAGTCCAGCACGCCGCTCAGCGCCTTCCAGCCGCGTATCGCGCCGACGTCCCGGCCGACCACGAAGGCGTCGGAGGCCTCGCCGTAGATGTCGAGCTGGAGCTGGTCGGCGGCCGCGTTGCCCGCCCGTACCGGCCGTGATCCCAGGTAGCCCTCCAGGTGGTCGAGGGTCTCCTCGGTCAGGTGGGGGTCGCCGTCCACCCGGTACATGATCTGCAGGGGGTCGCCCGAGGTGGTGCCGCCGGCCTCGACGCGGTCGCGCAGCCAGCGGCGGAAGGCGTACGCCTCCTCAAGAAAGCCCAGGTCGATCAGGGTCCCGACGGACAGGGAGGCGTCCCGGATCCAGGTGTAGCGGTAGTCCCAGTTGCGCTCGCCGCCCGCCTGCTCGGGCAGGCCCATGGTGGCCGCGGCGACGGGCGCGCCGGTCGGCCGGTAGGTGAGCAGCTTCAGGGTGATCGCCGAGCGGTTGACCACCTCCTGCCAGCGGCCGCGGTAGGTGCAGGACCGCAGCCAGGACAGCCAGAAGTCGCGGCACCGCTCCAGGTCCTCGGCGACGCCGTTCAGGGACGGCGTCGCGGGGGCCGGAGCTCCCCCGTCCGCGCTGGTCAGGACGACGGCGGCGGCCTGGCCCGCGGAGAGGGTGAAGCGGGCGGTGACGTCGTCGCCGTCGGCCCGCAGCGTGATGCCGCCCGTGGTCTGGACGTGCAGGTCCGTGCCCGGGCCCCGCAGGACGCCCGCGTGGCCGTCCGTGAGGGTGAGGGAGTGCCGGGCGCGTCCGTAGTCGAAGCGCGGCCGGCAGGTGAGGACGAAGGGCAGGGACCCCCGCACGACCCGGGCGATCCTGATCAGACGGTGCCGGCCGGTGGGCTCGGGCGAGTCGACGGGGACCATGAAGTCGGCGACCTCGCCGACGCCGCCGGGGCCCATGAACCGGGTGACCAGGATCGCCGTGTCGGACAGGTACAGCTGACGCACCGTCATCCCGTCGCCGTCCGGGTGCTCCGCCGCCAGCCGGCAGTGCCCGCCGCGTTCGCTGTCGAGCAGCGAGGCGAAGACGCTGGGCGAGTCGAAGCGCGGGGTGCACCACCAGTCGACGGTCCCGTCGGACGACACCAGGGCCGCCGTCTGGAGATCGCCCACCATTCCGTGCTCCGCGATGGGCGGATACCTGTCCATGCGTCCTCCTCGCGCGCGGCGGCGACGGGTCGTGCACCCGCGCCCGGGGCGTGTCCGCGAAGCCGCCGCGCGGGCGTGGCTTCGCGGACACGGACTAGGGCATCGTGGCGGCGTCGTCGCGCTTGACGACGCACAGGGCCCAGATGATGAAGCCGGACAGCGCGATCATCACGACCGACCAGACCGGGTAGTACGGCAGGGACAGGAAGTTGGCGATGATGACGAGCCCGGCGATGGCCACGCCGGCGACCCGTGCCCACGTCGACGGCCCGAACAGACCGAAGCTGACGGCCACCGCGATCACACCGAGGACCAGGTGGATCCAGCCCCAGCTGGTGAGGTCGAACTTGAAGACGTAGTTCGGGGTCGTGACGAAGACGTCGTCCTGGGCGATCGCCATGATGCCGCGGAACAGGCTGAGCAGTCCGGCGATCATGAGCATGATGCCCGCGAAGGCCGTCAGTCCGCCGGCCCACTGCTGCTTGGCGGTCCCGGTGTGCGTGCTGGTGCGCGGTGCGGTCATACCAGTGCCTCCATTCGTCGAGGTGGGAGGTGCTCAGCGGCCGGACGAGGTCGGCACGCCGCGGGCGGGCTGCTGCGCCGTCCCGGAGCCGGTGCCGGTGCCCGTGCCGCCGCCGCCGCTGAGGACCAGTTCCTTCGCCCTGCGGAACTCGTCGTCGCTGATGTCGCCGCGCGTGCGCATCTCGGACAGCTTGGCGAGTTCGTCGGCGCTGCTCCTGCGGTCCGCGCCGCCCAGCGCGGTCTCCCGGACGTAGGAGTCGAAGGCCGCCTGCTGGGCCCGTGCCTGGTTCATCTCCCGCTCCCCCATGCCCCTGCCGCGGGCGATCAGGTAGACGAGGACGCCCAGGAACGGCACCACGATCACGAAGAGAGTCCAGCCGGCCTTGGCCCAGCCGCTCATGCCGTCGTCACGGAACACGTCGACGATGACCCGGAACAGCAGGACGAACCACATGATCCACAGGAAGAACACCAGCATCGTCCAGAAGGCGCTCAGCAGTGGATAGTCGTACGCGAGGTAGGTCTGCGCGCTCATTTCTCTCCTCAGTCCGGGGCTCCGGCCTGTCGAGCCGGCCGGGGCGTTGTCTGCCGATCCCAGCGTGCGCGGGGCGGGGCGGGGCGGCCTCACCCGAGGCGGGTGATCGTGGCCCCGGGCGCCACCGCCGTCCGGCGGCGGGCGCGACGGCGAGCCGGGTCCGTGCGGCCGCCGCCCGCCGGCGGTGCGGGCCGCACGGACCCGGCTCGTTTCGCGGGGCGTCTCGCCGGGCGCCCCCCGGGGTGTCTCACGGCGCGTGCCGCGGGGCGGCCTGCGCGGTGCCCGCCTTGCGCAGCGCGGACCGCCAGGCCAGGGCGACCGCGAGCTCGACCAGGCCCAGCAGGATGAGCCACAGCCCGAGCAGCCGGGTCAGCGCCCGCGCCGACTCGGTGGGCAGGACCAGCACCACGATCCCGGCGACGATGCCGAGCAGCGCTCCGCCGAGGACCACCCCGCGGTGCGGGAGGTCCTCGGCGGAGATCGCGGTGTAGAGCGTGAGGATGCCGGACACCAGCCAGGCGAGCCCGACGATCAGTGACAGCGCGGCGATGGTCTGCAGCGGGTTGCGCAGGCAGAGCACCCCGGCGAGGACGAACAGCAGCGCGATGAGCAGTCCGGGCAGCCGTTCCCCGGCTCCCTCCCGGGAGAAGGCGGTGACGAACCGCAGCGCGCCGATGAGCAGCAGGTAGAGGCCGATGAGGACGGCCAGGACGTGCAGGGTCTCGTCCGGCCAGACCAGGATGAGGATTCCCGGGACCAGCGTCACGAGCGCCGATCCCAGGATCCAGAGCCAGGACCGGGCGAGCACCGTCATGGCCTCCCCCGGCCCCTGTCCCGGTCCGGCGGCCGCCCCGCCGAACGCATGCGACGGTCCGTTGCCCGGTGCCGCACCACGCGACTCGGTCATGGCTCCTCCTCGCGTGAGCGACGGGGGCGTCTCCGGACCGCCAGGCGGGGCGGCGCGCGAACCCCTCGACGGCCAGAATTCCGTTCCGGGGGGCGGGAGGGATCACCCACCACGGGTGATCCCTCCCACCGGGCGGAACGGGTGGGGTGGAGTGGCACGGGGGTGAGGCACGAGGAGGGCACGCACATGACCGCACCGAGTGCCGTCACCGGCTCCCGGTCGCTGAGCGACCGCATGGCCCGGGGCCGGAACGCCCGCTCCCACGTGCCGCGTTCGGCCCACGGCGTCTTCGAGCCCGCGCCGGACCGGCCGGACGTGATCGAGGTGCTGGAACATCAGTCGGCCACGCGGCTGCCGGAGTTGGTGCCGATCCGCTACGGCCGGATGCTCGAATCCCCGTTCCGCTTCTACCGAGGGGCCGCGGCGGTCATGGCGGCGGATCTCGGCCCGCTGCCCGGCACCGGGCTGCAGGTGCAACTGTGCGGCGACGCGCACCTGCTGAACTTCCGGCTGCTGGCCTCACCGGAACGGCATCTGGTCTTCGACATCAACGACTTCGACGAGACCTGCCCGGGTCCGTTCGAGTGGGACGTGAAGCGGCTGGCGGCCAGCTTCGTCATCGCGGGCCGGGCCAACGGCTTCCCGGCCCGGCAGCAGAACGAGGCGGTGCTCCGCTGCGTGCGTGCCTACCGTGAGCGGATGCGGGAGTTCGCCCGCATGCGCACGCTGGACGTCTGGTACGCCCAGGACGACGCCGACCGGATGCGCGAACTGCTGGCCTCCTCGATGGACAAGGCGGGCAGGCGCCGTACCGAACAGGCGACGGCGCGCGCCCGCTCGCGCACCCACATGCGGGCCTTCGCCAAGCTGACCACGCTGACGCCGCAGGGGCGCCGGATCGCGGCGGACCCACCGCTGATCACTCCTCTGCGGGACCTGGAGGCCGGCAGAACGGCGGAGCAGGAGGACCGGTACCTGCAGTCGCTGCTGGAGGAGTACGCGCGCACGCTGCCCTCGGAGCGGCGGCATCTGCTGGACCGCTACCGGCTGGTGGACGTCGCCCGCAAGGTGGTGGGCGTCGGCAGTGTCGGCACCCGCTGCTGGATCCTGCTGCTGCTCGGCCGGGACGACGACGATCCGCTGCTGCTGCAGGCCAAGGAGGCCCAGGAGTCGGTGCTCGCGCCGTACACGCACGGGCAGCGGTACGACAACCAGGGCCACCGGGTGGTGGCCGGGCAGCGGCTCATCCAGACGACCAGTGACATCTTCCTGGGCTGGACCCATGTCATCGGCCTCGACGGACTGGGCCGGGACTTCTACGTGCGCCAACTGCTGGACTGGAAGGGCATCGTGCGCCCGGACACCATGGACCCCGCTCTGCTGAACCTGTTCGGGCAGGTGTGCGGGGCCTCGCTGGCCCGGGCCCACGCCCGCTCCGGCGACCCTGTCGCCATCGCCGCCTACCTCGGCGGCGGGGACCGCTTCGACCGTGCGCTGCCGCACTTCGCGCAGGCGTACGCGGACCAGAACGAGCGGGACTTCGCGGCACTGGGCGAGGCCGCGCGCTCGGGGCGGATCGAGGCGGCGGACGTGTGAGTCGCGGCGGCGGGACGGAGGAGACGCGTCCGGGCGGCGGAGAGCGGACAGGGGCGGACCGGAGCCTGATCCCGGCCTTCACTCGGGGACTTGACGCATCTCCACGACCCGCAGTCCCAGTGACTGGAAGCGGACCAGCAGCCCGTAGAGATGCGCCTGGTCGATGATCCGCCCGAACAGAACCGTCTGGCCGGACATCATCACATGATCGAGTTCGGGGAAGGCCTTGGTCAGGGTCTCCGACATGTGTCCATCGACGCGGATCTCGTAGCGCATGTGCCGTACTCCCGCCGCGGGCCGCCTGCGGTCTCACCTGCGATCGTGCTCCGCCACCGGGGCCCGGGCCTCACCCGGCACAGGTGATACGGGGGCCGCGCCCGGGATCGGCGGACGGGCGCGGGCGCGTCAGTGGGTCAGTGGGTCAGTGGGTCAGCGCGATCTTGAAGGCGATGATCACCAGGCCGAGCAGCAGATTGACCGCCGCCGTGACGGACACCAGCCGCCAGGAGGCTCCCGCCTGCCGTGCGCCGACCGCCGACCAGCCCACCTGGCCGGCCACGGCGACCGCGACGGCGAGCCACACGGCGCCCGCCACGTCCAGTCCCAGCAGCGGGCTCACGGCGACGGCGAGGGCCGGCGGGACGGCCGCCTCGACGATCGGCCACTCCTCGCGGCACACCCGCCAGACGGTCGGTCCGGTCAGCGACCGCTGCGCGAGCCGGGCGCCGAACAGCGTGGCGTGGACGTGCCCGACCCAGAAGACGAGACCGGTGAGCACCAGCAGCAGCACCAGTTGCACCCGGGGGAACTTGCCCAGGCCGCCGGCGCCGATCACCACCGACGCGGCGAGCATCGAGCCGTAGACGGCGCCCGTGTAGTCGGCGTGGCTGCGGCGGCCGGCACGCTGCGTCCGTGCGGTGGTCGGGCGGGTCGAGGACATCGGCGCATCCTTTCGGGCTCACGGGACGGGGTCGCCGGCGCCGGCCGGGGCGCCGCGCTCCGGCCGCTTGGCGCCGCGCTCCGGCGCCGACGGCAGGCCGGGCGTGACGAGGAAGCTCGCGAGGGTGATCGCGCCGGTGGCGAGGATCGCCGCCCTCAGGCCGTCGAGCTGCGCCGAGGCGTAGGAGCCGGTGAGCGCGTCGACCTCGGCCGGGGGCAGCCCGGCGTGCTCGGCGGCCGAGCGGACCTGGTCGGTGGGCACGAAGGTGAGACCGGCCTCGAGGGCCACCCCGGTCTGCTGCTTGGTCTGCGCCGACAGCACCGGATCGTTCTCCACGTCGGCGGTGAAGGCGTGGGCCAGCGCCCCGATCAGCATCGACCCGATGAGCGCGGTGCCCAGCGCCGACCCGAGGTTCTGCGCGGTGAACTGCAGGCCGCCGACCTCGCTGCGCTCCTCCTCGCCCACGCTGGACTGCACGACGTTGCCGAGCTGCGAGGCGAGCAGGCCCATGCCGATGCCGAGCACGGCCATGGCGGCGGCGAACTGCGCGTCGTCGATGGCGGGCTTGATGGTGGCCAGCAGCCACACGATGGCCACGGTGAGCGTCAGCAGGGCCAGCCGTACCACCCGGCGCGGCCCCAGGGTCCGGCCGAGCCGGGCGGCGGTCAGCGACGTGACGAGCATCGTGATGGACACCGGCAGCAGCCGCAGTCCCGTCTGGAAGGCGTCGAACCCCTGCACCACCTGCAGGTACAGGGGGATCGTGAAGAACAGCCCCAGCAGGATCAGGTTCTGGCTCAGCAGGGTCAGCAGCCCCGACCGCAGGGGCGGCACCCGGAACAGCGGCAGGTGCACCAGCGGGTCGGCGCCCCTGGCCTCCCGTGCGTGCTCCCAGCGCACGAAGAGGTGCAGCAGGGCCACCCCGGCGCCGACGACGAACAGGGTCGGCGCGAAGCCGAGGACGGTGAAGGGCGGGTTGCGCGGCTGCACCCAGCCCCAGGTGCTGCTCTGCAGCACCCCGAGCACGCCCAGCGCCAGCCCGGCCGCCGAGAGCACCGCGCCGGCCACGTCCATCCGGGGCGCCGGCCGGGTGCGGCGGGACTCCTTGATCACCCGGTGGCAGCACAGGACGGCGACGACGACCACGACCTCGCCCGCGAAGACCAGCCGCCAGGTCAGGTACGTGGTCACCCAGCCGCCCAGCAGCGGACCGACCGCGATCCCCGCACCGGCCAGCCCGCCGATCACCCCGTAGGCGACCGCCCGGTCCTTCCCCCGGTAGGACTCCGCGACCAGGGCCGCCATGGCCGGCAGCACCATCGCGGCGCCGAGTCCCTCGATGACGGACCAGCCGAGGGCGAGGACCCACAGCGTGGGCGCCAGCGCGGTCAGGGCCGACCCGGTGCCGTACACGGCGAGACCGAGGAGGAAGAGACGGCGGCGGCCGTGGATGTCGCCCAGCCGGCCCCCGATGATCATGAACGCCGCCATGACCAGCGCGTACAGGGTGATGACGGCCTGGATGGCGGTGACCTCGGTGTCGAAGTCCTCGACCAGCCGGCTGATGGAGACGTTCATGACGGACGTGTCCAGGACCATGAGGAACTGGGCCGTGCCCAGAACCATCAGCGCTCGCCAATGTCTCACGCGCTCCACCTCGCCGATCCGTGCCGGGGTCAGATCAACCCGCGTTCGCGGGCCAGCCGCACCGCGTCGCCGCGCCGGTTCACCCCGAGCTTCCGGTAGACGCTCTTGAGGTGGGTCTTCACGGTGTTGACCGACACGTACAGGTCCGCGGCGATCTCCTCCGTGGACATCATCTGGGCGAGCCGGCACAGCACCTCGCGCTCCCGTCCGCTCAGCTCCTCGACGACCAGCGGCGCCGGCTCGGCCGCCGCGCCCGGACGGGCCCGCGCCGTGGAGCCGCCGGGTACGAGCCAGCCGGCGGCCAGGGCCTGCAGGGGCGGGGTGTCCAGGAGGCGGCGGATTTGTGGTCCGGCCTCGAGGAAGGGGCGCCGCAGCCGTTCGCCGCGGGCGTCCAGCAGGGCGCGGGCGAGCAGTTTGCGGGCGGTGGCCTCGTCTCCGTCCTCCTGTGCGGCCCGCGCGCGCACCAGCGCGGCCCGGACGGTGACCCCGGGGCCGGTGCCGTCCCGGTCGTCCAGCAGGCCGACGAGGCCGATCGCCGCGTCGCGGTTGCCGGCGGCGAGCTGGGCCCCGGCCAGTTCCGCCGCGTACGCGGGCTCGCCGTCGTACGGCACCTCGTCCAGCACCTTCGCGGCGGAGTCCGGCCGGCCCTCGGCCAGATGGGCGGCGGCGGTGACCAGCGCGGTGTGCACCTCCGCCCAGGGGGATGCCGTCAGCGTCGGTACGGCCGGGTCGGCGACGGCCGCGGCGGCTCTGGGCTCGCCCCGCGCCAGCAGCAGCCGCGCCGTCGCCAGGGAGCGGCCGGCGGCGGTCACCGGGTCGAGCGGGACGGCCCTGGAGCCGGCCGTCTCGTCCAGCAGTCCGCGGGCCCGCGCGAGGTCGTCGCGTTCGACGGCCACCGCGGCCAGCACCAGTTGTCCCAGGCCGGGGTCCGCGGGGCGGCCCAGACCGAACCGCTCCGTCTCGCTCAGCGCGGCCAGCGCCTGGCGCTCCGCCCTGCCGAGCCAGCCGTTCAGATAGTCGATCAGGGCGAGCTGCCCCAGGGAGTCCTCCCTGGGCAGCGCCGTCGACGCCCCGCCGGGGCAGCCGGCCGCCTCGGCCAGGGCGTCGCGCGCGTCGTCGAAGCGGCCGGCCCACAGCCGGGCGGAGCCCAGGTGGGTGAGCAGCAGGGCGGTCAGCTCGGGGTGCTTGTCCAGCAGCGGGGCGGGGACCTCGTCGCGCAGCTTCCCGGCCTCGGCCACCGCTTTCTCGGCCCGGCCGGGCGATCCGGTCAGCCGCGCCGCCAGGGCCTCCAGCAGGACGCAGCTCAGCCGGGCCGCCGCGTCGGAGGGGAACGCCGCCGGGACGTCCCCGGTGTGCCGGCCGCCAACAGTGCGCGGGCCGTTCCCGTCGCGCAGGCCGGCCTCGGCCCGGCGCAGATGGGTCAGGCCGCGGTCCACGTCGCGGCCCGACAGGTCGCGCGCCGCGCGCACCAGTTCCGCCGCCGTGCCGGGGACCTCCGGCCCCATCCGGGCGAACAGCTCGGTGAGGTCGTCGGCCCGCAGGCCGGTGAAGAGCTGGCCGATCGCCAGGTCGTCGACGAGGGCACGGGTGGTGAACTCCCAGTCGCTCGCGGCGGCGCCGTGCGCCAGTGCCTCCGGCAGGGAGCCCGAGGCCCGCAGCCAGCGCGCGGCACGCCGGTGGAGTTCCGGTTCGAGGCCGGGCGAGCGGACCCGCAGATGGGTCCGGAGGATCTCGCCGAACAGCGGGTGCAGCCGGTACCAGGAGTGCCCGAGGTCCTCCACGAACGCGTTCTGGGTGTGCAGTCCGGCGAGCTCCGGCTCGACGCCGCCGGTGCCGGTCAGCGCCTCGGCGAGGTCGGGGCAGAACCGCTCCATCACGCTGACGCCCAGCAGCAGTTCCTGGGTCCGGGCCGGCTGCCGTTTCAGCACCTCGGCCAGGAGGAAGTCGGCGATCGTGCTCCGGCCGGCCTCGAAGTCCGCCAGGTACGCCTCGGGGTCCGGGTGCTGCTGGGCGGCCATGGCGCACAGCCGCAGTCCGGCGGCCCAGCCCCGGGTGCGCTCCACCAGGGCGCGGGTGGCCTCGGCGGAGAGCCGCAGGCCGTGCCGCTCCAGCAGGGCCACGGCCTCGTCGGCGGTGAAGGCCAGCTCGGCGTCCCGGATCTCGGTCATCGCCGCGGCGGCCCGGTACCGGTGCAGGGGCAGCAGCGGCTCGGTGCGGGTGACGAGTATCAGGCGCAGTCCCGGGCCGGCGTGGTGCAGGACGAACTCCAGCTGCTCCGCGATCTGCGGGGCGGTCACCCGGTCGAACTCGTCGAGCACGAGGACGGCGGGGCGCGCCCGCCCGCTGAGCGCGTCGGCGAGGCGGGCCAGCAGGGTGTGCTCCACCCGGCCGGCGTCTCCGGGGCAGTCGATACCGGCGGGCAGGGACACCCCGGCGGCGCGCAGGGCCTGGAGGACGTACGCCCAGAACATCCCGCAGCCCTGGTCCTCCGCCTCGTTGGTGAACCAGGCGACCGGCTGTCCGAGCCGGGCGGCCCAGTCCGCGACCAGCAGGGTCTTGCCCGCGCCCGCCGAGCCGTTGACCATCGTCAGCGGGGTGCCGAGGGCCTGGTCGAGGTGTTCGGTCAGCCGCCGCCGGCGCAGGAAGGTGGCCGGTCTGGCGGGCAGGGCGAAACGGGTCTGCAGAAACGGCTCTCCCAGTGGGTCGACGTACCCGACGGCTGGTCCCCGTGTGTTCTCGTGTCTCGCAGCCACGGGGTCATCACCCCCGTCCGAGGGCCGATGGACGCTTGCACTCCACGATCAGCATCGCAGTGTTCCCGTCCCCGCGCAGTTCGCACGGGTACGGGACGTGCCGGTGCGTCGCTTCGCGCACTCGCCCGCGCCGGGGAGCGGGCCGGCGCGGCGGCGCCGGTCAGGTCTCGTTCCCGGGCGGGCGCGCCTGCCCGCGTGCCTGGTGGAGCTGGGTGCGGCCGGCCGCCGCGAGCAGCGCGAGCACGGCCAGGACGCCGAGCAGCACGAGGACCAGCAGCAGGACCGTGAGCACGGTCGGGTGGTTCCACAGCGCGAAGACCAGCGCGATGATCAGCAGCACGACGAGGGTGATGGCCCGGCGGTAGGCCAGTGCCCAGGAGCCGACCCGCCCGGTGCTGACGTGGTGGGCGGCCGCCCAGCGCGCGGCGGAGTCGGCGGTGTGGTCGGAAGCGCCGCGCACGGCCACCGGCAGCCTGCCGGGCCCGACGAAGTACGCGCCCAGCGCGATGACGACGCCGAGGACGACGGCCGTGCGCAGGCTGATCCGCAGGAAGTGCAGCAGGGTGTCGAAGACGGCCGCGGCCGCGGCCTTCGACTGCACCTGGGGCGGGAGGTGGTCGAGGTAGTAGCGGCGGGCCACGACCAGGGCGATGGCCACCACCAGGCAGGCGAAGGCGGCGCCCAGCGCGGTGCGGGCGAGCGCTCTTCGGCGTTGGCGGGCCAGGAACACGCCGGCGGCGCCGAGGACGACGACGAGCACCGGGAACCAGTTGCCGACGACGTCGAGGAGGTGGGCGGCCTTGCGGAACTTGGCGAGTTCGTCGGAGTGGAACAGCACCAGTTGCTTGTTCACCTGCGGGATCTTGTCGGCGGGTTTCAGGCCCGCGTTCACCAGCTCCTGTTTGACCCGGTCCACGGCCGTGCCCACGTCCAGGGTGACCGTGCCGTCGCTGACGCCGACCGCGCCGCGGCCCTGGCCGGTGAGGGCGTGCACGACGGCGTTGTGGGCGGCGCGGTTGGCGGTGTTCCACACCGTGGCGAAGGCGTCGCTGTGTACGACGCGGGTGGCGGTCTTCGTGACGGCCTGGTTGACGGCGGAGTCGAGCTGCGGGCCCAGCCCCCTGACCGCGTCGGCGGCGCGCGGCGGCAGGCCCTGGGACTGCAGCCAGGAGGCGATGTCGGCGGCGGCCCGCTGACCGTCCACGCGGGCGCCGACGGCCTCGGTGATGCGGTGGACGGCGGCGTCCTGGATCGCGGGGTCGGTGGCCAGCGGGTCGACCGTGGCGACGTAGCGGTCGGTGTCCAGCACGATGTCGTGCACCCAGGTGGCGAGCAGCGCGACGGGCACGAGCACGCAGGTCAGCACGATCAGCACGGCCGAGGCGACGGCCCGCGCCACATGCCCCGCGCCTCCCCCGGTCCCCGCCTTGGGGGAACCGCCGGGCGGAGGCCGGTCGCCGCCCGGGCCGCCCCCGTGCGCCGGGGCCCCGGAGCCCTGCGAACCGGCCCCAGACCCGGCCGGCCCCGGAGCCGGCCCGGCTGAGCCCGGGCCCGGCCCGGCTGAGCCCGGGCCCGGCCCGGGGTGACCGGGGTCTGACGCGGACGCGTGCGGGGGTGGGGCCGGGTGCGGGGATGCGGGATTTCCTGCGGGCGAGGCCGGGGGCGGGCGCTCAGGGCCGCCGGGGCCTGCTGCGGACGCATCCTGAGCCGGGCGTTCGGAGCCGGGGCCCCCTGCGGGCCAGGCCTGGCTCGGGCGGTCGGGACCGGAGTCCGGCGCGGGCGCGGCTGGGCGCTTGTGCTCAAGGCCGGGGCCGCCCGCCGAGGACGGATGGTGATCCGGGCGCTCGGAGCCGGAATCCGGCGGGGCCGGGGTCGGGGGCTGGGGGGCGGGGCCGGGTGCGTGCGGGTCGGGTGAGGCGGGCACGTGGGGCCTCCGGCGTGGTAGGGGCCTGAACATCCCCATTGCGTCAGGCCCGTGGGTTCCACGCGCGCTGGGTAGACCGGACGGGCGAGCGGCAGTGGCCGTACGGGCGATGACGGGGAACGCTTCTCGCGCGGCGGCGGTTCGGCGTCTCAGGCGGTTCGGCGTCTCAGGCGGTTCGGCGCGGCGGCGGTTCGGCGTCTCAGGCGGTTCGGCGCGGCGGCGGTTCGGCGTCTCAGGCGGTTCGCGGGTCGCGGTCGCGCAGGGGCGGCGGGCTGCCGAGGCGGTGCGCCAGGAACGGCTCCTGGGCCATGACGGCGCCGACGCTGATGCTGACGGCTCCCGCGACGCAGACCACGATCAGCCAGGACAGCAGCACGAAGACGGAGCCGACGGGTCCGTACTCGGCCAGCGCGCTGTTCAGCGCCCGCGGCATGTACAGGCGCGCGGTCATCGCCAGCACGGTGAGCACGACCGCCGTGAGCACGGCGCCCGGCAGCAGCGGCTTCCAGCCGATCAGCCCGCCGAGCAGCAGGTGCTGGGTCCACCACCACAGCCCCACCTGCGTGAGGAGGGTGAGGGGGACGCCCAGCCAGGCGCCCACGCCGAACCCGTCGCGGACCGGGCCCTGGAGCACCAGCACCCCGAGCCACAGCGCGAGCCACGCCAGCCACCGCCACGGCGCGATGTGCGTGCCCGCGCGCGGGATCTCCCAGGCGCGCTTGCACAGCCGCTGCATCGCCCGGCTGACGGCGGTGGCGGACAGCAGGACCATCAGGCCGCCCACGACGCCCGTGGCCTGCTGGAGGTTGCCCGTCGTGGGTTCGAAGACCTTCACGAACTCGGCGTTCGCCGCGCCCGTCAGCCCGAACACCGCCCGCACCGAGTCGATCAGCTGGTGGCGCACCGACGCGGGCGCGTAGGCCGCGACGACGAAGAGCAACGGGACCGCGGTCAGGAAGCACTGCGCGGCGAGGCGGGTGCCGGAGTCGAAGATGTTCACCGACACCATCCGGTCCGCGAGATGCGTGACCACCGGGAAGCGGCCTTCCGCCCGGCGGTGTGCCGACTTCGCCCAGGCGACCATCCGGCCCACCGACGGCACCCGTGCGGAGGTCGGCATGGTGTGGCTCCTTTCGCTGCGTCCAGATTGGGGGGCGGCGCCCGGCACGGCACCCCGGAGACGGTCCGCCGGCCGGGAGCGGCGGCCACGAGATGTCGCTCCGGCGGGCGCTGCCTACGCTCGTGGTGTTCCGACACGTAGGGGTCCGCCATGGTGCTCGACCTGCTGCTCATCGGCCTGGCCATCACGCTCGACCCGCTCCCCCTCATGGCGTTCGTCCTCGTCGTGGCGTCGGCGAAGGGCGTGTGGAAGGGGCTGGTGTTCATCCTGAGCTGGCTGGCCTGTCTGGTCGCGGTGATCGCGATCGTCCTCGCCTTCACCGGCGGGCAGCCGCCACCGCCCAAGTCCCCGCCCTCGACCGCCGTCCTCGCGGTCAAGCTGCTCATCGGCCTGTCGCTGATCCTCTACGGCGAGCGCCGGCGCCGTCGCCGGGCGGCCGGCGCGGTCCCGGTCAGGGAGTCCTCGTCCGCACGGCTCACCGCCCGGATGGACCGCGGCACGCCCTGGGCCGCCGCGGGGCTCGCCGTCCTGCTGCAGCCGTGGGGCATGGTCGCGGCTGGGGCGACGGCGGTGGTGGAGGCGGACACCTCGCACTTCACGACCTGGCTCGCCCTGTGCGGCTTCTGCCTGCTCGCCACCGCGAGCCTGCTGGCCGTGGAGCTGTACGTGCTGTTCTCCCCGGCGGCGGCGAAGGACCGCCTGCTGAGGCTGCGCGCGTGGATGGAGGGCCACCAGGACCAGGCGCTGGTGAGCCTCTGCCTGATCCTGGGGTTCTGGCTGGTGGGCAAGAGCATCTACCAGCTCACCGGTTGAGCCGTGCCGGTTCGGAAGTGCGGGGCCCCGTGCCGCGTGCTGGAATTGGCGCTGGGGGCGGACGCACGCGGCTTGCAAGGAGTGGTCATGGAAAGCGTCGAAGAAATGGGCCCCGTCGACTACCTCGTGATCGAGTTTCCCGGCAACCGCATGACGGGCGAGGCGTTCCCGCTGCTGGTCGATCTCGCCGAGCGGGGCATCGTCCGCATCATCGACCTGGCCTTCATCCGCAAGGAGACCGACGGCTCGGTCGTCGCGCTGGAACTGCGCGACCTCGGCGACGAGATCGACCTGACGGTCTTCGAGGGCGCCTCCGCCGGTGTGCTGGACCAGGGCGACATCGAGGAGGCGGGCAACGCGCTGGAGCCGGGCAACTCCGCCGCGGTGCTGGTCTACGAGAACCTGTGGGCCGCTCCCCTGGCCCGCGCCCTGCGGCGCAGCGGCGCCCAGCTCGTGGCGAGCGGCCGCATCCCCGTCCAGGCCCTGCTGGCCTCGCTGGACGCCACGGAGGAGACGGTTCCGCCCGGCGGTTCCGCGGCCGCCTGACCGGCGGGCCCTCTTCGACACTGGGAGATGACGATCATGCCCGGACTGCTCAGGGGCGTCGCACGCACCGCCGTCGTCGCCGGAACCGCGACCGCCGTGTCCAACCGTGTCTCGCGCCGCCAGGCCGGCCGGTGGGCGCAGCAGGACAGCGCGCAGCAGCAACAGCAGTACGAACAGCAGCAGTACGCGCAGCAACAGCAGCAGACGGCCCCGCCGCCGCCCGCGCCCGCCGCCGCGCAGCCGGCCGCCGGTGACGACATGACCAGCAAGATCGACCAGCTCAAGCAGCTGGCCGACCTGAAGACACAAGGGGTGCTGACGGACGAGGAGTTCGAGGCCCAGAAGCGCCGTCTGCTGAGCTGACGGCGGGGCGCCCGCGAAGTCGGCCAGCCCCGTCAGAGGGCGATCACGGCGCGCATCAGCGTGCCCTCGTCGGAACGCCCAGGTCCTGGAGGCCGCCGCGAACGGATTGCGTATCCGTGCGTACGGGCCACGGACGGTCGGCGAGGCGCGGGCACGCCGGTATCGACCCGTTGCGGCGCCGCCCCCGATCCCCCCACGCGGCGCTGCAACCGGCCTCGTGCACAAGTGGTTGCGCCTCGCCGCGGCGACGCCCCCGTGCCCGCCGCGTCCGTCAGGGGAGCTGCGCGGCGAACGCCTCGTACGCCCGCTCGTCGAAGAGGACGAAGCGCGCCTCCTCGACCGAGGTCGGTGTGTCGCGCACCGTCCGCACCGCGATGCGGGCCGCGTCGTCCATGGGCCAGCGGTAGACGCCGGTGGAGACGGCCGGGAACGCGACCGTCCGGGCGCCGAGTTCGTCGGCGACCTTCAGGGACTCGCGGTAGCAGGAGGCGAGGAGTTCCGAGCGGTCCTCGGTGGCGGACCAGACCGGGCCCACCGTGTGGATGACCCAGCGGGCGTCCAGCGCGCCGGCCGTGGTGGCGACCGCCTGGCCGGTGGGCAGTCCCTTGCCGTATCGGGAGGCGCGCAGCTCCCGGCACTCCTCGAGGATGGCGGCGCCGCCCCTGCGGTGGATCGCGCCGTCCACGCCTCCGCCGCCGAGCAGCGAGGAGTTGGCGGCGTTGACGATCGCGTCGGCGCTCTGCCGGGTGATGTCGCCCTGGACGAGGGTGATGGTGGTCATGTCTGCCTCAGTCTCCGCCAGACGGCCTTCGCCGCGTTGTGCCCCGACATGCCGTGCACGCCGGGGCCCGGCGGGGTGGCCGAGGAGCAGATGAAGACGGCCGGGTGGGGGGTGTGGTACGGGAACAGGGACAGTCTGGGGCGCAGCAGCAGCTGGAGCCCGGAGGCCGCGCCGCAGGCGATGTCACCGCCGACGTAGTTGGCGTTGTGCGCGGCGAGTTCGGCGGGGCCGGTGGTGGCGCGGGCGAGGACGCGGTCGCGGAAGCCGGGCGCGAAGCGCTCCAGTTGGCGTTCGATGGCGTCGGTGAGATCGCCCCGCCAGCCGTTCGGGACGTGGCCGTAGGCCCAGAAGACGTGCTTGCCCTCGGGCGCCCGGGTGGGGTCGGCCACGCTGGGCTGGACGGTGATCAGGAACGGCCGGTCGGGGGCGCGGCCCGCGCGGGACGCCGCGTGCAGCGCGGTGCCGATCTCGGCCTGGCTCGCGCCGACCTGCACGGTGCCGGCGACGCGGGCCTCGGGAGCGGTCCAGGGGACCGGGCCGTCCAGCGCGTAGTCGATCTTGAAGACGCTGGGGCCGTAGCGGAAGCGGTCGTAGTGGCCGCCGAAGCCGGCGATGCGGGCGAGCGCGGCGGGCGAGGTGTCGAAGACGTACGCGCGGGCCGGCGGCAGGTCGTCGAGGCGCTTGACCTCGTAGTCGGTGTGCACGGCGCCGCCGAGGTCCGTGAGGTAGGCGGCGAGGGCGTCGGAGATGGCCTGGGAGCCGCCGCGGGCCAGGGGCCAGCCGCGGGCGTGCGCGGCCAGCGCGAAGACCAGGCCGACGGCGCCGGTGGCGAGGCCGCCGAGGGGCGCCATCACATGGGCGACAAGGCCGGAGAAGAGCGCCTTGACGGGCTCGTCGCGGAAGCGGCGCATCAGCAGGGTGGAGGGCGGCAGTCCGGCGAGGCCGAAGCGGGCCAGGGTGACCGGGTCGCGGGGCAGCGCGGTCGACGGCAGGGACATGAAGTCCCGGGCCAGGGTGTCCCACTTGGCCAGGAACGGCTCGACCAGCCTGCGGTAGGCGCCCGCGTCGCGCGGGCCGAAGGAGGCCGCCGTCTCGGCGACGGACCGGGCCAGCACCGCCGCGCTGCCGTCCGGGAACGGATGCGCCATGGGCAGACCGGCGTGCACCCACTGGAGTCCGTACCGCTCCAGGGGCAGGGCGCGGAAGGCGGGCGAGTTGACGCCGAGTGGGTGGGCGGCCGAGCACGGGTCGTGCCGGAAGCCGGGCAGCGTCAGTTCCTCGGTGCGCGCGCCGCCGCCGACGGTGGAGCGGGCTTCGAACAGGGCGACGGAGTGGCCCCTGCGGGCCAGCTCCACGGCAGCGGTCAGACCGTTCGGTCCCGCACCCACCACGACCGCATCGAGCATCGACGGCACCTTCGGACTCCTTCGTCAGCCGATGGCCACTCGCGATCAGGATATGCCGGTGCCTCCGCGGTGACCGGTGCCGGGTGCCTCAGCCGCCCGTGCGCAGCAGCCCCGCCACGCGGCGGGCGGTGGCGGCGTCCCGGGCGGCGGTGAACGGCAGTGTGTTGCCGCCGGTCACCCGGAACGGCTCACCGGTGAGCGTGAGGTGGGCGCCGCCCGCCTCCTCGACCAGCAGCAGGCCCGCCGCGTGGTCCCAGGCCGCTTCCCAGGAGAACGCGACCGCGTCCAACTCGCCCCGGGCGAGGGCGAGATACTCCAGTCCGGCGGAGCCGCAGGGGCGCGGGGCGACCCCGTCGGTCCACAGGGCGCGCAGCGCGTGCTTCTGCTCGTCGGTGGTGAAGTCCGGGTGGGAGGTGGCGACGGTGAGGTCGCGGCCGGGCGCGGGCGGGCCCGCGAACAGGCGCTCGCCGTCGAGGTGGGCGCCCCGGCCGCGGACGGCCGTGGCGAACGTGTCGGTCACGGGGGCGTAGGTCCAGGAGGCCTGGACGACGCCCCGGTGGGCGAGCGCGACCAGCGTGCAGAAGCCCTCGTCGCCGTGCACGAACTGGCGGGTGCCGTCGACCGGGTCGATGATCCAAACCGGTGCGTCGCCCCGTATCGCCTCGTAGGTGGCCGGGTTGGCGTGCACCGCCTCCTCGCCGACCACGACGGAGCCGGGCAGCAGGGCGCCCAGGACTTCGGTGAGCCGCTGCTCGGCGAGCCGGTCGGCGTCCGTCACCAGGTCGTGCGGGCCGCTCTTGCGGTCCACCTCGTGCTCGGCGAGGCGGCGGAAGCGCGGCAGGATCTCGGCCGCGGCGGCCTTGCGGACCGCTTCCTCCACGTCGGCCGAACCGCGGATGAGAAACTCCTCGATGGTTTCCGTTTCGTCGATCATGTCCTCCATGAGAACACGCGCCGCTGACAATCCCCGCCCGGCCGGTGGACACCGGGTGGAATCGGGATGAAGAGCGGGTGCCGCGGCGGCCGTCAGCGGCCGACGGCGTACCCCTGCATCCCGCGCGGGTTCGCGGCGGCGGACAGGACGCCCGTCTCCGGGTCCCGGGCCACCGCGCACAGGCGGCCCTCCGACCAGCCGGGGCCGACGGTGACGTCGTGGCCCCGGCGGCGCAGCGCGTCGATCACCCCGGGGTCCGTGCGGGACTCCACGGTGACGCTGCCGGGGCGCCGGCCGCGTGGGTGGAAGGAGCTGGGGAAGCTGTCGTTGTGCCAGTTCGGGGCGTCGATCGCGCCCTGCAGGTCGAGTCCGCCGCGGACCGGGGCGCGCAGCACGGCGGCGAGGAAGAAGTGCGGCTGCCACTGGTCCTGCTGGTCCCCGCCGGGCGTGCCGAACGCCATCACCGGGACACCGCCGCGCAGCGCGAGGGACGGGGTGAGGGTGGTGCGGGGGCGTCGGCCCGGGGTGAGGGAGTTCGCCAGCCCCTCCTCCAGCCACGTCATCTGCAGCCGGGTGCCGAGCGGGAACCCGAGTTCCGGCACGACCGGGTTGGACTGCAGCCAGCCGCCGCTGGGCGTGGCCGCGACCATGTTGCCCCAGCGGTCCACGACGTCCAGGTGGCAGGTGTCACCGCGGGTGCCGCCGTCGGCGGCCACCTGGGCCTCGCCGGTGAGGTCCGCGACGGTCGGCTCGCCCGCGCCCATCGGGCTGAAGCCTGAACCGGCGGCGGTCACGCGCGCGAGCGCCTGCGCGGGCAGGCGCGGGGTGCCGCCGCCCGGGCTGCCGGGGCGCAGCTCGTAGGAGGCCTTCTCGCCGACGAGCGCGCGGCGGCCGGCGTTGTACTCGTCCGACAGGAGGGCGGCGAGCGGCACGTCGGCCGCGTCCCCGTACCAGGCCTCCCGGTCGGCCATGGCGAGCTTGCAGCCCTCGATCAGCAGGTGGACGTAGTCCGCCGAGCCGTACGCGGGCAGCTCGGGCGGGAGCAGGGCCAGCTGCTGGAGGAAGACGGGGCCCTGGCTCCACGGGCCGGCCTTGCACACGGTCCAGCCGTTCCAGTCGTAGGTCACCGGGGCCTCGTACGTCGCCGACCAGCCGGCCAGGTCGGCCTCGGCGAGGGTGCCGGTGTGCCGCCGCCCGCTGGTGTCGAGGGTGGGCCGCCGGGACTGCCGTACCAGGGCCTCGGCGATGAAGCCGGAGCGCCACACCTCGCGCGCGGCGTCGATGCGCGCCTCCCGGTCGCCGGCCCGGGCGGTCTCGGCCAGCAGCCGGCGCCAGGTGGCGGCCAGGGCGGGGTTGCGGAAGCGCTCGCCGGGCCGGGGCGCGCGCCCGCCGGGCAGGTACACCTCGGCGGAGGAGGTCCACTCGGTCTCGAACAGCCTGCGTACGCTCTCCACGGTCGCGCCGACGTTCTCCACGGGCGCGTGCCCGTCTTCGGCGTAGCCGACGGCGTACTTCAGGACGTCCTCCAGCGGCTTGGTGCCGTGGTCGCGCAGGAGCAGCAGCCAGGCGTCGAAGGCGCCGGGCACGGCGGCGGCGAGCGGGCCGGTGCCGGGCACGAGGTCCAGACCGAGCCCCCGGTAGTGCGCGACGGTGGCGGCGGCCGGGGCGACGCCCTGCCCGCACAGCACGCGGACCTCGCCGCCGGCCGGCGCCAGCAGGATGGGCACCTCGCCGGCGGGCCCGTTCAGGTGCGGCTCCACCACATGCAGCACGAAGGCGCCGGCCACGGCCGCGTCGAAGGCGTTGCCGCCGTCCTCCAGCACCGCCATCGCCGACTGGGCGGCCAGCCAGTGCGTGGCGGACACCATGCCGAAGGTGCCCTGGAGGGTGGGCCGGGTGGTGAACCGCATCTGTCACCTCGGGGGTCGCGCGCGGGGGCCGGGACCACCAGTATCGGACCCGCCCGGCGCGGACGCGGTGCTTTTCCGGCCCCGCTGAACCGCCCCTTCCGCCGCCCCCGCGCCGCCTCTTCCGGGCGGGAGCACCCTTCGCGCCGGGAACACCGCCGGGCTCCGCGGCGTTGATCCCCGGGTGGAAGAGGGAGGCCCTGACAGTGCACGGTGAGTACAAGGTGCCCGGCGGCAAGCTGGTCGTGGTGGACGTGGCGGCCGAGGACGGTGTGCTGCGCGACGTGCGCGTGGCGGGCGACTTCTTCCTGGAGCCGGACGAGGCGCTGGACGCGGTGAACCGCGCGCTCGAGGGCGCCCCGGCGGACACCGACGCGGCCGGGCTGGCCGCGCGTATCGACGCGGCGCTGCCCGCGGGGACGGTCATGTACGGCCTGACCTCGGAGGGAGTCGGGATCGCGGTGCGCCGCGCGCTCGCGCACGCCACGGACTGGACCGACTACGACTGGCAGCTCATCCACGAGGGCCCGCAGCCGCCGGCCCTGCACATGGCCCTGGACGAGGTCCTGACCGCCGAGGTGGCGGCGGGCCGCAGGCCGCCCACGCTGCGGGTGTGGGAGTGGGGCGCACCCTCGGTGATCATCGGCAGCTTCCAGTCGCTGCGCAACGAGGTGGACCCGGAGGGGGCCGCCCGGCACGGCATCGAGGTGGTGCGGCGGATCTCCGGCGGCGGCGCCATGTTCGTGGAGCCCGGCAACACGATCACCTACTCCCTGTCCGTGCCCGAGTCGCTGGTGCAGGGCCTGTCCTTCCAAGACAGCTACGCCTATCTGGACGACTGGGTGCTCGGCGCCCTCGGCGAGATGGGCATCCGCGCCTGGTACCAGCCGCTGAACGACATCGCCACCGACCAGGGCAAGATCGCGGGCGCGGCGCAGAAGCGGGTCGTCGGGCCGGGCGGGGGTCCCGGCGCCGTGCTGCACCACGTGACCATGTCGTACGACATCGACGCGGACAAGATGGTCGAGGTGCTGCGGATCGGGCGGGAGAAGCTGTCCGACAAGGGCACCCGGAGCGCGAAGAAGCGGGTCGATCCGCTGCGCCGGCAGACGGGACTGCCGCGGGACGCGGTCATCGATCGGATGATCGGGTCGTTCCGCGGGCGGTACGGCCTCGTGGACGGCAAGGTGACACCGGAGGAACTGGCGCGGGCCGAGGAGCTGGCGCGGACCAAATTCACCTCGCCGGAGTGGACCGCCCGCGTCCCCTGACCGGACATAACGGTATTTTCAACATGGCGTCCGTGGGGCTGAGTTACCGGCCGGGCACACAGCGAGTTCGGCCTTCCGCCGCACACTCAGTCGTGTGACACTGTCGTCCCAGCCCACCCCGCGGGACCCTTCCGCGCCCCCTCCCCCACGAGAAGTGCGCCGTGCGTTCACTGCCTCTGCCGCTCGCCCTGGCCGCGCGCCTGATGCCGGTCGTCGTACTCGCCTGCGCCGGCTGGTCGATGTCCTCGGAGCCCGCCGCACCGGCGGCCACCGATCACCGGCCGTCCCGGCAGACGCCCACCGACTCGGCGTCCGCGCCGTCGTCCACCGCGGTGTCGAAGTCGTACAAGGCCGCGCCCGCCCCCTGCTCCAGCGTCCCCGTGGCGACCGTCAAGTCCCTGGTGCCCGGGGCGAAGACGTCGGGCAAGGAGATCCCGTCGACGGACACCGCGCTGCGCCGCACCTGCTCCTGGAACGCCCTCAAGGGCTACGACTACCGCTGGCTCGACGTCTCGTTCGAGATCACCGCGTCGGACGACGCCGCGAAGAAGGAGTACCAGCAGCGTGTCGCCGAGAAGAGCGGCGGCGGCGAGGTCCCGGGCGTCGGTGACGCCGGCTACTCGGTCGTGAACCTCACCACCGAGAGCAAGCAGGAGACCCGCGAGGGCGTGGTGCTGGTACGGGCCTCCAACGCGCTGGTCGTCGTCACCTACAACGGCAGCGACTTCGAGACCAAGAAGGCCCCCAGCACGGACGAGATCAACAAGGGCGCCATCAAGGCGGCGAAGAGCGCCGTGGCCGCCCTCGGGTCGGGCACGTCCGGCTGACCGTCCGTCAGGAGCGGGTGAGCGGCAGCGCCAGGTCGCGTATCTCGCGTTCGGTGACGGGCCCGGCGTGGACGGCCGCGATCCTGCCCCGGGTGTCGATGACGACGGTGAACGGCACGCCCGGCGGCACCGTACCCCTGGGGAACCGCAGCATCTGCCGGCCGGACGGGTCCCGGAAGCTGGGGTAACCGAGCCGGTGCTCCCGCTGGAAGGCACGGCCGCCAGCGGGGTCGGTGTCGGCGTCGAGTCCGACGACCCGCACGCCCTTCCCCGCGAGGTGTTCGTGCGCCGCGCAGAGTTCGGCCGCCTCGGCCCGGCAGGGGCCGCACCAGGACGCCCACGCGTTGAGGACGACGACCTCCCCCCGGTAGTCGGCCAGTCTGAGCGGTCTGCCGTCCAGGCTGTCGCCCACGAGATCGGGCGCGTCCTTGCGCTGAGCCGCCGGCAGGGGCCCGCTCCGCTCCGCCCCGGAACCGGCGGTCGCCATCCCGGCGTGGCAGGAGGCCAGCGTCAGGCAGGCGGCGGCCCACAGAATCGCTCGTCGCTTCACAACGGGGAGTATCTCAACAGCCTTGTGATCGACCTGTGTTGGGGGTGCCGAGAGCGCGCCCCGTGACGGGTGGGCGGCCCCGGCGGCCCGGGGCCGCCGGGGCGGGCCGTCTCAGACCGCCGCCTCCGCCGGGTCCTCCTTCCGCCCGGTGAGCCAGGTCAGCGCCAGGTACAGCACCAGGGAGGTGCCGAGGCCCACCGCCCAGCCGTAGTCGGCGAGGGGCGACAGCGCCGGGACGGGGCGGCCGTCGATCAGCGGGTGGAAGTCGGCGCCGCCGACCGCCAGCACGCCGCCGGCCAGGAACGCGGCGACCGCCCGCCAGTTCCAGCCGCCCGTGTACCAGTACCGGCCGCCCGCGCGGTACAGGTCGGCGAGGACCAGCCGGGTGCGGCGCAGGATCCAGTAGTCGGCGACGAGGATGCCGGCGACGGTGCCGAGCAGGCCGCCGACCAGGCCGAGCCAGGTGAAGATGTAGCCCTGCGGGTCCGAGTACAGCTTCCAGGGGAAGATCAGCACGGCCAGGACCGCGGTGATCAGCGCGCCGGTGCGGAAACTGACCTTGCGGGGAGCCACGTTGGAGAAGTCGAACGCCGGGGAGACCAGGTTGGCCGCGATGTTCACGGACAGGGTGGCGACCAGCACGGTGACCAGGGCGTAGAGCAGGCCGGCCACGTTGTCCGTCTTGGCGGCGAGCTGGACCGGGTCCCAGACGGGCTCGCCGTAGACCGCCTGGGACCCGGAGGTGACCAGCACGGACAGGAACGCGAACAGGGTCATCGTGGTGGGCAGGCCGAGGGCCTGCCCCCGGGTCTGGGCCCGCTGGCTGCGGCCGTAGCGGGTGAAGTCGGGGATGTTGAGCGACAGGGTCGACCAGAAGCCGATCATGCCCATCAGGGAGGGCCAGAACAGCTTCCAGAAGTCACCGCCCCAGCCCAGCTTGGACGGCTGGTCGAAGAGCGGTCCGACGCCCCCGGCCTTGCTGCTCATCCACCACAGCATCACGAACGCGCCGACCAGGACGAAGGGCGCCGCCCAGTTCTCGAAGCGGCGGATGGTCTCCATGCCGCGGTGGATGATGGCGATCTGAATGGCCCAGAAGATGGCGAACGACAGCCACATGGTCCAGGCGTGGCCGCCGATGTGCGAGGCGTTCGCCCAGCGGTCGCCGATGAGCTTGCCGGCGAGGAAGTAGATGGCCTCGCCGCCGATCCAGGTCTGGATGCCGAACCAGCCGCACGCCACCAACGCCCTGACCACTGCGGGCAGGTTGGCGCCGCGCACGCCGAAGCTGGCGCGGGCGAAGACCGGGAAGGGGATGCCGTACTTGGGTCCGGCGTGGCCGGTGAGCAGCATCGGCACGAGCACGATCAGGTTGGCGAGGGCGATGGTGAACACGGCCTGCTTCCAGTCCATGCCCACCGCGATCAGCCCGGAGGCCAGGGTCCAGGAGGCCGTGTTGTGGGCCATGCCCACCCACAGCGCGGAGAAGTTGTACGTCGTCCAGGTGCGTCCTTCCACCGGGACGGGAAGCAGGTCCTCGTTGGCGTACCGGCCGCCGGGCGGCCGGGTGCCGGGGGCGAGTTCGACCCGCCCGTCGGGCTGGGTCACCTGGCCGGACAGGGGTATGGCTGAGGGAGCGGTGTCGGTCATGGGCAGGCCAATCGGGGTGAGGTGGGTCGGGAGAGGCCGTGCGGGCGGCGCATGGGGGGTGCGCGGGTGAGCGCCCTGTGCCCCCTCGCCGCGACGGGACCGCGGCGAGGGGGAGACCAACGCGAGGGTGGCGGTCAGGCGTTGACCGCCGGGATCACCCGGGAGCCGTAGGCGTCGATGACGGCTTCCTGGGCGTCGTGCATGTCGTACACCGCGAACTGGTCGACGCCGAGCTCGCGCAGGGCGTTCAGCTTCTCGATGTGCTTCTCGGCCGGCCCGATCAGGCAGAACCGGTCGACGATCTCGTCGGGCACGAACCGGGTGTCGGGGTTGCCGCTGCGCCCGTGGTGTGCGTAGTCGTAGCCCTGGCGGGCCTTGATGTACTCGGTGAGTTCGTCGGGGACCTCGGCGGAGTGCTCGCCGTACTTGGCCACCAGGTCGGCGACGTGGTTGCCGACCATCCCGCCGAACCAGCGGCACTGCTCACGGGCGTGGGCGAGTGCCCCGGGCGAGTCGTCGGCGGTGACGTAGGCGGGGGCGGCCACGCAGACGGTGACCTCGGACGGGTCGCGGCCGGCCGCGGCGGCCGCGTCCTTGACGGCCTTCACCATGTGCTCGGTGAGGTAGAGGTCGGCGAGCTGGAGGATGAAGCCGTCGGCCTCCTCACCGGCCATCTTCAGCGCCTTCGGGCCGTACGCGGCCATCCACACCGGGAGTTCGGCGCCGGGGGCGACCCACGGGAAGCGGATCTTCGTGCCGCCGAGGTCGGCCTCCTCGCCCCGGCCGAGGGCGCGGATGACCTTCATGGCCTCGCTGATCCGGGCCAGCGTGTTGGGTTTGCGGCCGGCGACGCGCATCGCGGAGTCGCCGCGGCCGATCCCGCACACCGTGCGGTTGCCGAACATGTCGTTGAGGGTGGCGAAGGTGGAGGCGGTGACCTCCCAGGTGCGGGTGCCCGGGTTGGTCACCATGGGGCCGACCCGCAGCCCGGTGGTGTTCGCGAGGATCTGGCTGTAGATCACGAACGGTTCCTGCCACAGCACGGCGGAGTCGAAGGTCCAGCCGTGGCTGAAGCCGTTGCGCTCGGCCCGCTTCATGAGGCTCACGACACGGGAGGCCGGTGGGTCGGTCTGCAGGACGAGTCCGAAGTCCATGGGCGCCGCTCCTAGTTGAGGTACTGACAGGTGGTGCGCGGAGTGAAGGCGCCGTGGCCGGCGCGCCCGGTGTACTCCCGCTGGTCGATGACGACCTCGCCGCGCGAGAGCACCGTCTCGACGCGGCCGGTCGTGCGCCTGCCCTCGTAGGCCGAGTAGTCGACGTTCATGTGGTGCGTCTCGGCGGACATGACCTGCTCGGCGTGCGGGTCGTAGACGACGACGTCGGCGTCGGCGCCCGGGGTGATGGTGCCCTTCTTCGGGTAGAGGCCGAACATGCGGGCCGGGGTGGCGCAGGCGATCTCGATCCAGCGGCGCCGGGAGATGTGCCCGTCGACGACGGCCTGGTGCAGCAGGTCCATGCGGTTCTCCACGCCCGGCAGGCCGTTGGGGATCTTGGAGAAGTCGCCCCGGCCCAGCTCCTTCTGGCCGGTGAAGCAGAACGGGCAGTGGTCGGTGGAGACCACCTGCAGGTCGTTGGTGCGCAGGCCCTGCCACAGGGCGGCCTGGTGCTCCCTGGGGCGCAGCGGGGTGGAGCACACGTACTTGGCGCCCTCGAACTCCGGTTCGGCGAGATTGTCCGTGGACAGGAACAGGTACTGCGGGCAGGTCTCGCCGAACACGTTGAGCCCCGCGTCCCGGGCCCTGGCCAGTTCGGCGACCGCCTCCTGCGCGGAGACGTGCACGACGTACAGCGGGGCCCCGGCGACCTGCGCGAGCCTGATGGCGCGGTGGGTGGCCTCGGCCTCCAGCAGGGCCTTGCGGACCTCCCCGTGGTAGCGGGGGTCGGTCTCGCCCCGGGCCAGCGCCTGTTCGACCAGGACGTCGATGGCGATGCCGTTCTCGGCGTGCATCATGATCAGGCCGCCGTTCTCGGCGGCGCGCTGCATGGCCCGCAGGATCTGGCCGTCGTCGGAGTAGAACACCCCGGGGTAGGCCATGAACTGCTTGAAGCTGGTCACACCCTCCTCGACCAGCAGGTCCATCTCCTTGAGCGTCTCCTGGTTCACATCGGAGACGATCATGTGGAAGGCGTAGTCGATGGCGCAGTTGCCCTCTGCCTTGGCGTGCCAGGCGTCCAGGCCCTCGCGCAGGGTGCCGCCGACGCTCTGGATCGCGAAGTCGACGATCGTGGTCGTACCGCCCCAGGCGGCGGCGCGGGTGCCGGTCTCGAAGGTGTCGGCGGCGGTGGTGCCGCCGAACGGCATCTGCATGTGGGTGTGCCCGTCGACGCCGCCCGGGATGACGTACTTGCCCGTGGCGTCGATGACCCGGCCGTCACCGAACGCCTCGGCGGCCGGGGTGCCGGAGGCGGCGAGGGCGGCGATGCGGCCGTCCTCGATCAGGACGTCGGCGTGGATCTCGTCGGACGCGGTGATGACGAGACCACCGCGGATGACGGTACGGCTGCTCATGGTCCCTCTCCTCCCAGGGTGGGCGCTGCGGTCAGGGCGCGGTCAGCGGCGTGTAGGCGCCGGGCGCCCGGTCGCGGTAGAACTGCCAGCGGTCGCGGACCTCGCGGAGCTTGGCCAGGTCCAGGTCGCGGACGACGAGTTCGGGCTCCTTGTCGCTCGCCACCTCGCCGACGAACTGGGCCTCGGGGTCCACGAAGTAGGTGGTGCCGTAGAAGTCGTTGTCGCCCAGGTCCTCCACGCCGACCCGGTTGATCGCGCCGACGAAGTACTCGTTGGCGACGGCCGCCGCCGGTTGTTCGAGCTGCCACAGGTAGCGGGAGAGGCCGCGCGAGGTGGCCGAGGGGTTGAAGACGATCTCGGCGCCGGCCAGGCCCAGCGCCCGCCAGCCCTCCGGGAAGTGGCGGTCGTAGCAGATGTAGACGCCGATCCGGCCGACGGCGGTGTCGAAGACCGGCCAGCCGCTGTTGCCGGGCCGGAAGTAGAACTTCTCCCAGAAGCCCTGCACCTGGGGAATGTGGGTCTTGCGGTACTTGCCGAGGTAGGAGCCGTCCGCGTCGATCACGGCGGCGGTGTTGTACAGGACGCCCGGCTGCTCCTCCTCGTACATGGGCAGGACCAGGACGATGCCCAGCTCCCGCGCCAGCGCCTGGAAGCGCCGGACGGTGGGGCCGTCGGGGATCCGCTCGGCGTACTCGTAGAAGGCCTTGTCCTGCACCTGGCAGAAGTAGGGGCCGTAGAACAGCTCCTGGAAGCAGAGGACTTGGGCGCCCTGCGCGGCCGCGTCGCGGGCCGCCTGCTCGTGGACCTGGATCATCGACTCCTTGTCGCCGGTCCAGGCGGTCTGGAAGAGGGCGGCACGGATCACTCGGCTCATCGGGACCTCCGGTCGCTCGGTGTACGCCGAGACTAGGAAGCCCGGTGGGCCGGTTTGAGTTGCAGCGTGTCACGTCCGCGGGCGGTCGGCGTGCCACCGTGTCACGTGTTCGCCGGTACATGTTTCACCGCCGTTTTCCCAGGTCGTCGCATGTTTCACCCCTGTTGCGCGTCGTGCGCGAGGAGCGCTATGTGCACGGAGGCCGCTTGTTCGAAGTCGTCGAGGTCGACGCCGAGCCGTGCCTGTATGGCCTCCAGCCGGCGGTAGAGGGCGGGCCGCGAGACATGGTGCAACTGCGCGGTGCGGGACTTGTTGCGGCCCGTCGCCAGATACGTGCGCAGCACGTTCAGCAGCCCCTGGTCGGCCCCGCACAACAGCCCGTCCAGCTCCCGCTCGGCGAAGGACTGCACATGCGGGTCGTCCCGCAGCAGCCGTACCAGGCCGCGCAGGTGGACGTCGCGCAGCCGGACGACGGCCGGCAGGTCGAGTACGGCGGAGGAGTCGGCGACCGCGTCGGCGACGTGCCGGGCCTCCCGCAGCCCCGCGGGCACGTCCTCCCAGACGGTGCGGGGATCGGCGGCCGCGACCACGGCGTTCGGCACCCCGCTCGCCGTCCGCAGCCGCGCGGCGAAGTGGGCGGTGAGCGCCTCGGCGTGCTGGTCGCGGGCGAGGCTGAGCAGCACGGCGGTGGCCCCGTCGGCCAACTCGGCGACCAGCCCGGGCAGTCCCAGCAGCCGCAGCATCCGCTCGAGTCGGCCCGCGTCCCCGCCGGGCACGACGAGGGGGACGAAGGTGCGCCGGTTGACCGGCAGCCCGGCCGCCCGGACCCGGGGCAGCAGTTGCCGGGCGGGCACCACCCCGGAGACCAGGTCGGTGAGCAGGCTCTGCGCCGACTGCTCCTCCCAGGTGCGGGCGGAGCCGCCGCCGAGCATGCGGTGCAGCACCAGCGCCTCGGCGGTGCGGTCGGCGAGCAGCCGCCCGGTGGCCGTGTCGCCCCGGTACCCGCACAGCAGCAGCCGGCCCCATTGCTCACCGCGCCCGCCCAGCTCGGCGCGGATCCAGCCGTCGCCCTCGCCGCCTCCCCCGGTGCCTGAACGGCCTGGGTGGTGCCCCCACGCCTGGCGGGCGATCCGCTCCCAGTCGCGCAGCACGTCGTCCACCGCGGGGCGCTCCCCCGCCGTGGCGAGGACGCGGTGGGCGAGGTTGGTGACGACGACGGGGCAGCCGCTGTGCTGGGCGGCCTCGTCGAGCAGGTGCTGCAGCGGAGCGCCCGCGGTGATCAGCCCGGTGAGCGCGGTGCGGACGGTCTCCGACAGGCTCACCGCCGCGAACTTCCGCCGTACCAGGCGGGACTGCACCTCCTCGGTCAGCTCCGCGAACGGGAACGGCCGGTGCAGCACCACCATGGGGAGCCCGCACCGCTCGGCGGCCCGGCGCATCACCTCGGGCGGTGCGGGGAAGGCACGCCCGAGCCCGAGGACGACGGCCGCGGCCTCCGCCCGGTGCAGGGACTGGACGTACTCGGCCTGTTTGGCCTCGTCACCGGCCAGCAGCACGCCGGTGGTGAGCACCATCTCGCCGCCGGTGAGCATCACCCCGACGTCGGCGGCCTCGGCGACGTGCACCCAGCGCACCGGCCGGTCGAGCTGCCCCGCTCCGGCCACCACCTCGGGCTCCCCGGCGAGCACCCGCTCCAGGGTGAGCACCTGCCGGACGGACAGGGCGGGTTCCAGCGGCTGCCAGCCGGGCTGCCGGGAGTGGGAGGAGGTGGTGGTCATCGCCGTCGGCCCGCTCTCTAGTACGTGCTCCTCAGCGCGCGTTCCAGGATCGCCGCGCCCTCCTCGGCCTCCGCCACGGTCAGGGACAGCGGCGGGGCGATACGCAGGGCGCTGGTGTTGTGGCCGCCGCCCTTGCCGATGAGCAGGCCGCCGTCCCGGGCCGCCTCCAGGACGTTCGCGGCCGCCCGGGGATCGGCCTCGTCGGTGCCGGGCCTGACCAGCTCCACGCCGATCATCAGACCGCGACCGCGCACCTCCCGGACCCCGGGGAGCTGCGCGCCGACCGCCCGCAGCCGTTCGAGGAGCAGGCCGCCGACCCGCCGGGCGTTGCCCTGGAGGTCGTGTTCGAGGAGGTAGCCGAGGTTGGCGAGACCGGCGGCCATGGTGATCTGGGTGCCGCCGAACGTCGAGATGCTGTTGGCGTCCAGGCAGTTCATGATCTCGGAGCGGGCGATCACCCCGCCGATGGACATGCCGTTGCCGATGCCCTTGGCGAAGGTGACGATGTCCGGCGGGCCGTTGCGGGCGTGCGCCTGCCAGCCCCAGAAGTGGTCCCCGGTGCGGCCCCAGCCGGTCTGCACCTCGTCGCTGATCCAGAGGATGCCGTGGGCGTTCAGCACCTCCCGGAAGGCCGCGTAGAGGCCGTCCGGCGGCGAGGTGAAGCCGCCGACGCCCTGGACCGGTTCGGCGATCAGGGCGGCGGGGGGCCGGGTGTGCCCGAGGACGTCCTTCAGGTCCGCCACGCACGCGTCGATGAACGCGCGGTCGTCGAGTTCGGCGAACGGGCCCCGGCTGCGGACGCCGCCGTGGACGTACAGGGTCTGCAGCGGGGACAACGAGGTCGGGGACCAGCCACGGTTGCCGGTGATGCCGACCGTGCTGAAGGAGCGGCCGTGGTAGCTGTTGCGCATGGCCAGCACGGTGTTGGTGCGCCGGTGGGTGGTGGCGAGCAGCAGGGCGGTGTCGTTGGCCTCGGTGCCCGAGGTGGTGAAGAACACCCGGGCGTCGGGGATGCCGCTGAGCTGGGCGACGCGCTCGGCCAGTTCGACCATCGGCCGGTTGAGGTAGAGGGTCGAGGAGTGGACGATCCGGCCGGCCTGCTCGGTGACGGCCTTGGTCACCTCGGGCAGGGCGTGCGCGGTCATCGTGGTGAGGATGCCGCCGAAGAAGTCGAGGTAGCGGTTGCCGGCCGAGTCCCAGACGTGCCGGCCCTCGCCGTGGGTGATCTCCAGCGGCTCGTCGTAGTAAAGGGCCAGCCAGTCGGGCAGGACGCCGCGGTGGCGGGCGTAGAGGTCGTTCACGGCTGCACCAGTCCTTCGTAGGCGTCGGGGCGGCGGTCTCGGTAGAAGGCCCACTGCTGCCGGACCTGCTCGATGAGGTCGAAGTCGAGGTCGCGGACGACGAGTTCCTCGCTCTTGTCGCTCGCCGGGTCGCCGATGAACTGCCCGCGCGGGTCGACGAAGTAGCTCGTGCCGTAGAAGTCGTTGTCGCCGTACTCCTCCTGGCCGACCCGGTTGATGGCGGCGACGAAGTACTCGTTGGCGACGGCCGCGGCGGGCTGCTCGAGCTGCCACAGGTAGGAGGAGAGGCCTCGGTGGGTCGCCGACGGGTTGTAGACCAACTGGGCGCCGTTGAGCCCGAGTTGCCGCCAGCCCTCGGGGAAGTGCCGGTCGTAGCAGATGTAGACGCCGACCTTGCCGACTGCCGTGTCGAAGACCGGCCAGCCCAGGTTGCCGGGTTTGAAGTAGTACTTCTCCCAGAAGCCCTTGACCTGCGGGATGTGGTGCTTGCGGTACTTGCCGAGGTAGGAGCCGTCGGCGTCGATCACGGCGGCGGTGTTGTAGTAGAAGCCGGACTGCTCGACCTCGAAGACAGGCACGACGATCACCATGCCGGTCTCGCGGGCGAGGTCCCGCATCCGGCGGACCGTCGGCCCGTCGGGCACCGGTTCCGCCCAGCGGTAGTGCTCCGGCTCCTGGACCTGGCAGAAGTAGGGGGCGTTGAAGACCTCCTGGAAGCCGATGACCCGCGCGCCCCGGCGGGCCGCCTCGCGCGCGTGCTCCTCGTGCTTCGCCACCATGGACTCGGTGTCGCCGGTCCAGGTGGCCTGGACCAGTGCGGCACGTACGACGTTGGCCATGAGCTGCTCCTTCGACGCTACGTCCGAGCCTCTACGCCCGTAGAAACGGCCCGTAGAGGGACGAAAGTAAGCCTCCCGGACGTCCTTGCCAAGACCATCGTCGCCAACCCGCCAAGTCGATCACGTTTGACACTCCTTAGGGTGATCGCGGCGCCGGTCACGGAGCGAACCCGGCGACCCGCAGGGCGTGCACCATGTCCCAGTGGCGCTCCTCGGACGCGCCCGCGGCGGCCTCCAGCAGGAGCGGGACGAGCCGGTCCGGGTCGGCGGCGGCGCTGCGGGCCGCTTCCTCGGGCGTGCGGACCCGGACGTAGGCGTCCAGCAGTGCCCGCACCTCGCGGTCCCGTCCCTGCCCGGCCAGCTCCAGCACGGCCGCGCCGATCTCCGCGGCGGGCCGGGCCACGCCCTGCCGGAGCATCTGCCGGCCGTCCGCCGCCCGCCCGGCCGCCCGGAGCGCGTCGGCCGCGGCGACCAGCCGCTCGGCGGGCAGCGAGGCGGCCTCCCAGAGCAGGGTGTCCCAGTCGGCGCCGAGGCCGGCGCGCCGCAGCCCGTCCGCGAGCAGCGGGAGCCGGCCGGCGGGCCAGTGCGCGATCTCCACCAGCAGCGCGTGCGCCTCGCCGGTACGCCCCTCGGCCCGCAGCCGCACCAGCCGCTCCACGGCCCCGGCCACGGCTGCCACCGCCTGCGCGTCCAACGCCTCGGCTGGCCGCTCCACAGGCTCCTCCCCCGCCACCGCGCCGGCGAACCGGGCCCCTCGCGGCGAACGCCGGCCGCCCGACGCCCCGGGCACGGCGGGGAGGGGCGCCTGCGGCGGCACGGCGACAGGCACGGCACCGTCCTCGACGCCGCCGGCGAACCGGGCCCCGCCCCGGCGCCGCCTGCGGGCACCGGCGGGGGGCGGGGCGGGGTCGGGGGCGGGAGTGACCGTGCGGGGCTCGGCGGGGCCGCCGACGGGCGCGCGGCCGACGTCCGGGCGGCCGGCGTCCGAGCGGCCGGGCCCGGGAACCCGGCTGGCGTATCCCTCCAGTGCCCCCGGCTCGGCGAGGCCGCTGGCGGGCGCGCGGCCGGCGTCCAGATGGTCGGCGACCGGGTGTCCGGGCCCGGGAGCCCGGAAGGCGTCTGCCTCCGGCGTCCCCAGCTCTGCGAGACCGCCGGCGTCCGGGCGGCCGGACCGGGGAGCCCGGAAGGCGTATCCCTCCGGTGTCCCCGGCTCGGCAGAGCCACCGGCGGGCGCACGGCCGGCGTCCGGGCGGCCGGACCGGGGAGCCCGGAAGGCGTATCCCTCCGGTGTCCCCGGCTCGGCGAGGCCGCCGACGGGCGCGCGACCGGCGTCCGGGGCGCCAGGCCCGGAGGCCCGGAAGGCGGCTGCCTCCGGTGCCCCGGAGCGCGCCCCCCGCCCCGTCGCCGGAGGAACTCCCGGGTCATGCCCCGCTCGCGACTCCCCGGGCCGGGGCTCCTCATCGGCCATTGACGGACTTCCCCAGTCGCGCCCCTCCCGCGACACTCCCGGCCCGAACTCCGGCTCGACCGTTGACGGACTTCCCCAGTCGCGCCCCTCCCGCGACACTCCCGGCCCGAACTCCGGCTCGACCGTTGACGGACTTCCCCAGTCGCGCCCCTCCCGCGACACTCCCGGCCCGAACTCCGGCTCGACCGTTGACGGACTTCTCCACTCGCGCCCTTCCGGCGACACTCCCGGCCCGAACTCCGGCTCGGCCATTGACGGACTTCTCCAGTCGCGCCCTTCCCGCGACGCACCGGGCCGGGGCTCCGGTTCGGCCGCCGGCGCGGCGAACCAGGGGTTCGGCGGGGCGCCGGAGTGCCGCTCGTCCAGCGGCGGCCCGTCCTGCGGGCGCGGGGGCCCCGCCGGATACGGTCCCGCGCCCCGCGCGCCCGCGTCCAGCCGGGACAGCCGGGCCTCCAGCTCGGCGCGGCGGGCGGTGGCGCGGTCGTGGTCGTCGTGGGCCCAGGCGAGGTCGAGGCGGAGGGCCTCGGTCTCCTCGCGGGAGGTGGCGGCGGTGAGCCGGCGGGTCAGTTCCGAGCGGCGTTCGGCGGCGTACCGCTGCTCGCGGAGCATGACGTCGAGCCGGTCGCCGAGGGCGTCGCGGGCGCCGGGCAGGGTGTCGTACGCCGAGGCCGCCGCCGCGTGCAGGGCGCGGGCGCGTTCCCGCTCGGCCGTGGCGACGGCGGAGCCGTGGGCCGCCGCGAGGTCCTGCAGCAGTGACTCCAGCACGTCCCAGGGGGGCAGCTCCCGGCCGTTGAGACAGGCCCGCATCCCCTCGGGGTCCCGCTGCCAGAAGACGGCGCACCAGCCGCCGCCCTGGTCCAGACGCCCGAGGAGGCCGTCCAGGTAGTTCGCGAACTCCCGGACGTGAGCCGGAAGTTGCTCCACAGCCATGCCCGACTCCCGCCCGATCGCCAGCGCTTCGCCCGTCAGGCAACACCAGCCGTGTTACGGGTCCGCTACGCGGAGTTTTCGGCGAGTGTGCGGGCGGCTCGCCGCGCGGTCCCGGCCGGGGTGCGCGCCGGCTCGCGTCCGGCGCCCGTCAGACGCCCACGGGAGCGCACCGGGCCAGCAGGTCGTCCATGGACAGCCCGAGCGCCCCGGCCAGCGCGGCCACCGTGAAGAAGGCGGGGGTCGGGGCCCGCCCGGTCTCGATCTTGCGCAGCGTCTCGGCGGAGACGCCCGCCGCCGCCGAGACCTCGGCCATGCTCCGCCCGCCGCGCGCGTCGCGCAGCAACTGCCCGAGCCGCTCGCCGCGTTCGCGCTCTTCAGGGGTGAGAGGGGTGCGCACCATGGCCCCATTCTAATACCGTCGCGCGGCGGGCACCCCATTCAAATACCGGTATAGTAATTGGCATGATGGATCTGAAGACGGACACGTCGATCGACGCGATGCACGCGGCAGGACAGGTGGTGGGCCGGGCCCTCACCGCCGTACGGGAGGCCGCCGGCGTCGGCGTCTCGCTGCTGGAGCTGGACGAGGTGGCACGGGACGTGCTGCGCGAGGCCGGGGCGTCCTCACCGTTCCTCGGCTACCGCCCCTCCTTCGCGCCCACCCCGTTCCCGGGGGTGATCTGCGCCTCCGTCAACGACGCGATCGTGCACGGCATCCCGACCCGGCAGCGGCTGAGCGACGGCGACCTCGTCTCCATCGACTGCGGCGCCGAGCTGGACGGCTGGGTGGGCGACTCGGCGATCAGCTTCGTGGTGGGCCGCCCGAGCCCGGCGGACCTGCGCCTGGTCGAGACCGCCGAGCGAGCCCTGGCGGCGGGCATCGAGGCGGCCCGGGTCGGAAACCGCGTCGGCGACATCGCGCACGCCGTCGGCCGCGTCTGCCGTGCGGCGGGCTACGGCATCCCGGCGGGCTTCGGGGGCCACGGCGTGGGCCGCCGGATGCACGAGGAGCCGGACGTCCCCAACGAGGGGCGCCCCGGCCGGGGAGTCCCGCTGCGCCACGGCATGGTCCTGGCGATCGAGCCCATGCTGATCGGCAGCGGCAAGGACGCCTACTACGAGGCGGGCGACGGCTGGACCCTGCGTACGTCCGACGGCTCGCGCGCGGCGCACGCGGAGCACACCGTGGCCGTCACGGACGACGGCCCCCGGATCCTCACGGCGCGCGAGGCCTCCTGAGAGGCGGCGGGCGGGGAGCCGAAGGGCCTGCTGAGCGAGCGTTCCTGCACATGCCCTTCGCAGAAGCTCGTGTCATCGTGGCATGAGCGGCCCGCCCCCGGGTTACCCGGCCGCTCCGCACGTCGTCTGCGAAGGAAACGAAACGATGACCAGCGGCTACAACGGCCCGGAGGACCCCTTCGGAGAATTCTTCGCCCGCTTCTTCGGCGGCACCGGCGCCGGCGTCCCCGGCGGACGCGGCGCCCCCCGCCACATCGACATCGGGCGCCTGCTCAGCCAGCCGGCCCGTGAGCTGGTGAGAGGAGCCGCCCAGTACGCCGCCGAGCACGGCAGCCGCGACCTGGACACCGAGCACCTGCTGCGCGCCGCCCTCGCCGCCGAGCCCACCCGGAGCCTGCTCAGCCGCTCCGGGGCCGACCCGGACTCCATGGCCACGGAGATCGACCACCGCGCCGGTCCCGCGCACCAGCCGCCCGGCGAGGCGCCGCCGCCGACCTCGCTGTCGCTCACCCCGGCCGTCAAACGCGCCCTGCTGGACGCGCACGACATGGCACGGGCGAGCGGCGCCGGGTACATCGGGCCGGAGCACGTGCTGAGCGCGCTCGCCATGAACCCGGACTCGGCGGCGGGGCACATCCTGAACGCGGCGCGCTTCCAGGCGGGCGCCCTGCCGCCCGAGGCCCCCGAGGCCGCTCAGCCGCGCCCCGAGCGGCAGCGGCCCACCTCGACGCCGACGCTCGACAAGTACGGCCGCGACCTGACCGACATGGCCCGGCAGGGCCGGGTAGACCCGGTCATCGGCCGCGACCAGGAGATCGAGCAGACCATCGAGGTGCTGTCCCGGCGCGGGAAGAACAACCCGGTGCTGATCGGCGACGCCGGCGTCGGCAAGACGGCCGTCGTCGAGGGGCTCGCGCAGCGGATCGCGGACGGTGACGTGCCGGAGATGCTGGCCGGGCGCCGGGTGGTCGCCCTCGACCTGACCGGGGTCGTCGCCGGCACCCGCTACCGGGGCGACTTCGAGGAGCGGATGAACAACATCGTGGACGAGATCCGCGCCCACTCCGACCAGCTGATCGTGTTCATCGACGAGCTGCACACCGTCGTCGGCGCCGGTTCCGGCGGCGAGGGCGGCGCGATGGACGCGGGCAACATCCTCAAGCCCGCGCTCGCCAGGGGCGAGCTGCACATCGTGGGCGCGACCACACTGGAGGAGTACCGGCGGATCGAGAAGGACGCGGCGCTGGCCCGCCGGTTCCAGCCGATCCTGGTGCCCGAGCCGTCGGTTCCGGACACCGTGGAGATCCTGCGCGGGCTGCGCGACCGGTACGAGGCCCACCACCAGGTCCGCTACACGGACGAGGCGCTGGTCGCCGCCGTGGAGCTGTCCGACCGCTATCTCACCGACCGCCGCCTGCCGGACAAGGCGATCGACCTGATCGACCAGGCCGGCGCCCGGGTGCGGCTGGGCGCCGGGACCAAGGGCACGGACGTGCGCACCATGGAGCGCGAGGTGGAGCAACTGGTCCGGGACAAGGACCAGGCGGTCGCCGACGAGAGCTACGAGCAGGCCATGCAGCTGCGCGACCGGATCGGCGAGCTGAAGCGGCGGATCGCGGAGTCCAGCCAGGACGGGCAGGCCGACGAGGGCCAGCTCGAGGTGACGGCGGAGTCCATCGCCGAGGTGGTGTCCCGGCAGACCAACATCCCGGTCAGCCGGCTGACCCAGGAGGAGAAGGAACGGCTGCTCGGCCTGGAGGAGCATCTGCACCAGCGGGTGGTCGGCCAGGAGGAGGCGGTCGCGGTGGTCGCCGAGGCGGTACTGCGCTCGCGCGCCGGACTGGCCAGCCCGGACCGGCCGATCGGCAGCTTCCTCTTCCTCGGCCCGACCGGCGTCGGCAAGACCGAGCTGGCCCGGGCGCTCGCCGAGGCGCTGTTCGGCAGCGAGGAGCGCATGGTCCGCCTCGACATGAGCGAGTACCAGGAGCGGCACACCGTCTCCCGGCTGGTCGGCGCCCCGCCCGGGTACGTCGGCCACGAGGAGGCCGGCCAGCTCACCGAGGTGGTGCGCAGGCACCCGTACTCGCTGCTGCTCCTGGACGAGGTGGAGAAGGCGCACCCGGACGTCTTCAACATCCTGCTCCAGGTGCTGGACGACGGCCGGCTGACCGACTCGCAGGGCCGCACGGTGGACTTCACCAACACCGTCATCGTGATGACCAGCAACCTCGGCTCGGACGTGATCAGCCGGCGCGGCGCCGGGATCGGCTTCGGGCCGGGCGGCGCCGACGCCGACGAGGAGGCGCGGCGCGAGCAGATCCTGCGTCCGCTGCGGGAGCACTTCCGGCCGGAGTTCCTCAACCGCATCGACGAGATCGTCGTCTTCCGCCAGCTCACCGGCGGGCAACTGCGGCAGATCACCGACCTGTTGCTGGAGCGCACCCGCCGCCTGATGGTCGGGCAGGGCGTCACGGTGAGCTTCACGGACGGCGCCGTCGACTGGATCGCCGAACGCGGCTACCAGCCGGAGTACGGCGCCCGCCCGCTGCGCCGCACCATCCAGCGGGAGGTGGACAACCAGCTCTCCCGGCTGCTGCTGAACGGCACGATCTCCGAGGGCAGCCGGGTGACGGTGGACGTCGCGGACGGGCGTCTGGACTTCCGCACGGAGCGGAGCACACCGGCCGCCCCGCCGCCGGCCGCGCCCGCGCCGTCGGCACCGCCGCCGCCCGCTCCCCCGGCGGCCGCCGATACCCCGCCGGCGGCGGGCACCGGACCGGCGGCGCAGGGCCGGCCGGGCGAGGACGCCGGACCGGCGGACGAACCGCCGCCGCCCGCTCCCGAGTTGTAGGACCGGGCCGCGGGACGGCAGCGTGCGGGGCGGGGTTACGGCGCCGGGTTCACCACCATCGCCGAGCCGCCGCCCCGCCGGACCTTCTCGGCGGCCGCCAGCCACTCGCCGTCCGGCAGCCGCTGGACGCCGGTGGCCGCGCCGATCTCGGGGTTGAGCTTGAAGCTGTGCCCGATCGCCTCGAGCTGTGCCCGCAGGTCGCTGTCGTACAGCGCGGGTTCCAGCTCGGTCTGGGCGGCGTTGCGCTGGCTGGCACGCGGTGCGGCGATGGCGTCGACCAGCGGCAGGCGCCGGTCCAGGAAGCCGGTCAGGGTCTGCAGCACGGTGGTGATGATGGTGGCGCCGCCGGGGGAACCCAGCGCGACGACGGGCCTGTCGTGGCGGTCCAGGACGATCGTCGGGGAGATCGAGGATCGCGGTCGCTTGCCCGGGCCCGGCAGGTTCGGGTCGTGCACGGCCGGGTCGGCGGGCGTGAACGAGAAGTCGGTCAGCTCGTTGTTGAGCAGGAAGCCCCGGCCGGGGACGGTGATGCCGCTGCCGCCGGTCTGCTCGATGGTGAGCGTGTAGGCGACGACGTTGCCCCACTTGTCGGCCACCGTGAGGTGCGTGGTGTTCTCGCCCTCGTAGGTGGTCGGGGCCGCCTTGCCGCCGGTGCCGCAGGCCGCCGGGTGCCGCGGGTCCCCCGGCGGGACCGGGCTCTTGAGGACCGCGTCGTCCTTGATCAGGCAGGCCCGCGAGTCGGCGAACCGCTGCGACAGCAGCTCCTTCGTCGGTACGTCCTCGAAGGCGGGGTCGCCCACCCAGCGGCCGCGGTCGGCGAACGCGATGCGGCTGGCCTCGATGTAGCGGTGCAGGTACTGCGCCCGGCTCGCCTTCGACAGGTCGCTGCGCTCCAGGATGTTGAGCGCCTCCCCCACGGTCGTGCCGCCGGAGGAGGAGGGCGCGATGGAGTACACCCCGAGGCCGCGGTACGAGGTCCTGGTGGGCGCCTGGAGCTTGGCCCGGTAGACGGCGAGGTCCTTCTCCGCCAGCTTGCCGGGGCGCGCGTTCCAGCCGGATGCGGGGTCCACCGGCGGGTGTTCGACCGTCTTGACGATGTCGTCGCCGATGTCCCCGCGGTAGATCGCGGCCACGCCCCTGCGGCCCAGTTCCTCGTAGGTGCGCGCGAGTTCCGGGTTCCTGAGCGTGGAGCCGACGACCGGGAGCCTGCCGTTCGGCAGGAACAGCTTGGCGGTGTCCGGGAAGTAGCGGAACCGGGTCTCGTTGGAGGCGGTCTGCGAGCGGAAGGTGTCGTCCACCGTGAAGCCCTGGCGGGCGATCCGCTCGGCCGGCTTCAGGACCGTGCCGAGGCGCCGGCTGCCCCACTGGTCCAGCGCGGTCTGCCAGGTGGCGGGCGTGCCGGGGGTGCCGACGCTCAGGCCGCTGCTGACCGCGTCGGCGAAGGCGAGCGGCTTGCCGTTCTCGGTGAAGAGGTCCGAGTCGGCGGACAGGGGCGCGGTCTCGCGGCCGTCGACGGTGTGGACGGTGCGGGTCCTGGCGTCGTAGTAGACGAAGTAGCCGCCGCCGCCGACACCGGCCGAGTACGGCTCGGTGACGCCGAGCGCGGCGGCGGTGGCGACGGCCGCGTCGACCGCGTTGCCGCCCTTCTTCAGCACCTCGATGCCGGCGGCCGAGGCGTCCGCGTCGACGCTGGAGACGGCGCCGCCGTAGCCGACGGCCACCGGCGCCTTCTTGGCCGTGCCGCCGCTCCTCCCGGCGGGCGGCGCGGCCGCTCCCACCGTGACCACGACGGCCGAGACCGCCAGAACCGCCAGTTTCCGCGTGCCAGGACGACCCATCCGTACCTCCCGCAGGGACAAGTCCGCGCAGCGTAACGAGATTGCCTCCGTACCGACAGTACGCCTCGGGCACCCGCCACACGACCGTCACACCTCGAACACGGGTACGTAGTGGACGTGCCGGACCGCTACCATGCGCGGCCATGAACGACGACGTGCGCAACATCGTCCTGGGTGTCATAGCGGCGGGCGTCAGTGCCGCACTGGGCTGGCTGGCCCGGACCTACCTGTGGCGGCGCCGGCTCCGCCGCAAGCAGGCGTTCTTCGGGCTGCCCGACCACTCGGAGTCGCTGCTGGTCGTCAACCGCAACGCGGGCGGCCCGGAGCTGTCGGTGATGCGGCACGACGTGTTCGCCCTGCTGGAGCTGTCCGCCCTGATCAAGGACTGCAACGCGCACGCCCGGGTCGTGGCGCACGACGCGACCCAGCAGGGCTTCGGCGAGCGCACGGAGTTCTGCCTCGGCGGGCCCAGCTCCAACCGCCGGATGGCGGCCCACCTTTCCTCCCTGCTGCCCGGCGTGGGGGTGAACACCGAGGCGGAGTCGGGTCCGGAGGCGGGCGCCTTCCACATCGGCGGCGAGGACTACCGCGTGGAGGCCGGGAGGAGCGAGTACGTGCTGCTGGCCCGGCTCACCGCGGGCAGCCGGGGCGAGGAGGCCCGCCCGGTGTTCCTGTTCTGCGGCCAGCGGGCGATCACCAACCAGGCGGCGACCCGCTACCTGGCGCGCGGCCACGAGCGGTTGGCCCGCAAGTACGGCTCCGGTTCCTTCGTGCTGCTGCTGAAGGTGGTCAACTCGCAGGCGTACGGCCCCGATGTGGTGGAGCTGGTGGCGGACGTGACCCGGGCGGCCCGGACGCCGCTGCCGGAGGCCGCCGCGGCGACGGGCTCCTAGGGCCCTCAACAACCTTTACCCGTACGTAACTTACCGGCGGGTTACTTACGGCGGGAGCGCACGGCTACCGTCGGGTCACTTTGCACCTTACCGAGTCACCGAGTGAGGAGTGACCCCATGAGAAACGGTCGCACCGGCCTGCGCGCCTCCGTCACCGGAGCCGTCGCCACGGCGCTGGTCGCGGGTACGGTCGTCGCACTGGCCCCGGCCGCTCAGGCCGCCCCGTCCGTACGGTTCGTGGACATCACCGGCGCCGGCGGCACCGTACTGAAGGCGAACGTCGTCACGCCCGCGGGCGCCGACGGCTCGCGGACCTACCCGCTCGTCGTGCTGCCCACGAGCTGGGGCTTCCCCCAGGTGGAGTACCTGGCCCAGGCGAAGAAGCTCGCCGACTCCGGGTACGTGGTGCTGACCTACAACGCGCGCGGGTTCTGGCAGTCCGGCGGCGAGATAGAAGTGGCCGGTCCGCCGGACACAGCGGACGCCTCGAAGGTGATCGACTGGGCACTGGCCAACACCCCGGCCGACGAGCACCGCATCGGCATGGCGGGCGTCTCCTACGGCGCCGGCATCAGCCTGCTGGCCGCCGCCCACGACAAGCGGATCAGGGCGGTCGCCGCGCTCAGCGGCTGGGCCGACCTGATCGGCTCCATCTACTCGGGCCGCACCCAGCACGTCCAGGCGGCCGCCGTGCTGGACGGGGTGGGCACCCTCACCGGCCGGGAGAGCCCCGAGGTCCGGCAGGTCTTCGACCGGCTCTACGCCGGCGACCTGTCCCACGAGCAGGAGATGATCGACTGGGGACGCAAACGTTCGGCCGCGACCTACGTCGACCGGCTGAACCGCAACGGCGCCGCCGTCCTGCTCGCCGACGCCTGGGGCGACACCGTCTTCCCGGCCAACCAGAACGCCGATTTCTACCAGAAGTTGACCGTGCCCAAGCGGCTGGAGCTGCGCCCCGGCGACCACGCGACCGCCGAGCTGCCCGGCCTGTTCGGAGTGCCCAACGACGTGTGGACGGACACCGGGCGGTGGTTCGACCACTACCTCAAGGGCGCCGACAACGGCATCGACCGTGAGCAGCCGGTACAGCTCAAGTCCCGCAGCGCGGAAGGGTACGAGGGCTACCCCGACTGGAAGTCGGTCGGCGCGACCCGCCGGAAGGTCGCGCTCGGCGGATCCACCACCATCCACACGGGCGTCGACTCCGGCGCCGACGGCGGGACCGTGTTCCTCTCCAGCATCCTGGACCAGGTCGCCCAGCTGCCGCCCGTGGCGTCCATACCGCTGCTGCCGCGCCGCTGGGCGGCCGTGTGGCAGTCGGAGCGGTACGGCACCGCCCAGCGGGTACGCGGCACCGCGGCGCTGCACACCACGCTCACCCCGACCGCGGAGAGCGGCACCATGATCGCCTATCTGTACGACGTGGGCCCGCTCGGCTTCGGCAAGCTGGTGACCAACGCGCCCCTCACCTGGCACGGCAGGACGCCCGGTGAGCCGTTCGACGTGGACCTCGACCTGTTCTCCACCGCCTACGACGTCCCCGCCGGACACCGCCTCGCGCTGGTGGTGGACACGGTCGACCCGCTCTACACGGAGCACAACCCGTCCGGCGCGCAGCTGACCTTCTCCTCGCCGGCGGACGACCCGTCGTACCTGTCCGTCCCCTTGCGCGAGCAGTGATCTCCGGCTGCCGCCGGACGAGCCTGGCCCGTATGAACTGCCACCCCCCTACGGTCGCGGGGCCGTGGGGGGTTCCCCACCCGGCAGCAGCGCCCCCGGACCGGCCGTGACGACCGTCACCGCATCAGTCCCGGGACTGCGCTGCCCACGGCGGGACACCCGGCCGGCGAACCACGAGAGCAGCGTGCACATCCCGATGCGGATCGGCGCGATCACCATCACCACGGGGATGAACGGCAAATCGTAGTCGAGGTTGGACGCGATGAGCTTCCCCGCGTGGAGGAACTCCTCATACGTGATGAGAAAGCCCAGGGAGGTGTCCCTCAGCGCGACCGTCAACTGGCCCACGCCGGCGGGCAGCACGGCCGGCAGGAGCAGCCGCTGGACGCCCTCGTGCTCGAACGGCGTCCACGGGGCGGAGGTGAACTGGCCGGTGACGGGGAGGAGATCAGGGCCCGGAGAAGGAGCCTGGGCGCCGAGCCGTCCGGTGACGCTGAACGCACCCGCGATCGACTCAGGCCTCGGAGACCTCGGCGTAGAGCTGCGACAGTTCGGGGACACCGCTCGCGGCCCACTCCTGCCCCGCCCGCACGAGCTCGAATTCACGGCCGGAGGCGAGCCGCACGACCGGTTCGCCGTCGGCCCGGATCCGCCAGGCCGCGCCGGGCACGGTGCGCACCACGACCGTGCCCACGTACAGCCCCGCGTCATTGCCCAGCCAGGGCAGGATCTCCGGGTCGTCGCGCCAGCGCGGGACGAGCTGGTCCAGGGCCTCCAGGGAGGCCGGGGTGTCGTCGAGCCGGACGCCCGCCTGGGCCGCCTGCGAGCGGAGCAGCTCACACTCGGACAGCAGCGCGGCGATCGCCTCGGGGTCGGCCGGAAGCGCCGCGCGGCCGTTCTTGTGGTGCCGGTGGCCCAGGAACGGAATGTTCATGGGCCCAGCGTGGCATCACACGTCCAGGTCGACCACCACCGGCGCGTGGTCGGACGCGCCCTTGCCCTTGCGCTCCTCGCGGTCGACGTAGGCGTCCTTCACGGCCGCGGCGAAGGGCGCGTTGCCGTACACCAGGTCGATGCGCATGCCGCGGTTCTTGGGGAAGCAGAGCTGGCGGTAGTCCCAGTAGGTGTAGGGGTGGTCGTACTTCAGGGGGCGCGGGACGACGTCCGCGAGGCCCGCCTCGCGCAGCGAGGCCAGGGCGGCGCGCTCGGCCGGGGTGACGTGGGTGGAGCCCTCGAAGGCGGCCCGGTCGTAGACGTCCTCGTCGGTCGGCGCCACGTTGTAGTCCCCCAGCACGGCGAACGGGCGGCTGCCGGCCGCGTCACCGGCCACGGCGGCCCGCAGGGCCTCGAACCACTGGAGCTTGTAGGCGTAGTGCGGGTGCTCCACCTCGCGGCCGTTGGGCACGTACACCGACCAGACGCGGACCGGGCCGCAGGTCGCCGCGAGGGCGCGCGGCTCGGTGGCGCCGTCGTACCCCGGGTCGCCGGGCAGGCCCTTGACCACGTCGTCGATGCCGACGCGGGAGAGCACCGCCACGCCGTTCCACCGGCCGGTGGCGTGCACCGCCGCCTCGTAGCCCAGCTCCCGCAGCGGCTCGAACGGGAACTGCTCCTCGGCGATCTTCGCCTCCTGGAGGCAGAGCACGTCGGTGCCGCTGCTCTCCAGCCAGGCGAGCAGCCGCGGCAGGCGGGCGGTGATCGAGTTCACGTTCCAGGTGGCGATGCGCATGTCTCACAACCTACCCGCCGGGTGTGACAGCCGGCCCGGGTCACAGTTCGGCGGACGCTCCAGGCGCCAGCCGGCGGTGGTCCGTGCCGCCCAGGCGGCCGAGGTGGCCGTCGTAGATCGGGCGGGCGAGGTCGGTGAGCAGGGCGTCGTGCACGTCGAGGGCGCGCTGCGGCCGGACCTCCCGGACGTAGTCGATGACCTCGGAGATCTTGTTCCAGGGGGCCATCACCGGGACCATCAGGGTCTCGACCGGCTGCCCGGGGACCGTGAGGGCGTCGCCCGGGTGGAAGACCCGGCCGTCGTCGATCAGGTAGCCGACGTTGGTGACGCGCGGGAGATCCGGGTGGATGACCGCGTGCAGCTCGCCGTGGACCCGCACGTCGAAGCCGGCCGCGGTGAAGGCGTCGCCGTGGCCGACGGTGTGCACGCGGCCCGGGAAGGCCGGCGCGAGCAGGTCGGCCACCGACTTCAGGGTCCAGATCTCCGTGCCCGGGCGGGCCTCCAGCGCGGCCCGCAGCCGTCCCTCGTCGAAGTGGTCCGGGTGCTCGTGCGTGACCAGGATGGCGTCGGCGCCGGCCGCCGCGTCCTGCTCGCTGAACCCGCCCGGGTCGATGACCAGCGTCCGCCCGTCCTTCTCGAGGCGGACGCAGGCGTGGGTCTTCTTGGTGAGCCTCATGGCTCCCCATCCTGCCGCGTGCGGCGGCCTGGGGCCTCACTCGGCGGGGGTGGTCTCCTCCCGGACGACCTGCCGGGCCACCCGGAACGCCCGGCTCGCCGCCGGCACCCCGCAGTACACGGCCGCCTGGAGCAGCACTTCCCTGATCTCGTGGGGGGTGAGTCCGTTGCGCAGGGCGGCGCGGACGTGGAGGGCCAGGTCCTCCAGATGGCCGCCGGCGATCAGCGCGGTGAGCGTGACGCAGCTCCGGGTGCGGCGGTCCAGGCCGGGCCGGTCCCAGACCTCGCCCCAGGTGTAGCGGGTCATGAACTCCTGGAAGTCCCCGGAGAACTCGTCGGCCTGCGCCAGCTCCTGGTCGACGTACGCGTCGCCCAGCACCTCCCGGCGGACCTTCAGCCCGCTCTGGTACCGGTCCGGCGGCCCGGGCGGCTGCGGCGGCACGAAGGGGGCGATCTCGGCGACCGGGCCCGCCTGCGGCGGCGCGGCGACGGCCGGATGGACGGGCGCGGCCGGCAGGGCGGTCTGACCGGTGTCGTAGGGCTGCTGCCAGGCGGTGGAGAAGTGGCGGACCAGCAGGTCGGTGACGGCGGCGGGCTGCTCGACCGGGACCAGGTGGGAGGCGCCGGGCACGACCGCGAGGCGGGCGTCCGGGATGCCGGCGACCAGGGTGCGGGCCTCGGCGGGGCCGGTGACCTGGTCGTCGGAGCCGACCAGCACCAGCGTCGGCACGCCGACCCGGCCCAGCTCGGGCCGCACGTCGAAGCCGGCCAGGGCCTCGCAGGCGGCGATGTAGCAGCCCGGGTCGGTGGTGCGCACCATCTGCACGGCCCACTCGGTGATCGCGGGCTGAGCGGCGGCGAACCCGCCGGTGAACCAGCGGTCGGGAGAGGTCCGGGCGATCGGGTCGAGCCCGTTGGTGCGGACGATCACCCCGCGCTGGCGGAACTCGTCGGCGGTGCCGAACCGGGGCGAGGCGGCGACCAGCGCGAGCGAGGCGAGGCGCTCGGGGTGGCGCAGGGCCAGTTCGAGGCCGACCGCGCCGCCGAGGGCGCAGCCCGCGTATCCGAAGCGCTGCACGCCGACCGCGTCCAGCGTGGCCAGCAGCCGGGCGGCCAGCTCGCCGACGGACGGGGCGGGGTGGGCGGGTGCGCCGCCGTGGCCCGGCAGGTCGAACCGGAAGACCCGCCACTGCTTCGTCAGCTCGGGGATCTGCCGGTCCCACATGTGCCATGTGGTACCCAGTGAGGGACCCAGGATCAGGACCGGAGCGTCTTCTGGCCCGTCAAAGCGGTATTGCAGGGTGTTCGGGGGTGTCTCACTCACGCCCCAGACCCTCTCACGTCTCACGGACGCCCCTATAACGCAGGGGTACGGGAAACCGGTCTGACCAGGTTGAAGACCTCGCGGGCCGCATATCGCTTGAGGCATCGGACGATCTCACGTCGGTTCTTGCCCTCCTGCGTGCGGCGTTCGTAGTACGCCTGGGTGCGCGAGTCGTGCCGCAGCCGGGTGAACACGATGCGGTGCAGGGCGGCGTTGGCCTGCCGGTCGCCGCCGTGGTTGAGTCGGCGCGTGCTCCGACGGCCCGACGATTACTCGATGGGGCTGACTCCGCGAAGGGCAGCAAAGGACGCTTCGGTGTTCAGCCGCTCGGGGTTGTCCCCCATGGTGATCAGGAGAGTGACCGCGCTGTATACCTCGACCTGCTGCGCCAGCAGGTAGCGGGACAGGCCCGCGCCGAAGGTGCCGGTGCCCTCCACACCGGCCCGGCGCACCGTCCCCCGCTTGCGGGCCCACACGAGCAGCCGACGGTAACCGGCCACCGTCGCCGGAAAGACTCGGTGCCCAGGATCTTCCCCAGCGGGGACACCACGGCGGCGACGTGGGCCTCGCCGTGCGTGTCCACGCCCAGCACGACCTCTCTCCGTGCGGGAGGAGGTGCTGCGCTGTCTGGTCGTCATGGTGGTTCTCCTCCCGTGTGGCGACGTACTGAGTGGATGGCACCGGCCCGCTCGGGCGGTCTGAACCGTGATGGCGCCTGCAAGAAGGCAAGGCAACGACCCCTGTCGCGCGCGGCTCGCCGACGGGTCACAGGGCACCGGCCCTGGCGGGCAGGTCCTGTTCGGCCCAGACGACCTTGCCGTCCGTTGCGCAGCGGGAGCCCCACCGGCGCGAGAGCTGTGCGACCAGGTGGAGGCCGCGGCCGTGCTCGCCGAGCTCGCCAGGATGGCGGGAGCGTGGCTGGCCGGTGTTGCTGTCGAAGACCTCGCACGTCAGCACTCGGTGCTGGATGAGCCGTAGGCGGCTGAGTCCGCCACCGTGGCGTATGGCGTTGGTGACCAGTTCGCTGACGATCGACTCCACGGGCGTCACGAGCGGCTCCAGCCCCCATTCCCTGAGCTGACGGGCGGCCAGATGCCGGGCTGTCGTGACGGTGACCGGTTCGTTCGACAGGTCCCAGGAGGCGACCTGGGCGGGCTCGAGTGCGCGGGTCCGGGCAAGGAGCAAGGTGACATCGTCGGCCGGCGTGTGACTCCGCAAGGTCTCCATCACTCGCGAGCACATGTCCTCCGGGGACGCGCCCGGCTGTGCCAGGGCGGCGCCCAGACGGCGCAGGCCGGCGTCGATGTCCTCGTCCCGGGACTCGACCAGCCCGTCAGAGTAGAGGGCGAGCACGCTTCCTTCGGGCAGTTCCAGTTCCACGGACTCGAAGGGAACCAGGCCGAGACCGAGGCCGAGCGGGGCTCCGGCGGGCAGGTCGGGGACGGTGACCCGGCCCTGTGCGCCGACGATCAGGGGCGGCGGATGCCCGGCCCGCGCCATGGTGCACCGCCGGGTGACCGGATCGTAGACGGCGTACAGACAGGTGGCGCCCACCACCGCGGGGGCCTGGTCGGTGTCGTCGGTGTCCTCGTCGTTCAGTCGCCGGACCGTGTCGTCGAGATGTGTCAGCAGTTCGTCCGGGGGCAGGTCGAGGTCCGCGAGCGTGCGCACGGCGGTGCGCAGCCTGCCCATGGTCGCCGCGGCGTTGATGCCGTGTCCGACCACATCGCCGACGACGAGGGCCACCCGGGCGCCGGACAGCTCGATCACGTCGAACCAGTCACCGCCCACGCCGTGGTCCATGTCGGCCGGTACATAGCGCGAGGCGACCTCGACGGCGGCACCGCCCTGCACCCGGTGGGGAAGCAGGTCGCGTTGCAGGGTGAGGGCCGCGGTGCGCTCGCGCGCATACTGCAGGGCGTTGTCCAGGCTGAGCGCGGTCCGGGTGACGAGCTCCTCGGCGAGGAGCAGGTCGTCCTCCTGGAACGGCGTCTGTTCCTCGGAGCGGCCGAACAGCGCCAGTCCCAGCACGCAGCGCCGCGAACGGATGGGCACGACCAGCAAGGAGTGGACGCCGCTGTCGCGTACCTTCTGCGCCCGCACCGGGTCGTGGTCGACCCACGGACCGGCCTGGGTGTCGAGCACCGGCTCCAGGTGAGACCTGCCCGTGCGCAGGGCGACGGCGAACGACGAGCTCGGGTGGGCGTGGATCACCTCTTCCCGCACCCACGGCAACTCCATGAGTCCCAGGTCGACGGAGGCCAGACCAGCACGCCGCAGCAGCGGCGGGCGGCCGCTCGTCGTGCCGATCCCTGCCGAGGGTTCCACACCAAAGGGAACCGACTCGACCAGATCGACGAGGGCGTGGTCGGCCAGCAGGGGCACGGCGAGCTCGGCCAGTTCCTGCCCGGTCTGCATGACGTCGAGGGTGCTGCCGATGCGCGTACTCGCCTCGCTGAGGATGGCAAGGCGTTCGCGCGCCCGCCGGTTCCCGGTGACATCCACGGTCATGGAGCACACTCCCAGGGGCGTGCCGTCCGCGTCCTGGAGGCAGAAGAACGAGGCCGAGAACGCATGTTCACGGCGCCCGTCCGACAGGGGCCACGCCCGGTATTCGTGGATCATGGTGGTCCCGCTCTGCAGCACCTGCTGCATCACCACCTCGAGCGCTTCGGCCTCCACGGCGGGCAGTGAGTCCTTCAGACGGCGTCCGAAGCGCCGGTCACGGGGAATGCCGTCGTGGCGCTCCATGGCGTCGTTCACCCAGGTACAGCGCAACTGAGGGTCATACACCACGATGCCGATCGGTGCATGGGCAAGGAGCGACTCCCGCACCGGCCCGTTGGCAGGCTCCGAGGACAGGGCGCCTATGTCGGTCACGGATACCAGCCACCGGGTGCCGGCATCCTGTCCCCACAACAGCGAGACCCGCAGCGACATCCTGAGCGTGTGGCCGTCGCGGTGGCGGACCCCGGCGGTGCCGGACCAGCCACGTCGGGCACGGCGCTGCTGGGCGAACAGCGAAGCCATTCGGGCCTCCTCAGCGGGCGGTAGCACGTGTGCGGCGGATCGGCCCACCACTTCCGCAGCCGAGTACCCGACAAGTCGCTCAGCGGCCTGCGTCCACGCCGCCACCCTCCCGTCCTCATTGATCACCGCTATCGCCGAGTCCGGTACATCGCCGGGGCTCACCGGCTTGGCGAGTGGCGTGTGGTCGGTATGCGTCATCGTGGTTGATCCCCTTCAGTTCGGAGGTGAGGGAGTGCCGGCATGCGGGCGCGGCCGCCCGGTCTGTAGCCGTGGTGGACGGTCATGGGCAGGAGGCGGAGACCGGGGGTAGCGGGAGCCATGCGGTGCAGCGGGCGACCTCCGCCGCTGCCCTGTGACCCGCAGCCCGGCATCCGCCACCTTTACGCCGTTTTGCCCACTTCTGATGAAATAGTCAGATACGACCGCTTCATCGTCAAGGCCCCCGAAAGTGATCGTTCAATCAAATGTGGCCATGCAGCGCGACGAGGTAGGCGGGGGGCCTCTGGCGCCGCTGCAATCTGGGCGGCGAAGCTGGGGGGGCGGCGAGGTTCAGGCTGGACAATTCGGAGTGGCAGCGTGATGATGGATTCATCAGAACTGGTGACCTTGAGTGCGGTGTATGCCGATGTCAGCCTCACCCAGGAATCGATTCGAACGCCGTCGGGCCGAGACCCGGCAGGCACTCGTCCGCGCCGCGCGGCAGCTCCTGGCCGATTCGGGCGATACGAGCGCCAGCATCCGGACCATCGCGGAGCTCGCCGACGTGGGCTTCGGCTCGTTCTACAACCACTTCACGTCCAAGCCGGACCTGTTCGACGCGGCCGTGGCCGATGCACTGGAGGAGTTCGCCCGAGCCGTCGACAAACATCTGTATGGCGTCGACGACCCCGCCGAGCGCCTCGCCGCCGCTATGCGGCTTAGCGCACGCATGGCCAGCTCACACCCGGAGATCATGCGGATTCTCTGCCACAGCGAGCTCGGCCGCATATCCGCCGGCTGCGGACTGGCTCCGCGCGCGAGACACGACGTGGAGCAGGGCATGACTTCTGGCCGCTTCACCCTGGTCGACCCGATGATCGCCTTGACCGTGCTGAACGGCAGCCTGCTGGCGCTCCTGCAGCTCTGGTTCCATCAGCCCGAGGCCGACAAGGACCGTGCAGCCGCAAAGATGGCCGAGACGCTCCTGCACATGCTCGGCGTCTCCGCGGACGAGGCCCGTGACCTCGCCCGGCGGCCCCTTCCCGCTGCGGCGTGAAGACGATGGGCTGTCTGCCGACGACGCGGCTTCACAGTCGGATGGACAGGTGGCGGGGGCCGCGGAGCATCGCGTTCTGCCGGTACGGAGGCGGGTCTTCGACCAGGCGGGCGCTGCCGAGACGGGGAAGCAGGGCGCCGAGCGCGGCATACGCCTCGACGCGAGCCAGGGGACCGCCGTAGCAGGCGTGGATGCCGCTGCCGAAGCCGAGGTGCTGGTTGTCCGGACGGGCGGGCTCGAATCGGTCGGGGTCGCGGAACCGTATCGGGTCGCGGTTGCCCGAGGCCAGCACCAGAACGACGGACTCGCCTGCGGGGACGAGGGTGCCGGCGATGTCGATGTCGGCGTGGGGGATGCGCTCGCGCATGTGGACCGGGGGCTCGTAGCGCAATAGCTCCTCCACCGCACGCGGCAGCAGCTCCGGTTCCCGGCGCAGCCGGTCCAGCTGCTCGGGCTGGCGCAGAAGGGTGAGGGCGCCGTTCGTGATCAGGTTGACCGTGGTCTCGTGTCCGGCGATGAGGAGCAGTACGGCGGTTTCCGCGAGTTCCTCCTGGGTGAGCCGCAGAGCCGGGTCCGGCTCGTTGACGAAGGCGGAGAGCATGTCGTCGCCCGGCTTGCCGCGGCGCTGCTCGGCCAGGTTCAACAGGTAGCCGCCCATCTCCATCCGTGCCTGGTCGCCGGCCTTGTCCGGCTCGGTGGAGTCGTCGTCGGGCCTGACGTCGGCGGCTGCGACGAGCGCGTCTGACCAGGCCCGGAAGAGCGGTTCGTCCTCGTGCGGCACGCCGAGCAGGCGGCAGATCACGGTGACGGGCAGCGGATAGGCGAAGTCGTCGACGATGTCGATCTGCCGGCCCGCCTCGAACGGCTCCAGCAGCTCCCCGGTGATCCGGTCGATCTCGCCGCGCATGCCGTCGACCCGGCCAGGGCTGTGCGGGGGCCCGAACGGCCGCATGGCGAGGGTGCGCAACCTGTGGTGCTCGGGGTCGTCGAGCCGCAGGAACGGCGGCTTTGGGGTCACCTCGCCGCGGGTGCGGGGGTCGGCACTCATCCGTGGGTCGTGGAGCAGAGCGGCGATGTGGTGGTAGGTGCCGACCAGGTAGCTGCCGTCGGCCTGCCGGACCACAGGACCGGCCTCGCGGAGTTCCGCGTACAGCGGGTAGGGGTTGGGGCGGCTGGCGTAGTCGGTGATCCGTGCCAGCAGGGTCGCGGAGTCCATGGCGGCTCCTTGTGGGGCGGGATGGGGGGCTACACCAACGTCAGCCGGCGGTCGGGAAGGTGACCGGTGAGCGCGACGGTCGGGCCGTGGGACAGCACCGACGGATCCGGTACGTCGGACGGAATCGGAACGTCGGCCGCGATCGCCCTGTCCTGCGCGCCAGGCGGCGGTGGGAACGGGGCTGCCGTTTCGATCAGGTGCCGGTAGTAGTCGAGCGACTTGGCCATGTCGACGGTGACGGCGGCGGTGACCCGGCCCTGGTAGCCGTAGACCATCGCGAGCCGGCGCGCTTCGAGCGAGCCCTGGGCGATGACCACGCGGTCGGAGTAGGTGGGCACGCCCACCGACTTGATGTTAAGTCCGAACTGGGTCGACCAGAACACCGGGATGGCCAGGTGCGGGCGCCGCAGCGGCCCGGGACTGACCATGTTGTGGGCGGCCACCTCGGCCTGCTCCACCGCGTTGCCCCAGTGTTCCAGGGAGAGCATCTGGTAGCCGAACAGCGGGTGGGGGAAGCGGGAGACGTCGCCGGCCACGAAGACGTCGTCGGTGACGATCCCGTACATGTTGAAGGCCCGGCAGCCTGCGTCGCAGGCGATGCCGCGCGGGCCCGCCGCCAGCCCCGACTCCGCCAGCCACTCCACATTGCGGATCGCACCCAGGGCCACGACGCATACGTCCGCCTCGACGCGGCTGCCGTCGGACAGCTGCGCGCCCGTGAAGCTGCCGTTGCCGTTCAAGGCGGTAACCGTCACCCCGGTGCGCAGGTCCACGCCATGGTTGCGCTGCATGGCGGCGGCGAGCTTGGACAGGGTGCCGCCGAGCGCGCCTACCAGGGGTGCGGGGCCGCGTTCGGCGACGGTCACCTCAAGGCCCAGTTCCCGGCATGCGGAGGCGATCTCGGAGCCGGTGAAGCCGCCGCCGATCACCAGGACCCGCTCCGGTCTCGCGGCGAGTCGCTCGGCCAGTCCAGCGCCGTCCTCGCGCGTGCGCAGGGTGAACACGCCGTCCAGCGCGCCTTCCTCCGGGTTGGGCCAGGGCCGTGCCCGGGTTCCGGTGGCGATCAGCAGCCGGTCGTAGGGCAGGGACTCGCCGTCGGCCAGCAGGACCTGTTTCGCCAGCGGATCCACGCCGTTGGCGCGCACGCCGAGGCGCCACTCGGCGTCCGAGTCCCGTCGCTCCGGCAGCTCGAGGGTGTCCGCCGTCGCCTGCCCGAGCAGCACCTGCTTGGACAACGGCGGCCGGTCATAGGGCGCATGGGGCTCGTCCCCGACCACGGTCAGCGACCCGGTGAAGCCCTCCGCGCGCAGCGCCTCCGCAGCTCTCAGCCCGGCCAGCGACGCGCCGACGATGACGATCCGGCCGTCTTTCAGGTCACCGGGCACCGGTGCTCACCTCTTCCCCGAGGAGGATCGCCTGCACCGGACACGCCGCTGCGGCCTGACGCACCCGCTCCACCTGGTCGTCCGGGACGGCAGTGGCGTACAGCAGTCCTTCCTCCCCGTGCAGCTCGAACACCTCCGGGGCGAGGAACACGCACTGTGCATAGCCCTGGCAGCGTGTGAGGTCGACAACGGTCCGCATCTCCACCACTTCTTCCTCCGTTGTCACACCCCCCTCATCTCCAGCATGGGGCCAGACCCGGGTGCCCGCATGCCTTGTGATGGAGAGCTGAAATTCAGGCCAGCAGAGTGAGAGGGAAGGAGATCAACTCCCGGCAACACGACCTGGTTACCGAGAAGCGTTCAGGTGCGTCTCCTTCGACCAGGTGGACCGGGTGACCCGAGTCACTGCCATCCCACCCCTATTTCCATACGTCGTATGGTTATCCTGGCAGGGCAATTCCATACAACGTATGGAATTGCTTGACGGACAACGCCGCACAACGCCAGGCGCCTCACATCGCCTGCGAAAGCAGCCGTTGGTGCAGATCGCACCAGCCGGAAGGAAAGATCATGGAGAAACTCACGAAGCGGATCGCTGTCGCTGTTTCGTCCGTGGCGGTCGCGGGTGTCGCCGTTGTCGGTGCCGGGGGCACCGCTTCGGCCGCGACTCCCGCCTCTGTGCATGTCCAGCGGTCGGCCGAGGTCCACCCTGCCGACTACCGCTGGGACCACGGCGTGGGTTACCTGATTGAGCAGGGCTACTGCTGGGACGGAAAGCGTGGCTGGCACCACGACGACCATGTCGCCGGCTCCCTCTGGCACAGCCGCGACGGTCGCTGCTACCGCTGGGACGATGGGGGGCGCGGGTGGAAGTCCGACAGGTCCCACCGGCGCGACTGGAACCGCTACGAGAGCGACGGCCGGGGCTGGGACGACCACGACTGGGACCGCGGTGACCGGGACTACTTCGGCTGGGACCACCACCACCGGAATCACGGTGGCGGGGACTCCTACGGATGGGACCACTCCGACCGGAGCAACGGTGGCCGGTAGGACGGGTCCCGCCTGTGCCCCTGAGCGGAGGCTGCACCCCTCGCCTTGATGCCGGTCGGCGGCAGGGATGCGACCGCTGGTCACGGATCAGCGGTCCCCTGACCGCCGCCCGGGCGGGCGATCGAGCGAGGGCCTGCATTCTGCTCCCCCTCTGAACCTGCCTACGGCACCACCACGTGCCACAGGCGCGCGTCGCTTCTACTGCCGCGACGCCACGACCCGCACGGTGTGCCGATGCTGTCCGGCGCCCGGGCCCTGCTGAACACCTCCTGATCCGACGCGTGCTTGTCGCCACGAGCGCCGGGACGCAGCCGAGGCAAGGGGGTGCCTTGGAGTGAATGCCCATGGAGTCTTCGAGGACCGTGGTTCGGGTGGTGACCGCGCAGCTCGTCGTCTCGCGCACCTACTCACAGCCCTTGTGCATGCGGCTGCGGTACGAGCCCGCAGATCCCTACGTCGTCCGTGCCGCCTTCTTCATCCACAACGACGAGCCGGTCGAATGGACCCTGGGGCGCGACCTTCTGACCGACGGCCTGAACGGTTGCGCAGGTCACGGGGACGTCCGGATCTGGTCGGCCGCAGGGCGGGGTGACGAGTCGCTCTACATCGCCCTCGGGTCTTCCGCAGGAACCGCCTTGCTCGAGGTCCCCGTGCAGGACCTCTCGTCCTTCCTTCAGGACACCCAGGCTCTGGTGCCACGGGGTACCGAGTCCGCACTCATCGACTGGGATGCCGAACTGGCACACCTCCTCCCCCAAAGCTGACCGCCGACCATCCGTACCCAGAAGCAAAGGAACCAGTGTCATGTCCCAGTACCAGCTTCGCGTCTACACCATGCGCAGCTCCAACGCGCTCGCCGCCTACGAGAAGATCTGGGCCCAGCACATTCCCGGTATGGCCAAGCACCGGATCACCACCCACGGCGTCTGGACGGTGCCCGCGGCGCCCGGAAGCGACACCCCGCGGCTGTACGCCCTCGTTTCCTACAAGGACGCCGACGACGCGCAGGAGCGGCTGGAGGCATACCTGTCGAGCCCTGAATTCCGCACGGACATGGAGGGATTCGACATCAGCCAGATCGTCGGCCTCGACGAGACCCTCCTGACGCCCACCGTGGACTCACCCTTGCGCTGACGTCCGTCCTGTCGTGCCGACCGCCACCGGCCCTCGCAGTAACTGCATCTCTGCGCAGCCCCTTTGAACCCGACGACAACCCCCGATGGCCCTCCCCGGATGACTCGAAGCACCAGGAGTAAGACCAATGAAGTCCTTGAGAACTGTGGCCCAGGGGCTACCTGTGAAGCTTGTCGGCGTGCATGCGACGTCCTTGCCCGCGATCATGAATCTTCGGTACGAGCCGAGTGATCCCTATGTGGTCCGTGCCGCATTCACCACCGATGTCGACGGCCACGAGCCGGTGGAATGGATCATCGGGCGCGATGTGCTGATCGACGGCCTGGAGGGCCCCGCCGGCGAGGGAGACATTCGTATATGGCCCACCGGAAGGTCAGCGGGCCTTCTGAAAGGTCCGCCGGTACGCCTGCGGGGACACCCCGATCGCCGCCTGCAGGTGCTGCCGCAGGGAGGCGCCGGTCGCGAAGCCGACCTCGGCGGCGATCCGGTCCACCGGCAGGTCGCTGGACTCCAGCAGGTGCCGGGCGAGGCGCTGCTGGACCAGCCAGCGGCCGGGGCTGAGGCCCACCTCGTCGTTGAAGCGGCGGGGCGAAGGTGCGCAGACTCATCCGGGCGTGCCCGGCGAGGCCGGAGAGGGTGAGGGGCTCATCGAGGCGCTCCAGGGCCCAGGCGCGGGTGGCGGCGGTGCTCGCGGCGCCGCTGACGGGCACCGGCTGCTCGATGTACTGCGCCTGGCCTCCGTCGCGGAACGGAGGCACAACGCAGCGGCGGGCGACGGTGTTCGCCAGGTCGCTGCCGTGGTCGGTGCGGACGATGTGCAGGCAGATGTCGACGCCGGAGGCGGCTCCGGCCGAGGTGAGGATGCGGCCGTCGTCGACGAACAGGACGTCCGGGTCGAGCTCGACCTTCGGGTACCGGCACCGGAACTCGTCGGCCGCCTGCCAGTGAGTGGTGGCCTTGCGGCCGTCGAGGAGCCCGGCCTCGGCGGGGATGAGGCTGGATGTAGAACCACCCCGCCGGGCGGTCTCACCCCGTGTGACGGGGTGGCTCCCGTGTGGCGCAGTCTGATATCGCCCGCCTGCGGGCACGCCTCAGGCGCCGGCGCCTGGGGCGCAGCGTCCCAGGCTGACTGGCTCAATGACGGCGCGCCGGCCGTCACGACCGGCGGTGAGGCGGCCTTCCAGGCCCGTGATCAGCGTGTCCATCACGAGGCGGAACATGTGGTCCTGGTCAGGGCCTTCGGGGGCCGCACCCCTAGAGCCAGGGTCTGCGTCCGCGGCCCCCTCTTCGTCGGCTTCAAGGCCGTGGGGCCTGAGGGTCGACCACTGGTGGAGAGCGCCGTTGAGTTCGGCGGCGAGGACACCGACGACGACGGCGGCGATCAGCGCGGCGATCTCCGGGGCCTTCGACCGCGGTACCCCGGCGGCCGCCACGATCGCGGTGAGCGCGGTCCAGAACGGGTCGTCGGGCTGGATGAAGTCCGGCTGGTGGCTGAACGAGTAGGCCATCAGCTTGGGGTGACGGTGCGCCAGCGTCCGGAAGTCCGTGGCGAGCAGACGGATCCGCTCCTGCCAGGGAGCGTCCTCAAGCGTCACGGTGCGGAACTGCGCTCCGACCATTCTCGTCACGCCACGCAGCACGGCTTCCTTGTTCGGCACGTGGTGGTAAAGCGACATCGGATTCGCGTCGAGCTCGGTAGCGAGTTTGCGCATGGTGAGCGCCTCGACACCGTCCGCGTCGATGAGCCGCAGGGCGGCGGCGTAGATCCCGGCCTCGGTCAGAGGCACGTCTCTCTTCCTCGTTCCCCGCGGGGGACGTCTCACCTTCTTTTCCATACCCCGTACGGTACCAGTTCCGTACACGGTACGGAAATGAGCTTCATCACAGACCCACCTGCCCCCCGGGGGGTTGCACTCCACTTTCCGTACCACGTATGGTTCCATTTCCATACGGCGTATGTTTCTGTACGGCGCCACGGCATCGACCTGCGCAGCGCGCCCTTGCCCACCCCCTCCACCCCCTCCGCAGAGGAGCAAGACATGACCACGCACTCCGCGAACGACCTTCGCCCCATCCGGTCCCCGCGCGGGATCCCCCTCCTCGGCAACACGCCGCAGATCCCCGACACCAATCCGGTGGAGTACTTCGGTGAGCTGTCCAAGCAGTTCCCGGAGGGCATCTATGGCATGGACATCGCCGGCATCGAGCAGGTCTTCGTCTACGACCCCGACCTGGTGGCCGAGGTCTGCGACGAGACGCGGTTCTTCAAGCAGATCGAGAAGACGCCGCTGAGCCATGTGCGGGACTACACGGGGGCGGGCCTGTTCACGGCCCACCAGCACGAAGAGGAATGGGCCATGGCCCACCGGATCCTGTTGCCGGCCTTCAGCCAGCGGGCCATGAAGACCTACTTCGGGCAGATGCTGGAGATCGCCCAGAACCTGGTCGGCAAGTGGGAGCGCCGGGAGGGTCAGCCGGTCGCCATCACCGACGACTACACCCGGCTCACCCTGGACACCATCGCCCTGTCCGGCTTCGGCTACCGGTTCAAGTCCTTCGACAAGGAGGAACTGCACCCCTTCCTCAACGCGCTGCTGGAGGCGCTGATCGAGTCGATGCGGCGCTCCCAGGAGCTGCCGATGATGACCAAGCTCCGCAAGGCGGACGACAGGAAGTACCGCCAGAACATCCAGCTGATGCGCGACCTGGTCGAGAGCGTGATCAAGGAACGCCGCGAGGGGAAGGGCACCGGCGAGGAGGACCTGCTCGGCCTGATGCTGGAGGCCACCGACCCTGAGACCGGCAAGCTGCTGGCGGACGACAACGTCCGCGACCAGGTGGTGACCTTCCTGATCGCCGGTCACGAGACCACCAGTGGCCTGCTGTCGTTCGCCACGTACTCGCTGATGCGCAACCCGCACGTGCTGGCGCAGGCGTACGCCGAGGTGGACCGCCTGCTGCCCGGTGACACGGTCCCGGACTACGACACGATCATGCAGCTCGACGTGATCCCGCGGATCCTGGAGGAGACCCTGCGCCTGTGGGCTCCGATCCCGCTGATCGCCAAGGCGCCCATCGACGACACCGTCATCGGCGACCGGTACGAGCTCAAGAAGGGAACCAGGGCCAACATCCTCATGGGCGCGCTGCACTCCCACCCCAAGGCGTGGGACCGGCCGGAGGAGTTCGACATCGACCGGTGGCTGCCGGAGAACCGCGCCCAGCAGCACCCGCACGCCTACAAGCCGTTCGGCAACGGTGTGCGTGCCTGCATCGGCCGGCAGTTCGCGCTCACCGAGGCCCGCCTGGCGCTTGCGCTCGTGCTGCAGAAGTTCAGGTTCTCCGACACCACCGACTACAAGATGGACGTCCGCGAGGCGCTGACGCGCAAGCCCGGCGACTTCCAGTTGGTCGTCCGTAAGCGTCAGGACCACCAGCGGACCGTCTTCGGCGCCGCGGACCTGCAGACCGGGGGCACGCAGGCGCCGGCAGCGGTCAGCGGTGTCGGGGTGAACCTGACCGTCGCCTACGGCTCCAGCCTGGGCTCGTGCGAGGACCTGGCGCGGACCATCGCCGACC
>NZ_JBVJXS010000012.1:0-317534 GCF_055601245.1 Streptomyces sp. NPDC038135 | reverse complement strand
CACCGACCACATCCCGCTCGTCGACGCGGCCAACGCGGTCAGCCGGCTGGAGAACAAGATCGGCGACCCGATCCGCCTCATCCTCGTCCCCTGACACCCGTCAGCAGGACGACAAGCCACCCTGGGCAAGGGTGAATGGGCGCCGGTGCGTGAGGGCGCACCGGCGCCCACGCTTCCCGTAACCGTGGAGAGAAAGAACCATGCAGACGCCCGACATCCCGGGCATATAGTGCAGCGCAAGGATGCTCACTCCAACCGCCGACGGATCCTCGCGACCGCCCAGCAGAAACTGCGGGAGGACCCCGACGCGGAGACACCGGCCTCACGGCGGCGAACGAGCGCAGGCGGGAGGAGGAGCCTGGACGACCGGGGCCTCTCGGCCAGTAGCTCCAGTACGCGCCGGTAGGTCTCCTCCGGTGGCCGGTCGGGCAGTGCACGGGAGACCACCGCTAGTGACTGACGTGGGGGCCGGTCGGGCTCAAGGCGGTTGTCTTCAAGAGGCCGGACAGTGATTACCGACCGTCGGTGCGTGGGTGGCGGAAGTACGAAGTGCGCGAGACCGAGGAGGCGATCGTGACACGGCGCCGGGCACAGGCGTTCGTGCTTGGGTTGCTGTCTTACCTCCTACGCAGAACTGCTGGACGCTCGCCACGCACCGTGCTGGCGGAGGGGCAGCAGTAGGATCTGATCGCCTTCCTCGACCGCGGCCTGCTCATCGCCCAGTGGCCCATTCTGCGGACGTTGATCAGCCGTCCCCTTCGCGACGCGTGGGAGAACCGCTTCCCGGAGTTGCCCACGGACAAGGCCGCCACCACCGCGTGAGCCTCTCCGACCTGCTGCTTGCGCCCGGCCCCGGTGGCACGGCGCCGCTCGCTGCCCCGACGCTCACGCAGTGCGGACCCCGACGGGCCCGCCAGGCAGGAGCCAACTCCTCGAACCGCCGGGATGTGCACGGGAGATGCCGGTGAAGACAGGATGGGACAAGGCCGCACGGGCCCACTTGGTACTCACACCCGAAGAACCCGTGCGGGTGTCTCCACGTCACGGCCTGTCACTGTGCGTCCTTGGTCGGCGGGCATGGGCGGCGTTCCTGCTCCGTCAGCAGGAACGCTGAAATCGCTTCCAAGAACGCCTCCGGCGCCGCGCGGTGGATCAGGTGGCCAACCGGGATGGTGACCGTTTGCCCGCCGGGGATACGCCGGGCCAGCTCGGCGATACCGTCCTGGGGCACATGGCTGCGTGGGCCGCCGGCCACCACCAGGGTCTCGGCGGTGATTTCGCTGAGTCGCTCCAGCCACCTGGGGTCAGGCATGTCGATTTGGCGCCTGATGGCCAGCACCATCTCCCAGTCGAAGGTCAGGTCCCCGTCCGGCCTGGTCGGGGTGGTCTGCTCCCGGGGGCGCGGGATCGGAACGTCCTCCAGGACGAGCCGGCTCACCCGCTGCGGGTGGTCCTCCGCGAGCATGTAGGCCACGATCCCGCCCATGGAGTGCCCGATCAGTTCCACTTGGCCAAGCCCCAACGTGTCGAGGAACCGAAGCACGTCGGCCAGCATGAGTTCGAGCGAGTAGTCCCCCGGCCAGTCGCTTCGGCCATGACCGCGAAGATCGAGGGCGTACACCCGTCGGCTGCGGGCGAGGACGGGCACCACCGTCTCCCAGTCGGTGGCATCCTCGCCCAGCGCGTGCAACAGGACGAGCGGCGGAACATCCGACGGACCCGACACCTGATAGGCCAGCCGGACCCCTCCCACGTCAACCGAGCGTTGATCAACCATGTTCCGGACGATATGCGGAACAGTCCTGCCGGAGTCCGACGTTCACCAACGGCCGAAAAACACCAACCACGGTGAGACCTCGGGGGACTGAGCCGCACGGCCCGGCCCCCGGTCTTCAATAGGGTCGCGCCGGAACTCCTCGGCGATCGGGGCCGGCAGCTCCAACACCCGCTCGCCGCATCCCTGGCCCCCGGTCATGTCCACCAGGGGCCCCATCACGCGCCCGCCGCGCAGGTGCGGGCCGAGTACGCCGAGCGCGACGTCCACCCGCCCCGCCCGAACCAGCGCCTCGGCGTAGTCCCGCCACGCTTCGACCACGTTCTCCTGCGACCCCTTCGGGTGCGCCAGCTCCAGCGCCTGGTCGACGCGGCCCCACCGCAACAGGACGTCGGCACCCGCCCGCAACGCCGGCTGCCAACCAGTAGCCGCGAACGACTCCACCACCGTCCAGGCCCGTCCGAACTCCCCCACCGCACACGACCCCCGCACCGCACCCGCAGCACAGAACCAGTCCCCACGCTCCCGTGCCGCCTCCACCAGGGCCTCCAGGCCGCCGCGTTCGAGGATCTCGTCCACGTGCTCCGGAGTGGTCAGGCGCCACCGTCACCCCGCTGCTCGCCGCTGGGCAGCTCGCTGCTGCACGCTGCTCGGCATCAGCGCCTACGCCGCCACGGTGGCCACCCACGCAACTCGACACGCAGCCCCGGGCATGAAACGTCCGCGGAGTGTCCACCCGGCAGCGCGCCACCCCCGTGGCGCCGGACGGGCGCCATGCGTCATGCGTCATGCGTCATGCGAGCCATGCGGACTCCTTGTGACGTATCCGTGGGGAGACGTCCGAGTGGCCCGCGACAGCGGACGTGCCCGTGGTGCCGGGTACGGCCGAGTGCCCCAGGTGCCGGTGCACGAAGTGGATGGCCATCGCGCCCTCACCGGCCGCGGAGGCCACCCGCTTCACCGAGCCGCTACGGACGTCCCCTACCGCGAAGACCCCGGGCAGGCTGGTCTCCAGGGTCATGCACGAGCGCCCACGGCCGTGCCACACCTCGGGGTGGGCGCAGGCTTCCTGGGCCTCCGGCCCGGTGAGGACGAAGCCGCGGGAGTCGAGAGCGATGGTGCCGGCGAGCCACTCGGTGTGAGGTTCGGCGCCGGTGAAGACGAACAGGCTCCGTACCGCGAGCCGGCGGTGCCCGCCCGTGCGGTTGTCGACCACGTCGAGCTCCTCCAGCACTTCCTGGCCGATGACCTCGGTGACCTCGGTGTGCAGCATGACCTCCACCCGCGGGTGGCGCTCGACCTGGTCGACCAGGTAGCGGGACATGTTGGCCTCGAGGCTGGCTCCTCGGACCAGCAGGTGGACCTTCGGCGCGTACCCGGCGAGGAACAGCACCGCCTGGCCCGCGGAGTTGCCTCCGCCGACGACGGCCACCGGATCGGCGCCGCACTGCTGGGCCTCGTAGACGGTCGCCGAGTAGTGCACGCTCGTTCCCTCCAGGCGTTCGATGCCGGGCACCTGGAGCCGGCGGTAGCGGGCGCCCATGGCCAGGACGACCGCGCGGGCGGCGATCTCGCCGCCGTCGGCGAACGCCACGACGTAGTGGTCGTCGTCCTTGCGATGCAGACCGGTCGCCTCCAGTGGAAGGCTGATCCCGGCGCCGAACTTCTCAGCCTGGAGCACAGCGCGTTCGGTGAGTTCGGCACCGGAGATGCCGGAGGGGAAGCCGAGCAGATTCTCGATGCGGGACGACGTGCCGGCCTGGCCTCCGGTGGCCATCGCCTCCGCCACCGTGGTGCTCAGGCCCTCGGAGGCGGCGTACACCGCGGCGGCGAGGCCGGCGGGTCCGGAGCCCACGATGAGGACGTCGCCGTGTCGGTTTCCGGCGGGCAGTGACGGCAGGCCGATGAGCCGGGCCAGTTCCGCGTTGTTGGGATTGCGCAACAGGGTGGTGTCCCGCCAGATGACGAGTGGTGTCTCCGCCGGGCCGACGCCGAAGCGGCGCAGCAGCTCCTCGGCCTCCTCGTCGGTCTCCAGGTCGATCCAGCGGTGCGGCAGCCGGTTGCGGACGGCGAACTCGCGCAGCCGTCTGGTGTCGGGCGAGTAGCGCGAGCCGATGATGCGGAAGCCGGCGCCCTGGCCGACGAGCAGCGCGCGACGGCACAGACAGGCGCGCAGCACGATGTCCCCGATGGCGGAGTCCTGGGACACCAGGTGGCGCAACTGGTCCAAGGAGACGACGAGGACCTCGCCCGGGTCCCTGGCGACAGCGGTGTAGAAGGCCACTTGTCCGTACAGCAGGCCGAGTTCGCCGATGAAGCGACCGGGGCCGTGCACGCGCAGCACGTGCTCCTCGGGAGTGCCGTGGTCCTCGACGACGGCGACGGTACCGCTGAGGACGACGAAGAACGTCTCGCAGCGCTCCCCCTCCCGGATCAGCACGTCGTTCGGAGCCATGGTCCGGCGTTGCCCGTGCTCCGCCAGACGTGCTATCTGGTCCTCCGTGAGGCGCGGGTACGCGCCGTTGATGTCCGGGGTCTCCCAGAAGGCGGCCTCGTCCGCTTCCGGCACCGGTTCTTCGCCCGGCAGCGACTGGTCGCCGGGCATCAGACGAACGCCTCGTGAACGAAGCACCAGCGCCATTCCTCGCCGGGCTGGAACGACTGCACGACCGGATGGGCGACGGCAGCCGCGTGCTTGCGCGCGTGCTTGTTCGGCGAGGAGTCGCAGCAGCCGACGTGCCCGCAGGTCAGGCAGAGCCTCAGGTGGACCCACGGGGCGCCGATCATCAGACACTCCTGACACCCTTCTGGGGTCAGCGGCTGGACCGGCCGGACAAGCGCGAGGTGGGGGTCTGCATGCAGGGTCATCCGGATCACCCTTTCCGGGCGGTGATCGACTGTTCCACCCAGTGGCGCAGAGCGGGGGCGGGCGCCGCCCCCGCCTGCCGGGCGACTGTCTCGCCCTGGTCGAGGATCAACAGTGTCGGTACGGCCTGGACCTCGAAACGCTGCGACAGCCGCGGGTTCTTGTCGACGTCGACCTTGACGAGTTTGATTCGGCCGGCGAGATCGGTGGCGACCTTCTCCAGTGCGGGGCTGACCATGCGGCAGGGGCCGCACCAGGTGGCCCACAGATCAACCACGACGGGGATGTCGGCCCGCTCGGCGACCTCGGTGAAGTCGTCGTCGCCCGCGTCCACCATCCACGGTAGGTGCTGCTTGCAGTGGCCGCACTTAGGGCGGCCCTCCGCAGCCACGGGCACCCGGTTGGTGCGCCCGCAGTGGGGACATTTGACGGTCGTCGCCTGCATCGTGCTCATGCCGCCTGCGCTCCCTTCACGTCTTCGGGCTGGTCGTAGGTGACTACCAGCTCTCCGTGTTCGGCGTCGACGCGGACCGTCGCGCCGTCCTGGACGTCACCGCGCAGAAGGGCGCGCCCGATCATCGTCTCGACCTCGTGGGAGATGTAGCGGCGCAGCGGCCGGGCCCCGTACACCGGGTCGTATCCCTGGTGGGCGATCAACTCACGCGCCGCTTGGGTGAGTTCAACGGCAATGCGGCGTTCGGCGAGTCGGCGGCGCAGCTCGTCGAACTGCAGCTCCACGATCCGCTCGATCTGCCGCTCACCGAGCGGCCTGAACAGCACGATGTCGTCGACGCGGTTGAGGAACTCCGGGCGGAAGTGCCCGCGCAGCTCGCCCATCACCAGGGCGCGGGCGTCCGGTTTGATCTCGCCCTCGGCGGTGGCGCCGTCGAGGAGGTGCTCGGAGCCGATGTTGGACGTCATGATGATCACGGTGTTGCGGAAGTCGACGGTGCGGCCCTGGGAGTCGGTGATGCGGCCGTCGTCGAGGACCTGCAGCAGGGTGTTGAAGACATCGGTGTGCGCCTTCTCGATCTCGTCGAACAGCACGACCGAGTACGGCTTGCGGCGTACGGCCTCGGTGAGCTGGCCCCCTTCCTCATAGCCGACGTATCCGGGTGGCGCGCCCATGAGCCGGCTGACGGTGTGCCGCTCCTGGTACTCACTCATGTCGAGGCGAACCATGTTCTCCTCGGAGTCGAACAGGGCCGCCGCAAGGGTCTTGGCCAGCTCGGTCTTCCCCACGCCGGTGGGACCGAGGAAGATGAACGAGCCGATGGGGCGGCGCGGGTCGCGGATGCCGGAGCGGGCGCGGATGATGGCGTCGGCGACGAGTTTGACGGCCTCGTCCTGGCCGATGACGCGCTCGCGCAGGATCTCGTCGAGGCGCAGCAGTTTCTCGCGTTCGCCCTCCTGGAGACGGGCGACGGGGACGCCGGTCCAGGCTGCGACGATCTCGGCTATCTCCTCCTCGGTGACGACCTCGCGCAGCAGCCGGTTCTGCCCTTGTTTGGCGGCCAGTTGCTCCTCCTCGGCCTTCAGCCGGCGCTCCAGGTCCTGCAGGCGGCCGTAACGGAGTTCGGCGGCGCGGTTGAGGTCGTAGGCGCGTTCGGCCTCCTCCGCCTCGAGGCGGACCTGCTCCAGTTCCTGGCGCAGTTCCTGTACGCGGCGGATGGCCTGCCGTTCGGCCTCCCACTGGGCGCGCTTGGCGTCGGCCTCGCCGCGCAGGTCGGCCAGTTCCTTGCGCAGTTCCTCCAAGCGGTTCTTGCTGGCGGCGTCGGTCTCCTTGGACAGGGCCGCCTCCTCGATCTCCAGGCGGGTGACGCGGCGGGTGATCTCGTCGAGTTCGGCGGGCATCGAGTCGATCTCGGTGCGCAGCCGGGCGCACGCCTCGTCGACGAGGTCGATGGCCTTGTCGGGCAGGAACCGGTCGGTGATGTAGCGGTGGCTGAGGGTGGCCGCGGAGACCAGTGCGGTGTCCTGGATCTTCACGCCGTGGAAGACCTCCAGACGTTCGCGCAGTCCGCGCAGGATGGAGATGGTGTCCTCCACGCTCGGCTCGTCGACCAGGACCTGCTGGAAGCGGCGTTCGAGGGCGGCGTCCTTCTCGATGTGCTTGCGGAACTCGTCGAGGGTGGTGGCGCCGATCATGTGCAGTTCGCCGCGGGCGAGCATCGGCTTGAGCATGTTGCCCGCGTCCATGGCCCCTTCGGCGGCACCCGCGCCCACGACGGTGTGGAGTTCGTCGACGAAGAGCAGGATGCGCCCCTGGGCGGCCTTCACCTCGGACAGCACGGCCTTGAGGCGTTCCTCGAACTCGCCGCGGTACTTCGCGCCGGCGACCAGGGAGCCCATGTCGAGGGCGAACACCGTCTTGTCGCGCAGGCCCTCGGGGACGTCGCCGCGAACGATGCGCTGGGCCAGGCCCTCGACGATGGCGGTCTTACCGACGCCGGGATCGCCGATGAGGACGGGGTTGTTCTTGGTCTTACGGCTGAGGATCTGAGTCACGCGGCGGATCTCCGCATCACGGCCGATGACCGGGTCCAGCCGTCCGGACCGAGCCTCGAGGACGAGATCGCGGCCGTACTTCTCCAGGGCCTCGTAGGCCACTTCGGGGTTGGCGGAGGTGACGCGCTGGTTGCCGCGGACCTGGGTGAGCGCGCTCAGGAACGAATCCCGGGTCACGCCGTGCTCCTTGAGCAGGCGCCCGGCGGCGGTCGCCGAGCCCTCCTCGGCCAGGGCGAGCAGGAGGTGCTCCACGGACACGTACTCGTCCTTGAGGCGTTTGGCCTCCCGCTCGGCGGCGTCGAGCAGGCGGGACAGGCGCTGAGTGACGAAGACCTGGCCGGGTGCCGCGCCGGGACCGGTGACCTTCGGGCGGCGGGAGAGTTCCTCGCGCACGGCCGCGCGCAGCTCCTTCGGCTCGGTGCCGGCCTGTTGCAGCAGCCGTGGGATCAGACCGTCCTCCTGATCGAGCAGCGCGAGCAGCAGGTGTTCCCCGTCGACCTCGGTCTGCCCCATGCCGACGGCCGCGCTCTGGGCCTCCTGGAGGGCTTCCTGGGACTTCTGGGTGAGACGGTTCATGTCCATGGGGGTGTTTCACTCCTCGTACCGGCGCGGCGCAGGGCGGCTTCGAGCATGCTGATGCGGTCCAGCAGGTCGAGCACCAGGCCGATGGATGCGTAGTTGAGGCACAGCCCGGTGCGCAGCCGCTGGACGCGGGCGAGGACAGCCGGTGCCGTGGGTTCGAACACCAGCCCTCCGGAGCCGTCGCGCTCGGCCTCGACCAGGCCCAGAGCGACGAACCGACGTATGAGGTCGGGATGGACCCCGGAGAGGCGGGCCACGGTCTGCAGAGAGAGCCTGGGCACCGGCACGATCGCGTACCGGACGCGTGCCGACGCGGGAGCCGTCAGCCGAGACGCCTGGCGCGCCTCGGCGCGTGGGTCACTCATCGTGTCCTCCTGGGGTCGAACGAGGAGACGGCGGCGAGCTCCTCGAAGAGTGCGCGCTCCCGGTCGCCGAGCGTGGACGGCACCATGATCCGGAGTTCGGCGTAGAGGTTGCCGTTCGTGCCGCGCGGGTTCGGCATGCCCTCACCGCGCAGCCGCAGCCGCCGGCCGCTGGACGAGCCGGCGGGCACGTTCACCTTCGCCGTCTCCCCGCCCGGTGTGGGCACCGGAACCGTCGCACCCAGCGCGGCCTCCCAGGGGGTGACCGGAAGCTGCACATACACGTCCCGGCCGTCGAGGCGGAACTGGGGGTGCGGTTGGATCCGCACCCGCAGGTACAGGTCCCCGGCGGGGGCGTCACCGTTGCCCCGGCCGCCCTCGCCCGCCAGCCGGATACGCTGCCCGTCGACGACACCCGGTGGCACGTCGACCTCGTACCGCCGCGGCTGCCCTGTGGGACCGGCGAGCGTGACGGTGCGACGGCCACCCCGGTAGGCCTCCTCGACGGTGAGCGGCAGTTCGGCCTCCTGGTCCGCTCCGGGGACACGCACCCGTCCGGCGCCCCCGAAGAACGAGCCGAACAGGTCGTCGACGTCGACGCCCTCCGCACCGAAGCCGCTGGTGGCGTACCTGACCCGGGGGCCGTCCCCGGTGGACCAACGGAAGCCGCCGCCGGGCCCCGCACCGGCACCGACCCGCTCCTCCCAGTCCTCTGGAACCTTCCGGAAGTCCTCGCCGAAGCGGTCGTAACGGGCCCGCTGGTCGGGGTCGGACAGGACACTGAAGGCCTCATTGATCTCCTTGAACCGCTCCTCCGCCGCGGGGTCCTTGTTGACGTCTGGGTGGTACTTGCGGGCCAGCTTGCGATACGCCCGCTGGATCTCATCCTTGTCGGCGTCTCGCGGGACCCCGAGAACCTCGTAGAAGTCGCGTGCCATGGCCGCTCACTCCCGCTTGGCGACGGTCACGGCGGCCGGCCTCAGCTGCCGCTCGGCCTCGCCGTAGCCGGGGCGCAGCACCTGCGCCACGGTGTTCGGTTCGGCGTCGGGGTCCTGGACCACGCCGACGACCTCGTGCCGGGAGGGGTCGAACGGGACGCCGGTCTCGGCGTGACGCTCGAAACCGAGGCGTTCGAGGACGGACACGGCCTGGTCGCGCACGGCGCGCACCCCCTCGACGATCGCCCCGGAATCGGAGCCCGCGTGGGTCAAAGCGAGTTCCAGGTTGTCGATGACGGGAAGGAAGGCCGCGGCCGTGCGGGCGCGTTCGACCGCGCGCTCCCGGTCCAGTTCCCTGGCGTGTCGCTTGCGCAGGTTGTCCAGATCGGCGAGAGCACGCCGCCAGCGGTCCTCGACCTCTTTAAGCGCGGCCGCGTACTCGTCCTCGCCGCCGGCCGGACCGGTGGCCGCGTCGGGCCCCGGTTCGGCCTCCGTGGTCGGCGGCGCGGGCTCTGGCAGGTGGCCCTGCGGTGGTTGTGCGGCGCCTTCGGGCGGCAGGTCGGACGATCGGTCCTGGGGAGGGATCGGCATGGCGAGTACCTCAGCCCTTGTCGAACTCGGCGTCAACCACGTCTTCGTCGGCGCCGGCACCGCCCGGCCTGGAGGCGTCCGGCCCGGAGGCGTCCGAGGGACCACTCGCCGCCGCGGCTTCGGCCTGGTGGGCGGTGAGCCCGGCGTAGACCTGCTGGAGTTCGGAGATCAGCGGCCTGACCTTGTCCACTCCGGCCTCGTTCTTGACCGCGTCGCGGGCCTCTGCCACCAGCATCTCGGCACGCGCCTTTTCGTGCGCGGGCGCGGCGTCGGCCAGTTCGTTCAGACGCTTCTCGACCTGGTAGGCGATCGCGTCAAGTTCGTTTCGGGCGTCGACGGCCTCGCGGAGTGCCTGGTCCTGGCCCCGGTTGGTCTCAGCCTCCTGGACCATGCGTTCGACCTCGCTCCGGTCCAGGTTGGAGCTCTCGCTGATGGTGATGCCCTGTTCCTTACCGGTGTCCTTGTCGCGCGCGCTGACGTTGAGGATGCCGTTGGCGTCGATGTCGAAGGTGACCTCGATCTGCGGTTCGCCCCGCGGCGCCGGCCGGATGTCGGTGAGCTGGAACCGGCCGAGGACCCGGTTGTCAGCGGCCCGCTCGCGCTCGCCCTGCAGGACGACGATGTCGACGGCCGGCTGGTTGTCCTCGGCGGTGGAGAAGGTCTCGCTGCGGCGCACCGGGATGGTGGTGTTCCGCTCGATGATCTTCGTCATCACTCCGCCGCGCGTCTCCACGCCCAGCGACAGGGGGGTGACGTCGAGCAGCAGGACGTCCTTGACCTCGCCCTTGAGCACCCCGGCCTGGATCGCGGCGCCCAGGGCCACGACCTCATCGGGGTTCACGCTCATGTTGGGTTCCTTGCCGCCGGTCAGCCGGCGCACCAGTGCCTGGACGGCGGGGATGCGGGTGGAACCGCCGACAAGGATGACCTCGTCGATGTCGCCCTCGCCGACCTTGGCGTCGGCCATGGCCTGCTGGACCGGACCGAGGCAGCGCTCCACGAGGTCCCCGGTGATCTGCTCGAACGTGGACCGCATGATCGAGTCGGTGAGATGCTTGGGCCCGGAGGCGTCCGCGGTGATGAACGGCAGGCTGACCTGGGTCTGGGTGACGGAGCTGAGCTCGGTCTTGGCCTTCTCCGCCGCCTCGAACAGGCGTTGCAGCGCTTGCGGGTCCTTGCGCAAGTCGATGCCGTTCTCCTTCTGGAAGTCGTCCGCGAGGTAGTCGACCAGACGCCGGTCGAAGTCGTCGCCGCCCAGATGGCTGTCACCCGCCGTGGAACGCACCTCGACCACGCCGTCGCCGACATCGAGGATGCTCACGTCGAAGGTGCCGCCGCCCAGGTCGAAGACGAGGACGGTTTCGTGCTGCTTCTTGTCCATGCCGTACGCGAGGGCGGCCGCCGTCGGCTCGTTGATGATCCTCAGCACTTCCAGCCCCGCGATCCGTCCGGCATCCCGGGTCGCGGTGCGCTGGGCGTCGTTGAAGTAGGCGGGCACCGTGATGACCGCCTCCGTGACCCGCTCCCCCAGCTGCTTGGAGGCGTCGTCGGCGAGTTTGCGCAGCACCAGGGCGCTGATCTCCTCAGGCGCGTACAGCTTGTCACGCACCTTGAAGCGGGCCTCGCCGTTGTCTCCCGGGACGACGTCGTAGGTGACGGCCTTGGCCTCGTCGGGGATTTCGTCGAAATGCCGGCCGATGAACCGCTTGGCCGAGTAGATGGTGCCCTTGGGGTTGAGGATTGCCTGGCGCCGGGCCAGCTGGCCCACCAGGCGTTCCCCGGTGTCGGTGAAGGCCACCACGGACGGTGTCGTACGGTTGCCCTCGCTGTTGGGCACGACGGACGGCTCGCCGCCCTCCCACACGGCGATCACCGAGTTGGTGGTGCCCAGGTCGATGCCCACTGCCTTGGCCATGAGGAACTCCTTCCGCGGCGGTCGACGTCCGTCGGCGACCGTTCATCCGCCGGGCCCTGTCCGCCCGGCCTCGAAACTCGTTCAGCTGGGGGCGGGGACGCTGCGCGCGCGGCCACCCCTGGAGGAGGCTCTCTCCGTGTTCGCGGCGGCCCCGCTGTCCAGCCCAGCGACCAGCAGGACGGCCTCATCGGCGACGTCCTCGTCCACCACGGCGTCAGGGAAACCCTGGTCGGCGAGGTGATCGACGGCACGGACGGCTTCCTGGTGCGTCGAGTACGAGGCAACGGCCCTGCGGGGCTTGCTCGGTCATGGCCACTCCTTACGCCGACGGACCGCCGAGCGGTCCCGACAAGCCCCAGAATGGCTGTTCGCCCGGTCACCCCGCCTGCGCCCAGCGAGTCGAAAAGTGGCACCGGCGGTCGGTCTGCGAGGACAGGAGGCGGGAGGACGATTCGGGGTCGCGGTTCGGGAGAGGGGCTGCTCTTTCCGGTGCGACTGGCCCGTGGTTCAGCCGGGCATGGGATGGTGCGCCCGGGCGAACTGCTCCACCACGGCGGCGCAGAAGGCAGGCAGGTCGGCCGGACCGCGGCTGGTGACCAGCTGTCCGTCGACGACCACCTCCTGGTCGGCGACGACCTCCGCGCCGGCGTTGCGCAGATCGGTGCGGATGCTGGGCCAGGACGTCAGGCGGCGGCCGCGCACGGCGTCGGCTTCCGCCAACGTCCACGGACCGTGGCAGATCGATGCGACCGGTTTCCCGCTGGCCATGAAGTCCCTGACGAACTGCACCGCGTCGCGGTTCATGCGCAGCTGGTCGGGGTTCATGGTGCCGCCGGGCAGGAGCAGGGCGTGGTAGTCGTCGACGGAGGCGTCGGCGACCAGGCGGTCCACGGGGAAGGTTCCTGCCGCGTTGAGGTCAAACTGGCGGGCCTGGATCTCGCCGGGATGGAGCGAGACGATCTCGGTCTTCGCCCCTGCGCCCTGCAGCGCACCGCGCGGCTGGTCGAGTTCCACGCGCTCAACGCCGTCGGTGGCCAGAATCGCCACCCGCATCCCCTGCAGTTCCTGTGTCATTGTTACGGCTCCCTTCACGAGTCGCTGGTTGTACGACGCGAGCGGCAGGGACACCCGGCAGGGCCCGTCCGTCACCCGGACGGCAGCTCCGGCTGATACATGCTCAGGGCACCCTCGGCCGCGGCTCGCAGTCCCCGGTCCTTCGACACGCGCGCCGAGGACCTCGGCATGTCGGTTCGGACCGGTGACATGCACCGGGGCGCGACTGCTACAGCAGCCGGTCGAACACCGCGGTCACGCCGTCCCAGTGGCTGGCCTGCGGGTTCTTGACATCCGGGTACAGGATCTTGAACGTCTCGGCGAGGGCGACGCTGAGACCGCCGATGATCTCGGGGTAGCGCTCTTCGGTCTCCTGGGTGGGCGTCCTGTCGAGCGGAGGGTGCGCGGCGAGCTGGTCCAGGTTCGGCTTCAGATCGACCTCCTCGTCGAGCCGCCGGAACCGGTGGATGCTTTCCTGGAGGCCCTTGGTGATCGGTAGGTCCCACGGTTCGACGGTGTCCCGGCCGTTGGCCTGAGCCGAGGCCTGGCCGACGACCAAGAGGTCGTAGAGCTTGGCGTCGACGAAGTCGCCGTACCGCTTGAGGTCGTTCTTGTCCACGTCGAGCCCTGCGGCGGCGCGGAAGAACCTCTCGAACTTCGACACAGCCATCACGGTCATGCCTCTCGCCTCCTCACCGGGAACCGGACGGCGTCGTGCGCTCCGGCCGGCGCCGCCATCGGCTGTTACCGGTCGAGATTCGCAGAGCCCGCCTGCTGAGCGCCTCCGCATCCCAGGCCGAAAATGAACACCCCCTTCCACCCTGGCAGAGCAGCATGGCCGACTTGGCGAAGCGGGACCGTGTCGGGGCGCTCCGACGGGCAACGCACATCGGTCGACAGCCCGCCGTCGAACGCTCTCGACGCCGAGCGGGTCGGCCGGAAACGCGGCGAAGGGCTAGGCCGTGTCCGCAAAGTCGCGTCTGCGTCACGACGCCCGGCACGCACTCTCGCCGCACCGGCCGAAAGCCCGAGTACACCCAGTACGAGGGCATCCGGCCGGCACTCCCCCAGCCTTCGGCCGGGGGGACCCCCAGAGCACGCACCGGACGCCGCGACGCCCGCCCTACGGGCGAACGACGCGACTTTGCGGACACGACCTAGCCGACGCGCCTACACGTACGGTGCCCTGACACACATCCGGCAGACCGGCGCCGGTGTCCCCTTTGCCGCCGCGGAGGCCGTCTGCACTTGTGCTCGGAGGTCTATGGCTCCCGCGGCTTTTCCGCCCGCCGGGAGCAGGCATGGTGTGGCCCGTATCCGGAGCATGGAGACGGCCTCTGCTGAGGCGCCCGCACCATGGCGCGCATCAGCCCGCTTCAGGAAAAGGACCGCTCATGGACTACGACACCTTCCTCGACACCGTCACCCGGCGTGCCCCTGTCCCCTCGGAAAAGGCCGAGCCCCTCACTCGCGCCACCCTGGCAACACTGGCCGAGCGGCTCACCAGGGGTGAGGCGGAGGACCTCGCGTCCGAACTGCCCAAGCCGCTGAAGGAACCGCTGGTCTCTCCCACTCCGGAGGCCGAGGCCTTCGGACTCGACGAGTTCATCAATCGGGTGAGCAGGCGAGCAGAGGTGAGCCCGGACGAGGCCCGCGAGGGTGTACGTGCCGAGCTGAGCACCCTGAGGGACGCGGTCAGTGAGGGCGAGTTCCGCCAGGTGATGTCCCAGCTTCCCCGGGACTTCGAGGCTCTCGTCGGCGCCCCGGGCTAGGAGGAGCCAAGACCGACGAGGCCGGCGCCATCGGCGTAAGACGGAATCGGCCGTGCTCACGGAGGCCCGAAGCAGTGCCGCGGCACAGGCGTCTTCCCGGTGCCGCATGCGAGGGCCCGACGCATGCGGCGGGCTCTTGGCCCGTGGCCTGCTCGCCGTTCCCGTCGCGTGTCATGACACCCATTCCATCGACTTCACGACAGAGGATCCGGCATGAGTACTCAGACGCCCCGCATCAGCTCGCCCTCGCGCGTTCCGACCAGTTCCTCGCCGAGCGGGGACGGCATCGTCGTCGCAGCCGGCCCGGTACAGGTGGATGCCTTCATCGACTTTCTGTGCCCGTTCTGCAAGCAGTTCGAGGGTAAGAGCGGGCCGATCCTGGACGAGTTGGCGGCGAACGAGGCAATCCGTCTCGTCTACCACCCGATGGGTTTCCTCGACGGCCTGTCCACCACCCGCTACTCCTCCCGTGCCTCGGCGGCGTCGGGCTGCGCGGCCGATGGCGGCCACTTCATGGAGTACCTGTACGCGCTGTTCGCCAACCAGCCCCCCGAGGGCGGGCCGGGCCTGTCCGACGACGAACTGATCGAGCTCGGCCGCGCGGTGGGACTAGGGGACAGCTCGTTCGCCGCGTGCGTCCGGCAGGGCGTCTACCTCGACTGGAGCTCCTATGTGACGGAGACCGCCGTCCAGCGGGGCGTAGGGGGAACGCCGACCGTGGCGGTCCAAGGCGTACCGGTGCCGGCCAACCCGCACACCATCCTTGCCGCGGTGCGCGCCGCCCATGCCGGTGGCGGCGGATGAGGCGGGATAAGGACCCGGACACGGCCGATTCACCGGAGGTTCGCATGACAGAACCGACAGTTCCCTCAGCCAACGCACCCGTGGACGTCGAAGGCGCGACGCAGCGGCCGTTCTCCGAGCACGCAGCCATGGCCAGGGCGTATCCCGGCGGCAGGATGACCGTGGGCGCCATTACGCCCCTGGAGGGATTCGACGGGCCCGTGCCGTCCCTGGCCGGGCATATCGAGCGGATCCAGCAGGCCGAGCGGGCCGGCTTCGCGTCGGTGTGGGTTCGCGACGTGCCGCTGTTGGACCCGAGCTTCGGGGACGCCGGGCAGGTCTTCGACCCGTGGGTGTACCTGGGGCAGCTCAGTGCCCGCACCACCTCGATCACACTGGGGACCGCCAGCATCGTCATGCCGCTGCGGCATCCACTGCACACCGCGAAGGCGGCCGCCTCGGTGGACCAGCTGTCAGGCGGCCGGCTCCTGCTCGGGGTGGCCACCGGTGACCGACCCGTGGAGTTCCCGGCCGTCGGTCAGGACCTGGGCGACCGGGCCGAGAGGTTCCGGCGGTCGCTGGAGTACTTCCGTGTCGTCCTCGAGCACCGTTTCCCGCACGTGGAATCGCCGCTCGGCCGGATGCGCGGCACCGATCTGCTGCCCAAGCCGGTGTACCGGCGGATCCCCGTACTGATGACGGGACGCGGCAGGCAGGACGTCCGGTGGATCGCCGACAACACGGACGGCTGGCTGTACTACACCCCGCCGCTCCAGCAGCAGGCCGAGAACATCCAGCGGTGGCGAGAGCTGACCGAAGGCGACGGCGGTGGGTTCAAGCCGTACGCACAGGCCACCTATCTGGACCTGACCGAGGACCCGCTGACCCTGCCCCGGCGCATCCACCAGGGCTTTTCGGTGGGCCGGGTGTCGTTCCTGGCGATGATGCGGGCCTGGCAGGACATCGGCATCGACCAGCTGATGATCAATTTCAAGCACAGCCGACGTCCGGTCGCCGAAGTGATCGACGAACTGGCCGAACACGTGCTTCCGCACTTCCCGCCCGGGCATTTGGGCGCGCGCGGCGAGCACCGGCGGCCCGTGGAGCGAACCGGACCCTGAGCAAGCACGACCCCGGACCCCCTGTGTACTCAGTCCCGGACGGCCCCGGCCGGCCGCTCCTGCGCGTAGTCGCACGTGCCCTCCGCCCGGAACTGCAGGGCCGCGCTGGTCACCTCCGCGCCGAGGCCGCGCAATTGATCCGCGACCGCCTGGTCGGTGAGACGTCCGTCGCCGTCGAAGGCCCGGGAGGACCGCGGGACTGCGAACACCAGCGGCACGGCCCAGCCGCGCAGCGACCGCACGATGAACTCCATCGCGTTGATCGCCTGCAGGCCCTGCACTCCACCGGCGGTTGTCAGCATCCCCACAGGTTTGTTGCTGAGGTAGGGCGGGTCGTTGTCGGCCAGGAGGGCGAGCCAGTCCACCGCGTTCTTGAACGCGCCGCTGACCGACCCGTGGTAGGTCGGGCTGCTCCACAGCAGGGCGTCGGCGGCCTGAACGGTGTCCGCAAGCCGGCGGGCGGACGGAGGGATCCCGTGCTCGGACGTGTAGAACGGGACATTCAGCCGCTTGAGGTCGATCACCTGGGTGTCGGCGCCCGCATCGGCCGCCCCCTCGACCGCAACACACAGTGCGGTGAGGCTGGTCGACGGGGTACGCAACGAACCTCCCATTCCGACGACGAGTGGGCGCGCCATCCTGTCAACTCCTTCAGAGCATCTCCAGGGGCGTGGGCCCGCCGGGCGGCGGGAACGCCTCGTCGAGGGCGTCGAGCGCCTCGGTGGGAAGGTGGAGGTCCACCGCGCCGCGGTTCTCCCGAACGTGGCCGGGCGATCCGGAACGCGGGATCGCGGCCGCCCCCTGCTCCAGCACCCAGGCGAGTGCCACCTGGGCCGGCGTTGCTCCGAGGGCCCGGGCCACGGCACCCAGTGCCTCGACCTTCACGAGTCGGGCCTGCTCGATGGGAGAGTAGGCCATGACCGTCACCCCGGCCTCGCGGCACCAGGGAAGCAGATCCCACTCGATGCCGCGCCGGGAGAGGTTGTACAGCACCTGGTCGACGGCCGCGCCGTCCCCACCGGGGAGAGCGGTCAGCTCGACCATGTCGGCGACGTCCAGATTGCTCACGCCCCAGGAACGGATCTTCCCCTCCTCCATCAGGTCGGTGAATCCCGCAAGGGTCTCCTCGAGCGGCCACCGTCCCCGCCAGTGCAGCAGGTACAGATCCAGCCGTTCCGTACGGAGCCGCCGCAGGCTGCGCTCGCAGGCGGCGACGGTGCCCTTCCGGTCGGCGTGGCCGGGCAGCACCTTGCTGATGAGGAAGACCTCTTCCCGGTGTCCCCCGAGGGCTTCCCCGACAAGCTCCTCGGCTGCGCCGTCGCCGTACATCTCAGCCGTGTCGACGACGGTCATGCCCAGGTCCACGCCCAGCCGCAGCGCGGCGATCTCCTGTTCACGCCGGGCCGGGTCCTCGCCCAGGTACCAGGTGCCCTGCCCGAGCGCCGCGATCTCCTCACCGGAGGGGAGCGCAATCGTTCTGGCCGATTCCGCAGACATCCCGGGCCTCCCGTCCGCCGCGGATGCGTGTCACGCGCACCCGCACCGAGTGCCCAGGTCCGCGCCTCCCAGACAGCCGTGCCGCATCCGCCACACGGAGGTCAGGAGGGGCGAGCGGACTGCGCCGAGAGCTCGCCGGGACCCGGTGGGCGATCGCGCAACGCGACGGTCACCGACACAACGGCGCCGCAGGAGAGGACCGTCGCGAAGCCGATCATCGCGGTCTGCACGGCGAAGTGCCGCAGGGCGATGCTGAACAGGACGGAGGGCAGGCCCATTCCGAGGTACGCGACGACGAAGAACACGGCGAGGACCCCCGCGCGTGAGGCGGGCTCGGCCACTGAACCGGCACGTTCGACTCCTCCCTTGAACAGCAGCCCGGAGCCGGCTCCCGAGAGAGACACGGCGACCAGGTAGAGCCAGAGCGCGGGGTGGTAGAGGGCGACGGCGCACAGGACCAGGCCGACCGGAAAGACCACTGCCCCCACCGTCAGGACCCGAGGCAGCGGGAGGCGTCCCAGCACCAGCTGGGCGGCCGCCGCGGAACCGAACATGAGGAAGGCCGCCAGGCCGACCATGAGGGGAGAGTCGGTGTGCAGGGTGCCGTGGAGCACGCTCGCCCCGAGGGAGGAGATCAGGCCAAGGATCGCGAAGGCGAAGGCACCCAGCGCGCCGGCCGCGCCGAAGGCCCGCCGGGCGCCGGGGCGCAGGACGAACCGGGTGGGCGGTTCGGCCGCGGGCAACTCCCGGTCCACGGTCTCCGGGGTGCACAGCACCAGCGCCAGGCACACTGCCATGGCGAGCGTGAAGATCGCCTGGGCGGTGACCAGGGGGGTGGGAAGCCATTCGGCGGCGGCTCCGGCGACCAGGGGCCCTGAGGCCAAGCCGCCGAGGTTGGCGGCGGTGGCCACGATGCCGGGCAGCACCGAACCCGTCCGGTCCGGACGGGCCTCGTGGTGGAGGTCGTGCAGGTACGTCGTCGCGGTCGAGGCCATGAGCCCCAGTCCGGCACCGTTCAGGATTCTGCCCGCTATCAGCCCCGGCAGGTCCCGCCACACCATCAGTACGACCGACGCGACGATACCGACGAGCAGCGCCGGGACGATGATGCGCCGCCGGCCGAGCCGGTCCGACAGGTGTCCCAGTCCTAGGAAGGCGGCCGCTGCGCCCACGACCATCGAGGCGTACGCCACCGTGACCGTGGTCGCGCCGAAGTGGTCCCGGGCCTCGTACAGCGGCCACAGAGGGGTAGGCGCGGTGCCGAAGGCCATCAGCACGGTGAAGGCCACCGCCACGAACCAGAAACCGGTCGTGTGCGTGGCACGGCGCCGGGCGGGGGCGCGCGGCGGCAGGCCGTCGGGAGCGGGCGCTTGGATTCGGTGGGTCGGGTTGTCGGGAGCGTCGGCTGTGGGACGGCTCAACGGCGTCGGTACGGCAGGCAGGAGTACCCCTCCTCGAGCGGAAGCGGATGGCGTTCCTCCATCCTCCTCACCAGCCAGAATCAGCGCCAACGAATGTTTTTGCTCGTCTCCAGCAATGCGAGTGATACTTGTGGTGTGGAGCTACGTCAGTTGGAGCACTTCATCGCGGTCGCCGAGGAGCTGAGTTTCACGCGTGCCGCCCGTCGGCTGCATGTGGTGCAGTCGGGGGTGTCCGCCGCGATCCGCTCCCTGGAGCGCGAGCTCGGCTGCGCGCTGTTCGAGCGCACGTCGCAGCAGGTCCGGCTCACTGGGGCGGGCGCGGCGCTGCTGCCGGAGGCCCGGGCCACCCTGCACGCCGCCCAGGCGGCCCAGGACGCCGTGCGCGCCGCACAGGACACGCTGCGCGGCACGGTGAACGTGGGCGCCATGGCCTCGGTCGAGGTGGTGGACCTGCCCGCGCTCCTGGGGCAGCTGCACGCACGGCATCCCGCGATCGACGTCCGGCTGCGGCTGGCGACGACCGGCTCGGCGGGACTGGCGCACGCGCTGCTCAGCGGGGACCTTGACGTGGCCTTCCTGTCGCTGCCCGAACGCAAGCCTGCCGGGATCGACGCACGGGAGCTGACCACTGTGCCGCTCGTCCTGGTGGTCAGCGCCGGCCATCCGCTCGCGCAGCGGGAAAGGGTGGCACTCGCGGACCTCGCGGGGGAGCCTTTCGTGGACTTCCCGCCGGGCTACGGCAACCGCGAGGTGGTCGACCAGGCGTTCGCGGCAGCGGGCGTCGTACGCCGGGTGGCACTGGAAGTGCCCGACATCGACATGGGGGCGGCACTTGTCCGGCACGGACTGGGCATCGCCTTCCTGCCCGAGTTCGCCGTGGCCCGCACCCCCGGCCTGCACGTCCTGGACGTGCGCGGCACCGCGCTCCGCTGGAGCATGCATCTCGGCACGTCGTCGACCCGGCGGCCCACCTCGGCCCTGGGAGCGCTGCTCGACCTGGTGGACCTGCACGCCATCCGCCTGTGACGTCCGGGCGTCTCCGACGGCGGACCGCGGTCGGAGACGCCGCAGGACAACACGCGGCTCTGCCGGAGGACGTCTCGGTCACGCCAGCCGTCATGACCACACGGCGATCCCGCGGGTGGCCCCGGGGTCACCCGGCTGATTCGATGGCCTGCGAGAAGTCCGTTCCGAGCTGCGACATCAGGTCGTTGAACTCCTTCTCGCTGATCGCCTCCCGGAGCACGGCCAGTACGGTCCTTACACCCCGGTCGGCTTCCTCCTCCTTGAGCATGGTGCGTTCGGCCACGCGCCGCACGCCGTCCTGGTGCCCGAAGCGCTCGATGCGGTCCGTGGCTCCCCGGCGCACCGCCTCCGCGAGGCCCTCGGGGAGCTCGGTGATCAGGTCCCTGGCCTCCCCGGCGCTCAGCCTGTGGGCCAGCGTCTCGAGCGTGGCCCGGGTCAGGTCCGCCGCCTCCTGCCGGCTCAACCCGGTGCGCTCGGCGACGGTACGTACGAAGTCCTGCTCATCCATGCGTCGTCCTCCTTCGCTGCTGTGTTGCGACGAACGGCGCGGACCCCGGCGTCAGCCGGGCCCGCCCAGCATGATCTTCCACACTCGGGTAGCCACCTGGAGGTTCAGCCGGTCTTCCACGTTCGCGAGGTCGTTGCCGCTGATGTCGCGGATGCGCTGAAGCCGATAGCGCAGCGTGCTGCGGTGGATGCCGAGGGACTCTGCCGTCTCGTCGTAGTTGCCGCCGAAGTCGAAGTACTGGGACAGGGTCTCCACCATGGTCGCGTGGTGCCGGGAGTCGTAGTCGATGAGCTGCCCGAGCCACTCCTGGACGAACGTCTCCAGTTCCCGGCGACCGCTGCCGGGTCCCAGGATGCGATAGAGGCCGAGCTCGTCGAAGAACGACGTGCCGTAGCGCTCGCGGGAATGGTGGCGCGCTTCCAGGGCGCGTAGCGCCTCCTGGTAGCGGTGGGGGACGACCGTGGGCAGCATGCTGGTGACCATCACCTTGCCCACGAGCGTCGGGCGAGCACTGGAGCACGCCGGGGTCATCGCACTCGGGGGCGTGACGCAGGCCGTGCTGATCTTGCTGTTCCCGATCCGGCGTTGGGGGGCGCATCGTGACGCCCTCGCCGACGCCCTGGCCGCCGTTGCGGACTACGCCCGCCGGTTGCGGCACGACCCGACCGCCCCGTTCGACCCGGAGCCGTTGATGACGGCCCGGGACGCGGCTGCGGTGACGCCGTCCCAGGCCCGCACCCGTCCCCCCGTCCTGCACGGCCCTCGGGGACTCGCCGAGCGCATTCGGCCGGTGGTCGCGGCGCTCGCCGACCCGCACGTGGGCGCCCCGGCGGAGGGACCCGGGCGGGACCGCGCGCGAGAGTTGCTCGACGCGGCCGCCGACGTCCTGGATGCGGCCGCTCGTTCGATCCGACGCGGCACGCCCGCCGAGGTACGGCCCGAGAGCATGGACGTCCTGCGCGTCGACCAGGAACACGAGGTGCTGGAGGGCCCCGCGCGGCAAGCCGCCGAGCGGCTCGTGGAACTGCTCGGCGAGGCGTTGGAGATCGCCGGGAGCGGCTGCGCACACGGGAGGACGGCCACGCCGCCCGGCACCGCCGGCGCCCAGTTCCTGGTGCGCCCGACGCTGCTCCGGCTGGTCCCGGTCGTCGTCCGGGCGGTCCGCCGTGAGCTCCGCCGGGACTCGCCCGTGTTCCGGCACGCCGTCCGCCTGGCGGCGGTGGCCACGCTCGGCTATCTGATCGCCGCCCGGCTACCCCTGGGCCACGGCTACTGGGCGCCCATCGCCTCGGTGATGGTGATGCGGCCGGACTTTCACCGGACGTACGCGCGTGCAGTGGCGCGTTTCGCCGGGACCCTGGCGGGGGTCGCACTCGCCACCGGCACGGTGCGGGCCCTGGGCACGGATGCCCACGTGTCTGGCGCGCTGGCGGTGGTCTCGGCGGGCCTGTCGTACACGCTCAACCGTACCGGCTACGCCTACTCCCAGTGCTTCACCGCCGCGTACGTCGTCTTCCTGCTCGGCATGGGCGGCCAGGCATGGGAGCAGACGGTCCCGGAGCGGGTGGTACTCACCCTGCTCGGCGGGGCCCTGGCAATGCTGGCGTACGTGGTGTTCCCCGCATGGGAGACACCCCGACTGCCGAGTCGGCTTGCGGACTGGCTCGCCGCCAACGGCCGCTACGCGGCCGCAGTGCTCCGCAACTACGCCAAACCGACTCGGGAGCATCACGCCGGCATGCGCAGGGCACTGCTGGAGAGCAGGGAGGCACGTGCCGCCTGGCAGGAGGCATACGACCGGGCAAGGCAGGAACCGGTCCGCCCCAGGGGTCTGACGTCGCGCGAGGCGCAGGAGGCGCAGGAGGCGCTCAAGGGGTTCGGCCGGGCAGCGATGCTCATGGAGAGCCACGTCCCGCGGGCCGACAGCCGTTTCGTCCCCGGAGCGGAACGATTCGCCGAGGCCCTGGAGACGGACACCGCGAAGGCAGCAGTCGCCGTGCGCGAGCACAGGAATCCGGACTGGGGACGCGTGGAGGAGGCGCTCCGCGCGTGGGAGGACGCCGCCGCCGGCAACGGGAGCCCGGTCCTGCGGCGCGAAGCGGAACTGCAGAAACGGGCCCTGGACAACCTCTCGACAGCCGTGAGCCGCACCCCCCTGGAACGGGACGTCGGCTCTGCTCGCGAGGAGCAGCGGGTGCGGGCCGCGGTGGCGACGCAAGGTGACAGATCAGGGCCATCGCACCGGCGTGGGTGACGAAGTCGGCCACGGGGAGCGCCTCGCCTCCTGAGTTCAGAGAGCCGGTGTGGCCGAGCTGCGCGGTCGGTGTGACCGGCCGGCGGGGCGTGGCCGGGGGCGGCGGTGCGGTGGCCGGCGTGCGGGCGGGGGTCTTGGTGCCGGCGAGTGTGACGGCGGTCTGGGCTGCGGGTGTGGCGGTGCGTCCTTGCCGGTGGTCAGCTTGGCGATCTCCTTGCCCCGGGTGTGCTTGCTGGACGTGTCGAGGGTGTCGGCGGCAGCGCGGGTGAGCGCCGGATTACCGGTGGGGCGCTTGCCTTGGGCAGGATGGGCGCATGACCGAGATCCGCACACCCCGTCTCCTCCTCCGTAGCTGGCACGACGACGACCTCGCGCCGATGGCGGACATCAACGCGGACCTCCGGGTCATGCGCTGGATCGACGACGGCTCGGTGCACGACCTGGACCACACGGCCGAGGACATTGAGCGATGGGAGGAGGAGTGGGACGAGGAGGGTTTCGGACTCTTCGCCGTCGAGCTGCTGGCCTCGGGCGAGCTGATCGGCTTCACGGGACTGTCCGTGCCCGAGTTCCTGCCGGAGGTGATGCCCGCTGTGGCGATCAGCTGGCGGATCGGGTCACAGTTCTGGGGCCAGGGATACGCCTCCGAAGCCGCCCACGCCACGCTGGAGTTCGCTCTCCAGGACCGCGGCCTGGACCGCGTCATCAGCATCAACCGGGTGGGTGACAACGCCTCCGAGAACGTCATCCGCAAGCTCGGCATGGTCCCCGAGCGGGAGACGGCACACCCGGTGTACGGCTACCCGCTGCGCGTTCACGCCATCGATCTCACCGAGTTCCAGGCGTGAAACCCGGCCGGGCCGTCGATCAAGACAGCCGACCACTGTCCCTACGTCCGTGAGCGCGTTGATCGCGACGGTACGGAGACCGAGGGCACTCGTGTTTTCCTGACATTGTGCCCACGGAGCGGGATGCATGCGGGCTTGGCCGGGGCATCGCCCGAGGCCGCCGGCTGTCGCGGCGACCGCAGGACCGCGTGCCCCGGTGAACGCCGGGCGGCGCGGCGCCGGGTGCCGGGGAGTCCCTCGCTCCCGCAGGAACTCGGCACGGTGGCACGGGGTTTGGGACGGAAGGCTGTCGCCCGGAATTCGTCGCGGCGACAACTCACATGACCGGACCGGCGGTTGGAGGGCGACAACTCACATGACCGGCCCGGCGGTTGGAGGGCGACAACTCACATGACCGGACCGGCGGTTGGAGGGCGGTGCCCTGCGTGCGGATCAGCGGGCGATCGAGATCGCGAAAGGCGCGAATCCGCCGGCCCGGATCACGTGCGGTACGAACAGGATCGCGGCCTCCGTGGCGCGGGCGGTCCGGATGCCGCCGAGATCGGTGATCCACTCCGTGCGCCAGCCGAGGCTCACGAGGAGTTCGCGGACGGCCTGCTTGGCCCGGGGGTCCTCGCCGGAAAGGAAGGCGTCGGGCGACCGGGTCAGTGTGGCCGGAGCGGTCATCACCGGAAAGAGCATGGTGTTGAGTGTCTTGACGACGCGTGTTTCGGGGAGCGCTTCCTGAAGTTGCTCGGCGAGACTCGAGCCGGGGTAGAGCAGGTCTGCGGGCAGTCCGTCCGGTCCGTCGAGGGTGGCGTTGGAGACGTCGACGAGGATCTTGCCGCGCAGTTCCTCGCGCAGGGCGGTGAGCCGGTCCAGCGAGCCGGCGCCGGGGGTTGCGTTGATGACGATCTGGGCCGTGCGGGTGGCGTCGGCGGCGGCGCCCTGCGTACGGTCCGCCACTCTTACCTCGTGCCCTGCCCGGGTGAGGGCTGCGGCGAGGTTGCGGCCGACGCGGCCCTTTCCGAGAACTGCGATCGTGCGCATGGTGGTCTGGTCCCTTCGAACGTGCGGTCGTGGTGCGGTCAGCGGGAGAGGGTGGCGACGGCCCCGGCATGGACGCCGGGCGCGGCCGCCAGGAAGCTGTCGCTGCGCGGGGTCCAGGGGCGGCCCTCGGCGTCGGAGATCTGTCCGCCTGCCTCGGTGACGAGCAGCGCCCCGGGCAGCAGGTCCGCGCGGGCACCGGCGAACTGCCAGAAGGCGTCGATCCGGCCGGCGGCCACGTGCAGCAGGTGCAGGGTCGCGGGCACGGAGGTGCGGACGACGAGTGCGTCGAAGAGCATCGCGGTGATCGAGGAGCCGACACGCCGTACGACGTCGTCGTCCTCGTCGGGCCGGGCCTGGCTGGTGGCCACGATGCTCAGGGCGAGGTCCGCGGTCCGGGAGACGCGCAGCGGCCGGCCGTCCAAGTAGGCGCCCGCGCCGGTGAGCGCGGTGTAGGTCTCGCCGGTCAACGGCAGGTGGACCGCGGTGAGCACCGGCTGGTTGTCGCGCACGAGGGTGGCGGTCACCGCCCACTCCGGCAGGCCGTGCAGGTGGTTGACGTTGCCTTCGGCCGGGTCCACGACCCACCATTCGCCGGGCGGCAGCGCCCCGCCGTCCAGCTCGTCCTCCACCCACCCGGCGTCCGGGCGCAGGTGCGTGAGGCGGGGGCGCAGGATGGCGAGGGCCGTGTCGTCATTGGCGGCGAGCGCGCGCATCAACTCCTCGCGACTCTGGTGGCTGACCACCTCCCCGAAGCGCTCGCGCAGCGCCGATCCGGCCGTGCGCACGGCGATCGCCGTCTGGTCCAGCAGGTCGGCGCCGGTGGCGGTGATGTTTGCGGTCCGAAGTGTTTCGGGCATGGTGAACTCCTTTGTGAGCAGGGGGTGATGAGGTCGTTCGGGCCGTGCGGTGGGCGCTGTTCTGCGCTCTGCTCTCGACGGTATACAGCCCCGTGATTAACCTCAAATGCATGTAAAGCACGGCTAGGATTACTCGCATGCAATTGGATTTGAACCTGCTGGCCGCGCTCGACGCGCTGCTGGAGGAAGGCAGTGTGGCCGGGGCGGCCGCACGCCTCCATGTCACCGCCCCCGCGATGAGTCGGAGCCTGGGCCGCATCCGGCGTACCACGGGAGATCAGATCCTGGTGCGCACCGGCCGCACGATGACCCCGACGCCGTACGCGATCTCCGTCCGGGAGCAGGTGCACGAGCTGCTCCACCAGGTCCAGGGAGTGTTGGCGCCGAGCCGTGAACTCGATCTGGCGACACTGGAGCGCACTTTCACTCTCCGCTGGCACGATTCCCTGGTCGCCTTGAGCGGCCCCGCACTGCTCGCGGCCGTACGTGCGGAGGCGCCGGGCGTGCGGTTGCGCTTCGTCGCGGAGTCGAGCACGGACACACCGGAGTTGCGGCGCGGTGAGGTGGACCTGGAGGCGAACGCCAACCGGCCGAGCGCACCGGACATCCGCGCCGAGAAGGTGGGCGAGTCCCCCCTCGTGATCGTCCTGCGGCAGGGGCATCCCCTCACCCGCGGCAGGACCGTCACCGCCCGGCAGTACGCCGCCGCCGAGCACGTCACCGTTTCGCGGCGGGGAAACCTCGGCAATGCCCTCGATGACGCCCTCGAGCGGCTCGGCCTCACCCGCCGGGTGGTGGCGACCGCGCCCACGGAAGCGGCCGCGCTGGAGTTCGCGCGCGGTTCCGATCTCCTGATCAGCGTCCCCGAAGCCACCACTCGATCCACGGTCGCGGACCTCGGCCTGGCCGTGCTCCCCCTGCCGCTCGAACTACCTCTCGCACCGGTCTATCTGTCGTGGCATCAGCGCTACGACACCGACCTCGCCCACGCCTGGCTGCGCGGGCTGGCGCGGACCGCGCTGACCATGCGCGGGGCGTCATAGATCGGCGCCGTACGGCCGCTGTCGTCCACGCGACCGCCTCGGTGGCGCGGGGCCGGCCACCGTAGCCGCTCCTCGACCCGATCAGCCTCGCGGAGCACCGGTTAGGCAGAGCGCCGGGTCGGTCGTCAACGTCGCAGCTGCCGGCGGGGCTGTGTAGGCGGCGGTTGCCATCATGCTTCCACCGTCGCGGACCGTCCCCCGCTGCGGTCCGGCCCGCCGACCACGTATGCACGGTGTTCGTACGCTGAATGGACGCATCATGACTGTTCCAGGTCTAAGGTGGGGCCGGAGGTGCTTCATGTCCGAGTTGTTCGACGCGGTGGACGCACTGGTGGCGTCTCGGTCGCCGCTGCCGCCGCCGGCAGAGCGTAGGCGGCTGCGTCAGGCTCATGCGCTCACCCTTGATGAAGTGGCCGCCGCCCTGGGCGTGCGACGCGCGACCGTCGGCGACTGGGAGGCGGGCAAAACGGAGCCTCGGCCCCCGCAGCGGGAGGCGTACGCGCGCCTGCTCGAGCAACTCACACAGCTCTATCCCGCTGGCGCACCTCAGGAAGACACCGCTGCGGCGCCAACCGCACCCCGCGCAGTGTCGAAGGCTCCGACCGCGCTGACAGGCCCAGAGCCCTTGGCCGCGGCCCCGACCGCGTCCGATGCAGCCCGGGCAGCCACCTCCCGTCCGGCGCCTGCCGCCCGGCCGTCGACGACGTCGCGCCGCCCGGGCGCGAAGAAGGCGGCCCCGGTGAACTCGCCGGCGGCCGGCAGCGCGTATGCGCACGGTCCGCTGCTGGTTCTGGACGCCGATGCCGAGCGCAATGTGACCGGCTACGGTGTCGGCGGCCTTACCGTGGACGTGCCCGCCAAGTCCCTGTCCGCCTTGCTTGAGTGGACGCTGACCGAGGCGCAACTCGGGGCGGAGCGGCTGCACGGCTCGGGCAAGGACGCCGATCCGCTGCTGGTGCTCACCGCGGCGGCGTGTGAACGCTACGGTCTGCCTGCGTCGCTGTCGCACGAGGAGCGGCTCGCCGGGCGACTCCCAGAGGGGCACAAGGTCGTCAAGCAGCTGCAACGGGCGGATTGGCAGCTGACCAAGCGGGGGCTGGGGCCGTGGGCGCGGATCTACCGGCCCGTTCAAGGGGGTCGTCGACGGTGCGTGCAGCTGTGCATCCCCTCCTGGCACGCCCTGGACGACCGCGCCTGGGGGCATGCCGCGCAGTTGGAGCCCGCGGAGCTCGCCCGGGTGCTGGGCGTCTACGCGGCCAGGGTCATGACGCCGGTCGGGTCCACCGCGGTGACGGGCTTGCAGCTGATGACCGCGCTCAACCCGCCGACCCGCGCCAGCCAACCGGACGCCGACGGCAAGCGGCACCGCGAGCACCGGCCCGGCTCGCTGGGTACGGAGCCCCTGGACCCGGCACCGTGCGAGGCAACCGACGGGCACCCCGTCCTCGCGGGCCTTCCACGGTTCCATGTGCGGGGCCCCGGCGAGCGCCTGTTCGAGGAGGCCTATGACTGGGCCAGGGACCTGACCGACGAGGAGTGCATGAAAAGCCACCTGGTCGGCATCGACGTCAATCTCGCCTTCGGCGCGGCCGCCAACGGCGCCGTCGTCGGCCTCGCGTCGCCGCCCGTGCACGTCACCAACCCGACCTTCGATGCGGCGCTGCCCGGCTCGTGGCTGGTCGACCTCTCCCACGTCGACCTGGGCCGGGTGAAGGTCGGCAAGCAGTGGCGCGACCTCGACGGTGATCTGCTGCCCAGCCCGTTCACACCGACCGGCCAGTCGCCCGAGGGCCCCGCCTGGTACGCCACCCCCACCGTGGCCTATGCCCTCGAGCTGGGCTACGACGTCGCTCCGCTCGAGGCGTGGGTGCGCCGCGAGAGCGGCCGGTTCCTGGACGGCTGGTACACGCGGCTACGGGACGCCTACGTCGCGACCATGGCGGATTTGGGTGTCTCGGAGAAGCTGTCTCCCGCCGACTTCTTGGAGGCGATGGACGGCTACAAGACCCGTGATCCGGAGTTGGCGCTCGTTCTCAGCGCCGTCAAGATGACCGTCAAGGGCGGCATCGGCAAGCTGCAGGAGAAGGCACGCGGCGGCGGATGGAAGCCCGGACAGGCGTGGCCCGCCCTCGCACGGCCGACGTGGCGTCCCGACATCCGCGCCACCGTCATCTCCCGGGCCCGGATCAACATGCACCGCAAGATGCTGAATTTGGCCGCGGCCACCGGACGGTATCCGGTCGCGGTCCTCTCGGACTGCGCCGTGTACGCCGCCGACGGCCCCAGCCCGCTGGATGTCCTGCCCTACGACGCCGCCGGCAAGACTGTGCCCGGTTCCTTCCGGCTCGGCGTCTCCCCCGGCATGGTCAAGCACGAGGGCACCCAGAGCGTGCTGTGGGGAGCCAACGTGCTCGAGGAGCTGGCCGGCGACGGCCACGTCGCCAACCTCGCTCGCTACATCAAGACCGGCGAGATCACCGCCAAGGACACCGGAGAATAGGGCAGTTACGGCGATGGCCACGATCGGCGAAGGACTCGACAAGGCGGTCCAGGGCGCGTTCACGCGCCCCATCCCGAAGACCGCAGGAGCGCAGATGCGCTACCTGGTCAAGCAGCATCAGCGCAGCACTCGGCGCGTGGCCGAGCTGCTCGGCATCAGCCAGCGGACCGTCGAACGCTACGTGAAGAACCAGCTCAAAAGGCCCCGCCCTGAACTCGCCGACCGCCTCGAGCGTGAGGTTCGCTCACGCTGGCAGCCGCAGATTCGGGCCAAGGCGAAGAAGACCGCGGCCACCACCGCCGGCATCATGATCGACGTCCGCGCCCGATTCGGGTACACCGCCGCTCCCGGCAGCACCGACGACGCGCGCGTACGGCACCTCACCCTCGCGCTGCCACCCGATCACGCCGCACGCCTCTTTCAAGCCCGGGAAGCCGGATCCACCGAGGAACAGCTCCGCCAGATCGCCGCCGAAGCCCTCGGCGAGGTCTACTTCCGCGACAACGGCCGCCGCGCCCACGGCCTCGAAGTCGAACTCACAAATCTCCTCAACCTGGAGTTCGAGCTGTAGCCGGCCAAGACGCCGAACAGGCACCGATGCAGCGGGGCGCCCCATATCGGTGGTCCGTGGGGCCGTGATCGACCCACAGCCCGGACGGTCAGCCTTTCGTAAAGACCGCTGGTCCATCCGGTGGTGACGAGCAGGATCAGCGGCGTGCAGATGACTGAGCCGTTCGCCACGACAACCGCCGCCGTAGCTCCCGTGATCCTGATCGCCGCAGCCCTGGAGGTCACCGCCTACCAGAGAGCCATTCAGGGGTGGGTCGCGCACTTAGTGCGGGAACTTGAGCCGGAACTGCTGCCGTTGCTGGATCTCTCCGTCGACGACCGTCGAGCGACGATACGAAGGGTGGTGGAGACCCACGCCGTAGGCATCGGACTCGGAATGATGAAAGTGGCTGTCCGATGGGCGGCCGGCTTCCTCTGGGCGGCGATCATGGTGGCTCAGGCGGCGGTCACGATCATCTGTCTGGCGTGGCTTGCGGACCCGAAGCGCCCAGCGGACCCAGGACATGCAAGTGCCTGCCTGTTCGTCGTTGGAGCGGGCGCTGTCGCTGTCGCCTCGTTCCCCATGTACCGGCTGATGAACGCACCGTGGATGCTGGTGGGCGAGCGCGTGATCGAGATCCAACTGCGCTATCGCCTCGCAGAGGCCCGCCGGCAAGCCCAGCAGAGTGACGCGACCACGGCTGGAAGTGCTGACTCGACGGCAGCATCTGCGAGCTGATTCACACAAACGAGGGGGCCCGCGCAGCCTCGCACCGGGCCGGCCCTCGAAGCCAGGGAGACGACCTACGCCGCCTGCTGCGTGCCGGTGGTCGAGCGGGAGCTACGCCCGCGGGCGCGGCTCGTAGGAGGGGCTCACGCCACAGCGGGGATCAGCGTGGGCCGCTCGCCTCACACGAGGACGTCGAGGACATCGAAGGTTGCACGCTGGAGCGGCTCAGGCACAGGCGTTGAGCCAGGGCGCACAGCATGAGGACGGCGGTGTATCCGTCATCCAGAAGGCTCGCCGGCGGGGCCACGGTGTGGAGGAGCTGGAGCGCTGCTGTCCCGAGCGGTCGGGCCGGCGCGCTCCTGCCTCGGTCTCACGGCCGATGGCGCCGCCCAAGACGCGTACGGTGAGGGCGCGCCACCGGAGAAGCTGGGTCAGCAGCTCAGGGAGGCGGGGGACCTTCGTGGCGCACCGCTCGGGGAGACGTCGAGCGGTGCGCCGCGTGCGCCGTCAGTTCCAGCGGACGGCGTGGAACAGGCTCGCGTCCTGGGGGTCGTTGACGCCGCACTGGCCGACGGTGCCGCCGCCCGCATCGACCGCGGCCGGTGCGCACGCGTTCTTGCTGTTGGCCGGCGCGCCGAGAGAAGTCGCGGTGCCGCCGGAACTCCATCGCACGGCACGTGGGTTGAGACCGCCGCTCGTGGACTCGCCGACGACGGCTCCGAGGTCGTCGACGGCGTGTGCCTCGCCGCCGTCGTCGCCGCTGAGCACCGGCAGGGCGGTGACCGTTCCGTCTGCCTTCCACCGCACCGGGGTCCGCCGGGTCGGTCCCATCGGGGTGCTGAGCCCGGACATGCCGACGATCTCCCCGTCGTCGTTGATGCCGCCTGCCCGGCCGGCCGTGTCGCCGGGCAGTGGGGGTAACTCGCGCACCGTGCCGTCGGGATCCCACCGCACCGCTCGCAGGCGGAGGTCGGGGCTGAAGGAGACGCCCACGGCCACGCCCGAGCCGTTGACGCCGAGGGCCCATGCCTGTCTGTCGCCCGGCAGCGCGGGCAGGACGGCGCTGCTTCCGTCGGGGTTCCAGCGCGCGGCCCGGGTGAGACCGCTCGTCGCGTCGTAGGTCTCGCCGACGATCACCCCGTTGCCGCTGACGGCCCGGGCCACGCCGCCCTTGCCGCCCGGTGGCGCCCCGAGCTCCGTGACCGTGCCGTCGGTGTTCCAGCGCACCGGCACCTTGCCGTTGCCGCCGGTCGCGTCGCCGACGACGACACCGGCGTCGTTGACGGCGAACGCCTGGCTTCCGGTGCTCCCCCGCGGGCCGGTCAGCCGGGTGATCGTGCCCTGCGCGTTCCACCGGGTGGCGTAGGTGGTGGCGGAAAGACGGGCCCAGCCCACCGTCAGGCCCGCGCTGTTGACCCCGGTGGCGCTGCTCTGCGTCCCGCCGGGGAGGGTGCCGAGGTCGGTCGTGGCCGCGGACGCGGGCGTGGCCAGCGCGGCGACCGTGGCCGTGGCCAGGCCTGCGCCCCGGGCGATGTGTCGAAGAGGTCTCATGGCCGCGAGCCTGTTCGAACCCGTTCCCGCACGACAACAGGATCTTGAGTCAGATTCCGCTCCGGGCGCATGGAATGCGGCGGCGGAAGCACTCGATGGGGCATGGAGTGCGTGATCTACCAGGAGAAGACGGGTGAGGGCGAGAACATCGACTGCGGGCGGGCGGCCGGCGGGGGCGAGGCCGCTCTGGAGCGTCTGGCCGAGCTGAGGCCGGACGAGTTCGCCTGGATCCGTATGGACGAACCCGGCGAGGAGGAGCTGCGCAGACTGGGCAAGTACGTGCCGCTGCACCCACTGGCCATCGAGGACGCGGTGCAGGCCCGACAGCGGCCGAAGCAGGAGCGGTACGGCGACGTGCTGGCGGTCGCCGTGAAGACGTTGTGGTTCGTCGAGCGGACCGCGGACGTGGAGACCGGCGAGGTGATGATCTTCCTCGGGCCGTCCTTCGCGCTGACCGTGCGGCACGGTGCGGACGATCCGACCGTGGAGGCAGCGCGCCGGCTCGCGGAACAGCCCGAGATGGCCCGGCTCGGTCCCGCCGCCGTCCTGCACGCGGTGACCGATGTGATCGTCGACGCCTACGCCCAGGCAGCGGTCCAGGTGCGCACGGACCTGACGGAACTGGAGCGGTGCGTGTTCTCACCCGCCCGCGAGGACCTGACCGAGCGGATCTACTCGCTCAAGCGCGAGGTGGTGGAGTTCCGCGACGCCGTGCAGCCGCTGGTGCCGGTCATGGAGCTCTTCACCAGGGCGCGGGACGACTGGCCGAGGCAGATGGTGCCGTACTTCCGCGACGTCACCGACCACCTCGCCCGGACCGACGCCGAGGTCCGCGCCCTGGACGATCTGCTCGGCTCCGTCCTGGACGCCCATCTCGCGAAGGTGGGCGTCTGGCAGAACGACGACATGCGCCGCATCAGCGCCTGGGCGGCCATCTTCGCCGTCCCCTCGGTGGTCGCCGGCATATACGGCATGAACTTCGCCCACATGCCGGAGCTCGACTGGCGCTACGGCTACCCGTGCGCGCTGGGCGTGATGCTGCTCGGGTCGGGACTGCTGTACCGGGTCTTCCGGCGCAACGGCTGGCTGTGACAGGGAGGTTGAGTGAGCACCGGCCAGGCGGGCCGGCCCTCGGAGGGCCGGCCGCACTACCGGGGCGGGGCTCCGGGTGCGGCGGCGCCGGGGTCGTCGAACAGCGCGATGCGCGCGGTGATGCGTTTGCCGACCGGCTGCCGCTGCGCCTCGAAGTCCTGGGCGACGGCCATGACGATCTCCAGACCGTGCTGGCCCACCCGGCCGGCGTCCGCCGCCCTTGCCGTGGGGAGTTCGGGGTCGGAGTCCCACACCACGACCTCGACGGAGTCGCCGACGACGCACAGGTCCAGCAGCACCGGGCCGGGGGCGTACTTGCGGGCGTTGGTGACCAGTTCGCTGACCACCAGCCGGGTGAGGTCGACGGCGCGCTCGGAGACGGGCAGCCCGTGTTCGGCCCGGACCCGGGTGAGGAAGTCGACGGCCATGTGCCGGGCCTGGGCTATGTCGGCGCCGTCCGTGTCCAGGGCGACGGCGGTCCGGACGGCCCGCTCCCCCGGCGTGACGCCGTCCTCGCCCACGGGCGATGATTCCATCGCGGTCATCTTCTGCACCCCGTTCGTCCTTCGCGCGTATACCCGCGTCTATGTGAAGTGACGCCGGAGACCCCTGTGCCGGATCCGTCCCGTGGAGGAAATCGGGGTCCTGAACTGGTCCGTTCGGGGTACCCGCGCGCTCACCGGGGCGCTCGGGTGCGCTTTCGGAGGACGGAATCCAGTACGGAGGAGGTGATCGCCTTGTCGTCCAGTACACAGCCGCGCCAGGGTCCGGGCAGCGAGACGACGGGATCGGAGCCCGTGGGCGAGCTCGTGCAGCGCGCCTCGCAGCAGTTGACGGAGCTGGTGCGCGGCGAACTGCGCCTGGCACAGGCGGAGATGAAGGAGAAGGGCAAGAAGTACGGCAAGGGCGGCGGGCTGTTCGGCGGCGCCGGCCTGGTCGGCTTCCTGATGCTCGAGGCCCTGGTCGCCACCGCGATCGCCGGGCTGGCGGTGGCGCTGCCGGTGTGGGCCGCCGGCCTCATCGTGACCGCGGTCCTCGCGGTGATCGTGGTGGTGATGGCGCTGACGGGGAAGAAGGAGTTCGCCGAGGCCGCGCCGCCCGCGCCCGAGGCGACCATCGAGAACGTGAAGGCCGACGTGGCCGAGATCAAGGAGAGTGCACACCGATGACCCAGCCGCCTCACGACGAGCCGACCGCCGAGACCCCGGAGGAGCTGCGCGAGCAGGTCGAGCAGACACGCCAGGAACTCGGAGACACGGTGGAGGCGCTCGCGGCCAAGACGGACGTCAAGGCCCGCACCAAGGAGAAGGCCGCGGAGGTCAAGGACCAGGCCGCCGTCAAGGCGGGCGAGTTGAAGGAGCAGGCGGTGCTCAGGGCCGAGCAGGCCAGGGCCGCGGCCGCCCAGGCGGTGTCGCGCGTGCAGGACCGGCTGCCCGATCCGGTCCGCGAGCAGGCCGCACAAGTGGCCGGGCAGGCAGGCCAGTTGTGGGAGGAGAAGGTGCCCGAGCCGGTGCGGGCCAGGACGGCCCGGGGCGCACGGATGGCGCGGGACAACCGGGGCCTGGTGCTCGCCGCCGCCGGAGCGGCCGCCGTGCTGTGGCTGATGTGCCGCAGGAAGGGATGACGCGCTGACGTCGTCCGGGATCGCCTCCGGGGCGGCCGGTGCCGCCCCCGGCGCCGGCCTCCGCTGCCCGAGCGGCACCCGGCAGGGCTGACCGGCGATCTCACGACTCACGGGCGGGGCCGGCGACTTCTGCCGGCCCCGCCCGTCCGGCGACACGCCCTGCCCGGCCGTCGCCAATGCCTACACTCGCGCCCATGAATGACTACGCGTGCACCCATTGCGGCACCGTCGGCCTGGTGGAGGGCTTCATCGAGGACGCCGGCGAGCATTCGCGCGGGTACGCGCGCTGGATCGAGGGCGCGTTGGAGCGGGGCATCTTCGGGGGCGCCAAGCGGCTGGGCCGGCCCCGGCGACAGATAGAGGCGTACCGGTGCCCCAAGTGCGGGCACCTCGAACTGTTCGCCACCGGCACGGTCTGACGGCCGCTTCGGCAGCGGCACTCCGGCGGCACGACGGCTCGCTTCGGCAACCCGAAGGCCAGCCTCACTGAACGGGCTCGTAGACGCCTTGTTCGGCCCCGAGGACGGCAGGCGGCCGGCCGCAAAACTCTGCGGAATGAAGTGGCGTCTGACATGACAGGCGCGGGGCGCGGTGTCCTCAATATCGACGATGGGCATGCGAGCTTCAGGGGATGCTCTCAGGCGCACACGTGATCCTCTACTCCCAAAATGCTGAGGCGGACCGGGCCTCTGCGTCTCCCCACCGGCAACGAACTGCCCCTGTACCAGCCGCTGCACCCCGTCGCGCACAGCCTCGACCGAGGTTCGCCCCTTCTGTGGCGCCACTGAGCGTGATGTCGGTGGACCATGCAGCCAAGTCCACGTCCGGGGAACTTTCGGCGTCCGCCATCAAGCCCGGCGGTTGGCGACTTTCGGGCGTCCTGCCCATTCCCGGGCACGCGCCTCGTTCATGCGGCCGGCGACCCTGGCGTACTGCAGGGCCCGGTCCACGGCACTGGCCCCATAGTCCAGACGCCACTGGGTGCGGCGGACCGGCTGCTGGAGGCGGGTGCGGGAAGCGACCGACCTCTTCCTGGGCCACTCGCCGTGCCACACGGCGGGGGTTTTCCTGGGGAGCGCGGCTCGGGGTCAGTGGGATGCTAAAGGCGCGGAAGTCGATCGCCGTCCGGCGGGCACGGTAGGCCCCCTGCAGGAACATCTGGGTGCTAGCGGGGTGGGGGGCCAGCCGTCAATGTCCGCCTCGCCCCTGTCCGTCTCTTATCGATGTGTCGGCGGGCTGGGCGTTCCATGCACGCATGCGAGTGAAACCTGTGCGCGCCGCGGCATGGATGGCGTGGCCTGGGCATAAATTGGTGTGTTTTCCCCACAAGCAGGCGCAAGCCAGTTTCACTGGAGAAGGGAGCGCATAGGGTGAAAGAGAAGCGCAGGGTTGCCGCCTCGTTGGCCGCCGCACTCGTTGTGACGTTCGCCGGAGTCGGAGCAGCGCATGCTGCGAAGCAGCCCGGGTCAGCAGGCGACACGACCACCCGCGTAGGCATCGCACCCGTTGGAGGGTGCGAGAACGGGCACGACTGTCCGAAGCCCGTGCCCGTACCCACGGGATGCTTCGACATCGACTCGGCGGTGCAGGATCCGGACAAGTACCTCTCGGTGGTGTGTGACGGGCGGGTGTATGTCCTGACGGTCAGAGAGACGCCGCCCTCGGCTCCTCAGCCTGTGGGCGGCTGGCAGTTCGTGGGCGGCCCGACCAACGTTGTCGACGCCACACTGGCGACACGCGCGAACCAGGTCTACGTCAGCGTGCTGACCGCGACCGGCACCGTCTTCCAGGGCGTGTGCACCGCGACCGAGCCGCTCACGGTGCCGTGCACCTTCACCCAGATGCCCACACCTCCGTGACGAGGCAACGGGCGGAGCCCAAGCAGAGCGCCGCATGGTGACGGGATCCTGCGGCCCGAACGTGGGTGGTCCCCCTCGCTGATGCCGAAGGCCCCGGACCGTGATCGGTCCGGGGCCCCTTGGCGCCTGGGGGAAGTTGGACACCGGTGATGTGGGCGTCTTGTCTTCGACAGGCCGATGCCCAACAGCGCGGCATCGCCGTCCTCGCCATCGCGGCGATCGCCGTAAGTCCGTGGCTCGCGCCGGGTTCGGCATGGACCCCTTGATCGAGATCGGCGCGTCCACCGTGGTGACCTGGGAGCTGTCCGGCTGTACGGGAGGATCCCGGTTGGGGAGGACGCTGCGTTGTCGTCGCGGCACCCGCGCTGGATCGCTCAGTTCCCGTTCGACCTGGACGAGCCGCCGGCGAGCCGACCCGTGTCGTGGTCCGGTACTGGACGCGGAGGCCCTGTGATTGGCCCAATGGTCGGCGATGAGCTCCGCGTGACGGATTCCCTACCATCCGAGTTGCCTGACAGCCGGCGATGCTGGAGCCAACCCGTAGCCAGCAGCCTTCCACGTCACGAGGTGGGACCGCTGTTGCCGACCCCGGTTCGTGGCCACTTCAGCCTCGGCCGGGCGCCGCGGCGTCCGGGGTGCGTCGTGCCGGCGGAACGTGACCGGTCCAGGCGCACCCGAGCGCCCGGACGGAGATGCGGCCGGGCCGACGCCCCGCGATGGTGGAAGCGCCGAGCACCATCACCGGGACACGACGAGGACTGAGCGCATGGACAAGACGAAGCTCACCGAAATGACCGCCCGCCGCCATGCCGAGCGCGCGGACGGCGGGCAGCTCGCCGCGGACGACATCGGCCGGGTTCTCGACACCCTGTTCGGCACGGTGGAGCACGCCGGGACCATCGCCGAGGCGCTCAAGGCGCACGAGACGGTCACCCTGGGCAGCTTCGGCAGCTTCCACGTCGCCGACGGCGCGGCCTCGTTCCGGCCCGGCAAGGCCCTCACCGAGTACCTGCAGGACCGCACCGGATGACGACCGGCACCGCACGGACAGCCTCCCCGGCACCGCGCCGCACGGATCCGCCATGGGGCGCCTGACCCTGCGGGCCGCGGGCCGGGCCCGCCCGGAGACGGTCTGGCGACGCTACGCGTGCGTCGACCGCTGGGCGTCGTGGTCCCCTCAGATCAGGGCGGTGCACACGCCCGAACGTCGGCTGGCCGCCGGCATGCGCGGGACGGTGGAGTCGGTGGTGGGCCTGCGCGTCGCCTTCCTCGTCGAGTCCGTCGACCAGGCCCACCGCACATGGACCTGGCGGGTGCGTCTGGGACCGACGAGGCTCCGGCTGCGCCATGACGTGCGGGGACAGGGGCACGGCAGCATCACCAGCCTCACGATGCACGGCCCGTGGCCGGTCCTGCTGGCCTATGCCCCGTTCGCCCGGGCTGCCCTGCGCCGCCTGGTGCGGCCCTGACCCCGACCGGCGCGGCCTGATCCGGCCGGCGCGGGCGAAACCCGGCCGGCGCGGCCCCGACCCCGGCCGGCGCGGCCCCGACCCGGCCAGCGCGGGCGAAACCCGGCCGGTGCGGCCCCGACCCCGACCGGCGCGGGCCTGACCCGGTCGGCGCGAGCCTGGCTGACGCGCCCGATGCGCCCGGCAGCGTCGGCCCGGCGCTGCGTCAGCCCGCCTCCTCCAGCGGATCGTCCGTGGGGGCGCGGGACCGGCGTCGGCCACGGCTGCCGGCCTCCGGCGAAGCCCGTCGGATGGCCCGGCGCTGCACCGCCGTCGTCGCACCCCATATGCCGTCGTCCTCCCCCTGCTCGATCGCCCAGGTGCGGCAGGCGATGATCACGGGGCACCGTCGGCAGATGGCCCGTGCCAGGGATGCTTCGGCACCGGGGGCGGAGAAGTCGGCGAGCGGGAAGAAGACCTCGGGGTCCTCGCCTACGCATGCGGCCTGGTCACGCCAGTCGGAGCGGTCCGGGTGCGGGGGAAGGAAGCCGGTCATGGGGCACCTCTGCTAGGCCCGGCTGCTGGCAGTCGGGGGCGGCTGCGGCGAGGAATCACGTCGCAGGCCCGGCAGAGGTTCGGTCCAGAATAATGGCGCATGCCCGGTTTGCGGTAGTAGCTCCTGGCACTCGCTGAGAGTTCGGTGGAGTGAAGTCGAGGAACGCGCACGAAAAGCCACGAATGGACCAGGCAGGGCGAATCAGGACGACCTGACCGGGTATGTGAGCTCGGGCGGGGCGTCCGATTCCGCCTACGGGAACGAGGGCTGGAAGTGCGTGAGATCTTCGTCGCGGCCGGGCACCGACCCCGTGCCGACGCACCTCTGCGCGGGCGGGTCGCGGTCGTGACCGGGGCCGCGCGGGGAGTGGGTGAGGCCCTGGCGCGTCACCTGTCCGACGCCGGGATGAGCGTGGCGCTGCTCGGACGTGAGAAGGAGACCCTCGCCCAGGCGGCCGGCTCGCTGCCGAACCGGACGCTCTGCGTCGAGGCCGATGTCACCGACCGCGCGGCGCTCGAAAGCGCCGCCCGCAGGGTGGAGCTGGAACTGGGTCCGGCGAGTGTGGTGGTGGCCAACGCCGGCATCGCCGCCGGTGGCCCGTTCGCCGACACTCCGGCCGACCTGTGGCAGCGGGTCGTCGACGTCAATCTCGTCGGCGCCGCCAACACCGCCAGGGCCTTCCTCGGCCAGCTGGCGCGTACGCACGGCTACTTCCTGCAGATCGCCTCCACGGCCGCCTTCGGCTCCGCTCCCATGATGAGCGCCTACTGCGCCTCCAAGGCCGGCGCGGAATCGTTCGCCCTGGCGCTGCGCGGCGAGGTCGAACCCGACGGCATCGGCGTGGGTGTCGCGTACCTGCACTGGACCGGCACCGACATGGTCGCCGGTATCGACGATCACCCCGTCCTCAGCGCCCTGCGCCGCAACCAGCCCCGCTTCGCGCGCCGCGTCGACACCCCCGACCAGGTCGCCGAGCGGCTCGCCGCCGGGATCGTCCGACGCGCCCACTCGGTCTACTCACCGCCCTGGCTGCGCTGGTGCCAGCCGCTGCGGCCGCTCTTCCCGGCCGTCGTGGCCCGGATCAGCCGGCGCGAACTGCGGCGCCACTCCCCCTCCGAGCTGGCGGCCGATCTCGCCGTGCTGGGCGCCGGCGGCCGCGCCGACTGGGACGCCTACCGGTCCGCCGATCGCCGTCCCGGCCGGCCGTAGGACTGCCGGCGCCGTCTGACACCGGTGCGGCCGGCGCCCGGTGTCCCGGCCCCGCCCGGTCACAGGACCGCGTTTGCGGGGAACGCACCAGGTCACCCGGAGCAGCGCCGCGTCGAGCGGCGCACTGTGCACCGCCGGATGGATGGGCTGCGAGCCATGACGGATGAAGGACGACGGACGGGCGGCCGGTCGACCCGGCGTCTGCGGGAGACGGCGGCCGAGGTGTTCGGCTGGGACGAGCTGCGTCCGGAGCAGCTCACCGCCATGCGGTGGGTCCTGGAGGGCCGGGACGCCCTCGTCGTCATGCCGACCGGATCCGGCAAGTCGGCCGTCTACCAGGTTCCCGGCCTGCTGCTGCCCCGGCCGGTGGTGGTGGTCTCACCCTTGCTCGCGCTGCAGCGGGACCAGATCGCCGGACTGCCCGGCGGCGACCGCGGTCCGGGCGCGGTGGCCGTGAACTCCGACCTCAGCGCGATAGAGGCCGACGCCGCCTGGGAGGCGGTCCGGGACGGCTCGGTGCGCTTCGTCTACCTGTCTCCCGAGCAACTGGCCAACGACGAGGTCGTGGACCGGCTGGCCGAGGTCCGCCCCAGCCTCTTCGTGGTGGACGAGGCCCAGTGCGTGTCGTCCTGGGGCCATGACTTCCGCCCCGACTACCTGCGCCTCGGCCAGGCGGCACGGCGTCTGGGCCGGCCGCCCGTGCTCGCGCTGACCGCGACCGCCGCGCCGCCGGTGCGGCAGGACATCGTCGAACGGCTGGACATGGACCGGCCCCGCCGGCTCGTCACCGGCTTCGACCGCCCCAACATCCGGCTCGAGGTGCGCCGCCACCTGGACGACGCCGAGCGGCGGCGGGTGGTCGTCGAGGACGCCGCCGCCGCCCCGAAGCCGGGCATCGTCTACGCGGCGACACGGAAGGACAGCGAGTCGTACGCCGAGGAACTGGCCTCCCTCGGTCTCGCCGCCGAGGCGTACCACGCGGGCCTGCGCGCCGCCGAACGCCGGCGCGTGCACGAGGCGTTCCTGGCGGGCGACACGGACGTCGTGGTGGCCACCTCGGCCTTCGGCATGGGGATCGACAAGGAGAACGTGCGGTTCGTGCTGCACGCCTCCCTGCCCGGCTCGTTGGACGCCTACTACCAGGAGATCGGGCGCTGCGGCCGCGACGGGCGGCCCGCCCTCGCCGTGCTGCACTACCGGGCCGAGGACACGGGGATGCAGGCGTACTTCAGCAGCCGCACGGTCAGGCCGGAGTCCGTGGGCGAGGTCGTGCGGGCGGTCCACGACAGCGCCGGCGATCCCCCGGACCTGGATGGGCTGCGGCACGACGTGGGCATGTCCCGGGCCCGGGTGACCACGGCCGTGAACCTCCTGGAGGAGGCGGGCGCCGTGGTCACGGACGGCTCGGGCGCCATCCGGCCGGCCTCGGGCATGAAGCCCGCGAGCGCGGTGCGACGGGCCGCGGACAGCGCGGAGGCGCACAAGCGGATGGACCGGTCGAGGGTGGACATGGCCCGGGCGTACGCGGAGGCGACCGGCTGCCGCCGGCACTTCCTCCTCGGCTACTTCGGCGAGCAGTCCGGGCCGGCGTGCGGCAACTGCGACGTGTGCGACGAGCGGGAGGCCGACGGCGACCATGCGGCGTACGACGCACAGCCGTCGCACGCGGGCGCGTATCCGGCCGGGGCGCCGGTGCGGCACGCCCAGTGGGGTCGCGGCACCGTGCTGAGCGAGGACGGGGACCGCATCACCGTGCTGTTCGACGAGGTCGGCTACCGAACGCTCTCCCTCGACGCCCTGGCCGGCCGGGAACAGCTGCTCACGGTGATGAGCGGGAGCGGCGAGGAGTGATCGACGGCCGGGTGGCGCCGGTCCGCGACCGGCCGTGAGGCCGTCACCGGGCAGGTGTGCGGGGCGGTGAACAGCTCCCGGGCGCCGACGAGGTCGAGCAGCCGGTCGACGGCCGGGCCGACGGCGCTCACCGTGAGCGTCTTGCCCTGTCGCCGGGCGTGCTGCCGCAGGCCCAGCAGGACGCCGAGGCCCGCGCAGTCGCAGAAGTCGAGCCTGCTCAGGTCAAGATCCAGGCCGCAGGCCGAGTCGGTGAGCGCGGTGTGGAGCTGGCTGTGCAGATGCCGGCCGGCGTTGAGATCGAGTTCGCCACGGACGGTCACCCGGGTGCGGCATCCGCTCGACGCGTAGGCGACGACCACGAGGCCGGTCGGCACCGGACCACGGCCGTCGTCCGCGCCCGCCGAGGGGCAGCTTCGCACCGTACGGGGCTCTCCGTGATGGGCCGGCTCGCGCATGGCTCCCTCCGTCATCCGATCGACGCGTTGCTCGAGATCCAAAGTACGTCAGTCGATGCCGGAAATAAAGTACGTGTTTTTGGATGCGTGAAGCCTCGGCCAGTAAACTCGAGCCATGGATGGAGTGCCCGAGCCACACAGCGGATGGACGTTCCTCACGAACCATGCCCGCGTACTGGCCGCCATCGCGGACGACCACAACGCCCGTATCCGCGACATCGCTGCCCACTGCCGCCTCACCGAACGCGCGGTGCAGAAGATCATCACCGACCTGGAGCAGGACGGATACCTCTCCCACACCCGGCAGGGACGCAGCAACGCCTACCGGATCGACCCCAGCAGGGTCCTGCGCCACCCGGCGGAGGCGGGGATCGGGCTGACCGTGGCCTCGCTGCTCTCGCTGCTCGCCCAGGACGAGGCGGACCGAACGGTGGCCGCCGACTAGGCGCCGGCCCTCAGGACGGCTCGCACGTCTCGAGGCGGTCGGCGCGGCCGTGCTCGCCGAGGTATCCCTCGCCGACGGTCCTGACCGCAAGCGGGGCGAGCGTGGCGCACAGGCTCGCCGAGCCGTCCTGGTAGACGACCATCACGGTCACCGGCTCGGCGCAGTCGTTGGCGGCTTCGGTGTACCGCCAGCTCTGGTACATCGCCACGCAGGAGGGGGCGGGCGTGGCCGACTCGGGCGCGGCCGACGGTGCCGCGGCCGCGCTCGGCGCCGCGAGGGAGGCGGCGAGGGTCAGCGAGGCCGCGCACACGGCCGTCAGGGTCCCGCCGCGGGACGGCTTTCGCAGGGCTTCGCTCGTGGGTTCCATGCCGGGGAAGCCTGGCAACGACCCGGCTCTCGGCGCAACGCGGAGCACGTCTTTCGGGCACCGCCGGCTTGCGGCGGTGAAACGCTGTGACATCGGCGGACGCCCGACGAGGCCGCCGTCGGAGTCCATCGCGCTTCAACCGGTTCGGGGCCGGGCGGGAGCCTCGTCCGCGTCTCGGCAGGCGGCGGCCCGCCGGACGCGGCGGCGCGCCGCGCCGCCTGCAAGGAACCGCCGCCCGCGGTTGTCCTGGAACCCGGCCCCCGGAATGCGTACAGGCGATCAGTCCGCCAGTCTCCGGAGTGAGTGAGCGATGGCGATGCGGGCACATCGACTGGGGAGGGGATAGGGATGGGGTCCCTGCCCAGCTGTTGTGAGAGAGGTGCCGACCATGGCCGACGAGGCCCTGCTGTTCGTTCTCCCGGAGCGTCATCCGCGTCTGGGTGCGGCCTTGTCCGCGGTCGGCGAGTTGGAGTGTGCCGACAGCCCCGCGGTGCTGGGCTGGCTGCACGCCCACGGGATCCCCGCCTCCTCCGAGCACGTCAGGATCCTGCCGGCCGGGGCCGAGGTGCTCGTACCGGAGGAGGCGGAGCGGCTGCCGGTCCCCCTCAGCGAGGAGGAGACCCTGCGGGTGGAGCACGCCTGCGCGCCCCAGTCCGTGACGGACCTGGAGTCGGAGCTGCTGTCCTTCCGGGACACCACACAGGACTGGCAGTCGCTGGTCCACCGCGCTCTCACCGCCGGAATTCCCGCGCCGCGCATCGCGCAGCTCACCGGACTGGACCCGCGGGACATCGTCCAGTCCGTCGGCGACTGACCGGGCGCCCGCGCGCGGAGCCGGGGACGCCCGGGCGCGCGGCTGCGGCGCCCGGGGCGGTCATCCGGGGTCCGTGCGACCGAACAGGCCGGCGTGGCCCGGCGGCAGCTGGGTGAGCAGGCGGCGCAGCAGGGCCTGGTCCGCCAGCTCGGCGAGCGTGGGCAGCACGGCGTCGATCTCGCGCCGGGCCTCGTCGAGGTCCTCGTTGCTGCGGTCGGCCACGGCCTCGACGAACGACGCCGGGGTCAGCGGTTCGCTGGCCGGCTCGCTCGAGGTCAGCAGTGCTCCGCAGCCCCCGGGCAGGAGCGCGGCCAGGTCCGTGCGGTCGTCGCCCACCAGGTGGGCGCCGAGGACCTCCAGCACGTTCCGCACGGCCCTCGCTCCCTGCTGCGGCCTGTCGTAGCCCGCGCGTTCGGCGACCTGGGTGAGGAAGGTGTCCAGGGTCCAGTTCATGACAGCCTCCTGTCGTGGTTCCCTCTGTCGTGGTCCTCTGCTCCGCGGCGGCCCGTCCTGTCCGGTCGCCGGGTCCTCTCGAAGCGGACCGGACATCACACGGGTGCGGCGTCGTGGACCATGCGGTGGACGTTGGCGACGCTGCCGCAGCGCGCGTTCAGCAACTCGGCCTCCGTCCTGGCGAATCCGGCGCCGAGTTCCTCCCGGCACCGCCGACTGAGGTTCTGCCGCACCCGGTTGACCAGGGTGCGCTCCTCCGCGTCCGTGTGGCGGGCGGTGACGGAGGCCAACTGCTGGAGCCTCCAGTCCCATTCGGCGGAGCCGATGCGGCGCACCTGGAGGAGCGCGAAGAGGACCTTGACGGCTTCCTGGTGGGCGGCCTCGACGTGCTCGACGGTGTCGGCGTCCTCGAAGGACAGCAGAACGGGGTGGACCGACGCCTGTTCGGCCTCCCCGTGCGCGATCATCAGGTGCGCGAAGTCGTGCAGCGCGCCCTGGCGGTCGGCCTCCGTGCTGCGCATCAGGCGGAGCAGGTCTTCCATCGTCCGGTGGTCCTCGAGGATCCTCTCGACGACGTCCTGAGTCGGTGTCATGGGATGCGCCTCCTTGTCGGAGTGACTTTCACATCCCGTTACCCCCGCTCCCGACAGGGATGTTAATTATGCCCCGTTTGCCGGATCACGCCAGGTCGGTGGTCGGCACCGCCGTCGCGGCTTCGAGAGCTCCGGCGCCCCGGCCGGCGTACGACGCGAGGACCTCGGCGGAGCGGGGGCGGTTGGCCCGCAGCCGGCGCAGATAGGACCGGGCCATGGGGCCCGGGGGCACGCCTCGGGCGAAGGCCAGCATGTTGCGCTCACCGGCGTTGTAGCCCAGGGCGAGCAGTTCGTCCCGGCGGTAGCGGCGCACGTGCCGCTCGGGCAGCCGCCCGTCCAGGTCCTTCAGGTGCAGGGCCGCGGCCCGCACGGCGAACGCGGGATCGTCGCGCAGGTCCTTCCACCGGCCCGTCAGCCCGTGTGCGCGCCGCACCTGTTCGAACGTCGCCCGGTGCATGTTGGCTACGCCGAAAGAGGCTTCGGGCTTCCACCAGTGCCACAGCCGCTCCAGCAGCGGATGGTGCGGCTTGTACGCCTCGTTGTGCAGCACGCCCATCAGCAGCAGCGCTGAGATCCCGGCCTCCTCGGCGCTGTCCACGACGAGCGCGGCGTAGTCGCCCGGGTCGTACCCGCCCGGCCGCAGCGACGGAGTGGGGACGTCGTCCCGGTCGGCCGGCCCGGACGAGTACTCCGCCGCCGCGATCGTTTCCCGCGTCATCCCTGCCCACTCTCCCTGTTCTCCTCGACGGATGCGGCACCCCGCCCCGGCTGGGCCGTCGTGACGTCCGCTTGCCCGCGCGGGGGCCCCTCAATCCGGGCCCGGCGGGCGGGCGCGCGACGGCCCCCGGCGCCGCAGGGATGCGGGGCCGGGGGCCGGGTTCCGGCCAGGACGCCGGAGCTACGGGGCGACCGCCGGGGAGGCGGCCCCGGCGCGGACGTCGTCGTCCGCCGAAGCGCTCTCGCCGTCGTCCAGGGAGACGTCCTTGGTCTCCTCGCCGAGGAAGAGCGCGACCAGCGTCAGCACGGCCATGGCGGAGAGGTAGACGCCGACCAGCCAGGGCGATCCGTCACCGGCCTGCCACAGCGCCACCGCGATGAACGGGGCGACGGCCGCCCCCAGGATCGAGCTGACGTTGTACGAGATGCCGGACCCGGTGTAGCGCACGCTGGTCGGGAACAGTTCGGGCAGGAGCGCGCCCATCGGGCCGAACGTCATGCCCATCAGCGTGAAACCGAGCACGAGCCACAGGACCACGCCGAGCGTGCCCAGGCCGATCAGCGGCACCCAGACCAGTCCGAAGACCACGATCGCGGCCGTGATCCACATCAGGGTGGTGCGCCGGCCGTACCTGTCGGCGAGCGGGCCGGAGACCAGCGTGAACACGGCGAAGAACAGCACGCCGAAGATCATCATCAGGACGAAGGTGGTGTAGCTGTAGCCCAGGCCGGGCACGGCGGCGTCCTCGGGGGTGCGGCCGTAGCTCAGGGAGAACGTTGTCATCAGGTAGAAGAGGACGTACGTGGCCAGCATGAAGAAGGTGCCGAGGATCAGCTGCCTCCAGTGGCCGCGGACCACGGTGGCGAGCGGCAGCTTGCGCACCTTTCCCGCCTCGCGCGTCTTGGCGAACACCTCGGCCTCGACGAGCCGCGACCGCACCCACAGGCCGATGGCGACCATCACGGCGGAGAACAGGAACGGGATGCGCCAGCCCCAGCTCAGGAAGGCGTCGGAGGGCTGGGTGGGGTCGGCTCCGGCGGCGGACGGGAGCAAGGCCCCGATGACCAGGAACAGGCCGTTGCCGATGATGAAGCCGAGCGGCGCTCCCAGCTGCGGGAAGGTGCCGTACAGGGCGCGCTTGCCGCGGGGCGCGTTCTCGGTCGCGACCAGCGCGGCGCCGCTCCACTCGCCGCCGAGCGCGAAGCCCTGCGCGAGCCGCATGAGGACGAGCAGCGCGGTGGCGGTCCAGCCGGCCTGGGCGTACGTCGGGAGCACGCCGATGAGCAGCGTGGCGAGGCCCATCGTCAGCAGCGAGACCACGAGGGTCCGTTTGCGGCCGAGACGGTCGCCGAGGTGGCCGAAGACGATGGCGCCGATGGGGCGGGCGACCATCGCGGCGCCGAAGACCGCGAAGGACGACAGCAGCGCCGTGGCCGGGTCGCCGCCCGGGAAGAAGAGGGAGGGGAAGACCAGGACCGCGGCGGTCGCGTAGACGTAGAAGTCGTAGAACTCGATCGTCGTGCCGATGAGACTGGCGATGAGGACGCGAGACCGCGGATTGGCGGGTGTCTGGGCGGAGCAAGTGGATGGTGCGGGCATTGCTCGGTCTTTCGCGCGCGAGGTGGAGATCGGTTACCGAAGGCCCGCGGCCCGCACGCATCCCCTCGCCGAAAGACCGTGCGAACTGTACGGGCGTTGCAAACGATCTCACCCGTCTTGCTTTATGAAAAGCAAGTACCACGATGTGAGATCGACGGTGTTCGGAGCGGCGCTCCACCGGGGCGGCGCTCGGGAGGGGGGTGGACCCGCACCGCTGCCAGGGCCGATCGTGGGCGGCATGAGTGATCACCACATGCCGTCCGCGGCGACCGGCGCGCGCGGCCCGGCCGGGAGCGCCGGCCCGGACGAGGCGGGGGAAGTCCGCCGCTTCTGGAGCGGGCTCGGGATTCCCGGGCTGATCGACGTCCACACGCACTTCATGCCCGAGCGGGTGCTGCACAAGGTGTGGGCCTACTTCGACGCGCAGGGACCGCTGACCGCCGGCCTCCAGTGGCCGATCGCCTACCGGAAGGCGGAGGAGGAGCGGACCTCCCTGCTGCGGTCGTTCGGTGTCCGGGCCTTCACGTCGATGCTCTACCCGCACAAGCCGGGCATGGCCAGGTGGCTGAACGACTGGGCGGCCGGCTTCGCCCGCCGCACGCCCGACTGTCTGCACACCGCCACGCTCTTCCCCGAGCCGGACGCCGAGGCGTACGTCCGCGAGGCCGTCGAGGCGGGCGCCCGGGTGTTCAAGGCGCATGTGCAGGTCGGGGCGTACGACCCGGCCGACCCGCTGCTCCAGCCGGCCTGGGGCGTGCTCGCCGAGGCCGGGATCCCCGTGGTGATCCACTGCGGCTCCGGGCCCGCGCCGGGCGAGTACACCGGACCGGGGCCGATGGCCCGGGTGCTGGCGCGCCATCCGCGGCTGCGGCTGATCGTCGCGCACCTGGGGATGCCCGAGTACGAGGACTTCCTCGGCCTCGCCGAGCGGTACGAGCAGGTGCGGCTGGACACGACGATGGCGTTCACCGACTTCACCGAGGAACTCATGCCCTTCCCGCGCCGGGCCCTGCCCCGGCTCGCCGACCTGGGCGACCGCGTGCTGCTCGGCTCCGACTTCCCCAACATCCCCTACGCGTACACGCACCAGTTGCGCGCCCTGGGGCGGCTCGGTCTCGGCCGGGAGTGGCTGCGGGCGGTGTGCCACGACAACGCGGCGAAGCTGTTCGGGCTGTGAGCATGATGGATGGAGTGCCGCTGCGGTAGGGAAGGAGGCGAGGCCGGTGAGCCGAGCCGAACAGAGCCCGCAGTGGGCGAGGGACCGCACGGAGAGCACCGTCGCGGAACCGAGCGGGTTGCTGGACCTGCTGGGTGTCGCCGCGGTGCTGCTGGAGGCAGACGGCCGGATCGACATGTGGAGCCCGCAGGCCGAGGAGCTGTTCGGCTACACCAAGGAGGAAGCGGTGGGGCAGTACGCGGCGCCGCTGCTCCTGCACCCCGAGCACCGCGACGCGGCGGTCGCGCTCTTCGCCGAGGTGATGGTGTCCGGACGGGGGTGGGCGGGAGCGTTCCCCGTCCGGCACAAGGACGGCCGTACCCGGATGGTGGAGTTTCGCAACATGCGGCTGACGGACAACCTGGGCGATCACTACGCCCTGGGGCTCGCCACCGACCGGGCCACCCTGCGGCAGGTCGAGCACAAGGTGGCCCTGTCCACCCGGCTGGTCACCCAGGCGCCGGTCGGACTGGCCGTCCTCGACAACGACCTGCGGTACCTGGCGGTCAACCCGGCGATGGCCCAGATGCACGGCTTCCCCGAGGCCGAGCACGTCGGCCGGACGTTCCGGGACGTCCTGCCCGGTGAGCCGTTCCGCAGTGCCGAGACCGCGATGCGGGAGGTCCTGGCGACCGGTGCGCCCATGGTGGACCGGCAGATCGTGGGCCGTACCGCCGCCGACCCGGATCGCGACCACGCCTGGGCGGTCTCGCTCTACCGGCTGGAGGACACGCACGGGCACGCGCTGGGCATCGCCAACGTGGTCATCGACGTCACCGACCGTTACGAGGCCGGCCGCAGGGCCGACCGGGCACAGCAGCGGCTGCGGCTGATGGCGAACGGTTCGGCCCGCATCGGCACGACCCTGGAGGTGGAGCGGACGGCGCGGGAACTGGCCGACGTCGTGGTGCCGGACCTGGCCGACATGGTCGCGGTGGACCTGCTGGACTCCGTCCTGCAGACGGGCCGGGCCGACCTGGGCGACGACCTCGCCCAGTTCCGCTCCATGGCGGTCAAGACCGCCTATGTCACCGACGCCGCCGCGGCGATCGTTCCACCCGGCTCCCTCACCACGTACCACGCCGACCATCCGGCGGCCCACTGCGTCCGCACCCGCAAGCCCCTGCTGATCACCCATGTGGACCGCGGCGGCCACGACCGGATCGCCGCCGACTCCGAGAAGGCGGGTCTGCTCGCCCGGGCCGGTGTGCACACCGACATGGCCATCCCGCTCATCGCCCACGACAACGTCATCGGTGTCATGGGCCTGGCCCGCGCCCGCAACCCGCAGCCGTTCGACGACGACGATCTCGCCCTGGCCTGCGAACTCGCCTCCACCGCCGCGCTGAGCATCGACAACGCCGTCCTCCACGAACACATCCGCAGCGCCGCCGAGACCCTGCAGCGCAGCCTGCTCCCCCGGCTCCCGGCCCGCCACCCCGGCCTGGAGGTGGCCGCGCGCTACCGGCCCGCGCAGGCCTTCAGCCAGGTGGGCGGCGACTGGTACGACGTGATCCCCCTGGACGGCGACCGGACCGTCCTCACCGTCGGCGACGTCATGGGCAGCGGCATCGACGCCGCCACCACGATGGGCCGGCTGCGGACCGCCACCTCCACGCTCGCCGATCTGGACCTCTCCCCCGCCCGGGTCCTCACCCACCTCGACAGGATCACCCTGAGTCTCGACCCGTACATCGCGACCTGCCTCTACACCGTCTACGACCCGCGTCGCAGGCTGGTCCACCTGGCCTCCGCCGGTCATCTGCCCCCGGTCCTGATCCCGGCCGGGCGGCCGCCCACGCTGCTGAACCTGCCCACCGGTCTCCCACTGGGCGTGGGCGGCGCACCGTTCGACACCACGAGTCTCACCCTGGAGCCGGGCGACCAGCTCGTTCTCTACACCGACGGTCTGGTCGAGACCCGCGACGACGCCATCGACGACCGTCTCGACGCTCTGCTGCGGCTGCTGGCCGAGCCGGGGAGCACCGTGGAGGAGACCTGCGACCGGCTGCTGGGCCGGCTGCGGCACTCGACCGGCCATGACGACGTCGCCCTGCTCGTCGCCCGCGTCCGGCCGCTGACACCGTAGCCACCGGCGCCCCGGCCGATCAGCTCCCGGTCGTGGGCGCCCGCGCGGGTACGTCGCCCGGGCGTGTCACCTCCTCCCGCACCACGGCTCCGGCGCGGGTCGGCACGGTGAGGACGGCGAGGCACATGACGACGAGCACGATGCCGGTCCAGCCGGCGACGGGGAGCCGTTCGCCCACGACCAGGACGGCCAGGACGGCGGCGACGGCCGGTTCGAGCAGGGACAGGGTGGTGGCCGTGCTGGCCGGCACGTGCGCGAGCCCCCAGCCGAACAGGACGTAGCCGGCGAACATCGGGACCAGTGCCATGTAGGCGCCGACGGCCGCGCCGGACCACGAGTCCAGGAGCGGGGCGCCGGTCGCCACGAGGACGGGGAGCAGGAGCAGACCGCCGAGGCCGAACACGGCGCCCATCGCCGCCCGTGAGGGGATCCCGCCGGTGATCAGCCGGTGCGCGGCCCAGGAGTACAGGGCGTAGGTCGCGGCGGCGACGAGTCCGAGGCCGGTCCCGACCAGCGTGCCGGCCACGGAGCGTCCTCCCGCGCCGCCGGAGGCGTGGGCGGCCTCCGCGACGCACAGCAGGGCCGTGCCGAGCAGGCCGAGGCAGGCGGCCAGCGTCCAGCGGCGGGTGAGGCGGCGGCGGTCCACCACCCGCTCGATCACCGCCGAGGCCAGTGGGGCGGTGCCGATCGAGACCACGGTGCCGACGGCGACGCCGGCCAGCCGCATGGAGCTGTAGAACGCCAGTGGGTAGACGGCCACCGAGACGGCGCCCAGCAGCACGGTCCCGCGGTGAGCGCGCAGGCGTGGTGCGGCGCGGACGGTCCGCCGCGCGGCGGCGAGGGCCTGGAGGAGTCCGCCGAGCCCCATCGCGACCGCGCCGATGGCCAGCGGGCCGACGTCCGGCGCGAAGGTGGCGGCCGTTCCGGTGGTCCCCCACAGCACGGAAGCCGCCAGCACGCACAGCGCACCCGTGCCGGCGGACCGGCCTCGCCCGGCGCCCTTCACAGCCGGTCCAGCAGGCCGGCCGCGAGCGCGCGGGCGTGCCGCAGGCGCTCGTCGTTCCCCTCCAGGCCGGCGCGGGCCATCGCCCCTTCCAGGAGGAACGACAGGTGCTCCGCCGTGGCGCGGGCCTCGTCGGGGCGGCCGGGCAGCAGCTCGGCCAGGTGCCCGGCGATCAGCCGCTCGACCTCCTCCTTGTGGGCGCGGACCACGTCCCGGCCCTCGTCCCCAGCCGGGAACTCGGCGGCGGCGTTCAGCAGACCGCAGCCGCGAAAGCCCCGCTCGTACGCGAACGCGGCGTGGTCCGCGTACGCGTCGAAGACCGCGAGGACCCCGTCCCGCGGGCCCGCGGCCGACTCCAGCCGCGCGCGGTAGAGGCCGAGCCATTCCGCGTGCCGGGCGTCGAGGTACGCGCGGACCAGCTCGGCCTTGGAGGAGAAGTTGTTGTACAGGCTCATCTTCGCGACGCCGGCCTCGGCGGTGATCGTGTCGATGCCGGTCGCCGCCACACCGTCGGCGTAGAACCGCCGGGCCGCCGCCTCCAGCAGCCGCTCCCGCGCCGGTCGCCGCCTGCCGCGCGCCGTCGTACTCATGCCGGTGTCACCCATGGGCCATCCAGATTAGGTAGGTAGGTCTACCTAGATTAGCCCACGTACGGCGGCTGGACACGTGCGGAAGTAAGTCCGGTTTGACCCGATCGGGTGGGTACCCGGTCCGCGAAGACCCGTCACTCACTACGAGGTGAAGGCAATGACCACTTCGCACGGCCCCTCGATGGAGACACACCCCGACATAGTCGACATGCGCATGCGTCACGAGATGGCCGAGCGCGCCACGAGCACCCCGCAGGGGCAGGCCGTCGGCACGTTGGCCTTCCTCACCGGCATCTACATGGCGGCGTCACCGTGGATCACCGGGTTCAACGGCCTGTCCACCCTCGCCGTCAACAACCTGATCGTCGGCATCGCCTACGCCCTCCTCATGAGCGGAGGCTTCGGCCGCGCCTACGAACGCACCCACAGCATGGCCTGGGGAGCCTGCATCCTGGGCATCTGGATGATCATCTCCCCGTGGGTCGTCGCGGGCGACGTCAGCACCACGAAGACCATCGTCAACAACGTCATCACCGGCGCCATCGCCGCCCTGCTCGCGCTGGCGGCCACCGCGGCAGCCGGAAAGGCCGAATCCGGGAAGTCGCGGCACAGCGGCATGTCCGCGCCGTACGCCTCCGGCCGCTGACCGGACAGCGCGTGGCGTCCGACAAGCCGGCCCGCCGGGCGGTGGTGACCGGGGCGTCGTCCGGGATCGGCGCCGAGTACGCCGCCGCGCTGGCACGGCGCGGCTGGGACCTGGTGCTCGTCGCCCGGCGCGCCGACCGGCTCGACGCGCTGGCGGGACGGCTGCGCGAGGGGTGCGGGGCCGGGGTCGAGCCCCTGGTGGCCGACCTCGCCCGCTCCCCGGACCTCGCCCGGGTCGCGGAGCGGGTGACCGCCGACGACGTGGCGCTGCTCGTCAACAACGCCGGGATCAACGGGTACGGACCCTTCACCGAGGTCGATCAGGCCCTGCTCGCCAAGGTGCTGGACGTGAACGTCGTGGCGCCGACGGCGCTCACCCGCGCGGCCCTTCCCGGCATGGTGGCCCGCGGCCGGGGCGCCGTCGTCAACGTCGCCTCGCTGCTGGCGTTCGCCGGCTCCCTGCCCCCGGGCCCCCTCCCCCACCGGGCCGTCTACGGGGGCACCAAGGGCTACATGGTGACGTTCACCAGGACCCTCGCCGCCGAGCTGGCCGACTCGCCGGTGCGGGTCCAGGTCGTCTGCCCCGGGCTGACCGCCACCGAGTTCCACCTCGGCACCGGCGAGGCCCCGGTCGGCGGCGAGGCCCGGGTCCACGAGGACGGCGGCATGCCGCCCGCCGACGTGGTCGCGGCGTCCCTCGCCGGCCTGGAGACCGGGGAGGTGCTGTGCGTGCCCGGCCTGTCCGACCCCGGGCCGCTGACCGGGCTGGCCGAGGCGGAACTCGCCCTGCGCAACGGATCGGGCGCCGTCCTGGCGGAACGCTACCGCGCCGCGGACGCACGGGCGGGTGAGCCGCAGTAGGTGCGTCGGCTTCCGCCGCCGTGCTCGCCCGCATCTTCCGCGTTCCTCCGCGTCCTCCACTTGCCTCCGCGTCGGCACGCGCGGGCCGGCGCGTACGGACACTGCCGCCGGCGTGGTTGTCAGAGCCGGCTGTGCTTGTCGATGTCCTCGGTGAACTCCTCGATCGCCCGGGCGGTGAGCGTCGGCCGGGTGTCGGCGATGGCCGCCAGGTAGTCGTCGGTGGTGGCCGGCGCGCCCCGGCGCTCGGCGACCTCGCGTTCGAACGCGGCCTGGGCGCCCTTGCGGGCCGCGTACTCGATGTCGGCCGGGGTGAACAGCTTGCTGGCCTCCACCAACCGCGCGAGGTCGATGGAGTCGGTGGCGGCCGCTCTGAGGTAGCGGGCCCAGATGGCCGAGCGGGCGGTCGGGTCCGGCGGGCCGATGGGGATGACGTAGTCGAACCGGCCCGGCCGGAGGAACGCCGGGTCGAGGGAGCGGACCGAGTTGGTGGCGCAGGCGAGCAGGCGTGCGTCGTGTTCGCGGAAGACGGGGATGAGCTTGAGCAGCTCGTTGGTGACGCCGTGCCCTGGGTCGACCGCCTTCCCGGACCGCACGGCGGCGATCTCCTCCACCTCGTCGATGAAGAGCACGACCGAGTCCAGTTCGGCCAGTTCCGCGAACACCTCCCGCAGCGCCGCCGCCAGCCCTTCGCCGGTGTCGGCCGCGAGGCGGGAGGGGAAGAGCTCCACGAACGGCCAGCCGAGCCGCGAGGCCACGGCCTTGGCGAAGCTGGTCTTGCCGGTGCCGGGCGGGCCGAACAGCATGACCGCCTTCGGCGGGACGACGCCGTAGCGGTCGGCCAGCACCGGCTCGGTCAGCGGCAGGACGACCCGGCGCTCGATGACCTGCTTCTCCCGCTCCATGCCCGCCATCGCGTCCCACAGCCCCTCCGGCAACATCCGGCCGCCGAGGGCCGCGAGGACGTCGGCGTCGGCGGTCCCCGACGGTTCGAACTTCTCGAAGTAGGTGAGGTCGTCGCGGGACTCGTAGCCCGAGTTGGCCAGGGCCTTCGTCCCGGCCGCGTGGGCGGGCAGCAGCGCGCTGATGTGACGCACTCCGGCGGCCCGCAGCCGCCGCTCCAGCTCGGCGACGAGCGCGCTGCCGATACCGCGCTCGCGCCAGCGGGAGGCCAGCGCCACCAGCAGGATCCAGCCCCGCTTGGCGTAGGACTCCGCCACGGCCATGCCCACGAGCTCCTCGCCGACCACGGCGACGACCGCCGTCTGCCCGGACTTGGCCGCGGCCATCACCTCGGAGACCGGGAACACCCGGTCCTCGTCGGTCCCGCGGCTCTGGTCCCAGATCTGGATGGCCTGGTCGAGATCGTCGTCGTGATAGTCGCGCAGGTGCCATACGGGCATCGTCCCCACCACCTCGCTCGGCGTGGAGATCCCATTGTCCGCCGCGGCAGCGCGCGGTGCCGAGTCGGGCGGGCCGTCGGGTTCCGGGATCACCCGGCGGCCCGATAACGTGCGTGTTCATGACGCGTAGTTGGACCGTCCCGGTGCTGCTGGGGCTCAGCGGTGCGGTGATCGCGACCGGTCTCCGCCTCCTCGGCAGGGGCACCGGAGCGGCCGCGCCGGTGCTGCTGTGGTTCCTCGTGATGGCGGTCCTGTACTCGCCGGTGATCTTCCCGAGGTCGGTCAGTGCGCAGGAGGCCCGGCGGCTCAGCGCGGTCGACGGGCGGCCGGTCGTGTTCTGGCGGCCCGGCTGCAAGTACTGCCTGCGGCTTCGTTTCCGGCTGGGCCGCGAGGCCGGACGGCTGCACTGGGTGGACATCTGGCGCGACCCGGCGGGAGCGGCGGCGGTCAGGGCGGTCAACAACGGCGACGAGACCGTGCCGACCGTCCTCGTGGCGGATCGCCCGTACGTCAATCCCGATCCCGGCTGGCTGCGCGACCGGCTGTCCGAGGCCGCCGGGGGCGGCGGAACGGCACCGGACTCGGCAGGCTGACGGCGGCCGGCGCCCGCGCGTGACGGCGCGGCCGGAGCCGCGCGCCGTGGTGGCGCGGTCAGCCGGCCGTACGGCGTGGCTGCGCGGTCAGTCGGCCGGCGGGGCCGGGCGGATGGTGAAGACCTGGTCGAGGCCGACGATCGTGAGGATCCGCAGGAGGTGGGGCGGGACCGCGGTCAGGACGATGCCGGCGTCCGCGGCCTCGGCCTGCTGGCGTGCCGCGAGCAGGACGGTGATCCCGGTGGAGTCGCAGAACTCCAGGCCGGACAGGTCGATGTCCAGGCACTGGCCCGGGCTCAGGGTGAGGGAGTCCAGTTCCTGCCGCAGCATGGCGGCCTGGGCGTGGTCGAGTTCGCCGGCCACGTAAAGGACGGGTCCCGCGGTGGCGTCGCGGTGCGTGATGTTGAGCGGGGTCATCGTCTGTGCTTCGTTGCCGGGTGGGGACGGGCGGCGGAGGCCCGGGCGGGGACCTTGGGGGCCGGGGCTCCGATGGCGAACAGGGCCGTGTCGTCGTCGAGACCGTCGCCGAAGCCTTCCAGCAGTTCGGTCAGCGCGGCGATCAGCGCCTGCGGGGTGGCCGACGCGTGGTCGGCGGCGAAGGCGAGCAGTCCGTCCTCGCCGTACAGGCTGTCGCGGGTGGGGCCGGTGCGGGCCTCGGTGAGGCCGTCGGTGTAGAGCAGCAGCGTGTCACCGGGGGCCAGGGTGGTCGTGGCGGCGGTGAAGGGCGCGGTGGGCAGGGCGCCGACGAGCAGGCCGCCGGGGGTGTGCAGCGGCTCGGCGCGGCCGTCGGCTCGCATGACGAGCGCCGGGGGGTGACCGCCGGAGGCCAGCCGGACGGTCGTGCGCCCGTCGCCGGTGCCGGGTTCGAGGATGCCGAAGATGCAGGTGCAGTACCTGGGGTCGCCGCCGGCCGTGTACCGCTCGTGCAGGACGGTGTTCAGGGTCGTCAGCGCGGCGGCGGGCTCGGGGGTGTGGTGGGCGGCGGCGCGCAGGGTGTAGCGGGTCAGCGAGGTGAGGGCGGCGGCCTGGGGGCCCTTGCCGCACACGTCCCCGAGGAAGAAGGCCCAGCGGTCGCCGTCGATGGGGAACAAGTCGTAGAAGTCGCCGCCGAGTTGGTCGGGGGACGCCGTGTGGTAGTACACGGCGGTCTCCAGTCCGGGGACGGCCGGCAGGGTGTCGGGCAGCAGGGACTTCTGCAGCACGGCGAGCGCGTCGGCGAGGCGTTCGCGGTCGGCCTCGGCCTGCTTCCTCGCCTCCTCGGCCTCGACGCGCGCCTGTTCGGCCTCGGCGCGGGCGCGTTCGGCGTCCTGGCGGCGGCGCAGCAGTTCCTCTTCGTAGGCGCGCCGGTCGGAGGCGTCGACGACGGTCGTGCGGATCAGCAGGGGCTCGCCCTCGCTGCCGTGCTTGACGGCGGAGGAGACCAGCACCGGGAGCCGGGTGCCCCGGGCGGTCTTCATCTCCAGTGCGACGCCCCGCAGTTCGCCCTGCATGCGCAGCAGCGGCGCGAAGTGCGTCTCGTGGTACATCCTGCCGCCGACGGTCAGCAGGTCGGCGAAGCGCCTGCGTCCGACGACGTCCTCGCGCCGCAGGCCCAGCCACTCGAGCAGGGTGCCGTTGACCTTGGCGACCGTGCCGTCCATCAGGGTGGAGAGGTAGCCGCAGGGCGCCGCCTCGTAGAGGTCCTCGGCGCTGTCCTCGAGCAGGGCGGTGAAGGCCGGGTCGAGGTCCTCCGCGCCGCCGCCCCGGCCGTTGCGGTCGGGCGGCTCGGAGAGGCTGTCCGTACGGCACATCACGACAGGTCCCGCAGGAAGTCGAGGATCGCCGCCGTCGTGGCTTCGGGGGCGCTCAACTGCGGGCAGTGGCCGGTGGCGTCGAGGGTGACGAGGCGGGAGCCGGGGATCGCCGCGTGTACGTAGGCACCGACCTCGCGCGGTGCGATGGCGTCCTCGACGCACTCCAGGACGAGCGTGGGAACGGCCACGCTCTTGAGGTCGTCCCGGCTGTCGGAGAGGAACGTGGTGCGGGCGAAGACACGGGCGATGTCGGGGTCGGTGGCGCAGAAGCTGTTGGTCAGCTCCTGTCCCAGCTCCGGCCGCTCCGGGTTGCCCATGATCACCGGGGCCATGGCGGACGACCAGCCGAGGTAGTTCGACTCCAGGGAGACCAGCAGCTCGTCGATGTCCTCGGCGTCGAAGCCGCCGCGGTAGCCCTCGTCGTCGATGTAGCGGGGCGAGGGCCCGACCATCACCAGGGCGCCGATCCGCTCCGGCGCGGCCCGCGCCGCCAGCACCCCGGCCATGGCGCTGACCGAGTGGCCCACGAACACCGCCCGGTCGAGGTCCAGGTGCTCGCAGACCTCGACCACGTCCCGGGCGTAGCCGTCGAGCGTGGAGTACCGCGCCTCGCTCCAGGCCGACAGGTCGGAACCGCCGGAGCCCACGTAGTCGAACAGCACCACCCGGTACCGCTCCGCCAGTGCCGGCGCGACCAGGCGCCACATGTTCTGGTCGCAGCCGAACCCGTGCGCCAGCACCAGGGCGGGAGCGGCGGCCGGGCCGGCGACCGTCACGTTGTTCCTTCGGCGGATGTCCATACCATGCATCCTCCCATCCGCCACGGCCGGCATGGGACGGCGGCCCCCGGATGCCGGCCCGGCGTCGCCGCGAGCGGCCGGGCGAGCGGCGCCGGCCGGCCGAGCGGCGCCGCCGGGCGACCGGGGCTGCCCGGGCGACCGCCTGATCAGCCCCGCTCGGTCACGTAGAGGCTCTGGGTGCCGCGTCCCAGCGGGCCCTTCTCGTCGTGCAGGGCGGACTCGGCGAGTCCGATGCCGGCGCCGTCCACCATCGTCCGCGCGTCCAGGCAGACCCACTCGCCCTCGGGATGGCGGTGCAGGCTGACGGTGAGATCGGCGTTGACGAAGACGTAGCGGTGGAAGTCGAGCGCCGAGCTGACGCCGTTGCCGGAGTCCGCCGCGGTCAGCACCCTGCTGAGCGGCGCCGTCTCCTCGCCCGCCACCAGGGGCACCCGCATCCGCATCCACGCCGTCGCCGGACCGGGTTCCAGGAACGAGCCCGCGGCGAAGCGCACGTCCATGGCGGTGTGGTAGCCCTGGTCCCAGGGGACGGGGAAGAAGGCCTGCGGGTCCACGGCGCCGGGCCCGGGCACCTGCGGACCCGGCGACACCTCCGGCACCGACTCGGGCGCCGTCCGCATCAGCAGTGCCGTCGCCCGCATCACCTCCGTACCGCCCTCGGGCGTCAGGGCGGCCTCGACGAGTTCCACGCTGCGTCCGGCGCGCAGCACGCGGGTGGTCACGGTGAGCGGCCGCAGGGGGACGGGCCGGGTGATCTCGTAGGTGAGCCGGGTGATCCGCATGTCCGGCCGGGCCCCCGGCCGTTGCTCCACGGCGAGCCCGAGCAGCGCGGCCGGCGGGCCGGCGTGCTGGGAACCGGCGTCCCAGGGACCCCGGGTGTAGCCGGTGGGGAGGAACCGGTCGGCGGCCTCCCGCTCGTAGAAGGCCTCTGCTTGCGACGACGGCATGGTGCGTCCTCCCTGTCCCACGACTTCCCGCAGCTTACCAAGCGCTTGCTCACCTCAGGAGGCCCGCGGCGTACGGAAGGGCGACCGTCAAGGAGTCGAAGATCAAAAGGAATTGGGGCTTCCGTTTCCCTCGGCCACCACGTAGGTTCCGACTACCCCGCGTCGTCGCCCACCGAGGCGTCGGCCCGCCGGTCCCGGGACGGCGGGCCGCGCGGGGTCCAAATACACGGTCACGGCACCCGTGCCGGCCGGCCGGGCGTACGGTGTGCCGCTGTCAGCGGTGCGACCGCGCGCCCCCCTGGTCGACGATGCCCCTGCGCTGCCGCGCGGCCGCCGAAGTCCCTGGCGAGCCCGTCCGGCGGGCCGTGGGGGGGCCGCGTCGATGCGCGGGGCCGATCACCGCCCGGATCCGCGGGTTCCGCGGCCGCCGGACGCCGGCCGCCCCGTGCCGGCCCTCAGGGCAGGATCGCGATGGCGCTCGACCAGTTCAGGCCGAGCCGCTCCTGCGCCGCCATGTGCAGGAACTGGAACGCCTCCAGCTCCCGCGCCCGGCGCAGCGGCCCCACGTCCAGGGGGCGCAGCCCCGCGGAGGAGGCCAGTGCGGACACGGTCTCCTTCGCCGTGTCGTCGTCTCCGGCGACGAAGACGTCCAGCGGCCGACCGGCCACCTCTCCGCTGACGAGCGGGCCGGCGAAGGTGGTGTTGAAGGCCTTGACCACCCGGGCGTCCGGCGCCGCGGCGGCGATCTTCTCGGCCGCCGAGGTGCCGGCCGGCACCACCAGGGAGTCGAAGGTGGTGAAGTCCACCGGGTTCGAGATGTCGACAACCGCCTTCCCGGCCAGGGTGCCGGCCCACGCGGCGGCCACCTCGCAGCCGGCCGGGTAGGGCAGGGCCAGCACCACGACGTCGGAACCGGTCACGGCGCCGGCGTCGGCCGCCGTGACCTCCGGCCCGGAGCCCGCCTGGCTCAGAGCCGTTGCCAGGTCCTCCGCCTTCGCCCGGTTGCGGTCGTACAGCCGGACGGAGTGACCGCCCGCGAGCGCCCGGGTCCCTATGCCGCGTGCCATGTTTCCGGCGCCGACGATGGTGACGATCATGGCTGACTCCTCGGTCCGGGTCCCCGCTCTCCAGCCTCACTCCCCCGCCCGGACATCGCCACCGACGGGCTCGCCCGGCCCACGGCCGGGCGGGCCCGGGGCGGCACGGGCGCGTCAGACCGGGCTGAGCGGGTGGGCCGCCGTGGCGGACCTCGGGGGCCAGGCCTGCGGGGCCAGGATGCCCAGTACGTAGGCCCGCGCCACCAGGGCCGGCCGGGTCGCGGCGTCCAGCAGGTCGCGCAGGCGGCTGAGGTGGTAGTCCACGGTCTGCCGGGACAGGTGCAGCGTCCTGGCGATCTCCGCGTTGCTGCGCCCGGCGGCCAGCAGGGCGAGTATCCGGACCTGGGCGGCGGTCAGGGGCGGCCGCGCCTCGTGGGGCAGGCCCAGGTGCGTCAGCACCGCCCAGACGCCGGCCACCCGCTCCGGGGCCCGGCACACGGCGCTCAACTGGATCAGGGCCCGGCGCCGGCGGTCGTCCGCGTCGACGAGCACGGCGCAGGTGCGGGCGCTTCGGCGCCGGCCGCTCACGAGGTCGTGCCAGATCCGGTGCAGGCCGGTGCGTTCCGGCGTGTCCGCCAGCAGGGAGTCCGCGGGCCGGCCGATGAGGTCGGAGAGGCGCACACGCAGGAGTTGCGCGGCCGCCGTACCCGCCTCCTCCACGAGCCCGTCCACGGACAGGCGGACGCAGGGCAGGCCGCTGTGATCGCGCAGAGCGCGTAAGTCCTCCTCCGCGCGGTGCCGTTGGTCGAGTGCCCGGGTGTGCTCGGTGATGTCGACGTAGATGCCGGCCACGCAGCGCGCGGCGCCCCAGCGGACGGGGAAGCGGTAGCCCGCGGCGTGGCCCGGTGAACCGTCGGAGCGCCGGTAGGCGAGGGTGTGCCGGACGGGTGTGCCGCAGGTGAGGGTCTCGCGGTCCAGGGCGAGGAACCGTTCGACGTCGCCGGGTTCGTCGACGTCGGCGAGGTGGCAGCCGATCACGGCGTCGCGCGTGGTGCCGTACAGGTGGGCGTAGGCGTGGTTGGCCCACAGATAGCGGCCGCCGGCGTCCCGTACGAAGGCCGCGGCCGGGGTGAGGTCGGCGAACGAGGCGTACGGGTTGTCCTCCGCGCCGCCGCCCACCTCGACCGCCACTCCCCTGCTGCCGCGCTCCGGCCCCAGGTCCCGCGCCGGCCAGTTCACGTCGAAGGTCCGGCCCTCGAAGGACGTCTGGTAGGGGCCGGCGTCGGCGGGGAGCGGTGTGCCGCCGCGGTCGGCGCAGAGGGCCTCCAGGAAGCGCCGGGCGGTGCGTTCGTCGTCGAACGCGCCTCCCCCGCTGTCCACGACGGTCAGTCCGCCGTCGGCCTCCCACCAGGACACCGGAAGGGTCTCGAGCAGCGCCTTGAGCTCGGTCTCGTCCACGGCCCAACTCCTTCAACCGTCTACTACGTTACTTTGCGTAACACATCATGCGTTTCCCGTAGCGCGGCGGACATGCGGGGGTGACCGGACGGGGTGCTTCCGGAGCGGCCCGCACCTAGCGCACGACCGGACCCGCGAGCGACCGCCGGCGCCTTCGGCAGTCGGGCATTTGCCTGAGCCGTTCGCGCGTCTCGGGCCCTGCGGCGGGGGTCGGGGCTGGTTCGCTTGAAGGAGGCGGTGAGACGGCGGGCGCGTACGGGCGCCGCGGTCCCGCCGTACGCGCGCGGCACTACGGGCGCGCCTCAACCGACAGTGGATTAAAAGGAGTTGGGTATTCGTGAGCAGGGTGCTGTACGTGCATGCCAAGGGCGGCCCCCCGGTGGGGCACGCCCTGACGCGGGTGGCCGCGAGGTCCGCGGTGCACCTGCTGGCACTCAGCGAACTGCCCGCCGCGGTGGCGGCGGACGCCGGCGGGCTGTGCGAGTCGGTCGTCACGGCCGGGGAGCTGCCGGGTTCGGACCTCGTCGGGCTGATCGCCGACCGGGCGCGCGAGGTCGGCGCGGACGCCGTCGTCACGTTCTCCGAGTACGCGGTGGTCGCGGTCGCCGAGGCGTCCCGTCGGCTCGGGCTGCGGGGCGCGGGCCCGGCCGCGGCGCTGGCCCGCGACAAGCGGCTGATGCGCGCCGCCTGGGAGCGCCGCGGCATACCCCAGCCGAGGTTCCGCCCGGTCACGGACGCCGCCGAACTGGACGCCGCAGCGGCCGAGTTGTCGTACCCGCTGCTGCTGAAGGCCGCCTGGAGCGCCGGTTCGACGGCGCACCAGGTCATCGAGGCGCCCGAACAGGCACGGGAGGCCTGGCACCGGTCGCGGGCGGTGATGACGGAGTCGGCGCTGCTGGGGTTCGCGGAGCTCCATGTGGCGGGCGCCGGTGAGGACTTCATCGTCGAGGAGATCGTCAGCGGCTGTGCCGGTGAGTGGTTCGACGGCTCGGGCTGGGGCGACTACGTCAGCGTCGAGGGCGTCGTGGTGGACGGTGTGTTCCGACCGGTGTGCGTGAGCGGGCGGATGCCGACGGTGGCGCCGTTCACCGAACGCGCCGGCATCACCCCGGCCGCGCTCGGCGGCGACGCCCAGGACCGGATCGTGGAACTGGCCCGGCAGGCCGTCGAGGCCCTGGGGCTGGAGGACTGCGGCACCCACACGGAGATCAAGCTGGGTGCGGACGGCCGGATGTGGGTCATCGAGACGGCAGCGCGGTTCGGCGGCGCGATGACGGTGCCGCAGATCGAGGAGGTTTTCGGGCTGGACCTGGTGGGCCTGTTCACCGACCAGCTGCTCGGCCGCTCGCCCGAGTGGCCCTCGCGGGCGCTGACCGGCGAGGACGCCGAGGGGGCGGCCGGCTCCCTGGTGGTCCTCGCGGTGGACGGCGAGGGCGCGCCGTGGGCCCGACGGCATCTGTGGGACCCGGCGGCGGTGCTGCGCGGCGCGCCGATCGGCGCGGGCAGCTCGCTGTCCGTCGTCCACGAGAGCTCGCTGCCGCAGGGCGCTCCGGTACCGGTCTACGACCCGGCCGCCGGGGCCAACACCATGGCGGGGCTGTGCCTGTTGTCGGCCGACCGGCCGGAGTCCGTGGTCCGCGACCTCACCGCGCTGGTGGACGCCCTGCCGCGCCTCCTGCCCGCGCACGCCGGCGAGGGGGTGCGGGCATGACTCTCGCGCTGGACGGAACGGGCGCGCCCGACGCGGCCGGCGACCGCACGGTCGTCGGGGCCAACCTCTCGCTGCCGCTGTTCCGCACCCTGTCCGGGGTGCTGGCCGGACATCCCTACCTGAAGGTCGTGGTGGACCGTGCGCAGGACACCTGGCATCTGCTCGACACCCGGGTGCACCCCTTCCACGTCAACTACATCGCGACCCGCGTCCTCGGCCTGACGCTCGACGAACTCGACGCGGACCTGGACGCGTTCAACGCCTCCGTGTACACGGACCCCGAGCGCCGCTTCCTGCTGGGCGTGCTGTCCCTGCACACCGACGAGGAGGCCGACGGCGCCGAACGGCCCTTCCTGGTGCTGGAGACGACCGAGGCGGACACGATGCACGGCGCGCTCCTGGAGGAGTTCTACGGCTATGTGCGCGGGCGGGTGGACGGACGCCTGCCGCTGCTGCTGAAGCCCGCGAACCACGGGCAGGAGCACGAGCTGTCCCGCGTCAGCGAGACGCGGGTGCCGCGCATCCTCAGCCACGAGCTGTTCGGCAACCGGACCCGCACCTGCCTCAACCCGGGCGAGGCGCGCGGGCGGCTGCGCTACTTCCGCACCCCGGCGGAGTACGAGGAGGCGGCCGGCGAGCTGGGCTGGTCGGACATCGTCGCCATGCCCTGTCCGCCGGACGACGTGCCGCGCGTCGCCGGGATCATCAACACGGCCCCCATCACGCCGCTCTCCCACACCAACGTCCTCGCCTCGGGCTGGGGCATCCCGAACGCGATCGTCCGCGACCTCGACGAGGTGGTGCGGCGCGACGGGCTCGACGGCGCGTGGGTGCGCTACCGGGCGCAGGAGGACGCCGTCACCCTGGAACGGCTTTCCCGGGCACCGGAGTTGACCAAGCCCGCCTGGCACCAGCAGCGGATCCGGCTGGAGGCGCCGTTCCTGGAGGACGCCCCGGTCCTCGCACTGCACCGGCTGCGCAGCGCCGACCGGGACGGCTACGGCACGAAGGCGGCGAGCCTCGGGGAACTGCACCACGTCCTGGACAGCCGCACCGCGGACCTCACCGCGTTCTACGCGCGTCCGCGTCCGCCGCGGCCCGACCTGCTGGGCCATCTCGCGGCCCGGCTCGGGGAGCCCGGGGCGTCACGGGAGCGGCTGCGGGCCGTGGCAGCGGCACGGGTGGCGGAGACGGTCCGCGCGCCCGAGGGCGTGGCGCTGCCGTTCCGGCTGCACCACCTCTTCCTGACCTCGTCGCCCGCGCTGCAACAGGGCATCGGCAAGCTGAAGATGGCGCTCGAGCTGGAGGCCTTCGAGGTGGTCGACTCCCTCGCGCTCAGTCTCCAGCAGCTGACGCGCACCACGCCGATGCCCGACGAGGTGGAACGCGCGATCACCGCGTCCGTCGCGCCGCTGTCGGCCGACGGGCGCCGTCTGGTGGTGCGCTCCTCGTCCAACGCCGAGGACCTGCCCGGTTTCTCCGCCGCGGGCATCTACGACTCGGTCACCACGGTGCGCGGCACGGACCAGCTCATGGACGCCGTACGGCAGGTGTGGGCGTCGCTGGTGTCGCCGCGCAGCGTGCGCCTGCGGCACCAGGCCGGCATCCCGCTGGACGACACCTACATGGGGGTGATCGTCCAGGAGTACGTGCCGGCCGGTCTCGGCGGTGTGCTGGTGACCTGCAATCCGACCCGCCGCGAGGACTTCCGCAACGTGTACGTCAACTGCGCGCCGGGTTCTCCCGAGCGGGTGGTCGACGGCACGATCCTGCCGCAGCAGTACCTCTACAACACCGTGGAGGGCGGCGGGCGCACCGTGGACGTCGGCTCCTCGGGCGAGGATCTGCCGGCCGCGACGCGCGCCGCGCTGGCCCGACTGGCCCTGGCCGGGCGGCTGTTGCAGTCGCACTTCAGCGCGGACGACCCCGACGGGGCCCTGGACATCGAGTGGCTCATGACCGCGGAGGGAGCGTTCCGCCTGGTCCAGGTCCGCCCCTACTCCCGGTGAGGCCCGGTATGCCATTCTCGCGGTCCACCTCGCCGGCGCCGGTCCCGAGTCCGGCGGCGCGGCGCCTCATCCGCCTGAACAACGGTTTCCAGCTCCTGTTCAACCTGCTGTGGTGGATGCCCGTCTTCTACGCCTACCAGCGCGACGCGGGCCTGTCCGACGACCAGATCTTCGGCATCCAGAGCATCTACTACATCGCGTTCTGCCTCTTCGAGATACCGACCGGAGTCATCGCCGACCGCATCGGCGCCCGCAACTGCCTGAGCGCCGGGGCGGTGGTCATGACGGCGGCCAATCTGGCGCCGGTCCTGTCCCCGTCGTACACGGGCTTCCTGGTGCACTTCCTCGCGATCGCCGCCGGGCGTTCGCTGACGTCCGGGGCGGCGAGCGCCTATCTGTACGACGGACTGCGGGCCGAGGGCGCGCAGGCCCACTACCTGCGCGCCGAGGGCACGGCCCGGGCCCTGGGGCTCGCCGCCAAGGTGGTGTGCTGGCCGCTGGTCGGGCCCCTGATGACGCTGGCCCCGCAGGCCCCGTACGTGCTCAGCGCTGCGAGCGCGGCCGGTTCCCTCGGCTGTGCGCTCGCCCTGCCACGGCTCGCCGCGCCCGGGGGCGGGCGGGCCCGCCCGGAAGGCCGGGCGCGGCGGGACGGCAGCCTCCTGCGCGACACCCGGGCCGCGCTGCGCGCCCTGCGGGCGTCGCCGCGGCTGGCCCTGCTGATGGTGCAGGGGGTGGCCGTCTTCACGCTGTCCCGGATCTGCCAGGTGAACCTGTTCCAGCCGGTGCTGCTGGAGCACGGCGTCGGGGAGGGCGCGCACGGCGGGGTGCTCGCGGCGATGACGGTCGCGGAGGCGGTGACCTCGGCCCGTCCCCAGTGGCTGGGCCGCCGGCTGTCGCCGGTGGTGTGGGTGTCCCTGCTGAGCGTGGCGCTCGCCGCGACGCTCGCGGGCACCGCCGTCGGCGGACCCTGGGCCGTGGTCGTGCTGCTGTGCGCGTTCGCCGCGATCACCGGGTTCGTGTATCCGGTGCAGCGCAAGCTGGTCAACGACGCGATCCCGGCGCAAGCGCCGCGGGCCACGCTGCTGTCGGTGGAGAGCATCGTGGACCGGGGTGTGTGCGCGCTGGCCGCGGTCGCCGCGGGCGCCTACCTGGCCGCCGGGCGGCTGGACGCGCTGCTCTGGCACAGCGCGGCGGTCACCTGCGTGCTGATGCCGGTGCTCCTGCTGGCGCTGCGCCGCACGCGCACGCGAACCGGCCTCCGGGACAAGGGCGATGCCGTCGGCGCCCCGGCGGCGCCGGTGGAGGAGCCGGTCCCGCTGCCCGTCGACGAGGGCGCCGCGCCCCGCCCCTGAGCGGGGCGGGCATGGCGGTCCGGCCGGGCCGCCATGCCTTTGCTTCGCCGCCGATCATGTAAGAAACTGGTGCGCCCCCCGTGCCAGTCCGGCCTCGCGAGACGGTGCCCCCCACCCCGGCTCCCCGCACCCGGTGAAGGACGCCCATGCGACGCTCCACCCTGATCACCCGCGCCCTCGGCGGCGCCGCCCTGGCCTGCGCGGCCGTGGCACTGTCCCTGGTCTTCGCACGCTATGACGCACCCGCCCCGCGCTGGGACATACTGTCGGCCCTCGCAGCGGCCGCCGTCGCCGGCGGCGGCTGGGCGCTCGCCGGCCGTGCGGCGCCGCCGCTGAGCCCGAACACGCCGTCGGCGCCGGAGAAGGTGCCGCCGCTGCCCCGCCGGCTGCCCCTTCCCGCGCGGCAGGCGGGCCGTACCACGGGAGCCGTTCTTCTGCTGCTGACTCCGCTGGTGCTCACCCGGCTGGCCGCCGGCTCGGGCGGTGTGCTCTCCGGAGTGCTGATCCTCCTCGTTCTCGTCCTGACGGTGAAGACCCTGCTGTTCGCCCGCCGTCAGGTCAGTCAGGCCGCCGTCCGGCGCAAGTTGCGGGTGCTGGTGGAGGACGCCGCCCGGGGAGAGCTGCACGCCATCCGGGCCCGCGCCGGGAAGCCGGTGAGGATGCGGTACAGCGAACGAGGCTCGAAACCCGGTGAGTTGAAGGTCACGCAGTACCACTGGCTCGTCCTGGAGGCCGGTGGCCGCGCGCTGAAAATCGCGGCCCCGCCCCAGGAGGTGGGCCGCGCCGCCCTGCTTCTCGGCGGGCAGGAGGGCTGGTTGTGCTGGCCGGAGCGGTGGAAGCTGATCGAGGACGAGCTGCCGGCCGCGTTCGTCGCCGACACCGGCGAGGTGGTCATGGGGCTCGCGGACCCGGACGAGGCACGCCCGCACCTCGACGGCTCCCACCGTCCCGCCGTCTCCGCGCGCCCGGTCCGGCGGCTGCCCCGCACCACCCCGTTCAGCGCGGCCGTGCACGGGCCCGTCCTCGGCGGCGCCCTGCTCGCCGCCGTGTGCGCCTCGCCGGTCCTGTACTTCGGGCCCGACGGGATGCCGTGGGCGCTGGACTGGCTGCTGTGCGCGCTGGCGGCGGTCGCGGTCGTCGTGTTCCCGCTGCGCGGGGCCGGTGCGGCCTCCCAGGCCCTGCCCGAGGGCGTCTCCTGGACCGTCGAGGAGGAGTCCGACCCGTCGATCGCGTGAACCGGGCGGCCCGGCGCGACGGCCTCGCCGAGCGGGTCCGGTAGCGGTACCGGCGGCCGGACCGGTCAGGCGGGCCGGCTGGTCAGGTGCCGCTGGATCCAGTCGGCGGCGGTCCTGCGGAAGAGGCGCCGGTTGTCGGCCCGGCGGAAGTCGTGCCCTTCCTGACGGAGCATCAGCAGCTCGGCCTCAAGGCCGCGTTCCCGCGCCGCCCGGACGAACTGCGTCGACTCCCCCACCGGCACGTTGGTGTCGTGCTCCCCGTGCACGGCGAGCACCGGCACGCGCAGGGCGTCGACGCGGCTCATCGGCGACAGCGACCGCAGCAGTTCGTGGTCGTGTTCGGGGTGCCCGTACTTGTGGGCGGCGGACTCGGCGATCCACGGCTCGGTGCCGGCGAAGAACGTCGTGAGGTCGGACATCCCGCAGACCGCCACGCCGGTGCGGAAGAGCTCCGGGTGCCAGACGAGGGACGCCATCGTCAGATAGCCGCCGTACGAGCGGCCCATCACCGCCAGCCGCCGGGGGTCGGCCAGGCCCGCCACGACGACGTGGGCCGCGCAGGCGGCGACGTCCTCGATCGCGGCGAACCGGTTGGTGCCGAGATCCGCGTCCACGAACGAGCGGCCGTAGCCGGAGGAGCCGCGTACGTCGGGGGCGAAGACGTCCAGTCCGCGGCCGAGCAGTTCGTGGTAGAGGGTCTGCAGGACGGGGCGCTCCTGTTCCTCGGGGCCGCCGTGCAGATGCAGGACGCAGGGGGCCGCCTCGCCCGGGGAGCGGCCGGGCGCCCGGTAGTACCAGCCGCCGAGGGCGAGCCCGTCCCGGGCGACGGGCCGGACGGGGAACGGCTGCACGGGTGCGTGGCCGGCGTCGGGCACCGCGTCCTCGTCGCGCGAGGACCAGGGGGTGCGCAGGGCCGAGGCGTGCGGCAGCCACCACACGCCGGGTCGCCGCCGCGACCCCGACAGGGCCACGACGGGGCCGTCGGGGTCGGGGGTGGGCGCGATCCTGGTGACCACCTCGTGCGGCAGCGGGACGCCGCGGGACGTCCCGGCCCTGGGCACGGCGGCGCCTCGCAGGGCGGCCGGGCCGTCCCCGTCGGGGGCGGTCGCCGGCAGCCTGCTGATCTCCAGCTCGCTGACCCCGCGCACGTTCCAGGACAGGACGGCGTGCCGCCCGTCCCGGTGCAGGCTCAGCAGTTCGAGGTCGCACTCCGGGCGGGCGGCGACCGGCCACTGCGCCAGCCGCTGCCCCCGTGAGTCCAGCCGCACCGCGAGGAGTGCCGCGAACTCGCGGTCGCTGTCGCTGCGCAGCCATACGGTGCGGCCGTCCGGGGCGAAGCCCCCGATCCAGGGATCGCCGTCGGCGACCCGCACGGCGCAGGTGACGGCCCGGTCCCGGCGGCGCACCACGAGCGCCTCGCGCCGGCCGCGCGGCCCCCGGCGCAGCAGGGCGAGCCTGCCGTCCCGGCTGAGGCCGCAGACGCGCAGGGTCGGTGCGCCCTCCTCGCTCGCCACCAGCTCGGGCGCGCTCGCGCCCTCGGGGTCCACGAGGTAGGCCGCCAGTGCCCGATGGCCGGGCTCCCGCGAGGGCGAGGCGTCGAGCCCCTGGAGCACGGTGGCGTCCGCTCCGTACGGGGCCCCGAGCGGCGTTCCGCCCAACAGCACCGCCCGGCCGTCGCGCCCCGCCCAGCCGCCGGTGTGGGCGATGTCCGGGAGGTCCGCCACCGGTCCCTCGGGGCCGTGCCGGGCCCGGCCGGCGGGCGCGGGTTCGGTGAGCGTCACCGCGATCGCCGAACCGTCGTGCGTCCAGCAGCCCAGGTAGGCGGAGGCGCCGGGCCGGCCGCCGGCCAGCAGCCGGCGGCCGGTGCCGTCGGGGCGTACGCACAGGACGCGGGTGAGTTCACCGCCGCCGGGCGCCGTGGTGTAGGCGATCCAGCGGCCGTCCGGCGACCAGGAGACCTCGGTGACCGGGTCCGGGTCGGCGTCCAGCAGCCGTGCCTCCTCGCCGTCGACCGGGCCGGTCCACAGTTGCGGAACCCCCGTCCGGTCGCAGATGAAGGCGACGTTGCGGCCGCCGGGGTCGACGGAGGGGTACCAGCAGCCGTGCGCGGTCAGCCGCTGCGGCACGTCGTGCACGGCGGCGGCGTCGGTGAGCAGGACCGGCTCGGGTGCCGCTCGGGCCGCCGCCGTGGCGCCGCCGGCCGGCTCGGCGCCGGCCTGGGCGACCACGCGCGCGGCGTCGGCCGGAGGCGCCCCCGCGGGCCGTTCAGCGTCCGGGGGCGCGGTCGTCGCCGTGGCGGTGCCCGCCCTCGGCGGGTGCGGCGCCCAGGCGCCGGGGCCGTCGGCCGGGGTCAGCGGATTCCGTGCGTCTGCAGCCATATCTCCAGCAGCGCTACCTGCCACAGTGTGTTCGCTCCTCGCCTGGTGCGGTGCGCGTTGGGTGCTTCGAGCAGTTCCGCGACGTACTCCTCGCGGAAGACGCCGCGTTCCTTCGCCTCCGGCGCGGTGAGGGCCTCGTGGACCCGTTGCAGCACCGGGCCCGCCATGTGCTTGATCGCCGGCACCGGGAAGTAGCCCTTGGGCCGGTCGACGACCTCCGCCGGGAGGACCCTGCGTCCGGCGGCCTTGAGGATGCCCTTCCCGCCGTCGGCGAGCTTCAGCTCGGGCGGGCAGGCGGCGGCCAGTTCGACGAGTTCGTGGTCGAGGAACGGGACGCGGGCCTCCAGGCCCCAGTCCATCGTCATGTTGTCCACGCGCTTGACCGGATCGTCGACCATCATCACCTGGGTGTCCAGGCGGAGGTCGGCGTCCAGCGCCGTCTCCGCGCCCTCGGCCGCCATGTGGGCGTGCACGAACTCGGCGGAGACGTCCCGCCCGGCCAGGAATCCGGGCTCGAGGATGCGGGCGAGCTCGGCGTGGGACCGGTCGAAGTAGGCGTCGATGTAGGCCTCGGCGGCCTGGCCGCGGGGAACGCCGGACATCGCCGGGTACCAGTGGTAGCCCGCGAACACCTCGTCGGCGCCCTGGCCGCTCTGCACGACCTTCACCTCCTTGGCGACCTGCTCGGACAGCAGGTGGAAGGCGACCACGTCGTGGCTCATCATCGGTTCGCTCATCGCGAGCACCGCCGACTCCAGCGCTCCGGGGATGCGGTCGGACGCCACCAGGAGCTGGCGGTGGGCGGTGTCGAAGTGGCGGGCGACCAGGTCGGAGTAGTGGAACTCGTCGCCCTCCTCACCGCCCTCGGCCTCGAATCCGACGCTGAACGTCGCGAGATCGTGCTGTCCCTGCTCGGCCAGCAGGGCGACGATGAGGCTGGAGTCCAGCCCCCCGGACAGCAGCACGCCCACGGGGACGTCGGCCACCATCCGGCGGCGTACGGCGGTGCGCAGCGCGTCCAGCACGGCGTCCGTCCAGTCCTCGGCGCCGAGGGAGGCGAACTCGGGCCGCCGGGTGTGGGACGGCTGCCAGTAGCGGTGGTCGTGCTGGGTGCCGTCGGGCTCGATGACGCGCACCGTGGCCGGGGGCAGCTTGCGTACGCCGTTGAGGACGGTGTGCGGCGCGGTCACGGTGGCGTGCCAGCTGAAGTACTGGTGCAGGGCCACCGGGTCGAGGGAGGTGTCGACGCCGCCGGCCGCCAGGAGGGCGGGCAGCGAGGAGGCGAACCGGAGCCGGTCGGCGGTCCGCGTCAGGTACAGGGGCTTCACGCCGAGCCGGTCGCGGCCCAGTACGAGGCGTCCGCTGTCCAGCTCGACGAGCGCGAAGGCGAACATGCCGTGGAAGTGCCGGACGCAGTCGGGGCCCCACTGCCGGTAGGCCTTGAGTACGACCTCGGTGTCGGAGTCGGAGAAGAACTGGTGGCCGAGCGCCCGCAGTTCGTCGCGCAGCTCGCGGTAGTTGTAGACGCAGCCGTTGAAGACTCCGGCGATCCTGGCGCGCGGGTCGGCCATCGGCTGGGCGCCGTCGTCGGAGAGGTCGATGATCTTGAGCCGGCGGTGTCCGAGGGCGACGGCCCCCTGGGACCACACTCCGCGGCCGTCGGGGCCGCGGGCCGCGAGCCGGTCGGTCATCCGCTCCACCGCCGCGACGTCCGGCCGCTCGCCGTCGAAGCGTATCTCTCCGCTGAGTCCGCACATCAGCTGCTCCTCCGTCCCCCGCCCAGTGGCCGGGCGGGCTCCGGCGCGCGTGTGCCGCGCTTGTGCCGGGCCCCGGGCACGTGCGTGCGCGCGGCACGCCCGGAACGGTGGTGTGCGGGGGCCGGGGGGTGTTGCGAGGTGTGCATGAGGACTTGACTCTCCTGGATCGATGGACGGGATGCCGCGGTCGGCCGGGGCTCATGAGCCGGTCGTGAGGCCGTGCGCCCGGCCGCCGGGGGACGGTTGGCTTCAGGCGCTGCGGGCCGGTGCGGCGGTGCCGTGGCCTGGGGTCTGCGTTCCGGCCGGGTCCCACCACGCGGCGGGCCGGGCCAGCCGTGCCGAGGGCCGGCCTGCCGGCCGCTCGCCGCGGGTCTCGGCCGTCAGCAGGTCGACGCCGGCGAGCAGGCCGCCGGCCCGGGCCGTGCGACGCAGCCGGTGCGCGGCGCTCCCGAGCGACAGTGCCTCCTCCAGGAGCGCGTGCACGGTGTCCCAGTCGCCGGACGCCTCGAGAGCCGGGCGCAGCCGGGCCAGCATGCCAGTCAGCACGGTGCCGGCCGGTGCCGCGAGGCGGCTGACCGGATCGACGAGCCGGCCCTCCAGTCCGGAGCGCGCGGCCCGCCAGGAGGCGGCCCGCAGCCAGTCGTGGCGGCCGTCGCACAGGGGGCCGTCCGACTGGGCCAGGCGCTCGCAGGCGTCGCGGACCAGGGCCCGGAAGAGGCCCGCGACGAGCACCACGGTCTCCACCCGCGGGCAGGCGTCGCAGATGCGCAGTTCGAGCGTGCTCTGGTGGGCCGAGGGCCTGACGTCGTGGTAGACCATGCCGGCGTCGCTGATGACGCCCGAGCGGATCAGTTCCTCGATCGACCTGTCGTACTCGGCGGCGTCCCGGTGGCAGCCGGCCGGTCCGGCGGTCGGCCACCGCTGCCACAGCATGGTCCGCCAGCTCGCGTACCCGGTGTCGGCCCCCAGCCAGTACGGGGAGCTGCCCGTGAGGGCGAGCAGCGGCGGCAGCCAGGGCGAGACGAGGCACATCGCGCGGACGGCGGTGTCCCGGTCGGGGACGTCGACGTGGACCTGCGCGCTGCAGATGAGCTGTTCGTCGGCGACCATGCGGTAGTCGTCGACCATGCGCTGGTAGCGGGCGTCGGCGGTGACGTCCAGGGGGCGCACACGGGCCAGCGGCACGGTGCCCGCGGCCACGACGGCGAGGCCGAGCCCGGCGGCGGCCGCGCCCAGGCGGAGCCGGGTCGAGGAGAGGTCGGTGTACAGCTCCTCCAGCGTGCCGTGCACGCCGCTGTTGCTCTCCACCACCGAACGCTGCAGCTCGGTGGTGAAGTCGGGTCTGCCGAGGTGCTCTATCAGTTCCGCGGCTCGTGGCACGAGTCGGCCGCTCTCCACGTCCAGTACATGGAACTCTTCTTCCGCTCCGAGGCGTGGTGTCACGACTTCTCCCCTGCGAATGGACCACAGCCGCCGGTGCGCTGACGAGGCAGTCCGCACCGGCCGGTTGACGTGGGCCGGGTTCCCTGATCAGTCGGTGTCAATCAACGCTGTTCGCACATGTGTCACACACCCCACTCATGTGAGCGCCGACTCCGCGGCGCGAGGTGCGGTCCGGTGGGCGGCGCGCGATTCGGGGCGCCACCGGCGGTGGACGCGCCGGGTTAGGCCGGATGCCGTGTGTGGATGCGTGCCGGATGCGCGCGCCCCAGGATCCTGATCATGCGGAAATCCACTCTTACCGGGTCCGTCCCGGGGTCCACTGCGCGGCGGCCGCGGCACGGCGGAGCGCGGCACGCCATATGCGCGGCCCTGGCCTGCGGCCTCCTGCTGGCGTCGACGGACGCGTGCGGCTCCGGTGAGCCGCAGGGCCCGGGTGGCGCGCCGGGCACGAACAACCCGGCGATGTCGGCCTCTCCCCAGGCGGCCGTAGGGGCTCGCCTGCCGGGGGTCGGGGACCGGATGTGGCGGCAGGTGCCGGCCGGTTCCCGCCAGGTCGTGGTGGTCTACGGCGAGCGCCGGGACTCGCCCGACAGCCTCGTCGTGCTCTACGAACGGCGGGCCGCGGGCTGGGAGCGGACGGCGGCCTGGCCCGCGCACAACGGCAGGCTGGGCTGGACCACGGAGCACCGGATGGACGACGAGCGCACCCCGGTCGGCGTGTTCGGCCTGACCGACGCGGGCGGCACGCTCGGCAATCCGGGCAGCCGGCTGCCGTACTGGCACGACGACCACGCCTTCGCGTCCACGATCACCGACGACGAGGCCCACGCCCACGACTTCGACTACGTCATCGCCATCAACTACAACCGCCTCGTGGGCGCCCCGCCCTACGACTGGTCCCGGCCCGAAGGGGTGGAGAAGGGCGGCGGCATCTGGCTGCACCTGGACCACGGGGACGGCACGTCGGCCTGCGTCACGATCCCGGAGTCGGGCATGCGGACCCTGCTGCGCACCCTCGATCCCGGCGACCACCCCGTGGTGGTGATGGGTGACCGGGAGCGCCTCATGTCCTGAGCGGGTCACCGCGGGCCGTCCTCGTCGAGCCGGGCGAGTCCGTCCCGCCATCGTCGGCGGCGTTCGGCCCCGGACTGCTCCCACCAGGGTGTGCCGCGTTCGCCCAGCGCGACCTTCGCGCGGTGCACGCGTGCGCGTGCGGACCTCTCGGCGTCCGGGTCGCCAGCGGAGGTCGCGGACCGCACCGCGCGGCGCGCCGCCATGAGATGGCTCCGGAGGCGGGCGGCGGCCTCCTCGGGAAGGTCCGGATCGGTCGCCCGCCAGCGCCGCCCGCCGATGACGACGAAGCGTCCGTCGGGCGTCTTCTCCGGTGGCTGCCGCACGTCCACACCCTCGATTCTGCCCGCACTCGGCCCCGTCGGCCCGTGGAGCGGCCGTCGGCCGGGCGCTGCCCGGCCCGCGCCCGGAGCCCCGGCGGGCCGGTCAGCCGCGCGGGCCACTGACACGGTCGGGCCGGATCACGTAGATCACCCGGACCTGGTCCCGGCCGCCGAACCACGGGTAGGGGCCACCGAGGTACTTGCGCGAGAGCGCCTCGATGTGGTCGACCGCGCCCTCCTTGGTCACCCGCACCACGCGGCCGCGGATCTGAACGTAGGAGGCCGGGTCCGAGGGGTCGGACACCGCTACGGCCACCCGCGGGTCGCGGGCGATGTTCCGGGTCTTCTGGTGCGACTCCACGCTGTTGATCAGGACGTGCTCGCCGTCCGTGTCGACCCAGGTCTGGGTGAGCTGGGGCGAGCCGTCGGGCATCGTCGTGGCGATGTAGCAGGTGCTGGGGCGGCGCAGCAGCGCCACCACGTCGTCACCGAGGGATACGGGCACCGGTGGTCTCCAGGGTCGTGCGGCGGCTGCTGGGGCAGACGTTACGTCGGCCCGCGTGCCGCCGGGACATCAGGCGTCCGAACGCGGGTACCAGATCTGTGGAGGTTCATGATGTTCGAGGCGGGCGACATCCGTGAGTGGCGCGGGCACGACGTGGTCGACCCCGGCGGGCGCAAGATCGGCGCCCTGGAGTCGGTCTACGTCGACACCGCCACCGACGAGCCGTTCTTCGCCACGGTGACCGTGGGGCTGCCCACCCGCCGCCGCCTGGCGTTCGTGCCGCTGACCGGCGCGACCGTCGGCCCGGGGTATCTGCGGGTCGCCTTCGATAGGGACGCCGTGAAGAAGGCTCCCGCCATCGACACCGACGGGGAGCTGCCGGCGTCGGACGAGCCGGCCGTCTTCGCGCACTACGACCTCGACTACGCGCCGGGCGCCGGCGGTGAACGCCGCCTCGGGCGCCGCTGAACACCCGGACCCGAACCGCCGCGGCGGACCCACCGCCGTCGACGCGACCGCCGCCGGGCGGCCGGAGCCACCTGGAGAGCCGATGAGTCTGTTCCTGCTCCTGATCCTCGTGGCCCTCGTCCTGGGCATCATCGGGTTCGCCGCCCACGGCCTGTTCTACCTGCTGATCATCGGAGCCGTCGTGCTGCTCGCCGACCTGGTGTACGGCGCCGTGCGCCTGCGGCGCGGCGGCCGGCGGCACCGCATCGCGCGGTAGCGGGGCCCGGCCTGCGCTGCCATGGCGGGGCGGGCGCCCCGCCATGGCAGCGGCTCCACGTCCCTACCTGCGCCACGGCCCGGTCACCGCGAAGGTGGTGCCGGGCGTGTAGCAGTTGACGTACATCGTGCGGCCGTCGGGGGCGAAGGTGACGCCGGCGAACTCGCCCCACTCCGGCTCCTGCGCCGTCCCGATGTTCTGGCGGCCCCGCGCCATCGCGTACACCTCGCCGCCACGGGTGACGCCGAACACGTGCTGCGCGCCGTTGCCGTCCTCGCAGACCATCAGGCCGCCGCTGGGCGCGAGGCAGATGTTGTCCGGTGACTCGCCGGGCAGTCGCACATCGGTGTCGGGGCCGAACACCACGACCAGGGTCAGCCGGCGGCGCGCCGGGTCGTAGCGCCAGATCTGCCCGTAGTGGTCGGCCGCCGAGCCGTCCGCGCTGCGGGCGAAGGACGACACGAAGTACACGCAGGCGCCGCCCCAGTAGCAGCCCTCCAGCTTCTGCGCGTGGGTGATGCCCCCGGGGCCGTAGTCCTGCAGCCGGGTGGGAGTGGCCGCGGCCAGCGGGTCGGGCACGTCGGCCCATTCGACGCCGTCGAAGTGCGCGCCGGTCTCCTGGATCGTCGACAGGTCCGGTACGCCGGGCACGCGCATCGCCTGGAGCCTGCCGCCCGCCCGCAGCGAACCGACGCCGCCCAGCGGCTTGTCGGGCAGGAACCGGTAGAACAGACCGAAGGGTCTGTCGAAGGCGTCCTCGGTCTCGTAGACGACGCCGTGGCGCGGGTCGACGGCGATCGCCTCGTGCTGGAAGCGGCCCATCGCGGTCAGCGGGACGGCGCCGGTGCGGTGCGGGTCGGTGGGGTGGACCTCGAAGATGAAACCGTGGTCCTTGGTGTACCCGTTGGTGCCGGCCCGGTCCTCGGTCTCCTCGCAGGTCAGCCAGGTGCCCCAAGGAGTGCGGCCGCCCGCGCAGTTGACGGCCGTGCCGGCGATGGCGACCCGCTCGGACAGCACCCGCTGACCGGCGTCGAGCGTCAGCGCCGTGCAGCCGCCCTTGCCCGCCGGGTCGTAGGTGAGGCCCCGGACCGTCTGGACGGGGATCTTGGCGGTGACCCGGTTCTCGTGGTTGCGGACGAGGTGCGTACGGCCTCCCCGGCCGGCGAAGGCGGCCATACCGTCGTGGTTGGAGGGCACCGGGCCCTCCCCCGAACGGAGTCGGTCGCCCTCACGGGAGAGCACGGTGTAGCGGAAACCTTTGGGCAGGTCGAGCAGTCCGGCGGGGTCGGGGACCAGCGGGCCGTAACCGGTGTCGCCCAGGTTCCGCGCGGCGGCGGTGCCCGCGAAGAGCTCGGACAGGGCCCCGGTGAAGGCGATACCCGCCCCCACCGCACGTGCCCGGGCCAGGATCTGACGGCGTGTTGCGGACATGCGGCAGCAACCTTCCTGCTGGCGGACAGGAACTGTGACGCCGCTGTGTCTATCACCTGGTGCGGGCCCCGTGAACCACGCCCGTCGCACGTGTCACGCCGCCGGGCGGGACGCGATCGGCCGCGACGGACCGGTCGGCGCGCCGTGCGCCGTGCCCCTCCGGCGCTCAGGCCGCCCGGGCCACCGGCCGGACGGCGCCGGCGCGAGCGGACCGCGCCGGGGCGGATCTGACGCGGTAGGTGACCTTGCCGGGGTCGACGATCGGGTCGCCGAGGACGATGCGGCCGGCGGCGTGCAGCGCGTCGCACTCGGACACGGGCAGCGCCACGTATCCGCCGCCCCTGCCGGTGGCCGGGTCGAACGGCTGCCAGTAGGCGTACCTGCGGCGTCCGCCCTCGTGCACGGTCAGGAAGACCGAGGTGCCCGGGTCGGCGATGATGCGCAGGAGATCGGCGGCGCCGCGCCCGAGCCGGGCACCTTGGGACCTCTGGTGACGCGGGAGCATCATCTGCATTGAGAACGGCCTCCTACCGCAGGAACTGACGACCGGTTACCCACTTCGGGCCGTGTCGATCTCGCTGCACCGGAATTAATCAGACGGCACTGACAATGGGCCGTGCGACTGTCCGGCTCAGGCGTCCCGCGGGGCCCTCGTGGGCTCCGGCTCCGCGGCGTCCCAGCTCCGTCCGGCGGACATCACGGGCGACCGGGTCAGGCCGATGATGCCCAGCGCCATGAGGAGGACGCCGGCGACCTCGGGCAGCATGCGCCAGCCCAGGGCGATGCTCTCCCCGAAGAGCAGGCCGCCGAGGATGACGCTGATCAGGGCGTCGCCGAGGGTCAGCGCCGGCTGCGAGGCGGCCAGCGTGCCGGCCCGCAGCGCCCACTGCAGGAGCAGGACGCTCAGCAGGCCGGTGACGGCGGCGGCGTAGGTGTGCCAGGTGGTCAGGACCGCGGTGACGCCCCCCGGGAACCGGCCGGTCACTTCCTTGATCAGCGCCGCCGTGACCGCGAAGCAGGCGGCGGTCGCGGTGCCGAGGGTGGCGGCCTGCAGTGGGCCGCGCATCCGCCGGGCGGCCGCCAGGAGGACGGCGACGCAGCACGTCAGCCCGCCTCCCACGGCGAGCCAGTGCCAGTCGGAGGCCCGGTCGCCGCCGGGCGAGGGGGAGGCGCTGAGCAGGAAGAGCGCCAGTCCGCCGGCCAGCATCACGAAGGAGCGCCAGGTGCCGGCCGTGGGCCGGCGGCGGAACACGACCGCGCCGATCAGCAGGGTGAACAGCAGTTCGCTGGCAAGCAGGGGCTGTACCAGCGAGAGCTGCCCGGAGTCGAGGGCGATCACCTGGAAGACGGCGGACGCCGCCATGGCCAGCGCTCCCGCCCACCAGAAGGGGCGGCGCAGCAGTCCGGCCAGGCGGGCCGCGGCCGCCCGGGCGCCGTCTCCGGACACCTCGTCGGGCTCGACCGCGGCCCGCCGCTGCAGGACCGACGCCGCCCCGTTGGACAGCGCGGACAGCAGCGCCGTGATGACGGTGAGCACGTTCATGCGACTGCCTGTCTTCGCGGGAGGAACCCGGCGGGCGGCCACCGCACGCTCGGTAGACGGACAAAGATAGCCAAAGCGAACAAAGACGTATCCGTCGTGCGCGGTGATAAACCTGTTCATACCGCCCGTACACGACGGGTGGCGGACTGGTCGGCGCCCGCCGGCGCCGCTGTCACGTCCACCCGTCGTACCCGTCGTACCCACCGCCCGCCGTTCCCACGAGGTGACCATGCCGCCTACCCGCCCCCGGCCGTGCCCGTGTCCTCCGGCCCGCCTCGCTCCGCCGGTCCGCCGGACCGGGCGGAGGGCCGCCGCGGCGCCGGTGCGGCGTCTGCCGTGAGCCGGCTGCTGGTCGTCAGCGCGAGCATGGGGGCGGGCCACGACGCGGTGGCCCGTGAGCTGGCCCGCCGGCTGCGTGCGGGCGGGCACGAGGCCGTGCACCGGGACGTGCTGGAGCTGCTGCCGGCCCGTGTCGGGGCCGGGCTGCGGGGCTTCTACCGGACGACGATCCGGCATGTCCCCGCGCTCTACGGGGGCATCTACGCCGCCTTCTTCCGCGGCGGCGCGGGGCCGCGGCCGGGCAGCGCGCCGTTCGCCGCGCTCGCCGGGGACCGGCTGCGGGCGGAGGTGGCGCACGAGCGCGCCGACGCGGTCGTGGCGGTCTTCCACCTCGCCGCCCAGCTCACCGGCGGGCTGCGGGCCCGGGGGCGGCTGGCGGTGCCCAGCGCGGTGGTCGTCACCGACTTCGCCGTCCACCGGCAGTGGCTGCACCGGGGCAACGACCTGCATCTGTGCCTCACCCCCGAGATCGCCCGCGAGGTGCGGCGGAGTCTGGGGCGCCCCGCCGCCGCCTGCGGCCCGCTGCTGGCGGACCGCTTCCGGCCGCACCCGGCCGGCGAGGCGTCCTGGCGGCGGCGGCTCACGGCGGACGACGGCCGTCCGCCCGTGCTGCTGTCCGCGGGCGCGTGGGGGGCGGGCAGCCGGCTCGGCGCCACGGCCCGGCTGCTGGTCGGCGCGGGCTATCTGCCGGTCGTGCTGTGCGGGCGCAACGAACGCCTGCGCCGCCTGCTGTCGAGGGTCTCCGGAACGCTCGCGCTGTCCTGGGTGGACGACATGCCGGGCCTGCTCGCGGCGTGCGCCGCGGTGGTCGACAACGCGGCGGGGCAGACGGCGCTGGAAGCGCTGGCCGTCGGCGTCCCGGTCGTCGGCTACCGCCCGATCCCCGGCCACGGCGCCGAGGGGGTGCGCCGCATGGCGGCGCTCGGCCTGACCGACTACGCCGCCGACCCGTGGCGGCTCGTGCAGTGCCTGGACCGCCTCACCTCGGACGGCCCGGGGCCCGGCCGCCGCGCCCCGGCCGGCCGCGGCCTGGTCCGGGGTGACGTCGTGGGCCCGCTGGAACGTCTCTGCTCCTGAGACCCGGGCGACCGGGTCAGCGGGCGCGGGGCGTGCGTGCCGGGTGCGCGACGCCGTGTTCGCCCAGCGGTCCCACGGTCAGGCCCGCCGTGCGGCAGGCGTCCACCAGCCGGGGCAGCGCGGCCAGCGCCGCCCGCCAGCAGTCCGGCGCCGCCTGCCGGTCGGTGTCGTGCAACAGCACCGTGCCGCCGCCCGTCAGCTCCGGCAGGACGGTCGCCAGCACGGAACCGGCGGTGGCGTCGGCCGCCCAGTCGCGGCCCCAGGCGGTCCACAGGACCGGGCGCAGCCCGGTGCGGCGGGCGGCCAGCAGCCGGTCGCCGGTCAGGATGCCGTACGGGGGCCGGTACCAGAAGGGGCGTGCGCCGGACACCTCCGCCACGGCGTGCGCCGCCCGGGCCAGCCGCCGGGCCTCCCTGACCGGCGCGGGCCGCCAGGGGCGGTCGTGCGTCCAGCCGTGCACCGCGAGTTCATGGCCGCGCCGGACGATCTCGTGGCTCAGCTCCCGGTGGGCCGCCACCTGTTCGCCCAGCACGAAGAACGTGGCGCGGACCGCCAGCTCGTCCAGCGCGGCGAGGAAGGCGGGGGTGGAGCGGGGATCGGGGCCGTCGTCGAAGGTGAGCGCCACATGGTCGGCGCGGCCGGCGCCGGCGAGGGAGGGCAGCCAGGCGCGGCGCGGTCCCGGAAGCCAGGTGGCGGCCGGGACGACATGCGCGGCGGCCGCCAGTACGGGCACGGCGGCGACGGCCGCGGTGAGCCGCCGGCCCCGGTCGGCGCCGCTCCTCATGCGCGTCTCCCTTCGCCTCCGGTCCCGCGATCGCCGGGCGCGGGCGGGTCGCCGTACGGTCGTCAGCCGAACCGGGCCGCCAGGCGCCGGTACGGCGCCGGTGCCAGGCCGCGCAGCGCCACCGGGAGGCGGAGCCAGCCCGGCACGAACACCTCGTGGCGGCCGCCGCGCACCGCCTCGACCACCGCAGCGGCCACCCGCTCGGGCGGGACCGGACGCGGGCGCCGGCGGGAGTAGGGCACCCCCCGCCGCGCGAAGAACGGGGTGTCCACCACGCCCGGCACGACATGGGTCACCCCGACGCCGGTGCCGTTCAGCTCGTACCGCAGCGCGTCGGCGAAGGCGCCGAGACCCGCCTTGGCCGCGGAGTACACCGCCTCCTCGCGCACCCCGACGCACCCGGCGACGGAGCCGACGAGCACCAGCCGGCCCCGGCCGCGCGCCACCATGTGCGGCAGCACCTGGCGGACCAGGTGCACCACCGAGGCCAGGTCGACGGTGAGCACCCGGTCCACCTCGCCGCCGGGCATCGAGGTGAACGGTCCGGCCCAGCCCACTCCGGCCGCGGCGACGAGGAGATCGACGCCCGGCGCCCGGTTCAGGGCCTGTTCGGCCAGTCGCCGGGCGCCGTCGGCGCCGGCCAGGTCGCAGGGGATCGCCACGCCGGAGGTCTCGCGCGCCACCGCGTCGAGCCGGGCCCGGTCGCGTCCGGACAGCAGCAGCGTCCACCGCTCCCCCGCCAGGGCCCGCGCCACCGCGGCGCCGATCCCGGAGGAGGCGCCCGTCACCAGCGCCACGCCCGTCGTGGGCGCGGCGCCCGGCAGGAGGGTGGACGGGGCGGGGTACGGATCCGCCGTGGCGCGTCCCAAGCTGAACCTCCTCGAGTGGTGGGGCCCCGGCGCGGCCCGGGGGTCCGCCGGCCGCCCGTGAGCGCACTCTCTGCCCCGCCCGTCCCCGTGCGTCCGTGCGCCGTGCGCCCGTCGGTGCCGGCGACCATCGAGGGATAGCCGGAGCCCACGGCTTTCAAACGTGGGCCGGCGCCGGCCCGCGGGGCACGGCAGCCGCCTCGCCGTCGCGCGGCCGGGTCCGGCCGCGCCGAACCGGTGAGGTGACCGCCCACGGGCCGTCCGGCGCTCCGGTGACCCTGCGGGCGCCGCGCGGGCGGCGCGGCGATGAGCCATGCGGGTGTTCTTTCCGGGACGGTCCCGGCCGGGGTCCCGCCGTCCGGAGCCTTCGCCGGGCCCGGGCGGGAGGATGGCACGCCGTGGTCTACCTCTTCGCCCTTCCCGCCGCCTGTCTGCTGGGCTTCGGCTTCGTGCTCCAGCAGCACGCGGCCGAACGCGAACCCCTGTCCCTGATGCTGTCCTTCCGGCTGCTGCTGGATCTGATGCGGGTGCCGCTGTGGCTGGCGGGCATCGCCTGCATGGTGGTCGGTCAGGTCCTCGGCGCGCTGGCGCTGACGCAGGGCAGCCTGGCGCAGGTGGAGCCGCTGCTCACCATGAACCTGCTCTTCGCGATGGCCCTGGCACGGTGGATGGGCGACCAGCCGCTGGGCTGGTCGGGGTGGCTGGGAGCGCTGGCCCTGAGCGGCGGGGTCGCGGCCTTCGTGGTGGCGGGGCGGCCGCACAGCGGCCAGGGCGAGGTGGGCGCGCTGCGGCACTGGCTCGTGATCGGGTGCGTGCTGGGGGTGGCCGGAATCCTCGTCGTCGTCTCCCAGCGGCTGCGGCTGCTGCACCGGCCGCCCCTGCTGGCCGCGGCGGCCGGCACGCTGTACGGCCTGCAGGACGCGCTCACCCGGGTCTGCGGCGGCATCTTCGGCGCGAAGGGGCTCACCGGGCTGCTGGCCTCCTGGCAGCCCTGGGGGGTGGTGGCGCTGGCGGTGGTGGGGCTGCTGCTGGTGCAGAGCGCATTCGAGGCCGGGCCGCTGCGGCTGTCGCTGCCCGCGCTGAGCGCCGCCGAGCCGCTGAGCGGCATCGCCTGCGGCATCGGCTTCCTCAACGACGAACTGCGGACGACACCGGGCGCGCTGGCCTGGCAGGCGGCCGGCGTGGTGGCGGCGCTCACCGGCGTCTTCGTACTCGGCCGGCATCCGGTGATGCCCAGCGGCGAACGGCGCCCGGAGCCGCCGCCGCACCACCTCGTCCACCGGCACTGACGGGCTCTACGGTGTGCCGGCGAGCCGGGCTGCGGTCTCCAGCATCACGGCGTGGACGAAGGCCTGCGGAAGGTTGCCGCGCAACTGGCGCTGGGCGATGTCGAACTCCTCCGCGTACAGCCCGGACGCGCCGCAGGCGGCCCGGTTCCGCTCGAACCAGCGGTGCGCCTCGACCTCGTCGCCCTGCCGGTGCTCGGCCAGCGCCATGAGGAAGCCGCACAGCAGGAACGCGCCCTCGGCGTCCTCCAGGGGCCGGTCGTCGTGCCGGAACCGGTAGACGAAGTGGTCCTGGGTGAGCTGGTTCCGGCAGGCGGCGAGGGTGGCGCGGGTGCGCGGGTCGTCGGGGGGCAGCAGGCCGCGCACGGAGGGCAGCAGCAGGGCAGCGTCGACGGCCGGGTCGTCGGGGGTGCGCTGCCAGTGCCCCCGCGGGTGCACGCAGCTCGCCGCCGTCTCGGCGAACAGGGCGTCGGCCAGGTCGGCGCAGGTGGCGGCGAGCGGCAGGCCGGGGGCCGCGTCGGCGAGGGCGCGCAGCCCGGCGACGCAGCTCAGCCGGCTGTGCGTCCAGAGCCGGTCGTCCAGCTCCCAGATGCCCGCGTCCGCTTCCCAGCGGCGCTCGGCGACGGCCCGTACCGCGGCCTCGGCGGCCTTTCGGCCGTCGGGGTCCAGCCGGCCCATGCGTTCGGCGGCGGCGAACAGCAGCAGCGCCTCGCCGAAGCAGTCGAGCTGGAACTGCCGCTCGACGTGGTTGCCGACGCGGCTGAAACCGCCGGGGTAGCCGGGCAGGTCGAGTTCGCGCTGCTCGGGGACGGGCGTGCCGTGCACGGTGTAGGCGGGGGCGAGCCGCGGGCCGTCGGCGAGCAGCCGCTCGCTGACGAAACGGACGGCGGCGTCGAGGAGTTCCGGTGCGTTCGCGGCGGCGGCCGCCTGCCCGGCGTAACTCTGGTCGCGGATCCACACGTACCGGTAGTCGTAGTTGCGGCCGGCCTCCGCGCGTTCGGGCAGGCTGGTGGTGGCCGCGGCGACCATGCCGCCGCCGTGGGCGGTCAGGCCGCGCAGCACGGCGTAGGCGCGGCGGGCGTCGCCGGTGGCCACGGTGTGCTCGAGCGCCGGCACGGACCGGCGCCAGGCCCGTTCGGTGGCGGCCCAGGCCCGGTCGGCCCTCGGCAGCGGGTGCGGGAGCGGCGAGTCGGAGCACTCCAGGACCAGGTCGTGCTTCTCACCGGGCTCGAGCACCAGGTCGGCGGTCAGTCCCTCGGCGCGTACGGCGGCCGTCGGCGCGCCCTGCCAGCGCAGGCGGTGGTGGCCGGTGGTGAGGTGCCAGACGCCGTCGTCGTCGCGGTGCGTGGCGGCCGGCGGGGCGTGGCCGTAGTCGGCGCGCGGGTCGAGTACGAGGCGGACGTGGGCGGTGCCGTCGACGGCGCGCAGCTGCCGCAGCAGGACCAGGCGACCGGGCTCGCCGGGGAAGGCGAGGGCCTCGCGGCACTCGATGACTCCGTCCGTGGTGATCCAGCGGCTGCGCCAGATCAGGGAGCCCTCCTCGTAATAGCCGCCGGGCACCCAGCGGCCGCGCGGCGTCACGGCGTGGACGCCCGCGCCGCCGATGAGGGAGGCGAAGACGGCGTCGTCGTGCCAGGTGGGCGCGCACAGCCAGTTGACGGCGCCGTCCGGTCCGATCAGCGCGCCGCGTTCCCCGTCCGCCAGCAGCGCGTAGTCGTGCAGCGCGTGCGGTGGGAACGAGGTGCTGATCATCGGTGCCGTCTCCTCTCCCTCCGGCCGCCCGGGTACCCTTCCCGGCCGCCCGTATGGGAACGGGATCGCACGGCGGGCGGCGTGGCGCGCGCGGCGCGCGGGAGATCGCCGCGCGCGTCGGGCGAGGGGCGAGGGGCCGTCATACGGTGTCGCCGGAATCCGTGTCAGCCGGGTCCGGGCAGAACACCGGCACCCGCTGAACCAGGTTGTTGGCGAAGCCGCCCCGGTTCCAGGACTGTTCGAGCGGCTGGGTGTTCCCCGCCGCGTCGTGGGCGCGGACGCTCAGCAGGTGGTCGCCGGGCTCGGCGGACCACTCGCAGGTCCACCGGCGCCACGCCCAGCGGTGTCCGTGGTCCGGTTCGAGATCCACCGGGTGACGGCTCGCGCCGCCGTCCGTGCTGAACTCCACGGTCGTCACCGGGGCGCGCCCCGACCAGGCCCGCCCCTCGACGCGGACCGGGCCCGGCGCGACGACCCGGGTGCGGGACATGAAGTCGGGGAAGCCGGGCGGTATCAGCAGCGCACGGGGAGCGATCCGGGTGACGGGCCGTCCCGCCTCCCCGGTCTCCTGCCTGATCCGGTAGGCGACGGACTGCTGGAAGCCGGTGAAGGGCTCGTCGACGACCGTGATCGCGCGCAGCCACTTGACCTGGGCCATGCCGTACCAGCCGGGCACCACCAGGCGCAGCGGTCTGCCGTGCTGGGGCGGCAGCGGCGCGCCGTTCATGGCGTAGGCCACCAGGACCTCGGGCTCCGCGCCGGTGGCGACGTCGAGCGGGAGGGAGCGTGCGTAGTCCTGTTCGACGCCGCGTTCCACGCCGTGGTCGGCGCCGGTGAAGACGACGTCGACGGCGTCGGAGGCGACCCCGGCCTCGGCGAGCAGGTGGCGCAGCGGTACCCCGGTCCACTCCGCCGTGCCCACCGCCTCCAGCAGCCAGGGCTGGCTCACCGGCCTCGGCGACAGCAGGGCCCTGCCGTTCCCGGCGCACTCCAGGGTCACCCGGGTGGTGACGGCGGGAAGGGCGCGCAGGTCGGCGGCCGAGAGGGTGAGCGAGCGCCGCACCCGTCCGCCCAGCGTCAGCCGCCAGGCGTCGTCGTCGGACACGTACGGGATGTCGTAGTGGGTGAGGACGTAGTGCAGGCCGGGCGGGGTGAGGTCGTAACGCAGGGCCTCCAGCGGCAGGCCGTGGTTGCGGGCGGCAAGCGCCAGTTCGTCCTGTCCCAGGCCCTCGCCCGCCGCGGCCAGCCGGGCGGGAGCGCTCACGTCGGTGAGTCGGCGCCCCATGCCGTCGATTATTCGCCCTGGGCCGCGCTCGCGCACCGGCTGGATCGGCGCGCGGCCCGCGCCCGGGGTGCGGCGGGCGTCTTGACGTTCCGGGCGGCAGTGGCGATCCTCGGGGCAGATTGTGTCGTACATGACAACATTAGCCCGACCGTACCGCGCCATCCCGCCGACCGAGGGACGTGGGCCGTGACCGTACGCAGAGACCCCCAGCGCCACCGCAGGGAGGCGGGCGTCCTCACGGCGCTGCTCCTGGTGCTGGCCGTCGTCCTGAGCCCCACGCCGAGTTCGGCGGCCGCCGCCGGGAACGACTGGTGGACACCCGTGTCACGGCCCGCGCCGGACTCGGGGATCGGCGTCACCGGCGAGCCGTTCAAGGGCACCGACGCCCAGGGCCGGGTGCGGGGGTTCGCCGACGCCCACGACCACCTGTTCGCCAACGAGGCCTTCGGCGGCCGGCTCATCTGCGGCAGGGTGTTCTCCGAGGCCGGGATCGCCGACGCGCTCAAGGACTGCCCCGAGCACTACCCCGACGGCTCGCTCGCCGTCTTCGACTTCATCACCAAGGGCGGCGACGGCAGGCACGACCCGGTCGGCTGGCCGACGTTCAAGGACTGGCCCGCCCACGACTCGCTGACCCACCAGCAGAACTACTACGCCTGGGTGGAGCGCGCCTGGCGCGGCGGTCAGCGCGTGCTCGTCAACGACCTGGTCACCAACGGCGTCATCTGCTCGGTCTACTTCTTCAAGGACCGCGGCTGCGACGAGATGACCTCGATCCGGCTGCAGGCGAAGCTGACGTACGACCTCCAGTCCTACGTCGACCGGATGTACGGCGGCCCCGGCAAGGGCTGGTTCCGGATCGTCACCGACAGCGCGCAGGCACGCGAGGTCGTCGAGCAGGGCAAACTCGCGGTCGTGCTGGGCGTGGAGACCTCCGAGCCGTTCGGCTGCAAGCAGGTCCTGGACGTCCCGCAGTGCGACCGGCACGACATCGACGCGGGCCTGGACGAGCTGTACGCGCTCGGCGTGCGCAGCATGTTCCTCTGCCACAAGTTCGACAACGCGCTGTGCGGAGTGCGCTTCGACTCCGGCGGACTCGGAACGGCGATCAACGTCGGCCAGTTCCTGTCGACCGGCACGTTCTGGAGGACCGAGAAGTGCGCGGGCCCGCAGCACGACAACCCCATCGGCTCGGCGGCCGCGCCCGGGACGGAGGCCAAGCTGCCGCCGGGGGTGAGCGTTCCCGGGTACGGCGCGGACGCGCAGTGCAACGCGCGCGGGCTCACCGACCTCGGCGAGTACGCCGTGCGCGGCATGATGAAGCGCAGGATGATGCTGGAGATCGACCACATGGGCGTCAAGGCCGCCGGCCGCGCGCTCGACATCCTGGAGGCCGGCTCCTACCCCGGCGTGATCTCCTCGCACAGCTGGATGGACATGAACTGGACCGAGCGGGTCTACGGCCTCGGCGGTTTCGTCGCCCAGTACATGAACGGCTCGAAGGGCTTCGTCGCCGAGGCGGACCGCACCAAGGCGCTGCGGGAGAAGTACGGAGTCGGCTACGGCTTCGGCACCGACATGAACGGCGTCGGCGGCTGGCCGGGGCCCCGGGGCGCGGACGCCCCCGACAAGGTCGTCTACCCCTTCCGCAGCGTCGACGGGGGTTCCCTGATCGACCGTCAGACCACGGGCGAGCGCACCTGGGACCTGAACACCGACGGGGCCGCGCACTACGGCATGGTGCCGGACTGGATCGAGGACATCCGGCGGGTGGGCGGCCAGGACACGGTGGACGACCTCTTCCGCGGGGCCGAGTCCTACCTCGGCACCTGGGGGGCGGCCGAGCGGTACCAGGCCTCGGCCGACCTCGCCGTCGGCGCGCCGGCCGCGGCCAGTTCGTCCGAGTGGAACCCGTTCACCAGCTACGCGCCGGGCCGGGCTGTGGACGGCCGGCGGGACACCCGCTGGGCCAGTGACTGGAGCGACGGCCAGTGGCTGCGGATCGACCTGGGCTCGACCCAGCTCGTCGGGCGGGTCACGCTCGACTGGGAGCGGGCGTACGGCAGGTCGTACCGCGTCGAGCTCTCGACGGACGGAGTGAACTGGCGGACCGCCTGGTCGACGACCAGCGGCGACGGCGGCCTGGACACCGCCCGCTTCTCCCCCGGGCCGGCCCGCTACGTCCGCGTCACGGGCACCGGGCGCGGAACCCGGTGGGGCTACTCGCTCTACGAGGTCGGCGTCCACAGCGGCTGACGCCGGCGGCCCCGGCCCCTCAGGAGCGGCCGCTCCCGGACCCCGCCGTTCCGCCCGGCACGCCCGCGGGCGCAGGCGGCGGAACGGGCCCGGCGGACGACGGGGCGGCCGGGTCCTCGTCGTCCAATTCGCCGCGCAGGGCCGCGACGGCGAACGCCACCATGGAGGCGGCGAGGAGCACGGCCAGCGGCCCCCAGATCGCCGGGATCGCCCACATCGGCCAGTCGTTGGCGGACTGCGCCCAGAGCGTCATGAGGGCGGTGACGGCCATGCCGAAACCGTGCCACCGCACCACGGCCGCCGCCCGGGCGTGCCGCCGGTCGCTCCGGGCGAACAGGGACCACAGCGCTCCGACGAGTGCCGTCAGACCGAACGAGCCGCAGGCCAGGGCGCCGCCGAGCCGGTCCTCGGGCCACCCCACGGGCCCGTCGGACGTCTGCTGGCGCCGCCCCTGGGCGTCCCGCACCTCGACGACACGGCCGTGCCAGATCAGCCCGACGACCTCGTCGCCCGGTTCCAGCTCGGACAGCACGGGGTCCGTCTGCCGGAACGTCACCCGCCACGGCTTGCCGGAGGGCAGCGCCAGCCGGGCCTCCGGCGACTCGTTCCGCTGCGCGCGGTGCAGGTCGGCCGTGCGGACGGTGAAACCCTGCCGCCACACGCAGGCCGAGGGCTTCACGGGCACGGAGGGGCACGCGGGCGCGGCCCGGTAGGCGCGCTCCCGCTCCAGCGCCCCGCGGATCTCGGAGGCCGAGGCCACGGCACCGCCGAGAGCCACCACGGCGACCAGCAGCCACATCACGCTCCGCAGCCCGTTGTGCTCCCCCGCCCCCACCCTGCCCCCTCGCCTCACCCGTGCCGTTCCCTGCCCGTATCCGAGCATGCCGGTGCCGGGCCCGCCCAGGCCCGGCACCGGCAAAGCGCACCCCGGCGGACCTGCCGGACCCCGGCAGCGAGCGGAGAGCCGGCCCGCCGCCGGCGCCCCATCCCGCGGCGCCGTCTTGTGGCGAGCCGTCACAGCCACTTCAATGCTCCCTACCTCCCCACAGGAGAACACCTGTCCCACACACCCAGTGAAGGGGTTCTTCTTGACCGCCATACGCGCCACCGCCGTGACCGCGGCGACCTGCGCCCTCGTCCTCGCCGCCGCGCTGCCGTCCTCCGCGATCAACTCGTACAACGCCGCTCCCGCGCCCGAACGCACCGAGGTGGGCGCCCTCGTGGCCACCTGGGACGACGACGGCGATCCGGCGACCCCGGACCGCACCGACTGGGTGTGCTCCGGCACCATGGTCGACGCGAACACCTTCCTGACCGCCGCGCACTGCACCAGCGACTGGCCGGCCGGCGTCAGGTTCCACGTCTCCCTCGACCAGGACGTCCAGGCCGGGCTCGACGCCGCCGCGAAGCGGTACCCGGGCGACCCGGCCGCCCAGGCGGACGCCGTCGGGGTCGAGGGCCTCGCGCACACGCACCCCGCCTACCCCGGCCCCTCCTCCGACCCGCACGACATCGCGGTGATCGAACTGCCCGCCGCGAAGGTCGCGTCCCGCTGGTCGTTCACCCCGGCCGCCCTGCCGGCCGCGAACCAACTGGACGGCCTCACCTCCAAGGAGCTGAACTCCACCGAGTGGACCGTCGCCGGGTACGGCACCCAGGAGGCCGCACGGGGTCCGGGCGGCCAGACGCACCCGGGCGGCGGAGTCCGCATGAAGGCGCCCGTGAGCTTCGACGCGCTCAACAAGGCATGGGTCCGGCTCGCCATGACGGCACCCCAGGGCAACGGCGGGGCCTGCTACGGAGACTCCGGCGGCCCCAACTTCGCCCAGCTCGGCGGCCGGAGGGTCCTCACCTCCACGACCATCACCGGCGACGGCCCGTGCTACGCCACGAACGTCACCTACCGCCTCGACACCCCGGGGGCCCGGGCGTTCCTGTCCCCCTTCGTGAAACTGCCGTGACGCCCACCGCGCGCCAGGAGCGCTCACCGCGTCCTCTGTCCCGCCGGTCGGATGACATGATCACCGTGTGACCAGCGAACTCGGCAGCACCGGGGCACGGAAGTACCTCCTCTTCGACGTCGACGGCACGTTGATCGACGCCGTGGCGAACCAGCGCCGGGTCTGGGACACTTGGGCCCGGCGCTACGGTCTGGATCCCGCCGAGGTCTACCAAGTCGCCCTCAGGACACGGCCGATGGAGACGTTCGCCGTCGTCGCTCCGAACGAGGACCCCCGAGTGTGCCTGGCGGCGCTGCACGAACTGGAGGACCACGACGTCCGGTACGGCGAGTACTCCGCCTTCGACGGCGCGGGCGAGTTGCTGGCGGCCCTGCCCGCCGGCTGCTGGGCGCTGGTGACCTCCAACTACGAGCACCGGGTGCGGGGGCGGTTCGCCCGGACCGGGCTGCCGGTTCCCCAGGTGCTCGTGGACGCCGGATGCGTCGAGGAGGGGAAGCCTTCGCCCGTCCCGTACCTGCTGGCCGCGCGACGGCTCGGGGCCGAGCCGCGGGACTGCCTGGTCGTCGAGGACGCGCCGTCCGGGGTCGAATCCGGACGGCGCGCCGGCATGACCGACCGGTGCGCACCGCCACTTCCGTACCCTGCGCGAGGCGATCCCCGAGATCCTCGCCTTCGCGGCGGAGGCGCGCGGAACGCGCCCGGCGGAGCCGGAACCGGCTGCCTGAGCGGGCCGGGGCGCCGGTTCAGGCCGCCGTCGCCCCTCCGTGTTCCGCGCGGTCGCGGTGGATCGGTGTGTCCGTGCCGGTCAGGGGGACCCCCGTACCGCCGCGCCGGGCGGCGACGATCTCCGCCGCGATCGACAGGGCCGTCTCCTCCGGGGTGCGGGCGCCCAGATCGAGTCCGATCGGGGACCGCAGCCGGTCCAGTTCCCGAGCGCTCACGCCCTCCTCCCGCAGCCGCCGCAGGCGGTCCTCGTGGGTGCGGCGCGAGCCGAGCGCGCCGACGAACGCCACCGGAAGCGCCAGCGCCGCCTTGAGCAGCGGTACGTCGAACTTCGCGTCGTGGGTGAGGACGCACAGCACCGTGCGGGCGTCGGTCTCCGTCCGCCGCAGATAGCGGTGGGGCCAGTCGACGACGACCTCGTCGGCGTCCGGGAAGCGGGCCCGGGTGGCGAAGACGGGCCGGGCGTCGCAGACGGTCACGTGGTAGCCGAGGAACTTCCCGGCCCGGGCCAGCGCGGACGCGAAGTCCACCGCACCGAAGACGATCATGCGCGGGGGCGGCACGTTCGCCTCGACCAGCAGGGTGATGCCGCCGGGGCAGCGCGAGCCGTCCTCGGCGATGTCGACCGTGCCGGTGCGCCCCGCCTCCAGCAGCGCCCCGGCCTCCGCCACCGCCGTCCGGTCAAGGTCCGGGTGGCCGCCCAGGCCCCCCTCGTACGTGCCGTCGGGCCGCACCAGCACGGCTCGGCCGAGGAGTCCGGCCGGGCCCCGGACGACCCGGGCGAGCGCGGCCGGCTCGCCGTGGGCCGCGGCCGCCAGGGCCGGCGCCAGCGCCGTGCGGGCGGGTGCCGCCGCGCCCACCGGCGTGATCAGCACGTCGAGGGTGCCGCCGCAGGTCAGGCCGACGGCGAAGGCGTCCTCGTCGCTGTAGCCGAACCGCTCCAGGACGCTCTCACCGGTCTCCAGCGCCTCCTGGCACAGGTCGTACACGGCGCCCTCCACGCACCCGCCGGAGACCGAGCCGATGACGGCGCCCGCACGGTCGACGGCCAGGGCCGCGCCGGGCCCGCGGGGCGCGCTGCCGGCGACGGCCACCACGGTGGCGACGGCGAACTCCCGCCCCTGTGCCATCCAGTCGTTCAGTTCCCCGGCCAGGTCAAGCATCCGGCGCTCCTCCGGAGGCGGTGAGGACGCGGTCGGGCCGGATGGGCAGGTTCCGGTGGCGTACGCCGGTCGCGTGCCAGACCGCGTTGGCGATGGCGGCCGCGGCGCCCACGATGCCGATCTCGCCGATGCCCTTGATCCCGACCGGGTCGTCGGGATCGGTGTCCTCGATCCAGTCGGCCTCGATGTGCGGCACGTCGGCGTGGGTGGCCACGTGGTAGCCGGCGAGGTCGGGCCCGACGTGGCCGCCGCTCGCGCGGTCCCGGACGGCCTCCTCGTGCAGGGCCATGGAGATGCCCCAGGTCATGCCGCCCAGGAACTGGCCGCGTGCCGTGAGCGGGTTGACGATCCGGCCGGCCGCGAAGATGCCGAGCATGCGGCGCACGCGCACCTCGCCGGTGGCGACGTCCACGGCGACCTCCGCGAACTGGGCGCCGTAGGAGTGCCGTTCGGCGGGTGCGAGGGCGCCGACGGCCGCGGTGGTGTCCGAGCGAACGGTGATGCCCTCCGCCGGGATGTCGCCGCTCAGGGCGAGCCGTTCGCGCAGTTCGGCGGCGGCCGTGGTGACCGCCCAGGACCAGGAGCGGGTGCCCATGGAGCCGCCGGCGATCATCGCCGGCCCGAAGTCGCTGTCGCCGATGCGGACCCGGACGCGGTCGGGGGCGGCGCCCAGGGCGTCCGCGGCGACGAGGGTGAGCGCGGTGCGGGCTCCGGTGCCGATGTCGGCGGCCGCGATACGGACGGTGAAGGTGCCGTCCGGATGGGCGGTCGCGGTGGCGGTGGACGGTGCGGCGCCGGCGCCGAAGGACGCCGCGGCCGTGCCCGTTCCGAGCAGCCAGCGGCCGTCGCGGCGCCGTCCGGGGCGCGGGTCGCGGTCCGCCCAGCCGAACCTGCGGGCGCCCTCCCGGAAGCAGGCGGGCAGACTGCGGCCGGCGAAGGGCAGCCCGGAGACCGGCCCCCGCTCCGGTTCGTTGCGCAGGCGCAGTTCGATCGGGTCGACGCCGCACTGCTCGGCCAGTTCGTCCAGCGCCGCCTCCAGCGCGAACGAGCCAGGCGCCTCGCCCGGGGCCCGCATCCAGGTCGGGGTCGGCAGGTCGAGCCGTACCACGCGGTTGGCGGTGTGGTGGGCGTCGGCGTCGTACATCACCCGGGCCACGCCGGCGCTGGGTTCCACGAACTCGTGCACGGTGGAGGTGACGCTCACCGAGCGGTGCTCGAGAGCGCGCAGCCGGCCGGTCGCGTCGGCGCCCAGCCGGACGTGCTGCGTGGTGGGGCTGCGATAGCCGGCCAGCGAGAACATCTGACGCCGGGTCAGCACCACGCGCACGGGCCGCCGCAGGGCGGTCGCCGCCATCACGGCGGCGACCTGGTGGGCGCGGACGCCCTTGCTGCCGAAGCCGCCGCCGACGTGCTCGGAGCGCACCCGCACCGACGCCGGGTCGAGCGAGAAGAGGTTGGCGAGTTCACCGACGACCCAGGTGGCGCCCTGGTTGGAGTCGACCACCTCGAGCCGCCCGCCGTCCCAGCGGGCGGTCGCCGCGTGCGGCTCCATCATGCTGTGGTGCTCTTCGGGCGTGGTGTACTCGGCGTCCACGACATGGGCGGAGGCGGCGAGTTCGGCGTCCAGGTCGCCCTTGCCGGTCACCGCCGGCATGAAGCCGTCCACCGGGTAGGCGTCCGGGTGCTCGCCGTCGAAGTCGATGTCGTGGGGCTCCTGTTCGTAGTCCACGACGAGCGACTCGGCGGCCTCCCTGGCCTGTTCCGGCGTCTCGGCGACGACCAGCGCGACCGGCCAGCCCAGGTGCGGCACCCGGTCGTGCTGGAAGACGGCGCAGGTGGGGTCCGGCGGCGTGCCCAGCATGCCGACGTAGTCGGTGTTGAGGCGCGGGGCGTTGCGGTGGTCCAGGACGGCGACGACGCCCGGCATGTCCAGGACGGCGTCGGTGTCGAGGGCGCGGATGCGACCGCGGGCGATCGTGGAGAGCACCAGCCAGCCGTGCGCCAGGCCGGCGAAGGGGATCTCCCCCGAGTAGCGGGCGGCTCCGGTGACCTTGTCCCTGCCCTCGACGCGGGTGTGCGCGGTGCCGACGGAGGCGGGTCGCGCGGGGGTGCCGGTGGTGACGGTGGTCATCGGGCGGCCTCCTCGGCGAGTTCGGTCAGGACGGCCACCACGAGGTTGCGCATCAGGGTCACCTTGTATCCGTTGCGGGGCAGCGGCCGGGCTGCCGACAGTTCGGCGTCCGCGGCGGCCGCGAAGGTGTCGGCGCCGGCCGGGGCGCCGGTCAGGACTTGTTCGGCCGCGTGGGCGCGCCAGGGGCGGGAGGCGACCGCGCCCAGGGCCAGGCGCGCGTCCCGGACCACTCCGTCCCGGATGTCGAGCGCGGCGGCGACCGAGCCGATGGCGAAGGCGTACGAGGCCCGCTCGCGCACCTTGCGGTAGCGGGAGTGGGCGGCGACCGGCGCGGGCGGCAGCGAGACGCCGGTGATCAGGGCGCCGGCCGGCAGGGCGGTCTCGCGGTGCGGGGTGTCGCCGACGGGCAGGTAGAAGTCGGCGAGTGGCGACCGCCCCGGACCGTCGGCGGTCTCGAAGTGGACGACGGCGTCGAGCGCGGTGAGCGCGACGCCCATGTCCGAGGGGTGCACGGCGACGCAGTGACCGGACGCCCCGAGGATGGCGTGGTTGTGGTGCTCGCCCTGGACGGCCGGACAGCCGCTGCCCGGGACGCGCTTGTTGCACGGCTTGGTGACGTCGGTGAAGTAGCCGCAGCGGGTGCGCTGCAGCAGGTTCCCGCCGACCGTGGCCATGTTGCGCAGCTGTCCGGACGCGCCGGCCAGCACCGCCTGCGCCAGCACCGGGTAGCGGCGCCGGACCGCGGGGTGCGCGGCCAGGTCGCCGTTGGTGACGGTCGCGCCGATGCGCAGGCCGCCGTCCTCGGCCGACTCGATCTCGTCCAGCGGCAGTTCGCGGATGTCGACGAGCCGGGCCGGCCGTTCCACACCGGTCTTCATCAGGTCGACGAGGTTGGTCCCGCCGCCGAGGAAGCGCGCGTCCGGGTCGGCGCCGAGCACCGCGACGGCGCCGGCGACGTCGGACGCCCGCTGATAGCCGAACTCCCTCATGCCGAGGCCTCCTTCGTGCTCGCCGCGGGGGTGGCGGAGACGGCGGTGTCCGCTTCGGCGCCGGCCGCGCGGGCCACCGCCCGGACGATCGACACGTAGGCGCCGCAGCGGCACAGGTTGCCGCTCATCCGCTCCCGGATCTCCTCCGCGGTCAGGGGTGGCGGCCCCGCTTCGGGACTGATGTCGCCGGTGACGGCGCTGGGCCAGCCCGCCGCGTGTTCCTGGATCACCCCGATCGCCGAACAGATCTGGCCCGGCGTGCAGTAGCCGCACTGGAAGCCGTCCAGGTCGAGGAAGGCCTGCTGCACGGGGTGGAGCCGGTCGCCGTCGGCCAGGCCCTCGACGGTGGTGATCTCGCGGCCCTCGGCCGCCACGGCCAGCTGCAGACAGGCCACCGTGCGGCGCCCGTCCACCAGGACCGTGCAGGCGCCGCACTGGCCCTGGTCGCAGCCCTTCTTGGTGCCGGTGAGATCGAGGCGCTCGCGCAGGGCGTCGAGCAGGGTGGTGCGGTGGTCGACGGGCAGTGTGTACTTCTCGCCGTTGATCTTCAAGGTGATGACACTGGACGTCGATGAGGCCATGAGCAGCTTCTTTCGCATTTCCAGAAGATGGGGGGGCGCCCGGCGACCGGGATGCCGGCCGGTCGGAGCGTGGTGCGGAGCGTGCGTGGTGCGGGCCGTTGCCGCAGGGGGCGAAGCGTGGTGCGGGGCGCTTGGACCGAAAGGACGGACGCGGACTGCCGCTGGGTTCGCGGCCCCGGCTATCGTGGACGCAACAACCGGACAGCTGTCCGCTACCTGGAAAACCTAACGGACAGCTGTCCGGTTAGCAAGGGCGAGGTTCGGCCACGGACCTGCGAGGAGGACGAGTGCCATCCAGAGACGACTCACCCCGGCGCTCGGACGCGCAGCGCAACCGTGAGCGCATCATGGAGGTGGCCCTCGTGGAGCTGACGCGCTGCGCGGACGCCCCGCTGAGCGCGATCGCCAAGAAGGCCGGTGTCGGCCAGGGCACGTTCTACCGGAACTTCCCCAACCGCGAGGCGCTGGTCCTGGAGATCTACCGGCACGAGATACAGCAGGTCGCCGACAGCGCGGCCCAGCTGCTGCGGACCCGGCCGCCCGAGGAGGCCCTGCGTGCCTGGATGGACCGGCTCGCCGAGTTCGCCATGGCCAAGGCCGGCCTCGCCGGCGCGATCCGCCAGGTCACGAGCACACCGGGCAGCCCGGCGAAGCCGACGCACACCCCGGTGACCTCCGCCGCGGAGCTGCTGCTGCGCGCCAACGAGGAGGCCGGCACGATCCGCCCAGGCGTCACGGCGGACGACTTCGTGCTGGCCATCGCGGGCCTGTGGCAGCTCGACCCGCACGACGACTGGCGGTCACGCGCCGCCCGCCTCCTCGACCTCGTCATGGACGGCCTGCGCACGGGAGCGCCCGGGGCGCGGGGCCGGTAGACGCGGCGCGGCCACTGCCAGAGCACTGGGACGACCGACGCGGCGCGGCCACTGCCAGAGAACGGAGACGGCCGACGCGGCGCAACCACGGCCAGAGCGCGGAGACGGCCGGGGCGGCGCAACCACGGCCAGAGAACGGAGACAGCCGACGCGGCGCAACCACGGCCAGAACACAGAGACGGCCGACGCGGCGCAACCACGGCCAGAGCGCGGAGACGGCCGGGGCGGCGCGACCGGACCTCGAGGGCGCCGCGCATCCGGCCGCGGCGCGGAGATCACCCGCGGGTACCGTGACGCGGTAGCCCAGGTGGACGACCCGCTCGGCCGGCCGGCGGCTCCGGCGGACCCGGGGGCCAGGCGGGCGGGCCGTCCCGATCCGCGTCCGGGAGGTCAGCGCCCATGTCCGAGTCAGCCACTGCCACCACCACCGCCGTAGCCGGCCCCCGCACCGCTCCGGTCCTCGCCGAGGTCGTCCGTTCCGGATTCGTCGAGGGGCGGCACCGGGGCAGCCTGGTGCTGCTCGCCGCGGACGGCTCGGTGGAACTGGCGCTCGGCGACGTGACGTCCCCGGTCTTCCCTCGGTCCGCCAACAAGCCGATGCAGGCGGCGGCCATGCTGCGGGCGGGTCTGCGGCTCGACGGCGAACGGCTGGCCCTGGCGGCCGGCAGCCACTCGGGCGAGGCGTTCCACCGGGATTTGGTCCGCACGATGCTCGACGAGCACGGGCTGAGCCCCGAGGACCTGCGGTGCCCGCCCGCCCTCCCCCTGGACCAGGAGGAGCAGGAGAGGTACCTGGCCGCGGGCGCGCGTCGCGATCCGGTGGCCATGAACTGCTCCGGCAAGCACACGGCGATGCTCGCGGCGTCCGCGCTGCGCGGATGGCCGCTGGAGTCCTACCTCGACCCCGGACACCCGCTCCAGCGGCTGATCCGGACGGCGGTGGAGGAGGCGGCCGGGGAGCCGGTGGCTGCGGTGGGCACGGACGGCTGCGGGGCGCCGCTCATGGCGGTCAGCCTGACCGGACTGGCCCGCGCCTTCCGCTCCTGCGTCCTCGCCGAACCCGGTACGCCCGTACGCCGGGTCGCCGACGCCATGCGCGCCCACCCCGAGTACGTCGCCGGCACCCGCCGCCACGACACCTGGCTGATGCGGGAGTTGCCGGGCACCCTGGCGAAGGTGGGCGCGGAAGCCGTCCAGGGGCTCGCCCTGCCCGACGGACGCGCCCTGGCCCTGAAGATCGAGGACGGCGGCGGCCGGGCGCTGGGGCCGGTCCTCGCCCGCGCCCTGCGCCTGGCCGGTGTCACGGCGCCCGTGGTCGACCGAGTGGGCCGCTCGCCCCTACTGGGCGGCGGCCGGGAGGTGGGAGAGGTGCGGCCGGCGTTCTGAGGCCGGCGCACGTGGCCGCCGGCCCCCGGCGCCCGCGTCACCAGCGGGGGCCGCCGGCCAGGCGCCCGTCGTCACGGCCCTCGACTCCCCCAGCAACCCCCGGCGGTGCGGCCCCACCTCCGGTGCCGGGGCTACCGGCCGGTGGACGCCGGATCCGGGCCGGATCCCTTGGGGACCCCGGTCGGCTCCCTCGCGCGGCACGAAGGGCCCGGAGCTTCCCGCTCCGGGCCCTTCGCCGTTCAGTTCGCCGTGGAGGAGGCCCTGCGCGGCAGCTTCCAGTCGGGGCGCGGGAAGTGGCAGGTGTAGCCGTTCGGGTAGCGCTCCAGGTAGTCCTGGTGCTCCGGCTCGGCCTCCCAGAAGTCACCGACGGGCTCCACCTCGGTGACCACCTTGCCCGGCCACAGCCCGCTCGCCTCGACGTCGGCGATCGTGTCCACCGCGACGCGGTGCTGCTCCTCGTCCGCGTAGTAGATCGCGGACCGGTAGCTGCGCCCGATGTCGTTGCCCTGGCGGTCGCGCGTGGTCGGGTCGTGGATCTGGAAGAAGAACTCCAGGATGTCGCGGTAGCTCGTGGCCGCCGGATCGAAGACGATCTCGATGGCCTCGGCGTGGTCGCCGTGGTTCCGGTAGGTGGCGTTCGGGGTGTCGCCGCCGGAGTAGCCGACGCGCGTGGACACGACGCCGGGCTGCTTGCGGATCAGGTCCTGCATGCCCCAGAAACAACCGCCTGCCAGTACGGCTCGCTGGGTTCCCACAGTCATCGGTCGCTCCCTCGCCCTGCTGCTTGTACGTTCGTCCAGCCTAAGGTCACACCGGCCCGGGATATTCCCCGGCCCGGGACCCGCGGAGGGCGTACGGGGACGGGGCGGGCTCAGGCGGCCCGACCGGCGTACCGGCGCCGCCGTCCGGCGGTACGTCCGGCCTTCCCGCAGGTGTGTCGATTGACAGCCGGGACACCGTGGCGGACGCTCGGCGCATGCCGCTCGCCACCCTCCCCGCCGGAGCGCCGGCCCCTCCGCCCCGGGCCCACGGCGTCGCGCACGGGACCGGTGCGGCCGGCCTCTGGGAGGCCCGATGACGGCCGGTTCGCCCGCGCCCGGCGGCCCGGCCGGCGAGGGCCACTACGGAGAGGACCTCTTCGAGCCGAAGCATCCCGGGGAATCCGAGCGGATCGACGCGGCCGCTCTCGCGTACGACCCCTTCACAACCGGCAGGCTCCGGGCGCTCGGCGTGGAGCACGGCAGCCGCTGCCTGGACGTCGGGGCCGGCACCGGCACGGTGACCCGCTGGCTGCTGGAGGAACCCGGGGCGGCGGAGGTCGTCGCGCTGGACCGGGACACCAGCGGCCTGGACGCCCTGAAGGACCCGCGGGTCCGGGTACTGACCGCCGACCTCACGGACGACGCCCTGCGGCCCGGCACCTTCGACCTCATCCACGCCCGGTTCGTGCTCATGCACCTGCCCGGCCGGCGCGACATCATCTCGCGGCTCGCGGGCTGGCTGAATCCCGGCGGCCTGCTGGTGCTCGCCGACGCCGTCGAGGTGCCGGACCCGCTGGACACGTCGTCGGCCTACCGGCGGGTCATGGACGCCATGTGGCAGGCGCTCAGGACGACGATCGGCACCGACACCTCGTCCGTTCCCGCCTATCCGCGATTCCTGCGGGAGGAGGGGCTGTGCGACGTCGCCGCGGAACTCCTCTGCCCGCCGCTGGTGGCGGGCAGCCCCCTGGCCCGTTTCTGGTCGGACACGTGGAACCGGATGCGGCCCGAACTCGAGGCGACCGGACGGGTGGACGGCGCCGTCGTCGACGAGGCACTGGCCTACCTGGCCTCGCCCCGGTTCGCCGAACTGGGCCCGGGCATGCTGATGGCCTGGGGGCGGCGGCCCTGAGAACGCGGAGCGGCCGGTGACGGGACGTCACCGGCCGTTCCTGCACGCGGACTTCAGCGTCTGCGGGACCAGCCGGAGCCGATGCCCGCCACGTGCAGCGCCAGCAGGGTCAGACCCAGCAGCATGACGTTGACCGAGGAGAACGTGTCGTTGGTGCTGATGTCCGCCGCGTTGATCAGGAACGAGATGAAGAACAGTACTGCCGCGCCTATGCCGAGCATGGGGGATTCCTCTCCTGGGAAGTGCCTTCCCTGCCCCGTCTGCCCCCTGAACGCCTACACAGACTCACGGAATCGCCCGTTCGTCGCCGGACGGGTCCGGCCCGGGCCGTCCACCGTCGACACGGTGGACGGCCCGGGCCGGGGACGGTCACTCAAGGCGCCCCCGTACGGCGCCGCGGCGGCTCGCGAGGAGGCGACGGCCGCCGCGGCTCCGGGTCAGGCGCAGCCCGCCACGGCCGCCCGGGACGCGTCGTCGATCAACGCGTCCTGGGCCGCCTTGAGTCGCCGCACGTCGGGCTTGGTCACCTTGCGGTCGTACGTCATCAGGCCGTTGAGCTCGCCCTCGACGTCCGAGATCTGCGTGTAGACGGCGCCGTTGCCGCCCTTGCAGGCCAGCGCGTGCACCTCGTCGAGCTTCTTCAGGTAGTCGTCGGTGTACGTGCTGGGGTCGACGTCCACGTACGACTGCTGCACCGACCAGGCGTGGCCCGGCACCGCGAGGCCGAGGCCGCCGTACTCACCCGCGACCAGGGCGCGCTGCCCGTCCGGGTGCGGTGGCAGGGCCGGGCTCGGATAGCCGTGCTCGTCCATGATGTCGCCGGCCCCGCCGTCCGCGCCCAGGTTGAGGCCGGACATGTTGTTCACCAGGCGGGTGGGGTCCCAGGACTTGGCCTGGGAGGCGACGCGGCCGATGTCGTACTGGCCCCAGCCCTCGTTGAAGACCACCCACATGACCACCGACGGGCTGCTGATGTGCTCGTCGATCATCTGCTTCATCTCGCGCTCGTACTCGGCGCGGGCCGCGGTCGACGGGTTCACCCCGGCCGTCATGGCGGGCATGTCCTGCCACACCAGCAGGCCGAGCCGGTCGGCCCAGTAGAACCAGCGGTCGGGTTCGACCTTGATGTGCTTGCGGACGGAGTTGAAGCCCATCCGCTTGTGCATCTTCAGGTCGTAGGCCAGGGCCTCGTCGCTGGGCGCGGTGTGCAGGCCGTCGGGCCAGAAGCCCTGGTCGAGGGTGGCCATCATGAAGACCGGCTTGCCGTTGAGGACGGTGCGCGGCACGCCGTTCACCTTCTCCACCGCGATGGAGCGCATCCCGAAGTAGCTGCCCACCCGGTCGTCGCCGACCTTGACCTTGAGGTCGTAGAGGAACGGGTCGTCCGGCGACCACAGGTGGGCCTTCGGGATCTTCAGGGTGAGCGCCCGGCCGGTGCTGCCGGTGACCGTGGCCGCCCGGCGCTTGCCGTCGTAGGCGGTCGCGGTCACCTGTACGCCGTCGCGCACGCCCTGCGGCTCGACGGTGAGCGTGCCGGTGTCGACGTGCGGGGTCAGCTTGAGCTGGTCGACGTGGTCGGCGGCGACGGGTTCCAACCACACGGTCTGCCAGATGCCGGAGGACGGGGTGTACCAGATGCCGCTCGGGTCCAGGCGCTGCTTGCCCATCGGCGGGTTCTCGCCGCCGGCCGCGTCCGTCGGGTCGTAGACGCCGACGATCAGTTCCTGGGTGCGGCCGGGCTTGAGGGCGTCGGTGATGTCGGCGCTGAACTTGTCGTAACCGCCCTTGTGTTCGGCGACCTCGGTGCCGTTGACGTAGACCTCGGCCTGCCAGTCGACGGCGCCGAAGTTGAGCTGGAGCCGCTTGTGGCCGCCTACCTTCCAGCCCGCGGGGACGGTGAAGGTGCGCCGGTACCACATGCGGTCCTCGTGCCGTTCGATGCCCGAGAGCTGGGACTCGACGGGGTACGGGACCAGGATCCGCTCACCGAGGGTGCGGCCCACCGGCGGCTGCTCCCCCGCCTTGGCCGCGGCGAACTGCCAGCTGCCGTTGAGGTTCCGCCAGGCGTCGCGGGTCAACTGCGGCCTGGGGTACTCGCGGTGCGCGTTGGCCGGGGTGACGTCGTCGGCCCACTTGGTGCGCAGCTCGTAGGTGGAGTGGTTGGCGCCGCTGCTCCAGAAGGCGCTGACAACGTTGCCGTCCTGGCCTGCGAGTCCGCCCTCGCCGTCGTAGCGGACGTCCGCGAGTCCGGGCGCGGTGCCGGACTTGTCGCCGACGACGGGCTCCTTCAGGGAGACCAGCAGGGCCCTGGGGTCGGCGGGGTCCAGCCGGGCGCCGCCGAGCGGCCAGCTGGCGCCGCCGATGACGGCGTCGAGGTGGCTGGTCAGCGCGGCGGTGGGCTTGGCCAGCGCCTGGGCGAAGTCGAGCCGCAGGGAGCGGCCGTCCTTCAGGACGGTGGTGGCGATGGCGCCGTCGTAGGCGTAGCCCTCGGGCAGCAGGAACGCCGACTGCGGTACGGCGGTCTTGGTGCCGCCCGGCGGCGTCCAGCGCAGGTGGAGGTTGGAGCCTCCGTAGTGCTCGAAGTACTCGACCTTGATGTCGTACGCCTTGCCGGCGGTCAACTCGACCGGAGCACCCGTCTGTTCGCGGTCCCAGTCGTCGACCCAGTGGTCGATGACCATTCTGCCGTCGACCCAGAGGCGGAATCCGTTGTCGCCGATGATCGAGAAGGTGGTGGCGCCGGTCTTCTCGGGCACGATCCGGCCGGTCCAGCGGACGCTGACGTCGTCCGACCGGCCGGTGGCCGAGTTCAGGCGGGACTCCAGGGAGTCGAAGTCGAGCTTCGGGTCGAAGCCGGTGGCCTTGAGCTGGTCGAAGTCGAAGGCGCCGGGGGCGGACTGGGTGTAGTACTCGCCCTTGAGTCCGTGGACCTCGACGGGGTCGTCCGCCGCGGTGGCGCTGGGCGCCGCGGTCAGTCCGGCCACGCCGAGGGCGGCCGCGAGGAGGAGTGAGAGGCGATGTCGGAGTGATCTGATGCGCACGGAACTCCCTATGCCTGAGGAAGGGTGGCGGCTCACTGCTTCAGTCTGTACAACGTTGGAAGCACGGCAGTTGGCATGAGAGCACGGCTCCCGGCCGCTGTCCAGAGTCATGACATGGCTCCGCCCTTCGGAGCTCCCATCGATGCCGAGGAGATCCCTTTGCGGGTCAGCCTGAAGGACGTGGCCGAGCGGGCCGGCGTCTCGATCAAGACCGTGTCCAACGTCGTGAACAACTATCCGCACGTCACACCGGCGATGCGGTCCCGGGTGCAGCAGGCCATCGACGAGCTCGGCTACCGGCCGAACCTGACGGCCCGGCATCTCCGCAAGGGCCGCACGGGCATCATCGCTCTGGCCGTGCCGGAGCTGGGCAACCCGTACTTCGCCGAACTGGCGGGCGCCGTGGTCGACGCGGCGGCCGAGCACGACTTCACCGTGCTGCTGGACCACACCCGCGGCAAGCGCGAGCAGGAGGTGCTGGTCAGCCAGGGCTTCCGGGCGAGGGTGATCGACGGGCTCATCCTCAGCCCGCTGGAACTGGAGGCCGAGGACCTGCAGGGGCGGTCCGACGACGTCCCACTGGTGCTGCTCGGCGAGCGCGAGTACGACGCGCCGCACGACCACATCGCCATCGACAACGTGGCCGCCGCCCGGGCCGCGGTGCGCCATCTGCTGGGCCGGGGCCGCACCCGGATCGCCTACCTGGGCGCCCGCACGGACTCCGCGAACCGCCCGGCTCACCTGCGACTCGTCGGCTGGCGGCAGGAGTTGGCGGCGGCCGGGGTGCCGGCGCCGGACGACCTGGTGGTGCCGGTCGGCGGCTGGGACCGCGACGACGGCGCCCGGGCCATGGCCGAGCTGCTCGACTCGGGCGTGCGGCCCGACGCGGTGTTCGCGCTGAACGACCTCATCGCGATCGGTGCCATGCGGGTGCTGCACGAGCGGGGTCTGCGAGTGCCGTGGGACGTCGCCGTGGTCGGCTTCGACGACATCGCCGAGGGCCGTTTCGGCGCGGTGTCGCTCACCACGATCGCCCCGGACAAGCAGGCCATCGCACGGATGGCGGTGGCCTCGCTGCTGCGGAGTCTGTCGGGGCGCGAGGAGCCCGGAGGACGTGAACTCGTGGCCGAATTCCGGCTGGTGGAGCGCGAGAGCACGCTGGGGCGGCGGTGAGGCGGGGCCCCGCGCGCCCAGCCGGGATTTCGGACGGGAGGGTTTACAGCTCTCTTCCAACGATGTAAAAACCTCCCCTGAACGACGTGCACGCCGAGTTGACCGCAAGCCGTCCTACCCCCCGTGAGCGCCGACGGCGCGCCGGGGCCGCGCCGTTTGGGGACTCCCATGAAGCCCACAGCACCACTGCGTCGCACCTGCACGCGGACCCTCATCGCCGCCGGACTCGTCACGAGCCTGGCCCTCATGACCGGATGCGCCAAGTCCGAGGACGACTCCGGCGGTGACAAGGCCGCCTCGCAGGACAAGGACGCCGGCCAGGTCGTCGCCTCGCCGAGCGGCGGTTCCGGACCGACCTGCGCCATCGACGCCTACGGCGGCAGGAAGCTGGACCTGAAGTCCGCCACCGTCGGGTTCTCCCAGTCCGAGAAGGAGGCCAACCCCTTCCGGATCGCGGAGACCGCCTCCATCAAGGCCGAGGCCCGGAAGCGGGGCGTCGAACTGCTCACCGCCAACGCCCAGTCGCAGTTCTCCAAGCAGATCAGCGACGTCCAGGACCTCATCGCCAAGGGCGCCGACCTCCTGGTCATCGCGCCGCTCAACTCGGACGGCTGGGAGCCCGTGCTGCGCACGGCGGCCGCCAAGCACATCCCGATCGTCACGGTCGACCGCAAGATCAACGCCACCGCCTGCAAGGACTACGTCAGCTTCATCGGCTCCGACTTCGTCGAGCAGGGCAAGCGGGCGGCCGACCAGATGATCGCCGCGACCGGCGGCAAGGGCGAGATCGCGATCCTGCTCGGCGCGGCCGGCAACAACGTCACCACCGAGCGCACCAAGGGCTTCGAGGACCGCGTCAAGGAGAAGGCCCCGGGCCTGAGGATCGTGTTCCGGCAGACCGCCGAATTCGCCCGGGAGAAGGGCCAGTCGGTCACCGAGAACCTGATCCAGTCCAAGCCGGGGATCAAGGGCATCTACGCCGAGAACGACGAGATGGGTCTCGGCGCGGTCAACGCCCTCAAGAGCGCGGGCAAGAAGCCCGGTGACGTGAAGGTCGTGACCATCGACGGCACCCGCAACGCCGTGCAGGGCATCGTGGACGGCTGGATCTCCGGCGTGATCGAGTCCAACCCTCGCTTCGGGCCGCTGGCCTTCCAGACGCTGGACACTTTCACCCAGGGCCGGAAGGTCGCCCAGGACATCGTCATCCAGGACAGCTCGTACACCGAGGCCAACGCCAAGTCCGACCTGGGCAAGGCCTTCTGAGATGCTCCAGGTCACCGGACTGTGCAAGACCTTCCCCGGCGTACGGGCGTTGTCCGAGGTGGACTTCACCGCGCGCGCCGGGGAGGTGCACGCCCTGGTGGGCGAGAACGGCGCGGGCAAGTCGACCCTGATCAAGGTGCTCACCGGCGTGTACCAGCCCGACGCCGGCGAGATGTCCTACGACGGCTCCGCGGTCCGCTTCGCCACGCCGCTCCAGGCGCAGCAGGCGGGGATCTCCACCATCTACCAGGAGGTCAACCTCGTCCCGCTGCTGAGCGTGGCCCGCAACCTCTTCCTCGGCCGCGAGCCGCGCGGCCGGCTGGGCCTGATCGATTTCCGCCGGATGCACCGGGACGCGGAGGACACCCTGCGCGGCATGGGCATCCGGGTCGACGTCCGCCGTCCGCTGCGTGAACTGGGCGTCGGGGCGCAGCAGATGGTGGCGCTGGCCCGCGCGGTGGCGATCGACGCCCGGGTCGTGATCATGGACGAGCCCACCTCCTCGCTGGAACCCCGCGAGGTGCGCACGCTGTTCGGGGTGATCCGCACGCTGCGGGAGCGGGGCATCGCGGTGATCTACGTCAGTCACCGCATGGACGAGCTGTACGAGATCTGCGACGCGGTCACCGTGCTGCGGGACGGCCGGGTGGTGCACACCGGCCGGCTGGCCGAGCTGGACCGGCTGCGGCTGGTCGCCCTCATGCTCGGGCGGGAGATCGGCGAGGTGCGCGCTGAAGGGCTCACCAAGTTCACCGGCTCCCACGACACCGCGGCCCAGCCGGTGCTGGAAGCACACGACCTGACCATCCGTCATCAGCTGGACGGCGTCTCGATGTCCCTGCGGCCGGGCGAGGTGGTCGGGCTCGGCGGGCTGCTCGGCTCCGGACGCAGCGAGACCGCGAAGGCCATCGCGGGCGCCCTGCCCGTCGACGGCGGGAGGGTCGTGGTGGCCGGCGAGCCGGTGCGCGGCGGCTCCACCGCGGCGGCGATCCGGGCCGGCATCAGCCTGCTCCCCGAGGACCGCAAGACCGAGGGCATCGTGCCCGGTCTGTCGGTGCGCGAGAACATCGCGCTCGCCGCACTGCCGGGACTCTCCCGGTTCGGCCTGGTCGACGACGCGCGCGTCGACCGGATCGTCGACACCTTCATGAAGCGGCTGCGCATCAAGGCGGCGGGACCGCACCAGAAGGTGGGCGAACTGTCCGGCGGCAACCAGCAGAAGGTGCTGCTCGCCCGGTGGCTCGCCCTGCACCCCAAGGTGCTGCTGCTGGACGAGCCGACCCGGGGCATCGACGTGGCCGCCAAGGCGGAGGTGCAGGCACTCGTCGACGAACTGGCCGGCGACGGGCTGGCGGTGCTGCTGATCTCCTCCGACACCGAGGAACTGATCGAGGGCAGCGACCGCGTGATCGTCCTCAAGGACGGGGCGGTGGTGCGCGAGCTGACCGGCGACGCCGTCACCGAGGACGAGCTGATGCGCGCGATCGCCGCCGTACCGGCCGGAGGGCACGATGACTGAACTCAGCCTCGCCCGGGGCACGGTGGACCGGGACCGGACGCTGCGGCTGCTGCAGGACTACGGCGTCTACGGCGGCGTGGTGGTCCTGCTGCTGTTCAACTTCCTCTTCACCCCGCACTTCGCCTCCGCGGAGAACTTCCGCACCCAGGCCGTGCAGGTCGCGCCCGTGCTGATCGTGGCCCTCGGCATGGCGCTCGCCATCGGCACCGAGGGCGTCGACCTGTCGGTGGGCTCCGTGATGGCGCTGTCCACCTCGCTGCTGTCGCTGTACCTCGGGTACGGGCCCTGGATCGCCACGCTGATCGCGGTCGTCGGCGGTATGGCGGCCGGCCTCGCGAGCGGGGCGCTGGTCGCCTTCGTCGGGGTGCAGCCGATCGTCGCGACCCTCGCGCTGATGGTCGCCGCCCGGGGCCTCGCCCTGGTGCTGCTCCCCCAGCTCAAGGACGTCCACGACCCCGGCCTCGCGTCCCTCGGCTCCGGGGACGTGCTCGGCGTCCCCCATCTGGTGCTGATCGCGGCGGCGCTGGCACTGCTCGTGGCGTTCGTCGTCCGGCGCTCCACCTTCGGCCGGCAGTTGCTGGCCGTCGGCGACAGCCGGCCCGCCGCCCGTCTCGCGGGACTGCCAGTGCGCCGGGTGCTGGTCGTGGTGTACGTGTGCTCCGGCGCGCTGGCCGCGATCGCGGGCGTGCTGGCGACCGCCCGGCTCGCCGCGAGCGACCCGACCTCGCTGGGCACCCTGATGGAACTGTCCGCCATCACCGCGGTGGTCGTCGGCGGCACCCCGCTCAGCGGCGGCCGGGTCCGCATCGGCGGCACGGTCGCGGGCGCCGTACTGATCCAACTGCTCACCACCACGCTCGTCAAGCACGACCTGCCCCCGTCGTGGACGCAGATCGCGCAGGCCGTGGTGATCGTCGGTGCCGTCTACGCGGCACGCGAACGGGGGAAGCGATGACGACGGACGCCGGGGAAGCCACCATGCGGAAAGAGACCCCCACCGACCGGGCCGGCGACGACCCGCCGGGCGCGAGCCGTTCCGAACGGCTGAGCGCGCTCGCCCAGCAGCACGGCGCGCTGGTCACCCTGGTGCTCGCGATGGCCGTCGCATCGCTGAGCTTCGACACCTTCCTGACCGGTGACAACCTGGAGAACATGGCGCTGTCGTCGGCGTTCCTCGCCGTCGTCGCGCTCGGCATGACCTTCGTGATCGTCACCGGCGGCATCGACCTGTCGGTGGGCTCGCTGTTCGCCCTCGGCGGGGTGCTCGCGGCGTGGGGGTCGCAGTACGGCACCGCGGTGGCGCTGCTGCTGCCGCTCGCGGTGTGCGGGCTCGTCGGACTGCTCAACGGGCTGCTGATCGCACGCTCGGGGCTGGCCCCGTTCATCGTGACCCTGGCGTCCATGCTCGGGGCGCGCGGTGTCCTGCTGGCGCTGACCGACGAGGGTTCGCGGACGTACCTCGTGGACAAGGGCGCGTTCTTCACCCGGCTCGGGCAGGGTTCGCTGCTGGGCGTCGGCGTGCCGGTGTGGATCACGCTGGCGCTGTTCGTGCTGGGCGCGTTGGTGCTGCGGCGCACGCGCTTCGGCCAGTACGTATACGCGGTCGGCGGCAACGAGGACGCGGCGGCGCTGATGGGCGCGCCGGTGGCCCGCACCAAGGTCGCCGTCTACACGGTGTCCGGCCTGTGCGCGGGCCTCGCGGGCGCGCTGAACGCGGCGTGGCTGCTGTCGGGGGTGACGATCCTCGGTTCGGGCATGGAACTGGAGGCGATCTCGGCGGTGGTCATCGGCGGCACGCTGCTGACCGGCGGGTTCGGGTTCATCAGCGGCTCGCTCGTCGGCGTGGCGCTGCTGAAGGTCATCCAGAACGTCATCAACCAGATCGGCTCCCTGGACTCGGCCTACCAGCAGGTGGTGAGCGGCGCCTTCCTGGCGGTGGTCGTCATCGCCCAGACGTGGCTGGGACGCCGGCGCCGGGTGCTGTGAACGACGGACCCGACGCCGCCGGCGGCTCCCCCGGCCTCCCGGCACGTCGGGCCCGGACCGGTCCCCCGTAGGCCCGCGCGCCCGTGAACTCCGACCGGGCTCGTGGGCCTACGGGTCATGCCGGGGCCGCGGACCAGCCGGGCCCGGCACGGCACGCCAGGCCCGTCGAACACGCAGGCCCGCGCGACACGCCGATGGCACGTCATGCCAGGGACGCGGATCAGCCGGGCCTGCCGAGCCCGCGTGACAACCGGTCGCAGGGCCCGCAGCTCAGCCGGGCTCGCGGTTCGGGCCGGCCACCCCGCGGTTCGGGACGGGCCCGAGACCCGCAGGTAGAGCAAGGGCGTTCGGGGCACGGCGGGCCCGCCGGACACGACACGCCGGGCCCGGCGAACACCCGGCCTTGCGGGACACTCCAGTCCAAGGCCCCGCAGATGCCGGGGCCCCGGGACACGCCAGGACTGCGCGTCATGCCTGTCCGAGGATCCACTGGTCGCGCCGGGCCCGTCGGTCACGCCGAGCCCGCGGGACGCGCCGGTCCGAGGGCCCGCGGGTCCTGCCGGGGCCCACGCTCACGAGTTCACGTCCCCGTGAGCGACGCAGAGGCGCGCATGCCCTCCGGGCGTCCCCGCCCGTCCCAGCGGCGCGGCCTCAGCCCCCGGTGCTCTCGCGCACGATCACCCGGTGCCCGGCGACCCGGTCCTCCGGGGAGCCGGACTCCGGGTCGTCGATGCGGTCCAGCAGGAGGGAGACGGCGCTGCGGGCGATCTCCTCCTTGTCCGGGGCGACGGTCGTCAGGGAGGGGACGCTGAAGCGGGAGGCCTCGATGTCGTCGAAGCCCATGACGTCGAGGTCGCCGGGCACCGAACGGCCCGCCTCGTGCAGGGCGCGCAGCGCGCCCAGCGCCAGGTGGTCGTTGAGGCAGAGCAGGGCGTCCGGGGGCGCGGGCCGGTCCAGCAGCGCGGCGGCCGCGCGGGCGCCGTCCTGCCAGTGGAACGCCCGCACCGGCACCACGAGGTCCTCGGCGAAGGGCAGTCCGGCGGCGGCCAGCGCCTCGCGGTAGCCGTCGGTGCGCAGCCGGTCGGTGCCCTGCCGGCCCCGGACCGAGCCGCCGATCACCGCGATGCGCCGGCGTCCCCGGGAGAGCAGGTGCCCGGTGGCCTCGCGGGCGGCGGCGACGTTGTCGATGCCCACGTGGTCGCTGGTGCCGGCGGCGGAGCGCTCGCCGAGCAGGACGACGGGCAGTCTCCGGTCGCGGGTGGCGAGGTCGCGCGGCAGCAGGGACAGCGGGCTGAGCACGACGCCGTCGGAGAACTGCGCGTCGAAGCCGTGCAGCGCGGCCAGTTCCCGCTCCCGCACTCCCCCGGTCTGGTGGAGCAGCACGGTTCGCCCGCGGCGGTCCGCCTCGGCCGTCACGTGCTTGGCCAGCTCGGCGAAGTAGGCGACGTCCAGCTCCGGGACGGCCAGCGTGATCATTCCGGTACGGCCCTGGCGGAGCTGGCGTCCCGCGATGTTGACCCGGTAGCCCAGGGCGTCGATGGCCTCCTGGACGGCGGTCCTGGTCCGCTCCGAGACGTGCTCGAAGTTGTTGATCACGTTGGAGACGGTCTTGGGTGAGACCCCGGCGTACTCCGCCACGTCCTTGATCCTCGGTCTGGCTGCCACGCCGATCATCCTCCCGCCTGCCGTGGATCATACCGATCGGCACGGACCGGGCCCGATCCCGTCCGGTGGCCGGATCGGTTCAGAACCCACCTGCCCGGGACCTCTTGCGTCCCGGGTATTTACATCGATGTAAATCTCATGGTGCCATGTGCTCGCACCGAACAGCACCCCGGACGCAAGGAGCACCATGCCCGTCCCGCACCCCGCGGACCTGCCCCGCCCCGAGTACCCCAGGCCGCAGTTCGTCCGTGACGCATGGCTGAATCTCAACGGCGAGTGGGAGTTCGAGATCGACCGGTCGGACACCGGCCTGGAGCGCGGGCTGAGGGACCGTCCGCTCACCGGCCGGATCGTCGTTCCGTTCTGCCCCGAGTCGGAACTCTCCGGCGTCGGCGAGACCGACTTCCTCGAGGCGGTCTGGTACCGGCGCACGGTGACGGTCCCGGACGACTGGACCGACGCCCGGGTGCTGCTGCACTTCGGCGCCGTGGACCACGACACCACGGTGTGGGTGGACGGCACCGAGGTGGCCCGGCACCGCGGCGGCTTCACCCCGTTCACCGCGGATCTCGGCGACCTGGCGGCCCCGGGCCGGGAGCTGACCGTCGTGGTCCGCGCCCGGGACAGCCGCCACGGCGTCCAGGCACGCGGCAAGCAGGCCACCTGGTACGCCAACTCGCACTGCCACTACACCCGGACGACCGGCATCTGGCAGACGGTCTGGATGGAGCCGGTCCCCCGCTCGGCCGCCCTCAGGCGCCCGCGCGTCACCCCCGACCTGGCCTCGAACTCCTTCCACGTGGAGCTGCCGCTCACCGCCAACGCACCCGGGCACCGCGTCCGCGCCACCCTGAGCGACCGGGACGGCGCCGTCGTCACCGCCGAGTCCCGGGCCGACCTCGGCCTCGCGCCCCGCCTGGTGCTGACCGTCCCCGAGGACCGCCGCCGGGTCTGGTCGCCCGCCGACCCGCACCTGTACGACCTCCTGCTTGAAGTCCTGGACGCCGGCGGGAAGGCGGTCGACTCCGTCCGCTCCTACGCCGGCCTGCGCTCGGTCGCGATCCACGGCAAGCGCCTGCTGCTCAACGGCGAACCGCTCTTCCAGCGTCTGGTCCTCGACCAGGGCTACTACGCGGACGGCCTGATGACCGCGCCGAGCGACGCCGACCTGGTGCGCGACATCGAACTGGGGCTCGCGGCGGGCTTCAACGGCGCCCGGCTGCACCAGAAGGTGTTCGAGGAGCGCTACCTGTACCACGCCGACCGCCTCGGCTACCTGGTCTGGGGCGAGTTCGGCGACTGGGGCTGCGAGACCGGCGTACGCGACGACAACCAGCGCCCGGACGCCAGTTACGTCGCCCAGTGGCTGGAGGCGCTGGAGCGCGACCACTCGCACCCCTCGATCGTCGGCTGGTGCCCGCTCAACGAGACCTACCAGCACCTGCACGACCGCATCACCGGGCTCGACGACGTCACCCGCGCGATGTTCCTCGCCACCAAGCAGGCGGACCCCAGCCGGCCCGTGATCGACGCCTCCGGCTACGCCCACCGGGTGGCCGAGACGGACGTCTACGACTCCCACTGCTACGAGCAGGACCCGGCCGCCTTCGCCAAGACGATGGCCGGTCTGGCGGCGGACCGGCCGTACGTCAACACCGGCCCCGACGGCCGCCCCTGGTCGCTGCCCTACCGCGGCCAGCCGTACTTCTGCAGTGAGTTCGGCGGTGTCTGGTGGGATCCCGAGGCCGCGGCGAACGCCGCCGGCGACGACGCGGAGGCCTCCTGGGGCTACGGCGAACGCCCGCGCACCGCCGAGGAGTTCGTCGAGCGCTTCACCGGTCTGACCGCCGTGCTCCTCGACGACCCGGACATGTTCGGGTACTGCTACACCCAGCTCACCGACGTCTTCCAGGAGCGCAACGGCGTCTACCGCTTCGACCGCTCCGAGAAGGTCGACACCGCCCTGCTGCGCGCCGCCCAGACCCGTCCCGCGGCCTTCGAGAACACCCCGTGACCTCCCGTCCCTCCCCTGGGGCACCGGAGGGACGCACGACCCCGTGATTTACATCGATGTATGTCCATGGGCGGCACCCGTGGGGCGCGAAGGGCGTCCCGCGGACCGCCGCCCGTAGGAGAGGAGCTGTATGACCGGCATACCCGCACCCGTCGGTCCGCCCGCGCCCACGCGGCGCCGGGTGCTGACGGCCGCGCTCGCCTCCGGTGCCGCGGTCCTGGGCGCCGGCGCGCTCAGCGGCTGCGGTTCCGCCCAGGCGGCCGACGCCTCGACCGTCCGCCTGTGGGACCTGTTCAGCGGGGCCGACGGCGGACTGCTCAACGACATGGTGCGCGCCGCGCGTCCCGACATGCCGGGCACCCGTGTCGAGCGCACCGTCCTGGAGTGGGGGACCCCGTACTACACCAAGCTCGCCATGGCCTCGGCCGGCGGGCGCGGTCCCGACGTGGCGGTCTCCCACATGTCCCGGCTGGCCGGCTACGCGCCCACCGGACTGCTGGACCCGTGGGACCTGGACGTCCTGGCGGAGTACGGCGTCACCGAGGACGCCTTCACCAAGGCCGTGTGGTCCCGCACCCAGTTCGAGGGCCGCACCTACGCGATCCCGCTGGACACGCACCCGTTCATCGTCTTCTACCACCCGGAACCGGCCCGCGAGGCGGGTCTGCTCACCAAGGACGGGGCGCTGGACACCGAGGCGTTCTCCTCCCCCGACCGGTTCCTGGCGGCGGGGCGTGAACTGGCGAAGGCCTCGGGCAAGCAGGGCATCGCCTTCGGCTACGTCACCGACACCGCCCAGGGGTGGCGGCTGTTCTACGGCCTGTACCGGCAGACCGGCGGGGTGTTCCGGCTGCCCCAGGGCGGGCCCGCCGAGGTCGACGTCGACCGGATGGCCGAGGTCATCGCCTTCATGGCCCGGATCGTCGACGGCCGGGTGAACCCCAGGCGGCTGGACTACGCCTCGGCGATCGCCGCCTTCAGCAACCGGCAGACGGCGATGATCCTCTCCGGCGAGTGGGAACTGGGCACGTTCCGCACGGCCGACAAGAACGTGGGGGCGGCCCCGTTCCCGACGGTGTTCGGCACCCCGGCCGTCTACGCCGACTCGCACTCCTTCGTCCTCCCGCACCACCCGGACCCCGACCCCGGGCGCCGCCGTCGCACCCACCAGGCGGTGGCGGCGCTGCTGAAGGCCGGCCAGATCTGGGCGACGGCCGGGCACATCCCCGCCTACGGCCCGGTCACCCGGACGGCGGCCTACGCCGGACTCCAGCCGCAGTCGCACTACGCGAACGCCCAGGACCACGTGGTACTCGACCCCTCGGTGTGGTTCGCGGGCGCCGGCTCGGACTTCCAGAACGCCATGTCGCAGGTCCTGCAGCAGGCCCTGCTCGACGGTCTCGCCCCCGACCGCGCGGCGCGCGCGATGGTGCGGCGCCTGAACACCTTCCTGTCCAAGCCCAGCCCGGCCTGACCCGGCCGCGATCCACCGCGCAGGAGGCACAACGATGTCCTCTCCCCACGCCTCGCCCCGCACCGGGGCACCGTCGGCGCGCCGGCTGCTGCCCCCGGGCCTGCTGTTCGCGCTGCCCTTCCTCGTCCTGTTCGCCCTCTTCATGGTGTGGCCGCTGGCCCAGGGCCTCTGGATGAGCCTGACCGACACCTCGCTGTCGGCCCACGCCCCGTCCTTCGTGGGCCTCGACAACTTCACCGAGGCCCTCGGGGACGCCGAGATGTGGCGCTCCCTCGGCCACACCCTGTGGTTCACCGTCCTGTCGACGGTCCCGCTCGTCGCGGTGGCACTCGGGATGGCGCTGCTGGTGCACACCGGCCTGCCGGGCCAGTGGGTGTGGCGGCTGGCGTTCTTCGCGCCGTACCTTCTCCCGGTCGGCGTGGTGAGCCTGCTGTGGATCTGGCTGTACCAGCCGGACCTCGGGCTCCTGAACCATCTCCTGGAGGCGGTCGGATTCGGGCCGGTGTCCTGGCTGAGCGACGAGTCCGTGACGATGTGGGCGATCGTGCTGACCACCCTGTGGTGGACGGTCGGCTTCAACTTCCTGCTGTACCTGGCCGCGTTGCAGGCCATCCCCGACCACCTGTACGAGGCGGCGGCCATCGACGGGGCGGGCGCCTGGCGGCGGCTGCGGTCGATCACGCTGCCGCAGCTCGGCCGGATCACCGGCGTCATCACCGTGCTGCAGATCCTGGCCTCGCTGAAGGTCTTCGACCAGGTGTACCTGCTGACCAAGGGCGGCCCGAACAACTCGACCCGCCCGGTCATCGAGTACATGTACGACGTCGGCTTCACCGGCTACCGGCTGGGCTACGCCTCGGCGGTCGCCTACGTCTTCTTCGCCCTCGTCCTCATCGCCTCCGCGGCCCAGTACGCCGCCCTCCGCCGCCGGGAGAAGTGACATGACCTCCACCGAACTGCCCGTCCGCCCGGCCGCGCCGGCCCGCGCCGCCCGTCCGCCGAGACGCCCGGGCGGGTATCGCCGGGCCGCCCGGCCGGAGCGGAACCTCACCCTCGGCGACAGCCGGCTCGCCCGGGGCCTGGCCCTGGCGGTGCTCGCGGTGCTGGCCCTGGTGTGGCTGCTGCCGATGGCGTGGGCCCTGCTCACCGCGTTCAAGTCCGAGCAGGACGCGAGCGACCCCGGGCAGTGGTTCCTGCCCCGGCACGGCTTCACCCTGCACGGCTTCTCGACCGTGTGGGAGCGCGGCGACCTTCCGCTGTGGATGCTCAACAGCTTCCTGGTGTCCGCGGCGGTCACGGTGATCACGGTGCTGGTCTCCGCCATGGCCGGGTACGCCTTCTCCCGCACGGTGTTCGCCGGGCGCCGGTGGCTGTTCGCGCTCACCGTGGCGGCGGTACTGGTGCCGCCGCAGCTGCTGATCGTGCCGTGGTTCCGGCAGATGCTCACCCTGCACCTGGTCGACACCTACGCGGCGGTGATCCTGCCGCAGACGGTGGCGCCGGTCATGGTGTTCATCCTGAAGAAGCACTTCGACTCGCTGCCGCGGGAGCTGGAGGAGGCTGCCCGCATCGACGGCGCCGGCCACTGGCGCGTCTTCTGGTCCGTGCTGCTGCCGTTGTCGCGGCCGATGCTGGCCGCCGTCGCGATCTTCGTGTTCATCGGGGCCTGGAACAACTTCCTGTGGCCGTTCGTCTCGACGTCCGACCCGGGGCTGATGACGCTGCCGGTCGGCATCACCTCGGTGAAGGACGCCTACGGCATCCAGTACGCCCAGACCATGGCGTCCGCCGTGCTCGCGGCGCTGCCGCTGGTGGTGGTCTTCGTCTTCTTCCAGCGGCACATCGTCAAGTCCGTCGCCACGACGGGACTGGGCGGTCAGTGACCCGCCGCGCCGGGCCGCGGCGCCCCGCGCGGCACGTGCGTCCTCAGATGCCGAACGGCGCGGCGTAGCGCACGGCTCCGGCGGGCGGCGGGCCGCCGGCGTCCAGGGTGAGGGTCATCAGGGCCTCGTCGGGGACGTCGACGGTCAGGCCGACGCCGTGGGCGGAGGCCCGGGTGAAGCCGAAGCGCGGGTAGTACTCCGGATGTCCGAGGACGACGACATGGCGCTCGCCGAGGGCGCCGGCGGCCCGGAGCGCGGCGCGCACGGCCGCCGATCCGGCGCCGGTGCGCTGGTGTTCGGGGTGTACGCCGACGGGGCCGAGGCACAGGGCCGGAGCCTCGCCGATGTGGCACCGGGTGAGCAGCGCGTGGCCGGCGGGTGTGCCGTCCGTGCCGGTGCTGACCCAGGACAGCCCGTCGATCCAGGCCGGGTCGGCGCGCAGGGCGTCGACGAGGTCGGCCTCCAGCGGGGTGTCGAAGGCGGCGAGGTGGATCTCGCGTACGGCGGCGTGGTCGGCGGCGGTCTCGGGGCGGGTGGTCCAGGTGTCGTGCATGGGATGAGGTCCGTTCCGCGGTGGCGTCGCGCGGACGGTCTCGCCGCCCCGTGTTCCCGGGGTTCGCGGTGGGGGTCCCGCGCCGGACGCGGAACCCCCGGGCCGCCGCGTGCGGTCAGTAGGTGTGCAGGGTCAGACCGTACCGGCTGAGGATCTCGTTGACCGGCTGGAACCAGGTCTCGCCGCCGCTGGAGCAGTTGCCCCAGCCGCCGGAGGTGACGCCCTGGGCCTGGTCCCCGGTGATGAAGGAGCCGCCCGAGTCGCCGGGCTCGGCGCAGGCGCTGGTCTTGGTGAGCTGGTGCACCGCGCCCTGGCTGTAGTTGACGGTCTCGTTGAGCGCCAGCACCGTGCCGCAGTGCCAGTGCGAGGTGGAACCCGAGCGGCAGACCGAGGAGCCGACGGGCGCCACGTTCGAGCCGCGTACGAGCTGGTCGGGCACCGTGCCCCAGCCGAGCACCACGGGCACCGTCCACCAGCCGCTGCCCACGCTGACCCAGGCGTAGTCGTTGTCCGGGAAGGAGGAGCCCTGGAAGGTGCCGACGTAGGAGTGGTCCCAGCCGCTCACCCCGGCGCCGGGCTGCCCGCAGTGCCCGGCGGTGACGAAGCCTCCGTAGACCGAGAAGCCGATGGAGCAGCGGACGTTGCCGGTGTAGTACGGATCGCCGCCCACCGTGCCCGCGGCGAGGGTCCTGGGAGCCGCGGAGGTCTCGACGGTGACGGGGCCGGTCCGGCGGGCCAGGGAAAGGAAGCGCCGGACATCGTTGTCGGCACGCTCGCCGCGCACGACGTCGACGACGACGGTGTTGGCCTTCGGGTCGACGTGCCAGCCGCTGATCCCCGAGGGCGCGGACAGCCGGTCGATGCGCGCCTTGGCCGCGTCCAGCCGCCGGGCGCTGTGCTCGGCGGTGCGGACGGTGGCGCCGGCGCGCTCGATCGCCCGGCGGGTGGCGGCCGGGGCGTCGGGGGTGAGGGCGACGGTCAGGCGCCCGCTCGGGGCGTCGAACCAGGAGCCCGCGTAGGCGGCGCCGGCCGTGCGGCGCACCTCGGGGTCGAGCCCGGCGGCGGTCTTCTCGGCGGCGAGCCTGGCCACCGCCTGGGCGCGGGTCAGGCCGAGGTCCCGCCGCATGGCGGTGACGATGCCGTCGGAGGCGGGCTCGGCGGATCGTGCGGCAGCGGCGGGTCCGGCGGGCGAGCCGGTCGCGGAGGCGGGGAAGGCGCCGGCCGCGCTCAGTCCGCCGAGGACGAGGAGTGCGGCCAGGGCGGCATGCGCAAGTCTGGTGCGTCTCATGGGGGTTGCCCTTCGTCGTTCCAGGGGTGGGGGTGGAACAGCCGATGTCTGAGAGCGCTCTCATGCGTGGCGGGGCAGAGCCTAGCCCCGATGCGTAGGTCAGGTCCATGCCAATGCACGGTTTCGGTTCGACGATGTAAGCGGCGATCCGCGCGCCGCCGGGCGGGTGACGGCTCATCGGGTGAAATCAGCGGGGAGCGAAGCGCCTCGCCGGGCGCCCCGCGTCGGGCCCGTCGCCCTGCCGCCCCGGGGCCGCTCCTGCCGACGCCATGAGCGGCGCCATCCGTCAACCGGAGCGGGCCGCACGGGAGTCCGGCGCGGGCGGCCCCGGCCCGGCCGGGATAGAGGAGAGTCATGAGAAAGTCCCGAATAGCCCCCTGGGCGGCCGCCCTCCTCCTCGCGGCCGTCTGCACCCTCGCCGGTCCCGCGGCCACGGCGGCGGCACCCGGCATCGCGGCCACGGGCTACGTGGCCCTCGGGGACTCCTACTCGGCGGGCGTCGGAGCCGGCAGCTACCTCACCGCCGCCCCGCGCTGCCTGCGCAGCAGCCTGTCCTTCCCCGCCCTGTGGGCCGCGGCCCACTCCCCCTCGTCGTTCAGCTTCACCGCCTGCGACGGCGCCAAGACGGGCGACGTGCTGAACAAGCAGCTCGGTCCGCTCGGCCCGCGCACCGGCCTGGTCACCCTCACGGCGGGCGGCCGGGACGCCGGGTTCACCACCGTGATGGCGTCCTGCGTGCTGGGCGGCAGCGGCACCTGCCTGTCGGCCGTGGCCAAGGCCCGCGCCGCCACGGACGAGACGCTGCCGGCCAGCCTCGACCGTCTGTACTCGGCCATCCGCGGCAAGGCCCCCGCCGCCCGCGTCGTGGTGCTCGGCTATCCGCGCCTGTACCAGTTGCACGGCAGTTGCTCGGGCGGGCTGCCGGACGCCGAGCGGTCCGCGCTCAACGACGCCTCGGACCACCTCAACCAGGTGCTCGCCGCGCGCGCCGCCGCCCACGGCTTCACCTTCGTCGACGTGCGGACCGTCTTCGACGGGCACGGGATCTGCTCGGCCGAACCGTGGCTGCACGGCGTGGACTGGCTGGACCTCGGCGAGTCCTACCACCCGACGGCGACCGGCCACTCCCTCGGCTACCTCCCCCTGCTCACCCGAGCGCTCTGACCCGGGTACGGGAGCCGGTCACATCCCGGCCGTCGCCTTGCGCCGCGCCTGCTCGTACTCCTCGACCGGATCGCCCCCGGCCTGCCACGGCCAGGCGGTGACGGTGCCGTCGAGCGTCTCGAAGACGGCACGGGCCTCCACCCGCCGATCGGCGGCCAGCAACGCGTAGGCGAGCACGTTGAGATCGGCCGCGGCCGCCGCGTGGCTCAGGAACCCCGGCCGCGGCCAGGTGTGCGCGACACGGTCGAGGGCCTGGGCCGCCATGGCCTGGGACCAGTGGTTGCGCGCCACCAGCGCCTCGAACCCGCCCCGGTCCAGCACGGCTTGGTACTGCTGGACCTGGGCGGTCAGTTCGGTCGCCGCGCAGGGGGCGTTCGCGGGCATACGGGCCCGCAGGGTGTCCACGAACTCCAGGACCTGGATGCGTGATCCGGCCTCCTCCGGGCTCAGATAGCCCAGCATGCTCAAGTAGGCCTCGCGGTTCCAGCGGTCGCGCGCGAGCACCTCGTTCCACACCCCGAACACCCGGGGCTGCGCCCAGCGTTCCAGCCGTGCCACCGCCAGCAGGGCGACCCACGGAGCGGGGTCCTCCGGTGCGAGTTCGGCGGCCCGCAGACAGTGGTCCACGGTGCCGGACGCGTCGTCCAGACCTCCCCGCGCGCGGGCGTGGGCGACCTCGGTCCAGGCGTGCAGGACGAGTGCGTTCGCGTCGCGCGGCTCCCGCGCGGCCCAGGACCGCGCCAGGTGCGATCCGGCCAGGAAGCCGCCCAGCACGCCCAGCCGGTGGGTGCGGCGGTCCCAGTCGCCCGGCTCCTGGCTCAGGAGCCGGGACAGCTGGGCGGCGCACAGGTCCGTCGTCGCGATCGTTCCGGTCCTCGTGGTCGCCAGCAGGGACTTCAGCAGCCTGCCCAGGTCCTGGTCGCCGAGTTCCGGCGCCAGGCGTGCCCCTCGGCGGCGACGCGATAGAAAAGCCATGGCCGGAGGCTAGAGGGGCAGGGGAATTACGCAAGGTGTTCACCGAGATCGTTATCTGTCACCGACCGGTTGGCGGGCCCCTCGGAGTGGAACTCTGCGGACATGGGCAAGACCGCGCTGATCGTCATCGACATGATCAACACCTACGACCACAAGGACGCCGAGCTGCTGCTCCCCTCGGTGGAGTCCGTCGTCCCCGTGCTGACCGACCTCCTGGAACGGGCCCGGCGCAAGGACGTGCCGGTGATCTACGTGAACGACAACTTCGGCGAGTGGCGCTCCCACCACGGCGAGCTGCTGGAGCACGCGCTGGCCGGGCCGCGCGCCGAACTGGTCGAGCCGTTGCGGCCGGACCGCAGCTCCCTGTTCGTGGTCAAGGCCCGGCACTCGATCTTCTTCGACACCCCGCTGGCGTACCTGCTCCAGCAGCAGGGGATCGAGCGGCTCGTGCTGTCCGGCCAGGTCACCGAGCAGTGCGTGCTCTACTCGTCGCTGGACGCCCACATCCGGCACTTCGACGTCGTCATCCCCCGGGACGCGGTGGCGCACATCCACGCCGACCTGGCGGATGCGGCGCTGCGCATGATGGAGCGGAACATGGGCGCCCGTGTATGCGACAGCCGGGAGCTGTGGGCCTGACCGCGCGCGGGCCGCTCACCGCCCCTCCGGCCGGTCCAGGAGGCCCGACACCTGTTCCCGGACGGCTTTCCAGGCCACCGGCGGCAGGCCGCCCAGGGGCGTCTCGCGCAGCGCGGCGAGGGCGTCCCCGGCACCGTTGCCGCGGTCGACGGCCTCGCTGAGCACGTCGTAGCCGGTGCGCACGGCGACACGCAGGCGCGGGCCCCGCTCGCCGTCGTGCAGCGCCGAGGCGACGACCAGGGGCGGGGCGCCGCCGTCCACGCCGGGGAGCTTGCGGTACGCGGCGGCGACCGGCTCCCGCCAGTGGACGCCGAGCAGCACCGCGCGTCCGGCCGCCGCCTCGGCGAGGCCGGTCTCGCGGACGCCGGCCGGGTCCAGCACCCTGGCGCGGGCGTCCAGCACGAGCGCGGGCGGCAGCAGACACCGCAGGGCGCTGCCCGCGAGGTTGCCGCCGACCGTGGCCGTCCGGCGCACGGCTCCGGTGCCCACCGTGGCGGCCGCGCGGCGCAGCACGTCCGGCACCCGGTCGTCGAGGCCGGCGAGGACCACGGCGGCGCCCAGCTCCTCGCGGCCGATCACATTGGCCTCGGGGAGTTCCCGCAGGGACATGGCGCTCGCGGGGAAGCCGTCCCGCTGCCAGGCGGCCCACACCAGGGTGGCACCGCCGACCGGCACGGCCCCCTCGACCAGGCAGTCCTGCGCTTCGGACACGGACGTGGGCAGACGCAGCAGCACGACGGCCGACCTGCCTTCCTGGGACGACTGGGCAGCCGGCGTGGCGGCGCCCCGGTGTTCCGGTGTCCCGCCTGCCGGCACGGCGGAGTCTGCTCGCCCCGGCGGGGGCGCGTACAGGGCTCACACGAGCATGGGCGGGCCGGCCGGGCGGGGGCGTGAACCGGCTCGCGGGCGCACCGGGGACCGCCGGTCGGGTGATCCGCCGCGCGCCCCCTGAGCGCCGGAGGGCAGGGAAATCCCGGTATTCAGGTCATCCGTCGCAAGCCTCGCCAAGGCCGCGAAGTGGCAGCCTCACGGTGATCGACCGAAACTGAATCTGGCGGTTCGTGATCAGTAATGACACGCCATGAACCTCCGACGGCCCGGTCGGGCCGCGTCCCGGTCCACTCGGACCGCGGGCCGGCCGTGCCCCGCCGTCGGCCGTCCCTGAAGCCCTGCAGGAGATCGAATGGTGGAGCAGTCCTCCGAGGTCCGGATAGCGGGACCGGGCGAAGGCACGGTCACCAGTCGGGACGACGCGGGCCCGGCAGGAGCGGACACCGAGAGAGAACTCGCCGTCGCGCTGGCCGACGTCGTGGGCGTCGCGAACGTACCGGTGGACGGGCACTTCTTCACCGACCTCGGCGCCAACTCCCTGGTGATGGCCCAGTTCTGCGCCCGCGTCAGGAAGAGAACCGACCTGCCTTCCCCGTCCATGAAGGACATCTACCGGTACCCCACGATCCGGAGCCTGGCGGCCGCCCTGACGGAGACCGCCCCCGGGACCGTCCCGCAAGGCGCTGCCGCCGCCTCGGCACCTGCGCCGGCCACCACGCCGGACCGGGTACCGCGTGCGAGCAGCCGTAGTCATTTCCTCTGCGGTTTCTTCCAGTTGCTGATTTTCCTGGTGTACTCCCTGGTCGCCGGTTTCGTCGCGGACCGCGGGTACCGGTGGATCGCGGCCGGCTCGGGAGCGGTCGACGTCTACCTGCGCTCGGTGCTCTTCGGAGGCGCCGGGTTCATCGCGCTGTGCGCGTTCCCCATCGCCGCGAAGTGGGCGCTCGTGGGCCGCTGGAAACCGGGCGAGTTCCCGCTGTGGGGCCCCCGTTACCTCCGCTTCTGGCTCCTGAAGGCGCTGCTGCACGCCAACCCGATGATCCTCTTCGTCGGGAACCCGCTGTACGTGCTGTACCTGCGGGCCCTGGGCGCCCGGATCGGCAAGGGCGTCACGATCCTCTCCCACTCCGTGCCGGTCTGCACCGACCTGGTGACGATCGGCGCCGGGGCGGTGATCCGCAAGGACGCCTTCCTCCTCGGCTACCGGGCCCACGCCGGGCGCATCCAGACCGGCCGTATCACCCTGGGCCGGGGTGCGTTCGTGGGCGAGAAGACGGTCCTGGACATCGACACCTCGCTGGGTGACGACGCGCAGATCGGCCACTCCTCGGCCCTGCACCGCGGCCAGGCGGTCCCGGCGGGCGAGCGGTGGCACGGCTCCCCCGCGGAGCCCGGCGGGACCGACTACCTACGCGTGGAGCCGGCCGCGTGCGGGACCGTGCGCCGGGCCTGGTTCGCGTGCATGACGCTGGTCCAGCTCTTCCTGCTGTACATCCCCCTGACCGTCGGCGGGATCTACATCCTGTTCACCGAGGTCCCGGCGCTCGGCAAACGGCTGGACCCGCAGTCGGCCGCCGTGTCGCGGGCCGAGCTGATCCCGGACGCGCTGCTGCTGTCCCTCGTGCTGTTCGTGGGCTTCGTGGTGGGCGGACTGCTGGTGCTGTACACCGTGCCGCGGCTGCTGAGACTGGCCGTCAGGCCCGACCGGGTGTACCCGCTCTACGGGTTCCACTACGCGGTGCACCGGGCGACGGCGCGGATGACGAACGTCCGGTTCTTCGCCTGGCTGTTCGGCGACAGTTCCTACATCGTGCACTACCTGCGAGGACTCGGGTACGACCTGTCGCACGTGGAGCAGACGGGGTCGAACTTCGGCACCGAGGTGCAGCACGAGACCCCGTTCCTGGTGAGCGTCGGCAGCGGCACGATGGTGGCCGACGGCCTCTCCGTCCTGAACGCGGAGTACTCGAGCACGTCGTTCCGGATCTCCCGGGCGTCGATCGGGGCGCACAACTTCCTGGGCAACAACATCGCGTATCCCGCCGGAGGCCGCACGGGCGAGAACTGCCTGCTGGCGACGAAGGTGATGGTGCCCCTCGACGGCGAGGTCAGGGAAGGCGTCGGACTGCTCGGCTCGCCGTGCTTCGAGATCCCCCGGACGGTGGAACGGGACGCGCGGTTCGACGACCTCAGGACCGGCGAGACACTGCGCCGCAGGCTCGCCGCGAAGAACCGCTACAACCTGCGCTCGATGGCCGTGATGCTGTTCGCGCGATGGGTGCACACCTTCGGGCTCACCCTGTTCGCCCTCGCCTCGGTGGACCTGTACGGCGTCGCCGGGCAGGTGGTGATCGCCCTCTATCTGGCGGTGACGCTCCTGTTCACCACGCTCTACCACGTACTGGTGGAACGCCTGATCATGAGGTTCCGCCGGCTGCGGCCCCGGTTGTGCTCCATCTACGACCCCCTCTTCTGGCGGCACGAGCGCCTGTGGAAGGTCCCGGACCGCCACCTCAACATCTTCAACGGCACCCCGTACAAGAGCCTCGCCTGGCGCCTGATGGGCGTGCGCATCGGCCGCAGGGTGTTCGACGACGGCTGCTACCTGACGGAGCGGACCCTCACCGTCATCGGCGACGACTGCACCCTGAACGCCGGCAGCAAGATCCAGTGCCACTCGCAGGAGGACGGCACGTTCAAGTCCGAGGGCACCACCCTCGGCGACGGCTGCACGCTGGGCGTCGGCTCCCATGTGCACTACGGCGTGACCTTGGGCGACGGCGCGGTGCTGGCCGCCGACTCCTTCCTGATGAAGGGCGAGGAGGTCCCGCCGCACGCACGGTGGGGCGGCAACCCCGCCGTGGACATGCCCGAGGCCGCCGGCCGGCCCGGCGACGGCGACCCGGCGGCGCCCTCGTGCCCGGCCGGCGCCACTTCGGTGACGGTGAGTTGAGGAAGGCCATTCGATGGGAGCGCGCGTGGATGCGGACCGGGAGTTCTGGAGCCGTGTGCTGACCGCCGGCGGTTCCACCGCGGTGCCGCGGTGGGCCCGGGAGCCGGTGCCGGGAACGGCGGAGCACGAGGCCGCCGTGCCGGACGACGTGGCCGGGGCGGTGCGCGGCCTCGCCGAGCGGTGCGGGGCGCCGGCCGGCGCGCTGCTGCTGGCGGCGCACGCCAAGGTGCTGGCCGCCCTCTCCGGCGAGCGTGACGTGGTGACGGGGTACGCCGTCGGAATGCGCGGAGAGCCGCTGCCCTGCCGTCTCACCGTGTCCGAGGGCTCCTGGCGGGACCTGGTGTCCGCCGCCCGGCGGGCCGAGGCGGAGGTGCGGGAGCACCGGGAGTTCCCGGTGGCCGGGCTGCGACGGGAACTGGGCCTGACCGAGCCCCCGTACGAGGTCGTCCTCGGGCCGCCGGACGCCGGGGACGGCTTCGCCGACGAAGGCGTGCTCCAGGTGCGCTGGTGCGAGCGGGACGGGCGGCCGGTACTGCGGCTGCGGTACCGCACGGACGTGCTGGACGCCGCCTGCGCGGACCGGATCGGCGGCTACCACCTGACGGCGCTGCGGCTGATGGCGGCCGACGTGGACGCCGGGCACGCGGGACAGAGCCTGCTGGGCGACGACGAGGTGCGCGAGCAGCTCGAGGGGTTCGCCGGGCCGCGGCGGCCGCTGCCGGACGCCCGGGCGCACGAGCTGTTCGAGCGGCGGGCCAGGGAGCACCCGGGGGCCGTCGCGGCGGTGCACGGCGACCGCGAGTGGACGTACGGCGAGCTCAACGCGCGCGCCAACCGGCTGGCCCGGGCCCTGCTGGCCCGCGGGGTCGGCCGCGAGGACGTGGTCGCCGTGGTCACCGAACGCGACCTCGACTGGCTGGCCGCGACCCTGGCGGTGTTCAAGGCGGGCGGTGTGTACCTGCCGATCGAGCCGCACTTCCCCGCCGGCCGGATCGCGGCGACCCTTTCCCGGGCCGGCTGCCGGCTGGTGCTGACCGAGGCCGGCAGCACCGGCACCCTCGACGAGGCGCTGGCCACGCTCCCGGACACCACGCGGCTGCTGGTCGGGGAGGCGTACGCGGAGCCGCACGCCGACGACGACCCCGGGGTGCGGGTGGACGCCGGACAGCTGGCCTACATCTACTTCACCTCCGGCTCCACCGGCGAGCCGAAGGGGGCGATGTGCGAGCACGCGGGGATGCTCAACCACCTCTTCGCCAAGATCGACGACCTGGGGATCGGCGAGGGCTCGGTGGTGGCGCAGACCGCTCCGCAGTGCTTCGACATCTCGCTGTGGCAACTGGTGTCCGCGCTGCTGGTGGGCGGGCGGACGCTGCTGGTGCCGCAGGACGTGATCGTGGACGTGGAGCGGTTCGTCGACACGCTGGCCGGGGGCCGGGTCGACGTGGCGCAGGTCGTGCCCTCGTACCTGGAGGTCGTGGTCGCGTACCTGGAGCGGCACCCCCGCGCCCTTCCCGATCTGCGCTGTGTGTCGGTGACCGGTGAGGCGCTGAAACGGGAGCTGGTCCAGCGGTGGTTCGCGTGCCGGCCGGGGGTCGCCCTGGTCAACGCCTACGGCCTGACGGAGACCTCGGACGACACCAACCACGACGTCATGGACCGGGTGCCCGGGCGGGTGCTGCTGGGCCGCGCGGTGAACAACGTCCGCGTCCTCGTCGTGGACGAGCGGCTGGCGCTGGTCCCGATGGGCGCCCCGGGCCTGATCGCGTTCTCCGGCGTCTGTGTGGGCCGGGGGTACGTCAACGACCCGGAGCGGACCCGGGAGGCGTACCGCGAGGACCCGTACGCGCCGGGTGAACGGCTCTACCTGGGCGGCGACTGGGGGCGCTGGCACCCGGACGGCAAGCTGGAGTTCCTGGGCCGCCGGGACAACCAGGTCAAGATCCGCGGCTTCCGGATCGAGATCGGCGAGATCGAGAACACGCTGCTGCGCGTGGCCGGGGTGCGCGACGCGGCGGTGGTCGTCGCCGAACAGGGCGGCGGCGGCAAGCACCTGATCGCCTTCTACACGGGTGAGCGACAGCCGGTGGAGACGCTGCGGGAGTCGCTGGGCGGTGTGCTGCCCGGCTACATGGTGCCCTCGGCCTTCCACTGGCAGCCGGAACTGCCGCTGACCGCCAACGGCAAGACCGACCGCAAGGCGCTCACCGCGCTGGCCGAGCAGACCCCGGCACCCGTTCCCGGCGACGGCGCCGAGCAGCGGGACGGCGGCCCGCTCACCCCGACCGAGCGGAAACTGGCGGCCGCCTGGGCCGAATTGCTCGGTGTGCCCGAGCACCGGATCGGCCGGACGGACCACTTCTTCGACTCCGGCGGCACCTCCCTGACGGCGGTCCGCCTCACCATCGCCCTCGACCGCGCGGTGTCCCTGAAGGACATCACCCGGCACCCGGTCCTCGCCGACCTGGCGGCCCTGCTCGACGGCGCGGACCGGCGGCGCACCGAACTGCTCCAGCCGCTGTCGACACCGGCCGGCGCCGCGGAGTGCGCCCTGGTCTGCTTCCCCTACGCGGGCGGCAACGCCGTCAACTACCAGCCGATGGCGAGTGTGCTGGCGGGCAGTGGCCTGCCGGTTCTCGCGGTCGACCTGCCCGGCCACGACCTGTCCGACCGCCCCGAGCCGTTCGCGACGATCACGCGGGTGGCGGAGCGGGTCGCGGACGAGATCGCCGGGCGCGGCCTGACCCGGGTCATGATCTGGGGCCACTCGTCGGGGGCCGCGCCGGCACTGGAGGCGGCGAGGCGGCTGGAGGAGCGCGGGGTGGAGGTGACCCGGGTGTTCCTCGGCGCGCAGCTGCTCGGCACCGCGGACGAACGGCGGGCCGCCGCCGAGGAGCTGGCCGGCCGGAGCGACGCCGAGATCGCCGCCCGGCTGACCTCGGACAGCGGCTACACCGAACTCGCGGAGCTGAACGACCGGCACGCCGGGCACATCGGCGCCGCCTACCGGCACGACTGCGTGTCCGCGCACCGCTACTTCCGCGACGCGCTGCAGAGCCCGCCGGCAAAGCGGCTGGCCGCTCCGGTCACGGTGGTGGTCGCCGCCGACGACCCGCACACCGCCGGGCACACCGACCGCCACCGGGACTGGCTGCTGCTGGCCGACCGGGTGGAGCTGCACGAACTCCGCGACGGGGGCCACTACTTCCCGCGCACGCGGCCGGACGAGGCGGCGCGGGCGGTACTGACCGCCGTGGCGCCGCTGGCCTCTTCCTGAACCTCGCCGAGCCCGCAGCCGGGCAACGAAAGGAATCCGAGATGTCCTCCTCACCTCTGGCCGCCCCGCTCGACGTGGAGCCCCGGCCGGGCAGTCCCGCACTCCTGCGCGTCGACTCCCCCGGTGACGCGGCGAGCTGGGCGGCCGAGCACCGTGAGTCGCTGCGCGCGCAGGTCACCGAGCACGGAGCGCTCCTCGTCCGCGGCCTGGGGCTGCGGGACGCGGACCGGGCCGGAGCGGTCTTCGCGAAGCTGGCCGGCGTCCTCATGACGGAACGGGAGGCCTTCGCCCCCCGCGAGCCCCTCGGCCCGGGGCTGTACTCCTCGACGGACTGGCCGGCCAACCAGCCGATGTGCATGCACCACGAGCTGAGTTACACGCTGGAGGTGCCCGGCCTGATGCTGTTCGCGTGCCTGACCGCGCCCGGCGAGGGCGGCGCGACCGCGGTGGCGGACGCCGAGGAGGTGCTCGGGGCGCTCCCCGCCGGTCTGACCGACCGGTTCGAGCGCGAGGGCTGGCTGCTGACCCGCAGCTACAACGACGAGATCGGGGCCTCGCTGGCGGAGTCGTTCGGCACCGAGGACCGCGGCGAGATCGAGCGCTACTGCCGGTCGCACGCCATCGACTTCCACTGGCAGCCGGACGGTTCGCTGCGCACCGAGCAGCGGCGCAGCGCCGTGGTGCGGCACCCGCTGACCGGCAGGCGCTGCTGGTTCAACCAGATCGCGTTCCTCAACGAGTGGACGCTCGCCCCGGAGGTGCGCGAGTACCTGGTGGACGAGTACGGCGCCGACGGCCTGCCGTTCAACACCCGCTACGGCGACGGCGCCCCGATCGGCGAGGACGTCGTGCGGTTGCTCAACGAGACGTACGAGAAGCACACCAGGCGCGAGCCCTGGCAGGACGGTGACCTGCTGCTGGTGGACAACATCCGCACCGCGCACAGCAGGGAGCCCTTCACCGGCGAGCGGCGGGTGGTGGTCGGCATGGCCGAGCCGCAGCGCCTGGCCGACGGCAGCCCGACCCCGGAGGCGAGCGAGCGATGACGCATCTTCTGCCGGCCGGGACCCAGCCGGCCACGCCCGTCCCGGCCACCGTGCCGACGTTCGCGGTGATCTCCGGCGAACAGGTGCAGCAGGCGCTCGGCGGACGCGAGAAACAGATCGTGGAGCTGGTCGAGGCGACCTACCGGCTGCACGGCGCCGGGGACTCGGTGAACCCGCCGTCGTACTTCCTGCGCTTCCCGGACCGGCCCACCTCCCGGATCATCGCGCTGCCGGCCTCCATCGGCGGCTCGGTGCACGTGGACGGCGTGAAGTGGATCTCCAGCTTCCCCGATAACGTCGGTTCCGGGCTGCCCCGGGCCTCCGCGGTGCTCATCCTCAACGACCACGACACGGGCTACCCGTTCGCCTGCATGGAGAGCTCCATCATCAGCGCCACCCGGACCGCGGCGTCCGCCGCGCTGGCGGCCGACTGGCTCAGCCGCACCCGGGCCCGCCCCACCCGCGTGGGCTTCTTCGGCACCGGCCTGATCGCCCGGTACATCCACACCTTCCTGGCGGGCAGCGGCTGGGCGTTCGACTCGATCGGCGTGCACGACGTGTCCGCGGACAGCGCGGCCGGCTTCAGCGGCTATCTGCGCGGTACCGGCACCGCGGCGCGGGTCACGGTCCACGACAGCGCCGAGGCGCTGGTGCGCTCCAGCGACCTCGTGGTCTTCGCCACCGTCGCCGGCCGGCCGCACGTCACGTCGCCGGCCTGGTTCGAGCACAACCCGGTGGTGCTGCACGTGTCGCTGCGCGACCTCGCCCCCGAGATCCTGCTCGGGGCGGCCAACTTCGTCGACGACGTCGAGCACTGCCTGAAGGCCGACACCTCCCCCCACCTGGTCGAACAGCGCACCGGCAGCCGGGACTTCCTGAACGGCACCCTGTACGACGTGATGCTCGGCCGGGCCGCGCCGCCGCCCGACCAGCCGGTGATCTTCTCGCCGTTCGGTCTCGGCGTGCTCGATCTCGCCGTCGGAAAGTACGTCTACGACGAAGTGGCCCGGGCGGGGAACCTCCGCCTCGTCGACGACTTCTTCCACGACCTGCGCCGGTACGGCTGAGGCCCTCCTCAGCCGGGACCAGGAGGCCCGCCGTGCCCGTCATTTCCTCCCCCAGCGCCTTCAACGAAGGCGACCTCTTCGTCGACCTGGAGTCGATCTTCGGGTGCTCCCTCTACCTGAAATGCGAGGGCTTCAACTTCGCCGGCTCCATCAAGCTGAAAGCCGCGAACGAGATGGTGGAGAGCGCCGAACGGGACGGGGTCCTCAAGCCGGACTCCATCCTCGTGGAGTCCTCGTCGGGCAACCTGGGCGTGGCGCTCAGCATGATCGCCGCGAGCAAGGGTTACCGGTTCCTGTGTGTCACGGACGCCCGCTGCAACCTGTCGACCAGGCTGCTGATGGAGGCCCTGGGCAGCCAGGTCCACGTGGTGGCCGACCTGGACGCCAACGGCGGTTTCCTCGGCACACGGCTCGAGTACGTCCAGTCGCTGTGCGAGTCGGACGACCGGTACGTGTGGCTCAGCCAGTACACCAACGCGGGCAACTGGCGGGCCCACTACCGGACCACCGGGCCGGAGATCGCCGGTCACTTCCCGCGTCTGGACGTGCTGTTCGTCGGTGCGGGCACCACCGGGACCCTGATGGGCTGCGCGCGCTTCTTCCGGCAGTGGCACCGCCCGGTGCGGATCGTCGCGGTGGACAGCGTGGGCTCGGTGGCCTTCGGCGGGGAGCCGGGCCGCCGGATGATCCCCGGCCTGGGCATGAGCATGCGTCCGCCGCTGCTGGACGAGTCCTACGTGGACGAGGTGATCCGGGTGGAGGAGGCCGACACCATCCGCACCTGCCACCGCATGGCCAGGCGCGGCTTCCTGTTCGGCGGCTCCACCGGGACGGTGGTCAGCGGGGCGACCGACTGGCTGGCCGAGCACGGCTCCGACGGCCTCACCGCCGTGGCCATCGCGCCCGACCTCGGGGAGCGCTACCTCGACACCATCTACCAGACCAACTGGCTGCAGGACCTGTACGGCGAACACATACTCGACTCGGTCGGGGACCGGGTCCAGGTGGACGGCCCGTCCGAGGAGGTCGGCTCCGCCGGCCGCTCGCCGGGGCGGCGCCGGAGGCGGTAGGGCGTACGCGCCGCCTCTTCTCCCGTGCCCTCGCCGACCGCCGGGGAGTACAGTATTCATCAGACGATGAATTCCTGTTCTCCGGAGAGGCGGGGGCACGATGGAGCGGACAACGTGCTGCGTGGTGGGAGGCGGTCCCGCCGGAATGGTGCTCGCCCTGCTGCTGGCGCGGGCGGGCGTCGAGGTGACGGTGCTGGAGAAGCACGGCGACTTCCTCCGTGACTTCCGCGGCGACACCGTGCACCCCTCGACCCTGGCGCTGCTGGACGACCTGGGGCTCGCCGGGCGTTTCGCCCGGCTGCCGCAGCGCAGGGTGCGGACCGTCCAGCTGTCGCTGGGCGACGGGCGTTCACCGGTCACGATCGCCGACCTGTCGGTGCTGCGCGGCCCGTACAACTACGTGGCGATGGTCCCCCAGTGGGACCTGCTCGACCTGCTGGCGGCGGAGGCCCGGCGCGAGGCCTCGTTCCACCTGCGGATGAACACCGCGGCGACCGCCCTGCTGACCGAGGGCGGCCGGGTGACCGGGGTGCGCTACCGCACGTCCGACGGCCGCACCGGCGAACTGCGCGCCGTGCTCACCGTCGCCTGCGACGGCCGCGGCTCTCTGGCGCGCGACCTGCCGGAACTGGGCCTGCGCCGCTTCGACTGCCCGATGGACGCCTGGTGGTTCCGGCTGCCGCGCCGCGAGGGCGATCCCAGCGGACTGGTCGGCGGCGCGGGGAAGCGATTCCTCACCGCGATGATCGACCGTGGTGACTACTGGCAGTGCGCGACGCTCATCCGCAAGGGCACCGACGGCCCGCGCCGGGCGGCCGGCCTGGACCGGTTCCGGTCCGACTTCTCCGCCGCCGTCCCCTGGATCGCGGACCGCACCGGGGAACTCGGCTCATGGGACGAGGTCAGGCTGCTCGACGTGCGCCTGGACCGGCTGCGTCGCTGGCACCGGCCGGGACTGCTGTGCATCGGCGACGCCGCGCACGCGATGTCCCCGGTCTTCGGCATCGGCATCAACCTCGCCGTCGAGGACGCCGTGGCCGCCGCACGGTATCTGGCCGCGCCGTTGCGGCGCGGGACCGTGGGACTGCGCGACGTCCGCAGGGTGCAGCGCCGGCGCCGCCCCACCACGGTGGCCACGCAGGCGCTGCAGCGGGCGGCCCACGCCCGGTTCGTCGCCCCGGTGCTGGCGGGGCGGCCGCCGCTCGGCAGCGCGGCGCGCGCCCGGCGCCTCGCGGCGCTGGTCACCGGATCGCGGCTCGGCCGCCTCCCGGCGTACTTCATCGGGTACGGCGCGCTGCGGGAGCGCCCGCCCAGGTCGTGTCGGCGAAGTCGCGCCGGCCGCCCGTAGGGCGGGCGTCGCGGCGTCCGGTGCGTGCTCCGGTGTTCCCCCGGCCGAAAGCGGCTAGTGCCGGCCGGCCCTCGTACCGGGTGTACTCGGGCTTTCGGCCGGTGCGGCGAGAATGCGTGCCGGGCGTCGCGACGCAGGCGCGACTTCGCGGACACGGCCCAAGGCGGCGGTCAGGTGGCCGCCGGCGCCGGACGGTCCCGCCGCACCGCGGGCCGCCGGACCTCAGATCCGGCCGCCGGTGAGGCGGGTGATCGGCCCCTGGGTGCGGCGGCCGGAACGGCGGCCCACGGCGTAGGACGCGACGCCGACCGCGGTCACGCCGGCGCTCACGCCCGCGGCCACGATCTTGCGGTGGGCGAGGACCGTCCACGCGGTCGTGGCCACCGAGGCGACCCGGCCCGAGGCCGCGACGGCGGCCCGCCGCCCCGCCTCGACGCCCTTGGCCGCCGCGCTCACCGTGCCGGCCACGCCGTCGGCGGCTCGCCCGGTCGCCTCCTTCGCCGCTGACGCTCCGTCACCGGCGGCCTCCTCGGCCTTCTTCGCCGCGCCGGAGGCCGGCGCGGTCGCCTTGGCGGCGGTGCGCCGGGCCGCCGAGGCGGCCGTGCGCTTCTTGTCCTGCGTCTGCTGACTGGTGCCCTTGGTCGGTTCACTCATGGGATGCGGCTTGCCCCTCAGGGAGCCCGCAAACGTGGGCTCGTGCGGGGGTGCGGCCGCCCACCGGGCGGTAGCCTGCTCGTGAGGACAGTCATGGCCGATGAGGTGCGTATCCGGCTCCTCGGCGGTTTCGCCGTCGCGGTCGAGGACCGCCCGGTCGCCACCGGGGCGTGGCGGCTGCGCAAGGCCCGGACCCTGCTGAAGCTGCTCTGCCTGGCCCCGGGCCACCGGCTGCACCGGGAGCGGCTCTACGACCTCCTGTGGCCGGACCTCGGCGTGCCGGCGGCGTCGAACAACCTGCACCAGGTGCTGCACGCCGTGCGGCGGGCGCTGGCCTCCGCCGGGGCGCGGGACGAGTTCGTCGTGCTGCGCGACGACATGGTGCTGCTCGGGCCGGACGGCGGCGTGCGCGTCGACCTGGACCGGCTCGACGAGGCGATCCGGCGGGCCGCGTCCGGCGGGACGGCGGCGGACTGCCGCGCCGCGCTCGCCCTGGCCGACGCCGGACTGCTGCCCGAGGACCGCTACGAGACCTGGGCCGCCGAGGCGGCCGGGGCGCTGGAGACCCGGCTCACGGCCGTCCGGCTGCGGCTGGCCGAGGCGCTGGAGCGCGATCACCGCACCGCCGAGGCGGTGGACGTGCTGCGGGCCCTGGTCGCCCGGGACCCCCTCGACGAGCCGGGGCAGCGGGCCCTGATGCGGACCCTCGCCGAGTCCGGGCGGCGCGGGGAGGCCCTGGCGGCGTACGAGCGTCTGCGCGACACGCTCGGCCGGGACACCGGGGCCGATCCCGACCCGCAGACCCGCCGCCTGTACCGCGCTCTGCTGGCGGGCTCGGTGGAGCAGGACGAACGGACCGGGGACGGCCGGCGGGCGCGGCTGCCGACGCCGGCCACCGAACTCGTCGGCCGGGAACGGGAGATCGCCGAGGCGCGGCGGCTGCTCGGGCGCAGCGGGCTGCTCACCCTCACCGGGGCCGGCGGCTGCGGCAAGACCCGGCTGGCGCTCGCCGTGGCGGACCGCGGCGGCGACGGATTCCGCGACGGGGCCTGGTTCGTGGACCTCTCCGCGCTGACCGAGCCGGACCTGGTCCCCGAGGCCGTCGCCGCTGTGCTCGGGCTCCAGCTCCCGCCGTCCGGCGGAGCCCGGGAAGCACTGGTGGAACAGCTCGGCGGCCGGCGGACGCTGCTCGTGCTGGACAACTGCGAGCACCTGGTCGACGCGTGCGCCGCCCTGGTCTCGCAGATCACCGCCCGCTGCCCGGGGGTCGCCGTGCTCGCCACCAGCCGGGAGCCGCTGCGCACTTACGGCGAGCGCACCTTCCGGGTGCCCTCGCTCCAACTGCCGGATCCGCGGCGGCTGCCGCCCGTCGAGGAACTGGCGCGCTTCGCCTCCGTACGGCTGTTCGTGGACCGGGCCGCCGACGCGGCGCCGGGCTTCCGGCTGACCGCGCGGAACGCGGCCGCCGTCGCGCAGATCTGCTTCCGGCTCGACGGCATGCCCCTGGCCCTGGAACTGGCGGCCGCCCGGGTGCACTTGCTCGCCCCGGACCAGATCGCCGAGCGGCTCGACGACGCGCTCGCCCTGCTCAGCCGGGGCAGCCGGCACGGCGTGACCCGGCAGGAGACGCTGCTGGCCACCCTGGAGTGGAGCCACCGGCTGCTCGACGACGAGGAGCAGTGCCTGTTCCGCAGGCTCGCGGTCTTCGCGGGCGGGTTCTCGCTCGCGGCGGCCGAGGACGTCTGCGCGGACGGCGTGCCGGCCGGCTCGGTGCTGGACCTGCTCGGCCGGCTGGCCGACAAGTCCCTGGTGTCCGTGGAACCGGGGCCGCACGAGGCCCGGTACCGGCTGCTGGAGACGATCCGGCAGTACGCCGCCGGACTCCTGCGCGACAGCGGGGAATCGGCAGGCGTCGAGGACCGGCACCGGCGGTTCTACCTGCGGCTCGCCGAGGCGCGGGACCGCGAGCCGGCCACCGGGGTGGCCGGTGCGACCTCGCTGGAGCTGGAGGCGGACTACGGCAATCTCCGGGCCGCCCTGCGCTCGTTCCTGCGCCACCGGCCGGAGAGCGGGCTGCGCCTGGCGGTGGCGCTGCGTTCGTTCTGGCCCGAGCGCGGACGGCTCGCGGAGGGCCGGCGCTGGCTGGACGACGCGCTGGCCGCCGCCCCGGAGCCCACCCCTCAGCGGGCGAAGGCCCTGATGGGCCGGGCCGTGCTGGCGATCCGGCTGGGTGACGGCGCCCCGCTGGAGGACATCGCCGCCGAGATCGTCGGTATCCAGGAGCGGCGGCCGGACCGGGCGGCCCTGGCGTACGCCTGCCACCAGCAGGCCATCCTGCTGTGGATGCGCGGCGCCTGGGAGCGGGCCCGCGGCGCGCTCGACCGGGCGCGCTCGCTCGCGCTGGACGCGGACGAGCCGGCCGTCCTCGCCGCCGTCGCCCACCTCGACGCCGTGTGGGCGGTCTGCCGGGGCGAGGGCGAGGCGGCCGGCCGGTCCTGCGCGGAGAGTCTGCGGCTGCTGGACGGCGTCGAGGCCCGGACCGGCCCGTTCCTCCCGGTGCTGACGCCGGGTTACACGGTGGAGAGCGACGGTGCCGGCCCGGTGTCGGTGTTCTTCGAGGAGACGGTGCTGGGCGGCCGCACGGTGGGGCCGGCCCGGGCCCGGGGCCATGTGCTCACCACCCTCGCCTGGGCCGCCCGTCTCGCGGGCGACAGGGATGCCGCCGCGGAGGCGGCCGAGCGCGGCGCCGAGTGCTTCCGGACGCTCGCCGACCCGCACGGGGAGTCGCTGGCGCTGAACACACTGGGCAACATCCACCGTGGCGGCGACCACGACACGGCGCGCAAGCACCTGGAGACCGCCCTGGCGATCAGGCGCCGGCTCGGCGACCGCCGGGAGGAGGGCATCGGCCTCGGCTGTCTGGGCCTGCTGCACCTGGCCGCCGGTGACACCGAGAGCGCACGGGCCACCCTGGCCCGCGCGCTGGCCGGGTTCGAGGAGACCGACGACCTGCCCGGCACCGTCAACACCCTGCTCCACCTCGGGCTGGTGGCCCGGGCCGCGGGCGACCCGGCACGGGCCCGTACGCTGCTGACCCGCGCCCGGCGGCTGGAGCGGGTCCCCGGGTCGGTGCCCGCCGCCGGATGGGTCGAGCTGATGCTGGCGCGGCTGGCGGCGGAGGCGGGCGAGCTGGACGCCGCCGCCGCGTCGGCCGCCCGCGCCGCGGCCCACTTCGCCCGCCTCGGGGACCGGCGCGGTGGCGGGGCGGCAGGCGTGCCGGCGCCGCCCCCGCAGGGGCAAAGCGGCTGCTGAGTGGTTGCTAAGCGGCGCCGCCTACGGTCACGGATGTCAGCACAAGCACTCGTGACCGAGGAGCCGACCATGTCGATCGACACGGCACAGGGCGTCCTGGGGGACGCCACCATCGCCGAACTCCAGGCGGGCCTGCGCGGCACCGTCGTCCGCCCCGGCGACGCCGACTACGACGAGGCGCGGGCGGTCTGGAACGCCGCCCACGACAAGCGGCCGGCGCTCGTCGTGCGCTGCGCCGGCACCGCCGACGTGATCCGCGCCGTCGAGTTCGCCCGCAGCCAGGATCTGCTCGTCGCCGTGCGCGGCGGCGCGCACAGCATCGCCGGGTTCTCCACCTGCGACGGCGGCATCGTGATCGACCTGTCGCCGATGAAGGGGGCCGTCGTCGATCCGGTGCGCCGGCGGGTCGTCGCCCAGGCGGGCATGACCTGGGGCGACCTCGACCACGAGACGCAGGCCTTCGGACTCGCCGTGACCGGCGGGCTGGTCTCCTCCACCGGCGTCTCCGGGTTCACGCTGGGCGGCGGGGTGGGCTGGCTGGTGCGCCGCCACGGGCTGGCCTCCGACAACCTGACGGCGGCCGAGGTCGTCACCGCCGACGGCCGCGTGGTCCGCGCGGACGCCGGGCAGAACTCCGAGCTGTTCTGGGCGCTGCGCGGGGGCGGCGGCAACTTCGGCGTCGTCACCTCGCTCGAGTACCGGCTGCACCCGGTCGGGCCCCAGGTCCTGGGCGGGCTGATCTTCTACCCCCTCGACCAGGCGCGCCAGGTGGTCACCGGCTGGCGCGACCTGACCCGGGGCATGCCCGACGAGCTGACCACCATGGCCGTCCTGACGACGGCGCCCCCGGTGCCGTTCCTGCCCCCGGAGGTGCACGGCACCCGCGTCGTGGCGCTGGCCGGCTGCTACGCGGGCGACCCGGCGGCCGGCGAGGCGGCCGTCGGCCCGCTGCGCACCCTGGGGACGCCCATCGCCGACCTCATGGGCCCGCTGCCGTACACGGCGATGCAGTCGCTGCTCGACCCGATGTGGACGTCCGGCGCCCACAACTACTTCACCTCGGCGTTCATCGAGCCGTCCGACGACGCCCTCGACGCGGTGCTGCGGCACCATCTCACGACGCCCACGCCGTTCAGCGAGGTGCATCTGCACCAGCTCGGCGGCGCCTTCGCGCGGGTCCCGGCCGAGGCCACGGCGTTCAGCCGGCGCACGCCGGGCGTGCTGTGCAACGTGATCGCGCGGTCGCCCGGCGCGGCGGACTTCGACGCGCATGTCGCCTGGGCCCGCGCGACCCGTGAGGACATCGCCCGGCACGGCGACGGCTCGATGTACGTGAACTTCACCGGGGACGCCGCCGAGGACCGGGTGCGGGCCTCGTACCCGGGTGCGGTGCACGAGCGGCTGGTGCGGGTGAAGGACGCCTACGACCCGACCAATGTGTTCCGCCTCAACCAGAACATCCGCCCCTCGGCGGCGGCCTGACCGGGCCGGGACGCGTCGGGCGGGATCCGTCACCCGCCCGGCGCGTCCCGTCGCTCCGGCGCGCGGGCCGCCGCCTCGGCGCGCTCCACCCGGGCCATCAGGCGGTCCCTGCGCTTCGGCCACCAGACCAGGTCCAGCGCCACCAGGACGACCACCAGCCACGACACCAGGGCCTGCCGCGCCGTCCCGGCCACGGTGTCGTACCCGGCGAGGACCAGCGACACCACGGCCACCAGCACCATCACCCACTGGCGGATCCGGTCGCGCTCCGCGGTCAAGCGCAGCGCCTCGGCGTAACGGAGGACGTCGGGCGCGAGCCGGGGGTCCGGTACGGTCCCGCCGCTCCGGGTGGCCCGCACCACCGCCGCGCGGTCCGCCGGGTCCAGATCCGCCCCCGCGGGCCAGACCGCGCTCATCCGCCGGGCCACGCGTACGCCGTGCAGCGGGGTGAGCACCAGGAGCACGACCACGGCGGCCGCCCAGGCCCCGGACTCGACGAGGACGAAAAGCCCGAAGAAGACGCCCGCGGCCAGTCCGGCGCCCAGCGCCCTGCGCACCGGGCCCCATTGCCACACCCAGCCGGGAACGAGAACCACCCGACCATGCTGACGATCACCGGTGCCCCGGGCAACGACCGCACGCCCGCGAGTCGCGCGTCAGGCGCCCGTGTGCGCCTCGGCTATCGCAAGGGCCGCCGCCATGATGCTGAGCTGGGGGTTCACCTGCGGGCAGCTCGGCAGCACCGAGGCGTCGGCGACCAGGACCCCGTGCACTCCGCGGAGCCGGCCGTGCGGGTCCACCGGGAACAGCCGGGGATCCGAGCCCGCCGCCACCGTGCCGGTGGGGTGGTAGGCCGACAGGTGGAGCTGCCGGGCCGTCGTCCGGGCGAGCAGCTCGTCCAGTTCGGCGAGCCGGTGGACGCGGGGTGTGCCGGGGATACCGGTGAGCACCTCCTCGGCGCCCGCCGCGAACAGCAGCTCCCCCATGGCCCGCACGGCCCGCGTCAGCCGGCCCGCGTCGCGGGGGTCCAGGTCGTAGCGGATCAGGGTGCGGTCCCGGCCGAGGACCCGGCCGGAGGGCCGGTCGGCGATCATCGCGCCGAGCGTGGCGACCCGGTCGGCGCCCTCCAGTTCGCGGCGCAGTTCGCCGCCCAGTCCGGGCAGGACGAAGGAGCCCATGCCGGGCGGGGTGGCGGTGGCCTCGACGAGGATGCCGTCGGCGTGGTGCTCCTCCACGCCGACGCTCTGCAGCACGCCCTCCCACGCGGTGACCGGTTCGGCGAAGCGTCCCGCGACGCTCGTGGCCGGGTGGACGCTGAGGTTGCGGCCGAGGCGGGGGTGCCGGCCCAGTCCCGAGCGGCGCAGCAGGGGCGGGGACTGGAGTGCGCCGGCGGCGACCACGACCAGCGGCGCGAGGATCTCGAACGCGCCGTCCGCCCGGCGCACGCGCACTCCGGCCGCGCGCGGGCCGCCGGGGCGGTCGGGGTCGACGAGGACGCGTTCGGCCCGGGCGCCGGTGACGATCCGGGCCCCGGCGGCGCAGGCGTCGGGCAGCACGGAGAGCTGCACGCTCTGCTTGGCGCCGGTCGGACAGCCCACCACGCACTGGCAGGAGCCCCGGCAGCCGGGCGCGTTACGGCGCAACGGCGCGGCGCTCCAGCCCAGTCGGCGTGCGCCGGCGAGGGTGAGCCTGCCGTTGTTCCCGAGGACGCCGGTGGGCTGGACCGCCACCCTCAGGGTGCGCTCGGCCTCGTCCAGGTGCCGGTCGAAGCCGTCGGCGAGGGTGAACCCCAGGTCCCGGCTCCAGTGGGCGAGGACGTGGGCCGGAGTCCGGTAGCACGTACCGGAGTTGACGACCGTGGTGCCGCCGACGGCCCGGCCCGCCGGGAGCAGCAGCGGTGGGCGGCCCACGGCGACGGTCGCTCCCCCGTCCCGGTAGAGCCGGGTGAACCGGTCGAGGGGCGCGCTCCGGCCGAAGGACCCGGTGGAGTGGTGCTCGCCCTCTTCGAGGACGACGACGTCGAGGCCGGCCCGCGCCAGGGTCCGGGCGGCCATCGCCCCGCCCGCGCCGGAGCCGACGACCACGGCGTCGGCGCGGGAGCGGGCGGGCCAGTCGGCCGCGGGCGTCAGGTCGAGCGGCGGGTCCTCGCGGGCGGGGCCGCGCGGTGCGGGGCCGTCCTGGAGCATCCGCTCGGTTCCGGCCGCCAGCAGGACGGGCACCTTGAGGACGTCCAGGAGCGGCAGGAGGGCGGGCCGTGCGCCCAGTTCGTCCAGGACGGACTGCCTCTCGGGCGCGCCGAGGGTGTCCAGGGTGCGTCCGGTGCGCGCCAGGGCGTAGGCGTCGACGGCGCTCGCCGCCGCCCGCAGTCCGGCCCGGGCCGGCAGCGGCATCGCCGAGAGGACCGTGCGAAGTCTGCCGGGGACGCGCCGGGGCCAGTCGGCGGTGCCGTCGTCGGCGACGAGGGCGGACACCAGCCCGGTGAGGCTCATCGGGTGCCCACCTCCGCGTGGGCCGTGCCGTCGAGGGTCCACTCGGCCTCGGTGCGCCAGCCGCCGAACCACCACCGTTCCAGCAGCACGTGCGCGTCGGCGCGTTCGCTGTTGCGGCAGGTCGCGTGCCGGCCGTCGGGGTCCGTGTAGTCGAGGGCGAGGGTGCCTTCCGGGGGCTGGGTGACCTCCACCCGGATGCGGCGCAGGCCGCTGCGGCCGGTGACCGTCCAGGTGGGCAGGGCGAGGCCGGCCCGGAACCGGCCCGCGCCGGCCCAGCCGACGGCCGCCCGTTCGGGGCGGCGGGGCCAGGTGCGGCCGGAGCGGCGCAGTTGCAGGAAGACCAGCGGCGGGAGCCTGCGCAGGCCCGGGCGCGTGGAGACGGCGGCGACGATCTCCAGGACGTCGCCGCCGCCGAGGTCGGCGTGCAGCCAGGCCCAGCGGCGGGCGTTGCCGTGACCGTAGATCCGGGCGGAGGCGCCGGGGGCCGCGGTGAGCGTCAGTGTCGTGCCGTCGTGGGTGAAGGTGCCGTCGTAGGCGGCGCGGGCGGCGGGGAGCATCTGGGCGGCCGGCAGCCGGGAGCGGCGCCAGGACCAGCGCGGGAAGGTGAACAGCGGTTCGTCCGTGACGCGTTCGGTGAGGTCCCAGCTCAGGGCTCCGTCCTCGGCCGTGCCGGTCAGGCGCCCGGGAGCGGCCGTGACGCCGCAGGCGTGGAAGCCGGAGGTTCCGGGTGTCCACCCGGCGGGGCCGAAGCGGGCGTGCCGCACGGGGCCGTCCTTGGGGAACACCGCGGCCCAGCCGTGCGCGTACGGCTCGGATCCGTCGGCGGGCGCGGTCAGTTCGTGGTGCAGCCACAGGCCGCTGCCGCTCTCCGGATCCGTGAGGGTGGTGTACCAGACCTCGGTACGGCCGGGCTCGCCGCGCCAGCGGGGCGCGAGGAAGGCGGCCGGGTCCTCGGACCGGGGGAAGCGGAAACTCGCGAGGAACGGCAGCAGTTGGGTGCCGAGCGGGAAGCGGAGGGTGCCGGTGCCGATCCGCTCGCCGTCCTCGAGGAGGGTGTACGGCAGCACGGTCATCGAGGCCAGGGGCCGCAGCGCGGTGACCGACTTCCAGCCGTCGAGGGTGAACCGGCGGCCGCCGGCGCCGAACGCGAGGCGGTAGTGGATGCGGCGGCGGGCCACCGGCGAGATCTCCAACTCACCGTCGGCGCACGGGTCGTCGGCCCAGCCGGCCACCCGCACCCGTCCGATGGCGCGGGCCTCGGTCGTGCCGAGGAGCCGCAGCCGGCGGTCCGCGCGGACCGTCAGGTCGAGGCGGATCCGGCGGGCGCGGTCCTCGCCGTCGAGCCGCAGCGTGCCGAGCATCGTCTCGGCGAAGGCGGTGCCGCGCGCGGCAGCGCCGGGGCGGCCCTGTGTGCCGTCGCTCATGCGAGGCCCTCCAGCATGATCCGTTCGGTCGCCGTCAGATACCGCTCGGCCGCGCTCCGGGCGCCGGCCCGGTCACCGGCCACGACCGCCTCGACCACCGGCGCCAGGCGTTCGCGGGCCACTTCCGGGTCGGCGAACGGACCGCTGAGCGCGGACCGGACCGGCAGGTAGGCGTTGAAGAGCGTGTTGGTCAGCAGGACGTAGACGCGGTTGCCGGTGGCGCGGGCGAGGGCCCGGTGGACCTCGATGTCGGCGAGCTGTACGGCGTCGGTGTCCGCCGCCTCCCCCACCGCGGCGAGCAGTTCGCGCAGTTCGTCCCGCTGCCGGCGGTCGGCCCGGGCGGCGGCCCGCTCGGCGATCAACGCCCCGACGCCGCGCCGCACTTCGAAGACCTCGCGGATCCAGTCGGGGCTGTGCCGGACGAGCATCGGCAGCAGGTCGGCGCCGCCGAGGCGCAGGTAGTCCCGCACCCGGGTGCCGACGCCGTGCCGGGTCTCCAGCAGTCCGGCCTGGGTCAGGCGTCCGAAGGCGTGCTTGAGGGTGGTGCGGGTGACGCCGTAGCCGTCGGCGAGGGTGCGTTCCGGCGGCAGGTAACTGCCCGCCGGATGACGCCCGGTGAGGATGTCCTCCCGCAGCCGGCCCTCCAGCACGTCGACGATGGTCTCCCGGGGCAGTGCCTCCACGCGTCCTCCCAGTGGCTCAGTGGATGAGCCACTCAACCAACACGGACGCGCGGCGTCAATGGCCGCGGCACGACGTGCTGGAGTTCCGCGCAGCCCCTCAACTCATCGCAGGAACGACGAGACTGCTACAACGTCAGATTTCGGAGCCGCGTCCCGCCGACGGCCCGACGGCTCCGCGCACGAGGAGGAGCAGGGCGTCGGCGAGGTCGTCCGCGGGTCCGCCGGTGGCGAGGCGGCGCAGTTGCAGGCCCATCACCAGAGCGACCGTGGTGGCCGCCAGACGTCCGGCGTCCGGGACGCCCAGCGCGGTGAGGATCTGGGTGGCGAGCCGGTCGTAGGCGCGGAACGCCTCCGCGGCCGACTCCCTGAGCCGTTCGTCCCGCCCGGCGTGCAGGTACAGCTCGAAGGGCGCGAGATGGGCGCTGTCGAGCGCCGTGCCGCAGGCGACCTGGCCGGCGAGGGAGGCCGCGTCCGCGATGTCGAGGCCGTCCGTCTGGCACTGGTCGGCCAGTTCGGTGAAGTGCCGCGCCTCCTCCCGCACGAAGTGCAGCAGGCTCTCCCGCAGCAGGTCGTGCTGCGTCTCGAAGTGGTACGTGACCGAGCCGAGCGAGACGCCCGCCTCCTTGGCGATCCGCCGGTTGGTCACGGCCGCGACCCCGTCCTCTCCGATGATCCGCAGGACGGCGGTGATGATGCGCTGGCGCGTCGGGGCGGAGGCTGCGGGGGCGTCGTTCGGCATGCCCCGCATTGTTCCACCAGTGGACACGGCCTCCCCTGCTGCCTATTGTTCGTTCGAACGAACAACACACTGGAGGATGGCCGTGCGCATCGCTGGGGCAACAGTTCTGCTGACCGGGGTCACGGGCGGGATCGGCGGCTCGCTCGCCGCGGAGCTGTCCGCGCGCGGCGCGCGGCTCGTTCTCACCGGCCGGCGGCGCGAGGCGCTGGAACCGCTGGCGGAGCGGTACGGCGCGCGCATGATCCTGGCCGATCTCGGCGACGCCGAGGACGTGGCGCGACTCGCCGGGGAAGCCGCCGGCACGGACATCCTGCTCGCCAACGCGGCGCTGCCGTCCAGCGGCGACCTGCTCGACTACACGCCGGACCAGATCGACCGGGCGCTCGCGGTGAACCTGCGCGCGCCCGCGATGCTCGCCCGGCTGCTCGCCCCCGCCATGGTAGCCGGCGGCCGCGGCCACATCTGCTTCGTCGGCTCGCTGTCGGGCGTCGCCGCGACCAGGTCGTCGTCCCTGTACAACGCCACGAAGTTCGGGCTGCGCGGTTTCTCGCTGGCCCTGCGCCAGGACCTGCACGGCACCGGCGTCGGTGTCTCGATCGTGCAGCCCGGCTTCGTCCGGGAGTTGGGGATGTTCGCCGACACCGGCTCGCCCACGCCAGGCGGTGTCCGCACGGTGGCGCCGGGGCAGGTGGTCAGGGGCGTGGTGCGGGCGATCGAGCGCGATGTCGCGGAGGTCAACGTGGCACCGCTCGAACTGCGCCTCCTGACGAAGGTCGCCTCCCAGTTCCCGGGGTTCGCGGAGCGGGTGCAGCGGCTGGCGGGGGCGGAGCGGACGATGGACGCGATCGTGACGGCGCAGCGCGCGAGCCGCTGAGGCGGGCCGGGCCGCGGGCCGCCGGGGCCGCCGCGCGGCCCGCGCTCAGGACGGGCGGTGTGGTCTGACCCAGCCCAGGGAGCGTTCCACGGCCCGCTGCCAGTCCTCGTACTCCGTGTCGCGCAGCGCGGGATCCATGTCGGGCAGCCACTGGCCGGCCCGGTGCCAGTTGCGGCGCAGGACCTCCAGGTCGGGCCAGTACCCGGCGGCGAGTCCGGCGGCGTAGGCGGCGCCGAGGGAGACGGTCTCGGCGACCATGGGCCGCACCACCGGGACGTCGAGGACGTCGGCGACGAACTGCATCAGCAGGTTGTTGGCGGTCATGCCGCCGTCCACCTTCAGCTCCCGCAGCGGCACCGAGGAGTCGGCGTTCATGGCGTCGACGACCTCGCGGGTCTGCCAGCCGGTGGCCTCCAGGACGGCCCGGGCCAGGTGGCCGCTGGTGATGTAGGAGGTGAGGCCGACGATGACCCCGCGCGCGTCGCTGCGCCAGCGGGGTGCGAACAGCCCGGAGAAGGCGGGCACGATGTAGCAGCCCCCGTTGTCCTCCACCGTCCGCGCCAGCGTCTCGATCTCCGGCGCACTGTTGATCAGCCGCAGCCGGTCGCGGAACCACTGGACCAGTGAGCCGGTGACGGCGATCGAGCCCTCCAGGGCGTAGACCGGCGGCCGGTCGCCGATCTGGTAGGCGACGGTGGTGAGGAGCCCGTGCCGGGACCGCACGGGCTCGGTACCGGTGTTCAGGAGCAAAAAGCTGCCCGTGCCGTAGGTGCACTTGGCCTCGCCCGGGGAGAAGCAGGTCTGGCCGAACAGGGCGGCCTGCTGGTCCCCGAGGGCGGCCGTGATCCACACCCCGGGCAGCAGGGCGCGGGACTCGGCGTAGGGCACGGCGGACGACCTGATCTCCGGCAGCATCGCCCGGGGCACGCCGAAGAACGCCAGCAGTTCCTCGTCCCAGGTGAGGGTGCGGATGTTCATCAGCATGGTGCGGCCGGCGTTGGTGGCGTCGGTGATGTGCAGTCCGCCGTCGGCGCCCCCGGTGAGGTTCCAGATCAGCCAGGTCTCGATCGTGCCGAACAGCACCTCGCCGTCCCTGGCGCGCTGCTCGAGTCCCTTGACGTGGTCGAAGAGCCAGCGCAGGCGCAGCGCCGAGAAGTAGGTGGAGGGCGGCAGGCCGCAGCGGTCGAGGAAGAACTCCTTGCCGGGGTCGCGTCCCAGGGCCTCGACGAGCGGCTCGGTGCGGGTGTCCTGCCAGACGATCGCCCGGTCCAGCGGGGCGCCGGTGCGCCGGTCCCAGAGCACGGTCGTCTCCCGCTGGTTGGCCACGCCGATGGCGGCGATCTGGCCCGGGTCGACGCCGGCGCCGGACAGCGCCTCGGGCACGACGCGCCGGAGGTTCTGCCAGATCTCGACGGCGTCGTGCTCCACCCAGCCGGGTTTCGGGAAGTGCTGCTCGTGCTCGCGCTGCGCCACGGACACCAGCCGCCCCCGGTGGTCGAACAGGATGCAGCGGGTGGAATTGGTGCCCTGATCGATGGACATCACATACCGCTCAACCATGATCGGGTTCACCTTCCGGTGCGTCGCGTCGGGGGCGGGAGGACCTACCAGCGGGCCGCGCCCAGGTCTCTGGATATGGCCCGTGCCGCCTCCCGGATCAGGGTGATCAGGTTCGGCCGGGGCTGGCCCTGGTTGTCGCAGATCCTTTCGACCGGCCCGGACAGCCCGATGGCGCCGACCACGAGGCCGCCGTGTCCCCGGATCGGCACGGAGACGCCTGCCTCGCCCATGCTCATCTCCTGGACCTCGGCGGCCCATCCGTGCTCGCGCACCTCGGCCAGTGCCCGGCCCAGCTGGTCGGGGCTGACCAGGGTGTGCCGGGTGTACGTCTCCAGGCCGGACTCCAGTGCCTGCTCGAACGGCGCCGTGCCGAAGGCCAGCAGGACCTTGCCCATGGAGGAGGCGTGCAGCGGCAGCAGCGAGCCCACGTCCAGGGTCTGGAGGCTGTCGTCGGGGCGGAACACGTGGTGGACGACGAGGACCTTGCCCTCCAGCGGAGTGCCCAGGCGCACCGCCTCCCCGCTGCGGGCGGCGAGGGCGTCGGCCCAGTTGATGGAGCGCGACCGCAGTTCGTTGACGTCGAGATAGCTGGTGCCCAGGTGCAGCAGGGCGGCCCCGAGCTGGTACTTGCCGGTCGCCGCGTCCTGCTCGACGAAGTCCACGTGCTGCAGGGTGCGCAGGATGCCGTGGGCGGTTCCCTTCGCCAGCCCGAGCGAGGCGGCCACCTCGCCCAGCCCGAGCCGTCGGGGCCCACCGGCGAGCAGACGCAGAATCGCCGCCGCCCGTTCGATCGACTGGACCGGACCGGCCATGAGGCGAGCCTATTACCGTTGCGGGAGATTCGCTTCGCGTGCGCCGAGGCCGTACGGTGGCCCCGTTCGCGCAGTGCCGTTCGGCAATGCCGACCGAGGTTCATTGACCGGCCCGCCGCCCCTCCCTAGCGTGCGTATGAAGCCCGGCACATGCCGGGGCCCGGGCGCCTGGCCCGCACTGCTCCACCCCCAGGAGACCGACATGGCGGTACAGCTCAATACGCTGGCGCGTGAGACCCGTGAGCAGGTCTTCGTGCTGCCGCCCTCCGCCGCGGCCGTCTCGGCCGTACGCCGGCGGGTGGCCGCGATCCTCGCAGGCTGGAAGGTCGCCCCGGCGATCGCCGAGGACGCGCTGCTGGTGGTGTCGGAGCTGCTGACCAACGCGATCGTGCACGCGCTGCCCCCGGCGGTGCTGCGGCTCGCGTGGGGGCCCGGCGACGGGCCCGGGGTGCTGCGGGTGGAGGTCACCGACGCGGGGCCGGCCCGCCCGGCGGGGCGGTCGGCCGCGTGGGACGACCCGGACGAACACGGCCGGGGCGAGGGCATCGTGCACGCGCTGGCCGACCGGCACGGCCTCGACGTCCATCCCGGCGGCTGCACGCGCTGGGCCGACCTCGTGGCGGCCTGAGCGGCGCCCTGAGCAACCCTCTCAGCGGCCCCCGCCGCGGCAGGTGACCGCCACCGCGGCGGCCTCGGACCGCTCCGGCAGGATCTCGCGCCGCGCGTCCGGCGCCTGACCGCCCTCCTCCGGCTCGTCTCCGGCCGCGTCCTCCCGAAGGCCCTCCGCCGTCTCCGCCGTCTCCGCCGTCTCGTCGACGGACCTGCGGAGCAGCAGCAGGGCCGCGTCGTCGTGCAGCCGGCCGCCCACGTGCGCCAGCAGGTCGGCGTGGACCGCGCGGAGGGTGCGGGCCGGGTCGTCGGACACGTGCCGCGCCACGCCCTCGGCCAGCGGGTAGAACTCGCGCGCGTGGTCGCGGGCCTCGGTGACCCCGTCGGTGTAGAGCAGGAGCTGGTCGCCGTCCGCGAAGGGCAGCAGGTGCAGCTCCGGGTGCTCGCCGGACAGCGCGCGCAGCCCGAGCGGCGGGGCGGGACGCGCGGGTTCCACCGGCTTCACTCCCCCGCCCGCGGTGATCAGCAGCGGAGGCGCGTGCCCGCAGTTGACCACTTCCAGTTCGCCGGGCCGCGGGCAGCCCACGACCACGGCGGTGACGAAGTCGTCCGGCCCGAGGTTGCGGGCCAGGCTGCGCTCGATCCTGCCGACGACGGCCAGCAGGTCGGGCTCGTCGCAGGCGGCCTCGCGGAAGACGCCGAGGACCAGCGCGGCGGTGCTCACCGCGGGCAGCCCCTTGCCGCGCACGTCGCCGACGATGAGCCGGACCCCGTGCGGGGTGGGCACCAGCGCGTAGAGATCCCCGCCGATACGGGCCTCCGCCGCGGCGGCGCTGTAGCGGACCGCCACCTGGAACGGGCCGACGGTCTCCGGGACCGGCTTGAGCAGGGCGTGCTGGGCGGCCTCCGCGACCGAGCGGACCGCCGCGAGCACCCGCTCCCGCCGGCCGCGCAGCTCGCTGGCCAGGGTGCTCGCCGCCGTGACGGCGAGCACGGCGCACAGCACGGCCGCCGGCTCTCGCCCGGGCACGGTGTAGACCGTGCTGAGGGCCGCGCACAGCACGGAGGCGAGCAGACCGACGCACAGGACGCCGCGTGGCCCGTTGGTGGTGGCGGCCAGCGCGGGTCCCGCCGCCAGCATGGGCAGCCAGGGCAGGCCGGCTCCGGTCAGCAAGTCGACGACCACGACGACCACGACGATCACCACCGGCAGCGCGGCGACCGCCTGGGCGGGGACGCGCCACGGGGCCGGCGCGCCGGGCCCGGCCGGCATCAGCAGCCGTGTCGCCCAGTGCTCGCCACCGTGCTCCGAGCGCCGGCTCGAGTTCTGTGCGGAGTCGCTCACCTGTCGCGCTGTCCCTCACGTGTGTACGGGGTGCTCCCCTGCCCGGTTGCCCTGTTTCGCATTCAAGGAAAAGGGCTCGGCGGGGACGGCTTCAAGAAGCGGGTTTTCAGATAGTGAGCGAGAGGCTTCTGGTCACCCGGCTGGCGGCCGGCAGCAGCCGGGCGCCGATCTCCGGCAGCCGGGAGAGCCGCTCCACCGGCAGGGACACTCCGAGCGAGCCCAGGGTGTCGCCGCTGTACACCGGCACGGCCACGCACACGGTGCCGAGCGCGTACTCCTCCAGGTCCGTGACGGCCGGGGCGAGCGGGGCGGAGTCGAGCCGTCTGAACAGTTCGGTCAGGCTGGTGACGGTCCGTGGGGTGAGGTCGGCGAGGTGGTGCCGGGAGAGGTAGTCACGGCGGGAGTCGTCGTCGAGTTCGCGGAGCACCGACTTGCCGAGCGCGGTGGCGTGCCCCGCGTCCTCGAAGCCCACCCACAGGTCGGCCCGGGGTGCGCGGGGGCCGTCGACGATCTCGGCGATCCTGATCTCTCCGTCCTCGTAGAAGGTGAGGTAGGCGGCGCCGGCGAGCTCGTCGCGCAGCGCGGCGAGGGCCGGCCGGACCCGGTTGAGCAGGACCTGGGCGCGGCTGGCGGTGTGCAGCGTGTGGAGCCGGTCGCCCAGGACGAACCCGCCGTCGTCCAGCTTGCGGAGGTACCCGTCGTGCACCAGCGTCCGCAGCAGGTGGTAGGCGGTGGCGAGCGGCAGCTCGGTCTCCCGGGCCAGCTGCTTGGCGGGCGCGCCGTTCTCGTGTGCGCTGACCGCCTCCATCAGGCGGAAGGCGCGCTGTACCGATGTGATCAGCGTGGGGCTGTCGTGCGCGCGCATAGCAACAGCGTGCGCCGGGCTCCCGGCGGGGGCAAGGCACGGGCCGGGTCGCCGCGGTGCGGATCCCGGCCCGTGCCCCCGGCGCAGGCCGGGAAGTCAGCCCCTGGCCACCCGGATGGAGAGGTCGTTGTCGAGGGTGTAGTAGGGCCTCAGGACGGCGCCGGCGGCGCGCGCGGCCGGGTGGACGAACGACGCCTTGCGGTCCGCCACGTCGTCCAGGAGCCGGGCGACGCGGACCGGGGAGGCGTCCGCGGCGGGGTGGACGAAGACGTCCCAGACGCCGCCCTCGGCGGGGGTGCCCGCAACCAGCTCCTCGTGGTCGACGGTGAAGCGGAAGCCCCGCCGGTCGCCGTCGGTCACCGGCCGCACGTCGCCCCCGGGGGTGTCGCTCCCCCGCATCCGCAGGCGGACGACGGCGCCCTCCTCGAACGTGGCGCCGTGCAGCCGGGCGGTGACCGTGGTCGACCGGTCGCCGACCTCGATCCGGGCCGTCTCCGCGTGGGCGGTGCGCAGCCAGGCCCGTACGGCGAGGTAGCCCTCCTTCGTCGCGTACGGGATCCGCACCGCCACCGGGGACGGCCGGTCCCGCAGCTGCCCGTCGACCAGGGCCCGCAGGTCGCGCAGGCCTTGCCGGAGCCGCACCGGTGCGGTGTCGTCCGGCCCGGCCTGCAGGAACACGTCCCAGCGGCCCTCCTCCAGGGCGGGCAGGGGTTCGAGGACGGCCCGCGCCGGGCCGTCCCCCGCGGCTTCGAGAGGAACGGTCCGCAGGACGGTGACGGGTTCGCCCTTCTTGGGCCGCAACCGCAGCAGCAGGTGCGGCCGGGCGGCCGTCTCGGCTGCCCCGGCCGTCGCAGCCGTCTCGGCTGCCCCGACCGTCTCGGCTGCCCCGGCCGTAGCGCCCAGAGCGGCCGTCGGCAGTTCGAGGGCGATGCGGCCCTCGGCGTCCACGACGCAGTTCGCGCGCGCTCCGGCGCCGGTCTCCGTGGTCACCGCTGCCCCCTGCGCAGAGTCCTCAGCACCCGCCCGGTGGCGGTGTGCGCGATGTCGCGGGCCGCGAACCCGTGGCTCACCAGGTTCTGCCGCAGGTCGCGCGGCGCCTCCGCGGTGCTCCGCCCCGCCGACCGGGCCGCGAGGGCGTCCTCCAGCAGGCGCTCCGCCTGCGCCACCACGCTCCGGGGAGCGAAGCGGCGGGCGTTCTCGGCGGCCGCCCGCCCCATGGCCCGGCGGCGCTCGTCGTCGCGGACCAGTTCCAGCAGCGCCGAGCCCAGCCGGTCCCGGTCCCCGACCGGCACCAGCCGGCCGTCCACGCCGTCCTCGATGATCTCGGCGGGACCGTAGGGGCAGTCGGTGCTCACGACCGGCAGGCCGCAGCGCATGGCCTCGACGATGGTCATGCCGAACGGTTCGAAGGACGAGGTGGACACGCCGATGGACGCCTTCACCCACTCCGCCTCCATGGGCGCGGCCGGCCCCATGAGGAAGGCGTTGTTGCTCAGCCCGAGCCGTTCGATGCGCGCCCGCAGCGCGTCCCGCTGCTCGCCCGCTCCGTAGATGCGCAGGTGCCAGTCGGGGTACTCGCTCGCGACCCGGGCGAACGCCTGGATGAGCAGGTCGTACCGTTTCACCGGGACGAGCCGGCCGGCCGCCACGATCATCTTCGCGTGGCCGTCGGCCGGCGGCAGCACGGGGTCGGGCACGCTGTTCGGCAGGGCCGCGACGCGTACGCCGGGCAGGTGCATCCTGCGCCGGTAGTCGGAGGCGTCCGCCTCCGTGACCGTGGTGAGCACGTCCAGACGCCGGTAGGCCCGGCGGAGCGCGGTGCGCAGCGGCGCCGGGTGGTTGTCCAGCGTGAGGTGCTCCTGGCCGACGCGCAGCACCCGGTCCGGGGCCTGGAGCGCGAGGTGCACGTTGAGTCCCGGCCGGGTGCCGATGACGACGTCGGCGTCGGTGTCCGCCAGGCACTCGGCGATCCGCTCGTCCGTCAGCCGGCTGTACTGCCGGTAGCGGTACTCGGCGGAGGGGAACACCTTCGCCGGCGTCCGGTGCGACGTGTGGTCCTTCTCCTGCCGCAGATCGACCAGCGGTCGCAGGCTCACCCGCGGGTCGGGGGTGATCTGAGGGCGCTTGCGGTGCCGTAACACGGAGACGATCTCCACGTCGTGCCGCTCGGCCAGTGCCTGGGCCAGGTTGAACGTCGTGGTGATGGTCCCCCCGATGCCGTAGGCGTTGTGGAGCAGGAAAGAGATCTTCATGCCGGTGCAGACCCCGTCGGCTCCGGTCCAGTTGTGCGCCGTTACCAGTTCGTGTCTCCGGACGCGGGAGGGGCGCAGCCACCGGCGGGTGGCGGAACATGCCGCTGGGTGGAGCAATAACGGGCGCGCCGCCGCCCGGCGCACCAGGCTGGGTCCCGTCGGGATCGTGTGACGGGAGTGGCGGGTGCGAGGGGCGAAGCACGGACGTACCGGTCACGGACCGGTGGACGGCACGGTCTCGCGGATCGGGTTACCGGCCGCCCCGGCGTGGATGCGCTGGCTGCCGGTCCTGTTCGTCGCGGCCGTGCTGCTGCTCGAACCCGTCACCCCCGTGCAGTGGCCGGTGAGTTTCGTGCTGATCGCGCTGCCGCTGGTCGCCGCGTTCGCCCACCGGCCCGTCGTCGTGCTCGCCGCCGCCGCGTTCGCCGTGCTCCTCGAAGGCGCGCTGGCCGGCACCCCGTGCTGCGCGGGCCGGCAGGTGGGCTACCTGTGGGAGCGCCACTACGTCGCCGCGTACGTGTGCACCGCCCTGGTCGGCGTGCTCGGCACGATCCTGGCCGCGCACCGGATCCGCCGCGAACGCACCCTCGCGGACGTCCGCTTCGTGGCCGACATCGCGCAGCGGGTGCTGCTCCGGCCGGTGCCGCACCGGATCGGCGACCTCCGTCTGGAGAGCCTGTACGTCTCCGCGGCGGCGGAGGCGCGCATCGGCGGGGACCTGTACGAGGCCGTGCCCACCCGGTTCGGCGTCCGGCTGCTCATCGGCGACGTCCGCGGCAAGGGGCTGCTGGCGGTGGAGACCGCGGCCGCCCTGCTCGGCGCGTTCCGCGAGGCGGCGCACGACGAGCCCGATCTTGCCGCTCTGGCCGACCGGGTGGAGACGAGCATCGGCCGCAGGGCGGCGCAGCTCGGCGGGAGCGAGGCGGGCGAGCGGTTCGTCACCGCCGTGTTCGCCGAGATCCCGAGCGAGGGCCGGGTCGTCCGCGTCGTCAACTGCGGCCATCCGCCGCCGCTGCTCATCCTCCCCGGGGAGGTGCGCGAGCTGGACCGGGGGCGGTCGGCGCCGCCGCTGAACCTCGGCGTGCTCGTCGGGGACGCGTATCACGTGGACGTCTATCCCTTCCACCCCGGCGACCAGCTCCTGCTGTACACGGACGGCGTCACCGAGACGCGGGACGCGGACGGCGCCTTCTACCCGCTGACCGAGCGCCTGCGCCGGTGGGGACCGCTGCCGCCCCGGGAACTGCTGGACCGGCTCCACGACGACCTGCTGGAGTACGGCGACAACCGGCTGCAGGACGACACCGCGGCGCTGGCCGCCTGCCTGCTCACCGGCGAGCGGAAGGCGGCCGAGCCCTAGGTAGCCGGCGGCCGGGTCAGAAGGCCGTGTGGGCGAACCAGTGGTCGAGGACCGCGGCCTCGCCCGACACGTCGAAGAGGGGTTCCTTGTGCGACCTGCGGCCGTAGAGCAGGAGCAGCAGGTCCGCCGCCGTGCCGCTCACCGCCGCGGTGCACGGTCCGGTGCCGGCGGCGCCGTCCGCCGCCGGCGGCAGCGGACGGAAGCCGTCCGCGTCCAGCCGGACCCGCCATTCCTCGCCGGTGTCCGCGCACCGGAAGGCGATGGTCTCGCCGTCGCCCCGCAACTCGCGCACGCCGGCGGCGAAGAGGCCCGCGTAGGGCAGGTTGACGAGGAACTCGTCCACGCCGTCCGCTGCCAGGGCGGGGTCGACGTCCGGCTCCAGGCCGACGGCGCGCTCCGCGTCCACCCGGTGCACGAGGGTCTCGAAGAGCATGCGGCGCGCCCAGAACCGGGCGTGCTGGTCCTCGCCCCAGGCCCACATCGGCGCCCCGGGGTCGGTGTCCCGCAGCACGGCCGCCACGGCCGGCACCCCGGCCGCCACCCAGCCGGGGTACCCGGCCGGGCTGCCGGGCAGCCCCAGCTCCACGTCGCGGGAGCGGGGCGGCTCCTGCACCAGCCGGGTCAGCAGCGCGCAGAACCAGCGCTGCAGCGCGCCCACGTGGTGGGTGAGGTCGGCCAGGGTCCAGTCGGGGCACGAGGGCACCGCGCTCGTGGGGTCGGCGCCGTCGACGGCCTCGGTGAAGCGCAGCGTCTCGCGTGCGATCGCCTCACGGTAGGTGTCGTACGGCAGCGGGTGCCCCGCCCTGCTCGTCGTGTCCATCGGCTGCGCCCGTCCTCGTTCCCCGTTGCGGATTCCGTCGTGCCCAGTGTGGCCGTTGGAGTCCGCTCGAAGGCAAGCCGGGCCGGCCGGCGGCTCGGTCAGCCGAGTCCGAGGACGGTCATGGTGCGCTCGGCCATGCGCCGTTCTCCCAGGGCGTTGGGGTGCACGGGGACGATGTTCTGCCCGAACAGCAGCGGCTCGATCCAGCGGGTGCCGACGGCCTGGCAGGCGTCGTGGCCCGTGGACGCCTGCGCGAAGTCCACGTACGTGGCCCCGCTCTCCTCGGCCGCGCGCCGGACGACGGCGTTGAGATGGGCCTGCATGGCGTGCAGATAGGGGACGTCGCCGGAGGCGATCGGCAGCCTGACGAAGCAGGACGGGTCGGCGGTGGCGGGCGTGATCCACGGGTAGCCGAGCACCGCCACGCGGGCGCCCGGCGCCTTGGCGCGGACGCTGCCGAGAGCCGTCCTGAGGGCCGGGTAGGTGTTCGCGTCGATGGCGTCGTCGAAGGAGGAGCCGTACTTGTCCTTGCAGGGGCTGCCCTGGCCGCCGCTGAGGACGCCGGCGGTGCCGCAGGCCAGGATGGCGTTGATGAAGGTGCCGTTGTCGTTGCCGCCGATGGTCACGGTCACCAGGTCGGTGTCCGCGTCGACGGCGTTCACCTGCGGGGCGACGCCGGGGTACTGGGACGCGGTGAAGTCCTTGGTCTGGGCGGCGCCGCAGGTGACGTCGGTCAGGCGGGCGCCGGTGCGGGACGCGAGGACGTGTGGGTAGTTCGCCGTGGAGCGCAGACAGAGCGGGCTGGAGAGGTCGACGGGGAGGACGCCCGAGGCGGCGCTGTAACTGTCGCCGAGGGCCGCGTAGTTCAGCGGCGTGGCGGCCTGGGCGGTGGTTCCGGTGAGGCCGAGTGCCAGCGCACCGGCGGCGGCCGCTGTCGTGGTCATGACACGGCGCAAAGCGGGCATGTGCATCTGCTCTCTCTTCTCGTGGAGCGCGTGGGGCGCGTGGGGAGTACGCGGGCACAGCGGTGCGCGCGGACCGGTTCGCGAGAACGGGGCGGCTCGAGCAAGTGGGGAGTGCCGGCCGGCGGAGTACGGGCGAAAAAGCGCACGTCGCGGCCGCGCAGAACCGGCCACGGGATTACCGTGCGGTTCTACTGATAGGTAATGTGCGGGCGCCGCAGCGGCGAGTCAACAATGTTGACCGAACTTCTTGAAACGCTCACGTAACCCGATCTTCCAGCCGCTCGGCGGCCGGTTCACGCCCTGTTCGCGCGGCGGTCGCGAAGAGCCCGGTAAACCGGGCGGAGTCCCGCATAGGCTGTGCCGCATGCTGCAGACCGGTTCCGGCTCCACCACCCGTGACGCCATCCACGAGGCAGCCGCCCGCCTGTTCCGGGACCAGGGGTTCGCCAGGACCACCGTGCGCCGGATCGCCGCGGCCGCCGGGACCGACCCGGCCCTGGTGATCCGTCACTTCAAGAGCAAGGAGATGCTGTTCCTGGAGACGATGCACCTGGCGATCGACGACGCGCCCCTGTTCGACGTACCGCTGGAACGGCTCGGGGAGCGGCTGGCCGAACTCCTCCTCGACCTCGACGGCACCGCCCGCGGGATCTTCCTGGCGCTGGTGCACGGCAGCGGCGAACCGCAGATCCTCGACCGGCTGCGCGAGACGCACGAGAAGGTGCTCATCGCGCCCCTGCGCGACCGGCTGCGCGGCCCCGACGCCGACCTGCGCGCCCGGCTCGCCGCGTCGATGTCCGGGGGTCTGCTCTACGGCCTGTGGGTGGCCCGCGACGAGGGCCTGCTCCGCACCGACCGCGAGGAACTCGTCACGCGCTACGGCGCTCTCCTCCAGGAAGTCCTGACCCCGCGCGGGTGACCGGCTCCCCCCCCGTACGCGCACACCCGGCGAGCGGCGCTCACCCGACGCTTGCTCCTCGCCCGCCGGGCGTGTAGTCGCTTATCTCGTACCGGACTTCGTCGTCGACGGCGTCGGCCAACCAGTCCACGGTGATCAGGCGGGGGTAGCCGGCTGAGGCGTACCGCGCGTCGGCCCGGTCCGCTCCCTCGCGCCGCGCCCGCTCCGCTTCCCGCACCAGTGTGCCGATGGTGGGCACGATCGCGGGCGAGCGCCTGACCACGGCGCGGCTCTCCGCGTCCAGTCCGGTCGCCCGCACCACCTTCCCCGCCCGCACGCTCACCCGGAACGAGCCGATCAGCTCCCGCTCCCCGCCGGTCGAGCGCAGGGTGTACGTGTAGGCGGACGGCTCCCGCCAGGCGATGCTCTGCGCCGGACGGGTGGAGACGGTGGGCGCCTGGCAGGCGACGGCCGCGCAGACCAGACCCGCGACCGACGCGAGGCGCGGCAGCGGGGAGCGGGATGTGGAGCGTACGGAGTTCATGGGTCGCCTCTCGGCCTCGCCGGGTGTCCCTCCTTCGACGCTGGTGGACGTCAAGACGTTCGGCCCAGGTCCGGGGCGTCCACGTCACCGCTCGGAGTCCCGCGCCAGGGTGCGGCTCACCCGCACGCCCACGGCCGCGACGAGCAGCACCGCGCACCCCGCGAACACCAGCCCGGCGCCGCGCAGCCCCAGCGCCGACGTCAGGGCGCCCACCCCGACGACCGGCAGCGAGATCCCCACGTAGGCGACGACGAAGAACGCCGAGATGGTGGCGCCCTGATGGGCCTCCGGCGCCGCCGAGCTGACCTCGCTCAGGCCGGCGCGGAACGCCATTCCCTGTCCGGCGCCGCCGGTCAGCGCGCCGGCGAGCAGCACGGGGAAGGACGTCAGCAGCAGCGAGAGCGCGATGAGGAGGAGTCCGGCGACGAGCACCGCGCAGCCCCAGGGCAGGGCCCGGCGCGCACCGATCCGGCCCATGAGGAGCTGCCCGCCGGTGGAGGCGCAGAACACGCAGAACACCACGGCGCCGGCGACCGCCAGGTTGTGCTCCCCCAGGGTCTGGTCGAGGAAGGCCGGGGCGACCGCGGTGAACAGCCCGAGCACGGAGAACCCGGCGAAGGCGGCGAGGGCGCAGGGCGCGAACACCCCCCGCACCTCCGGCGGCACCCTCATCCCCTGCGGCCGCAGCGACTCCCTCGGATGCGAGCGGCGCACGGTCTCGGGCAGCAGGCAGACCACCACCGCGGCCACCGCGAGCAGGGCGAGGTGGACGGCGAACGGCAGTTTCAGCGGCTGCGGCGCGTACTCGGCGAGGACGCCGGACATCAGCGGGCCGAGCCCCAGCCCGCCCATGTTGGCCGCGGTCGCCGCGAACCCGGCCCTGGCGTGCCTGGCCGGCGGGGCCAGTTCGAGGACGGCCGCCGTGCCGGTGCCGCTCAGCACTCCGGCCGAGAAACCCGACAGCACCCGGCCCGTGTACAGCAGGGGCAGTCCGCCCTCGGTCAGGAAGCACACCGCGCTGAGCGCGGACAGGCCCAGCGCCGCCAGCAGCATCGGCCGCCGCCCGAGCACGTCGGAAAAGCCTCCGGCGACCAGCAGGGCGGTGATGACGCCGACCGCGTAGGCGGCGAACACCACCGTCACGACGAGTTCGGAGAAGCCGAGCTGCTGCCGGTACAGCCCGTACAGCGGCGTGGGCAGGGTGGTGCCCATCATCCCGACGGCGAAGACGGCCGCGGCGGCCAGGTAACCCGGCCGCCGCCGGTCCGCCCGCCGGTCCTGACCGCGGTGCTCTGTGGCGCTACTGATCACACTCCACCTTAGGCACCGGCCGCCCGGCGACCGCGCAAGGCGGCTGCTAGGCCGAGTCCCGGACCACCAGCTCCGGGTCGAAGACGACCGAGGTGGGAGCGGTGCGGACGCCGTGGATGTGCTCGTCGAGCAGCCGGGCCATGTCGGCCGCCATGTCCTCCACCGGCTGGCGGACGGTGGTGAGCGGGGGCCGGCAGGTGGTGGCGACGGTGGAGTCGTCGAAGCCGACCACCGCGACGTCCTCGGGCACCCGGCGGCCGTGTTCGCGCAGGACCTGGCAGGCGCCCTGGGCCATCAGGTCGTTCGCCGCGAACACCCCGTCCAGGTCGGGGTGTTCGGCCAGCAGGTCGGTCATGGCCGCGATGCCGGTGTCCAGGGTGAAGCCGCCCTCGGCGACGGGCACGTACGGGTGGCCGTGCCGGGCGAGGGTGTCGCGGAAGCCGGCCAGCCGCTCCTGGCTCGCGGCGACGGCCAACGGGCCGCAGATCGTGGCCAGTCTGCGGCGGCCGCGGGCGAGCAGGTGTTCCGCGGCGAGCCGGCCGCCGTCCCGGTGGGCCAGGTCGACATAGCTGAGCGGGACCGGGCGGGAGGGGCGGGCGAAGAGCACCGCGGGCAGCCGGGCCTCGGCCAGCAGGGCGGGCAGCGGGTCGTCGGCGTGGCTGGAGACGACCAGCGCGCCGTCGGCCCGGCCCTGCCGCAGATAGGTCAGCACCTCCTGGCGGGCCTCGGCGGACTCGGCGAACATCAGCACGGGGTGCACCGAGCGCGGCCGCAGACGGCCCACGATCCCGGCGACCACCCGCCCGAAGAAGGGGTCGGCGAACACCCGGGCCGCGAAGGCCGCCTGGGCCTCGCCTGAGGTCTCCCCGGCGCCGGACACGACCAGGGCCACGGTCTCGGTCCGCCGGGTGACGAGGGAGCGGGCGGCCCGGTTGGGCGCGTACCCGGTCCGTTCGATGGCCCGGCGGACCACCTCCTGGATCGCCGGGTCCACGTTGCGCACGCCGTTGACGACCCGGGAAACGGTCGCGCGGGAGACGCCGGCCTCCCGGGCGACGTCCTCCAGCGTGGGGGCCTGTCTGCTCATGCCCGCACCCTAACGGCCCGGCGGCCCACGGGGATAGAGCGCTCTCCGCGCCGGCCCGCACGGTGCTCAGGGCCGGTCGAGCACGTCCACCTCCAGGCCCAGGGGCAGGTCTCCCGCCGAGCGGCCCGCGAGGATCCGGCAGGGTCCGGGCTCCGTCCGCCAGGCGCCCGCGCGGACGTCCCAGTGGCACAGCGCGCGTGCCGGGATCCGCACCTGCGCGACGGCGCTCTCGCCGGGCCGGGCCCGGACCGCCGCCCAGCCGGCGAGCCATCTCTCCGGATGGCCGACGGCGCTCGGGCCGGGGCGGGCGAGATAGATCTGCACTACCTCACGGCCGGCGCGCGTGCCGGTGTTCCGCAGCCGCACCCGTACGGTGAGGTCCTCTCCGGCCGGGGTCCGCTCGGGGCCCGAGAGCCGCTCGTACTCCCAGGTGGTGTAGCCGAGTCCGTGCCCGAACCAGTACGCGGGGGTGCGCCGGGCGCGGAGCCAGCCGCGGTGGCCGACGTGCACGCCTTCGTCGTAGGAGATCCGGCCGGCTTCCGGCCGGGTGCGGGTGACGGGGGCGTCGGTGAGCGTCGCGGGCCAGGTGGTGGGCAGCCGACCGCCGGGTTCGGTCCGGCCGAGCAGTACGTCGGCCAGGCCGCCGCCGGCCTCCTGGCCGGGGAACCAGGCGAGCAGCAGGGCGCCGACCTCGTCCCGCCAGGGCAGTTCCACCGGGCCGCCGCTGTTGACGACGGCCACCGTGCGCGGGTTGGCCCGGGCGACCGCGCGGACCAGGGCGTCCTGCTCCGGGCCGAGCCCCAGGTCCGTGCGGTCGCGTCCCTCGGACTCCTGCTGCTCGCCGGTGCCGACCACCACCACCGCCACGTCCGCCTCGCGGGCCGCCCGGGCCGCGGCCGCGAGGGCCTCGGCGGCGCGTGGTGCGGGGGGTTCGGCGCCGACGACGGTGGCCCGGCCGGTGCCGGGGGCGAGTTCGCGGCGGGCGACCAGCAGCGGGGTCGTGCCGCGGGTCAGTCGCGCGGTGACGACCCTGGTGGGCGGACTGACGTGGAGGACGGCCGGGTCGTCGGTCGTGGCGGCGAACTCGCCGTCCAGCAGCGGGTCTCCGTCGAGGTGCAGGCTGAGGCGGCCGAATCCGGCGACGCCGATCCGCCAGGCGCCGGAGGTGCGGGGGTGCAGTCGCGCGCTGATCTCCACGGTGTGCGCGCCCGGTGGCAGCGGCGGCTCGAGCTGCCGACCGCCGCGCCGGTGTCCCGCGTACAGCTCGGTACCGGAGGAGTCCAGGACGCGCAGCAGCACACCGGGGGCGGCGGTGCGCGGGTCGGCGGCGAGGGTCATGTCCAGCGGCGGGGGCGGGCCGTCCGGGGCCGGTCCGGGTACGTGGACGACCCGGGCCCGGCCGCGCAGACCGGCCCGGATGCCGTCCAGCAGCGACACCTCGTCCTGGGGGAAGACACCGGCGCTGCCGCCGCCCTGGGTGCGGGTGCGGGCCGCGGGGGCGCCGACGACGGCGACCGTGCCGAGGTGTCCGGGGTCGAGCGGCAGGACGCCCCGGTTGGCCAGCAGTACGGAACCGGCCGCGACCGCCCGCCGGGCCAGGGCCCGCGCCTGCCGGGACCGCAGCGGCGGCCGGGCCGGGCGGTCCGGGCCGCCGATGACGCCGCACCAGGCGGCCAGCCCCAGCAGCCGGCGCACCTTGTCCGTCACGGCCCGCTCCGCGACCTCGCCCGCTTCCACGGCCCGCGCCAGCGACTCGCCCCACTCCCCCGCCGGTCCGGGCATCTGGAGGTCGAGACCGGCGCGGGCGGTGTCCAGGGTGCCGCGTACCGCGCCCCAGTCGGAGACGACCACGCCGTCGAACCCCCACTCGGCCTTCAGGGGCCTGGTCAGGAGTGCGTGCGCGGTCATGGTGGTGCCGTTCACGCGGTTGTACCCGGCCATCACCAGCCGGACGCCCGCCGCCACCGCCGCCTCGAACGGCGCGAGGTGGACCTCGCGCAGGGTCCGCTCGTCGATCGAGGCGTCGGCGGTCAGCCGGTCGGTCTCGGCGTCGTTCGCCACGAAGTGCTTGGCCGTGGCGGCGACTCCGTGCGCCTGGATGCCCCGGATCAGGGCGGCCCCGGTCCGGGCGGTGAGCAGCGGGTCCTCCGAGAAGCACTCGAAGTGCCGCCCGGCCAGGGGGCTGCGGTGCAGATTGAGGTTCGGGGCGAGGACGACGTGCACGCCCTTGCGCCGGGCCTCGGAGGCGAGGAGGCCGCCGAGTTCCTCGACCAGCGGTTCGTCCCAGGTGGCGGCGAGCGCGGTGGCCGAGGGCAGCAGGACGGAGGTGTCGCGCTCGTCCCAGCCCTCTCCGCGCACCCCCGCCGGCCCGTCCGAGAGCACCAACTGGCCCAGGTCCACGGAGGCTTCCGCCGCCGTGCGCCAGGTGGTGGCGCCGGTCAGCAGGCGGACCGCGGTCCGCAGGGTCAACTTGCCGAGCAGCCGGTCGAGTTCGTCCCCGTCGGCCATCCTCACCCCTCCCTTCCGCCGGCCGCCCGGGTCAGCCGTAGACGCCGAACTCGTACAGCGAGTAGCCGTAGCCGGTGCCCCGCGCGGTGCCGTTGACGCGCACGTAGCGGCCGGTGCCGGTGACGTCGAAGTCGTCCACGCCGCCGTTGCCGTCCGTCACGGTGCGCACGGTGCGCCAGGTCTGCCCGTCGTCCGAGGTCTGCACGGTGTACGCCTTCGCGTACGAGGCCTCCCACAGCAACTGGACGTGCCGGAACGCCGTGCGGGCGCCGAGGTCGACCTGGATCCACTGCGGGTCGCTCCAGTCACTCGCCCAGCGGGTGTTCTGGTTCCCGTCGACGGCGTCGGCGGCGGGGCACGGGCAGTCGCCGTAACCCGGCTGGTACGAGGAGGCGGTGGCAGGTTTGCCCAGCGCGAGGTTCGTGCCGCTCGGGGCGGGCGGGACGACCCGGACGGACCTGGTCTCGACGCCGACGTTGCCGTGGCCGTCGGTCACCTTGACGTACACCTTCCAGACGCCGGGCCGGTCGGGCGCGGTGACCCTGAGGCGGCCGCCGCCGAGATCGGTGAAGGGCAGCGGGGTGAGGTCCTTGCTCTGGTCGATGTACATGCTGTTGTCCAGGACCTCGTAGGAGAGCGCGTCCCCGTCCGGGTCGGCGGCCCGGACGGCGAGGGTCAGGTCCCGGCCCGCCTGCACCCGGCCGGCGTCGCCCTCGACGGTCAGGTCGGAGATCACCGGCGGGGTGTCGTCACGGGAGGTGTCGCCGCCGTAGGCCCTCTTGACCGCGTAGTACGACAGCCGTCTCTGGCCGGCGGGCAGGAGGTTGAACCAGATGCCGCCGAAGTCGTACTCGGTGCCGTAGTGGAACATCGTGGCGCCGAGGGCGACTCCCCGGTGCCCGGTGACGCAGCTCCAGGCCCGCGTGTATCCGTCGGCCTTGGCGCGGTCACCCGGCTCCTGGGGCACGCCGTTGGCGTCGTCGGGCACCTCCCACTCACCGGCCGGACCGGTCTCGGTGATGATGTAGGGCTTGGTGTAACCGCCCTGCTCCCAGGCGGACCTGACGTCGCAGACCGCGTTGTAGGAGTTGACGGCGTACAGGTCGAGGTCGGGTGCGTTCCTCTTGAAGTACGGCCAGGCGCCGACCCAGGCGTCGGTGGAGGTCACCGGGTGGCCGGGGTCGACGGCGTGGATCCGCTTCGCCACGTCGTTCACGAAGGAGGTGTAGGCGTCGCGCTGGCGTTCCAGCTCGGTTCCGCTGTAGCAGTTCTGCAGGCCGAGCACCGACTCGTTGCCGACGTCCCACATGAGGACGCCGGGGTTGTCCTTGTAGGTCTGGACCCACTTGGGGAACTCGTCCAGCATCCGGGTCCTGTAGGCGGTGTCGGTCACGTAGTTCACGCAGCCGCCGCTGCCCGGTCCGCCGCCGGGCTGGAGCCAGAACCCGGCGATGACCTTGAGGCCGTGCGCGGCGGCGGAGTCGAACAGCGGCTTGCTGGAGGCGTCGGTGCCCCAGGTGCGGATGGTGTTGACGCCCATGGACTTCAGGTCGGGCATGTACCTGTCGGCGTCGGCGATGGACGGGCCCCAGGTCAGGCCCTTGACCTGGTACGGCTTGCCGTCGACGGTCAACTGCCAGTCGCCCTGGGCTCCGGTCACCTCGACGACGCCGCCGGCCGCGCGGGCCTGCGCGGCGGGGAGTGCGGTGAGGGCGCCGAGGGTCAGCACGCCGGCGGTGAGGGGCGCGGCGAGGCGGCGCGCGCGGGTGCGGGGTGGTGGGGTCATGGTGTGGGGTCTTCCGGTCGGTGAGGGGGTCAGGGGAGGCGGTAGTCGGCGTCGAGGGCCGCGCCCGCTTCCGGGTGCGTCTCGTCGTAGCCGCGGGCGTCGCACTGGAGTCCGCCGACGATGCAGTGGTCGACCAGCGCCTTGAGCGTGCGGTCGTCCCAGGCGTTGAAGAAGTCGTAGTGGAAGCTGTGGCCGGGTCCGCTGGCCAGCCGCACCTTCGACATGTCGCCGTTGACCGGGAACGCCATCTTGAACTCGATCATCGGCAGCGCCACCGGGTGGTCGGCGGGGCAGACGTTGTCGTTGGTGCCGGGCTTCACCACCGGGTAGGCCATGTGGCTCTTGTGGTCGGGGGTGTCCAGGTACCGGCCGTCCCAGCAACTCGGGGCCTGGAAGCGGATGTTCAGCTGGACGTCGGGCCGGGAGGGGCAGCTCGCCGGGAATTCGGTGTTGAAGAAGCTGTCTCCGCACTCCCAGCCCTCGACGAAGCCGGGGTGGTGGCGGAACTCGTCGGCGCTCTGCATGGGGCTGCCGACGACGAACCGCAGCCCCTTGGGGAAGGGCCGGACGCTGGTGTAGTCGGTGACGCCGGCCTTGTAGTAGATGACCTGCGGTCCGGTCGGCAGGACCGGCCTGTCCCCGTTGTAGAGGGTGGGCATCCAGTAGCCGGAGAGGTCGCCCGGGGCCTTGCAGGTGGTGCCGCCCGCGCTCAGCGTCGCGGTCGTACTGCTCGCGTTCGTGGTGGTGTTGCCCAGGAACGTGTGGTCGTGGGACTTGCCGGGCTGCTGCGGATAGACGATCGGGTCGTCCGGCCTGGTGTGGCTGACCGAGCAGTTGGCCTGGAACTCGTGGAAGTAGCGGTGCGGGGGGTTCTGCGCCGACGGGGTGACGCCGGTGACCGGGGGGTTCGCGGGGATGTAGCCGTCGCCGTCGAGGTCCTCGGGTGAGGAGGCGGTGGACAGCGCCATGGTGTGGCCGGTGTGCGTGACGGCCGCGGACGGCGTGGAGGACGCGGCGACCCCGCCGAGTCCGAGCGGGGTCAGCAGCAGGGCGGAGGTGACGAGCGCGCCCGACAGGATCTTCGATCTCCGTGACATACGGGCTCCTCGGAGGGAGGTGGGGGCTGTCGTACGGACTGGGAGAGCGCTCTCCCACCGCTGGAGTGTTGGGGCGGCGACGAGAGGTGTCAAGGGAATCGACCAAAGGATCAGCGATGCTCTTTCGCTCACTTCTCGAAGGCATGGGTGGGAATGTGACGGTCACTCAGGGGCCCTGCGCAGAAATCCCGTCGTAACACTTGACGCATCGTTCACGCCAATGAAGCATCCAACGTCGAGAGAGCGCTCCCACGCCCCGCATCGTTCATTTCCTGAACCAGGAGAGCCGCGCATGCCCCCCTCCTCCCCCACTTCCCCCTCCTCGCCCTCGGTCGGCCGCCGGACCGTGCTCGGCGCCGCGGCCGCGGCCGTGCCGGTGCTGGCCGGCGCGGCCGCCCCGGCCGACGCCGCGACCGGGCGCCGCCGGTCCCCGCGCCCCCTCCGCGGTGGCGGCGGCCTCGGTCCGAACGTGCTCGTCTTCGACCCGGCGACGCCCGGCATCCAGGCCGAACTGGACGAGGTCTTCGCGAAGCAGGAGTCGGCCCAGTTCGGCACCGGCCGCTACGCGCTGCTGTTCAAGCCCGGCACGTACCACGGCCTGAACGCTCAGATCGGCTTCTACACCTCCATCGCGGGCCTGGGCCTGTCCCCCGACGACACGACCATCAACGGTGACGTGACGGTCGACGCGGGCTGGTTCGACGGCAACGCCACGCAGAACTTCTGGCGTTCGGCCGAGAACCTCGCCCTGGTCCCCGTCAACGGGACCAACCGGTGGGCGGTCGCCCAGGCGGCGCCGTTCCGCCGGATGCACGTGCGGGGCGGACTGGACCTGGCGCCGTCCGGCTACGGCTGGGCGAGCGGCGGCTACATCGCCGACTGCCGGATCGACGGCCAGGTCGGGCCCTACTCGCAGCAGCAGTGGTACACCCGCGACAGAGTCGTCGGCAGCTGGCTCAACGGCGTCTGGAACATGGTGTTCTCCGGCGTCCAGGGCGCCCCGGCACAGGGCTTCCCGAACCCGGTGTACACCACGCTGGACACCACCCCGGTCTCCCGGGAGAAGCCGTTCCTGTACGTCAGCGGGGCCGAGTTCCGGGTCTTCCTGCCGGAGAAGCGGACCAACGCCCGCGGGGTGACCTGGGGCAACGGCACGCCGAGGGGCACGTCCCTGCCGCTGTCGCGGTTCTACGTCGCCAAGCCGGGCGTCAGCGCGGCCACCCTCAACCAGGCGCTCGCCCAGGGTCTGCACCTGCTGCTCACACCCGGCGTCTACCACCTGGACCGGCCGATCCAGGTCGACCGCCCCAACACCGTGGTCCTCGGCCTCGGTTACGCCACTCTCGTGCCCGACAACGGGACCACGGCCCTGAAGGTCGCCGACGTCGACGGCGTCCGGCTCGCCGGGTTTCTGATCGACGCCGGGCCGGTCAACTCCCGGACCCTGCTGGAGATCGGCCCGGCGGGCGCCGCCAAGGACCACTCGGCCAACCCGACCACGGTGCAGGACGTCTTCGTGCGCATCGGCGGCGCGGGCGCCGGCAAGGCCACCACCAGCATCGTGGTCAACAACCGGCACACCATCGTCGACCACACCTGGGTGTGGCGCGCCGACCACGGAACCGGCGTCGGCTGGGAGACCAACCGCGCCGACTACGGCGTGGTGGTCAACGGCGACGACGTGCTCTGCACCGGGCTCTTCGTGGAGCACTTCAACAAGTACGACGTGCAGTGGAACGGCCAGCGGGGCCGCACGATCTTCTTCCAGAACGAGAAGGCGTACGACGCCCCGAACCAGGCGGCGATCCAGAACGGCTCCGTCAAGGGCTACGCGGCCTACAAGGTCGGCGACCACGTCACCGCGCACGAGGGCTGGGGCCTGGGCAGCTACTGCTACTACAACGTCGATCCGGGCATCGTCCAGCACCACGGCTTCTCCGCGCCGAACCGGCCGGGCGTGAAGTTCCACGACCTGCTGGTGGTCTCGCTCGGCGGCAACGGGCAGTACGAGCACGTGATCAACGAGACGGGGGCCCCGACCTCGGGCACGTCCACGACGCCGTCCACGGTGGTGTCGTACCCCTGAGGCTCCGGCGCACGGGGGCGAGGGGCGAGGGCTACAGGTCGAACTCCACGTGCTCCAGGTCGGTGAACTCCACCTCCAGGCCGTGGGCGCGGCGGCCGCTGCCGCGGAAGTAGTCCTCGCCCAGGGCCTCCGCGGTGATCTGCCGCAGCCGGTCCTCGCCTGCCCCCGCCTCCGCGCCTCGAAGAGGCGGGCGGCCTACTGCGGAGGCAGGCGCCAGGGCGAGGTGGCGCAGCCGGGCGTCGTCGGTGGACCCGGGCGCGGCCGGGTAGCCGAACCGCGCGCGGGTGTCGACGACGATGCCGGTGCTGGTGGCCGCGGTCCGTCGCGCCCGCGCGCGGACCTGCGGCTGCCGGCGGTCGGCGACCTCGCGTTCCCTGCGCTGCGCGAGGTCCGGCAGCGGGTGCCGAATCTGGTCCTTCACGCGCCTCGCTCATGCGGCTGGCGGCAGCCTGGCCTCACAATCCAGACCCCACTGTTGGGCGCAAAAGGCGCGGAAGGTCAATTATTTCGTGACGTCGGTCACAATGCTTCGCGAATTGCCCTGTGTACTTAGTAGATGCGCCATGGCGTACATCCGAGTGTTTGTCCGTCTTGACCTGGATGTGAATCGTGCGGTGTGTGTCGGAATTCCGTCCGACCGACCGGCGTGCCTGTTGCCCCCCACCGTAAGGCTTCTGACGCTGCGACAGATCTTTCTCCTGTCGCTGCGTGGGGACCGGAGGCCCGCGCACGACCCTGGCGAGGTCCTGAGATCTACGAAGCGACGTAGTAGCAGGACCCATTGCGTGCCTGTCGAGCCGTTCTAAGAATGTCGCCCCACAGGACGTCGCTGCAGTTCGGAACCGGTGTTCACGCCGAGTCGACCGCGCGCTGTGGCGCTCGGCGTCACCGAGTAAGTAGGAGCCCCCCACATGAAGTCGTCCCGACTGTCCCCGATGTTCCTCGCCTTCGCTCTCGGCCTGGGTCTGTCCTCCAGCGCGCTGGCTGTGGCAGCGCCGGCGAGCGCCCAGCCGACCGCCACCCCCTCCGATTCCGCCGATACCTCCGTGGCGGGTTACACCGGGTCGGCTGAGGAGGCTGCGAACAACAAGGCGTTCTTCGAGGCGGTACTCAAGTCGGTCGCCGAGAAGGGCGCCGCCCAGCCGAGCGGGCAGGCGGTGACGCTCCACTACGACGTCTCCAAGGCGCCGAGCTTCCGTTCGCAGATATCGAGCGCGGCCGAGATCTGGAACAGCTCCGAGTCCAACGTCAAGCTCGAGGAGGCCTCGAGCGGTTCGAGCAGCGCCGACTTCTCCTACTCCGAGGGCAACGACTCCCGCGGGTCCCACGCCTCCACCGACGGCCACGGAAGCGGCCAGATCTTCCTCGACTACACCCAGGTCCGGCAGTACGACGCGATTCGCGTCGTCACCCACGAGACCGGGCACGTCTTGGGCCTGCCGGACGACTACAGCGGGCCGTGCAGTGAGCTGATGTCGGGCGGCGGACCCGGCCCGTCCTGCACCAACCGCAACCCGAACGCCACCGAGCGTGCGCGTGTCGACGAGCTGTGGGCCGGCGGTGGCGCGCAGGCTTCGGGTACGGGGAACCAGTCCGGAGGCGGCCCGAGCACTGCGCCGTCGGCACCGTCCGTGGCCCCGGGCACGGGGAATCCGTCCGCCGGTGGCCCGAGCACTGCACCGTCGGCACCGTCCGTGGTCCCGGGCACGCAGGATCCGTCCGCCGGCGGCCCGAGCACTGCATGGCCGGCATGGCCCGTGGGGCCGGGTCAGGGTCCGTGGCCTCCGCACCACCGGACGATCTGGAATTGATCGCGTTCCCACCCATCGCGCGCCAAGGCGTGAGATCCGGTGGGAACTGGCTGGTCGATCTTGTGACGCCTCGATCGCGGGCTTCGGCCTCGAACTGGGCGGGTCACCGCCTCGAGAAGAGTTGAGGGTTCCCCGCGGGGCCCCCACACGCCTGTGCCGCACTGCATCCGTGCCAGTGCGGCACAAGGCCCACGCCCGCAGCAGTCCGTCCGGGCACTCCCCTGGGCCGCTTCCCAGCCGGTCCTGGGAGGCATCGAGGCGTCCGTGGGGCGAGCAGCACTTCCCCGCGCGTTCGGTGACCGGCGTCACATCCAGCTTCTGTCAGCAATCGGGGCCCCGTCTCGTTCAAGGGGCACGCGAACGAGACGGGAGCAACACCATGAAGCACCGCATCGTGGTACTCGGCGCCGGCTACGCCGGGGCCTTCGCCGCCGGGAACCTGGCCCGCCGGCTTTCGCCGGCCGACACCGAGATCACCGTCGTCAACGCCGTGCCCGACTTCGTCGAGCGGATGCGGCTCCACCAGCTCGCAGTCGGCCAGGATCTCACGTTCCGGAAGCTCACCGCCGTATTCGCGGGCACCAGTGTGTGCCTGCGCCTGGCGCGCGTCACCGGTGTCGACGCCGAGCGCCGGACCGTCGCCGTGAGCTGCGAGGACGGCGACGGCGAGCTCATGTACGACACGCTTCTCTACGCGCTCGGCAGCTCCGTGGCCCACCATGGCGTCCCGGGCGTGGCCGAGTACGCCTTCGACGTGACCGGTCTGTCCTCGGCGCTGCGTCTACGCGAGCGCCTGGCCGGACTGGGCGAGGACGGCACCGTGCTGGTCGTCGGCGAGGGGCTGACCGGCATCGAGACCGCCACGGAGTTCGCCGAGTCCCGGCCCGACCTCTCGGTCGCGCTCGCCGCCCGCGGCGAGCTGGGCGCCTGGCTCTCCCCGAAGGCCCGCCGTCACCTGCGCCAGGCTTTCGACCGGCTCGGCGTCACCGTCCACGAGCACACCGCCATCGAAGCCGTCGAGCGGACACAGGCGATCGCCTCCGACGGCACGGCCCTCCCGGCCGACGTGACCGTGTGGGCCGCCGGGTTCGCCGTGGACCCCATCGCGGCCGGCAGCGGTCTGCAGGTCGCCGAGACCGGCCAGATCGTCGTCGACGGCAGCATGCGCTCGGTCTCACATCCGGACGTCTACGCCGCCGGTGACTGCGCCTACGCGATCGGCGAGAACGGCCGGCCGCTGCCGATGTCCTGCGCCTCGGCCGGCGTCACCAACATGCAGGCGACCGCCGCGATCATCGCGCGCCTGACGGGCAGCAAGGTCCCGACCACCGGGCTGAAGTACTACGGCAATCACATCAGCCTCGGGCGGCGGGACGCGATTTTCCAGATGGTGGACGGGAAGGTCCAGGCGAAGTCCTGGTACCTGGGCGGCCGGACCGCCGCGCGGCTCAAGTCGGGCGTACTGAAAGGGGCAGAGTGGGGCATCGCCCACCCGACCTTCGGCATGCCCAAGCGCAGGCACCGCCTCGCCACCGCGCCTCGCCAGGCCGGTGTGGCCGCCGCATAGGCTCCTACGCGTGGACAGCGCAGCCATCGATCGGTTCGAGGCCAGCCGGGGGCGGCTGGCCTCACTCGCATACCGTCTGCTCGGCTCGGCCGCCGACGCCGAGGACGCCGTGCAGGACATGTTCCTACGCTGGCAGGCCGCAGACCGGGAACGTATCGAGGTGCCGGAGGCGTGGCTGACCAAGGTCACCACCAATCTCTGCGTCGACCGGCTCCGCTCGGCGCAGGCGCGCCACGAGCGAGCGGCAGGTGTATGGCTGCCCGAGCCGCTCCTCGAGGGCGGCCCGATGCTCGGTCCGGCCGAAACCTTCGAGCGGCGCGAATCGGTGTCCTTGGCCGTACTGATCCTCATGGAACGCCTCTCGCCGGTCGAGCGGGCCGCTTACGTCCTGCGCGAGGCCTTCTCGTACTCCCACGCCGAGATCGCCGGGATCCTCGACATCAGCGAGTCCGCGAGCCAACAGCATGTCCACCGGGCCCGGATCCGGGTCGCCGCCGAGCGCCACGGCGGCGACGAGGTGGACCCTGCGTCCGCGCGCCGGATCCTCGAGGAGTTCCTCGACGCCGCCATGTCGGGGCGGACCGAACGGCTGGTTGCGATGCTCACCGCCGACGCGACCGCGGTTTCGGACGGCTACGGACTGGCCAGGCGGCTGCTGCGGTACAACACCCGCGAGCACATCGCCGCCTACGTGCGGGCCGGCTTCAAGCCCACGCCGGCGAAGCGGCGGCTGGCCGGCGGCTCCCCCGCGTTCTACATCGCGCTGGTCAACGGCTCCCCAGCCGTCCTCGCCGTCGTCGACGACCGGGTCGTGGGTACCGTGGCGTTCGAAGTCGCCGACGGCAAGGTCGCGTCCCTGCACGGCATCGCCGCCGCGGACCGGCTCGCGCGCCTCAACGAGACCTGGCGGCACCACGAACCCGACGCGCCGGTCATCACCGCGTGGTGATCAGAGCAACCGAAATCCCGTCGCCACGCGACTGAGCCGCGAGCGAGTGCCTTCCTGTGAGAACCGTCGCGCTGATCTGCGTGACCTTCGTGGTGCTGGCATTGGTCCATCTCGACTGCCTGCTCCAGATCTGCTCGCGCCTTCTCATAATGGCCTGCTTGCCGATGTGCTCTGCTACGAATACCGAGGGCCCCAGGCGTATGTGGGGTCTAGTTTCGAGTGGGTGCCCCTCGGATCAGCCTTCCTTCCGGTTGAATTCGTTCGCGCACCCCTCGGAAGTCATGGCCCGAGTGAAGCAGGCGACGAAGGAATCCGGGGAGCCGTGGAAGGCCAATCTCATGTCCTTGCAGTCCACGCCGTCGAAGGTGACCGTGCCATACGTGGGAGACCAGGATCCGTGTAGCCGTTCGGTGAACCCGGAGCACCCAGAGTCGACGACGTCCGAGACCTTGTCCAAGCCTTTGGCCGTGAAGGTGCCGTCGTCCTTGAACTCGACTGTCGCCCCGGTCCAGTCCGACCACACGCCCGTCAGCTGATCAGCGGTGGTGACCTCGACTGGGTAGTCGGAGCAGGAGGCCAACAGGAGTGTCACCGCACATCCCAACGCAGCGCGCATGAATGCACGTCGTATCGCTTGATGCTGGTTGCCAGCCATACGGCCTTGCCTCTCGCGTCTCGCACATGCCCGGTAGCGGCGCCTCGAGGAAGCGGCCAACATCATCTTGAACGTGTTCAAATCCTGGTGTCAATGGGGCCGGGGGCGAGGCCGCGCGCCGGTCCGCCGGCGGGGAGGCGGCCGGGCACGCGGCGGAGCAGTGGCGGGAGTGGGTAACCGAGCACGTCGGCCAGCCGTGGCACGAGGCCCGGCGGGTACGGCAGCCGGCCGCGCTCGCAGGGGGCCGCCGTGACCGCGAAAGGCGGCTCGTCCCCGGTCCGGCCCTCGGCCGCGACGGGCGCCTCTCGCCCGGTACCCCATGCGCGCCGCCTGGGGCCGATCATGTCACCGCGAGACTTCCGGTAGGGTTTGGCAGGGTGCCGGCAGTCCGGGTCGCCTCGGCCGCCGGCTACGACACCGGGCGTCCAGGCAGACCCTTCCGCGCGCCGGGACGCCGCTCGACGGTAGGTTGATCGCCATGAGTGACAACGTGTACTTCGACATCACGATCAACGACGAGCCGGCCGGCCGGATCGTCTTCAAGCTGTTCGACGACGTGGTCCCCAAGACCGCCAGGAACTTCCGCGAGCTGGCCACCGGCCAGAACGGCTTCGGTTACGCCGGTTCCTCTTTCCACCGCATCATCCCGCAGTTCATGCTCCAGGGCGGCGACTTCACCCGGGGCAACGGCACCGGCGGCAAGAGCATCTACGGCGAGAAGTTCGAGGACGAGAACTTCAACCTCAAGCACGACCGTCCGTACCTGCTGAGCATGGCGAACGCGGGCCGGAACACCAACGGTTCGCAGTTCTTCGTCACCACGATCGTCACCGACTGGCTCGACGGCAAGCACGTCGTCTTCGGCGAGGTCGTCGAGGGCCAGGACCTGGTGAAGCGCATCGAGGGGCTGGGCAGCCGCAGCGGCACGCCGAGCGCCAAGGTCACGATCGCCGAGAGCGGGACGGTCTAGCAGCCGCCAGGGCGGTCCGTCCCATGACGCCGCCCCCCGAACGGCCCGCGCCGGCGAGCGGCCGCGCCCGGAACCGGGCCCGGCCCGCTCCGCTGCGCTTCGACGGCTGGATCGCGGGGGTCGGAACGTCCTCCGGCACCCGCCTGGTGGTGGGGCACTGGGTCCGCACGCCCTTCGGCCCGTTCAGCGACGTGATGCTCGAACGGGCCGACGGCCACCGGCTGCTCATGGCCCCCACCCCGCGCACGGCGCGGTTCATCGCCGGCACGTACGCCTTCGACGAGGTACGGGTCGTGCCGGTGAGCGTGCACACGGGCGACCGCTCCTGGACCGTGGAGGCGGAGTCGCTGCTGCGGCTGTGCTTCACCGTGGGGCGGCGCGGAGCGACGGGGCTGCTGCTGAGGGCCGTCCCGGGTGCGCTGGCCGCGTCGCCGGCCTGGACCGCCGTGACGGATCCGCTCGCCCGGCTGCTGATGGGCGTACGCACGCGCGGGAGCGCGGGCGGGGGCCGGCGCGAGTGGTACGGAGCGCGTGATCTGCACGCCCTCACCTCGGCGACGGCCTCGTTCGAGGGCCGGAACCTGGGCGCCCTCGCACCCGTCGCTCCGCCCGTGCGCTTCGGTTTCGGCTCCACCCCGCCCCGGCCCTCCCTCGTCCGCGTGACCACCACGGTGCGGGAGACGCCCGGGTGACGATGCCCGCGGAACGGCTCGGGGGCCATGGCTCCCGGCGCCGTTCGCCCGGTGTACTCCCTCCGGTGACGGGGACCCGGCAGCCGGAGCTGAGCGTGCCGCCCTCCGGAGGGGACCGAGCGGAGCGGCTCCTTTCGTCGGATCATGGCACCAGGGGCTCGACCGGTGCCCGCCCGCTCCGGGGGGGCGACGTACGGCCGTCGGTGACGAGCCCGGGTGCGGCGAGCACGGGAGGGACCCGTGAGGCAGTGGCGGCGCGGCCTCCACCGCGCGTGGGAGTGGCTCGGTGTGCGCGTGCTGTTCCGGCGCGGGCGGGATCTGGAACTGATGCATCGGGCGATGGGGTTCGCCACACTGGCCCTGGTGACGCTCGCTCCGCTGCTGATCGTGGTCGCGGCCGGAGATCCGCTGGTGCGGGGCGGTTTCGCGTCCTGGCTCACCGACGGCATGGGCCTGTCCGGCCAGTCCGCCGACGCGCTCACCGGGATCGTCAGTCCACCGCGCAAGGTCATCGGCACCACCAGCCTGCTCAGCCTGGTGCTGCTGGCCGTGTTCGGAGTGTCGTTCGCCGGCAGTGTGCAGAACGGCTACGAACGCGTCTGGGGGCTCGCGGCCGGCCCCTGGCACCGGGTCTGGCGGCAGGCGACCTGGCTCGTGGTGCTGACCGGCTACCTCTATCAGGAGGTCCAGACCCGGCCGGCGCTGCACGGGACGGCGCGGATCGTGGTGTCGGTGCTGAGCGGGGTGCTGTTCTTCTGGTGGGGCCAGCGCTTCCTGCTGGGCGGCCAGGTCAACTGGCGCCGTCTGCTGCCGGGCGCGATCGCCACCGTCGCCGGCCTGGCCGGGTTGCGCGCCTTCTCGTACCTCGTCTTCACCCCGCTCATCGTCACCAACGCGCTGAACTACGGTGCGGTCGGGACGGTGCTGGTGGTCGAGTCCTGGCTGATCGGGGTGGGCTTCGTCGTGTACGGGGGCGCGCTGTTCGGCCGCTGGTTCTGCGAGCACCACTGGATGCCGGTCCACGAGGAGTGAGAGTCGCGCCGCGCGGTGCGGCAGCGCTCATGAGGCGTGGGCGTGGGCGGGTGCGGCGAGCAGGCCGGGCCAGTCCTGGGCGGCGGCCCAGCCGGCGAAGGTGTGCCAGCCGACCTCGGGGTGGGCGCGGCGCAGGGCGCTGACGTCGACGTCGAGGCCGGTGGTGCCGAAGTACCCGAACATCGCCGCGAGGTCGTGCGAGTGGGTGCGGACCTGGGCGAGGGGCACCTCGTGGTGTCCGACCGGCAGGCCGGTGACGCCGGCCAGCACTTCGGCGATCCCGACGGCGGTGAGTTCGTCCGAGGCGATGTCGATCCGGCGGCCGGTGAACTCGGCGCGGCGGACCAGGGCCAGGGCCGCGAAGGCGCCGATGTCCTCGGCGGGGATGAGGGTGAGGGGGCGGTCCCCGGGCATGGGCCAGGCGAAGGTGTTCTCGCGCAGGCCCTCCAGCGTCCAGCCGGTGGTGAAGTTGTCCATGAAGGCCGCCGGGGCGACGACCGTCCAGGGAATGCCTGTGGTCACCAGGTGCCGCTCGATCTCGGCCTTGCTGTCGTAGTGCGGTATGCCCGTGCGGCGGTCGGCGTGCGCCGCGGAGGTGAGCACGACGTGCCCGAGACGGGCGTCCGCCGCCGCGTCGAGCAGGTTCCTGCCCTGGCGCACCTCGGTCGCGGTGTCCGTGCCGAACGGGGTGGTCACCGCGAAGAGGGAGTCGGCGCCCGCGAGGGCCGCGTCCAGGGAGGGGCGGTCGTCGAAGTCGGCGCGGCGGACGTCGGCGCCGAGCCGGCCCAGGGCCGCGGCCGCCGGTGCGGCCGGGTCGCGGGTGAGGGCGCGGACGCGGTGGCCGGCTCCGAGCAGTGCGCGGGCGGTGGCTCCGCCCTGGGCGCCGGTCGCACCGGTGACGGCGATGGTGAGCATGGGGGCTCCTCGGAGGAGAGTCGGGGTTCGGGGTGGCGCGGGACGGCGCGCAGCGAACACTGCGCGGCACATCGGTTGCGCCACGCAGAAACATATCCCGATTCCCCTGCGTCGCGCAGGTAATTAACCGCCGCAGGCCGACCCCCACGCCGCACTGTGCGGACGCTCAGGGTTCGCGGTGTTCGTGCGCCGCCTGCTCCAGGGCCTCCGCCTCGGCCTCGGCGATGCGCGTCTCGGCCTCCACGTCCACGGAGCGCGTCAGCCACCAGTACAGGAGCGCGGAGACCGGCAGCCCGACGAACAGCGAGATGTCGGCTCCGCCGAGCGCCTCGGCGGCGGGGCCGACGAAGAGCTTCCCGACGGAGAAGAACGGGACCATGACGGCGAAGCCGACCAGGTAGGCGATGATGCCGTGCCACCCCCAGCGGCCGTAGATGCCGCGCGGGTTGAAGATCTCGGCGATGGCGTAGTGACCGCGGCGCACGACGTAGTAGTCCATGAGGTTCACAGCGGTCCACGGGATGAACAGGTAGAGCACCAGCAGCAGGAAGTCGTTGAAGTTCTCCAGGAAGTGGGCGGTCGCGGCGAGCGCGCCGACCAGCGAGAGCGCCGCGGTCAGCCCGATGGTCAGCAGCCGTACGCGCAGGGTCGGCCGCACCCGCCGGAAGGAGTCCATGCCGCTGATGAGGGTCAGCGAGCCGCCGTACATGTTCAGTGCGGTGACGGAGATCAGGCCCAGGGAGGCGAAGAGCAGCACGATCGCGCCGAACCCGTCGAACACCTTGTCGCCGGCGGCGTTGATGGACCGGATCGTCTCGAAGTCCTTGCCGGCCCAGGCGGCCAGCAGGGTGCCGAGCACCATCAGCCAGATGCCGCCGAGCGCGGAGCCGAAGTAGGTCCAGTAGAAGGTCTTGCGGACCGTCACGTCCGGCGGCAGGTAGCGCGAGTAGTCCGAGACGTAGATGGCCCAGCTGATCTGGTAGCCGGCGACCACGCCGAACTGGGCGAGGAACGGGGTCCACCGGAAGCCGCCGACGTCGAAGGAGCCCGCCGGGTAGTGCAGGTTGACCAGGACCCCGACGGTGAAGACGCCGAAGACGACCAGGAAGGTGTAGGTCAGGAAGCGTTCGGCCTTGTGGATGATGTCGTAGCCCACCAGGGCGATGACGAGCGCGATCGCGGTGACCACGACCACCCAGAACCTGACGCCTCCGTGCAGCGTGGTGTGCAGCGCGTCGGCGGCGAGGATGCTGTTGAAGACGTTGAACCCGGCGTACTGGACGTAGGCGAAGAGCCACACCAGCAGGGCGCCGACGTAGCCGAACTGGGGCCGGGACTGGATCATCTGCGGCAGGCCGAGCTGGGGGCCCTGGGCCGAGTGGAAGGCCATGAAGAAGGTGCCGATGACGGTGCCGGCGACGATGGCCAGCAGCGACCAGAGCAGGTTGCCGCCCTCCGTGATGCTGATCAGCCCCACCGCCAGGGTGGCGATCTGCGCGTTGGACATGAACCACAGCGGGCCCAGGTGCCAGAGCCTGCCGTGCCGCTCGCTCAGGGGCACGTAGTCGATGGACCGGACCTCGAGCCCGGACACCCTGGACTCGCCTGATGTGCTCATGACGCCTCCCGGACCTGTGACGCCTCCCTGGTCTCATTCTGCGCCCATCGGGATCTGTTGCTCTGCTCACAAATCGCCCTGAAGGGGCCTTTTCGTGGCAGCGGTCACTACGCGGGCCGGGGGTTCTGGCTACGTTCGCAAGTCCGTGTCCCTGTCCCCCGCACCGCCGAGGCCTGCCACCATGCCGTTCCGAACCCCCCTGCTCCCCCGCCCGGGCAAGCGCGCGGCCGTCTGCGGCGCGCTCGCGGCCGCCGCGGCGACGCTGCTGCCCTCCGCCGCCTCGGCGGCCCCGGCCGCCGCCGGCCCGGCGGACTTCCCCGCGTCGGTCGGGGCGCACGGCAAGGCGCGGGTGACCGCCGCGGTCCTGGACCTGGACCGCCCGGGCCACACGCCCGCCGTGTTCGGCGAGGACACCGCCTATGACACGGCCAGCATCGTCAAGGTCGACATCCTCGCCGCGCTGCTGCTCAAGGCGCAGGACTCGGGGCGCGCCCTGACCGCCCAGGAGCGCGCGCAGACGAAGAAGATGATCGAGCACAGCGACAACGCGGCGGCGAACACCCTGTGGCGGCGCATCGGTCTCGCGCCGGGCCTCAAGGCGGCGAACAAGCGGCTGGGGCTGACCGAGACCCAGGGCGGCCCCGGCGGCAAGTGGGGTCTGACCCGGACCACGTCCGCCGACCAGATACGGCTGCTGCGCGCGGTGTTCGACACCGGGCAGGCCGCCACGACCGGCTCCGCGCCGGCGCTCGGCACCGCGTCCCGTGCCTACGTCCGCACGCTGATGGGCCAGGTCGCCGACGACCAGTCCTGGGGCGTGTCGGCGGCCGGCGGCTCCGGGCCGGCCCTGAAGAACGGCTGGCTGCAGCGCGACACGACCGACCTGTGGGACGTCAACAGCGTCGGCCGGATCACCACGGGCGGACACCACTACCTCGTCGCGGTCCTGTCGGACGGCAACAAGACCATGAAGGACGGCGTCTCGCTGGTGGAACGCGCGTCCCGGACCGCGGTGGCCACCACGGCGGCCCGCGCCTCCTGAGGTCCCGCCGGGCGGCCGAGGGCTCCGATGCCCTGGCGGAGCCGCCGACGGCTCAGGGCCGCGTCATGTCCCCGGTCCCGCCGTCGACGGGGACGCCCAGCCGGGCGGCCACCGTGGTGAGGGCCGCTCCCAGGGGGAGCGCGACGCGGGTACGAGCGTGGCGGTCGCCTCGGGTGGGGTCCTGGTTGACGATCAGCACCGGTTTCCCGGACTGGGCGGCCTGGCGGACGAACCGCAGGCCGGACATCACCGTCAGGGAGGAGCCGAGGACCAGCAGCGAGGAGGCCTCGCGGACCAGCCTGCGGCAGTGCTCGACGCGCGCCGGTGGCACGGCTTCGCCGAAGAACACGACGTCGGGCTTCAGGATGCCGCCGCAGACCGTGCAGGGCAGCACGCGGAAGTCGCCGACCTGGTCGTCGGTCAGGTCGGCGTCACCGTCCGGGTTGATGCCCGCGGCCACCGGATCGAAGCCCGGGTTGGCCTCCTCCAGGCGCCGGGCGAGGTCGCGACGCGGGCTGAGGGCGCCGCAGGAGAGGCAGACGACCCGGTCCAGGCTGCCGTGGAGCTCCACGACGTTCGCGGTGCCCGCCGCCTGGTGCAGGCGGTCGACGTTCTGGGTGATCAGGCCCGAGAGCAGGCCGTGCCGTTCGAAGGCGGCCACGGCCCGGTGCCCGGTGTTGGGCCGCGCGCGGCCGAAGGTGCGCCAGCCGAGGTGGCTGCGCGCCCAGTACCGGCGCCTGGCCAGGGCGTCCGCGGTGAACTCCTGGTAGGTCATCGGGGTGTGCCGGCTCAGGCTGCCGCCCTCGCCCCGGTAGTCGGGGATGCCCGACTCGGTGGAGATGCCGGCCCCGCTGAGCACCAGCACACCGCCACCGCTCAGCGCGTCGGCGACCGGCTCCAGGTCAGTGGTGCCCGGCGGCAGGTCCTCCGCGGGGGTCCAGGTCAGGGTGGGGCGCATGCGCATGCCGCCAGGGTACGGAACCGGCCGCCGCGTCCCCGCCCCCACGTCGGCCGCCCCCGCCCTCGCCCGTGCGCGGCGGGGCCGGCCGACGCGGTTCAGGCCGGCTCGACGGACGTCACCGCGGTCGCCGTGACCGTGTCGTCGCACTCGGCGAACACTCCGTCGTCCAGCGCCACCTGGTGCGCTCCCGCCCCGGGCAGGCCGACCACCAGCGTCGGGTAGGCGGCGGGCTCGGCGCCGGACGCGCAGTAGCCGTCGCCCTCACCCTGCACCTGGACGAAGGTCAGCTTCACCCACGCCCTGCCGCCCGGTGCGAGCCGCACGCTCGACGCGGCGCCCTGCGCGGTGACCGACAGCGGCTTGTTGTGGCCGGGCGAGCCGTTGCCCGCCCCGGCCACCGTGGGGTGGCCCCGCAGCACGCAGGCCCCGCCGGAGACGTTGGTGAACTCCACGACCGCCGCGCCGGTGCCGGTGCCGTCCGGGCGGTCGGCGGCCTGGCGGGCGCTGGTCTTCAGCGCCGTCGCCGGGCACGGCGGCGCGGGCTTCGCCGAGGTGTGGGACGCCGGTGAGGCGGGGGCCGCCGTGGCGGCCGGGGTGCCGGCGCCCGCGGGCCGGGAGGCCGTGGGCGCCGGGCTCGTGGGGGCGGTGGCGTGTCCGGCGGAGGCGGTGGGGGAAGCGGCGGTGGCCGCCGGTGCCGGGGACGCCCCGGCGGCCGGCTCGTCGCCGCCGGACCGGCATGCCGCCAGCGACAGGGCGGCCGCGATCACGGCGGCGGCGGATGTGGCGACCCGGACGGTGCTGCGGTACGGCATGGGATCCCCCGATGGTTCGAAGTGCTCAGGTCGGCCGGCTCGGCGCCGGCGCTCACCCACCCAGACAGAGCAGCCTGACCAGGGGTTCCGCGGCGGCCCACCTGTGACACGGCGGTGACGCGGACGGGTTCGGACCGGCACGGAACCCGCCCGCGGGAGGTGCCCGCCGGGATTCCCGGCGAGGATGGGTTTCTGGGCGAACCGGCTGGGAGGCGGCTATGACGGTGAACCGTGTCGGCCTCGTCGTGCACGGCGGACGGGCGGAGGCCGTGGCCGCCGCGCGTGCGGCGCGCGAGTGGTGCGCTGAGCACGAGGTGGCCTGTGCCGACATCGACGTGTGGCAGGAGGGCGAGCGGCACAGCGCCCGGGAGGAGATGGACGCGGCCGGCGATCCGGACCTGGTCATCACCCTGGGCGGCGACGGGACCTTCCTGCGCGGCGCCCGGCTGGCGGCCGAGAACGACGCCCTGGTGCTGGGTGTCGACCTCGGGCGGGTGGGCTTCCTGACGGAGGTGCCCGCCCCGGCCGTGCGCGCCGCGCTGGACGCCGTACGGGAGGAGCGGATCACGGTCGAGAACCGGATGCTGCTCACCCTGCGGGCGTCGTGCCGGCTGGAGGTGCCGGAGCCCATGGAGGCGCTGGTGCGCTACGGCCGCGGTCCGATGCTGCCGCCGCCCCGGGTGCGCGCGGAGTGCGAGATCGGCGACGACTGGGGCGTCGCCCTGAACGTCGTCGCGCTGAACGACGTGGTGCTGGAGAAGCTGACCCGGGACCGGCAGGTGTCGGTGGGCGTCTATCTCGCCGGCCGGCTGCTCGCCGCCTACTCGGCCGACGCGCTGCTGGTGGCCACGCCCACGGGCTCGACGGCGTACAGCTTCGCCGCGGGCGGGCCGGTGGTCTCGCCCCGCGCCGAGGGGCTGATCTTCACCCCGGTCGCCCCGCACATGGCGTTCAACCGCTCGGTCGTGGCCGCGCCGGACGAGCCCATCGCGCTGCGGGTGCTGGAACGGTCCGGGCCGGCCGCCGTCAGCATCGACGGCCAGGTGCGCGGGGTGCTGAACCCCGGGGACTGGATCGGGGTGTACGCCGCCCCCCGCCGGCTCAAGGCGGTCCGGCTGGGCCCGATGGACTTCTACGGCCGGCTGCGCGAGCGGATGAACCTCACCGACGCTCCCGCCGCGCTCGCCGACGGCGAAGCCGCTCCCCTGTGGCCGGTGCGGACCCCGCCGCCGGGCGACCTTGCGCACCTCGCGATGCCCGCCGCCCCGCACCGGGCGCCGCCCGTGTCCTGAGCCCCCGGCGAACACGCGGCAGATTCCCCCGCTCCGCGTGCAACCATTCGCCATATCCGCATGTCTCATCCCATAACAGCATGGCGTGACCAAGGGGGACATCATGCGGAGAACAGGTGTAATAGCGACAGCTCTCGTCCTGGCGGGCGCCGGACTGGGCGGCGTGGCGACGGCCGCGGACACGGCTCCGGCGGCCGCCGCGCGGGCCACGGCCTGTCCGACCGGCTGGGGCAGCGGAGCGAAGGGCGGTACGGCCACCGGGGCGGTGCCGCTGAAGAACATCAGGACCGGCCGGCACGACTGCTACGACCGCATGGTGTTCGACGTGCCGGGCGGCGGCCGCGCCGTCGGCTACTACGTCCGGTACGTGAACCGGCTGCGGCAGAGCGCCACCGGGCACACGATCCCGGTCGGCGGCGGGGCCGTGCTGGACGTCCACGTCGGCGCGCCGAGTTACGACCCGGCGACCGGCGCGGTCACCTACCCGGGGCGGGTCGGCCGCACCCTGCCGGGCGTGAACGTCCACGGGTACCGGACCTTCCGGGACACCCGGTTCGCCGGCAGCTTCGAGGGCGAGACGCAGGTGGGTCTCGGCGTCCGGGCCCGGCTGCCGTTCCGGGTCCAGCAGGTGTCGGGCCATCTGGTCGTCGACGTGGCCCACAACTGGACGGGGGCCCGCTGAGCGGCGCCGCGTGTCCCGGCCCGCGTCACATCCGGGAGCGGGTGGCGCCGAAGTGCGTCTCGTGGTTCCAGACGTGGCGGCAGGAGGGGCACTGCAGGTGCAGCAGGCTGCCGGTGTTGGAGAGCAGGTAGCGCCAGTGCCCCCGGCACGGGCGCCCCTGCTCGCAGGTGGCGCAGCCGCGGCGGTCGTCGCAGTTGGGGCAGGCCACCCAGGCCCGGCGGCCGATGTCGGCCTGCGGGTCAAGCGGCAGCATCGCCGCCGCCGCGCCGCGGCAGCACACCGGCCGCGATCAGCTCCTCGTACAGCCGCTGCTGTTCGTCGTCGAGGCCGGAGTACAGCAGGTCGTACGCGGCCTGCTCGCCGTGCAGCGCCGCGACGGGGTCCCAGCCGGCGCCGAGGGCGGCCACGGTGTGCGTGCGCCGGAGCATCTCGTGGGAGCTGAGGTCGACGGTGAACTCGACCGGCTCGGCGGTGCCGGGCCGGTCCGCCGGGAGCTCGCCCGCCGCGACGGGTTCGTCCGGTTCGCCAGGAATGATGGGGCCATGGGTGGACATGCGTCCGAACGTAAGGAGGCCCCGGCCGCCGCGGCAAGAGCAGGTGGGAGAAGTCACAGGGTCAGCGGGCGAGGAGTGCGGCGAACCTCTCGGTGTCGATGTTGCCGCCGGAGGCGATGACGCCGATCCGCCGGGGCGGGTTGTCGACGCGCCCGGCCATGAGGGCGGCGAGGGCGCTCGCTCCGCTCGGTTCGAGCACGATCTTCAGGCGTTCGAAGACGAACCGCATGGTGTGGACGATCTCCTCGTCGCTGACGACGCTGACGGCGTCGACGAGGCGCTGGTTGATCGGGAAGGTGATCTCGCCGGGCGTGGCGAGCGCCTGGCCGTCGGCGATGGTGCGGGGCACCGGGATGGTGACGCGCGCGCCGCTGGCCAGGGACAGCCTGGTGTCGTCGCCCGCCTCGGGTTCCACGCCGATCACGCGGATGCCGGGGTGCAGCGCCTTGGCCGCGGTGGCGCTGCCCGCGATGAGGCCGCCGCCGCCGACCGGCACCAGGAGCGCGTCGAGTTCCCCGGTCTCCTCCAGCAGTTCGAGGGCCGCCGTGCCCTGGCCGGCGATGACGTCGGGGTGGTCGTAGGGCGGGATCAGGGCCAGGCCGCGGTCCTCGGCCAGGGTTTCGCCGAGCGCGGTGCGGTCCTGGGCGTAGCGGTCGTACGTGACGACCTCGGCGCCGTATCCGGCGGTGGCGGCCAGCTTGGAGCGGGGGGCGTCCTCGGGCATCAGGATGACGGCGCTGGTGCCCAGTTCCCGGGCGGCCAGCGCGGTCGCCTGGGCGTGGTTGCCGGACGAGTAGGCGGCGATGCCCTTGGCGAGCTGTCCGGGCGAGAGCCGGGCGGCGGCGTTGTAGGCGCCGCGGAACTTGAAGGCGCCGACCCGCTGGAAGTTCTCGCACTTGACGAACACCTCGGCGCCGACGGCCGAGTTCAGCGTGCGGGAGGTGAGGACGGGAGTGCGGTGGGCGATGCCGCGGAGGCGTGCGGCGGCCTCCCGGACGTCGTCGAACGATACGGGTGATGCGGCGGCCATGCTGGTTCCTTACGGCAGGAGCGGGCGGGGGCGACGGGCGGGACGGTGGCCGGCGCGGCCGGCCGGCGGGGTGCGGGTCACCAGCCGGTGACGCGTTTCCAGACCGCCTGGACCGCGGGGGCGGGTTCGGCGGGCAGGGTGCCGTCGACGACGTGGTAGCCCTGGTGCTGGGCGGCGGTGGCGCAGGCGTGGTTGGGCAGGACGCGCAGCCGGGTGCCGATGGGCAGGTCGGGCAGGCGGGCGCCGTCGCGGGCGGTGAGGGTGCCGTGCTCCTGGCTGGCGGCGGTCATGACGAGCCCGGGGACGAGCCGGCCGCCGAGGTCGGCGACCAGTCCGTACCCCTGGTCCTGGGGCTGGGCGGAGGTGCCGCGGTCCCGGGACATGGCCATCCAGCCGCCGTCGGTGATGATCCAGCCGTACTCGGGGCGGTGGCCGATGACGGTGACGACGACCGACAGGGCGAGGTCGTCGAGGTCGCAGACGCCGAGGCCGGCCATCACGAGGTCGAAGAAGACGTAGTTCCCGGCGCGCAGTTCGGTGACCCCGGTGAGATCCTCCGCGGCGTGCGCGGTGGGGGTGGAGCCGACACTGACCACGGGCACGGGCAGACCGGCGGCGCGCAGCCGTCCGGCGGCCGCGACGGCGGCGTCGCGCTCCCCCTCCGCCGCCCGGCGGCGCTCCTCGGCGGTGTGGGCGAAGTAGGACTCGCCCGCGTGGGTCAGGACCCCGTCGAGGCAGCCCGCGGCGTGCAGGACGCGGCCGATGCCGACGAGCTCCGGCGCGTCGGGCCGCAGGCCGCCGCGGTGGCCGTCGCAGTCGATCTCGATCTGGGCGGGCACGGCGATGCCCGCCTCCCTGGCCGCTTCGGCCACGGACGCCGCCTGCTCGGCGCTGTCGAGCAGGACGCGCAGGGTGACGCCTCGGCGCAGCAGGGCGATCACCCGGGGCAGCTTGTGCGGGTCGATGCCGACGGCGTAGGTGATGTCGGTGTGACCGCCGTCGGCGAACGCCTCGGCCTCGGCGAGGGTGGAGACGGTCACGGGGCCGGGTGCGCCGTCGTGCGGGAGCGCGGCGACGTCGAGGCTCTTGGCCGTCTTGACGTGCGGGCGCAGGGTGACGCCGAGGCGGTCGGCGCGCCGGGCGAGCCGGGCGATGTTGCGCCGCACCCGGTGCGCGTCGACGACCGCGAACGGCGTGTCGGGGTCGGCCAGGGTCCGGGCGGAAGCGGGGGCGGCGGTCCGCTCCTCGGCGATGAGCGGCAGACGGTGGTCCGCGGCGGTCATGGGCGGCCTCTCACCTGGTGTAGTTATAGACGGTGGCGCGGGACACGCCGAGCAGGTCGGCGATGGTCTGGGCGGCGTCGCGCGAGTCGAAGTACCCCTCGGCGTGCAGATGCCGTACGAGTGCCTTCTTGGCGTCGCGGCTCAGCGAACGCGGTGTCCCGCCGCGCTCGGCGGCGAGCGTCTCGACGGCCCGGCGCAGTTCCCGGGCGTTGCGGTCGCGCAGGGTCTCCAGCGGCTGGTCGCGGTGGTCGTCGTCGGTGGCGACGAGGTTGGACAGGGCGAGCGTGACGGGTGAGAGCACGGAGACGTCGAGGTTCAGGCAGAGGGCGGCGACGTAGTCGCCGGCCGCGTTCTTGATGCCGATCGAGGTGCTCTTGGCCGGGCGGCCGTCGGGGAACCGGTTGGGGTAGTTCTGGATGACGCCCGGGTACTCCGGGTCGGCGATCCGGGCGAGGCCCAGCTCGGTCGCGGAGTCCCCGACCCGGCGGCCCGAGAGGTTGTTCTCGATCGCCCGGACGGCGTGCCGGGGGTCGCGCAGGTCGTGCAGGACGACTTCGCACAGGCCCGGGAACATGCGTCCGAGGGCGACGGCGATCTTCTCCGTCTCCCGGATGAGGTGCTCGTCCGCCTCGGCGGCCGCCGAGGTCGCCGCACCGGCGCGGCGGTCCGGCTCGGCGCCGTCCATGACGTGGTCCATCGGTGGCCACCCGGAAAACTAGACTGGAAATCCAACTCTGGACACGGAGGCTAACCCAGCGCCTCCGCCGCCGTCCAGAGCCGGATCGCCCGGCTCAGCGGGCGGGCAGTCGGACCCCCAGTTCCGCGGCGGCCGACCGCAGCACGGGAACCAGTGCCACCAGGTCGTCCAGTTCGCGCCGGAAGGCGGGGGCGGCGGTGGACAGGGCGCCGAAGAGGCTCCCGTCCGCGCGCAGGATCGGGACGGCCACGGCGCGCAGCCCGGCATGGTGCTCCTCGTCGACCGTCGCGTACCCGAGGTCGGCGGCGCGGGCCACCTCCGCGCGCAGGACGTCGCGGTCGGTGATGCTGTTCGGCCCGTGCGGCGTCAGCTCCACGCGGTCCAGCAGATCGGCGCGCACGTCGTCGGGGGCGAAGGCCATCAGCACCTTGCCCATCGAGGTGCAGTGCAGCGGCCCGTGCCGGCCCGGCTCGCTGCGCACGCCGACCGGCAGCGGCCCGTCGACGTAGTGCACGTACAGGTGCCGGGCGCCGTCGAGCACGGACATCAGGGTGGCTTCCTCGGTCTGCCGGGTCACGCGCTGCATCACGGGCAGGGCGGTGCCGGCGAATCCGTAGGCCTGTCCGGCCTGCTGGCCGAGCTGGAACAGCTTGAGGCCGGGCCTGTAGCGCTTGCCGTCGGGCTCGAACTCCACCAGGCCCTCACGGCGCAGCGTGCCGAGCAGCCGGTGCGCGGTGCTCACGGGGACACCGCTCTCCCGGGCCAGCGCGGACAGGGTGCTGCCGTGCGCGTGCTCGCCGACCAGGACGAGCAGCCGGATCGCCCGGCCCACGACGTCCGCCGGGGCGGCGGCGGGATCTCTGGAGTCACTGGAGGTCACGGGTGGCAGCGTACGCAGTTCTCCCGCGGTTTTCCATTGACCGGAAAGGCCTTTCATTCAGCGGTTGACAGCGAGTCACGGACATGACCACGATGCTTTCCGTTGAGCAGGCAGCCTTTCCACTGAATGGGAAGAACTGCAGTGCATCGCGGTCGAGGCCACCCTGGAGGACGACACAGATGAGCCACCCCCTTTTCGACGTGACCGGCAAGGTGGCCCTGGTCACCGGATCGAGTCGCGGCATCGGCAAGGCGCTCGCCCGGGGGCTGCTGGAGGCGGGCTGCACGGTGGTCCTCAACGGTCGCGACGCCGTGGCGCTGGAGTCGGCCCGCGCGGAGCTGGCGGCGGAGTTCGGGGAGGCGGTCGTCGCGGAGGCGTTCGACGTCACCGACTCCGCCGCGGTCACCGCCGCCGTCGCCCGGATCGAGGACCGGGTGGGGCCGATCGGCGTCCTGGTGAACAACACCGGGGCCCAGCGCCGCGCGCCCCTGCTCGACTTCACCGACGAGGACTGGCACGGCCTGCTGGACACCAACCTCACCAGCGCCTTCCTGGTCGGCCGCGAGGTCGCCCGGCGCATGGTGCCGCGCGGGCAGGGCAAGATCGTCAACATCTGCTCGCTGCAGAGCGAGGTGGTGCGCCCCGGCATCGCGCCCTACTCCGCCACCAAGGGCGGCCTGAAGATGCTGACCAAGGGCATGTGCGCCGACCTCGGGCCGCACGGCATCCAGGTCAACGGCATCGGCCCCGGCTACTTCGACACCGAGCTGACCTCCGCGCTGGTCGCCGACCAGGAGTTCAGCGCCTGGGTGCGCGGGCGTACCCCGGCCGGGCGCTGGGGCGACGTCGCGGACCTCGTCGGCGCCCTGCTCTTCCTGTCCTCCCCCGCCTCCGACTTCGTCAACGGGCAGCTGCTGTACGTCGACGGCGGCATGCTCTCCGTCCTGTGACCGTGAAGGAGCCCCTGACCATGCGAGCCTGTGTCGTCCACGGAGCCGGCGACCTGCGGATCGAGGAGCGGCCGTTCACCGGCCCCGGACCGGGTGAGATCGCGGTCGCCGTCGCCCTCGGCGGGATCTGCGGATCCGATCTGCACTACCACCACAGCGGCAGGGTGGGTGACTTCGCGCTGCGCGAGCCGATGGTGCTCGGGCACGAGGTGGTCGGCCATGTCGCCGACCTCGGGCCCGGCGCCGGCGTAGCGGACGGGCCGGCACCGGGCACTCCCGTCGCGATCCATCCCGCCACCCCCTGCGGCGCCTGCGAGGAGTGCGCGCGCGGCCGGCGCAACATCTGCGGCCATACCCGCTACCTGGGCAGCGCCGCCCACACCCCGCACGTGCAGGGCGGCTTCGCCCAGCTCGTCAGCGTGCCCGCCGACCAGGTCCGGCCGCTGCCGCCCGGCCTGAGCCTGCGCCGCGCGGTGCTCGCCGAGCCGCTGTCGGTGGCGCTGCACGCCGTGCGCCGGGCGGGCGAGGTCCGGGGCAGGCGGGTCCTGGTCACCGGCGCCGGTCCCATCGGCTGCCTGGTCGTGGCGGCGCTGCGGCACGCAGGGGCGGCCGAGATCGTCGTCAGCGATCTGCACGAGGAGCCGCTGCGGATCGCCGAGGCGATGGGCGCCACCGCCACGGTGCGCGCGGACCGGCCCGCCGATGCGGCCTGGTCCGGCGACTTCGACGTCGCCGTCGAGGCGTCCGGCGCGCCCGCGGGGCTGCGCACCTGCGTGAAGCGGGCGCGCCGCGGCGGCACGGTCGTACTGCTGGGCCTGCTGCCGCCGGGCGAGATCGGGCTGCTCGGCAACGTCACGGTGACGCGGGAGCTGGAGCTGCGCGGGGCGTTCCGCTTCGACACCGAGTTCGACGAGGCGCTGACGCTGCTGGCCGAGGGACTGCACGTGGAGCCCGCCGTCACCCATGTGTTCCCGCTGGAGCGGTCGGCCGCCGCCTTCGCCGCGGCCCGGGACCGCACCGTCGCCTCCAAGGTGCTGCTCGACCTGTCCGGGGAGTGACGAGGGGCTGGAGCGGCTGGGGGGCCGGAGGGAACGGCGGCGGGGCACTACTGGTGGACCGGCGCTTCCCGTGGTCTGCTGGAGGTAGCGGGAAGGACTCCTTGGAGACGCGGAGAAGCGGCTCACGGCCGTGCACCGCGCAATCAGGATCCACGAGAAGCGGATGGCGTCCTTCCCGCCGTCACGCCGTCCCCGTCGTACGTCCGTCCCGCCGTGCGTCCGTCCCGCCGCTCGCCCTTCCCGGCGTGCACGTCCGGGCCGAAGGGCCCCGGAGTCGGGCCCGAGCGGCCCGTGGTGCCAGGGGCCCGGGAGGCCCACGCTGGCAGCAGACGCCATGAAGGGAGCCGGTGCCATGACCTCCGCCACCACCACCTTGAACGCGGCTCTGCCCGCCGAGCACCGTGAAAGCCTGATGCGGGCCGCCCGCGAGGCCTCGTTCGAGAGCGGTACCCGCCTGTTCGAGGAAGGCAGGCGTGCCGACCGCTTCTGGATCGTGCGGACCGGCACCGTGGCCCTGGACCTGCGGGTGCCCGGCCGCCGTCCGGCCGTCATCGAGTCGCTCGGCCACGGCGACCTGGTCGGCTGGTCCTGGCACTACCCGCCGCACATCTGGCAGTTGGGCGCCGAGGCGCTGAGCCCGGTGCGGGCCTGGGAGTTCGACGCCGGGACCGTCCTGGAGATGTGCGCCGCGGACCCGGAGTTCGGCCGGGCGATCGCGGTCTGGGTCGGGCGGGTGGTCGCGCAGCGGCTGCACGCGTCCCGGATCCGGCTGCTCGACCTCTACGCCCCCTACGGCAGCGGCGGCCTGGTGTGAGCACCCGGCCCGGTGAGGAGGACACCATGGCAGGCAGCCCGTACCGGGTGAACGACGTGATGACGCGTGCCGTCGTCGCGGTCGGCCGCAAGGCCCCGTTCAAGGACATCGTCGAGCGCATGGAGCAGTGGAAGGTCAGTGCGCTGCCCGTGCTGGAGGGCGACGGCCGGGTGATCGGTGTGGTCTCCGAGGCCGATCTGCTGCCCAAGGAGGAGTTCCGCGACAGCGATCCGGACCGGCGCACCCAGCTCCGCCGGCTGCCCGACCTGGCCAAGGCCGGGGCGGTGACGGCGGACGAGGTGATGAGCACCCCGGCCGTCACCGTGCACGCCGACGCCACGCTCGCCGAGGCGGCACGGATCATGGCCATGCGGCGCGTCAAGCGGCTGCCGGTGGTGAACACCGAGGGGGTGCTCGAAGGCGTCGTCAGCCGCTCGGACCTGCTCAAGGTGTTCCTGCGCCCGGACGGCGACCTCGCCGACGAGATCCGGCGCGACGTCGTCGACGTCCTCTTCCCGGCCCCTGCCGAGCCCGTGCACATCACGGTCTCGGACGGCGTCGCCACCCTGACCGGCCGCGTCACGGACGCGGCCCGCATCCCGCTGGCGGTCGGCATGGTCCGCGCCGTCGAGGGCGTGGTCGGCGTGGACTGCCACCTCACATCCACCGACGACTGAGACGCCGACGACTGAGAGGCCGTGGGGTGGGCCGTGCGCCGCGGCGCACGGCCCGGATTCCGTGGGGTGGGCATCCTTGAAACCGCCCCCTCACCCCCGTCCGCCGCTGAGTTTGCGCCACTCGGGGCCGACCCGTTTCCACTCCTCGTCCCATTCGGTCAGGCGACGGCGTACGAGCCCGGCTCGGAGCAGGCGGCCGCCCGCCCAGATCGTCCCGGCGGCGAGGGGGCCGAAGAGGACGCCGGTCAGAGCCGCCTGGACGGCCGCCTCCGTCCTGCCCAGAGGCTTCGCCACCACTCGGTCGGCCCCGTCCGTCCAGACCGTGAGCCGGGTGCCCGTCAGGGCGTCCGGCAGCATCCTGGTCCGGGCCTGGTGCACCGAGCCGGCCGCGTCGGTCCACCGCACGGCGACCCACACCCGGCCGTCGTCGCGGGCGCTCGTCGCGGCCGGCGTCACCGGCGTGACGTCGGTGACCACGGCGGAGACCGGGTGCGCCCGGGCCCGGCGCGCGGCGAGGTCCGAGTCCACCGTCCGTGCCGTCACCAGGCCCGCCACCGCTCCGCCGACCAGGACGAGGAGCCAGACGCCGAGCACGATCCACGCCTCGACGACGTCGCTGTGCCTGCGCAGCGCGTTGCGCCGCCAACGCCACAGCCGGACGGCGGGCCTGTTCCTGCGGGACGTCTTCGCCGGCATCGGTGCTGGCCTCCTCTCGGCTCCGTCTGCCGTCGGCCGCCGTCAGGCGGGGGCCGTGCGGCGCGGCTCCGGGAGTTCCGGACCGGCGTGCGGGTGGCGGCGCGGGCCGGTCAGGGCGCAGTGCACGTCGACGACGCCCGGCACCGACCGTGTCAGCAGGACGGCGAGCGGCACGAGCACCGCGTCGTGGACGCGTCCGGTGAGGGTGACCACCCCCTCGCGCACCTCGACCCGCACCGGGGCGTCCGCGGTGCCGAACAGCCTCACCACGACCTCCCGGCCGACGTCCTCGGCGATGTCCTCGTCGGCGCGCAGGAACACCTTCAGGAGGTCGGAGCGGCTGACGACGCCCTGGAGGGTTCCGTCCTGGCCGACGACCGGCAGGCGCTTGACCCTGCGGCGGGCCATGACCCGCGCCGCGTGGGCGAGGGTGGCCTCGGGCGGCACGGTGACGGCCGGGTAGGTCATCAGCTCCGCCGCGGTCACCGCGTCCGCCTTGCGGAGGTCGGCGAGGTGCTGGACCTGCGCGTACCGGTCCGGGTCGCCCTCGCGGTACTCCTCCTTGGGCAGCAGGTCGGCCTCGGAGACCACGCCCACGACCCGGCCGTCGGCGTCCAGCACGGGGAGGGCGCTCACTCCCCAGTCCTGCATCGCCTGCACGATCTCCTTGAAGGCCGCGCCGGTGCGCAGGGCGACCACCGTGCGGGTCATCACGTCGTTCACGACGGTCGGAGTGCCGTTCATGGCGTCCTCCCGGAGACGGGGGTCCCTTCCTGGGACACCTTCAGCGTGCGGCCACGGGCCCGTCCGCGGGATGGGCCGAGTGGCCCGTTCCCGGGGCCGAAGCGGCCCGGGCCGCGGCGGGCCGCACGGGTCGAGGGACCTGTGGCCCCCCATGGGGGCCCATCGGCACTATGGACGGGGCGGGGCACGCACGAAAGTGGTGGCAGGAGCGGCACCGATCCCCCGCGGTGTCGCTCCGTCGTTCCCGCGCCGGGCGGACAGCCCGTGGCCCAGGCCGGGCGCCGGACCGCCTCACACGGTGATCCGGCGCCCGGTGATGGTGAAGGGGTCGATGCGCACCCACACGCTCCGGGGGCCGCCGGCCCAGGGCATGCTGTACGCCCGCTCCGCCAGCCTGAGCTGCTCGTGCCGGTCGGTGACCGCGCGGGCGGGCCCGCGCACCAGGACGCTCCAGCCCTCGCTGAACGCGTCGTCGATGCGGTCCACCTCGAACGCCACCTGGAGTCCCGCGGCCAGGGAGGGGGTGGCGCCGCGCGCGGTCCGGAAGACGATCGCGCCGTCCACGACGGTGTAGTTGACCGGCACGATCACCGGCCCCGAGGCCGTGGGCACGGCGAGCCGCCCCACTCCGTGCATGGCCAGCAGGGTGCGGCACTCGCTGGGCCGCAACTTGCTGAACTCCGGTGCGCGCCCGGCCCGTCCGGTGCCGGGCGGCAGGTCGGCATCGCCGCCGGTGAGTTCGGTGACGGTGGTCTCCAGCGCCTGGGCCAGGTTCATCAGGGCGCCCGTGCCCGGCGCGGCGCCGGGGTGCTCCTCCAGGTACCTGAGGTAGCTGGCCGCCATTCCGGCGCGGGCCGCCGCCTGCCGCCTGGTCAGGCCGAGTTGCAGTCGCCGGGCGGCCAGCCGCCGGCCGAGGTCGCCCAGCGCGGTACGGGTCTCCACCTCGGCGGGCGCGTCGGTCGCCGCCGCGGAGGGGTCGGCCACCGTCCTGGCCCTAGTCCTGCCGGTCATGGTCCCTCGCCTCCTTCTCGGTCAGGCCGCGGGCACGGCCAGTTCCGCGTGCTGCTCCCCGCCGAGCACCACCTTGAGCGCGCCGGTCTCGCCGGCCTGCGAGAAGATGTCGTAGGCCTCCTCCATCTGCTGCAACGGGAAGGTGTGGGTGACCAGTTGACCGGTCGGCAGCCGGCCCGCCGCGGCCATCCGCAGCAGTGTCGGGGTGGAGTAGGTGTCCACCAGACCGGTGGTGATGGTCACGTTCTTGATCCACAGGTCCTCGAGGTGCAGGGTCGCCGGCCGCCCGTGCACGCCGATGTTGGCGACACGCCCGCCGGGGCGGACCATGCGGGTGCACAGTTCGAAGCTCTCGGGGACGCCGACCGCCTCGACGACCACGTCCGCGCCCAGCCCGTCGGTCAGGTCGGCCACCAGTTGCAGGGGCGCCTCGTGCGCGTCGGCCACCGCGTCGGCGCCGAGCCGCCTGGCCGCCTCCAGCCGGGCCGGCGCCAGGTCGACGGCGATGATCCGCTCGGGCGAGAACAGGTGAGCCGTGATGATCGCCGCGAGCCCGATGGGGCCGGCGCCGACGACGGCCACGGTGTCACCCGGGCGCACCCGCCCGTTGAGGACGCCGACCTCGTAGGAGGTGGGGAAGATGTCCGCCAGCAGTACGGCGTCCTCGCTGCGGACGGCGCCGGGCAGCGGGTGCACGGACAGGTCGGCGTAGGGCACGCGGACGTACTCGGCCTGGGTGCCGTCGATCAGGTGGCCGAGGATCCAGCCCCCGCCGCCGCGGCACTGGCCGTAGGAGCCGTCCCGGCAGAAGCGGCACCGGCCGCAGGAGGTGATGCAGGAGATCAGCACGCGGTCGCCGGGGCGCACGGTGTTCACGTCGCTGCCGACCTCGACGACCTCGCCGACGGCCTCGTGGCCGAGCACCGTGCCGGGGCGCACCTCGGGCACGTCGCCCTTGAGGATGTGCAGGTCCGTCCCGCAGATGGTCACGGCGCCGACCCGCACGATCGCGTCGGTCGGCTCCTTGATCGCCGGGTCCGGGACGTCCTGCCAGGAGGCCTGCCCGGGACCGTGGAAGACGTAGCCCTTCATGACGCTCCTCACCTCTTCGGTCTGCCGCGGGACCAGGGCGTCCGGCGGACGCGCGGGCGCCGGCCGGACTCCGGCGGGGTGCCGGAAGTGCCCCACATGTTCAGCTTGTGCGGTGCCGGGGGTCCGCGCATGGGGCCGACCGGCCCTCGCCGCCGGCCGGAGGGCGCCCGTCCGGGCCCTTCGCTCCCGCCGCTGCCTGTTCTCCCCCGCACGCGGCGCGCCGCGTGCGGGGCCCGTGGGCCCCGGTCGGCCCCGGGATGGGGCCGACCGGCCCTTCCGCGCACACCCCCGCAGGCGCTTGTCTCGTTGCATGTCCGAGAACACGCTGCCCGGCCCGGCCCCCGCGGTCCGCGAGGCCGACGGCGCGACCGTCGTGGCCCTGAACGGGGAGATAGACCTGCTGGCGGTGGACGCGCTGGCGCGGCGGCTCGACACGCTCACCGCGGGCCCGCACCCGGACCTGGTGCTCGACCTGCGGCCGGCCACCTTCATCGACTGCGCCGGCCTGGGCGTCCTGTGCCGGACCCGGAACCGGACGCTGGCCCGCCGGGGCAGGCTGCGGCTGGTCGCCGACGACAGCACGGGCTTCCTGCGCATGCTGCGCCTCGCGGGCCTGGGCGGAGTCTTCGAGGTGCACACGCGACTGCCTGGGAACCCGGACCCCGGGCCCCGGCCCGCCGCCTGAAACTGCCGCCGAAGCCAAGTCCCCCTGGAGTCGCCATGTACGGCACCCCGCACATCGTCAGCGACGTCATGACGCACACGGTGGCCGCCGTCGGCCGCCGGGCGCCGTTCAAGGAGATCGTGGAGATGATGCAGGACTGGCGGGTCAGCGCCCTGCCGGTGATCGAGGGCGAGGGCCGGGTCGTCGGTGTGGTCTCCGAGGCCGACCTGCTGCCCACGGAGGAGCTGCGGGACGACCCCGCGGAGGAGTACACGCGGCTGCGCCGCCCCGCCGACCTGGCCAAGGCCGGCGCGCTCAGCGCGGGGGACCTGATGTCCTCGCCCGCCGTGACCGTACGGGCGGACGCGACCCTGGCCGAGGCCGCCCGGGTGATGGCCCGGTCCGCGGTGAAGCGGCTGCCGGTGGTCGACGAACTCGGGCTGCTGCAGGGCGTGGTGAGCCGCGCGGATCTGCTGAAGGTCTTCCTGCGCGGGGACGAGGACATCGCCGAGCAGGTCCGGCGCGAGATCGTGTCGTACCTCTTCCCGCCGCCGACCTCGTCGCTGCACGTGGTGGTCGAGGACGGAGTGGTGACGCTCGTCGGCAGGGTGCGCGACACCGCCCTGGTTCCCGTGGCCGCCCGCCTGGTCAGGGCTGTCGAGGGCGTGGTCGACGTACGGTTCGATCTGCCGCCGGAGGGCCATGGCGCGGTGGCCGGTCAGGGCGCCGCCACCGAGTGACCATGGGCGCCGCCACCGGGTGACCGTCCCGGGCCGGACCTACTTCGGCTCGGGCCTGGGCGGTTCGGGGCGCACCAGCACGACCGGGCAGGTCGCGTGCTGCGTCAGATGCAGGCCGACGGAGCCCAGCAGGGCCCGGGTGAAGCCGCCCCTGCCCCGGCTGCCGACGACCAGCGCCTCGGCGCCCTCGGCGGCCCGCAGCAGCACGTCGGCGGGGTTGCCGTGCACCACGTGGGTCCGCACCGAGCCGGCCGCGTCCGCGCCGAGCACGTCGGTGAGTTCCTGCCGCATCCGGTCCCGGGCCTCGTCCCGGTCGACGTCCATGTCCACCGCGGGCCCCGACCAGCCGTACAGGCCCGGCAGCTCCCACGCGGTGACGGCGTCCACCGTGGCGCCGACGAGTTCCGCGTAGCGCACGGCCCAGCGCAGCGCGGCGTACGAGGACGGCGAGCCGTCGACCCCGACCACGACCTTCGGCCCGGAGACATTGCTGTCCACGTGTCCCACCTCTCTCGCGGCACGAGCGCCCGCCTGGACGGTCCATCCCAGCCCCTCCCCTCCACGGTGCGCGCGGCAGCGCCGCACCGCCAGAAGAGCGCGCCCTACCGGATGGCGGTCGGCGGCAGTTGCGCCGGGCTGACCAGTTCGCCCAGGACCTCGGCCATGAAGTGGACCAGCCAGCGCTGCGAGGGGCTGCGGGACGCCTCGTGCCGGGCGTAGAGCGCGATCTCGATCGGCTCGGTGTCGAACGGCAGACGGACCAGCCGCAGGCGGTGCGAGGCGGTGAAGACCTCGCCGACGTACTCGGGGACGATGGCGATCAGGTCGGTCCGCTCCAGCAGGTACGGCAGCACCGAGAAGCGGGTGGCGTCCACGGCCACGCGGTCCAGCAGCCCGTGCGTGGCCAGCAGGGACCGCGGGACGACGTGCCCGCTGGGCCCGTACACCGACGCGTGGTGCTCGGCGGCGAGTTCGGCCAGGGTCACGCGGGCGCCGCGGACGCGGGGGTGGTCGGCGGCGACCATGCCGACGTAGCGCTCGTGGAAGAGCGGGATGCGCACGGTGCGGTGGGACGTCAGCACCGGTGTGGCGACGAAGGCGTCGAGCTCTCCGCTGCGGAGCTGGCTCTCGGCGTCGTCCACGTCCAGGGAGCGGACGGCGAAGGACACCCGGGGCGCGCGCTCGCGCGCCGCCGCCACCAGGCGCGGGAGCAGGGTGACCTCGCCCAGGTCGGAGAAGGAGACGGTGAAGCGGCCGCCCATGGTCGCGGGGTCGAAGTCGTCGGACTGGCGGATGGCCCCGTCGATGTCGGCGAGCGCGCGCTGCAGCGGCTCGTACAGGCGGCGGGCGCCGGCGGTCGGGGTGAGTCCGCGGCCGGTCCGGCGGAACAGGTCGTCGCCGAAGTGGCGGCGGAGTTTGCCCAGGCTGTAGCTGACGGTGGGCTGGGTGACGTGCAGGGTCTCGGCGGTCGCGGTGACGCTGCCGGTCTCGTAGAGCAGCACGAAGACCCGGGCGAGGTTGAGGTCGAAGCTGCTCATATCGACGGAGTCTATATCGGGGCCGGACAACATCTATTGGTGACCATGTCGTGGGCTCCCTAGCGTGTGCTGCGTCACTTCCGAAGGGAAAAGCACCCGTGCCATCCGTGCGTCATGTCTCCCATGAGTTCCTGCGCCGCCAGGGGCTCACCACCGTGTTCGGCAACCCCGGCTCCAACGAGCTGCCCTTCCTCGCCGACCTGCCGGACGGGTTCCGCTACGTCCTCGGTCTGCACGAGGGGGCCGTGGTGGGCATGGCCGACGGCTACGCCCAGGCGACCGGCCGTCCGGTACTGGTCAACCTGCACGCGGCGTCCGGCTCCGGCAACGCCATGGGCGCGCTGACGAACGCGGTGGCCTCGCGCACTCCCCTGGTGGTCGTGGCCGGCCAGCAGGTGCGGCCGGCCATCGGGCCGGAGGCCAACCTCGCCAACGTCGACGCCCCCGCGCTGATGCGGCCGCTGGTGGGCTGGGCCGCCGAACCGGCGTGCGCGCAGGACGTGCCGCGCGCGCTCGCCCAGGCGGTCTTCGAGGCCGGACTGCAGCGCCGGCCCACCTACCTCTCCGTGCCGTACGACGACTGGGCGGCCGACGCGGGCGAGAACTCCCCGGCCGTGCTGGACCGGCGGGTGGAGCGCGCGGGCGTGCCGGGCGCGGAGCAGGGACGCCGGCTGGCCGAGCGGGTCGCCGCCGCGCGGCGGCCCGCGCTGGTGCTGGGCGGGGACGTCGACTCGGCCGGGCTGTTCCACGACGCGGTGCGCCTCGCCGAGCGGCTGGGCGGTCCGGTGTGGGCGGCGCCGTCGCAGTTCCGGCTGCCCTTCCCCAACCGCCATCCGCTGTTCCGCGGTGTGCTGCCGGCCGGCATCGAGCCGGTGTCCCGCGCGTTCGAGGGCCACGACCTGGTGCTGGTGCTCGGCGCCCCGGTGTTCCGGTACCACGAGTACCTTCCCGGCCGGTACCTGCCCGAGGGCACCCGGCTGATCCAGGTGACCGAGGACGCCGCGGCGGCCGCGCGGGCGCCGATGGGCGAGGCGCTGGTGGCCGACCCGGCGGCGGTGATCGAGCTGCTGCTGAAGGAGCTGGACGCGCCCGCGGCGCCCACCGGCGAGTTCCGGCCCGCGCCCGCGCCGGCGTCCGCCGAGGCGCCGCTGCTGCACCCGGAGCAGGTCTTCGCCGCCCTGCGGGACGAGCAGCCCGGCGACACCGCCTACGTCGTGGAGTCGACCTCGACCAACGCCGCCTGGTGGCGCCAGATTGACCTGCGCGAGCCGGGCTCCTACTACTTCCCGGCGGCCGGCGGCCTCGGTTTCGGGCTGCCCGGCGCGGTCGGGGTCGCCATGGCCCAGCCCGGCCGGCCGGTCGTCGGTGTGATCGGGGACGGCTCGGCCAACTACGGCGTCACCGCCCTGTGGACCGCCGCGCGGCACCGGGTCCCCCTCACCGTGGTGCTGCTGCGCAACGGGACGTACGGGGCGCTGCGCTGGTTCAGCGGACTCCTCGGCGTGCCGGACGCGCCGGGCCTGGACATCCCGGGTCTGGACTTCACCCGTATCGCGGAGGGGTACGGGGTGCCCGCCCGGCACGTCGGCGGCGTGGACGAGCTGCGGGCCGTGCTGGCCGAGCGCCCGGACGGCCCCCGGCTGGTCCAGGTCGACACGGCGCTCACGACCCCTTCCTGACGCCCCCCCCGATCCCCCCTCTCCCCTGTGCCCTGTCAGACAACTCGCCCCCTCCCCGGGTGGCGGAAAGGGAAACCGATGACACTCCTGGACAGCGCCGTCTGGGGCGAGAAGCTCTTCGGCGACGGCTGGCGGGACGCGTCCCTCGACCAGCCGGTGACCGAGCCGGCGACCGGCGACCGGCTCGGCACCGTGGGCCTCGCCACGGCCGAGGACGCCGGTCGGGCCGCCGCCCGCGCCGCCGAGGCCCAGCGGGACTGGGCGGCCACCCCCGCGGCGGAGCGGGCGGCCGTGCTGCGCCGCGCGGGCGAGCTGTTCACCGAGCACGCGGCCGAGATCGAGGACTGGCTGGTGCGGGAGGCCGGCTCGGTGCGGTCCAAGGCGGCCTTCGAGGTGCGGCTCGCGCTGGGCGAGTGCTTCGAGTGCGCCGCGCTGCCGACGCATCCGCAGGGCGAGGTGCTGGCCTCGGAGGAGTCCCGCTGGTCGTTCGCCCGCCGTCGCCCGGCCGGTGTGGTCAGCGTGATCGCGCCGTTCAACTTCCCGCTCATCCTCGGCCTGCGCTCGGTCGCGCCCGCGCTGGCGCTGGGCAACGCGGTCCTGCTGAAGCCGGACCCGCGCACCGCGGTCAGCGGCGGCGTCGTCATCGCCCGCGTCTTCGAGGAGGCCGGGCTGCCCTCCGGTCTGCTGCACCTGCTCCCGGGCGACGGCTCGGTCGGCCAGGCGGTCGTCGAGGCGCCCGAGGTGCGGGTCGTGTCCTTCACCGGCTCCACCCCGGTCGGCCGGGCGATCGGCGAGCGGGCGGGGCGCCTGCTCAAGCGGGCCCACCTCGAACTCGGCGGGAACAACGCCCTGGTGGTGCTGCCGGGCGCCGACGTGCGCAAGGCGGCCTCCGCCGGCGCGTTCGGCTCGTACCTGCACCAGGGGCAGATCTGCATGACGACCGGCCGCCACCTCGTGCACGAGTCGCTGCTCGAGGAGTACGCGGAGGTGCTCGCCGCGAAGGCGGAGGCGCTGCCCGTGGGCGACCCGGCCCGGGAGGACGTGGCGCTGGGTCCGATCATCGACCGGCGGCAGCTCGAGCGGGTGCACGGCATCGTCACCGACAGCGTCGCGGCGGGCGCGAAGCTGGCCGCGGGCGGCGAGATCGTGGGCGCCGGATACCGCGCCACCGTGCTGACCGGCCTCACCCCCGACATGCCGGCCTGGCGCGAGGAGATCTTCGGTCCGGTGGCGCCGGTCATCGGCTTCTCCACGCCGGAGGAGGCCGCCCGGATCGTCAACGACTGCGAGTACGGCCTGTCCGTCGGCATCCTCGGCGACGTCGGCACGGCCATGAAGCTCGCCGACCGGATCGACTCCGGCAAGATCCACATCAACGAGCAGACCGTCGCCGACGAGCCCAACGCCCCGTTCGGCGGGGTCAAGGCATCCGGCACCGGGTCCCGGTTGGGCGGAGCCGCCGCCAACATCGAGGCCTTCACCGAGACCCAGTGGGTCACCGTCCGGCCGGACATCGCCGACTACCCGTTCTGATCCCCGCGTCCCCGTTCCGCCGGACCCACGCGCGAACCCTCCGGCTCGCCGCGCGGCCGCTCCGGCTCCCGCTCACCCGTCTCCGTCTCCCGTAGCCGCTCTGGGGGGAATGTCACCATGGCATCCGTCGTCTCTTCCGACGCGTCCGACGCGTCCAACACCTCCGCGGGCACCGGCGCCGCCGGCCGCAACGTCTGGACGGTGGTCCTGTGCTGGATCACCGTCATGCTCGAGGGGTACGACCTCGTCGTCCTCGGCGCGATCATCCCGACCCTGATCAAGACCAAGCACCTCGGCATCACCGCCGGGGACGCCACCACCATCGCCACGCTCTCGCTGGTCGGCGTGGCCATCGGCGCGGTCCTGGTCGGCCCGCTCGCCGACCGGCTCGGGCGGCGCCTGCTGCTCATCGGGTCGGTGGTGCTGTTCTCCGTCTTCACCCTGCTGGTTCCGCTCGCCTCCTCCGTGGCGATGTTCGCCGTGCTGCGCCTCATCGCCGGCGTCGGCCTCGGCGCCTGCATGCCGGTGTCCCTGACGATGATGGCCGAGCACATGCCCGCCCGGCGCCGGGCGCGGGCCAGCACGCTGACGATGACCGGCTACCACACCGGCGCCGTGATCACCTCGCTACTGGCCCTCCAGGTGACCGACAACTGGGAGGTGCTCTTCTACGTCCTCGGCGCGGCCGGGCTCGTCGTCGCGGCCGTCCAGTGGTTCCGGCTGCCGGAGTCGGAGGCGTTCGTGCGCGCCCGGCAGGCGACCGGGGCGCAGCGCGTGCCGTTCGCCGAGCTGCTCAAGCCGGCGTACCTGCGCGCGGGCATCGGCATCTGGGTCGCCTCCTTCATGGGCCTGCTGCTGGTCTACGGCCTCAACACCTGGCTGCCCAAGCTGATGAACGAGGCCGGCTACCCCGTGCCCACCGCCGTCACCCAGCTCCTGATCCTCAACGCCGGCGGTGTGGCCGGGCTGGTGCTGGGCGGGTTCGTCGCCGACCGGCGGGGCATCAAGCCGGTCACGCTCGGCTGGTTCGCGGTCTCGGTGGTGATGCTGGCCTGCCTGAGCGTCAGGATGGACAGCGACCTGCTGCTCGACACCGTGGTCTTCCTGACCGGCGTGTTCGTCTTCTCGGCGCAGGTGCTCGTCTACGCCTACGTGACCAACTTCTACCCGGCCGCCGTGCGCGGCACCGCCCTCGGCTCGGCCTCCGGCATCGGCCGCATCGGGTCGATCGTCGGCCCGTCGATCACCGGCGCCCTGGTCGCCTCCGGGGTCGGCCACCCGTGGGGCTTCTACTTCTTCGCCGCCGTGGCCGTGCTGGGCTTCGTGGCCGTGCTCACCCTGCCGGGCCGCGCCCACGCCGCCGGGCCCGAGGCGGTGGAGGCCGTCCGGCCCGCCGTCTGACCGCGCCCCGGGGCGCGGACACCCGAACGGTACGACCGCGGCGCGGGCCCGACACGGCCCGCGCCGCCGTCGTACCCCGGCATGCCGCCGTCGTACCCCGGTCGCGTCCGGGCGCCGCCGGGAGAGCGGGACTCGTCCGGCTGGTGCAGCCTGGGTGTGCGGACACCAGCGGAGCAGGGAGCGGAGGATGCCGGCGGAGGTCGATCACGCGGCGCTGTTCGCCGCCACCCCCAGCCCGTACCTCGTCCTGGGGCCGGACCTGGTGATCGTGGACGTCAACCGGGCGTATCTGGACGCGACCGGGCGGACCCGCGACGACCTGATCGGGCAGCACGTCTTCCAGGCCTTCCCGGACAACCCCAACGACCCGGAGGCCGACGGCACGCGCAATCTCAACGCGTCCCTCCACCGGGTCCTGTCCTCCCGCAAGCCGGACACGATGGCGCTGCAGAAGTACGACATCCCCGTCGTGCGCCGGCCCGGGGAGTTCGAGGAACGCTGGTGGTCCCCGGTGAACACCCCGGTCATGGGGCCGGACGGGCAGGTGGCGTGGATCATCCACCGGGTCGAGGACGTGACCGCGTTCGTCAAGGCCTACCAGGCCGGCGACCCCACCCGGATACGGGTCGGCCAGCGTCTGGAGGCCGCCCAGACGCTGGAGGCGGAGCTGTACTCCCGGGCGCGCGAGCTGCAGCGGCTGAACGAGGAGCTGCGGCAGGCCAACACCCGGGAGCGGGAGGTCGCGGTCACCCTCCAGGAGGCCATGCTGCACGCCCCCGACCTGGCCCACCATCCGCACGACGTGGCGGTGCGCTACCTGCCCGCGATCGGCTCGCTGAACGTGTGCGGCGACTGGTACGACGTGGTCGACATCCCGCCGGACCAGCTCGCCCTGGCGGTCGGCGACGTCATCGGGCACGGCCTGGAGGCCGCCGCCGTGATGGGCATGCTGCGCAGCGCGCTGTCGGCGGCCATCCGGGCCCTGGAGCGGCCCGCGCAGGCCCTGGAGGTCCTGGGGCTGTACGCCCGCTCGATCGAGGGAGCCCTGGGCACGACGGCGGTCAAGGCGATCGTCGACCGCCGCAGCCACCTGATCACCTACAGCTGCGCCGGCCACCCGCCGCCGGTGCTGGCTCACCCGGACGGCCGTATGGAGCTGCTGGACCGGGCCACCGACCCGCCCCTGGGCGCACGGCCGATGCATGTGCCGCGACCCCAGGCCAGCATCCCGTACACGCCCGGCGACACCCTGGTGCTCTACACGGACGGACTCATCGAACGCCGCAAGGAGGACATCGACGCCGGCCTCGACCGGCTGATGCACGCGCTGAGGCAGTGCGGCAGGCTGGGCGCCGAGCGGCTCGCCGACACCCTGCTGACCAAACTCGGGGTGGCCAGCGGCGGCCGCGACGACATCGCCCTGATCGTGGTCCGGCTGTGAGCGGGCGACGGCTTGTGCGGCTCCCCAACCTGTGGCACGATCCCGCGAGTTGATCCACGCAGACCTCTGCACGATGAAGGACTGAAGCCATTGATCGCGGCGTCCCGCAGCGGCCGCCGTCGGCACTGACATCCCCGCCGCCACGGCGGCGGCCGGTGCCCTCGCGTCTTCCCACGGCGGCCCCACGCATGTCCCGTGTCCCCGGCCACGGCCGGTCCCGCAGCCTTCGCGGCTGCCCTTCACCGTGAGGTCCACATCACCGTGCACGACAACGTGCAGAACTTCGCCGTCGCCCATCTCCTCCGCCGTCCGGCGCCGCTCGAAACCGGAGGCTTCGTCGCGGGGTTCGATCCGGCGACGGACAGCCCGTACGTCAACTACGCCACCCCGTTCCCCGGCGCCGAGCCGGCCGACCGGGACGTCACCGCCCTGATCGGGGCGTTCCGCGCACGCGGCCTGCGGCCCCGTCTGGAGTTCGCCCCGGACGCCGCGCCCGCCGTCGAACCCGCGCTGCGCCGGGCGGGTTTCCGCACCGAGGCGGTCCACGAGTACCTGGTCTGCACCCCCGCGACTCTGGTGGCGCCACCGGCCGGGAGCCTCGACGTGCGCGCGCCGCACACCGACGAGGACTACCGGGCGATCGATACCGCGCTGGCCGAGGCGTTCGCGGGCGAGTTCGGCCCCTCCGAGGCGGGCGCCGCCCGGCTGCGGCGCACCGAGGAGCAGGGCGGCGCCGTGCGCTTCGTGCGCGCGCCCGACGGCACGTGCGCCGGCGGCGCACTCTGCTCCGCGCCCGCCGAGGACACCGCGGAACTGGCCGGCGTCGGCACCCGGCCCGCGTACCGGGGCCGCGGCATCGCGGCCGCCGTCACCGCCGCCCTGGCCGGGGCGACGTTCAGCCGTGGCACGTCGTCGGTGTGGCTCGAGTACTCGGGCGAGGGCTCCCGCCGGGTGTACGAACGCGTCGGCTTCCGGCCCCGGGGCACGCGGCTGTACCTGACGCTGTGAGCCCGCTGCCCGGCGCGGGCCGGGCGCCGCCCGGTCCACGCCGGGCAGCGGGCGTTCCTCCGGCCCGGGAGTCGCGCGGCGTCACGGCCGCGACGCGCCCTTCCGCCGGGCCGCGCGGTGGCTGACCGCGCCGAGGACGGCGCCCACGCCGAGCACCGCGAGTCCGCGCCACCAGACCTCGGTCTCGACCTGGGTGGCCAGCACGACGCAGGAGGCCGCTCCCAGCACGGGCAGGACGGTCGGCGTACGGAAGTGGTCCGCCGTACCGGAGTCGCGGCGCAGGACGAGGACGGCGACGTTGACCATGAAGAACACGACGAGCAGCAGCAGGACCAGCGTCGAGGCCAGAGTGGCCACGTCCCCGGTAAGCGCCAGGGCGGTCGAGAGGACCGTGGTGGCCGCGATGGCGACCCAGGGCGTACGGCGGCCGGGCAGCACGGTGGTCAGCACCGAGGGCAGCAGTCCGTCGCGTGCCATGCCGAAGGCGAGGCGCGAGGACATGATCCCGGTGAGCAGCGCGCCGTTCGCCACGGCTACCAGCGCGATCGCGCTGAACAGCCGCTGAGGTACTCCGCCCGCCGCCTCGACCACCTCGAGCAGGGGCCCGCTCGACGCGGCGAGGCGGCTGGTGGGCACGGCCGCCGACGCGGTGACGCCCACCAGCACGTACACCGCCCCGGCGGTGGCCAGCGCGCCGAACAGGGCGCGCGGGTAGGAACGCCTGGGGTTGCGGGTCTCCTCGGCGACGTTCACGGAGGTCTCGAAACCGACGAAGGAGTAGTAGGCGAGGACGGAGCCGCTGAGCACCGCGCCGGCGGCGCCGTGGCCGGGGGTCCCGAGCCGGGTGAGCCGGCCGGGGTCGCCGTCGCCCCGCAGCAGCAGCCATCCGCCGAGGGCGACGACGATCAGCAGCCCGCTGACCTCGATCACGGTGGCGACGACGTTCGCGCGCGTCGATTCCTGGATGCCGCGCGCGTTCAGGGCGGCGAGCAGGGCGAGGAAGACGACGGCGACGGCGGCCACGGGCAGGTCGACGAACGCCGACAGGTAGTCGCCGCCGAATCCCCTGGCGAGCGCGGCGACGGAGACGATGCCGGCCGCGAGCATGCAGAAGCCGGCGACGAAGCCGGCGAACGGGCCGAACGCCCTGGTCGCGTAGTGGGAGGCACCGCCCGCCTTCGGGTACTTCGTCGCCAGCTCGGCGTAGGAGGCGGCGGTGAGCAGGGCGAGCAGGAGGGCGACGAGCAGGGGGACCCACACGGCCCCGCCCGCGTCCGCGGCGACCTGCCCCACCAGGACGTAGACCCCTGCGCCCAGGACGTCGCCGAGGATGAAGAAGTACAGCAGCGGGGTGGTGAGAGCTCGCTTGAGACCGGAGCCGGAGGCGGTGTCCGGCTGCGCATTCTGGACGGAGGACATGCACCGCGTGTCCCCCACGGCCGCTGAATCACGCACAGACCGCTCCGGTCACTCGGACGGGTCGGGGTGTGCCCGCATCTGCTGCCAGGTGCGGTGAACGTGCCGTTCGGCCTCTCGTACGGCGAAGGGCACGACATCGTCCGACGGCACGGCGGCCGGTCGGCGTGTCACGGCCTCCGATGTCATGACGCGGCGCGACGCACGCAGTACGGGCAGGTCCCGGCTCCGGCCGGTGCGGTGCAGGAGAGCGGCTCGGGCGACGAGGATCGCGGCGATGACCGCTGCGGCCGTCAGTGTGGTCGCCGCGTGCTGATGTGGCATCGGTGCAGGCTCCGTGAGGTGTGGGGGGTTGTCACAGCCGGCGGCGGTCGGCGGTCCGGCGGGCGAGGGCTTCGTCGCGGACCCGGGCGCAGCTGCGGCTGATCAGCCGGGAGACGTGCATCTGGGAGATGCCGAGGCGGTCGCCGATGCTGCTCTGCGTCATGTCCTCGAAGAAGCGCATGTAGAGGACGGCCCGTTCCCGTTCGGACAGCCGGCGCAGACCCTCCTTCGCGGCCTCGCGGTCGACCACGACGTCGTAGGAGGCGTCGGTCGCGGCCAGGGTGTCGGCGAGGCTGTAGCCGTCGTCCCCCGAGGTCAGTTCGGCGTCCAGCGACAGGGTGCTGAAGCTCTCCAGGGCCTCCAGGCCCGCGGACACCTCGTCCTCGGTGAGGCGGGTGTGGGCGGCGAGGTCCGCGACGGTGGGTTCGGGGCTGCCCGGGTTCTGCGTGAGTTCCCGGCGGGCCACCCGTACGCGGTTGCGCAGCTCCTGCACCCGGCGCGGCACCCTGACGGCCCACATCCGGTCCCGGAAGTGCCGTTTGACCTCACCGGTGATGGTCGGCACGGCGTAGCTCTCGAAGGCCCCGCGGGACGGGTCGAAGCGGTCGACGGCCTTCACCAGCCCGAGCGCGGCCACTTGGCGCAGGTCCTCGACGGACTCGCCGCGGTCGCGGAAGCGGCCGGCGATCCGGTAGGCCATGGGCAGCCAGGCGGTGACGAGTTCGTCGCGCACGGCGTCACGCTCCGGCCCCTCCTCCAGCGCCGCCAGCCGGGCGAACAGCCGGGAGGTGTCGGGGGCGTCGTCATGGCTCCGCCGTGCGGGCGTTGTGCCGGGGGCCGCGGTGAGCGGGGCGGGACGGGACGTCGATGTGTCGGTCGGCATGCGCTGTCGCTCCCGAAACGATCTGAGGGGCGGCACCCGAAGACGGCGTGTTCCCGGGCCCACCCCGACGGTGCTGTCAGGGTTCGCCACGCGAGGAGCACCGTGACCGTTGGACGGAGCCGGCGGCCAGGGTCCTCCCGCTGGGCGCGCGCCTCCGGTCCGAAGCACGAAACCCCGCCTGCCCCTCGGTTCCGTCAGCAAACCCTCGGCGCCCTCGCCCATGAGAGGGACCTCCCGAGTGGTCACGGCCCTGGGGCCGGGTGTACGCGTGGACGGCATGCGGCGGGATATCAGCGGTCCATGACGGTGTGCACTTTCTTCGAACAACTGGATCGCGTCCTCATTGAGCGGACGGCGTCCCGCGTCCCGAATCGCGCCGGCCGGGTGCTGTCGGCGGTGGAGGCTGCGGCGGAGAACAGCAGACTGTGGTGGGGCACGGCCGTGGCGCTGGCCGCGGCAGGCGGACGACGGGGCCGGGTGGCCGCCGGGGCCGGACTGTCCGCTCTGGCGCTGGCGCAGTTCGTCTCGAACGGGCTGTGCAAGCACCTGGCCGACCGGCCGCGGCCGCCCAAGGAGCTGATTCCGCACGAGGGGGTGCACGATCGGCCCGACTCCCCGTCGTTTCCGTCAGGACACACCGCTGCCGCGGTCGGGTTCACGGCGGCGGTCACGGCCACCTGGCCCGCGGTCGGCGCCCTGTGCGCGATACCGGCCGCGACGGTCGCCCTCGAACGCGTCCAGTCCGGCGCCCACTACCCCAGCGACGTCGCCGGCGGCGCCGTGATCGGCCTGGCTTGTGCCTGGCTGACGCGGCGCACGCCGTCCCTGCTCCTGCGGCACCGCTTCCCGCGCGTTTCCGCTGGTGGTGCGGCGTGGGAGTGATTGCCGGTGTGATACCTGGGCACACAGGCCGGTGTCCTACGCGAACGGCGACGACGAGGAGCGTTCCCATGCTCATGGCACACCCTGCTGTACTCGACAATCTGGTCGAGCAGTACGACACGCTGCGCATCCTGCACGCCGAACAGGGCGACGAGGGGGTCCGCCAGCGCATGAACGACGTGGCGTACACGCTGTGCGTGGCGACCGGCACCCGTGACATCGACACGGCTCTCGTCACCGCCCGTCACCACCTCCCCGGCGCCCGCCCGGAAGACGACTCCGTGCTGACCGCCTGACCTACCGGACCGCCATGAGCACCACCGCCCGTCTGCCGACCTTCACCAGCCTGGACGAGCTGACCCGGCTCGTCACCCGCCGCCGCTGCCTCTACGTACGCTGGTCCCGCGGCCCGGAGCGCGACCTGACGGCCGTCAGCAGCACCGACGACCTGACCGGCGTCAAGCTGCCCGGCCTGTCGGCCAGCTCCCTGGACGTCGAGGACTGGTGGGGCGAGCGGCCCGTGGACATCTGGGTGGCTCGCAAGCTGTACGACTACTGCCACCTCCCCCGCGTCAAGGACGAACGCACGCGGCCGTGGCTCCTGCACGGCCACGAGGCGGCCCGTGGACCGGACAACGAGCCCCTGGTACGAGACGTCGAGCCCCTCGGCTGGATCGCCGACTCCGTCATCGCCCAGGCATCCCGCATCGTGACCGCGCAGCCCGGCCGCTGGGGTCCGCTCGACCGCGACCCGGCCGGCTGAGGGGCACCGCCGCCCGCGCCGCTCCCCGCGACTCCATGGGCGCGCCCCGCGAAGGCACGGCCCGCACGGTCAGGTGGCGATCGTGGCCAGTCCGGCTATGCCGATCAGGTAGATGACCACCACGGCGACGCTGTCGATACCCATGCGGGCGTACTGACGGCGGGGGCGGAAGATCAGCCCCGCCATGTAGACCACGGTCAGGATGATCCCGAGCGCCGTCAGGTAGACGTCGGTGTCGTGCGCGGCCGGCAGCACCGGTTCACCGGAGATGACGGTGGCGAGCAGGAACAGCACCGGCAGGAATGCGTTCCCGCCGAAGATGTCGCTGACGGCGAGCTGGTAGTCGCCCAGCCTGGTGGAGGTCAGGCCGGTACTGACCTCGGGCAGGGAGGTGGCCGCCGCCAGCACGGTCGCGCCGAACAGGACACCGCTCAGGCCCTGGCGGGCGAAGAACTCCTCGCCGCTGCGTTCGATCACGACGCCGGCGACGAGGGTGGCCAGTGCGGAGACGCCGAACACCAGCCCGGCGCGTACGGTGCTCGTGCCCTTGTCGCTGGCGGCCTTCTCCTTCTTGCCCTTGGAGTGGCCGCGCGGTTCCGGCTGGCCGTCCGGGGCGTCGCCGCCCTCGCGCCACGGCAGGCCCCGGCCGGCCCGGTCGAGCAGGACCAGACCGATCACCCAGAGGACGGCGATCGCCACGGAGGACGGGGCCAGGCGGGCGGCGTGCAGATCCGGGGAGAGCTGAGTGCCCATCACGACCACCGCCAGGACGACCACCACCATCGCCCCTTCGAGGACCAGCTGCAGACTGGCGGCAAGACGGGTCAACGGGGCCCGGGGGCGGACCCCGGCCGCGTCCAGGACCGCCAGCACGACGGTCTGGATGGCGATCCCGCCCAGGATGTTGCCGACCGCGACGTCGAGCCGGCCGGCCATCGCCGCGCTCGCGGTGATCGCGATCTCGGGCAGATTCGTCGCGATCGCCAGAAGGATCAGACCGCCCAACGCGCTGCCCAGGCCGAGCCGTTCGGCGAGCACGTCGGTGGTGTCCGACAGCTTGACGCCCACAACCCAGATGACGGCCGCGCTGGCCACGAACAACACCAGCAGCACCGGCGAACCCAGAGATCCCATGCCGCGGCAAGTACCCGCCGTCCCGGAACGGAACCAGCGGGCACGGACACGGCGCCGACGGCGCAGCCCGCGGCGCCGCCCCGCGTCGGACGACGGCGGCGCCGGTCAGCCGCGGCGGTTCGCCGACTCCTCCAGACGCTCGACCAGTTCGGCGGCCATGGCCTTGATGGTTTCGAGGCCTTCACGGCCCCACGGCTGGGGGTCCTGGTCGACCACGCAGATCGTGCCCAGCACCACGCCGGTGCTGTCGATCAGCGGCGCGCCCAGGTAGGAGTGGACGCCGATCGCGTCGACCACCGGGTTGCCGGCGAACCGCGGGAAGTCCCGGATGTCCTCCAGCACCAGCGCCCGGCGGCGCTTGACCACGTGCGGGCAGATACCCATGTCGATGTCGCGGGGCATGACGCGGCCGGGCACCGGTTCCTCCAGCAACGGCGGTCCCACGTGGGCCGTGGTGTCCTGCGCCGCGCTGTACAACCCCGCGAAGTACTGGCGGTCGGCGTCGAGGAAGAAGTTGACCCCGGCGTAGCAGCCGCCGGTGCGGTGTGCCAGCTCCCGTGCGAAGGCGTCGAGTCCGGCGTCCGGGCGCGCGTCGATGCCCAGCTCGCGCAGCCGCTCGGACCGGGCGCGCACCTGCGGGTCCTCCGGGGGGAGGAGCAGATGGCGCAGGGCGATCCCGGACTCAGGCCCGGACGGTGGGTTGGTCGGTGTCGCTGCCATGGGAACTCCTTGTCGTGATCAGATGCTGAACCAGGTCGAGCAGCACGCGGATGCCCGAGTGCTGGACGCGGGCGTCGCACAGCACCACCGGCACCTCCGGCCTGAGGTCGAGCGCGGTCCGCACCTCCTCCCCGCGGTAGCGGTGAGCCCCGTCGAACTCGTTGACGGCGACGACGAAGGGGATGCCGCGCCGCTCGAAGAAGTCCACCGCCGCGAAGGAGTGCTCCAGCCTGCGGGTGTCGGCGAGGACCACCGCCCCGAGCGCTCCCTCGGAGAGTTCGTCCCACAGGAACCAGAAGCGCTCCTGTCCGGGCGTGCCGAACAGGTACAGGATGTGGGACCGGCTGAGCGTGATCCGGCCGAAGTCCAGGGCGACCGTGGTGGTGGCCTTGTTCTCCACTCCGTCCAGCCGGTCCGTGGCCGCGCTGACGGCGGTCAGCGTCTCCTCGGTGCTCAGCGGCTCGATCTCGCTGAGCGCGTTGACGAAGGTGGTCTTTCCGACGCCGAACCCGCCGGCGATCAGCACCTTGACGCCCACCGGCAGGACTTCGGCGGGCAGCGGGTCACAGTCGTTTGAGGAGGCCATCGCGTATCGCTTCCAGGAGGTCTCGATCAGGTCGTGCGGAGTGGTCCGCGGACGCCGGGCGTGTGTCACCTGCGACGACCGCGCCTCCCTCGGCCAGATCGGACAGCAGTACCTTGACCACGGCGGCGGGCACCTGCATCCGGGCCGCGATCTCGGCGACGCTCACCGGCTGTTCGCACAGCGCCAGCACCCGCGCGTGCTCCAGGCCGAAGGCGCCCTGCGTCTGGGCGCCGGTGGCCCGTACCGTGGTCACCAGCGTGAAGTGGGACGTGGCCCTGGTCCGGCCGTCGCTCACGGTGTAGGGACGGACCAGCCGCCCGGCCGCTTCGTCGAGCCGCGGTCCGTCCGGGAGGACCGGCGTCATCGGTCACGCCACCGGGCGCCGGGGCGGTGTGGCCAGGTGCGGACGGACACTTTTCACCATCATCCCCATCTCGTAGCCCAGTACCGCCGCGTCCGCATCGCGTCCGGCCAGCACCGCCAGCACCGCGCCGTGCCCGGCGGACGAGACGAACAGCAGCGAGCTGCTCAGCTCCGTCACGATCTGTCGCACGTCACCGCCGTCGTCGAAGTGCCGGCCCGCGCTGCGCGCCAGCGAGTACAGCCCACTGGCCAGCGCGGCCAACTGGTCCGCGGCGTCCGTGTCGAGGCCCTCCGCTGCCTTCACCAGCCCGTCCGAAGACAGCAACAACGCGCTTCGGGTGTGCGGCACCCGGTTCACCAGACCCGTCAACAGCCAGGAAAGGTCTTCGCTCGCCACGATCGTGTACTCCTCTTCGACGGAAGGAACGTTGTGCTGCGCGGAGGCCGGGCCTTCGGGGGCGGCCCGCGCCGTCAGGGCGTCTCGGCTTCCTCGGCCCTGCGCAGTCCGGTCTGGAACGCGGCCATCAGGCCGGGGTCGTGTGCGGTGTCCTCGGCGGCCACGGCGTCACGGGCCGGCTGCGGCACTTCGGCGGCGTGGTCCTGACGGCGGCGTTGCGGCAGCCGCGGGCGGTCGTCGTCGCCGTCCGCGAGGGCCGGGGCGGGCTCGGGTCCGGGACCGGACACGCCCGGATTCGCGACGCCGGCCGTGTCGGTCGCCCGGGGGCCGACCGTCTCGGGCTCCCCCAGGTCGTGCGGCTCGGCGTCGAGCGCGGGGGCGGTGTGCGGGGCCGGCGCGGGAGCCGCGGGCTGCGGGCCGAGCAGTGCCTGGGGCAGCACCATGACGGCCTGGGTGCCGCCGTAGACGTTGCTCTGCAACCGCACGGCGATGTCGTGCCGCTGCGCGAGGACGGAGACCACGTACAGGCCGATGCGGCCGTCCTGCAGCAGTTCGCCGAGCGCGACCTTGTCGGGTGCGCTCAGGACGGTGTTCATCCGGCCGCGCTCGGCCGGGGACATGCCCAGGCCCCGGTCCTCGACCTCGATCGCCACGCCCGCGGCGACGGGCTCCACCCGCACGTGCACGGTGGTCTGGGGCGGTGAGAAGACCGTCGCGTTCTCCAGCAGTTCGGCCAGCAGATGGACGACGTCGACCACGGCGTGGCCGCTGACCGACCCCTCGACGGGCGGGACCAGCTTGACGCGGGCGTACTGGTCGATCTCGGCGACGGCGGAACGCAGCACGTCGGTCAGGCCGACGGGGCGGGTCCATTGGCGGTGGGTGTTCGCGCCGCCGAGCACGGCCAGGTTCTCGGCGTAGCGGCGGATCCGGGTGGACAGGTGGTCCACCCGGAACAGCCCCTTGAGCAGGTCGGGGTCCTCGACCTCGTTCTCCAGGTCGTCCAGCAGGCCGATCTCGCGGTGCACCAGGGACTCAAGACGGCGCGCCAGGTTGGCGAAGACCTCGAACTGCTCCAGCCGGGAGTGGTGTTCCGCACCGATCGCGGAGGCGGCGGTCTCCAGCAGGGCCGTCTCCGCCTCGTGCCGGGCCACGGTGATCTCGAACCCGAGGCGGGAGAGTGCGTCCGGGCCGGTCTGCGGCGGGAGTTCCGGCCGCCGCTGCCGCACAGGCCGCTCTCCGGCCCGCAACCGACGGCACAGCGACTCCAGTTCGGCCCTGCCCTCGGCGGTGGCCCGGGTCAGCTCGGCCAGCTCGGCCCGGTTGCGGTCGGCCGCGCGGGACAGCTCCGCCCAGTGCTCGGTGACCGCCCGCGCCTCCGCCGAAGCCCGTGTGCCCGCGATCGCGGCCGCCAGGGCGCCGACGAGCGCCACGCCGCCGAACACCGCGCCCTGGTACGCCTGGTCCAGGTGGCCGTCGAGGACCAGCCCGGTGGCCACCGCGCCGGTCACGGCGACCACCCCCGACGGCAGCACGGAGGACAGCACCAGACGCCGTTTCAAGGAGCCGGCGGGCGACTCGGCCGTCGGACGGGGCGTCATGGGCGACGCCGGCCGGTCGTCCGGCGGTATGGAAGGATCAGGCATAACAGTCCCCGGACAGTACGATGATCGGGCCGAGCGCGCACGTTATCGCAGACCAGGACCCCGGTGTCAGCCCTGGAGCGGACAGAGATCGAACCGTTGTATCGGTCACCTGCTCCGGCGCGTTCGGCGTCACCCTCGGACGCCCGGTGGATCCGCTCGCCGCCGGGTATCCCGTTGCCGCGGCCGTGGTGAGGACGGCTCCTCGGCGGCGAGCCTTCGCTCCTGGGCGCCGATGGCGCCGTTCAGCGCGTCACCTGCCGGAGTTGAGCCAGTGGTGCAGTGCCTCGTGCACGCTGTCGGGCAGTGCGCTGAGCTCCTCGATCGCTTCCCGGTCTCCTGGCCAGGGAGCGATCCCGGCGGCGGTCAGCACCGCGTACAGGTTCAGGCGCCGCAGATCGCGGGGGTCGACGCGGCAGGTGATGCGGTCCGCGGACCTGGGCGGCGCCAGCAGGAAGTCCTCCGCCGGGGCGTCGTCCAGTGCTCGATCGGTCGATGCGGTGATGGTCTGCATGATCTCGCTCCGTTCTGCCTACGCTTCGTTGGCACGTCTCGCCCGTGGGGCCGAGTGCGCTGTGCGCTCGGTTCGCCCGGGTGGCCGCACACCCCACCCTCCCCACCGACACGCCACGTACGAGCGGTACACGAGCGGTGTTACACATCACCCACAATTCCGTGACTCTTACCTTCATGCACCATCCACTTGCGGAATGCGGCTTTTGACGCCCCGTCAAGCCGTACCACCGCCGCGAACGCCGCTGCGCGGTCCCGCTCCGCCGTCCGGCCGACACCCGAAAGTGAGTGACAGCCACCCACACCCGGCCCCGCCACTTCTCCCGGAGAGGCGAGGTCTCACCCGGCCGGCCGGCGGTCAGACCAGGCCGATCTGCTGGGCGACGTCCTCCCCGTGCCTCAGGTGTCGGTGCGCGGCCTCGCCCAGCGACACGATGACCGACGCGACGACGGTTTCGATCACGGCCATCGTCGGGACCAGGCTGTCGTACGGCGAGGGCGACGTGACCTGGCTGGGCAGGACGACCTCCGCGTGCGCGGTCACCGGCGAGAGCCACGTGTCGGTGAAGAGCACCACCTTGCCGCCGCGTTCCCGCAGCAGCTGAGCCATGCCGACCTTGTCGTCCTCGTAGCGCCGGTAGTCGAACACGACGAGTACGTCGCGGCGTGTCAGCGCGGCCAGGACGGCGGTGCGCTCGACGTCGCGATCGGGCAGGAAGGACACGTCGTCGCGCAGTTGCATGAGGTGGAGACCGAGGTACTGCGCCAGCAGGTGGGTGAACCGGCCGCCGGCGAGGACGATCCGTCGCTTGGGGTCGGCGAGGAGCTGGGTGGCCCGGTCCAGGTCGTGCGGCGGGAGTTCGGCCAGGGACTGGGTGAGCGCGGCCGCGAACAGCCTGCTGCCGGTCGTCAGCAGCGGTTCCCTGGCGTCCGCGTGGTCGGCGTCGTCGGCCCGGGTCAGGGGGGCCGACTCGTACAGCGCCAGGGGTGAGGCGCTTCGTTCCTCGAGTTCCTCGCGCAGGGCCGCCTGGAAGTCGGGGTAGCCGCGGAAGCCGAGGCGTCCGACGAACCTGAGGACGGTCGGCGCACTGACCGCGGCACGCTCGGCGATGGTGGCGATGGTCTCGAATCCGGGCGCCGGGTAGCCCGCCAACATGACCCGGCCGACCTTGCGTTCGGCGGGGCTGAGTTCACCCAGCTTGAGCCGGATCCTGTCGGCGAGCGTGCCAGAAGCCATCGGTGTGTTCCTTTTCCGTGCCGGGAGGGCCTTGTCCGTGGAGCTTAAGCGGCGGGTACGGCGCCGATGGCGCCCGCTGGAGGATCGAGGCCCTGCGCGGCCTGTGCGGGGAGTCTCAGCTGGGGGTGATGGACACGCTCATCCCGATGAGGGTGTCCGCCGTCGTGCCGTCCTCCGTCAGGGGGGTGAAGTGGCGGTCCTTCCGGAAGGTGACGGTGAAGCGCGGACCGGACTCGAACGTGGTGGCGGTCGCCTCGCGCTGCCCCGCGGACCGCGCGAGGGCGCGCGCGGTCCGCAGGAAGCTGTAGGGGACGCCGTCGTCATTGGCGAGGGAGTAGAAGACGTCGTTGTTCGCGGGCACCGGAGTGCGGTCCTGCGGGTGGAGCCGCGTCTTGCCGGATGCCGGCCGCACCCGCCAGCGGCTCGGCTCGTAGCGGTCGCCGTCGGTGAGGTAGTCGTAGGTCGCCCCGCTGAGCGACCAGCCTCCGTCGCGCCCGGTCACGTGCGCGTGCCGCAGGTCGAACACCGCCAGGCCCTGCGGGCCGACGACGCGCATGCTCTCGTCGGCCGAGCCCGGGTGCTCGACGACGAGTGCGGTGTTCTCCTCCAGCGCGTAGACCCGCCGGTGGCCCGTGTCGGCGGCCAGGCGCAGCGAGCGGCCCTCACGTCCCGAGGTGCCGGTGTGGGTGTCCAGCAGTCCCGAGCGCAGGAAGCCGAAGCCGCCCTCGGGCAGGTAGCCGAGCTTCGACGCGTCGTCGAAGTAGCCGGGAGCGCTGCCGTCCCGCAGGGCCTCGTAGGAGTCACCGCCGGTGACCATGTCGGCTCCGGCCGCGATCTGGGCACCGGCGCTCGACCCGGCCACCACGGCGCCCTGGGCGAGCTTGGCGCGGATGGCGGCCAGCACCTTGGAGTCGGTGTGGCCGGAGCCGTGCAGCAGGCTGGTCACGTAGCGGTACTGGTCGCCGCCGCCGAAGAAGAAGCCGGTCATGCTGTTGACCTGTGCGACGACACGGTCGGAGTCGGCTTCGGCGACATGGTCGATGTCGATTGGGATCCATTCGGCGTCGGCGGCGCCGTGGCGCGTGAACAGGCCGGCGTAGTAGGCGCCGTTGCAGGCGGAGTTGGAGCACGTGGCCGGGTCACCGGCGTTCGGGTCCTGGCTCTCCGGCACGGAGGCGGCGGTCAGCACGCCGATCCGTGCGCGCCCCGCGCCACCGGCCCGGTCGATGATCTCGCCGTACACCTGGTCGTTGTCGTCCTTCAGCCCGCCGCCGACCAGGACGAGCGAGCCGGCGGAGCGGTGTCCGGCGGCCTGGTGCGCGGTGGCGGCCGGAGCCGTTGCCAGAGCCAGCAGGAGAGTGGTGCTCGCGGCGAGGACGGTGCGACCGGTTCCGTACGGGATGCGCATGAGGTGCCTCCGGGTGTGTGCGGACGTGGGGGATGTGCTGTCGGGGAGTTGTGCGATCAGGCGGCGGGGAGGTGCTCGCGGCCGAGTTCGGCGATGAGCGAGGCGAGCAGGGCGACGCGGGGGGCGACGGTGGTGGTGTCCAGCCACTCCTGCGGGCTGTGGTCGCCGCCGCCCACCGGCCCGAGACCGTCGAGCACGGGTACGCCGACGCCGGCGATCAGGTTCGCGTCGCCCACTCCCCCGGTCGCGGCCGCCCCGATGGACAGTCCGATCTCCGCGCCGATGGACTGGGCGGCGTGCAGGATCCGCCGTGAGGCGTCGGTGTCCTCCATCGGCGGGCAGAGGTCGAGTTGCTCCACCGTCGCCGTGGTCCCGGGGACGGTGGGGCGCGCGGCGAGTTCCTCGATCGCCTGCCGGGCCCGCCGGATGCCCCGCGTCGTCGCCGAGCGGACCTCGACGTGGAGTTCCGCCTCGGGGCAGACGATGTTGATGCGCGTGCCGGCGTGCACCATTCCGACGTTGACCGTCACGTCGTCCCAGCGGCCGTTGAGTCCCTGGAGGGCGACGGTGAGGTGGGCCGCCGCCAGCGCGGCGTTCGCGCCCCGTTCCGGTTCGATGCCGGCGTGGGCGGCGCGGCCCGTGACGGTGAGCCGGAAGTCGGCGACGCCCTTGCGGGCGATCACGACGTCGCCGTTCTCGCGGGCGCACTCCAGCGCCAGGGCGTAGTGCATGCCGTGCGCCGCCTTCTCGGTGAGGGGGCGGCTCGCCGGGGAGCCGATCTCCTCGTCGGGGACGGCGAGGAACACCAGCTCGGCGTAGTCCTGGAAGCCCGCCTCCGCGAGGACGCGCAGCGCCGTGAGACCTGCCACGAGGCCGCCCTTGTCGTCGCTCACGCCCGGCCCGCGGGCGTGCGAGCCGACCAGGCCGAACGGCCGCGCCGCGGCCGTCCCGTCCTCGAAGACCGTGTCCATGTGCGCGGCCAGGAGGATGCGGCGGCCGCCTTCCTCGACGGGGAGCGCCCCTTTCTTCCGCGCCACGACCAGGTCGCCGGTGCCGCGGGAACCTGCGGGTCCCAGGCCGACGCGGCGGGTGTCGAATCCCAGGGCCCGCAGCCGGTCGCCGACGATCTCGCCGACGCGGTTGACGCCTTCGGGGCTGTAGGAGCCGGAGTCGATCGCGACGAGTTCTGCCAGTTCCCGCAGGTACCGGGGCTGGTGGGCACGGGCGAGCGTCAGCAGTGCGGCGGTGCGCGGACGCTGACGGACCGAGGCGCTCACAGGACCTTCGAGAGGAATCCGCGGGTGCGTTCCTGCTCGGGATCGACGAGGACCTGCTGGGGGCGTCCGGCTTCGACGACGACCCCCTCGTCCATGAAGACGGCGGTGTCGCCCACCTCGCGGGCGAAGCCGATCTCATGGGTGACGACGACCATGGTCATGCCGTCGGCGGCGAGCTGCCGCATGACGTCCAGGACGTCACCGACAAGCTCCGGGTCGAGTGCCGAGGTCGGCTCGTCGAAGAGCATCAGCTTGGGTTTCATGGCCAGGGCGCGGGCGATGGCGACCCGCTGCTGCTGTCCGCCGGAGAGCTGCGCGGGGTAGTGCCCGGCGCGGTCGGCGAGCCCGACCCGCTCCAGCAGGCGCATACCGTCCTCCCGTGCCTCGGCACGGCTGACGCCCGCGACGCGTACGGGCGCCTCGGTCACGTTCTCCAGCGCCGTCAGATGGGGGAACAGGTTGAAGCGCTGGAAGACCATGCCGATGTCGCGGCGGCGGGAGGCGACCTCCCGCTCACGCAGTTCGTGCAGCCGGCCGCCCTGCCGGCGGTAGCCCACGAGCTGGCCGTCGACGGACAGTCTGCCGCCGTCCACCGTCTCGAGATGGTTGATGCACCGCAGGAACGTGGACTTGCCCGAGCCGGACGGCCCCAGCAGACAGCACACTTCTCCCGCGCCCACGGTCAGGTCGACGCCCTTGAGGACCTCGAGCTTCCCGAAGTGTTTGCGCACGCCCTGGGCGTGGACCATGGGTGTGGTCATCGGTCCGACTCCTTGTTCACGCGGCCCAGCGACAACGCGCCCGTGAAGAGGCGCTGTACGGGGGACACCCGGCCGCCTCCCGAGGTGCCGCGGCCGTAGCGCCGCTCCATCCACGCCTGGGGGATGCTCAGCAGGCTGACCAGGGCCAGGTACCAGATGCTGGCGACCACGAGCATGGGGATGACCTGGTAGTTCTGCGCGTACACGTCCTGGATGTTCGACATCAGGTCGTGGGCGGCGATGACGGAGACGAGCGCCGTCATCTTCAGCATGTTGATGGTCTCGTTGCCCATCGGCGGGATGATCACCCGCATGGCCTGGGGCAGGACGATCCGGCGCATGGTCAGGGCGGGGCGCATACCGAGCGAGTGGGCCGCCTCCGTCTGTCCCGGGTCGACGGACTGGATGCCGGCGCGCACGATCTCGCTCGCGTACGCCGCCTCGTTCAGGCCGAGCGCCAGCAGAGCCGCGACCGCGGGGGTGAGCAGCGAGTTGGTGTCGGCCTGGACGAAGGTGACGTCGGTGAACGGGATTCCGATCAGCACCTTCTTGTACAGAGCCGCCGCATAGCCCCAGAAGATGATCTGGACCAGCAGCGGTGTCCCCCGGAAGACCCAGACGAACAGGGAGGAGAGCCCGTACAGGACGGGGTTGGCCGACAGGCGCATGACCGCGATCAGGGTGCCGAGGACCAGGCCGAGGGCCATGGCCGCGGCGGTCAGCCACAGCGTCGTCGCCAGGCCGTCGAAGACGAGGCCGGTGAAGAGGTAGTGGCCGATGACGTCCCAGTGCAGGTTGGCGTTCTTGGCCAGGGAGCCGATCAGTCCGCCGACGGCCGCCACGGCCGCCGCGGCGGCGACCCAGCGGCCGTAGTGCCGCACCGGGACGATGTCGATGTCCTCGGGGGCTGACTCGCGGTGCGGTGAGGCGCTCACGGGTGTGGAGGTGGCGGTCATTCTCAGTCCACCGCCGCGTTGCGGGTGGCTTCCTTGACGGCGATCGAGGCGACGCCGTACTTGTCGAAGATCTTGGTGGCGGTGCCGTCGTCGATGAGGGCCTGGAGGGCCTTCTGCACCGCTGCGGTGAGTTCGGGGAGCTTCTTGCTGACGGCGATGCCGTTGGGCGAGGCGTTGTAGCCGCCCGGCGCCTTGGGGTCCTCCACCAGCTCGAAGGCCTTGCCGCCGTCGGCCGTCTTCGCCGTCCAGCCCGCGGCGGGCTTGGTCAGCACGTCGGCGACGACCTTCCCCGAGCGGAGCGCGAGCTGCGCGTCGGAGTCCTTCGGGTAGGTCGAGACGGCGATCTTGGGCTTGCCGGCCGCGGTGCAGTCGGCCTGCGTCGCGGTGAGCAGCTTCAGCTGGTTGGTGGCCGCTTGCACGGCGACCGGCGACCCGCACAGGTCGGTCAGGGTGGTTATCTTCTTCGGGTTGCCCTTGGCGACCAGGACGCCGGACCCGGACTGGGAGTAGTCGATGAAGTCGACGACCTTCTGGCGGTCCTTGTTGTCCGTGATCGCCGACATCGCGGCGTCGAACTTGCCGGCCTGCAGGGCGGGCACGATGCCGTCGAACTTCTGCGGGGTGAAGGCGAACCGCACGCCGAGCTTCGCGCCGATGGCCTGACCGAGGTCGTAGTCGAGCCCGGTGAGCTCCTTGCCGCCCTCACTGACGAACATCTCGAACGGCGCGTAGGGGACGTCGGTGGCGACGCGGACCGTGCCGGACTTCTTGATCCCGGCGGGCAGCGCGTCGTGCAGCGCCTGGTCCTTCTTCACCGTCACGCCGGCGACCTTCGCGGCGCCGGGCGACGCGGCCCCGCCGGTGTCCGAGCCGTCGTCGCAGGCGCTCACCGCCATCAGGGCCGCGACGGCGGTCGCGGCACTGAGCATGGCGCGGCGGGAGGAATGTGGCATCACGATCGGTCCCTCTCGGACGTACTGCCGGGGGAGGTCTGCCCTCGCCCCCTGACAGCGCAGGAAACTACAGCCAGGCCGTCATCATGGGTAGATGTAACGCCGATTACATTCCTGCAACGCATGCGGGGTGCCGGGGAATAGGTCAGATTGCCCTGATTTGCCACGCCCGTCATCGCCCTTACGAGGACCATCGCGCGTTACATAGCACTGCCGGAAGTCACTGCTTGTATGTTCCGCTACCGGCGCGGAGCGGGCCGATGGCCTCAGCCGGCCGTCTCGCCGGCGGCCCCTCCGGCCGGCCGCAGGGGGCATCCGGTGCCCACGCGCGTGGCCAGGTCGGCCCTGAGGGCGGCCAGTTCGGCCATCCGGGCGTCGATGACCCGGATCTTCTCCTCGAAGAGCGCGGACAGCGCCGCGGCGGTGTCCGGCGCCTCGCGCAGTCGCTCGCCGGTCCGCGCGATCTCCGCCAGGGAGAACCCGAGCGCCTGCGCGGTGCGGACGTACTGGAGCCAGACAACCGCCTCGGGCGGGAAGTCCCGGTACCCGTTGGACAGCCGCCGGCCCGCGACAAGACCGACTTTCTCGTAGAACCGGATCGTGTCTCTGGTCATGCCTGCCCGCGCGGCAAGCTCGCCGATGCGCATGCCCCTCCGCGGTAGGCCGGACTTGACCTTGGAGCGTACTCCACTGTTTAGCGTGAGGCATCTGCCACGAAACCCCCGTAGGAGCCTCATCGTGAGCCCTCTTCGCACCCCCGCGCACCCCGCCTACCTCCGCGTCGTACGCGCGAGCGCCTGGTACGACCTGGTCGTCACGGCGGGCTTCGCGACTCCGTGGACCTACGCACCGGTACACGAGGCGCTGTCGTCGGGCAGCCGGGCGCTGGGGTTCGGCGCCCTGCCCGAACCCGACGCCTGGCAGGTCCTGTTCGCCAACCTGATGGGCTCGGTGGTGGTCGTCTGGGCCGTTCTGCGCATCGTCAGGACGCTGCCGGAGCACGGACTGTTCGACGGCGCCGCGCGCACGCTGTTCGCGACGTGGCAGGCGTACGCACTGGCCCATGGCGCGTCGCGGCTCCTGTGGCTGTTCCTCGGCGTCGAGGTGGCGTTCGGCGTGCTCCAGCTCCTGCCGTGGAGGTGGGGCCGGAACGCGGGATTCGTGCCCGACGGCGCGAGCCCGGCCGACGGACGCCCGCTCGACACGGCGAGTCGGTAACGGATCGCGAGTGACGCCCGGCGCAGCGGTCCCCCGGAACGCGGACTCCAGGGCTCCGCATGTGCCGCCGGCGGACGTGGGACTATCGTTGCGCCCTCTAACACGGCTTCGGAGAAAGGATGTCGGTGTGGCGATGAAGGCCTTGCGCGCGGCGTTGGAAGCGGTCTACGTACGGCGCCTCAACCGCAAGCTGGAGGGTCTCCCCCGGCCGCGGCACGTGGCGATCATGCTGGACGGCAACCGGCGCTGGGCCCGCGGCGCGGGACACAGCGACGTGCGCGAGGGCTACCGTGTCGGCGGCGCCAAGGTCACGGACTTCCTGCGCTGGTGCACCGACGCGGGGATCAAGCACGTCACCCTGTGGATGCTGTCCGACGACAACCTCCACCGGCCCGCCGACGAACTCGGCCCGCTGCTCGCCATAATCGAGGAGACCGTCCAGCGCATCTGCGCCCCCGGGGAGCCCTGGGAGATCGAGATCATCGGCGCGCTGGACCTGCTGCCCGGGAACACCGCCCGGGTCCTGAAGGAGGCCGCCTCGGGCACGGCCGGCCGGGGCGGGCTCAAGGTCGACGTCGCCGTGGGCTACGGCGGCCGCCGGGAGATCGTCGACGCCGTCAGGGCGGCCTTCGACAAGCACATCGGCGCCGGCGGCGATCCCCGGGACCTGGCCGCGGACTTCGACCTGGAGCACATCAGCGACAACCTGTACTCGCCGGCCGGGCACGACACCGACTTCATCATCCGCACCTCGGGCGAACAGCGGCTGTCCGGCTTCCTGCTGTGGCAGTCCGCCTACGCGGAAGTGCACTTCGTCGACGTCCTGTGGCCCGCCTTCCGCCAGATCGACCTGCTGCGCGCGCTGCGTTCGTACGCCGCCCGGGACCGCCGCTACGGCCGCTGACCGGACTCCGGGCGGCGGGGGCCGTGTTGGAGGGACCGGCGCGGGCCGTTTAGCGTGCGGCGCATGACGATACGACGTGCGATCCTCGGCGGTTCCGCCTTCGAGGAGCAGATCGGGTACGCCCGCGCCGTGGTGGACGGCGACCGGGTGCATGTGTCCGGGACGACCGGGTTCGACTACGCCACGATGACCATCTCCGACGACGTGGTGGAACAGGCCGAGCAGTGCCTGCGCAACATCGGGGCCGCGCTGGCCGAGGCCGGCTGCGGCTTCCCCGACGTGGTGCGGGTGCGCTACCTCCTGCCCGACCGCGCCGACTTCGAGCCCTGCTGGCCGGTGCTGCGCCGCCGCTTCGGCGAGGTCCGGCCGGCCGCGACGATGCTCGTGTGCGGTCTGGCCGACCCCCGTATGAAGATCGAGATCGAGGTGGACGCGCGCCGTCCGTCCACGGACTGACCCGGTCGCGGAATCACCCGGGTGCGCGGCGGACGGCCGTTCCCGTCCCGGGACTTCGCTCGTTGTCCCGGAAGCACCGCGGGATTGTCCTTGATCGGTAACAGCGGGATCCTCGGGCCGTTCCCGCCCGTCCTCACAGGTGCACGGAGACACCAACACGGCAGGATCGGGGCGGGACATGGCACGGCACGGCGGGCGGGGATGGTACGGCCGGGTGGTCGCGGCGGCGGTCGGGGTGACGGCGGTGGCCGCCGCGACCTCGGTGTGGACCGCGCAGGCCGGTCCCGCGGGCGGCGACCAGGCCGCGGCCAAGCCCGCCGCCGCGAAGGCGGCCGCCGTGTCCGCCGGCATCGTCCACGCCTCCGACGGCGGCGACCACGCGGTCAACATCACCATCGACGACGGCCCGGACCCGACCTGGACCCCTCAGGTGCTCCAGGTGCTGCGGGAGAACGGCGTGAAGGCGGTCTTCTGCATGGTCGGCCCCCAGGCCGAGGCCCACCCCGATCTCGTCAAGCAGGTGGTGGCGGCCGGACACCGGCTGTGCGACCACTCGGTCTCGCACGACACCGCCATGGACAAGAAGCCGCAGTCCTACCAGTCGGAGCAGATCCTCACCGCCGAACGCCAGATCACCAAGGCGTCCGGCGGTGTGCGCCCCCTGTACTACCGTGCCCCGGGCGGCGCCTTCACCCCCTACAGCCGGCACCTCGCGGCCTCCCACGGCATGCGGCCGCTCGGCTGGAACGTCGACTCCAAGGACTTCGAGCGGCCCGGCACCGAGGCCATCGTCGCCACCGTGCAGCAGGAAGTGCCCAATGGCCCCACCCTGCTCTTCCACGACGCCGGCGGTGACCGCTCGCAGACGGTTGCCGCCCTGCGGACCGTGCTGCCCTGGCTGAAGCAGCAGGGCTACTCCTTCGGTTTCCCGGTGCGCTGAACGGGACGGCGGGCGGCCACGGGATTCCCGGGCGGCGCGGCGCGGGGCCGGTCCGGGTGTCAGCGGAGGGTCAGGGCGCGGTCAGCGGGGCCTGGCAACGTAGTGGTCGTGAACGGCGCGGGAGACCGGGCCGGGAACAGGGAGAGGTGCCCGGAGTGGTTGATCGGGGACCAAGAGCACGTCTCGAGGTCGGGCCCCGCCAGGGGTCCACGCAGGTTCGAATCCTGCCCTCTCCGCCGCCGGCCGAACCGGAAAACCGCTGGCCGGCCGCGATGCGCCCGTGCTGGGATGACCTGATGCGAGATGTTGCGTCAGCGACCGTGGACCGAGGCGCGTACCCGGACGCGCCGACCCCCTGGGAGCAGGAGGACTGGCGGTCCGCGGCCCTCGGCTGGCTGGAGGACGGGCTCGCCGCCCACGGGCTGCGGATGTCCGGCGGTCTGCGGGTACGGCTGCGGCCGTGGTCCGTGCTGGTACGGGTCCCCGTGGCGGGCCGGGAGACGGTCTGGTTCAAGGCGAATCCGCCGGCCAGCGGTTTCGAGGGCGCCCTCACCGCGGCGCTCGCCCACTGGGTTCCGGGTGACGTCCTGGCGCCGCTGGCGATCGACGCCGGCCGGGGCTGGTCGCTGCTGCCCGACGGCGGCGCGCTGTTCCGGGACGTGCTCGAGCGGGAGCCCGTCGGGCCGGAGGCCTGGGAGGACCTGCTGCGCCAGTACGCGAGCATGCAGCACACGCTGGTCCCGCACGCGGGGGAACTCGGACGGCTGGGCGTGCCGAGTGCCCGCACCGGTGAAATGCCGTACCTCTTCGACGAGTTGCTGGCCGGCAGCCCGGCGCTGCGGCCGGACGAACGCACCCGGCTGGCGGAGCTGCGGCCCCGGCTGGCGGACTGGTGCGCCGAGCTTGCGGCCCTGGGGGTGCCCGACTCGCTCGACCATGTCGACCTGCACGACGGTCAGTTGTTCAACCCGGAGCCGGGCCGGTTCACCTTCTTCGACTGGGGCGACTCGGCCGTCTCCCACCCGTTCTGCAGCCTGCGGGTCCCGGCCCGCAAGGCCTGCGAACGGTACGGGCCCGGCGTCCTGCCGCGGCTGCGCGACGCCTACCTGGAGCCGTGGACGGGAGACGGCCGCACGACGGAGGAACTCCGGCGCGCGGTCCGTCTCTCCTGGCGGCTCAGCGCCCTGGGGCGGGCCCGGGCCTGGGGCGGTCTGTTCCCGTCCGCGGCCGAGGCCTCTCCCCTGACGGCCCAGAGCGCCCGCTCGCTGCTGGAACTCGCCGAGGAGCCCCCGCTCTAGGTCCTGTCGTCAGATTCCCGTCGTCCGCCCGGAGGGCGGGCCCTGCGGCGTCAGGTGCGTGCTCTCGGCGTGCCGGGCCCTGGCCCTCGTACTGGATGTACCCGGGTCTGGGCCCGGTGCGGCGAGAGTACGTGCATGGCGTCGCAGGGCAGACGGGAATTTGACGACAGGGCCTAGGTCGTGTCCGCGAAGTCGCGCCGTTCGCCCGCAGGGCGGGCGTCGCGGCGTCCGGTGCGTGCTCTGGGGGTCCCCCCGGCCGAAGGCTGGGGGAGTGCCGGCCGGATGCCCTCGTACTGGGTGTACTCGGGCTTTCGGCCGGTGCGGCGAGAGTGCGTGCCGGGCGTCGTGACGCAGACGCGACTTTGCGGACACGGCCTAGCCGGGGACGCCGGGCCCCGTGCCCGGGTCAGGGCAGCGGGGTGCCGCCGGTCGCGTTGAGGATCTCGGCCGTGACGAAGCTCGCCTGGTCGGAGGCGAGATAGACGTACGCCGGAGCGAGTTCCGCGGGCTGGGCCGGGCGGCCGAGCGGGCTCTGCTTGCCGAACTCGGCCGTGTCGGGCAGCGTCGCCGGGATCAGCGGCGTCCACACGGGGCCGGGCGCGACCGCGTTGACCCGGATGCCGCGCTCGGCGACCATCTGGGCCAGCCCCTGGGTGAAGGTGACGATCGCGCCCTTGGTCATGGCGTAGTCGAGCAGGTGCGGGCTGGGCTTGTACGCCTGCACGGAGGTGGTGTTGATGACGCTGCCCCCGGCCGGGATGTGCGGCAGTGCGAACTTGGTGAGCCAGAACATGCCGTACAGGTTCGTGCGCAGTACCCGGTCGAACTGCTCGGTGCTGATCGCCTCGATCCCGTCCGGCTGGGACATCTGGTAGGCGGCGTTGTTCACCAGGACGTCGATGCGCCCGAACTCGTCGACCGCCCGCCCGATCAGCGCGCGGCACTCGCTCTCGTCCCGGATGTCGCAGGGCACGGCGACCGCCTTGCGGCCCGCGTCCTCGACCAGCCGGGCGGTCTCGCGTGCGTCGTCCTCCTCGTCGGCGAGGTGGGTGAACAGCACGTCGGCGCCCTCACGGGCGTAGGCCAGTGCGACCGCCCGGCCGATTCCGGAGTCACCGCCCGTGATCACGGTCTTGAGGCCGCTCAGACGCCCGGCGCCCCGGTAGGACTCCTCACCGTGGTCGGGCGGCGGATCCATCGGCCCGGTCCAGCCGGGGTGCGGCTGGTCCTGGGAGGGGAAGTCCGGCCGGGGGTGCCGGGTGGTCGGGTCGGGCTGCGGACTCTGCTTGTCCGTCACGGCGGCCTCCGTCGTCTCGTGCGGGCGGATCAGCCGACCGGGTTCCCCGATCATGCCGGCCGAAAGCCCCGGGCCTGCACGGATCGCGGCCGGACCGGCGGCTCAGCCCTGGCCGGCCCGCCGGTCCGGGGTGCGCAGCAGTTCCCTGCGGGCGTTGTTGCAGATCCGCAGCAGGTGCTTGGACACCGCGCAGGGCACGGTGTCCGCGTGGCACTGGCGGCAGGTCCGCATGTGCTGCTCGTACGTGAGACGCGCGTTCTCGAAGGCTTCAGAGGACATGGACTTCTCCGGGCGGAGCACGTCCGCCGGACGTGCAAACTGACTGACTGGTACAACCGGGAGAAGATCATCACGTTACTGGCGGTAGTGGAAAATCGCGGCCGGCGGGCCGGAAGGGGCCGCCCTACTCGCCGGGGGCCAGGGCGTCGGCCAGGACGGCGGCCGCCTCGCGGATCAGCCCGCTGTCGACGGGCGCGTCCCTGGTGTCCTTCGTGGACAGCACGGTGAGCACCAGGGGCGTCCCCCGGGTGGTCCAGGCGACGCCGATGTCGTTGGCGGTCGCGTACTCGCCGGTGCCCGTCTTGTCCGCGAGGACCCAGCCCCGCGGCAGTCCGGCGCCGAACCGCTCGCCGCTGGTGGTGTTGCCCTTCAGCCAGGTGAGGAGCCGCTCGCGGTCGGCGCGGGCCAGCGCCCGCCCGAGGGTCAGCCGCTGGAAGCTGCCGCCGAGGGCTTCCGGCGTGGTGGTGTCACGCGGGTCGCCGGGGACGGCGGTGTTGAGGTCGGTCTCCCAGCGGTCGAGCCGGCTCACCCGGTCCCCGAGCGACCGGAAGAACCGGGTGAGCCCCTGCGGGCCGCCGATCTGACGCAGCAGCAGGTTCCCCGCCGTGTTGTCGCTGTACCGGATCGCGGCGGCGCACAGCTCGTCCACGGTCATCCCCGTGTCCAGACGCGCCTTCGCATGGTCGGAGTTGGCGAGGATGTCGTTCGGCGGATAGTGGACGACCTTGTCGAGCGGTGCGCAGTCGGCGTGGTCGCGCAGCACGGCGGCGGCGGCGAACGCCTTGAACGTCGAGCACATCGCGAACGGCTCCGCGGCCCGGTACCCCACGGTGCGGCCGGTGCGCGCGTTCCGGGCGTGCACACCGAGCCGCGCGCCGTACCGCCGCTCCAGCTCGGCGAACCGGTCGCGGAGGTGTGCTGATCGGGCGTTCGGGGCCGCCGAGGCGGGGGCGGACGTCAGAGCTGGGGCCACCGCTGCGGCGGCGGTGAGGGCGATGCCCGCCTTGAACAGGCGGCGGCGCGGCGTCGGAACGGCACTCGTCATTGTGCGGAGTTCTCCCGAGTTCGTCGGTGATGGGGCGTCGGCTCGGTGGATCTTCGTCGACCGGGACAGCGAAACAGCGGGACACCGCTCATGTCCAAGAGTGAACTTTGAAGGTCCCATACCGAATTGATATGACTGCTGGATGGATCTCCTCGCGCATCTCGAGGCGTTTGTCGCCACCGTGGACGAGACGAGCTTCTCGCGCGCGGCCGACCGGCTCGGCATCGCCCAGCCGCTCCTCAGCCGCCGCATCAAGACGCTGGAGGCCCACTTCGGCGGCCTGCTGTTCGACCGCTCCCGGCGGCAGGTCGCGACGACGGAGCTGGGCATGCTGCTGCTCCCCTACGCGCAGGACGTCCTGGACCGGACCCAGCGGCTCGAACAGGTCGCCCGGTCCGCCCGGCGGACCCAGGCACGGGCCGTGGGGGTGCCCGCCGACCGGGCGCCGGCGGCCCTGGCACGGATCATCCGCGCCGGGGCGGACCGCGGCTTCACGCTCGCGGTGCGCGAACTGCCGCCCCACGAGCGGGCGGCCCGGCTGGCGGACGGCTCGCTCGCGTACGCGCTGCTGCGCGTCCCGCCCGAGCACGCCGCCCACCGGGTGCCGCTCGGCCTGGCCGGCGCGCCGCCCCTCGGGGCGGAGCGGCCGGCGCACGCGGTGGGCCGGGGGCGCCCGGTGCACCTGGAGGATCTGCGACCGCGCCGCCGCGCCGTCACCCGGGAGCGGACCGACCCCCTGCCGATCCTGACCCTGACGGAGGACGAGGTGCCCGACGCGTGGGACCGGCTGGTCCGCGCGGCGGCCCGCTCAGGGCTGCCCGAGCGGCTGGTGCGGCCGGCCGGCCCTGCGGCCACCGCGCTCGCCGAGACGCTGGCCGGCCGGGCGACGCTGCTGTGCGACGAGCCCTTCGCGCGGCGGCACGGCGCCGACTGGGCGCCGCTGGCCGACACCTCGCTGCACCGGGGGTACGACGTGCGGGGCACCCCGCGTCAGCGGGGCGGCTCCGTGCCGGAGTGGCTGGCCGCGGTGCTGGCCGCCGCGGCCGGCGCCGGGACCGCCGTACGCGCCGCCGGGCGGCCGGAGGCCGCGGACGCTCCGGCGCGGCTGGCGGCACGCGGATGACCGGGGACACGGCGCACCGGCCGGCGCAGTTCCTCGGCGACGGCCCCCTCCTGGACGTCGCCGAGGAGATCGCCCGGGACTGGGCGGCACTCGGCGTGCGCGGCGCGTTCCTTGCCCGCGACATCGACTCCGGCGAGCAGCTCGGCTTCGACACCGAGGAGCCGTTCCCCCTGGCGTCCGTGGTGAAGGTGCCGTTCGCGCTGGTCGTGCTGGACCTGATCGCGGTCGGCGACCTGGACCCGGCCCTTGCGGTGACGGTCGACCCGGCCGCCGGCAGCGTCGGCCCCACCGGCATCGCGGCGTTCCGCCACCCGGTCACGGTGGCCGTAGGCGACCTGCTCCTGCTCATGCTCTCGGTGAGTGACAACGCGGCCGCGGACGCGCTGTTCGACCTGGTGCCGGTCGCCGACGCCGACGCCCGGCTGCGGGCCTGGGGCTGCGCCGGCATCCGGATACGGCACCGCATGAACCACATGTACGAGTGCGCCGCCGGCGCCGCGGGCAACGACTTCTCCCTCGCCCTGGAACTCGCCGTCCGCGACGAGCGGGCGGGACGGCACACCATCGAGACGCTCGACCCCGCGCACGCCAACCTCGGCACCGCCTCGGCGCTCGCCGGCCTGCTGGGGCGGGTGTGGCGCGACGAGGTGGCGCACCCCAGCGCCACGGCCGAGCTGCGGCGGCTGATGGGCCATCAGGTGTTCACGCAGCGGCTGGCGAGCGAACTGCGCGCCGACAGTCTGCGGCTGAGCGGGAAGACGGGCACGTTCCTGCATCTGCGGCACGAGATCGGCGTGATCGAGGCCGACTCGGGTGCCCGGGTGGCCGTCGCCGCGCTCACCCGGGCGGACCGGCGGGCGGCGCAGGCGCCGGACATCGACCTGGCGATCGGAATCGGCGCCCGTCAGGCGTTCGAGGCGCTGCGCGGGTGAGGCCGCCCGGGACGCGGCACCGAGGGATGGCGTCGGATGCGGTGATCGCCGGGGGGGGTGCGCAGGGCGCGACGGCTGCGGTGGGGGTCTCAGCCCCGGCCGCCGCTGAAGTTGCGCCACTCCGGGCCGACGCGCTTCCACTCCTCGTCCCATTCGGCCAGCCTGCGCCGCACCAGCGCGTTGCGGACCAGCCAGCCGCCGGCCCACACCGTCGTGCCGGTGACCTGGGCGACCAGGGCGCCGGTGAGGAGCGTCTGCAGCATGGCCTCGGCCGCCGAGGCGGGCGCGGGCACCGCCCGGCCCGTGCGGTCCGTCCACACCGTGACCTGGGTTCCGGCGGCAGCGCCCGGCAGGACCTTCGTCCGGTCCATGTGCACCTTGCCGTCCGGGCCGGTCCAGCGGGCCGTGGCCCAGACCCGGCCGTCGTCGTAGCCGCTGCCGGCGGCCGGGGTCTTCATCGCGCCGTCGGTGAGGACCGCGGAGACGGCGTGCACCTCGGCCCGCCGCGCGGTCAGCGTCGAGTCCACGGAGTGCGCGGCCGCCCAGCCCCCGAGGACGGCGCCGAGCACGGCGAGGATCCAGGTGGCGAGCACCACCCAGCCCTCGACGATGTCGCTGTGCCGGCGCAGTGGGTTGCGCCGCCAGCGCCACAGCCGGTCGCGGGTCACCGTCGTGGGAGGTGTCCGAGTCATCGGCCGCCGCCTCCTCTCGCCTGCCGGCGGCCGCGCGCCGGGACGCGCGGGCCCGCTCGGCGTCCGGAGGATCCGGATCGGGATCCGGATCGCCACCTCACCATCGTGCACCCCGACCGCCGCGACCGCAGTACCGGCGACGGTCTTCGTCGCCGGACCCTTCGCGCCCGTGCCGGCGCGGGCCCGCGCCGGCACGGGCGAGGGCGCCCGGTCCGGCCCGTGCGGGCCGGGCCGGACGCCCTCGGCGGGTCGGTCAGGCCAGGTCGAACCGGTCGAGGTTCATGACCTTGTCCCAGGCGGCGACGAAGTCCTTCACGAACTTCTCCTTCGCGTCGTCGCCCGCGTAGACCTCGGCGAGCGCGCGCAGCTCGGAGTTCGAGCCGAAGACCAGGTCGGCGCGGCTGCCGGCCCACTTCACCTCGCCCGTGGCGGCGTCCCGGCCCTCGAACGTGGTCTGGTCCTCGGTGGTCGCGGACCAGGTCGTGCCCAGGTCGAGCAGGTTGACGAAGAAGTCGTTCGTCAGCGAGCCGGGCGTCTTGGTGAAGATGCCGAGCTGGGAACCCTCGGCGCCCACGCCCAGCACGCGCAGGCCGCCGACCAGGACGGTCGTCTCGGGGGCGCTCAGCGTCAGCAGGTTGGCCCGGTCCAGCAGCAGGAACTCGGCGGGCAGGCGGTTGCCCTTGCCGAGGTAGTTGCGGAAGCCGTCCGCGGTCGGCTCCAGGGCCTCGAAGGACTCGGCGTCGGTGTGCTCCTCGCCGGCGTCGACCCGGCCGGGCGTGAAGGGCACCTCGACCTGGAAGCCTCCCTCCTTCGCGGCCTTCTCCACGGCCGCGACACCGCCGAGGACGATGAGGTCGGCGAGGGAGACCCGCTTGGCGCCGGAGGAGGCGTTGAACTCCTGCTGGACGCTCTCCAGCGTGCGCAGCACCAGGGCGAGCTGGTCGGGCTGGTTGACCTCCCAGCCGCGCTGCGGCTCGAGGCGGATGCGGGCGCCGTTGGCGCCGCCGCGCTTGTCGCTGCCGCGGAAGGTGGAGGCGGACGCCCAGGCGGTGGTGACGAGCTGGGAGACGGTCAGGCCCGAGTCGAGCAGCTTGGTCTTGAGGGCCGCGATGTCGGCGTCGTCGATCAGCTCGCCCTCGCGCTCAGGCAGCGGGTCCTGCCAGAGCAGGGTCTCCTCCGGAACCTCCGGGCCGAGGTACAGCGACTTCGGGCCCATGTCGCGGTGGGTCAGCTTGTACCAGGCGCGGGCGAAGGCGTCCGCGAACTCCTGCGGGTTCTCGTGGAAGCGGCGGGAGATCGGCTCGTAGATCGGGTCGAAGCGCAGCGCCAGGTCGGTGGTGAGCATCGACGGGGCGATCCTCTTCGAGGAGTCGTGGGCGTGCGGGACGGTGCCCTCGCCCGCGCCGTCCTTCGGCTTCCACTGCTTGGCGCCGGCCGGCGACTCGGTCAGCTCCCACTCGTAGCCGAAGAGGTTGTCGAAGAAGCCGTTGCTCCACCGGGTGGGCGTGGAGGTCCAGGTGACCTCGAGGCCGGAGGTGATGGCGTCGGCGCCCTTGCCGGTGCCGTAGCTGCTCCGCCAGCCCAGGCCCTGCTCCTCGAAGCCGGCCGCCTCCGGGTCGGGGCCGACGTGGTCGGCGGGGCCGGCGCCGTGGGTCTTGCCGAAGGTGTGGCCGCCGGCGATCAGGGCGACGGTCTCCTCGTCGTTCATGGCCATGCGGCGGAACGTCTCACGGATGTCGCGGGCCGCGGCGATCGGGTCCGGGTTGCCGTTGGGGCCCTCCGGGTTGACGTAGATCAGGCCCATCTGGACGGCGCCGAGCGGGTTCTCCAGCTCGCGGTCGCCGCTGTAGCGCTTGTCGTCCAGCCAAGTGGTCTCGGGACCCCAGTAGACGTCCTCCTCCGGCTCCCACACGTCCTCGCGGCCGCCGGCGAAGCCGAAGGTCTCGAAGCCCATGGACTCCAGGGCGACGTTGCCGGCGAGCACCAGCAGGTCGGCCCAGGACAGGCTCTGGCCGTACTTCTTCTTGACCGGCCACAGCAGCCGGCGGGCCTTGTCCAGGTTGGCGTTGTCGGGCCAGCTGTTCAGCGGGGCGAAGCGCTGCTGGCCGGCGCCGGCGCCGCCGCGGCCGTCGCTGATGCGGTAGGTGCCCGCGCTGTGCCAGGCCATCCGGATGATGAAGGGGCCGTAGTTCCCGAAGTCGGCCGGCCACCAGTCCTGGGAGGTGGTGAGCACCTCGGCGATGTCCTGCTTCACGGCCGGCAGGTCCAGGGACTTGAACGCCTCGGCGTAGTCGAACTCCGCGCCCAGCGGGTTGGCGACGGCCGGGTTCTTGGCAAGGATCTTCAGGTTGAGCCGCTCCGGCCACCACTGACGGTTGCCGCCACCCTGGGTCGGGTGCAGGGCCCGCCCGTGCGCGACGGGGCAGCCGCCGCTCGGCTCCTCCGACTTCGCGTCTGTGACGATCGCGTCGTGGTTCTCAGTCATGGCAATCCTTCCGAACGGAACGGAACTCTGTGCTCAGGAACTCAGGAACTCGAAAACTCAGGAGATACGGCCGGTGGAGCAGTCGGGGCAGGTGCCCCAGTAGACGACCTCGGCCTCGTCGATCGAGAAGCCGCGGTCGTCGGACGCGGTGAGGCAGGGCGCCTCGCCGGCCGCGCAGTCGACGTCGGCGAGGGCACCGCACGACCGGCACACGATGTGGTGGTGGTTGTCGCCGACGCGTCCTTCGAACCGGGCGGGGCTGCCGGCCGGCTCGATCCGCCGTACGAGGCCCGCCGCCGTCATCGCGTGCAGTGCCTCGTAGACGGCTTGCAGGGAGATGTGGCCCACACGGTCGCGGACCCCGGACGCGATCGCCTCGACGCCGAGGTGGTCACCGTCCCGGACTGTCTCCAGGAGCGCGACCCGGGCCGCCGTCACGCGCAGGCCGGCACCGCGCAGTTCCTCGGCGGTGGTCGGAGCACCGGATGCGGTCATGGGCCGAACCTACCCCTGTAAACACGAAGGGTTCAAGAAAACGAACGATGCAATTCTGGCTACTCGGCGACGCCCGGTGTTCGCCTGCGCGTGGTTTCGCCCGGCATCGCCCGGGACGTCGTGTGAACGCATCTTGTGGCCGCTCGGCCCGCCGGGCGGCGCGCCGAGCCGACGGGTCCTCCGAACGGGTGAGCGCGGGTCGGCCGGCGTCAGCGGAGGGTCAGGGCGCGGTCAGCGGGGCCTGGCAACGTAGTGGTCGTGAACGGCGCGGGAGACCGGGCCGGGAACAGGGAGAGGTGCCCGGAGTGGTTGATCGGGGACCAAGAGCACGTCTCGAGGTCGGGCCCCGCCAGGGGTCCACGCAGGTTCGAATCCTGCCCTCTCCGCCGCTGTGCGCGCGACCGGCCTTCGTCCGGCGGAACGAGCGCCGCACCCCGCTTCGACGGTGGACCACACGGATCACGGGCCTGTCACTCGTAGGGATGCCCGGCGGCGGCCGTCCGTGGCATACGGCGGACCCGTTCGTTCGGCAGCAGTGTGATGTTCGCGACGTGGTGTGAATGCGGAGGGGCGACCGGGCAAGGGTCCCCTTTATGCCCCACGCGACCCCTCTGCGGCAGGTGATGTGATGACCACGGCGACGACCCGGTCCACCCGGACGCCGCCCGCACGGACCGGTGGGACCGGAGCCGGCTCCGCCCCGCCGGCCGCCCGGCCCGCCCTGCCGTCCCTGACCGGGCTGCGCTGGGTCGCGGCACTGCTGGTCTTCGGGCTGCACGTGAACAACTTCGGCTACTTCGGCGGCGAGCCCGGCCGTATCGTCCTGTGGGGCTTCGGGGCGGGCGCCACGGGTGTGTCGTTCTTCTTCGTGCTGTCCGGATTCGTGCTGACGTGGTCCGCGCGGCCCCACGACCGCGCACCGGCCTTCTGGCGGCGGCGGATCGCCCGCGTCTACCCGGTGCACGTGGTCACCCTGGGCATCGCCCTGCTCATGGCGTACACGCTGCCGCGCCAGCCGAGACCGTCCTCCGGGCAGGCGCTGTCCAACCTGCTGCTGGTGCACTCGTGGTGGCGCCCCTGGTGGCAGACGCTGAACCCGGTGAGCTGGTCGCTGGCCTGCGAGGCGTTCTTCTACGCCGCGTTCCCGCTGCTGTTCCTGCTGCTGCGCCGGCTGGGCGCCCGGGGCGCGGCGGTGCTGGGCGTGCTGTCGGTGGTGGCGGTGCTGGTGCTGGCCCGGGCGGACGCCCACCACTGGACCGAGCAGGCCCTGTACTCGATGCCCGCCGCCCGGCTGCCGGAGTTCGTGCTCGGCGCCGTCACGGCCCGGCTGGTACTGCTCGGCCGGTGGCGCGGGCCCGGCCTCGAGGCCGCCCTGGCGCTGGCGGTCATCGGCTACTTCCTGGTGCCCCAGGTCACGCCCGGCTACTCGGCCACCGTCTGCACCATCGCCGGGTTCGCCCTGCTCATCCCGGCCGCGGCCGTCGCGGACCTGCGCGGCCTGCCCTCCCTGTGGCGGCGCCGGCGGCTGGTGCGGCTCGGGGAGCTGTCGTTCGCCTTCTACATGGTCCACCTGCTGGTCCTGCGCGCGGGCACCCAACTGCTCGGTACGAAGCCGCACTTCGGCCTGCTGGCGGGCCTGGCGGTGACGGCGGTCGCCTTCGCCGTGTCGCTCGCGCTGTCCTGGGTGCTGTACGAGGCGGTGGAGCGGCCCGCCAGACGCCTGCTGCTGCGCCGGCGGCGCGCCGGCCGCGAGTCGCGGGAGCCGCGCGAACCGGTCGCCGGAGGCCGGGAGGCGCCGGCGCCGGCCCGGGACTGACGGGCGCCGCCCGCGTCCGCGCCCGGCCCTCGTGTCACCCGATCGCGGGATCGTGTGCATGACTTGGCGGCAAACAGGAACCCGCTCCTCGTACAGCCGACGAGAACGAGAGGTGTTCCTGTATGTCGCAGGTCGAGGAATCCGTGCGGGTCGGCGTCCCGGTGCGCACCGCCTACAACCAGTGGACCCAGTTCGAGACGTTCCCCGAGTTCATGGAGGGGGTGGAGCGCATCGAGCAGCGCACCGACTCCCTCACCCACTGGGTGACCAACGTCGGCGGGGTGCGCCGGGAGTTCGACGCCGCGATCACGGAGCAGCGGCCGGACGAGCGGGTCGCCTGGACCACCGTCGACGGCGAGGCCAAGCAGGCCGGCGTCGTCACCTTCCACCGCATCGACGACTCCACCACGAAGGTCATGCTGCAGCTGGAGTTCGAACCCGAGGGACTCGCCGAGACGGTCGGCGACAAGCTCGGCGTGGTCAAGCGGCGGGTCTCCGGTGATCTCCACCGGTTCAAGGACTTCATCGAGCAGCGCGGCGGCCGGGAGACCGGGGCGTGGCGCGGCGAGATGGGCGGTCCGGGCGGCGGCGGGGCGATCTGATCCGTCCCACGCGCGAGTGATCTGTCTAACACTGCGGAGAGGTCTTCCTGATCCGGGGTAGACGGCCTCCGACACCGGCCCGGCGGCTTCGGCCGCCGGGCCTTCCGGGGTTCGGCCGCTCGTCGGCGCGGACCCTGTTGTCAGTCGTAGGGAGGCCATCGGCCCGGAACCGGCCGGACGACGGCGGAGCCGGGCCGTGCGGAAGGAGTGGATGTACGTGCCGGAGCAGGATGCTGCCGAGTCGACGTCGCGTGTGGTGAGCGCTTTTCTGGAGCGGCGTCAGGAGCAGATCGCGCAGCGCTGGGCGGACGCCCCCTTGTTCCGCTCGGTGTTCACCGTCTCCCGCGACGAGGCGGTCGAGGCGTGCAAGGCCGTGCTGGACGCGCTCGTCGACGTGGCGATGAGCGGCCGGTTCGAGGACATCGACGCCCCCGGTTTCGGCACGGTCCGCGAGCAGCTGGGCCGTATGGCCGCGACCCGGTCCCGTACGGGATCGAGCCCGGCGCAGATCTCCGGCGAGGTGGCCTGGCTGCGCGGACCGGCGGTCGAGCTGCTGCGCGAGGAGTTCCCCGACCCGGCGGGTCCGGACGCGCAGGACGCGGCGCTCGCCCTCACCCTGATCATGAGTACCCTGCGTCTGGTGGTGATGGAGACGGCGCTGCACGCGGGTGAGGACCTGATCCACCGGCAGCGGCAGCAACTGCTCGAAGTGGCCACGCCCGTCATCCAGTTGTGGGAGGGCACCGTCGCCGTGCCGCTGATCGGCACCCTGGACAGCGCGCGCAGCCAGGTGGTCATGGAGTCCCTGCTGGAGGCGATCGTCGAACAGCGGGCCCGGTACGCGATCCTGGACATCACCGGTGTCCCCACGGTGGACTCGCTGGTCGCGCAGCACCTGATGAAGACGGTGGCCGCCGCGCGGCTGATGGGGGCGGAGTGCATCGTCTCCGGCATCCGGCCGGCCATCGCGCAGACGATCGTCCAGCTCGGCATCGACCTGGGGACGGTGATCACCCGCGCCTCGCTGGCCGACGCGCTCGCCTACGCGCTGGGCCGGCAGGGCATCGAGGTCTCCGCGCGCACGGACGCCGGGGCGGGCGCGCGGTGATGCAGCCCTTCTCCGGCCAGGCCCAGGTGCCCGTCCTGGCACTGGGCGACATCCTGCTCGTCTCGCTGCAGGGCGAGTTGCACGACGGCATGGCCGAACAGCTCCAGCACGACATCTCCAGCCGCATCGCGACCAGCAGCGTGACCGGCGTGGTGATCGACATCTCCGGCGTCGACATCGTGGACTCCTTCCTGGGCCGGGTGCTCGCGGAGATCGCGTCGACGGCCCGGCTGCTGGCGGCCCGCACGGTGCTGGCCGGCATGCGGCCGGCGGTGGCGATCACGCTGGTCGAACTGGGACTCACGCTGCCCGGACTGACCACCGCCCTGGACGTCGACCGCGCCATGGAACTGCTGTCGCCGGAGGAGTCGTGATGCCGGCGTCGTCGGACCGGGCCTGCTCGGCGGCCTGCCTGCCGATCGGTTCGGACGGGGATCTGGCCTACGTCCGCCAGCAGGTGCGGCAGTACGCGGCGCAGCTCGGTTTCGGCCTGGTGCAGCAGACCAAACTGGTGACCGCGGCCAGTGAGCTGGCCCGCAACACGCTGGTGCACGGCGGCGGCGGGCAGGCGGAGATCACCCCGTTGCACCACGGCGGCGTCCACGGGCTGCGGATGCGCTTCACCGACGAGGGCCCCGGCATCCGGGACCTGGAGCTGGCGATGACCGAGGGCTACACCTCCGGCGGGGGCCTGGGCTTGGGACTCAGCGGCGCCAAACGGCTGGTGCAGGAGTTCGCCGTGGACACCGAGCCCGGCCGGGGCACCACGGTCACGGCCGTCGCCTGGGTCACCCCGGTGCCGCGGGCCAGGGCGGGGGTGTGATGGGCCGGGTGTGGGAGATCCCGGTGCACGACTCCACACGGGTACGGGACGTCCGGGTCGCGGCCGAGGCCGCGAGCGCCGTCGCCGGTCTGGGTCAGGAGCGCACCGCGGCGGCCGCGCTGGTCGCCACCGAACTGGCGACCAATCTGCTCAGGCACGCCGACGGGGGCCGCATGGTGCTGAACCTGGTGGACGGCCCGGCCGGCGGCGCGCCGTCGGTGCAGTTGTGCTCGCTCGACCGGGGGCCGGGGATCGCGGACGTCGGCACGGCGCTGCGGGACGGTTTCAGCACCGCCGAGGGGTCGCTCGGAGCGGGCCTCGGAAGCTGCCGCCGGCTGGCGAACGCCTTCCACCTGTACAGCGTCGCGGGCGGTGGCACGGTGGCGGCGGCCCGCGTGGACCAGGAGGCCGGCCGGACCGGCGCACCCGCGCGGGACGAGCCGCCGGCGGGCGGGATCACCGTCGCGCTCGACCAGGCGGAGCACTCGGGGGACTCCTGGGGCTGGGTGCACTCCGGTCCCCTGGTGACGCTGCTGCTGGCCGACGGACTCGGGCACGGCGCCAAGGCGGCCCACGCCTCCACCGCGGCGGTGGAGGAGCTGCGGGCCGCCGCGCACCTGCCTCCGGTGGAGATGCTGCGCCGCCTGCACACCGCCCTGCGGCGCACCCGGGGTGCGGCCGCGGTGGTGGCGCAGCTCGACACCGAGCGGCGGGAACTGCGCTTCGCCGGGGTGGGCAACGCAGGCGCCCGGCTGCGCACCGGAGACACCTGGACGTCCCTCGTCTCCCATCCGGGCATCGTCGGCGCCTACTTCCCGGCGCACGTTCCGCTGCGGACGATGCCGTGGCACGCGGACAGTCTGCTCGTCCTGCACAGCGACGGGCTGCCGAGCCGCTGGTCGCCGCCCGACGATCCCGTGCTGCTCGCCCGTGAGCCCACGGTGGTGGCCGCCACGATCCTGCGCGACGCGAGCAGCCCCGCCCGCCCCGTACGCGACGACACCAGTGTGGCCGTACTGGCCCCCGACCGCCGGACCAGCTCCCATGACAGCCGCCCGTGACCTCTGGACCATCGACTCGACCGCCGACGCGGCCCGCGCCCGGGCCGTGCTCGCCCGGCTCACCGCGGACGCCGGCCTGCCCGCTCTCGACCGCGCCCGGTTCCTGACCGCGTTCACCGCGCGGCTGCGCCGCTGCGTCGCCGAAGGCGGCGCCGAGGTCGCCGTCCGCGTCGACGCCGACGGGCGGCTGCACGTCGCGGTACGGCAGCCGGGGCGGCCCGGGTCCTGGCGGCACACCCTGTCCTGCCCCCGCCCGGTCGCGTCACCGCCGCCCTCGCCCGCCGGGCTGGACGACGCCGGGCTCGCCGAGGCCCTGCTGGACGCCGACGCCGACGCGGACGCCGTGCTGGAGAGCCTGGCGGAGACGGAGGAGCTGGTCAGTTTCCACCGGGACGAGCTCCACCAGACCAACCAGGGGGTGCTGGCGCTGCACGCCGAGCTTGAGGCGGCCGCGCTGGCGCAGCACGAACTGCTGGACGCCGAGCGGGCGGCCCGCACCGCGGCGGAGAACGCCCGGCGGCTGCTGACCTTCCTGGCGAACGCGAGCGCGGCCCTGAACGCCTCCCTGGAGCACGACGACATCCTGCGCAGGCTGCCCGACCTGCTCGTCCCGGAGTACGCCGCCGACGTCGACATCTGGCTGCCGGACGACGAGCGCACGCCGCCGGGCGACCGGGCGGCCGCGACCGTCACCGCGGCCCGCACGGGCCGCCCGCAGCACGCGGCCCGGCACCCCGGCGAGCTGCCGGGCGTGGACGACCTGCCGCCCTCCGCCCTCTTCCCCGACCGGCCGCTGCTGTGCATCCCGCTGGGCTCGCGCACGGTGCAGGGGGTGCTGACCCTGACCGCGCCGGGCGAGCGGTTCGACCCGGACACCACCGTGATGCTGCTGGAACTGGGCCGGCGGGCGGGGATCGCGCTGGACAACGCCCGCCAGTACGAGCAGCACCGGGACGTGGCCGAGGCGCTGCAGCGCGCCCAGCTCACCGAACTGCCCGACGTCCGGGGCGTGTCACTGGCCGCGCGCTATCTGCCCGCGACCCGCGGCCTGAACATCGGCGGCGACTGGTACGACGCGTTCCCGCAGCCCGACGGCAGCGTCCTCGCGGTGATAGGGGACGTCACGGGGCACGGGCTGCGCGCGGCGGTGATCATGGGGCAACTGCGCACCGCCCTGCGCGCGTACGCCGTCGAGGGCAACGGCCCGGCCCGCATCCTCACCCTGCTGCACCGGATGCTCCTCCACCAGCAGCCGGAGTTGTACGCGACGTGCGCCGTGGCCCGCTTCACCCCGGGCGATCCGGCCGTCGTGTGGGCCGCGGCCGGCCATCCGCCCGCCGTCACCCGCGATCCCGGCGGCGCGGTGAGCGTGCTGGACCTCAAACCGGGGATCATGCTGGGCGTGCCGATGGCGTACGAGTACGAGGAGCACACCGTGCGGCTGCCGCCCGGGTCCACGCTGGCGCTCTACACGGACGGACTGGTGGAGCGGCGGGCGGCCGGGATCGACGCGGGCATCGACCGGCTGGCCCAGGCCCTGGAGACGCTCGGCGCCGCCGAGTTGGAGGATCTGGACGCGGCGGCCGAGTCGCTGCTGAAGCCGATGCTGCACGACTCCGAGCACGACGACGACGTCTGTCTGCTGCTCTGCCGCACCTCCTCCTGAACAGCCGTGCGCCGGCCCCCTCCTGCGAGGGGACCGGCGCACCGGACCGTGTCACTTCACCGTGCAGGTGTTCCCGGCAGCCGGGTTCAGCAGGGCGAGGACGTCGACGCTGTTGCCGCACAGGTTGAGGCCGAGATCGACCGGGATCTGCGTGACGTTGCCCGAGAGGACGCCCGGGCTGTTGCTGGCCGTGCCCGTCGTGGGGCCCGGGTCGGCCGCGTGGGCGGCCGTCGTGCCGGCCAGGGCGAGGGAGCCCGCGAGAACTGCCGCCGTGGCGAAGCTGCGCATACGCATGAGAATTGCCTCACTGGTTGACGTAGGGACCCTCTCATCTCACCGGCTGCGCACGGCGGCCGCCTGTTGGGATACGCCGTTGGGGGTCAGGCGGCGGCGGGGAAGCGTTCCCAGACCCGGTGGGCGCCCAGCAGCCCGTTGAGCTGCTGGAGCACCGCGGTGGCGCCGTCGCCCACGACCACGCCCGGCGCGTCGAGCGGGATGCCGGCCGCCTCCAGCGCGGCGTCGCCGCCCTTGGCCGCGCCGATGGCCTTGCCGTGCCGGTACGCCTCCGCCAGCAGCAGCCCCACCCGGGGGTCGGGGGTGCCCTGCGCCGACGTGGGCAGGCCGGCCTTGGCGTCACGGGCGCCGAAGGCGTCGACGCCGACCCCGGGGGTGCCGGCGACCAGCAGGGCGTCGAACTCCACCGAACGCGCGGTGGCGTAGGTCCGCTGGACGGTCAGGGCGTCCGCGCCGTCGCCGATGGTGCCGCCTGCCGGGGCCACGACGAGCGGGACCATGCCGCTGTCCAGCACCGCCTGGCGCACGGCCCGGACGCCGCCGAGGTCGCCGTCGGGGCCGGTGATGATTCCGATGACCCGGCCGTCGCTGGGCCAGGTGTGGCCGATCTGGGAGAGGGCGGGGCTCGGCTCGACGTCGGCCAGGGGCACGGTGGGTTCGGGGGCGGGCAGTCCGAGGCCCGCGGCGACGCCCGCGCACAGTTCCGGGTCGATGTTGGCGAGGACCTGCAACGCCCTCTCCCTGATGGCCTGTTCGTAGCACTTGCCGAGCTCGAAGGTGTAGGCGTGGATGATGTGCTCGCGCTCCACGGGGGTCATGCTGAGCCAGAACCGGCGGGGCTGGCTGAAGTGGTCGTCGAACGTCTCGGGGGCCTCGCGGACCTTGGTCGACTCCGGCACGCGTACCGGCGTCTCGATGAACGCGCCCGTGTCGGCCCCGGCGAGGAACGGGCAGCCCCCGTCGAGGGAGTTGGGGCGGTACGGGGCGACGCCACGGTGCACGGCGGTCTGGTGCATGCCGTCGCGCAGCATGTCGTTCACCGGTGACTGCGGCCGGTTGATGGGGAGTTGGGGGAAGTTCGGGCCGCCGAGGCGGGTGATCTGGGTGTCCAGGTAGGAGAAGAGCCGGCCGGCCAGCAGCGGGTCGTCGGTGACGTCGATGCCGGGGACCAGGTGGCCGACGTGGAAGGCGACCTGCTCCGTCTCGGCGAAGTAGTTGGACGGGTTGCGATTGAGCGTGAGCAGCCCGATGGGCTGCACGGGGGCCAGTTCCTCGGGGACGATGTTGGTCGGGTCCAGCAGGTCGATGCCCTCGAACATCTGGTCGGGGGTGTCGGGGAAGGTCTGGATGCCGAACTCCCACTCCGGGAAGGCGCCCGCCTCGATGGCGTCGTAGAGGTCGCGGCGGTGGAAGTCCGGGTCCACGCCGTTGATGATCTGCGCCTCCTCCCACACCAGGGAGTGCACGCCCAGCTTGGGCTTCCAGTGGAACTTCACCAGAGTGGTCCCGCCGGCGGCGTCGACCAGGCGGAAGGTGTGGACGCCGAACCCCTCCATGGTGCGGTACGAGCGGGGGATGCCGCGGTCGGACATGTTCCACAGCGTGTGGTGGGTGGCCTCGGTGTGCAGGGTGACGAAGTCCCAGAAGGTGTCGTGGGCGCTCTGGGCCTGCGGGATCTCCCGGTCGGGGTGGGGTTTGCCGGCGTGGATGACGTCCGGGAACTTGATCGCGTCCTGGATGAAGAACACCGGGATGTTGTTCCCGACCAGGTCGAAGACGCCCTCGCTGGTGTAGAACTTGGTGGCGAAGCCCCGGGTGTCGCGGACGGTGTCGGAGGAGCCGCGGGAGCCCAGGACGGTGGAGAAGCGCACGAACACCGGCGTCTCGACGTCCTCGGCCAGGAACGCCGCCTTCGTCACGGTCGCCGCCGTGCCGTAGCTGCGGAACACGCCGTGGACGCCGGCGCCCCGGGCGTGGACGACGCGCTCCGGGATGCGCTCGTGGTCGAAGTGCATCACCTTCTCCCGCAGGTGGTGGTCCTGCAGGAGCACGGGACCGCGGGGGCCCGCCTTCAGGGAGTGGTCGGTGTCGTACAGCCGGGTGCCCTGGGCGTCGGTGAGGTAGCTGCCGCTCTGCGCCATCCGGGCCTGGTCGGCGCCGGTGGGCTGGCCGGTCGGCGAGACGGTGTCGGGGCCGGTCTGGTCGGCCTTCGGGGGCAGCGGCTGGCGGGGTTCGGCCGGCTCGGCGACCGACGGCGTCTCGGGGGCCGGCTTGCCGGGGATGCTCTCGCTCATCACTACCATTCCTTCGCTGGTCGCATGGATGCCGTGCCGGGCACGGGGGTCCGCGGTGTTCGGCGCACGGGGGCCGGTCCGGGGCTCCGGGGACAGGTCGGCCGGGGGTGCGAGGGGACGGGCTCCGGGGAACGCGGGGACCCGCACACCTAGGTCCCCGGGGCCGGGCGTCCGAAACCGGGAGCCGTACGGCTTGTCCCATGGGGTGAAGTCGGGTCGGGAACGCGGCGCGTGGTCCGCGCGTCCAACCCTTCGGACATGCGCCCGGACCCGGGGACCGTCGGCGGGGTCAACCGCCCGCAGCCGAAAGCGGGTTCGGAGGAGGGCCGTTTCTTGACCCGCGGGCGGGCCGGCACGCGGCCGCCCGCTCCCGCCACCCTAGGTGCTGCGCGCGGGCCGCGCAGTTCGGCTCGCGCCGGTCAGGGGCGGGTCAGCACCCGGAAGGTCTCGAGCGAGGGGTCGGCCGAGTCGGAGACCAGGAAGCCGTGCTCGATGCCGCTGCGCAGGTAGTCGACGACCTCCTCGGTGATCACCTCGCCCGGCGCAACGACCGGGACGCCCGGCGGGTAGGGGCTGATCGTCTCGGCGGAGATCCGGCCCACGGCGTGCTCGGCCGGTACCTGCTCCGCCGGGCCGAAGAAGGCCGCACGGGGCAGGACCGCCTGTTCCAGTTCGAGGGCGCGGGGCTCCGGCAGGCGGACCGGGCGCTGCCGTTCGATCGAGTCGGCGCCGTCCACCAGGGAACGCAGCGCCTCCAGGAGGATCTTCTCGGTCTCGTCGTCGTCGGAGTGGGTGATCGAGGCGCTGATCCGGCAGCTGTCGGAGCCGCCGACGTCGACGTGCCGCTCGGCCCGCAGCCACTCGGCCGCCTGCATGCCGGTGATGCCCAGGTCCCGTACGTCGACGACGATCTTCAGGGGGTCGAACTCGGCGGCCAGGCCCTCGCGCACGATCCCGTCGCCCATGACCGCGAGGCCCGGCAGTTCGTCCAGCGCGGCCCGCAGCCGTTCGGCGCGGCGCAGGGCGGTGTCGAGCAGCCCGTGCCCCTGCTCCGCCATCTGGCGCCGCCAGCCGTCCAGCGCGGCGTACACCAGGGACGACGCGCTCGTGGTGCCGAGCAGGTCCTCCCGCTGTTTGAGCACGTCGACCGACACCCGGTCGTGCTGGAGGTGGAAGACCGAGCTCTGCTCGATCGCGCCGCCCATCTTGTGGACGCTGGTGACCACCAGGTCGGCGTCGGCGTCCATGCCCCAGGACGGCAGGCCGGGGTGGAAGGGCAGGTGGGCGCCCCAGGCCTCGTCCACGATGAGCGGCACGTCCGCGGCGTGGCAGACGTCGGCCACCCCGCGGATGTCGGCGCAGGAGCCCAGTTCGGTGGGCGTGATCAGCAGCATGCCCTTGGCGTCGGGGTGTTCCCGGAGCCGGTCGCGCACGTCTTCCGGCTCGGGCGGGTGGGCCATGTGCCGCTCGGCGTCGAACTTGGGGTGGACCCAGATGGGCTCCACCCCGTTGATGATCACGGCCGCGATGACCGACTTGTGCGCGTTGCGGGACAGCAGCAGTTTCTCCCCCGGGCCCGCGACGGAGAGCATGGCGGTCTTCACGGACAAGGAGCTGCCGCAGGTCGAGAAGAAGGCGTGCTCGGCGCCGACGGCGTCGGCCATCAGTTCCTGCGCCTGTTCCAGGACGCCCTGGGACTGGCGCCGGTCGTCCAGGCCGTTCAGGCTGAGCACGTCCGAGCGGAAGACGTCGAGGCCCAGGACCTCGGCGACGCGCGGGTCCGTCCCGCGGCCCTGTTTGTGGCCCGGCGGCCCGAACACCACGTCCCCTCGGCGCCGGAATTCCCGCAGGGCCTCCAGCACGGGTGCGCGTGAGTGGTCCATGGCCGTCCTCCTCTGGTCCGGGTACGGTGACGCGGCGCGCGCCCGCCGTGCCTGCGTCCGGGCGGCGGTGAGCCGGGTGCCCGGCCGGACTGTGGCGGGTGCGGCGGTGCGGCACTCCCCGTGTAGCACCCGGCGTCCGCTCCAAACCCCGTGGCGGCGGGTATCGGGCCGCCGGGCGGTTTCACTCCGGGGAGACGCACCGCACCGCCCACGCGTCGTACCGGTCGGCGGGCGTGCGAACCGTCGCGGAACGCTCGCGCTCCACCGCCTCGGTCAGCGCGCGGTCGATCGGGTCGGGCAGCAGGCCGGAGGCCGGCCACTCCACCAGGCAGCGGGCGACCTCCCGCAGTTTGGTGTTGGTGTGCTGCGAGACCTGCCGCAGCACCTCCCAGCCCTGCCCGGCAGTCAGGCCGCCGACCGCCACGACGACTCCGATCGCCTGGTCGATGACGGCATGCGAGACGACGGCGTGCCGCAACTGGTCCACTTCCCGCTGAAGTGCGGTGAGCCGGTCGGCCTGTTCGTCGTGTCCCCTCATGCGATCACCCTGCGCAACCGGCGCCGCCCGCGAAAGCCGTCAGGCGAACAGAACCGGCGGCCGCTGTCCACGGAACGAAAACGTCCTGGTCAAGGACGGATGCCGCGGAGGATCGGGGGCATCAGGCCTCCATGGGCACGCTCGACTTCGACAGCGCGGACCTCGCTGTCACGGAGGCCTTCCTCAGCGACGCGTACGCCCGGATGCGCATCGGCACCAGCACGCCGGGGTCGAACCGGGCCCGCATCCACCGGGGCAGCACCGACACCTTCAGCGTCGACGAACTCGCGCTGGACTTCGAGATGAGCTACTCCGTCACACCGCTGGGCAGGATCTGTCTGTGCGTCGTCCACGACGGCACCGTGCGCGACCACGCCTTCCAGGGCGTCGAGGACGCCTTCGGACCCGGTGACGTGGCGCTGTTCGCACCGCCCGACCTGCCGTACTCGGGGCGGATCTGCAACGCGCGCTACAACATCACGATGCTGGAGCCGGAGCTGCTCACCCAGGTGGCCGGGGCGGACGGGCCCGGGGAACGGCCGGTCCGGCTGACCGGGCACCGGCCGCACTCGGCGGACGACGCGCAGCGGCTGAGCCGAACCATCGGCTACGTGCGCGACCACGTGCTCGCCGACCCCGGCATGGCGGACCAGCCGCTGGTGGTGTCCACGGCGGCGCAGCACCTGGCGGCGAGCGTGCTGTCGGCGTTCCCCAACACGGCGACGGCCGCTCCCCCGGGCCCGGACGGGGCGGACGCGCACCCGGCGATGCTGCGCCGCGCCCTGGCCTACATCGACGACCACGCCGACCGGCCCGTCACCGTCGCGGAGATCGCGCGGGCGGCGCGGGTCACCGTGCGGGGGCTGCAGTACGCCTTCCGCCGCCATCTGGACACGACCCCGCTGGCCCATCTGCGCCGGGTGCGGCTCGCGCACGCCCACCACGACCTGCTCGCCGCCGACCCTGCCGACGGCGCCACGGTCACGGACATCGCCGCCCGCTGGGGCTTCTACCACCCGGGCCGCTTCGCGTCCCTGTACCGGGAGACCTACCGGCGCCCGCCGCGTGTGACGCTGGCCGGGGAGTGACCCGCTCCCGCGCGCCGGGCGGGCGCGCGGGAGCGGGGCGTGCGTCACGGGAACGAGACCACCTTGGAGGGGACGGTGTCCGTCCCCGAGGTGGGCGCCCCCGTGTTGTTGACGACGTGGGCGTACTGGCCCTTGCCGCCGAGGGAGATCACCTGCAGGTCGTGCATTTTGATCCCTGAGGCGACCGGGACCTGGAAGCCGTGCGCCTGGACGATCGTGGGATCGGCCGTGTAGTTGCAGTAGCTGCCGAGGCCCCACGCCTCGTGGGTGGTGACCGAGTCCGCGACCTTGTAGGCCGCGTAGCCGACGATGCCGTCGTGGGTGACGGCGGCGGCGTTCGGGGCGTCGTACGCCTTCTCGTTCTGATAGAAGACCGTGCGTCCGCGTTCTCCGCTCCAGTACACGTCGTACTTGTTGAAGTGCTCGACGAACAGGCCGGTGGCGAGGACGTCGTCGCCGTTGACCCGCAGGCCGTAGTCGGCGCGGTTGGTGTCCCAGCCGGTGCCGCTGCCGTGGTCGGCCCGCCAGATCCAGGTGTGGTCGACGACGACGTCGTCGCTGTTGACCACGACGGAGTTGGTGGCGAGGCCGGGTCCGGCGCCGCCGATGCGGACGAACACGTCCTGCATGGTGGTGGGGTCGGCGGAGTGGTCGGCGGAGGAGCCGGGATCGCCGATCCGCAGCAGCGTGTCGGAGTTGACCGGTCCCGCGTCGATGAGGAATCCGGCCAGCCGCACGCCGTCGACGTCGGCGACGTGCATGGCGTCGACGCCGTTGTCCGGGACCAGGGTGGCGAGGCCGAGCCCGAGGACGACGGTGCCGGCGCGGGTGACGTCGATCGTCCGGTCGAGGTGGTAGACGCCGGGGGTGAAGAGGAGGTTGAGGCCCTGGGCGAGGGCCGCGTTGATGGTGGCGGCGGTGGCGCCCGGCTTGACGACGTAGAACCGGTCGAGCGGCAGGGAGGTGCCGGCGTTCGCCGGCCAGGAGACGCCGCGGGCGTTCGTGCGCTTGGCCGGCACGAACACCTTGTAGGTGGAGCCGTCCAGGTAGAGGAACGGCTTCTCGCGCGAGACCGGGGTCGTGTCGAGCGTGGTGTACGGGCCGTTGTCGAAGTTGGTCGCCGGTGCGCCCTGGACGCCGGAGAAGGTCATGTTCCACACGCCGTTGGTCCAGCCGCCCACCGAGCTGTCGCGGGTGTACCACTGCTGCTGGGAGTAGGGGCCGACGGTGCCGTCGATCTTCGAGTCGGCGATGTAGCCGCCGGAGGCCCAGCCGTAGCCGTTCGGGGCGAGGTTGAGACCGCCCTGGACGTGGATGCGGCGGAACGGGGCGGCCTGGGCGACCGCCCAGCGGTCGGTCCCGTTGGACGGCCTGATGGCGAGGTTCTCCGCCGAACGCCAGAAGTTCTGCGTGGCGTTGCCGTTGAACCAGCCCGCGTCCACGGTGACGTCGCCGTTGATCTGGGTGTCGTCGGGGTTCATGCCGAGACCGGAGATCGAGGTGTAGAAGCCGATCTGGGCGTTGATGCCGTTGTAAGTGCCCGGCTTGAGCAGGAACTGGTAGCGGCCGGTGCCGAACTGGTTCGACTCCTGCTGCTTGAAGACGTCGTCGAACTTCTGCTGCAGGTTCGGCGTGGAGGGGTCGACCACGATGACGTTGGGGCCTAGGTCGCCGCCGCCCTGGACGGGCGGTTCACCGGTGGAGCCGGTGTGCACGGCCACCTCCCACAGCGAGTAGCCGTAACCGGTGCCGCGGGCGGTGCCGTAGACCCGGACGTAGCGGCCGGTGCCGCTGACGTCGTAGGCGGCGGTGCCGCCGGTCGCGCCGGTCACGCTCTTGAGGGTGGTCCAGGTCTGGCCGTCGGCGGAGGCCTGGAGCTGGAAGTCCTTGCCGTACGCCGCTTCCCAGGTGAGGTCGATCCGGCACAGGTCCTTGACCGAGCCGAGGTCCACCCGCAGCCACTGCGGGTCGGCGGCCTGGCTGGACCAGCGGGTGCCGGTGTCGCCGTCGAAGGCTGCGGAGGCGGGGGTGCCGGCGTTCTCGGTGGAGGAGGCGCCGGCGGGCCTGCCCTGCGCCGCGTTCGCGGTGCCGCAGCCGGACTGGCTGCCGCCCGCCGTGCCGTAGACCTGGAACTCCCAGAGCGAGTAGCCCCATTGGGTGGCGCGGTGCACGCCGAGCATGCGTACGTAGCGGCCCTGCCCGGAGACGTCGAGGGTGTCGACGCCGCCGTCGGAGCCGGTGACGGACTTCAGGTCGGTCCAGGTGCTGCCGTCCTTGGAGAGCTGGACCTTGTAGTCCTTGCCGTAGGCGGCCTCCCAGTTGAGGACCACCTGGCTGACCGTGGCGGTGGCGCCGAGGTCGACCTGGAACCACTGGTCGTCGGTGGCGGCCGAGGACCAGCGGGTGCCGGTGTCGCCGTCGACGCCCTTGGCGGCCGGGGTGCCGGCGTTCTCCTCGGAGGACGCGGTGGCCGTCTTCCCCTGGGACAGCGGGGTTTCGGCCGCGGCGGCGGGTGGATGGGTGGAGGGAAGGGCGATCAGCGCGGCCGTGGCGGTCAGCGCGATGCCCAGGGATCTCAGTCTCATGTGGTGGCTCCATGCGGCTGCGGAGGTCAGGAAGCTGACCCCATGGCTTAGTTCATGTTTTGATTTAAGTGGTGAGCCAAGCGGGCGGCAAGCCTTCGGAAGTCAAAACCTGAAATGCGCGCGACCTGGCGTGCCCCTGCGCCAACTCCGCTACCGTGTCTGGTTCTTGACCATCTCCAGCAGCGCGGCGTGGGTCTCGGCGTCGGCGGCCGCGATCAGTCCGCCGGCGCCGGTGTGCAGGGGCTGGCCGTGGATGCCGGTCACCGTGCAGCCGGCGGCCCGGCACAGCGCGATTCCGGCGGCGAAGTGCACGCTGTCGCTCAGGTCTCCGTCGGTGACGTACGCGGCCCTGCGGCCGGCCGCGACCCAGGCCACCGCGAGGGTGGTGGAGACCACCCGGGGCCGGAACCGCCGGCCGAAGCCGGGGTCGGCGAGCAGCCGGGCCGCCTGGAAGTCCGGCGCGTTGGGGAACGGCGGGTCGAGGTTGACGTCCACCAGCCGGGACCCGCCCGAGGGCGTCAACTCCTCGTCCACGCCGTCGCGGTGGACCAGGGCGCGGTTTCCGTCGGTCCAGAACACCTCGCCCCCGAACGGGTCGGCCGTCGCGGCCGCGGTGACGACGCCGTCCTCCCGCAGGGCCACGTTCACCCCCACCAGCATGTTCCGCACGGCGTAGTTGAGGCTTCCGCACAGCGGGTCGACCAGCCAGCGCCGCCGGGCGTCCGCGGCGCCGCTGCTGCCGCTCTCCTCGCCTGTGACCGCGTCGCCGGGCCGGGCGGCGCGCAGGAGTCCGAGGATGGTCTCCTCGGCCGCCAGGTCCGCCGCCGTCGCGAAGTCACCGGCCGCCTTCTCGAAGCGGTCCAGGCGCCCGCCGTGCATCTCGCGGACCACGGCGGCTCCCGCCCGGGCCGCCGTACGGGCGAGGCGGGCGTCCGACGCCGGGTCGATCATCTCCATGCGGGCAGGATAGCCCGCGTCACCGGTCGCCCAATTTCCCCTTCAGCCAGCCCAGTTGGCTCTCTCCCTCAGCGATCGGCGAGCGGGGTCTCCCAGTCCAGCAGGCGGTTCAGCGCGTCGTCCTCGCGCGGTGCGCCCGGAGCCGCGGCGGCGCCGCGCGCCGGGTCGTGGGTGCCGCGCGAGATGGCGCCGCTGACGGTGATGTTGTGCTCGGCGCGGGGGCGGCGGTGGCGCTCGTACACGGTGAAGGCGGTCCGCGGGTCCGGCAGGTCGCGCAGGGCCTTGGCGAGGACGACGGCGTCCTCCAGGGCCATGGCGGCGCCCTGCCCGGTGGCCGGCGAGGCCGCGTGCGCCGCGTCGCCGAGGAGCAGGATCCGGCCCGCCCGCCAGGGGGTGCCCAGCGGCATCTCGGTGGCGTCGGTGGCCATGAGGCTCTCCCCGCAGGCCGCGACGATGTCCCCGGCGGGCGTGGCGTCCTCACGCAGCAGCGGGAGCAGTTCGCCCCGCAGACCCGCGGGCGTGGCGTCCGGCGCGTCACCGGCGGGCCGGGGGTCGCCGGAGACGCGGGCGAACCAGTACGTCTCCCCCGCCGGCGCGACCGCGTACCCGAACGCGGCCGCACTGCCGCGCACCATGGTGATGACGCCGGTCTCCCCCGGCGCGGGCGCCGCGTCCGTGTAGCCGTAGTACACCCGCTGGCCCGCGTACCGGGGCCGGACGGCGGGCGCCACGGCCAGCCGGCGCACGGCCGAGTTCAGGCCGTCGGCGCCGATCAGCAGGTCTCCGGCGGCGCTGGTGCCGTCGGAGAAGCGCGCGGTCACGCCGTCGCCGTCCTGGTCCACGGACACCAGCCGGGCCCCGTGGCGCAGGGAGACGCCGCGACGTGCCGCCTCGGCCTGCAGGGCCGCGTTCAGCTCGCCGCGGCGCAGGCAGCGGTAACGCAGCGCGGGGTCGCCGGCGCCGGCGAGCGGTGCGCGCGCCGCCTCGCCGCCCGCGCTGTCGAGCAGGCGCAGGGAAGTCAGCGGAAAACCGATGGCGGTGACGGCGTCCGTGGCGTCGATCTGGGCCAGGGCGCGCATGCCGCCGGTGGCGAGGGTCAGGAAGGCGCCGATGTCCTCGGCGGTGCCGGGGTGCGCCTCGAAGACGGCGACGTCGTGTCCGGCCTTGTCCAGGCCCAGCGCGGCCGCCGTGCCCGCGACGCCGCCGCCGATCACCAGAATGCGTGCCATCGGTACCGCCCACCGTTCCGTTCGTGTGTCCCGACCCGTGGCAGAGCTACGCCGTGGACGGCGGACGGGCAAACCGGCACGGCCGCATTCGGTCGTCCCCCTCCGGGGGGGAAGGGCGTCGGGGCGGGGGCCGCGGGTGCGGCGCCCCGGGCGGTCCTTCGGCGGCCGCGTCCGGGCGGCCGCGCGCCGGCTGGCGCGATGACGACCATGGTCCGGGCCCGTGCCGGACAGCGCTGGCACACTGCCTGACCGACGTGCGGAGCAGCACGGCGTCCACGAGAGGCGGTACCCCATGTCCCTGTCCGAGCCGGCCGTCCCCCGGCCCGCCGATCTGCTGGCCGCCATGCCGTTCGCGGCCGGCCTGGGCATCGAGCTGCACGAGGCCACCGCCGAGCGCACGGCAGGCAGCCTCGCCTGGTCCCCGGAGGTCTGCACGGCGGGCGGCGCGCTGCACGGCGGGGCGCTCATGGCGCTGGCGGACAGCGTCGGCGCCGTGTGCGCCTACCTGAACCTGCCGGCGGGGGCCACCGGCACCTCGACCGTGGAGTCCAAGACCAACTTCCTGCGGGCGGTCACCTCCGGGGAGGTCCACGCGACGGCCCGCCCGCTGCACGTCGGCGGCACCCTGCTGGTGGTGCAGACGGATCTGCGGGACGACCGGGACCGGCTGGTCGGCCAGACCACGCAGACGCAGATCGTGCTGCGGAAGAGCGCGGACTGAGCCCGGCACCGCCCCGGGCCTCGAGCACCCGACGTCCCGGGTAAAGAGATCGCATGGTCTAGTCCAAAGACCTCTTTGGACTAGACCAACTCATTGACGTGACCGCAACAGCTCCCGGAGGCTGGGGCGACTCCCCGCTGGGCAACCCCACCCCCACCCCCTGGAGGCACGCAGTGAGACCTCTTCGCGCATGTCTGGGTGCGGCGGCCGCCGTCGGACTGGCCGCCGCGGGCACCACCGCACTCGTCACCACCAGCGCCTCGGGCGCCACCACCGCGCTGAGCGACCGGTGGTACGCCGCCGCCCCCTATCTGATGCCGCTGGACAACGACCCGCCGGACGCGGCCGCCATCATGGACGCCACCGGCCTCAAGGCGTTCCAGCTGGCCTTCGTCCTCGCCCCGAACGGCGGCGGCTGCTCCCCCACCTGGGGCGGCACCTCCCCCGTCTCCTCCGACACCGCCGTCCAGTCGGTGATCTCCGGCATCCGCGCCAAGGGCGGCGACGTCTCGGTCTCCATCGGCGGCTACGGCGGCACCAAGCTCGGCCAGACGTGCGCGGACCCGGCCGCCACGGCCGCGGCCTACCAGCAGGTCATCACGAAGTACGGCCTGCACGCCATCGACTTCGACCTGGAGGAGCCGGAGTACGAGAACAGCGCCGCGATCAGGAACGAGATCGGCGCGGCGAAGATCCTCCAGCAGAACAACCCCGGCCTGTACGTCTCCGTGACCACCGCGGGCACCGCGGACGGCACCGGCTGGTTCGGCAAGCAGATGCTGCTGGAGGCCAAGTCGCAGGGGTTCACCCCGAACAACTTCTCCATCATGCCGTTCGACGGCGGTTTCAACGGGGCGGCGAGCCAGACCACGGCGCTGGCCGGCTTCAACTCGATCCTGCAGTCGACCTTCGGCTGGGACCAGGCGACCGCCTACGCCCACGAGGGCTTCTCCGGCATGAACGGCCGCAGCGACACGGGCGAGTACTTCACACAGGCCGACTTCCAGACCGTGCTGGACTACGCCACCGCTCACCACATGGACCGCTTCACGTTCTGGTCCCTGAACCGCGACCGCCAGTGCACCCCGGCCGACAACGGCGGCCGTACGTCGGGGACTTGCTCGAGCGTGGCGCAGGGTTCCTGGGACTTCGCCAAGTACTCGGTGAAGTTCGCGGGCGTCACCCCGCCCACCACGACCCCCACCCCCACGCCGACCCCGACGCCGACCCCGGGCGTCTCCTGCAAGGCCGCCTGGAGCTCGGCGGCGGTGTACACCAAGGACAACGAGGTCTCGTACGGCAAGCACAACTGGAAGGCCAAGTGGTGGACCCAGAACGAGGTGCCCGGCGCCTCGGAGTGGGGCCCCTGGCAGGACGAGGGCGCCTGCTGATCCGCTTGACGTGTTCGGCGCAAACACGGGGCCGAACGGTTGTCCGTACCGCGGACACGCGGCGCGACCTGCGCGATTGGTACATCCGGGCGTACGGTCGTAGCGTCGATGTGCACGCGGTCGGACACGGAACGGCAGTGGGAGCGGCCATGCGCGGATCATTGGTGGGAACGGCAGTCACGCTCGCGGCGGGAGCCATGCTCACGGCGGCCATGACGACGGCCTCCGCGACTCCGCCGGGCACGTCGGCCCCGCAGGCCCGGCGCTCGCAACCGGTGCTGGTCGACTGCTCCTTCCAGCGCACCGTCCGCCCGGCCGACTACATCCTGGCCTGCGGCGACGGCAACAGCCGTCTGGCGGGCCTCAACTGGACCAAGTGGGGCTCCCGGGCGGCCATGGCCGAGGGACTGAACGCGGTCAACGACTGCAAGCCGTACTGCGCGGCGGGCAAGTTCCACTCGTACCGGGTGACGGTGCGGCTGGACAGCCCGGCCCCGTGGAAGAAGCACCCGGGCGTCCAGCGCTTCACCCGGATCACGCTCACCTACGAGGGCGCCCGGCCCGAAGGCTTCGACCAGGTCGTGAGCTACCCGCTCCCGGGCTGACGGACGACTCCCGGCCGGCGCCGAGCCGGACCCTTCACGCCCGCTCTCCGCGGCCGGGCCTCCGGCCGCGGAGAGCGGGCGCTGTCGTCAGGCGATCTCCACCAGCAGGTCGCCGCCCTCCACCTGCTGGATCCGGTTGATGGCCAGCCGGGACACCCGGCCCGCCTTCGGCGCGGTGATCGTGGCCTCCATCTTCATGGCCTCGATGGTGGCCACGGTGGCGCCGGCCGCCACCTCGTCGCCCTCGGTCACCGCGAGTGTCACCACGCCGGCGAACGGCGCCGCCACGTGCCCCGGGTTGCCCCGGTCCGCCTTCTCCGTCACCGGGACGTCCGAGGCCGCCGCCCGGTCCCGCACCTGGATGGGCCGGATCTGGCCGTTGAGCGAGGACATCACGGTGCGCATGCCGCGCTCGTCGGCCTCGCCGACCGCCTGCAGCTCGATCAGCAGCCGGACACCGGGTTCCAGGTCGACGGCGTACTCCTTGGCCGGGCGCAGGCCGTAGAAGAAGGCCTTGCTGTCCAGCACGCTGGTGTCGCCGAAGCTCTGGCGGTGCGTGTCGAACTCGCGGGTCGGGCCGGGGAACAGCAGCCGGTTGAGGGTCGCGCGGCGGTCCTTGGCCAGCCCGTCGCGGTCCTCGGCGGACAGCTCGGGGGCGGGCCTGGCCTCCGTCCGGCCCTGCAGGGCCTTGGTGCGGAACGGCTCGGGCCAGCCGCCGGGCGGGGTGCCCAGCTCGCCGCGCAGGAAGCCGATCACCGAGTCCGGGATGTCGAACCGGTCCGGGGTCGCCTCGAAGTCCTCCGGCGAGACCCCGGCGCCCACCAGGTGCAGCGCGAGATCGCCGACCACCTTGGAGGACGGCGTCACCTTGACCAGCCGGCCGAGGATCCGGTCGGCGGCGGCGTACATCGCCTCGATGTCCTCGAAGCGGTCGCCGAGCCCGAGGGCGACGGCCTGGGTGCGCAGGTTGGAGAGCTGCCCGCCGGGGATCTCGTGGTGGTAGACCCGCCCGGTCGGGGAGGCGAGACCCGCCTCGAACGGGGCGTAGATCTTGCGCACGCCCTCCCAGTACGGCTCCAGGTCGCCCACGGCGCCCAGGTCGAGGCCGGTGGGCCGCTCGGAGTGGTCGGTGGCGGCGACGAGCGCCGACAGCGAGGGCTGCGAGGTGGTGCCGGCCATCGAGGCCACCGCTCCGTCGACCGCGTCGGCGCCCGCCTGGATCGCGGCGAGGTAGGTGGCGAGCTGGCCGCCCGCCGTGTCGTGCGTGTGCAGGTGCACGGGCAGGTCGAACTCGCGGCGCAGCGCGGTGACGAGCTTCGCGGCGGCCGGTGCGCGCAGCAGCCCGGCCATGTCCTTGATCGCCAGGACGTGCGCGCCGGCCTCGACGATCTGCTCGGCGAGCCGCAGGTAGTAGTCGAGCGTGTAGAGCCGCTCCGAGGGATCGTTGAGGTCGGCGGTGTAGCAGAGGGCGACCTCGGCGATCGCGGTGCCGGTCTCGCGCACCGCCTCGATGGCGGGCCGCATCTGGCCGACGTCGTTCAGGGCGTCGAAGATGCGGAAGATGTCGATGCCGGTGGCGGCGGCCTCCTGCACGAAGGCGTCGGTCACCTCGGTCGGGTACGGGGTGTAGCCGACGGTGTTGCGGCCGCGCAGCAGCATCTGCAGGCAGATGTTGGGCACCGCCTCGCGCAGGGCGGCCAGCCGCTCCCAGGGGTCCTCGGCCAGGAAGCGCAGCGCGACGTCGTACGTGGCGCCGCCCCAGCACTCCAGGGACAGCAGTTGCGGCAGCGTGCGGGCGACCACCGGGGCGACGGCGAGGAGGTCCTTGGTGCGCACCCGGGTGGCCAGCAGCGACTGGTGGGCGTCGCGGAAGGTGGTGTCGGTGACCCCGATGGTCGGCGACTCGCGCAGCTGCCGGGCGAAGCCCTCGGGGCCGAGTTCCACCAGCCGCTGCCGGGAGCCGGCCGCGGGCTCACCGGCCGGGAGCGAGGGCAGCTTGGCGACCGGGTCGAGCAGTTCGGGCCGCTCGCCGTGCGGCTTGTTGACGGTGACGTCGGCGAGGTAGGTGAGCAGTTTGGTGCCGCGGTCGGCGGAGTGCCGGGAGGTGAGCAGGTACGGGCGCTGCTCGATGAAGGAGGTGGTGATCCGGCCCGCCTGGAAGTCGGGGTCGTCCAGGACCGCCTGCAGGAACGGGATGTTGGTGGCGACACCGCGGATGCGGAACTCGGCCACGGCACGCCGGGCGCGGCCCACGGCGGCCTGGAAGTCCCGGCCCCGGCAGGTGAGTTTGACCAGCATCGAGTCGAAGTGGGCGCTGATCTCCGTGCCCGCGTGGGTGGTTCCGCCGTCCAGGCGGATGCCGGAGCCGCCCGGGGAGCGGTAGGCGCTGATCCGGCCGGTGTCCGGGCGGAAGCCGTTGGCCGGGTCCTCGGTGGTGATGCGGCACTGCAGGGCGGCGCCGCGCAGGGTGACGGTGTCCTGGGAGAGGCCGAGGTCGGCGAGGGTCTGGCCGGAGGCGATGCGCAGCTGGGCCTGGACCAGGTCGACGTCGGTGACCTCCTCGGTGACCGTGTGCTCGACCTGGATGCGCGGGTTCATCTCGATGAAGACGTGGTTGCCGTCGGGGTCGAGCAGGAACTCCACGGTGCCCGCGTTGCGGTAGCCGATCTCGCGGGCGAAGCGCACCGCGTCGGCGCAGATCCGGTCCCGCAGCGCGGGGTCGAGGTTGGGTGCGGGCGCCAGTTCGATGACCTTCTGGTGCCGGCGCTGGAGCGAGCAGTCGCGCTCGAAGAGGTGGATGACGTTGCCCTCGCCGTCGGCGAGGATCTGCACCTCGATGTGGCGCGGGTCGACGACGGCCTTCTCCAGGAAGACGGTCGGGTCGCCGAACGCGGACGCGGCCTCGCGGGAGGCGGCCTCGATGGACTCGCGCAACTGGGCGGGGTCCTCCACCCGGCGCATGCCCCGCCCGCCGCCGCCGGCGACCGCCTTGACGAAGACCGGGAAGCCGATCTCCTCGGCGGCCCGCACCAGTTCGTCCACGTCTTGGGAGGGCGCGGAAGAACCGAGCACGGGTACGCCGGCGGCCCGCGCGGCGGCGACCGCGCGAGCCTTGTTGCCGGTCAGTTCGAGCGTCCGCGCGTCCGGGCCGACGAAGGTGATGCCCGCCTCCTCGCAGGCGCGGGCCAGTTCCGGGTTCTCGGACAGGAATCCGTAGCCGGGGTAGACGGCGTCGGCGCCCGCCCGGCGGGCGGCGGCCACGATCTCCTCGACCGAGAGGTAGGCCCGCACGGGGTGCCCCGGTTCACCGATCTCGTACGCCTCGTCGGCTTTCAGCCGGTGCAGCGAGTTGCGGTCCTCGTGCGGGAACACGGCGACCGTGCGCGCGCCGAGTTCGTAGCCCGCCCGGAACGCGCGGATCGCGATCTCTCCACGGTTGGCGACCAGCACCTTGCGGAACATCCTGGATTCCCTTCAGCTGCCTGGCGGCGACAAACACCATGGTGTCAGCCATCCCTGCCGTACGTCGCGGCAACATTAGGGGGTGCCAAATCGTCTCGACGTGCGAGAACCGTCACACGGGCGGGGTGGGCGGCGCCACAGACGGCACCGGCCGCTGCTCCAGGCCGGTGACCGTCCGGCACCTGGAACGAGCACGGACTCTTTCCTTTTCGATCACGAACTCTCGTATAGTGACCGGCAGTTCACCCCCCGAGTGTCTTTTTCCGACCGCCCGGGACGTCTCCGCCTGCCCTCCTTCGCCCCTCTCTGCCGCGAGGATCACCCGGACCGATGACCCCGCTCACGCATCCCGGCCACCGTTCCCCGTCCCGCACGTTCGTCGTCGCCCTCGCCGCGACCGCCGCCCTGTCGGCACTCGTCGTCTGGGGGGCGGTGGCGACGGCGCCCGGCCCGGTGCGCGCCCCGCTGGCCTGGGGCGCCGGCGCGGCGGCGGTGGTGCTCAGCGCCGCGGTCGCCACGGCCGCGCACGCCCTGCGCGCCGCGCGCGGCGGCAGGCGCCGGCTGGAGAGCCTGAACCAGGACATGGGACGGCTGCTGCAGCAGCAGGCCCACGCCGCCGAAGAGGCCCGCCAGGAGCAGCAGCGGCTCATCGACGACCTCGCGCAGCTGCGCACGGAGCTGACCGAGTCGTTCGCGGCCGAACGGGAGCGGCTCCGGGCGGCGGCCGATCGCGAGGCGGAGCGGCTGCGCGCGGAGAACGCCGGCCTGGCCGACGAGCTGGAACGCGCCCGGCGGGAGCGCGGCGCCGCGGTGTCCGCGACCGCCAACGCGGCCGCCCGGATGCAGGCCCTGGCCACGGCCACGCTCGCCGACCTGCGCGCGATGGAGGACCGGCACACCGACGAGGAGGTGCTCGCCGACCTGCTGCACCTCGATCACCGCACGGCCCAGGCCGGGCGGCTCGCGGACTCCATCGCCGTCCTGACCGGGGCGCGCACCGGCCGTCGGTGGGCACGGCCCATCGGCATGGAGTCCATCCTGCGCGGGGCGATGGGCCGGATCGCCGGATACCGGCGGGTGCGGGTGCACTCGGTCAGCGGAAGCGCGGTCGCCGGGCACGCCGCCGAGGGCGTGATGCACGCGCTGGCCGAACTCCTCGACAACGCCGCGAACTTCTCGCCGCCGACCGCCGAGGTCCACGTCTACGTGGAGGAGGTGCCGGCCGGGGTCATCGTGTCCGTGGAGGACAGCGGCCTGGTCATGGGCGAGGTGCAGCTGCGCCGGGCCGAACGGGCGGTCTCCGGTGACGTCACGGAACTGGGCGGTCTGACCGGCACCCGGCTCGGGCTCGCCGTGGTCGGCCGGCTGGCCCGCAAGCACGGTCTGAAGGTGTCGTTCCGCCCCTCGGCGCGCGGCGGCACCGGCGTGCTGATGCTCGTCCCGCAGGACATCCTCGCCGGCCCCGCCCCGGCGGCGCCGGCGCCGGCACCCCGCCCGGAGCCGGTCGAGGCCCCGCCGGCTCCGGCTCCCGCGGACACCGACGTCGTCCACGACACCTCGCCGTCCGCCGCGGAGGGCCCGGCGGGACTGCCGAAGCGCCGCCGGGGCCGTACCCTCGCCGCCGCCGAACGCTCCCGGCCGGCGCCCCGCACGGAGGGCGCCCGGACCCCGTCCGGCGCCGAGCAGGGCGGCGGCCCCCGACCGGCCGGCGCCGACGAGGGCAAGGCCCGCGCCGCCCGCTTCGGCAGCTTCCGCCAGGCGGTCCGCTCCGCGCCGGAGGCCCGGCCGCGCACCGGTCCGGCCCAGGACGCCGGCCGGGATGGCGCCGACGCCCATGTCACGGCGCCGGACGAGGGCGCGCCCGGCGGCCACCCGGCCGGACACGAAGCCCAGCCCCCCGGCACCTGCCAACCGCACCCGCACACGCACCTGGAAGGCGACACCACGTCATGACCGGCCCGACCACCGCCGACGACAAGCTCACCTGGCTCCTGGAGGGCCTGCTGGAGCGGACCCCGGGCGCCCTGCACGCGCTCGTGCTCTCCCGCGACGGACTGAAGCTGTGCCGTACCCCTGAGCTGTCCGTCGACCAGGCCGACCAGCTCGCCGCCATCGCGGCCGGCATCCAGTCCCTCTCGCACGGGGCGTCCGTCGAGTTCGGCGACGGCAGCGGCGGAGTCCGCTCGGCGATGGCGGAGTTCTACGGCGGCGTGCTGTTCATCGTGGAGGCCGGCGCGGGCGCCCATCTGGCCGTGGTCACCACGGAGGAGGCGGACGCCGGACTCGTCGGACACACCATGAGCGAGCTGGTGGAACAGCTCGGTGAGCACCTGACCGCGCCGCCGCGCGCGTCATGAGCCGGCCGGGCAGGGACGACGCCCCCGACCGCCTGTACACCATCACGCAGGGCCGCAGCCGGTCCGGACCGGACACCCCCTTCGACCTGGTCACCCTCGTGGTCGCCGAGTCCGACCCGGCGGCCGGCATGCAGTCGGAGCACGTGGCCATCCTCGAGCTGACCCGGTCGCCCGCCTCGGTGGTGGAGATCGCAGCCGAACTGCGGCTGCCGGTGAGCATCACCAAGGTGCTGCTGTGCGACCTGCTCGCGGCGGGCCGCGTCAGCGCCCGTCATCCGCGCAGGCCGGCCCCGACCGACCCCGACATCCTGGAGCAGGTGCTCGTTGGACTACGCAACCTCTGACGCGCGCACCCCGTTGGGTGCCTCCGCCGACAACGGTCTGAAGATCGTGGTCGTGGGCGGCTTCGGCGTCGGCAAGACCACCCTGGTCCGCTCCGTCAGCGAGATCCGTCCCCTCAACACCGAGGAGACGATGACCCAGGCCGGCGCCGGCGTCGACGACATCCGTCAGGTGCGCGGCAAGTCCGCCACCACGGTCGCCTTCGACTTCGGCCGGATCACCCTGGACGCGCGCAACGTGCTGTACCTGTTCGGCGCGCCGGGCCAGGAGCGCTTCTGGTTCCTGTGGGACCGGCTGTTCTCGGGCACGCTCGGCGCGGTGGTGCTGGTCGACACCCGGCGCATCGACGACTCCTGGTACGCCATCGACCGCCTGGAGCACCACGGCACCCCGTTCATCGTGGCCTGCAACGACTTCGGCGGCGCCGTACGCGCGGGCGAGGACGTCCGCGAGGCGCTCGACCTGGATCCGCGGGTGCCGCTCATCGACTGCGACGCCCGCTCCCGCGAGTCGGGCAAGCACACGCTGATCACGCTGGTGGAGCACGTGAAGAACCGGTACGCCGACCCGTCCGCGCGCGCGGGCTCGCCCCGACAGGAGTTCGTGTGACGACCCCCGACGCCGTCCCGCTCGACGGGCCCGGGTTCCGGACCGACCCCGCCCGGCTGTACCGCGAGATGCGGCGCGACCACGGCGCGGTGGTGCCCGTGCTGCTCCACGGCGGCATACCGGCCTGGCTGGTGCTGGGCTACCGCGAGCTGCACCAGGTCACCGGCGATCCGGTGCTCTTCAGCCGGGACTCGGACCTGTGGAACCAGTGGGAGAACATCCCCGCGGACTGGCCGCTGCGGCCGATGATCGGGCACAGGCAGCCGTCGATCCTGTACACGGTCGGCGAGCGGCACCGGCAGCGCGCGGCCATGATCGGCAACGCGCTGGAGGCGGTCGACCCCTTCGAACTGCGCCGGCACGCCGAGCGGTTCGCGGACGAGCTGATCGACGCGCTGTGCGCGGCCGGCGAGGCCGACCTGATCGCGCAGTACGCGATGCTCCTGCCGGTGCGGGTGCTCGCCCGGCTCTACGGCTTCCCGGACGAGGACGGCCCGGGCCTGGTCACCGCGCTCAACGACATGATCGACGGCCGGGAGCGGGCGCTGGCCGGGCAGTCCCATCTCGCCGGTTCCATGGAGCGCCTGATCGCCGAACGGCGGAAGGAGCCCGCCGACGACGTGGTCTCCCGGATGCTCGCCGACGGCAGCGGCTTCACCGACGAGGAGATCGCCCAGGACCTGATGGTGATGACGGCGGCCGGGCACCAGCCGACCGCCGACTGGATCGGCAACTCGCTGCGGCTGATGCTCACCGACGACCGGTTCGCCGCCTCCCTGTTCGGCGGGCGGCACAGCGTCGCCGAGGCCATGAACGAGGTGCTGTGGGAGGACACTCCCACGCAGAACGTGGCCGGCCGCTGGGCCACCCGTGACACCCGCCTCGGCGGCCGTTCCGTCCGGGCCGGCGACATGGTGCTGCTGGGGCTGCAGGGCGCCAACTCCGATCCGCAGGTGCGCACCGACGCCTCGGCGCTGACCGGCGGCAACAGCGCGCACTTCTCCTTCGGCCACGGCGAGCACTCCTGCCCGTTCCCCGCGCAGGAGATCGCCGAGGTCATCGCCCGGACCGGCATCGAGGTCGTCCTGGACCGGCTGCCGGACATCGATCTGGCGGTGCCCGCCGAGTCCCTCGCCCGCCGGCCCTCGCCCTGGCTCAGGGGGCTGAACCGGCTGCCCGTCCGCTTCACCCCCGTACTAGCCCGCTGATCACCGCGCCGCCCCGGCCGGGCCGTTCGCCGACCGGGGGCCCGGGGCCGCCCCGGACAGGCGCCGTACCCCTGACCCCGCCCCTGGGAGGCACGTCACGATGAGCACCGGTACCGAAGCACCGCGGATCGCCCTCGACCCCTTCGTCTCCGACCTGGACGGTGAGAGCGCGGCCCTGCGCGCGGCCGGCCCGCTCGCCGCCGTGGAGCTCCCGGGAGGTGTCCCGGTGTGGGCCGTCACCCACCACGCGGAGGCCAAGGCACTGCTCACCGACCCGCGTCTGGTGAAGGACATCGAGGTGTGGGGCGCGTGGCGGCGCGGCGAGATACCCGCCGACTGGCCGCTGATCGGCCTGGCCAACCCGGGCCGCTCCATGCTCACCGTGGACGGCGCCGACCACCGCCGGCTGCGCACGCTGGTCGCGCAGGCGCTCACCCCGCGCCGGGTGGAGAAGATGCGCGAGCGCATCGGGAAACTCACCCAGGACCTGCTGGACGCGCTGCCCGCGGACGGTTCGACGGTGGACTTGAAGGCGGCCTTCGCCTACCCGCTGCCCATGTACGTCGTCGCGGACCTCATGGGCCTGCCGGAAGCGCGGCTGCCGCGGCTGAAGGTGCTGTTCGAGAAGTTCTTCTCCACTCAGACCCCGCCCGCGGAGGTCGTGGCGACCCTCACCGAGCTGGCCGAGATCATGGCCGAGACGGTCGCGGCCAAGCGGGCCGAGCCGGGGGACGACCTGACCAGCGCGCTGGTCCTCGCCTCCGAGGACGGCGACCGGCTCACCGACCAGGAGATCGTCTCCACGCTCCAGCTCATGGTGGCGGCGGGCCACGAGACCACGATCTCCCTGATCGTCAACGCCGTCGTCGCCCTCTCCACGCACCCCGAGCAGCGTGCCCTGGTGCTGTCCGGCGAGGCGGACTGGTCGGCGGTGGTCGAGGAGACGCTGCGCTGGTCCACCCCCACCTCGCACGTGCTGATCCGGTTCGCGACCGAGGACGTGCAGGTCGGCGACCGGGTGATCCCGGCCGGCGACGCGCTGATCGTGTCGTACGGGGCGATCGGCCGCGACGAGAAGGCGCACGGCCCGGACGCCGGGGAGTTCGACGTCACCCGCGAGACGAGGAACCGGCACATCTCCTTCGGGCACGGCCCGCACGTGTGCCCGGGCGCGGCGCTGTCCCGGCTGGAGGCGGGGGTGGCGCTGCCCGCGCTGTACGCCCGCTTCCCCGGCCTGGAGCTCGCGGTCCCGGCGGCCGAGCTGCGCAACAAGCCGGTCGTCACGCAGAACGACCTGTTCGAGCTGCCGGTCCGGCTGGGCGTCTGACACCGGACGGCGCTTGCGTTCGAGCGCACTTCAGGTCGTAGCGTCGTGGACGGCCCACCGAGCGGGACCGGGCCGCCCGCTGTCCCCCCACGGGATGCCGGGCGGCCCGATTCGTCGCTGAATGGTGGGTGGCTCTCTCCGTCCGTGCGCCGTGACGGCGGTGCGGACGACCGACCGAAGTGTGCGAAAGGCTGGGACAGCACATGCGACAGCGCAGTCTGCGGGATCTCCAGGTATCGGCCATCGGCCTCGGCTGCATGGGAATGTCCGCCTTCTACGGCACCGCCGACCAGGCCGAGGGCATCGCGACCATCCGCCGCGCCCTCGAACTGGGCGTCGACTTCCTGGACACCGCCCAGATGTACGGGCCGCTGACCAACGAGTCACTGGTCGGCGAGGCGATCAGGGGACACCGCGACGAGTACGTGATCGCCACGAAGTTCAACTACCGGATGGACGACGCGGTGCCGGGCGACATGAGCTCGGTGGGCCGCCAGGACGGCTCCGCCGAGCATGTGCGCAGCTCGGTGCACGGCTCGCTGGAGCGCCTCGGCACCGACCACATCGACCTCTACTACCAGCACCGGGTCGATCCGCAGGTGCCGATCGAGGAGACCGTGGGCGCCCTGGCGGAGCTGGTCGCCGAGGGCAAGGTGCGGTACATCGGGCTGAGCGAGGCGAGCGCGGAGACCATCCGGCGGGCGAACGCCGTCCACCCGGTCACCGCCGTGCAGAGCGAGTACTCGCTGTGGACCAGGGACGTGGAGGCCGAGGTGCTGCCGGCCTGCCGTGAGCTGGGCATCGGCTTCGTGCCGTACTCGCCGCTCGGCCGCGGCTTCCTCGCCGGCCGGTTCTCCTCCCCCGACGAGCTGGACGCCGACGACTACCGTCGCAGCAGCCCGCGGTTCACCGACGCCCACCTCGAGGCGAACCTGCGGCTGGCGGCGAAGGTCAAGGAGATCGCCGCGGAGAAGGACGTGACCCCGGCCCAGCTCGCGATCGCCTGGGTGCTGGCCCAGGGCGAGGACCTGGTCCCGATCCCGGGCACCAAGCGCCGCACCTACCTGGAGCAGAACGCGGCCGCGGTGGACATCGAGCTGAGCAAGGAGGACCTCGCCCGCATCGACGCCGAGCTGCCCCAGGCGTCGGGTGAGCGCTACGACGAGGCGGGGATGCGGGCGGTCAACCGCTGAGGCGGCCCGGCAGCCCGCCGGGTCCTCCCATCGGGCGCGGGGGCCTCGCGCCTGGCTCCGGGGCCCCTGGTCAGGCGCCGGGGCCTCTCGCCTCGCTCCGGTGGGTTCCTGGTAAGGCGCCGGGGTCTCTCGCGGGGCGCCGGGACCTCTCGCCTCGCTCCGGGGCCCTGGTCAGGCGCCGGGACCTCTCGTCTCGCTCCGGGGCCCTGGTCAGGCGCCGGGACCTCTCGCCTCGCTCCGGGGCCCCTGGTCAGGCGCCGGGGCCTCTCGCGGGGCACCGGGACCTCTCGCCTCGCTCCGGGGCCCCTGGTCAGGCGCCGGGGCCTCTCGCGGGGCACCGGGACCTCTCGTCGGGTTCCCGGCGCAGGCGGCGGGTCACGACGGCGAGGTCCAGCGCCGCCGCGAGCGCGAGCACCCCGCAGATCACGGCGAGGACGGTCAGCGGGGCGCTGCCGGGGCTGTCGCCCGGGCCCGTGCGCGCGGCCCAGACCGCGAGGACGGCGGTGGCCGCGGCGAAGAGCGGCAGGAAGACCGCGGAGAGCAGCCGCCGCAGCCGCAGGGGGCTGCGGGCGGTGACCGGTTCGGTGCCGGTGCGGGACGGGCCGCGGCCGGGCGTGTCGAGGCCCGAGCGGGTGTCCGGCGCCGCCGCGCGCGCGGGACGGCCCTCCCCGGCCTGGTCGTGGTCACGCATGTCGCACCTCCAGCGGCAGGACCGCGTGGTCCGGCCGCCTTCCGCGTAGCCCGCGCGGGGCCGGGCAAACGCGCGCCGCGCGGGGGCGTCACGGGGGCCTGTGAGCAAGCCCACCCGGGGTTCAAGTACGAGACGGATGACCGGATTTGGGGCTCTCCGTGCCGCGTCGGGAAGCGGGGCGGCGGCGCCTCGCCCGTACCGTCTGCCACCATGGTCGGCGCCCTCCCGACCGGGCGGACCAGCCGTGCAGCGCAGCCGGTTCAGCCGTTCCGCCGGTCGCTCTCCCGACTCCCCCGGATGTCGAGTAATCGCTTTGTCCACTGCCCCTGCCGTGCCCACGCCCGGAACCACCTCCGCCGCGCGCCCGAGCGCCTCGCGTTCGCCGTGGCGGTCGCTGCGTCACCGCGGCATGCGCTGGTGGTCGGTCGCGAACCTCGTGTCCAACGCCGGCACCTGGATGCAGCTCACCGTGCAGAACCTGCTGGTGCTGCAGATCACCGGGTCCGCCGCGGCGACCGGTCTGTCGATGTCGGTACAGGCGGCGCCCGCGCTGTTCGTGAGCATGCTGGGCGGCGCGGCCGTGGACCGCTGGCCACGGAAGCTGACGGTCGCCGTCAGCCAGGCCCTGCTCGGCGCGATCGCCTTCACCACCGCCCTGCTCGTGGCGCTGGACCGGATCGACATGACGTCCCTGCTGGTGCTCGCCGGGGTGACCGGTGTCATCGCCACGGTCGACGGACCGGCCTGCGCGCTGCTCGGCAACGATCTCGTGCCGGTGGAGGACGTGCCCTCCGCGATCGGGGTGGGCGCCCTCGTGCACAGCGCCGGCCGGCTGGCGGGCACGGGGCTGGCCGGCGTGACCGTCGGCTTCCTCGGCACCGGCGCCGCGTACGCCGCCAACGGGCTGTCGTTCCTGTTCGTCGCGGCGGTCGTGCCGTTCCTGCGCCCCGCGCCCGGGGCGGTCCGGGAGGCGGCGGCCGCCGGGCGCGCCGTACCGGACCGGGTCGTACCGGACAAGGCCGAGATGGGCATCAGGCAGGGCCTGGCCTTCTTCGTCCGCCGGCCCCGGCTGGTCGCGCTCGCCGCCGTCACCGGTCTCAGCTCGGTCTTCGGCCGCAACTACGGGCTCACCCTCGCCGTCCTCGTCACCGGGCCGCTCGCGGGCGGCGCGGGGGCGTTCGGCACGGTGTCCACGGTGCTGGCCGTCGGCGGCATCCTCGGCGCGGTCCTCGGCGCGCGACTGCGCAGCCCTTCGGTGCGCACCGTGGGGGCGCTCGCTGCGGCCGGCGGGCTGCTCCAGGTCGCGGCGGGCCTCTCGCCGTCCCTGGCCGTCCTGCTGGTGCTGGTGCTCCCGATGGCCGTGGTGGAGTCGGTCTCCGACACCGCCGGCACGGCGGTTCTGCAGACCGACCCGCCCGCCCACATGCGGGGCCGGGTGCTCGGCGTGTGGAGCAGCATCGGCACCGTCTGGGGCCTGGGCGGGCCGCCCGCCCTGGGCCTGCTGATGGAGTGGGCGGGGGCGCGCGGCGCCCTGGTCGCGGGCGGGCTGCTGATCGCCGGTGCGATCTGCGCGGGCCTGCTGCGCCGCGGGGTCGCCCTGCCCACCGCGCTGAAGCTGCCCGCGAAGGACGGCGACGTGGCGGGCCGCGAGGCCCTGGGCACGGCCGCCTGAGCCCGCGAACCAGCGCCGGTCAGGCCGTCGCCGGTTCGCGCCCGGGCAGGTTGTAGACGTGGAAGGCCTGGCCGATCACCGGCTGGGCCACGTTGCGGACCCGGACGCCCCCGCTGGTCATCCCGTGCTCGGTGCCCGCGTGGGCGTGCCCGTGCACGGCCAGGTCGGGGCAGGCGGTGTCGATCGCCTCGGCGAGGAGGTAGCTGCCGAGGAACGGGTAGATCTCCAGCGGCTCCCCGGCCAGGGTGTCCGGCACCGGTGAGAAGTGGGTCAGGGCGATCCGTACGTCGCAGTTCCACTCGTCGAGCTGCTTCAGGGCGGTGAGCAGTCCGTCGGCGCTGCGGCGGCTGTAGCGGACGAACTCCTTCATGACCGGCTCGCCGAACTCCCCGGCGCAGCGTCCCACGAACCCGCCGCCGAAGCCCTTGGTCCCGGCCACCCCGATGCGCGCCCCGTCGCTGGTGACGACGGCGGCCTCGCCCTCGAGGACGTGCGCGCCGGCGTCCCGGAGGATCGCGCCGACCTCCTCCGGGTGGTCGTCGTGGTGGTCGTGGTTGCCGAGCACGGCGACGACGGGGACGGCGAGGTCCTTGATCTCCCGGGCGACGACCCGCGCCTCCTCGGGCGTGCCGTGCCGGGTGAGGTCCCCGGCGAGGAGCAGGACGTCGGCGCAGTCCGGCAGGGTCTCGAAGGCGGGGCGCAGCGTGCCCTGGCTGCCCGATCCCATGTGGATGTCCCCCACGGCGGCGACGCGGATCATGTGAGGTCCTCCCCGTGATCGGGCGAGGAGGTCCCGGCGACGAGGATGTCGCAGTGCACGGGGTGCCCCGCCAGCACCTCGCGGGCCATGCCGAGGATCTCGTCCCGGCACTCGGTGGAGGGCACGGTGCCCGTCAGCAGCACGGAGTCACCGTGCGGGACCAGCCGTACGCCCAGCTCGCCGTGCGGTCCGGCCGCGATCCGTTCGGCCAGGTGGGCGACGCGGTAGTCCAGGTTCTCGGCGGCCGGCTGGTCCGGCGGCCGCTGTGCGTCTCGGTCGGTCATGGCTGCCCCTTCGGGGGTGCGATCACGTTCAGCCGTTCGAGCAGGTAGAGGAAGGCGGCGGGCATCGGCTGGTCCCCGCAGGTCTGCCGCACCTCGTCCCAGTCGACCTTCTCGCGCACGGCCCGGGCCACCGGGAGAACCGCCCCGAAGTCGCAGTAGTGTTCCGAGAAGGCGCTGATCAGGCTGCGGATCAGATCGGTCGGGGACAGGACCGGCATGAGCACGGAGTCGACCGGCAGGCACGTGGCCCGGGCGAGCATGTCCTCGGTGACGGGCTCGTGCGCGAGCTGGAAGATGATGTCGATGTCCTGGCCGCGGCAGGCCGTCTTCAGCAGCCAGTCCTCCGGCGGGGTGCGGACCGGGAGACCGGCCTCGCGCAGGGTCGCGGCCACCGCCTCGGAGTCCTCGGGCAGCACGGCGAAGTCGGCGTCGTGCTGGAGGTCGCGGCTTCCGCCGTGGGCGTAGACCGCCACGCTGCCCGCGAGGGCGAAGGGGTGTCCCTGCTTCTTCAGCAGGGCGCCGATCTGCTTGGCGGCCTCCAGGATCGCCTGGCTGCGGTCGTGCGGCAGGGGCTCCGTGACCGGTGCGGCCGGCACCGGCGGCAGTGGTCCCTCGCCGGCGAGGCGGAGGCCCGGTACCTCCGGCCGGCGGGCGGGGGTGGTTCCCTCCCCGTTCTGCGTCATGGTCTCTCCATTCGCGGCGCGACCTGCGCTCCCGGCGGCCGGGCCGGCTCCGGGAGGGCACACCGGGTACCCGGGCCGGTGCCGCTCAGTCCTGGCCGCCGCCGACGGCCGCGCGGGCCCGCCCCGGGTGGGGCGGGGCGGGACCGCGGGCCCGCTCACGGGGTCGGCCCGCCGGCTTCAGACCGCCGGCTTCAGACCGGTGATCTTCAGGGTCCTCAGGTCGGACTGGACGTCGATCCTGGTGACCTGCGCGTCACGGCCGTCGCTCCAGGTCAGCGTCACCCTGCTGGTCGAGTGGCCCATGCCGGCGCCGGTGTAGGCGACCTTCCACCGCACCGGCACGTTCTGCGCGAAGAGGATGCCGTCGGCATGGTTCTTCCGCTCGTAGGCGCCGGCCTTCTTCTGGGCGGCCGAGGACAGGTAGAAGGCGCGCAGCGCCTTGGCGTTGGCGGCGGCCGCCGGGTCGTCGGCGGCCCAGACGGAGTCGATGTAGGCGCCGTAGAAGTCGGCGACGCGCTGGGTGGCGTTGCGCGGGTCGCCCTGGGCGGACGACACGGCGGCGGCAGGGGCGTGGCTCGCGCCGGTTCCGGCGAGGGCGGGCGTGACGGCGGCCAGGGTGAGGCCGGCCGTGACGGCGACGGCGGTCAGGAGGGTCCTGCGACTGCGGACGGGCATCTTTCTCATTCCCCCGTTTTATTCGCGACCGGGCCGATCCCGGGCGTCGACGGACCGTAAGACCGCGAATCTCTTCCGCCGGTTCCCTTTCCCGCTCTCTCTTTCCCGCCGCGCTAGCCCGCGTGGGGGCCGTCGCCGGGCGCGGCGTCGGGCAGTACGCGGAAGCCGGACAGCCCCTCGGGCTCCTCGGCGGTGCCCGTGCAGTGCGTCACCGCGGCCGCCGGCGGACCCTGCGCCGCCCAGCGGGCGAGGTGGGCGACGTCGTCGGGCGCCCCCTCGAACACGGCCTCCACGTCTCCGTCGTGCAGGTTGCGCACCCACCCGGCCACGCCCCGCTCCTCCGCGAGCCGGCGGCAGGTGTCGCGGTAGAAGACGCCCTGGACGCGGCCGCTGACGCGCACGTGCTGCCGGACGGTCATCCCCGCGCACCCCTGCCCTCGCCCGGCTCCGTCCACAGGACGGTACGGCCGGCCCGGGCCGGCGTTCCGCTCCGGGCGGTCGCGGTCGCCCGCCGGTGCGCGAGCAGCGCCCGGGCGGCGGCGCGCAGCCGCCGTGCCGACGCGCGGCACGCGGCCGCCTGGCGTTCCAGGTCGACGCGGCTCCGCTCGGGCGCCGCGGTGCCGGTCAGCGCCTCGGCGATGGCCAGCAGTCGCCGGGCGTAGCCGTCCAGCAGATCGGCGTCGGTGCGCAACGCGATCGCCCGGTCGAGGAGTCCGACGGGTGACGGCATGGTGCGGGGCAGCAGCTCGGTGACCACGGAGGCTCCCAACTCATGGATGGATGCGTTCGGTTCAGTGCGGCAGGACGGCGCCGGCGCTGCGGTGGGCCGTGAACCGCGGATTGTGCAGGACGAAGAGCGGCCGGGCCGCGTCGATCCCGAGCCGGCGCAGCTGCCCGGCCATGGGTTCGGCCGCCGCGGTGTCCAGGCGCAGCCGCATCCGGGCGCCGGCGTGCAGCCGGGACGCGCCGTGCGCGCGGACCAGGGTGCGGACCGTGCTCTCGTCGCGCCGGCCGTACAGCACCCAGTCGGCCTCCGGGCAGCGGACGCCCGGGCCGAGGCGGCCGGACACCACGAGACCGCTCTCCATGGCGGCGAACCGGAGGCGGTGGTCCATCAGGTCGGCCACGGCCGACCCGAGGGTGGCGGGCTGGCCCCAGATCTCCTGGGCGACGCACCGGGCCTCCTCGCTGCTGACGGCGAGCGAGAGGACGTGCCGGCCGGTGCGGCGCAGGTCGGCGCGGCGCAGCAGGTCGGCGGCGATGTCGTACGGGCGCGGCCGCCACAGGTCGGCCACCGGCACCGTCAGGGCGACCTCCGTGTAGGGCCCGATGGTCGAGCAGCGGTGTTCGTACAGCGACAGCACCGCCAGCGCCCGGCCGCCCAGCCGGCTCGGCGCCGTCCGGGCGCCGGCGGGCAGCAGGCCCTGCGCGGCCTCAACGTCGACGAGGTAGCACAGGTGGGCGGCGGAGGAGTCGTAGTAGCGCACCGGCACGTCCACCGGGCCGGCCGCGGTGGGGACGGAGGCGGTCGGCAGGGTGAGGAAGGGGTGGCCCTCGGGCGGGTGGGCACGGTCGCGGAGCCGGTAGGCCCGGGTCCGCACGACCGGGCCACGGTAGGGCGTCAGCGCGTCGTCGACGATCTCGCGGGCCTGGGGCACCACGGACCGGAGGTGCTCGATGTACTCACGGACCGTGTGGCGCAGCGGGTACGGGCCGTCGGGGCCGGGGTAGTGCAGCTCGTACCGGTTGGGGTGCGGGTCCGAGGCGGGGCCGGCGTGCCGGCCGCCGGGGTCGGGCACCATGTCGTGCTGGTCGGTGATGGCGGCGACCCAGGTGCGGGGGTCGGCGGTCCGGCGGACGGCGGCCGGGGAGCCGACGGTCACGACGTGGGTGACCCGGTAGGCACGGCAGAAGTCCGGATCCCGGGCGAGGTTCAGCAGCGCGGTGCCGCCCTCGCCGTGCCCGATCAGGGCGAGGTCCGCACCGCGCGGTATGCCGTAGTCCGCGAGGGCGAGCCGGATCGAGCGGGTGTGGGGCGAGTCGGCCGCGAAGAGATCGTGCCAGGCGTCGGCGAAGTCGCGCGGGCCGTCGTCCCGGGGCCGGCCGGGCGAGGCGCCGGGGACCTGGAGGACGTAGCGGACGACGCCGTCGGGTCCGCGCACGTTCTGCACCAGTATGCGCCCGTCGGCGGACAGCGCCCTGATGTTGCGCAGGAAGCCCAGGAAGGATCCCTCGGTGGCGATGTCCTGCCGCTCCCGCTCGGTGAGGTCGGCGGCCTCGGCGGCCGCCTCGCCCCCGTCCCCGGCCTCGGCCGGGGGCACGGGACCGCCGGCCGGCTGCCCGTCGGGCGGTCCGGGTGCGAGTGCCCAGCCGGCCCCGTCGGGCCGGCCACTCCCCTCCAGCAGCCTTCGTACGGCCGCGAGTTCGGCCATCAGGGGGGTGAGGCCGGACAGGGCGCGCTGTGCTCCCGGGTCCCGGAACAGGGCGCGCAGGGAGCGTACGGCGGCCGGGTCGCGGTCGGTCGCGAGGGCGTCCGCCAGCCTCCGCATACCGGGGTCGCGGGCGAACTCGGGGTGACCGGCCAGCACGGCGGCGGCCCTCAGCCGCAGGGCGGTGACCGCCACCCACGCGGGCAGGCCCGCCCGGCCGGGCAGCCGGGCCGGATCCTTCGGCAGCGGGGCCGCCGGGCCCGTCGGGAGCGGGGCCGCCGGGCCCTTCGGGAGCGGGACCGCCGGGCGGCCCAGGCCGCGCCCGCCGGTCAGGGCACGCAGCAGCGCCCAGCGGGCCGCGAGGGCGGTGTGCGGCCGGCGGTGTGCCGGGCCGGCGAGCCGGGGGTCGAGCAGCGCGGCGCCGGTCCGCGCGGAGACCGCGCCGATGCCCTCGGCGACGTCCAGGACGTCCTGCGCGCACCGGCGGAGCAGTTCCCCGGCGTCCTGCTCGTCCGGCTGGCCGGGGGCGTGGCCGTCCGCTCGCATCCGACGCTCCCTCGGCTCGACTACGTGCGTGCGCGGCCGGACCCGTGAGTCCGGCCGCGGTCCCATCGTGGGCGAGGGACACCGCGCCCGCACCTTCGCCCACCGGGCGGCCTCGCCCTGACCAGGCGTGACGGCGACAAGGCCGGTCGCCGGGGCACCCGAACGGCCGATCGGCGGGCGGGGCGGCCCGGCAGGTGCGCCGGCGTCGTCAGGCGTCGTCCATGAGCCCCGCGGCTACCGTGGCGCCCAGCTCCCAGCAGGCCTCGACGTCGGCCTTGCCGGGTGCGCCGGTGACGGTCACCGCCTCGGCGGCACGGCGCCAGCCGAGGCCGGTGGTGACGGACTCGACGGCGCGGACGGCGCCCGTGACGTCGTTGCCGCCGTGCACGTAGTAGCCGAACGGCCGGCCCCGGGTCTCGTCCAGGCACGGGTAGTAGATCTGGTCGAAGAAGTGCTTCAGGGCGCCGGACATGTAGCCGAGGTTGGCCGGGGTGCCGAGGAGGTAGCCGTCGGCCCCGAGGACGTCGCCGGCGGTGGCGGACAGCGCCGCCCGCCGCACGACGCGCACGCCCTCGATCTCCGGTGCGGTCGCGCCGGCGACGACGGCCTCGAACAGCGCCTGGCAGTTGGGCGACGGGGTGTGATGCACGATCAGCAGGGTGGGCACGCCCCGAACCCTGCCCTGCCCGGGCCGTGCCCCGCAAACCGGGCCCGGCGCGCGGCGTTGTGGGGTGCGGGCCGGGGGTGCGACGATGCCGGGCACCCGCAGGGGACGACGGAAGGAGCCGTCTTGGCCGAGGACGACCACCGGGCGCCGGCAGCCGTGCTGTTCGACGCGCTGGGTCTCGACTACGAGAAGGCGTTCGCCGCCTCCGAGGCGCACCGTGACTCCCTGCGGTGGCTGCTGGACCGGCTGGATCCGGGCAGCAGGGTCCTCGACGTGGGCAGCGGAACGGGGCTGCCGACCGCGTGGACGCTCAGCGACGCGGGGCACGAGGTACTCGGCGTCGACGTCTCCCCGGTCATGGTCGACCTCGCCTCCCGGCAGGTTCCGGGGGCCGTCTTCCGGCTCGGCGACATCCGTGAACTGCCGCTCGAGGACGACGCGTTCGACGCGGTGTGCGTGTACTTCTCCCTGCTGCAGATGTCCCGCGCCGAGCAGTCGGCCGTGGTGGCGCGGCTGGTGCGGGCGCTGCGGCCCGGCGGGTACGCCGTGCTGGCCACCGTGCCCCTCGACCTGGAGGCGGTCGAGGGGCGGTTCATGGGGCAGCCGGTACGGGTGACCAGCTTCGCCGCCGGGGACTTCGCCGCGCTCGCGACCGGGGCGGGCCTGACCGTACTGGCCGAGGAGCACGCCGTGTTCGCCCCGGCGCATCCCGGCGCCGTACCCGAGCCGCACCTGTTCCTGCACTGCCGGCGCGCTTCCGGCTGAGCGCGCCGGCCGCGGTCAGGGCTGGACGGGCAGCGACCAGCAGGTGGAGCGCGCCGGCTTGCCGGAGAGGCGGTCGGTCAGCCAGCCGATGGCGCTGCCCTGGTCGGTGATCAGCGGGGTGAAGTGGTTGAGCAGGGAGCGTCCCAACGGCGGCACCACGACCGGCGCGTAGGTGACGGAGGCGCCCTTTCGGCACCAGTCGACGGCGAGCGTGCGGGCCTGGGCGTGCGGGACGAGGTCGTCGTTGACGCCGGTCGCCACCCGGACCGGGCTCGCCGGCTTCGCCCGCCCGATGCGCTGCCGGTCGAGGAAGTCCCGCAGAGCCGGCTCGGCCTCGATGACATCGCCGAGAGAGGAGCCGTCGGTCGTCCAGGCCGTGCTGTGCGCGGAGTTGTAGGAGAGGATCGCGTCTCCGACGCACATGGTCGACAGATCGGTGAGCGCCCTCTTGCCGGCCGCGTCGAGGTGTTCGTCGGCGATCGGCCGCAGGGCGGGGTCGGCCTGCAGGAAGCCGTTGACGGCCCAGCCCAGGGCGCCGGCCAGGTCGCTGCCGTCGATGGCCTTGGTGGTGGCGGTCAGGTCGGCGGGCGGCGCACCGGAGTAGGTGCCGGCCAGGGTGACGTCCGGGGCGTAGGAGGGCTGGAGTTCGGCGGCGGAGGCGGTGGCGCCGCCGCCCTGGCTGTAGCCGTACAGGCCGACCGGTGAGGCGGCCGTCACGGACGTGCCCGGCAGGTTCCGGGCGGCGCGCACGGCGTCCAGCACGGCGTGCCCGCCGTCCAGGCGGTTGACGTAGGTGTGCAGCCGGTCGGTGGCGCCCAGGCCGGCGTAGTCGGTGACCACGACGGCGACGCCCCTGGCGAGCAGGCGGTAGATCGCCAGGTCCTCGTAACCGACCGACAGCGTCCGGGCGTTGACGCGCAGCGGGTGTTCCAGACCGAGCGAGGCGGCGCACTGGTCGCCCTGCCCCATGGTCCCGGGCGCGACGGCGACCAGGGGGCGCGGTCCGCCGTGTTTCCAGGCGGCCGCCGGCTCGATGTAGGCGCCGGTCACGGCGACCGGACTCCCGTTGGAGTCCGTCGACTTGTACATCAGCCGGGTGGCCCGGCCGGGCAGGGGGCCGTCGAGTCCGGGCAGGCTCAGGGCGAGCGGGAGGTGCTCGCTGCGGACGAGCGCGCCGTCGGCGGCGGGCAGGGTGGCGGGCGGGTCGTAGAACGCGGGGATGGTGACGCCCCGGGACACGACGGTGTCCGAGGCGGTGGAGGGGAGTGCGGCGGCGGTCTGTGCGCCCAGGCAGGCGGCGACGGCGACGGCGAGCGCCGGGAGACGGGTCTGTGCGGGCATGGCGGACCTCCCGAGTGGTGGGGCAGGGGGTACCGAAGTGGGTGGATGGACCTTACTTTCGAGTAAGTTACCGGCGGTAGCCCACGGAAGGTCACGGTTGGGTAATGAGACGACCTGTCAGCGAGGGTCTCGCGCCGATATTCCGCACGACGCCGCCGCCCCCTCGGCTACAGTGGCCCGCCGGACCTCTGGGGAGAAGAAGGTGCAGGTCAAGGTGGGGATCGTGCGGAGCGGAGCAGTAGGCCTGACGGCCGGAGCGGCACTTCTGGCGGCGATGCTGAGCGGGTGCGCGGAGTCGTCCACGGACGGCGAGGACCAGTCCGGTTCGTCACCGAAGGCGGCGGCGTCGGCCGGGACGACGGCCGCGGGCGCGGTGAGCGGAGGCACGATCGGCGCCGCCGGCTCGGCGTGCGAACTGCCCGTCAGCTTCGACATCGCCGAGGACTGGCAGGCCAAGGGCATCGACGCCGAGGCGGAGACGTCGAAGGCGTCCAAGGGCTCGGACGGCGGCCTGTCGGGCGACCTCGCCGAAGCCTTCCTGCGCCAGGGGCCGGTCGCGGCGGCCTGCGAGATCGACGCCAAGCCGGCCGGCAACATCGGCTTCCTGCGGGTGTGGACCGGCAAACCGGGCGACGCCGACGCACGTACGGCGCTGCGGGAGTTCGTGGCGGCCGAGGACAACGTCAGCGGGGAGAAGTACCACTCCTTCCGGACGGCCGACGGCGCGGCCGGCGTCGAGGTGGAGTACCTCTACACGAGCAAGCTCCTCGAGGAGACCAAGAAGGAGACCGCGCTCGCGGTCGGCACGCCGGACGGGCCGGTGGTGCTGCACCTCGGCGGCATGGACACCGAGGAGCACGAGGAGATGCGGCCCGCCTACGAACTGGCCAAGCGGACCCTGCGAGTTCGCTGACAGCCCGGCCGGCTAACGACCCGGCCGGCCGGCCGTCCGACGGTCCGGTTCAACCGTCCGTCGTGGACCGGACCAGATAGGTGAGCGGGCCGGGGTCGCGCACCGGGATCTCATGGAAGCCGACCCGGTCGTAGAAGGCGCGGGCGGCGGTGTTGACGGTGACCATGCCGAGATGCACGGCCGGAACCCCCTGCTGGGACAGGGCGTTGAGCAGCGCGCCCATCAACCGGCGGCCGTGACCGCGCCGCTGCCATGCCGGCAGCAGGTCGATGTGCAAGTGGGCGGGGTACGCGGCGAGTTCGGGGACGAGCATGCGCTCCGGGCGGTGCAGGAGCCCGATCATCTCCTCGCTCGGCGTGCGCGGTGGCGCCGTCGGGGCCGGGTAGCGGCCGGCCATCCGGGGGATCCAGGTGCGCCGGAAGTCCGTCACGAAGCGCTCGGTGTCCGCCGTGCCGACCACGTACCCCACGGCCCGGCCCACGCCGTCGTCCAGGACGAAGGCGAGGTCCGGGTCGAAGTGGCAGTAGGGCTCGGCGAAGAGCGCCGGCATGAGCCGGAGGTCGGGATACAGGTCCCGGGAATCGCCGCCGTTGTGCGCGGTGCGGACGCAGGTGTCGGCCACCGCGTCATGGTCGGCGGGGCGGTAGGGGCGGACGAACGGGCTCGGGGCGTCGGTCGGCATGGGGGCATCCTCCCGCCGATGGGAGCGCTCCCACAAGCCCTTCGCCGGACCCTCGTGCGACACGCCGGCGGCCGCACCCGTCAGGGGTGGGCCGCCGTCCTTGGGTCGCGTCAGGAGATGATCAGTGGGTCAGTCGCTTGGCCTTGATCAGCATGAACAGACCACCCAGCGCCAGCAGGATCCCGATGCCCGCGGGCCACAGGTTCGCCCCGGTCTCGGCGAGCCCGCCCTGCCCGGCCGCCTGCGGCTCCGTCTGGGCGACCGGAACCTGGGACTGCGCCGCCCGGGACTGCGCGTCCGGGGACTGGACGGCTGTCGGGGACTGGTCGCCGTTGCCTCCGTCCGCCGCGGGCGCGGTCCGGGTGGCCGAGCCGGCTTCGCCGGTGCCGCCGGACGCGGCAGGGTCGTCCTCGCTCTTCTGACCGCCGGCGGCCGGCTCGGTCCGCTTGTCGTCGGTGGCCGGCTCGGTGCGCTTGCCGTCCTTGGCCGGCTTGCTGTGCTTGGTGGTGTTCGCCGGTGCGGTCGTCGCGTCGGTCCTGGGCTCCTCGGCCGGGGCGGAGGAGGCCGGTGCGGCCGTGGCCGTGGCACCCGTGCCGGGCACGTCGGAGGCGCCGTCGCCCGGAGCGTCCGTCGCACCGTCGCCGGGGCTCTGGCTCTGGCTCGGGGCAGCGGTGGCGCCGGAGTCGTCGCCGCCGCGCGGACCGCAGGTGCGGCCGGAGTTGATGCAGTCGACCATCTCGCGCATCAGGCCCTCGTCGAAGACGTTGATGAAGTCGCCGTGGTCGGTGACCGGCTTGTGCAGCTGCTCCGGGAAGGAGTCCACGGCGAACAGCGGCACCGTCCGCCCGCCGTCGTTCAGGCTGGGCGCCTTGACGTCGTAGACGATGCGCTGCACCAGTTGCGGGATCGCCTGGAAGCCGGCGGGGCAGGCGCCGTCGGGCGTCGCGAACGCCACGTGCGTACGGTGGTTGGCGCTGTCGATGTTGCGGCCGTCCCAGCAGCTCTGGAAGCGGAAGGTGCGCACGACGTCGCTGCCGGACGGGCACAGCGGGTACTTGTCCTTGAGCTGCCGGTCCTCGAACCCGGTGCAGCTCCAGGAGGCGTTGGCGTTGGCGGGTCCGTTGACGAACGCCTTGGCGTCACCGGTGATGATGCGCAGCAGCCGCGGCATGGCGGTCACCTTGCCCTGGGGGCTGCCGACGAAGGTCAGCGTGACGTCCTTGGGCGTGACGATCTGGCCCGCGTTGCCCTCCGTGCCGCCGCCGGGCGCACCGGCGTCCCGCTCCTGCTTGCCGTTCTGCAGGCGCACCACCGGCCAGTAGTACGTCGACCTGTCGCCCTTGTCCACGCAGCTCGTGTCGGCCTTGGCCAGGTCGTCGTCGCTGGCGAAGGCGGTGTTGGACTGGTTGCCCACGTAGTCGTGGAAGTGGTGGGCGCCGTTGGAGACGCCGGGGGCCACGATGACGTTGTCAGAGTTGAACAGGCCGTTCGCGTTGACACCGCACTCGGTGGTGAAGGTGCCGCTGGAGGCGCCGTCCCCCTGCGGCGGCTTCGGCGCGTTCGGCTGTACGGCGGTGATGTCCGCGTAGTCCGAGGCGACGGGCCCGTTGCCGCCCTGGCCGGTGCCCGCCTGCCCGGCGCCGCCCTGCCCCTGTCCGCCCTCCTGCTGACCGCCCGCGCTGGGCGAGGCGGTGGCCTGGCCGGCGCCGTCGGCGCCGCCGTCCTGGCCGGGGCGCAGGGTGCAGGCCGCCAGGGACTCCAGCCCCTCCGGCCGGTCACCGACCCGGTCGATGGCGACCGCGATGCGCTCGATCGTCGCCGCCCGCTTCTCCTTCAGGGGGTTCATGATGGAGCCGTCGACGGCGTCCGGATTCCGGTTGATCTCCTCCGCGGACGCCTGGAGTTGCCGGTAGGCGCCGGCCGTCTGCTGGTCCAGCTGGGCGAGTTCGCGGTCGACGTCGGCGCGGGCGCTGTCCGGGACCGAGGTCAGGCGGCTCCCCACGTCCGGACAGTCGATCGTGGCCATACCGGCGGACCTCACCTGCCCGGTGGCGTCCTGGCCGGATCCGCCGCCCCAACCGCCCTCCGTGGCCGAGGCGTAGACGTTGACGGCGGCGAGGCCGCCCCCGCCCAGCATCAGGGCGACTGCTGCGAAGGTCGCGCGTCGTGCGCCGGTCGGGCGTCTGCGCCTGTTGCGTACCACGGTGGTCCCCTTGGGTGGAGCGGTCGGTCGGGCATGGAGTTCCCGCATCCCATACGGAGGGCGGACCCACAGCGTTCAACCGGATCGGTGATTCACCGGGATCTCACAGGAAACCGTGGTCACACCGGCGGCGGCAGCGTACGGCAACACCCGGCGGGTGGCAGGGCCATGCAAAAAGGCGAGAATTCTTCCCACTCGGACAGCGCCGCGAACATCACAAATACGTATCGGACATTACGCCCTGCAACCTTCACACCGAGCACACAAGTTGGCTAGGTTGACCGCCAGGCCGCCGGGCCGCAGGCGAACGCGCCGCGGTGTCCCGGGGCCGGGGCTCGACCGACCCCGGGACCGGCCCAACTGCCCCGCGGGGCAAGGAAGGAGCACGTCTTCCATGGTGCCGGAGGGCCGCGACGAGGTTCGGCAGCGGATCGACTTCCTCTACGAACACGCCGAGAACGCGACCGGGAACTTCAACGCGACCCGGGCCAGGTCGGCGGCCGGCCGGAACCGGGGGGTCGCGCTGTCCAAGAGGTACGGACCGCAGCCGGACCCGGGTCTCGACGCCGTGGCCCGGCAGTGGTTCGACGCGGTGCGGGCCAACCTCGGCCCGACGGTCCCGGCGGTGCTCCCCGCAGACCGCCTGCCCGAACTTCCGTCCGCCACGGCCCGTTCCTGGGACCGCGGGGGCAGCGGCGACCGGGACGCCCCGAGTGTCGCGCTGCCCGAACTGGCTCCCGGCTCCGCCGGCCGCGCGGTCGCCGAGCTGACGGCCGGCCCCTCCGCCGCGCCGGACGGCCGGCCCCGGGCCGCCCTGGAGGCGGGCACGTCCGGCCCGACGGGCGTCCGCCCGGAGCTGCCGGCCGTGCGCCACGCCGAACTCCTCCCCGCAACACCCGAGTTGCCCACTCCGACGGCACTCCCGCCGGCCGCATGGGGTGCGGCCGAACCGGCCCCCTTCGGCGCACCGGAGACGAGCGGCCTCGTCCACGTGGAGACGGCCGTACTGCCCGTCGCCGCCCTCCCCGCACCGCAGACCGCCACCGCCCCGGCACCGGCACCGGCACCGGCACCGAGGGAACTGCCCGTTTCCGGGACCGTGCCCCCGCACCCCTCCCCCGCCGACGCCAAGACGAGCCACCTCCGCAAACTCATCGCGGCCCGCGACCTGCTGACCCGGCACGCCGCCCGGCTCCCCTCCCCCTCGATACCGTTCCAGTCGCCCTCGACGCCCTTCCAGCCGCCCACCGGACAGTGGGAGGAGCCAGGGTGGACGGCGCCCGGCACCACGGCCGTCCCGGACGCGCCCGCCCCGGCAGCGCTCCCCGACCTCTACGACCCCCTCGGAGGCACGGGCTCCTTCGCGCTGCCCGTGACCGGCCCCCTCACGGACACCGGGGCGCTCCCGCAGGCCGCCCTCATCGAGTTTCCGCAGCCCGCCCTCGGCGACACCGGCTCCTTCACGCCGCCCCCCGCCCTCGGCGACACCGGCTCCTTCACGCCGCCCCCCGCCCCCGTCACGGCCGACACGACTCGCGCCGCCAGGGCCATCGCGTTCGCCCGGGCGCAGCTCGGCAAGCCCTGCGTATGGGGCGCCACCGGACCGGAGTCCTACGACTGCTCCAGCCTCACCCGGGCCGCTTGGCAGGCCGCCGGGGTCACCCTGCCGCGCGCCGCGCACGAGCAGGCCCTGGCCGGCGTCCCTGTCACCCTCGCCGGACTGGAACCCGGCGACCTCGTGCTCTTCTTCGACGACGACCGGCACGTGGGCCTGCACATCGGCGACGGCATGATGATCCATGCGCCGGGCCCCGGATCCACCATCCGCGAGGAGTCGGTCTACGGCGCCGGGGAGTCCGCGATCCACCGGATCGTCCGGCCGGCCTGAACCCGCCGCACGTACGCCCAGGGGCGGGCCCGGGGCGGGGCATAAGCGGCTCCTTGAACCCTCATAAGATCCGCTTATGAGGTCATAGACCGGACCCGAGTACTAACTTAGGGCTGCCTTAGCTTAGGCTTCCCGATCGAGCGAGTCTCCTGTTCAGGCTCGAATGTTCACGCTCGAAGGGAACTGATCATGCCGCGCCCCCTGCGGGTAGCCATCGTCGGAGCCGGCCCGGCCGGGATCTACGCCGCCGACGCCCTGCTCAAGTCCGAGGTGGCCGCCGAGCCCGGTGTCTCCATCGACCTCTTCGAGCGGATGCCCGCCCCGTTCGGCCTGATCCGCTACGGCGTGGCGCCCGACCACCCGCGCATCAAGGGCATCATCACCGCCCTGCACCAGGTGCTCGACAAGCCGCAGATCCGCCTCTTCGGCAACGTCGACTACCCCACCGACATCAGTCTGGACGACCTCCGCGCCTTCTACGACGCGGTGATCTTCTCGACCGGTGCCACGGCCGACCGCGAGCTGTCCATACCCGGCGTCGAGCTGGAGGGCTCCTACGGCGCCGCGGACTTCGTCTCCTGGTACGACGGCCACCCGGACGTGCCGCGCACCTGGCCGCTGGAGGCCGAGAAGGTCGCCGTGCTCGGCGTCGGCAACGTGGCACTCGACGTGGCCCGCGTCCTCGCCAAGACGGCCGACGAGCTGCTGCCCACCGAGATCCCGCCGAACGTCTACGACGGTCTGAAGGCGAACCGGGCCAAGGAGATCCACGTCTTCGGCCGCCGCGGCCCGGCGCAGGCGAAGTTCAGCCCGATGGAGCTGCGCGAGCTGGACCACTCCCCGAACATCGAGGTCATCGTCGACCCCGAGGACATCGACTACGACGCGGGCTCCATCGAGACCCGGCGCGGCAACAAGCAGGCCGACATGGTCGCCAAGACCCTGGAGAACTGGGCGATCCGCGACGTCGGCGACCGGCCGCACAAGCTGTTCCTGCACTTCTTCGAGTCCCCCGCCGAGATCCTCGGCGAGGACGGCAGGGTCGTCGGCCTGCGCACCGAGCGCACCGCCCTGGACGGCACCGGCAACGTCAAGGGCACCGGCGAGTTCAAGGACTGGGACGTCAGCGCCGTGTACCGCGCCGTCGGCTACCTCTCCGACAAGCTGCCCAAGCTCCCCTGGGACCTGGACTCCGGCACCGTCCCGGACCGGGGCGGCCGGGTCCTGGAGGAGAGCGGCGGCCACCTGCAGTCGACGTACGTCACCGGATGGATCCGGCGCGGCCCCATCGGCCTCATCGGCCACACCAAGGGTGACGCCAACGAGACCGTGGCCAACCTGCTCGACGACCACGCGAACGGCCGCCTGCACACCCCCGCCTCGCCGGCGCCGGAGGCCGTGGACGCCTTCCTCGCCGAGCGCGAGGTCCGCTTCACCACCTGGGAGGGCTGGTACAAGCTGGACGCCGCCGAGCGCGCGCTGGGCGAGCCGCAGGGCCGTGCGCGCGTGAAGCTCGTCGAGCGTGAGGACATGCTGCGGGAGAGCGGCGCGTAACTCCTCGCCGGTGGACGGGGCCCGCCCCTAGCGGATGGGTGGGCGGGCCCCGTCCGACCGCCCATTCTGGGCTTGTCGCCACAGCCCGGGGGACGTGTGAACGGCGGTCGTCCCACGTGTGCGGCGCACACCCCGGGTGATCGGCGCGTCCCTCGGGTGACCAGCGCGCGTCACGGTCACCGGCGCGTTCCGCGTGACCGGTATGCGTCCCGGGCTGCCGGCGCGCGACCCGTGCGCGGGAGCGTGACCCGCACGCCGGGGCGCGCGGGCGCACCACGGCGGGCGCTTCCCCGACGCGCCCGCACCGCTGTCACCGGTGGCGCGGCGCGCCGCACAGGGCCCCGTCGCCGGGTTCCGGCCTCCGGCGGTGATACTGGGTACCGCACCTGCCCCCATCAGCAGATTGGCCCATGTCGAACTCCGCCGCCGACCACGCCACCATCCCGCCGACCCTCTGGGCGGCCCGCGGCCGCCACCCCGGCCCCGCCGCCGAGGACGTCGTCCGCCGCACCCTCGGACGCCGCAAGGAGAGCGGGGACATCGACGACTTCGCCGAGCCGCCCGTGCTCGACGAATCCCCCGGACGGATCTTCGAGGCCCGCTGGCGGGCCGGCGGCGCCGTGACCGTGCGGGCCCGGCTCACCCTCGTACCGCGGGCCGCCCGCCCCGAGGGGCAGGAGTGGACGCTCGTCGCCGAGGCGGAGCGCCCGTGGGACGAGACGTGGCCCTCCCCCGCGACCCTGTTCTGGCCCGAGGCCGGAGCCGCGGAGGGTGCCGACGGCGACTGGGACCGCCACCCCACCGTCCCGGGCCTGCGCTTCCGCGAGGTCAACCCGCTGCCCGACGACGACAAGGAGACCCGGCGCCGGCTGAAGGACGCGGCCCGCGACTCCTGGTGCGCGCACGTCGTCGTGCACGAGGCGATGACCCCCAACGCGGAGGGCCGGCTGCCGTTGACCCGGCTGCTGCCGCCCGGCCTCCGGCACCGCGTGCTGGAGCACCGGGCCACGCCCCAGCAGTTCCGCGCCGTCAACTGGGCGCTGAAGGACCTCGGCGTCGAGGTGCCGCGCGGCGGTGCCGTGCTGCTGCCGCCTGACCCGGCGCCCGCCGACTACGACAGCCGTGAGCACAGCGTGCGCACCGTCTTCCTGGACGGCTCCGAGCCGGCCGGGCTCGTGGCGGCGCTGCGCCACTTCACGGCCCTCCCCCGCCCCCTGCCGCGTGGCCTCGGGGAGGCGCTGGCGGACCTGCGCGAGAACTGGACCCTGACGACGCTCCAGGAGGAGCTGGACCGGCAGCGGGAGCTGGTCGCCATGTACGCCGACGCGCTGGAGGCGATGACGAGGTCCCGGGACCTGTACCGGGAGGCCGCCGAGCAGGCCCACCAGGCGCTGGCCGCCCTCCGCGACGCGCCCGCCCCGGCCGCGCTGCCCCAGCAGCAGCGGTCCGGCGCCCGGACGCCCGCCGCGCTCCAGCAGCTGACGCGGACCTTCGAACGACTGCGGTTCACCGCCAAGGCCCCGCGGACGGCGCCGGCCGCGGACGGCCCGTCCGAAGCGGCGGAGGCCCCCAGCGTCCCCGCGCTTCCCGAACGCCCCGCGCTGCCCGCAGCCCCCGGTGCCGCTAGCGTCGACGGCGCCGGCGCGGCGGTAGTGACCGGCGGGCGGGGCGGTACGCCGGCCGGGACCGGGCAGAGGGAAGAGAAGGGGAACTGAACGGGGCCGCGCCGGCCCGCCCCGTCCGACACGAGGGACTGGAGGCCGCATGGATTCCACCGCGACCTGGCTGGTGATCGGCGCCGTCGTCGCCGCGGTGCTGCTCGCCGTCGCCGTCGGCCTGCTGGTGCGCCTGGTACGCGCCCGGCGCGACCTGCGGCGCGCCGGGCTGCCCACGGGACCGCGGTGGGTGTTCTGGGGCGCGGTCGCGTACCTGGTCCTGCCCACCGATCTGCTGCCCGACCCGGTCTACCTGGACGACATCGCCGTCCTGCTCCTCGCCCTGCGCAGCATGCGGGCCGGCCGCGTCCTGCCGGACGGCACCGGGCCGCGTTCCGGCCACGTCCTGCCCCCGAAGACCAAGGAGTCCTGACCCGGCCGCGCCCCCCAGGCCGGTCCCCTGCCTTATGGGGGAGCCGCCCGGGTGGCGCACTTCCGCCGCGTCGTCCGCCCGGCGGCGTTCTGGAGGCAGCCACCGGCGGCTGCAAGCGACGAGCGCACGGCCGGCACGCCGAACCAGGCGCCCGTGCAAGCCCCCGGAAGCCGCCCGCGCAACCTGTTGGGCAGCATCCGCCGCCACCGCTGCGCCGCCCCGACGGTTGAAAAGGCCTACCCCGGCGTCGCCGCACCGGCCACGACGCCGTCGCGGGCTGGGAGCGGCGTCGGGCCCGGCGCCGTCGCGGCCAGGACCACCATCCATCCGGCCCGACGCCGTCGCGGGCCGGGACCGCCATAGGGCCGTTCCATCCGTCGGGGCGGCTCCCTCGCCGGGGTCGCCGACCGGCCGGCCGGGACCGTCCGCGTCGTCGGCGCTCGGCCCGGCGAGGTGGCGCTGCCGCTCGTCGCCCGGCGGCCCTCGGCAGGCAGACGCCGGGAGCGGTGGCCCGGGCACGTGGCCGGGGGCGACGGCAGTCGCCTCGGCCGACGCTCTCGCCACCCGGGGCCGCGCAGTGTAGACATGGGCTCATGGTCCGACTGCCCGGCCGGCCCGAGACTCGGCCGCCCCGATCGTTCGGGCGTCCGCGCGCACCGGAGCGGCAGGCGCCGGGCGCCGACGGCGCGCCGCCGGGCGTGCTGCGGTCGGCGGTGACCGGACGCAGCGTCGCCGGACAGGTGTTCCTGCTGCAGGTGGTGATCGTGCTGCTGCTGGTCGTGTCGGCCGTGGTGGCGCAGGTGCTCCAGGTGCGGCACGACAGCGACCAGGAGGCCCGCAACCGCTCGCTCGCCGTCGCCGAGTCGTTCGCCAACGCGCCCGGCACGGCCGCCGCGCTGCGCGCCCCGGACCCGACGGCCGTCCTGCAGCCGCGCGCCGAGGCCACCCGCAAGGCGACCGGTGTGGACTTCGTCGTCGTCATGTCGACCGACGGCAAGCGGTACACCCATCCCAATGCCGACCGGATCGGCAAGACCTTCGTCGGGACGATCGCCCCCGCCGTGGCGGGCGGCACGGTCGTCGAGGAGGTCAACGGGACGATCGGCCCGCTGGTGCAGGTCGTGGTGCCGGTGAAGGACAAGTCCGGCAAGGTGGTGGGCCTGGTCTCGGCCGGGATCACCACCGCGCACGTGGGTGGTACCGCCGACCAGCAGCTCCCCCTGCTGCTCGCGGCGGCCGCGGCGGCGCTCGCGCTGGCCACCGCGGGCACCGCCCTGGTCAGCAGACGGCTGCTGCGCCAGACCCACGGCCTCGGCCCGTACGAGATGACCCGGATGTACGAGCACCACGACGCGGTGCTGCACTCCGTCCGGGAGGGCGTCCTCATCGTCGGCGGCGGCGGCCGGCTGCTGCTCGCCAACGACGAGGCGCAGCGGCTGCTGGACCTGCCCGAGGACGCCGAGCAGCGGCACGTGCTGGAGCTGGGGCTGGACGACGAGACGGCCGGGCTGCTGGCCTCCGGGCGGGTCGCGACCGACGAGGTGCACCTGGTCAAGGACCGTCTGCTGGCCATCAACCAGCGCCCCACCGACCTGCGCGGCGGGCCCCCGGGCAGCGTCACCACGCTCCGCGACTCCACCGAGCTGCGCGCCCTGTCCGGCCGTGCGGAGGTGGCGCGCGAGCGGCTGAACATGCTGTACGACGCCGGGGTGGGCATCGGCACCAGCCTGGACGTGGTCCGGACGGCGGAGGAGCTGGCCGAGGTGGCCGTGCCCCGGTTCGCGGACTTCGTCACCGTGGACCTGTTCGACGCGGTGCTGAAGGGCGAGGAACCGAAGCCGGGGACCGCGCTGCGCCGGGCGGCGTTCAGCGGCCTGCGCAAGGACGCCCCGCTGTATCCGCTGGGTGAGCGCATCCGGTTCGTGTCGACGTCTCCGCAGGCCCGGAGCCTGACGACGGGGCAGGCCGTGGTGGAGCCGGTGCTCCGCGAGGCGCCCGGCTGGCTGGCGCAGGACGCCGAGCGCACCGGCCGCATCCTGCGGTACGGGATCCACTCGCTGATCACCGTGCCGCTGCGGGCGGGCACCCTGGTCCTGGGCCTGGCCAACTTCTGGCGTTCGGAGAAGCCGCAGCCGTTCGACACGGAGGAGCTGGCTCTCGCCGAGGAGCTGGTGGCGCGGGCGGCCGTGTCCATCGACAACGCCCGCCGCTACACCCGCGAGCACAGCATGGCGGTGGCCCTCCAGCGCAGCCTGCTGCCGCGCTCCCTGCCCGAGCAGGGCGCCCTGGAGATCGCCTACCGCTATCTGCCGGCGCAGGCCGGGGTCGGCGGCGACTGGTTCGACGTGCTGCCGCTGTCCGGCGCCCGGGTGGCCCTGGTGGTGGGCGACGTGGTGGGGCACGGGCTGCACGCGGCGGCGACGATGGGCCGGCTGCGCACGGCGGTGCACAACTTCTCCGCGCTCGACCTGCCGCCCGACGAGCTGCTCGGCCTGCTGGACGAGCTGGTGGGCCGCATCGACCAGGACGAGACCCCGGCCGACGGCGCCGCGGTCACCGGCGCGACCTGTCTGTACGCGGTGTACGACCCGGTGTCCCGGCGCTGCACCGTCGCCCGGGCCGGGCACCCGCCGCCGGTGCTGGTGCGCCCGGACGGCGAGGTGGAGTTCCCGGAGGTGCCCGCGGGTCCCCCGCTGGGGCTGGGCGGACTGCCGTTCGAGACGGTCGACCTGGAGCTGCCGGAGGGCAGCAGTCTGGTCCTCTACACCGACGGCCTGGTGGAGGACCGGGACCGGGACATCGACGTCGGTCTCGAACTGCTGCGCGACGCGCTGCGCCGGGCGCCCGGCGCCTCGCCCGAGGACACCTGCCGGACCGTGCTGGACCGCCTTCCGGCCCGGCCCAGCGACGACGTGGCGCTGATCGTGGCGCGCACCCGGGTGCTCGGCGCGGACCGGGTCGCCGAGTGGCAGGTGCCCTCCGATCCGGCGGCCGTCGGCGAGGTGCGGGCGTCGGTGGTCAGGCGGCTCGGGGAGTGGGGGCTCGAGGAGCTGTCGTTCACCACGGAGCTGATCCTCAGCGAGCTGGTGACCAACGCCATCCGCTACGGGCGCGGCCCGATCGGGGTACGGCTGCTGCGCGAGCGGACGCTGATCTGCGAGGTGTCCGACGGCAGCACGACCTCCCCGCACCTGCGCTACGCCGCGAGCACCGACGAGGGCGGCCGGGGGCTCTTCCTGGTCGCGCAGCTCGCCGAGCGCTGGGGCACGCGGTACACCCCCAACGGAAAGATCATCTGGGCGGAGCAGCCCCTGCCCTGACGGCCGGGCCGGTCCCGGCCGGTGCGTCCGCCGGGCACGCGGGGCGGGTGCGGCGCGGACCCGGCGGGGGCCCGGTCAGCCGCCGAGCCGCGAGCGCAGCAGCTGCTTGCCCATTTCGGCGCCCTTGCGGCTGTCCGACTGGGCCTTGCGGAACAGCTCCACGACCTCGTTGTCCTTCTCGCGGTCGGCGTCCTGGATGTACTGCTCCAGGCGCAGGGCGTTGCTCAGGCACGCCTCGACGTACCAGATGAGGTTGTAGTCCTTGTCACGGGTCCCGGTGACGTCGCCGGTCTCACTGGTGCTGGTCATACGGGGTCTCCTCCTTGCGCGGACCCGGTGTCCCTTGCCTGTCGGAGACCCCCGGGTACCCGTGCGGCCCACGCGCACACGGCATCTCGCGCCGCCCGTACGCGCGCCGGCCGGGTCGCTCAGCCGAGGGCGCGGTCGAGGTTGAAGGCGGCGCTGATCAGGGACAGATGGGTGAAGGCCTGCGGGAAGTTGCCCTGCTGCTCGCCGGTGCGGCCGATCTCCTCCGCGTACAGACCGAGGTGGTTGGCGTATGTGAGCATCTTCTCGAAGGCGAGGCGGGCCTCGTCGAGCCGTCCGGCCCGGACCATGGCCTCGACGTACCAGAACGAGCAGATGGAGAAGGTGCCCTCGTCGCCGCGGAGTCCGTCGGGGCTGGCCTGCGGGTCGTAGCGGTAGACGAGGGAGTCGGAGACCAGGTCCTCGGTGAGGGCGTCCAGGGTGGACAGCCACTTGGGGTCGGTGGGGGCGATGAACTTGGCGAGCGGCATCATCAGCACGGCCGCGTCGAGCACCTCGCTGTCCTCGTGCTGGACGAAGGCGCCGCGCCGCTCGGACCAGCCGCGGTCCATGATCCACCGGTAGATGGTGTCGCGGGACCGGCGCCAGCGGGGCAGGTCGGCGGGGAGTCCGCGCCGGTTGGCGAGGCGGATGGCCCGTTCCACCGCGACCCAGCACATCAGCCGCGAGTACAGGAAGTTGCGGCGGCCGCCCCGGGTCTCCCACACGCCCTCGTCGGGCTGGTCCCAGTGGTCGCACACCCAGTCCACGAGGTGGCACACGTCGTCCCACTGGCCGCTGGAGATGGGCTGGGCCCACTTGTCGTAGAGGTAGATGGAGTCGATCAGGGCGCCGTAGATGTCGAGCTGGAGCTGGTCGGCGGCGGCGTTGCCGATCCGGACCGGGGCGGAGCCGAGATGGCCCTCCAGGTAGGTGAGTTCGCGTTCGGGCAGTTCGGTGCGGCCGTCGATGCCGTACATGATCTGCAGCGGTCCGGAGTGGTCGCCGCAGCCGGGGCTGATGTGCGTGGTCAGGAAGCGCATGAACGCCTCGGCCTCGCCGGTGAAGCCGAGCCGCAGCAGCGCGTAGACGGCGAAGGCGGCGTCGCGCACCCACACGTAGCGGTAGTCCCAGTTGCGCTCTCCGCCGAGCTGCTCGGGCAGGCTGGTGGTGGGCGCGGCGACGATGGCGCCGGTGGGGGCGTAGGTGAGGAGCTTGAGGGTGAGCGCGGAGCGGTGGACCATCTCGCGCCAGCGGCCCCGGTAGCGGGACTGGTGCAGCCAGCGCCGCCAGTAGGCGACGGTGGCGTTGAACTCGTGTTCGGCCTCCATGTGGGGGCAGCCGCGCGGCGGCACCTCCTCGCCGGCCAGGTCCAGCGCGAACACCGCGGTCTCGCCCTCGCCGAGCTTGAAGTCGGCCCAGGCGTCCCGGCCGTCGCACTCCATGGCGACGGTGGAGGTGAGCGCCAGGGCCCGCTCGGCGGACTCGAAGAAGAGCAGGCCGTTCACCCGGCGCACGGTGTGCGGTTGGGCGCCGTAGTCGAAGCGGGGCGCGACCCTGGCCCGGAAGGGGACGGTGCCGCGCACGCACACCACGCGCCGGATCAGCCGGTGCCGGGCCGACTCGGTGGCGTGCCCGTCCCCGGTGACCGGCATGAAGTCCTGCACCTCGCCGGCGCCGTCCTCGGTGAAGAAGCGGGTGATCAGCACGTTGGTGTCGGGGAAGTAGAACTGCTTGGTCCGGCCCGGTACCGCGGCGGCCAGTTCGAAGCTGCCGCCGCGCTCGGCGTCCAGGATGGACGCGAAGACGCTCGGGGAGTCGAAGGACGGTGAGCAGTACCAGTCGATCGTGCCGTCGGCGCCGACCAGCGCGACACTGCGCAGGTCGCCGATGAGACCGTGCTCGGCGATCGGCAGGTAGCGGGGGCTTCGGGACGACTCCTGCTGGAAGGGCATCTCGGCCATCGTGGAGGCCTCCCCAGTGCGGGACGCTGCTGTTTTCCAGGGTATGGGCGGATTTCCAGCTTACGGGCGAGTGACTCGGCGCGGGCTGGGCACGCACTCCTCACGCCGCTGTGCGGCCCCTTCCGGATGCAGGGTCCGCCGCGGCGGTGAATGGTGAGAGTGTGCCCCGTTCGGCGGCACCGGCACGGATGCGGTCATCCGGACCGAGGAGGAGGCATCATGTCGACATCCACACCCGAAGGGTCCCGGTCGTCCGACGACCACTGCACCCCGGACGCCCTGCTCCACTCCGCTCCTTCGCGGGATCTGACCCCGGAGGACCTGGTGATGGCGACGGGCAGGGACGTCACCCCGGCGACCCTCGACTGGGCGCGCCGCAAGCTGGAGACCGAGGGTCCGTCGGCCATCGAGAAGCTGCTGCCCTGACAGGGCGGTCCGGGAAGCGGTAAGGACACCAACGGGGAGGCGCCGGGCGGGCACGCCCTCGTCAGGGGGCGCGCCCCCCCGGCGCCGAGTCGTGCCCGCGTCACCGGCTCGCGGCGCGGACGGCCCCGGCCGGCCGCGGAGGGCCGGCCGGGGCCGCGTTCCCCTGGGCGTCTCAGCGTCCCGGTTCCTCGGTGATGTGCATGGCCGCCTCCTCCGCGCCGGCCGCTCCCCCGTCGATCCCCACGTCGGAGGCGACCTCCTCCTTGGTGGTGTCGGTGTGGGCGCCCTCGTCCGGGGCGACCAGGCGGCCCGCCCGGGCGTCGCCCACCTCCGGGTCGACCGGCTCGCCCTCGCCGCCGGGGAGGTCGCCGGTGGCGTCGCCCGGCGGCGGCTCCACGTCCGGAACCTCCTGGCGGAGCCGCTCGTCGAGCGTCTCGCCCTCGTGCTGCTCGGCGGCGGTGGTGCCGTACTTGGTGACGCCCAGCGGCCGCTCGGGCGGCGAGTAGCCCTCGTCGAGGATGTCGTCGTAGCCGCGTTCGTCCACCGCGTCCTGCAGGTCCAGGGGCGCGGCGTCCTCCTGCTCCTCGTTGGTCCCGGTGGGCTGGTAGGCGTCGTCCGCCATCGGGTTCCCGCCTGCCTGCTGATCGCTCATCGTCGCCTCCGTCTCGGCACGCGCTCGGTCCCGGTCCGCGTTCCCGCAGGTCGCGCACTCAATCTCGCTCGTCGGTCCGGCGGGCCCGGGCGCGGCGGCGTTCAGGGACCGGCCGTCGGCACGGCGTAGTAGAGGCGCTGCCCGGTGAGGGGGACGGAGGGCCAGGCGCGGGCGTACCCGGGTGGGCGGGAGCCGGCCGGCACCAGGGTGGCCACGGGGGTGTTGCGGGCGGCTCGGGCGATCGCCGAGGCCGTGCTGTTCGCGTTGTGCCCGGCCGTGGCCGCCGAGGAGCAGCCGGCGTAGTACGCGACCGGGATGGCCTCGTGTCCGGTCAGCAGACAGGGCGGGCGGACGCCGAGCCGGTGCAGGGCGGCGGCGGTGCGGGACCAGTCGCGGTGGGCGGCGGTCGTGCGGCTGACGACGGCGGTGAGCACGGCGAGCTGGACGGCGAGGTGGGTGGCGAGGCCCAGGGTCACCAGGGTCGCGGCCACCGTCCGCCGGGTCCCCGGCCGCAAGGTCAGCGGACCGAGCAGCGCGTCGGCGACGGGGATCGCGAGCAGGGCGTACGCCGGGAGCAGGAAGCGGGGAGCGGCGTAACCGATCATGAAGAGGTAGGGGAAGGCGGCCGTCGCCGCGCAGGCGAGCGGCAGCAGCGTGGGCGCGGGCCGCCGGGCCCGGACCGCGATCGCCAGGCCGGTCCCGGCGGCCAGGGGCAGCGCGAACCACCAGGCGGTGACCAGCGGGTGGGGAAGCGCGCCCGTGCAGGGCCGGCACAGGGCCCGCCCGCCGAGACTGCGGAGCTGGTCGACGACGGCCATGTGCAGCCCCAGGCCGCCCTGGATCGCCGAGCCGTCCGCCAGGCGCCGGGCGAGCCCGCCGTAGCCGGCGTACGCCTCGATCACCCATTCGAGGGCCCCGGCGGCGAGTCCCACGAGGAGGGCCAGCAGGGACCGCCAGCGGCGGCGCGGCAGGCCGAGCGCGAGCAGGGGCAGCGCGGCCCACACGGCGTCCATGGGCCGCATCCAGGCCATCAGCGCGCCGCTCGCGGCCAGGCCCCACAGCGCGGCCCGGTCCCGGCGGTCCGCCCGGGCCCGCAGGAAGCAGGCGACGGCGGCGAGGGCGCCGACGGCCACCCAGTAGTTGGGCATGGCCTGGGGGCCGTAGAACAGGGTCACCCACAGGGAGGCGAACAGGGCGCCGGCCAGGGCGAGGACGCGGTCCGGGAAGAGGCCGCGCCAGGTCCGCAGGGCCAGGTACAGCGCGAGGCCGGACAGGAGGGCGAGGTAGATCCGCAGCAGGGCGGTGGACGAGGACCAGGCCGCCACGGGCGCCACGAGCAGGGAGACGCCCCGTGCGCGGGGCGCGCTGAAGAAGGCCGCGGGAGCGTGTCCGGAGACCTGGCTGACGTACACCGTCTCGTCCCAGCCGAGGCCCATGCCGGGCCGGACGAGCAGCAGTTGGGCCAGGGTGAAGGCCACGGCGACGGCGGCGAGCGGCGGGGCGAGGCCGGGGTGCCGGGCGGGCCGGGTCCCCGGGGTTCCGGCGGACTCGCGGCGCGCCCGGGCGCGCCGGGCCGCCTCGCGGGTCGCGTGTGCGCTGTCGGCCATGGCCACCTCTCCCTGGGGCAAAACACGGCCAAACTAACGCGTACCACCGCACCGTGCCCGGCGGACGGGCCGTCCGGCCGACGGCACTACGCGCTGTAAGGTTGGGCCATGGCTGGCAGAGGGTCCCGCGACCGGGCGGAGCGGCGCAGCGCCGGGGAGCTGGAGCACGAGGTACTGGCCGCGCTGTGGGCCGCCGGCCGGCCGCTGACCCCGGCGGAGGTGCAGGCGGCGGTCGACGGGGAGCTGGCCTACAACACGGTGCACACCATCCTCAAGCGCCTGCACGACAAGGGCCTGGTGCTGCGGGACGCAGGCGGCCGCCGCGGCGCGTACCGGGCGGCGAAGGACGCGGCGGAGCTGACCGCCGAGGCCATGCACGAGGCGCTGGACCGGGGGCCGGACCCGATCGGCGCGCTCCGGCGGTTCGTGACCGGTCTGAGCGCCGACGAGGCACGGGCGCTGCGCGAACTGCTCGTCGCGGACGGCGGCTGAGTCCGGCGGGCCGGGCCCGCCGGACCGGGGCTCAGCGGGCGTGCGGCGCCCGGTGGGCGGGCTGCGCCGGGGCGGAGCGGGGACGGACCGGAGGCACGGCGCGGACGGCCGGCTCGTCGGTGCTGACCGTCAGCGCCTCCCCGTGGTGGCGGAGCCTGAGCGGGGGCCCGGCGAGGAGCGTGTAGGTGGCCTTGTCGGCGCCGATCTCCACACGCAGACGGCGGGTGCGGTACTGCAGGTGGAAGGCCACCCGGCGCAGCCGCTCCGGGAGGCGGGGCGCGAACCGCAGGCCCTCGCCGTCCCGGCGCATCCCGCCGAACCCCGCGACCAGCGCCATCCACGTGCCGGCCAGCGAGGCGATGTGCAGCCCGTCCCGGGTGTTGTGCTCCAGGTCCGCGAGGTCCATCAGCGCCGCCTCGGCCGTGTAGTCGTAGGCGAGCCGCAGGTGCCCGGCCTGGGCGGCGACGACGGCCTGGACGCAGGCGGACAGGGAGGAGTCGCGCACGGTCAGCGGCTCGTAGTAGGCGAAGTTGCGGGCGACCTGCTCCTCGTCGAAGGCGGCGTCGCAGGTGTACATCGCCAGCACCAGGTCGGCCTGCTTCACGACCTGTTTGCGGTAGAGGTCGAAGTAGGGGAAGTTCAGCAGCAGCGGGTACTGGTCGGGGCGGGTGCCGGCGAAGTCCCAGCGCTGGTAGCGGGTGAAGCCGGCGTGCTGCTCGTGCACGCCGAGTTCCTCGTTGTACGGGATGTGGATGGCCTCCGCCGCGTCCCGCCAGGCCGCGCTCTCCTCCTCGTCCACACCGAGGCGCTCCGCCTCGCGTGCGTGCCGCTCGACGGAGTCCGCCGCCGCCAGCAGGTTCTGACGTGCCATCAGGTTGGTGTACGTGTTGTCGTCGGCGACCGCGCTGTACTCGTCGGGGCCGGTGACGCCGTCGATGTGGAAGACGCCGTGGTGGTCGTGGTGGCCCAGCGAGCGCCACAGCCGGGCCGTCTCCACCAGCAGCTCCACGCCCGCCTCGCGCTCGAAGTCCAGGTCGCCGGTGGCCTCGACGTAGCGCAGGACGGCGTCCGCTATGCCGGCGTTCACATGGAAGGCCGCGGTGCCGGCGGGCCAGTAGGCCGAGCCCTCCGCGCCCTGGATGGTCCGCCAGGGGAACGCGGCCCCGCCGAGGCCGAGTTGGGCGGCGCGCTCGCGGGCCTCGTCCAGCGTGCTGTGCCGCCAGCGCAGCGCCTCGGCGACGGCCTCGGGGGCGGTGTGGGTGAGGACGGGCAGCACGAACATCTCGGTGTCCCAGAAGGCGTGCCCGTCGTAGCCGGAGCCGGTGAGGCCCTTGGCGGGTATCGCCCGCCGCTCGGCGCGCGCCCCGGCCTGCAGCACGTGGAAGAGCGCGAACCGCACGGCCTGCTGGATCTCCTCGTCGCCGTCCACCTCGACGTCCGCGCGGTCCCAGAAGTCGTCCAGGTGGGCCCGCTGGTCGTCCAGCAGCCCCTGCCAGCCGTCGTGCGCGGCGGCGGCGAGGGCGGCGTCCACCTGGTCGGCCATCGCGGGCAGCGAGCGGGCGCCGGACCAGCCGTGGGCGACCAGCTTCTCCACCCTGAGCGTCTGGCCGGGCTCCAGGACGGAGGTGACGGTCAGCCGGGCCACGTCGATGTCGGCCTCGCTGCGGGTCGTGGTGCGTTCGGGACCGGTGACCACGTGGTCGGCGGCCACCGCCACCCGCAGGCCGCTGCGCCGGGTGCGGTGCACCAGCCGCAGCCGGTCGCCGGAGGCGAAGCCGTCCTCCTGCTCCAGCGGCGACTGCAGGGCGATCGCCGCGCGCGGGTCGCCGTTCGCCCCGGGCAATTGCTCGTTGGCGACCAGCTCCGACTGGATCACCACCCGGCTGCGGCTGCCGACCGCCTCCACCTCGTACGCCACCGCGGCGACCGCCCGCTGGGTCAGCGACACCAGCCGGGTCGAGCGCACGCGGACCGTGGAGCCGGCCGGGGACGTCCACTCGCAGGTGCGCTCCAGCACCCCGCGGCGCAGGTCCAGCACCCGCTCGTGCCGCACCAGCCGGCCGTAGCGCAGGTCGAACGGCTCGTCGTCGACGAGCAGCCTGATCACCTTGCCGTTGGTGACGTTGATGACCGTCTGCCCGGACTCGGGATAGCCGTAGCCTGCCTCGGCGTACGGCAGCGGGTGCAGCTCGTGCACTCCGTTGAGGTAGCTGCCGGGCAGGCCGTGGGGCTCGCCCTCGTCCAGGTTGCCGCGCCAGCCGACGTGCCCGTTGGACAGCGCGAACACCGACTCGCTCTGCGCGAGGACGTCGAGGTTCAGGTCCGTCTCGCGCACGGCCCACGGCTCGACCGTGTACGACCGGTGGGTGATCACCGCTTGCCTCCCAGCTCGGCGAGGTCCTTGACGACGACGCTCGCGCCGTGCGCGTACAGCGCGTCGCCCTGTCCGGTCCGGTCGACGCCGACGACGTAGCCGAAGCCGCCCGCCCGGCCCGCGTCCATGCCGGCCAGGGCGTCCTCGAAGACGGCCGCCCGGTCCGCCTCGACGCCCAGGTCGCGGGCGGCGGCGAGGAACGTGTCGGGGCGGGGCTTGCCCGGCAGTTTCCGCTCGGCGGCGACGACCCCGTCGATGCGCACGTCGAAGAAGTGCTCGGCGCCCACGGACCGCAGCACGTCACGGCAGTTGGCGCTGGAGGACACGATCGCGGTGCGCAGGCCCGCGGCGCGGACCGCCTCCAGATAGCGCAGGGTGCCCTCGTAGGCCTCGACGCCGCCGGTGCGGATCTTGTCCAGCAGCAGGACGTTCTTGCGGTTGCCGAGGCCGTGCACGGTGCCGGCGTCCGGCGGGTCGTCGGGGCCGCCCTCGGGCAGGTGGATGCCGCGCGACTCCAGGAAGGCGCGGACCCCGTCGGCGCGCGGGCGTCCGTCGACGTACTCGTCGTAGTCGGCGACCGGGTCGAACGGCCGTCCCCGCTCGCCCTCGTAGTCGCTGAGGAAGGCGTCGAAGGTCTCCTTCCAGGCGGCCGCGTGCACGACGGCCGTCCTGGTGACGACCCCGTCGAGGTCGAAGAGGCAGGCCTGGATGGAATCGGGCAGACCGAGCTGAGTCATACTCAGCACTCTTCCCCAAGAGGCGCGGTCCAGTGGGTGTCGCGCACCACACGGCCGATACTTTCGCACCTTCTCACCGGGGTCTCACCGGCCGGGCTGCGGGTGACACACTCTGTGGTGTGCCGCTGACCTTCGACGACCTCCTCGTCCGCGCGCGCACCCTCACCCGTGAGGGGCGGCGCGCCGTCCTCGGTGTCACGGGCGGCCCGGGCGCCGGCAAGACGACGCTGGCCGAGCACCTGGTGCGGGCCCTGAACGCGGGCGGGCCGCCCTGGGTGGCGCACGTCCCGATGGACGGCTTCCATCTGGCCGACGCGGAACTGGACCGGCTGGGCCGCCGGGACCGCAAGGGCGCGCCGGACACGTTCGACGCGGCCGGGTACGCGGCCCTGCTGCGGCGGCTGCGCGAGGAGACCGGCGAGGTGGTGTACGCGCCCGGGTTCGAGCGGGTGCTGGAGCAGCCGGTCGCGGGCTCGATCCCGGTGCCGCCGAGCGCGCGGCTGGTGGTGACGGAGGGCAACTACCTTCTGCTGGACGAGGGTTCGTGGGCGCGGGTGCGGCCGTGCCTGGACGAGGTGTGGTTCTGCGAGGCCGACGAGGAGGAGCGGATCCGGCGGCTGGTCGACCGGCACGTGCAGTTCGGCAAGGAGCGCGCGGCGGCGGTCGCCTGGGTGCTGGGCACGGACCAGCGCAACGCCGACCTGATCGCGACGACGCGGGACCGGGCGGACCTGCTGGTACCGGCCGACGCGGTGCCCACGCCTTAGCCCGGTGCCGCGGGCGGGCGTGGCGGTGGGGCTCCGTTGGCAGTGGCGGACCCACTTCGACGGGCGTGGCGGTGGAATCCCGGCGGCCGTGGCGGTTCGACTCCAGTGGCCGTGGCGGTTGGACTCGCCGGGCGTGGCGGTACGGCTCCGACGGGGTGGCGATTCGGCTCCGGCCTGCGTGAACGCTTCGACCCCGGCAGCCGTGGCGGTTGGACACTGGCGCCGTGGCGGTTGGACATTCGCGGCCGGGGCGGTTGAACCCCAGCAGGCTGCGGGCCGTACCGGTGTGCGGGGCGGAGGGTCGGCCGGTGCGGCTCGGGCAGCGGTGGCGTCCCGGTGGCGGGAGCGGTGCGGATGACGGCGTGCGAGCAGCAGGGCGCCCGCACGGGCGGTGCGGGCCCGGCCCTGGAGGTCCCCGGCGACGGCGGTCCCGGGCCGGCCCCGGCGCGGCCTGGCGGGCTGGCCGGGCTCTCGCGGCACCGGCGATGGCTGGTGCCGCTGCTCGCGGCGCTGCTGCTGGCGCAGATGGCGGCCGCGATGGTCACCACGGCCGTCCAGCAGACGCCCACCGTCGACGAGCCCGTGTACGTGGCCACGGCCACCGACTACCTGCACGAGCACCGGGTGCGCTACAACCCCGAGCATCCGCCGCTCGGCAAGCTGCTGATCGCGGCCGGGGTGGCGGTGGCGGACCCGCGCTACGACGCGGCGTACTCCGGCACCCAGGGCGAGGTGGGCCGGCACCTGCTGTACGAGTCGGGCAACGACCCCTGGCGGCTGATGCGGTGGGCGCGGCTGCCGGTGATCGTCCTGACCCTGCTGTTCGGCCTGGTGGTGTTCGCGTTCGCGCGGGACCTGGCGGGCGACGGGGGCGGCTTGGCGGGCCTGGCGCTGTACGCCTTCTCCCCCGATGTGATCGCGCACGGCTCGCTGGCCACGCTGGACGTGCCGGCGGCGGGGTTCGTGCTGACGTCGGCGTGGCTGGTGTGGCGGGCGCGCCTGCGGCCCCGGCTGTGTCTGCCGTTGTCCGGCGTGGCACTGGGGGCGGCGGTGGCGACCAAGATGAGCGCGCTGCCGGCCGTCCCGGTGGTGATGCTGCTGGCGGTGCTGTCGGTGTGGGGCGCGGACCGTCGCGGGCGGCTGCCGCGGGCGGCGGCGGCCGCGGCGGTCGTCGCGGGGGCGGCGGTCGCCGTGGTCTGGGCGGCGTACCTGGCGGTCGATCCGCGGCTGCGGTTCGACCCCGCCGCGCCGGTGCCTGCCGTGCACGGGCTGCGCGGGCGGGTCACGGAGCTGCTGCCGCTGCCGCCCGCGTACCGGGCGGGGATGCGGGTGCAGTTCGGGTTCGAGAACCAGCACTGGCAGGGCTTCCTGTTCGGGCACCTGTACACGGGGGCGCGCTGGTACTACCTGCCGGCCGCGCTGCTGGTGAAGACGCCGCTCGGGCTGCTGGCGCTGGGCGCGGCCGGCGCCGTCCTGGCCGTGGGGTTGCGGCGGCTGCGGCCCGTGGCGCCGTACCTGCTGCTGCCGCCCGGGGTCCTGCTGGCGGCGGCGATGACGGGCGCACGCGACCTCGGCACCCGGTACGCGGTGTTCGTGCCGGTGTTCCTCGCGGTGGCGGGGGCGTGCGTGCTCACGGTGCGCCGGCACCGCACGCGGGTGCCGGTGGGGCTGCTGGTGCTGCTGGTGGCGGTGAGTTCGCTGCGGACCTTCCCGTACTACCTGCCGTACGCCAACGAGGCGTTCGGCGGCCCGGCGCACACGCACCGGCTGCTGCACGACTCCAACGTGGACTGGGGCCAGGACCTGGGCCGGCTCGCCGACCGGCTGCGGGAGCGGTACCCGGGCGAGCGGGTGTGGCTGGTCTACAAGGGCAGCGGGGTGCCGTCGTACTACGGGATCGACGCCCGTGATCCGCGCGGGGTGGCGCCGGAGCGGGTGCACGGGCTGCTGGCCGTGTCCGACTCGGCGGCCGCCAAGGCGCGCGGCGGGCTGGCGGAACTGATCGCCTCGAGCCACCCGGTCGGCGAGGTAGGGCACTCGGTCACCCTGTACCGGCGGTGAGTCGGCCGCCCCGTAAACCCCCTGCTCATGACGGCCGGTGAGCTATGTTGAGTGGTCGTGGGAGACAATGGAGGCGGACCGGTGCCCTCGCCGCAGCAGGCACGCGCCCAGGCATCAGCGATCACCTCGGGCAAGGCCGTGCCGGAGGCCGAGGCGGCACCGACCTCCCAGCTCAGGGAACTCTTCGACGGCCCGCAGCTCTCGCCCGGGCAGCGCCGGGTCGCCCAGTACCTGATCGAGCACATCACCGAGGCCGCGTTCCTGTCGATCACCGAGCTGGCGGACCGGGTCGGCGTCAGCCAGCCCTCGGTCACCCGCTTCGCCGCGGCCGTCGGGTTCAGCGGCTACCCGGCGCTGCGGGAGAAGCTCCAGTCGATCGCGCTGAGCAGCCTGGCCGGCGGACCCGGCGAGGAGAACCGGGCCAACGAGTTGCAGGCCGCCGTGGACGCCGAGATCCAGAACCTGGAGAACCTGCGCCGCGACGTCGCCGACCCCGACCGGGTGATCCGCGTCGGCCGGGAGCTGTCCCGGTCCACCCCGCTGACCGTCCTCGGCCTGCGCATCTCGGTGTCGCTGGCCGAGTACTTCGGCTACGCGGCCCGCCGCATCCATCCGGACGTGCGGCTGGTGACGCGCGGCGGCAGCGTGGCCTACGACACCCTGCTGCAGGCCCGCGAGGCGGGCGGGGCCTGGGTGCTGGCCTTCTCCATGCCGCGGCACGCGCAGGAGACCCTCACCGCGCTCCGGGTGGCCCGGGAGGCGGGGCTGAAGGTCGCGCTGATCACCGACCTGGCGCTGGGCCCGCTGGCCGAGGAGGCCGACATCGTCTTCGCGACCGGCACCGGCTCCCGCCTGGTGTTCGACTCCTACGCGGCGCCCGGCGTGCTGGCCTCGGCGATCCTGCAGGCCATGACCGACGCCGACCCCGAGCGCACCCAGGCCCGGCTGGAGAAGTACGAACAGGGCGCCGATCAGCACCACTTCTTCCTTAAGGACTGAAACCTGCGGCCACGCGGCACACTTCGCGCCGGTTCTTCCCGCCGCAGCCCGGCGGCCAGGAAATCCTTCGCCGCAGGGGATCATTCACCGCATACCGCGCATGAATGTTTTCATACGTCTTGCCAAGCCGACGGCATATATAAATACTGCTCACGGATCGCACCCGGCGCACTCCGGGACGGTCTCGCCCCCGCGGGCCCACCGCCCGCGGCACCGCCCCGAGAAGGACGACGTACCGCATGCGCATGCAAGTCCGCCCGCCGCGCCGGTTCCCGTCGTCCGGGGCTCCCGCTCGGGCATCCCAAGCCGCCGTTCCCTACCCACGTCGGCGCCCGGGATGTCCGGTGGCGCACCGCCCAGGCGGCGCGCCGCGTGGCGGCCCCGGTCATCCCCTAGGCCGGGGCCGCCCCAACCGGCGGACCACCCTCAAGACGCCGCACTCCGGAAGCGAAGACCCATGCCCCTGACCACCACGCGCATCAGCCCCGACTGGCCCTGTCAGGTCAAGACGCCGGGCACCTACGACTGGGAACGCTCGGCGGCCAGGTGGCTGCGCGAGCTGATCCCGGCGCGCTACGGCAGCTACCCGGCGATGATCCGGCATCCCGTCCTGCTCGCCCGGCACGCGCAGATCCAGGTGCAGCAGGAGATCCGGGTGGCGCGGACCGCGCTGCAGACGGCCCGGGCCGAACTGCCCGTCCTCGGTCTGCCGGAATCGGTCATCGAGCACACGATCAAGCTGTACGCCGCCGAGGTCCTGCAGCTCCAGCACATCGCGCGCAGTGTCCGCGCGGTCAGCGAGGCACTGGCCGGACGCGGCACCGGCCGCTGACCGGGTGCCGCCCGGCGCACCGTCCCGGCTCCGCCGGACCGCCCGGTTCGGGCTGGTACGTCCACCCCGGCGAGCGGGAAAACGGGTACGGCAGACGAGTGATCGAACGGGCCCGGATGTGCGATGCTCAACGCGTGACGAGCGAGCCCGTGCCCCCCGTGGACCCCGGCCCGCGCGCCGATGTGGCGGCGCTGGCCAGAGTCGTGGCCCGGCAGCGCGCCGAACTGGAGCGGCTGCGGGACCAGGCCGCGACGTCGGCCCTGCTGGAGCGGGCCACAGGCGCCCTGATGGCGTCGACCGGCTGCTCCCCCGACGCCGCCCACGACAAGCTGCTGCACGGCGCCAAGGCCGGCGGCCGCACGCTGCTCGAGGAGTGCTGGATCACCCTGGGCGCCCTGCTGCCGGCCGAGCGGGCCGCCGCGGGCGCGGGCCGGCCCCCGGCCGCCGGCCGCTGGGACCCCCCGGCCGCCGGCACCGGCGACTTCGCCGACGTGCTGGCCCGCGTCGGCCGGGCCCTGGTCCAGGTCGGCTCGCCGCAGGAGCTGGCCGCGTGCCTGCTGGAGCACCTGGCGCAGGAGGCGGGCGCCGACGCGGTGCTGCTCTACGCGCGACTGCCCGAGGACGGACTCGAACTGCTCGGTCACGCGGGCATCGAGCCGACCCTCGCCACGCAGTGGCACCACGTACCGCCCGTGTCCGGACTCGCCCCGCTCGACGCCCTGCGGTCCGGCGAGCCGTGCTGGCTAGAGGATCCGGTCGCGGACCGCAAGCGGTACCTGCTGATCGGCGACCCGCCGGAGCGCTGGCCGTCGCGGGCCTGGCTGCCGGTGCCGGGCGGGGAGACGGCCGGCGTCGCCCTCGGCGTGCTGCGCCGGCACGACGGCCCCTTCGAGGCGGGTGAGCGCGAACTGCTCCGGGCCGTGGCCCGGCTGTGCGCGGGCCGGCTGCGGGTCTTCGACGCCCCGCCGGGACGCCCCGACGACGCCGCCCGGACCGTGCAGACGGTGCTGGACGCCCTGCCCGGGGCGGTGATCCTGCTGACCCCGCTGCGCGCCGCGTCCGGCGAGGTGGAGGACTACCGGATCGACGCGGCCACCCCCGGCGCTGTCGACGTGTTCGGCCGGACGGGCCGGGACCTGGTCGGCAGGCACATCCTGGAGAGCTACCCGTCCGTCGCCGGCGAGCCGCTGTGGCGCGGCTACCTGGACGCCCTCGCCACCGGGGCCGCGTTCGAGAGCGAGCCGTTCGCCTACCAGGACATCACCGACGCGATGCCCGTGACCGGCACCTACTCGGTACGGGCGGCGCCGCTCGGCGACGGGCTCCTGGTGTCCTGGCTGCGGCACGACCCCGCGGAGCTCCAGGAGCAGCGGCTGTCGGACGTCCAGCGGCTCGGCAACCTCGGCTGGGCGAGCTGGAACCTGGTGACCGGGGAGACCGCCTGGTCCGCGCAGACCTTCGCCGTGCTCGGCCGGGACCGGGTGCGCGGACCGGTCGCGCTGGAGGGGCTGCCCGGCCTCGCGCTGCCCGAGGACGCGACCGTCCTGCGGCAGGCGATCACCGGACTCACCGGACGGGCCGAGCCGTTCGACGTGCCGTTCCGCATCCAGGGCCCGCTCGGCGTGCGGCACCTGCGGATGGTCGCGGAGGCCGTGACGGAACCGGACGGCACCCTCGCCGAGGTGCACGGCTTCGTCCAGGACCTCACCGCGCAGCGCAGCGCCGAACTCGCACTCGCCGAGAGCGAACGCGCGATGCTGCTGCAGCGCGGGGTCCTGCAGGCCGAACGGGCGCTGGCCACCCGGCTGCAGCACGCGCTGCTGCCGCTGCCCAGCAAGCCGGTCCGGCTGGCCGGACTGCGCATAGAGGTCGCCTACCTGCCCGCCCAGTCCGGCGTCCACGTCGGCGGTGACTGGTTCAGCGCCATAGAACTGCCCGAGGACGCCGCGCTGTTCGTGGTCGGCGACGTGGCCGGTCACGGCGTCGGCGCGGTGGCGACGATGGCCCAGCTCCGGTTCACCGCCAAGGGCATGGTCAGCACGGGCTCCTCGCTGACCGGGGCGCTCGCGCGGCTGAACCAGCTCCTGCTGCAGTCCCGGGACACCCGGAACACGGCCACCATGGTGCTCGCCCGGTACGACCGGGCGAGCAGGGTGCTGTCCTGGACCCAGGCCGGCCATCCGCCTCCGCTGCTCGTGCGGGACGGCGAGATCCGCTACCTCGACCGCCCCCGCGGCATGCTGCTCGGTGCGAGCACGTCCCCCGTCTACGAGTCGGCCCGGATCCGCCTGGAGCCCGGGGACCGCCTGCTGCTGTACACCGACGGCCTGGTGGAGCGCCCCGGCGAGGGGATCGACGCGGGCCTCGCCCGGATGGCCGAGGCGGTGCTCGCGCACGAGCGCGGGGCCGGCGGGTCGCTGGAGGCGCTGCTCGCCGCGATGCTGCCGGGCGAGCGGCGGGACGACGTGTGCGTGCTGGACATCCGGATGCCGCGGGAGGAGTAGCGGGCTTCGTCGTCACCGGCCGTCCCGGCGTGCCGACGGTTCAGCCCGCCGGGTGCCCCGGCTCGACGCGTTTGGCGTCGGACAGCCGGAGCAGAGGCCCGCCGGGGCCCTCGCCCCCGTGCACGGGATCGAGGACGAAGCCGACGTGGTCGCCGCCGTCGGTGCGGTGCAGGACGGTGCCGGTGAGCCAGGCCGCCGCGTCCCGCAGCAGCACGGCGCCGTCGGGCCCCTCCCGCCAGGGCACCCGGGCGAACTTGTCGACCTCGTCTCCGGTCTCGCCGCCGAAGATCTCCAGGAGCTCCCGCTGGTCGCGGGTGAGCAGGTGCACGGCGAGGCAGCGGGCGGCGCGGGCGACCCGGTAGGTGCGGTTGGCCTTGGACAGCCACACCGCGAACCGCTGCGGCCGCATGGAGCACTGCGAGGCGAAGCCGACCAGACAGCCGGCCCGCTCGCCGCCCGCCGCGGCCGTCACCACGCACAGGTCCGGGTCCAGCCGCCGGAAGAAGCCCTTCACGTCCGTCATGCCATCCAGCTCTCGTCCGCGTCGTCGCCCTGCCCTCCCCCGTCGCGGACGCCCGCCGCAGGCCAGAGGTGCGGTGAGAGTGCCCCGGGCGCCCGGGGCCGAACCACGGGCGGGCGCGAGCGGGCCCGGCGCGGCCGGTTCAGCCGCCGGCGGCCGTCCGGGACTCCAGCGCCCGGCGGGTGTCGTCGCCGTACACGCCGGTCTCGTCGCCCCTGATGCCGTACCAGAGCTGGAACCGGGCCACGGCCGCGGTGAGCACGGCGTCGTAGGTGCCGCTGGCCGAGCCGTCGCGGTAGACGTCGGGGACGCGCAGCAGACGCTGCTGCAGTGCGGTGACCTCGGGGCCGGTGTCGCCCTGCCGGAGGGTGCCGGGGCCGTCCGGGTCGGTCGCGGACCTGTCCCCTGGGGCGTCCGGTGCCGGGGAGGCCGGGGCCGACACGGCGGGGCGGGAGGGCCGCGGGGCCGCGGTGGCCCCATGGCGGGCGGGGAGCAGCAGGGCGCAGCCGAAGCCGGCGAGCGCGGCCGCGCCGACCGCCAGGGCGACGGCGGCACGGCGCTGTCCGGCGCCGGGGCCTGCGGGCCGCGGGGCGGCCGGGACGGGCGGCAGTTCCTGGGTCTCCTCCTCGGCGGCGCGGGGTGGCCCGGACGCGGTGCGGCCCGGCCCGGACGCCGTCCCGAAGGACTCGTACCCCGCCTGCCCGGTGGGCGCCGGCCCGGGCGCGTTCCGCCGCGGGCCGCCCTGCCCCGGCCCGCCCGGACCCGGCTCCGGGTGCAGCTCCCGCATCAGTTCGGCGAGGGCGTCGAAGCGGCGCGGGCGCAGTACGCGGACCGGCTCCAGGGGCGGTCCCCCGTGCGGCGGTTCAGGGTCGGGCGGTGTCGGCACCTCGGCTCTCCTTCCGTCCCGTGCGTACGCACGTCCCCCCGGCGTGAGATACGGCGGAGGCGGCGGCCCCGTTCAGGCCGGGACGGGCGCCTGCTGGACGAACCGGCCCAGGGACGAGGTCAGCGCGCCGACGAAGGCGTCCCGGGCCTCCTCGGGAAGCGCGTCCAGGGACAGGTAGGGGTTGAGGTCCTCCAGTTCGACCAGCAGCAGCTCGCCGTCCGGCGCGCGGCAGGCGTCGACGCGCTGGATGCCGTGGCCGAGTCCGTTCCAGTCGATGAAGCGCCGGGCGAACTCCAGGTCGGCGGCGGTGGCCTGGTACGGGACGAGCTCCCAGCGGCGCTCCGGGTCGGGGGCGTAGAGGGCGTACTGGAAGTCGTCGTCCACGAAGTAGAAGGACACCTCGTAGGCGAAGTCGACGCAGGGCTGGATGAGGACCGTGCCGTCGGCGAGTCCGGTCAGCCGGCCGGCGGGCAGGGTCCTGAGGCCCAGGGAGTCCGCGCCGAGCTTGGGCTTGACGACGTAGCGTTCGGCGGCGGGCAGCCGGTGCAGGTCCGCGACGCGGTCGACCGTCGGGATGACCGGGAAGCCGGCGGCGCTCAGGTCGAGCAGGTACTGCTTGCCCCTCATGTCCGCCTTGCCGGTGAGCGGGTTGTAGACCCGGGCGCCGGTGTTCAGGGCCCGCTCGCGGAAGGCCTCGTACTCCCTCTGGTAGCCGAGGACGGGCCCGCTGTTGCGGACGACGACGGCGTCGTGGCCGTCCATGAGCGCCGCCGCGTCCAGCGGGTGGCACAGGGCGAGGTCGAAGTGCTCGCGCAGCCGGGAGGTGAGGAGGATGTCCTCGTCGCAGTAGCGGCGCCCGCGGGCCGGGTACGCCAGATCGGTGACGTAGAGGATGCGGGGGCGGGCGGCGGGCATGAGGTCTCCTGGCGGAACGGGACGTGCGACGGGGGCCGGCGGCGGCTGCGGAAAGGTTACGCCTTGTCCTGACCGGTCCTGTACAGCACTCAGTTCCCTCATTCGGGGCTCTCGACTGCACTGAGTGTCACCGATCGGATTCTGGTGCTACGTTCCCGTTCATGAGTTCCAGCAGCGCGGCGCCGGCCGCGAAGCCGCCGATGCGGGACGCCCTGGTCGCGGCGGCCTTCCAGCTCTTCCTGGAACGCGGGTACGAACAGACCACCGTGGACGACATCGTGGCGCTCGCCGGGGTCGGCCGGCGTTCGTTCTTCCGCTACTTCCCGTCCAAGGAGGACGTGGTCTTCCCCGACCACGAGCGCTGCCTGGCCGACATGACCGCGTTCCTCGCCGCGAGCGCGGCCGACGCGGAACCGGTGCGGCGGGTGTGCGACGCGGCCCGCCTGGTGCTCGGGATGTACGCGGAGAACCCGACCTTCTCCGTGCAGCGCTACCGGCTCACCAAGCAGGTGCCCGGGCTGCGCGCCTACGAGCTGTCGGTGGTGTGGCGCTACGAGCGCGCGCTCGCCGAGTACCTGCGGCGCCGTTTCGCCGGGCGGCCGGACGGCACGCTGCACGCCGACGTGGTCGCGGCCGCCGTGGTCGCCGCGCACAACAACGCCCTGCGCTCCTGGCTGCGTTCGGACGGCAGGGGCGACGCGGGCGCCGAGGTGGACCACGCCCTCGGCCATGTGCAGGCCGCGTTCGCCCAGCCGGTGCGGGTCGGCCCCGCCGGGCTGCCGGGCGGCGAACGGCCCGACGACGTGGTGGTGCTGGTGGCCCGCCGGGCCGCCCCGCTGTGGCGTGTCGTGCAGGAGTTCGAGGCGCTGGCCGGACGCGCCTGACCCTCCGGGCGCACCGCCGCGGCACACCGGACCTTTACAGATTCGGGGTACGGAGTGCCTTTACGAGTGACACTGAGTGCCATAGCCTGTGGGCGTGCACGGTGGCACCGCGGCCGTGCGCAGACGTGCGCGGCTCAGGCCGGGCATGCGGGATTCCGGCCGAGCGCAGGGAGTTGACCAGCGTGTACCACCACTCAGCAAGCACCTCCATTCCGGTGGCCGGCTCCGCGACGGGCCTCCTCGAACCCGTCGCCGCGGACTCCAAGGACGCCATCACCTTCCAGCGCTGCACCTGGTGCGGCACCGCGATGTACCACCGGCTGCTGTGTCCGGTGTGCCAGGGCAGCGAACTGCGCACCGAGCGCAGCGAGGGCACCGGCACGGTGCGCCACTCCACCGTGGTGCACCGGAACACCCCCGCGGCGCGCAACGTGTCGCTGATCGAGATGAGCGAGGGGTTCGTCGTACGGGGCCGGGTCATGGGCCCGCCGATCGGCATACACAGCGGGGACCGGGTGCGGCTGTCCACGGCCAAGGACCCGGTGCGCGGCGAGCCGGTCTTCCAGTTGGTCGACGAGCCCTACCGCGCCTGGAGCTGACGCCCCGACGGCTTCCCCGCGTCCGCGGGACGGCCGCCCCGGCAGCCGGGGACGGCGGCCCGCTCAGGACCCGAGGGTCACCCGAAGGTCACCCGGATGCCGACCGTGCCGTCCGTGCCGCGCCGCAGCCGGCTGCCCAGCAGGGTGAGCCGGCCGACGATGCCGTACTTGCGCGCGATGAGGGCGCGGTAGCGGGCGGTGGTGGCCGCGTCGGTGATCTCGGCGGTGGCCGGGACCTGCCCGCCGGTGGGACGGCCCCGCACGTCGCAGGGACCCACGAGGACGTCGGCGCGCCGGCGGATCCGCTTGACCTTCCAGCTGTCGGCGGTCGTCCACACGCCGAGGCCGTCCCCGTCCCGGACCACCCATACGGGGGTGGCGACCGGGGTGCCGTCCTTGCGGTAGCTGGTGACCAGCAGGTACTTGCCGGCGGCGAGGCGATCCGTCCGTGAGTCGTCCATGCCCGGCAGTCTAGGAGCCCGCGGGCCGTTCGGGCACATGTGCGTCCGGCCGGTGGCCTCAGGCCGCGGCGGCGGCCATCCGGCGCACCCCCTCGGTGAGGATCTCCGGCGAGGTCGCCAGGTTGAGCCGGGCGTGCCCCGCGCCGCCGGTGCCGAACGGCAGGCCGGAGCTGAGCGCGACCCGGCCGCGCTCCAGGAACACCGCGGCGGGGTCGTCGCCGAGGCCGAGGGCACGGCAGTCGAGCCAGGCCAGATAGGTCGCCTCGGCCGGGTCGTAGCGGATCGCCGGGAGGTGTTCGGCCAGCAGTCCGGCGAGCAGCCGCCGGTTGCCGTCGAGCCCGGTGAGCAGGGCGTCGAGCCAGGCGCCGCCCTCGTCGAGCGCGGCGGTGTGGGCGATCACGCCGAGGTGGCTGGGGCCGTGGCTCACCTCCTCGGGCATGCTCGCCAGGTCCCCGGCGGCGCCGGGTCCGGCGAGGGCGAGCGCGGCCTTCAGACCGGCCAGGTTCCAGCCCTTGGACGCGGACATCAGCGCCAGGCCGCGCTCGGCGCCGGGCACGCTCAGGTACGGCACGAAGGTGGCGCCGGGGGCGACGAGCGGCGCGTGGATCTCGTCCGCGACGACCCGGACCCCGTACCGCTCGGCGAGTTGCGCGACGGCTGCGAGCTCGGCGGCCGTGTGCACCGTGCCGGTGGGGTTGTGCGGGCTGCACAGCAGGAACGCGGACCGGCCGCCGCCCGCGGCCGCCGCCCGGAACGTCCGCTCCAGCCGGTCGATGTCGATGCGCCCGCCGGGGCCCAGCGGGGACTCGACCACGCGGCGGTCCAGGTGGGTGACGAACTGGTAGAACGGCGGGTACACCGGCGAGTTGACGACGACCGGATCACCGGGGCCGGTGACCAGCTTCAGCATCTCGACCACGCCGAGCATCACGTCCGGGACGATCGCGGTGCGCCCGACGTCGATGCCGTCCCAGTTCCAGCGCTCGGCGGCGAAGCGGGCCAGCGCCTCGGCGTAGGCGGTGCCCACGGGGTAGCCGGTGTCCCCCAGGGCGAGCGCGTCGGTGAGGGCGCGCACCACGGGCCCGGCGAGCGGAACGTCCATCTCCGCCACCCACAGCGGCAGCACGTCCTCCGGGTAGGTGCGCCACTTCATGCTCGTACGACGGCGCAGCCGTTCGAGGCCGAGGGCGCGCAGCGGGTCGGGTTCGCCTGGTGTGCCGTGCGGGATGCTGGTCATGGGGCTCAACATAGGCGGCCGCGGTCGGTGCGGAAACGGGGCAGGCCGGACAGGTGGGGCGCGTGGTGCGGGGAGCGCGGGCGGCCGCCCCGGTGCGGGGCCTCGCGGAATACCCGGGTGTCGCCGCGTGGGCCAACTCGGGCGTCTAGATTGCGTCTTGACCGGTGCACCTCATTCATCAGGCGACCAGGAGCTGACCCACGTGACCGACAACCCGGCAGCCACCAACGACGTGGCCGTGTCGCTGCGCGCCCGCATCAACACGGGACAGCCGCACACGGCCCGGATCTGGAACTACTGGCTCGGCGGCAAGGACAACTACGAGGTCGACCGCGCGGCCGGCGACCAGATCCGCGGGCTCCACCCGGGCATCGGCGACTACGCGCGCGCCGACCGGCTGTTCCTGGGCCGGGCGGTACGGCACCTGGTCGGCGCGGCGGGCATCCGGCAGTTCCTGGACATCGGCACCGGGCTGCCCACCGCCGACAACACGCACGAGGTCGCCCAGCGGATCGCGCCGGACGCGCGGATCGTGTACGTCGACAACGATCCCCTGGTGCTCGCGCACGCCCGGGCGCTGCTCACCAGCACGCCGGAGGGCCGCACCGACTACCTGGACGAGGATCTGCGCAATGTCGACGCGATCCTCGAACACGCCTCCAAGACGCTGGACTTCAGCAAGCCGGTGGCGCTGATGCTGCTCGGCGTGGTCATCTTCATCGGCGACGAGGAGGACCCGTACGGCCTGGTGCGGCAGTTGACAGACCGGCTGCCGGCCGGCAGCCACCTGGTGCTGTCGCACACCGTCACCAGCCCGGCGATGCCGGACGTGGACGAGGCCGTCAGGTTCTGGAACGAGCACGGCACTCCGAAGCTGACCCAGCGCAGGCCGGAGGACGTGGTCCGGTTCTTCGACGGTCTGGAGCTGCTGGAGCCGGGCGTGGTGTCGTGCTCGCGCTGGCGCCCGGACGACGACGCCGGCCCGGAGCCGGAGGAGGTGGCCATGTTCGGCGGGGTGGCGCGCAAGGGCTGAGCGGGCCCGGACCGGGTGGATCGCCGCCGCCGGTGAACGCCGCCGGGCCGGGCCGCGTACTGAACGCCGGGCGCCCGACGCCGGTCGGGGCCCTCGCGGTGCCGGTACGGGCATCGCGCGTCCGGTGTTCGGGAGCCATGCATGAGGCACGCACGACGACGGGTCGTGAGGCGGGTGACACGGCTGGCGGCGGTCGGCGGACTCCTGCTGGGAGGCGCGATGGTCGCACAGGCCGCCATGGCGAGCGAGACTCCCCCGGCGTCCGTCCGTCCGCTCGCCGCCACGGGCACGGCCGGTGACCCCGGGGCCGCGCTGGTGGCGCGGCTCGGCACGGCGCGGACCGCGGGGAACTGGATCGGCCCCGACGGCCGCCCGGTCGTGGCGGTGACCGACGCGGACGCGGCGCGGACGGTGCGCGGGGCCGGGGCCGAGGCGAAGGTCGTGCGGCACAGCATGGACGAGCTCAGGTCGGCCACCGGCACGCTGCGTTCGGCGCCCCGGGTCAGCGGCACCGCGTGGGCGGTGGACTACCGCACCAACCGGGTCGTGGTGCGGGCCGACCGCACGGTGTCGGCGGGCGACTGGTCCCGGATGAGCCGGGTGGCCGCCGGGATCGGGGGCTTCGTGCACATGGAGCGCACCCCGGGCGCCTTCACCGCGCGGCTGAACGGGGCGCAGCCGATCCTGTCCACGGGCGGCCGCTGCTCGGCGGGGTTCAACGTCACCGACGGGCGGCGCGACTACATCCTCACCGCCGGCCACTGCGGGCCCTCCGGGTCCACCTGGTTCGCCGACGACCAAGGCGACCGGCGCCTGGGCAGCACGGTGAGCAGCGACTTCCCCGGCAGCGACTTCTCGCTCGTCCAGTACGACTCCGGCCGGGCCGGTCCCGGCGCGGACGTGGTCGCGGTCGGCGGCGGCAAGGGCGTGCGGATCACCGGGGCGGCCGATCCGTCGGTGGGCCAGCGGGTGTTCCGCAGCGGCAGCACCAGCGGGCTGCACGACGGCCAGGTGACCGCCCTGAACGCGACCGTGAACTACCCGGAGGGCACCGTCACCGGGCTCATCGAGACCGATGTGTGCGCCGAGCCCGGCGACAGCGGCGGTCCGATGTTCTCCGAGGGCGTCGCGCTGGGCGTCACCTCGGGCGGCAGCGGCGACTGCACCACGGGCGGTACGACCTTCTTCCAGCCGGTGACCAGGGCGCTGACCGCGCTGAACGTCAAGCTCCTGGTCTCTGCGGGGAACACCGGCGGCGGCCAGGGCGCGGCGGCCTCCCCCGCGCCGTCAGCCCCGGCCGCGGGGGGCGGTGCCGCGCCGAGTGCCGCCTCACCGGGTTCCTCGGCGCCGGTCACGGGCGGCTCCGAGGGCCGGACCCTGCTGGCGCGGATCACGGACACCCGGAACGTCGGACCCGGGCTGCTGGTCGTCGCGGGCAGCGTGATCGCCCTCGTCGCGACCCGGTACATCCGGTCCGAGCAGGACCGCAAGGCGTACCAGCGGCACTACTCGGCGACGTGGGGCTGACCGGAGGGCGGTGGACGGGAGCCGCTCGGCTCCGGGAGGTACGACGAGAAGGGCACCCGTACGCTCACGGGTGCCCTTGGCGGTACGGCCGGGAGGCCGCCGGGTCGGTTCAGGCAGCCTGGTCTGACTGCGGGGCCGCCAGGGCCCACTCCATCACGAGGCGCTGGTACTCCGCGCGCTGCTCGGTGGTCAGTGTCCCGCCCGACCGGCGCCACAGGGCCCTGATCTCCTCGTTGACCTCCGCGGCCGATCGCTCGGAGGCGGTTGCAACAGTGGTGGACATGTTGTGAAGCATATGCCGCTCGACGTGAAGGCGCTGTGAGCAAGCACCCTCGATGTGGACATATCGGACCGTGTTACTCATCACGTCAATGAGCGGGGCGGACACGCGAGTTGCCGCGCCGGGCCACCGGGCCCGGTGCTCCCGCGGCCGGCGGCACAGTGATCGGGATCACAGCGCCGCCCGCCCCGGTGGCTCAGGTGCCCGGCTTGCGGCCGTACACGTAGACGTCGTCGCCGTTCTTCAGCAGCGACCAGTACTTCTTGGCGGTGGCGGTGGTCATGTTGACGCAGCCGTGCGAACCGGGCGGGTTCCACATGCTGAGGCCCACCGAGTGGAAGGCCTGGCCGCCGTCGAAGAACTGGCTGTAGGGCATCGACACGTTGTAGATGGTGGAGACGTGGTCGATGTCCCGCCAGTAGATCTTCTTCAGACCGGTGCGGGTCTCGTAGCCGTTGCGGCCGGTGCGCACCGGCACCGGCCCGTAGACCAGCCGGCTGCCGTCCTGGATCCAGCTGAGCTGGAGCGTGAGGTTCACGCAGGCGATGCGGCCCTTGTTCACCGGGCACTTGCCGGCCTTGTTCGGGTTGTTCCCGACGGCCTTCTGCTTGTTCATGAGATCCATCACGCCCCAGGTGACGGGACCGGCGTAGCCGATGTTGGGCGTGATGCCGTGCTTGTTCTGGAAGGCCTGTATGGCCTTGCAGTCGGTGGTGGACTGCTTGCCGTCGACCGGGCGGCCGAGGAACTTCTCCACCTGCTTCTGGTACGGCCCCGCCTGTGTGGTGCAGCTCGCGGCCTGGGCCGGCGCCGCAGTGAAGGCGAGTGTGAGCGGCGCCACCAGCCCGGTGACGCCCAGTGCGACGACACCGCGTCTGCGCATGTCCCCCATGTCGGCCTCTTCCCCTTGTCCCCTTGCGCCCGGAGGTGTCCCCGGGTGGTTCCCATCGCGATTCCCGCGGTTTCCGTTTACTAGACCTGCCGGGACGCCGGAGGGTTGTGGTTCCGGCCAGGCTGTGACGAAACGGTGAAACAGGGGGGCTTCGGGGAGCGGCGTTCCAGGGGCCACGGGCCCTGCCGGGGGCGGCCCCCCGGAATCAGCGGTATCCGGTGGTGTCGGCCGGCCGCCCCGGGTCCTGCACCTCGGCGAGGTACCGCCAGGCGTCGGGCCGGCTGCCGTCCAGGTCGGTGAAGCCGTACTCCTGGGCGAGCCCGCCGCTGGACAGGGACCGCCCGTTGAAGCGGGACACCCCGGGGTCGGCGGCCAGGGCGGCCACGGCGCGGCCGGTGTAGCGCGGGGTCTCGGAGATGGCGAAGTGCGGTTCGCGGTCGAGGGCGTCGCGCCAGTTCTCCTCCCGCACGCCGAAGGCCTCCAGCATGATCTCCGAGCGCATCCAGCCGGGGGTGAGCGCCACCGCGCTCGCGCCGCGCGGGCCCAGCTCGTGGCCCAGGGCGAAGGCCATGCGCAGCACGGAGGCCTTCGCGAGGTCGTAGAAGAGGTTCACGCGGTAGGTCTCGCGGTTGTAGTCGGCGGTGCCGTCGGTGAGCTCGACCACCAGGCCGCCGGGCCGGCGCAGCAGCAGCGGCAGCGCGAAGTGGCTGGTGATCGCGTGCGTCTCGACGGCGAGGCGGAGCAGCCGGAGCCCGTTGTCCAGGTCGTGCTCCCACACCGGGGTGTCCCACTCGAAGAGCTTCTCGCCGCCCCAGATGTCGTTCACCAGCAGGTCCAGGCGGCCCTGCTCGCGGTCGACGCGTTCCACCAGGGCCCGCACCGCGGCCGGGTCGAGGTGGTCGACCGGCACGGCGACACCGTGTCCGCCGGCCTCGGTGACCAGGTCGGCGGTGTCCTCGATGGTCTCGGGGCGGTCGTACTCGGAGCGGCGGGCGCGGGTGCTGCGTCCGGTGACGTAGACGGTCGCGCCGGCCGCGCCGAGTTCCGTGGCGATGCCCCGTCCCGCGCCCCGGGTCGCCCCTGCCACCAGTGCGACCCTGCCCCGCAGCGGACCTGACATGTCCGGCCTCCTGTTCGTGTACGACTGCTGTCGCCGTCCACTCTCACCGGGAAGCCGGACATCTCCTGTCACCTTTCCACCACCTCTCGGCGGTGGGGCGTCAGTGGCCGCGCTTGATCCACTCCTCCAGGTGGGGCGCCTCGGCCCCGATGGTCGTGGACTCGCCGTGTCCGGTGAGGACCTTGGTCTCCGGCGGGAGGGTGAGGAGCCGGTCCCGGATGGAGTCGATGATCGTCGGGAAGTGGGAGTACGAGCGCCCGGTGGCGCCGGGACCTCCCTGGAAGAGGGTGTCGCCGGTGAAGACGGCCCCGAGTCCGGGGTCGTACAGGCAGACGGCGCCGGGCGCGTGACCGGGGGTGTGCAGGACGGTCAGATCGGCGCCCGCGGTCTCGATGACCTGTCCGTCGACGAGGTGCCGGTCGGGCTCGCGCTCCGGGTGGGTGAGCCGCCACAGCGGCATGTCGTCGGCGTGCAGCCAGATGGTGGCGCCGGTCAGCTCGGCGAGCGCGGGGGCGGCGTCGATGTGGTCGTTGTGGGCGTGGGTGCACACGATGGCGGTCAGGCGCCGGTCGTCGACGGCCCGGGCGATCGCCTCGGCGTCGTGGGCGGCGTCGATGACGATCACCTCCCGCTCGTCGCCGACGATCCACACGTTGTTCTCGACGTCCCAGGTGCCGCCGTCGAGTCTGAACTGGCCCGAGGTCACCAGGCGTTCGATGCGCACGGTCATCAGAGGACCACCACCGAGCGCAGCACGTCGCCGTGGTGCATGCGCTCGAACGCCTGCTCCACCTCGTCGAGTTGGATCGTCTCGGTGACGAACGCGTCCAGCGGCAGCCGGCCCTGGAGGTGCAGGTCGACGAGCATGGGGAAGTCGCGGGAGGGCAGGCAGTCGCCGTACCAGGAGGACTTCAGGGAGCCGCCGCGACCGAAGACGTCCAGCAGCGGCAGTTCGAGCTTCATCTCCGGGGTGGGCACGCCGACGAGGACGACGGTGCCGGCCAGGTCGCGGGCGTAGAAGGCCTGCCGGTAGGTCTCGGGACGGCCGACCGCCTCGATCACGACGTCGGCGCCGAAGCCCCCGGTCAGCTCGCGGATCGCCTCGACCGGGTCGCTCTCCTTGGAGTTGACGGTGTGGGTGGCGCCCAGCGTTCGGGCCTTCTCCAGCTTGCGGTCGTCGATGTCGACGGCGATGATCCGCGCCGCGCCGGCGAGGTTCGAGCCGGCGATCGCCGCGTCGCCGACGCCGCCGCAGCCGATGACGGCGACGGAGTCGCCGCGGCCCACGTTGCCGGTGTTGATCGCGGCGCCGATGCCGGCCATGACACCGCAGCCGAGCAGTCCGGCGACGGCCGGCGAGACGGCCGGGTCCACCTTGGTGCACTGTCCGGCGGCGACCAGGGTCTTCTCGGCGAACGCGCCGATGCCCAGCGCCGGCGACAGTTCCTGCCCGGTGCCGGCCAGCGTCATCTTCTGCTCGGCGTTGTGGGTGTTGAAGCAGTACCAGGGCCGGCCGCGCAGACAGGCCCGGCAGTTCCCGCACACGGCACGCCAGTTGAGGATGACGAAGTCGCCGGGGGCCACGTCCGTGACGCCCTCGCCGACCGACTCCACGACACCGGCGGCCTCATGGCCGAGCAGGAAGGGGAAGTCGTCCGAAATGCCACCCTGTTTGTAGTGCAGATCGGTGTGGCAGACGCCGCAGGCCTGGACGCGTACGACGGCTTCGCCGGGCCCCGGGTCCGGGACCACGATCGTCTCGATCCGTACGGGTTCGTCCTTCCCCGGTGCGATCACGCCGCGTACTTCCTGCGCCATGGTCCGGCCCCTTCCTCGTAGTGCGTTCGGTGCGACCCTACGCGCGAACCTCGGGTGGCGGCACGGACCACGACCGGAAAAGTGGATCTTTCGGCCCGGCGGTCCGCCGGGCCGGTCCGGGGCCGCCCGGGCGGGACGCCCCCGGACCGCGGGGCCGGGCCTAGAGGCCGGGGAGCAGACCGGTCGCGGGGGCCACCAGGTCCGTGAGCCGGCCCAGCTGTCCCAGTCCGTCGGACGAGCCGAGCTGGTTCAGGCCGCCCAGTTGCTCGGAGACCTTCGGGAGCTGGCCCTGCTGGTCGTCGGGGATGCCGGTGGTGGCGAGCGAGTCCACCGCGGACAGCGGGCTGATCCGCTCCGGGGCGCTCTTGTCGGCCGCACTGGCCATGGGCGCGGCGAGGCCCGCGAACCCGGCGGCGAGACCGACGGCGGCGACGATACGTCGTGTTGAGATCATGTCCTCAGCAACGGCGCCGGGCCCCGGCCGGACACGGGTGTGCGACGGCGCTCACCCGTCAGGCGGACCGGGCCCGCTGCGCTTGCCGAGCCCGCCGGGGCGGAGGAGCCTCGGAGATGGGGCTCGCGCCGCCCTTCTCCGCCGGGCCGCGGGCGCCTGAAGGAGGTCACACCATGGGCACCGCGACAGGCTCCAGCTTCGACACCGAGACACTGCGCCGGGGCATAGAGGGGACGACGGGGAACACCCTGCTGTCCCTCTACGCGGACGACGCGCAGATCCGCATCATCGACCGCAACACCCAGCCGAGCCATCCCAAGATCCTGCGCGGCAGGGGCGAGATCGCGGCGATGCTCGACGACGTCTACAGCCGCGACATGACGCACCGGTTGGACCGGTGCGTCGTCCAGGGCGACCACGCCGCCTACTGCGAGTCCTGCGAGTACGGCGACGGCACCCGGGTCCTCGCGGAGTCGATGATCACTCTGCGCGATGGCAAGATCGCCGAGCAGATTCTGATCCAGGCATGGGACGAGTAGGGAGGAAGACCGCGAGGGTCCAGGTCGGCGCGCGGCTGACCTGGACCTTCTCGGCCCGGGCGGCACTGGGGCGGGCCCGCCCGCGACGGTCGGCGCCGGTGTCCGCCGCGGGTGTGCACCTGTCCGCCGCCGTCGTCCGGTCGCTCCTGCGGGCCGTGCGCCCCGGTCCCCGCCCCGCGCTGCCGCGCCCGGCCCGCACCCGGCGGCGGATCCGGCTCCGGTGACCCGGGCGGCGCGGGCCGCCGGCGACCGTCGCGCCGCGGGGGCGCGCGGGCCGCCGGCGACCGTCGCGCCGCGGGGGCGGGCCGGGGACGCGGTCAGCGCATCCAGGCGCTGTAGTCCATGACCGCACCGGCCTTCACGCCGTACTCCGGGACGTCCTCGGTGAAGGTGTCCTCCATGCCGAGGACGGCCCCGGTGCGCGGTTCCAGGATCAGCATGCGCCGGACGCCCTCGGTGTCGTGGACGTACGCGCGTCCGGGGCGGCCGAGGCGGTCGGTCACCTCGCCGGCCGGCCTGAGCCCCCCGGTCTGCGCGAACAGCCGCACGACGGCCGCCGACTCGCGGGCGCCGAGGGTCCAGTGGTCGAGCAGTTCCGCGACCGCGTCGAGCAGTTCGGCGGTGGTCAGCGCGTCCGTGCCGCGGTCGGCCTGAGGCCGGGCGATCTCGGTGAGGTAGGCGCGCAGGCGCGCGGCGGTGTGCGGCGGGGGCGCCTCGGGCGGGGCGTCGCTCCACGTCGGCGGGTACGTGGTCCGGCTGATCACCTGGCCGTCCGCCACCAGGTGCGGCTCGTCGCCCTCGTCGGTGACGACGGGGCGGCCGGCCCGGCGCGGGTCGGTCGCCACGACCAGTTCGGTGCGGCTCGCGTCCGCCCGCCAGCGCACCACCCGCTCCTCGGGGAGGGTGACGGGCGGCTCGCCGCCGCTCATGCCGAGGCTCCACGTCTGCACATGCGTGCCCCTGCGCAGGGTCGGGGAGCCCGCCGCCGCGGCCGCGTCGGCCAGGGCGGCCATGTCGCGCAGGGGTACCGGCGCGGCGCCGGAGTGGACCGTCAGCGGCCGCGGCGCGGCCACGGCCCGCGGGGCGCCCGGGTCGCCGAGCACGGCGTTGACGGCGATCACCAGGACGACGACGGTGGCGGCGAGTCCCCAGACCAGCCGGGCTCGCCCGGCGCGGACGGGCAGCGCCCGGAACGGCCGGGCGCGGCGCCGTGGCCGGGGTTCGCGCAGCAGCCGCTGGAGGTCCTGCTCCGCACGCTCGTCCAGCGGGCCGTCCGCGAAGCGGGGGCCGTCGTGCGGCACCGGGTCGGCGCGGCGCAGGAGTTCGAGTTCGTCAGCCATGTCGTTCGTCCTCGCGGGGGGTCGCGCCGGCGGGGGCGGTCGCGGCCGCGACCGGGGGCCGCAGCCGGTCGATCTCGGCCCTCAGCCGGTTCCTGGCCCGATGCAGCCGCATGGCCGCGGCCCGGCTGCCGCAGCCGAGGGCGACCGCGATCTCCTCGGCGCCGAGCTCCTCCCACGCCGCCAGGCGCAGCACCTCCTGGTCCGCCGGGGACAGCCGGTCCAGGGCCTCGTGCACCCAGGCGCCCGGGGCGTCCGCGTCGGGGCCGGCCGCGACGTGCCGGGCGTGCGCGGCCTCGTCGTTGCCGATCCGGTCCACCAGCCGGCGCCGGCGCCCCTGGCCGCGTACCGCGTTCGCCAGGCAGTTGCGGGCCACCCCGTACAGCCAGGGCAGCGGCGTCGCGGGCAGGTCGGTCCGGCGGCGCCAGGCGACCGTGAACACCTCCGCCACCACTTCCTCCACCTCGTCGGCCCGCCCCCGCAGCCGCCTCGCGACATAGCGGCTGACCGCCCAGTAGTGCTCGCGATAGGCAGCGGCGAAGATCTCGTCGTTGCTCATGTCCGGTTCGTGTCCGGCACCGGCCGGATCGTCACACCCCTCTTCCGTGATCCTTCTCGCGCCGTCCGAGTGTGACCGACGGGGCGCCCGACGACACAGGCGGGACGTGAAGAGGATCAGAGACATCAGGGCCGTGCGGTGGCTGACGACCACCGACCACAAGACGATCGGGACGCTCTATCTGGTCACCGCGTTCGGGTTCTTCCTGATCGGCGGCGTGATGGCGCTGCTGATGCGCGCCGAGCTGGCCCGTCCGGGCCTGCAGATCATGTCGAACGAGCAGTTCAACCAGGCGTTCACGATGCATGGCACGATCATGCTGCTGATGTTCGCCACCCCGCTGTTCGC
>NZ_JBVJXS010000011.1:0-321382 GCF_055601245.1 Streptomyces sp. NPDC038135 | reverse complement strand
CTTTGTACTCACCCTCTCGGGCTTTCCTCCGGGCGCTTCCCTTCGTTCTTGCGTTTCCGACTCTATCAGATCTTTTCTCGACCCGATTTCCTCGGCGCTTTCCAGGTTCCCGCTCTCGCGTTTCCCTTTCCGGCGGTTCCGACTTTATCAGAAGTTCTGAGCCGGATTTCCCACCCGATCCGTGGCAACCGTGGTCCAGAGTGTGAAGCTCTGGGGGTTCCCCTCGGGCGGAGCCGTAAACGTACTGGAGCGGGGCGGCCCGATGCAAATCGAGGCGCCCCGCTCCCAGTTCACGCAGCCGGCGTGTCAGACCTCCACGACCACCGGGAGGATCATCGGCCTGCGGCGATAGGTGTCCGAGACCCACTTGCCCAGTGTGCGCCGGATCAGTTGCTGCAGCTGGTGCGGCTCCACGACGCCGTCCTGGGCCGAGCGCTCCAGCGCCTCGTTGATCTTCGGGATGACGCCGGTGAAGGCCGAGTCCTCGATACCGGAACCGCGGGCGTGGATGTGCGGTCCGCCCGTGATCTTGCCGGTGGACGAGTCCACCACCACGAAGACCGAGATGATGCCCTCGTCGCCGAGGATCTTGCGGTCCTTCAGGGCCGGCTCGCCCACGTCGCCGACGGAGAGGCCGTCGACGTAGACGTACCCGGCCTGCACCTTGCCGGCGATCGTTGCCTTGCCCTCGACCAGGTCGACGACCACGCCGTCCTCGGCGATGACGATCCGGTCGTGCGGGACACCGGTCAGCGCGCCCAGCTCGGCGTTGGCGCGCAGGTGACGCCATTCGCCGTGCACCGGCATCAGGTTCTTCGGGCGGCAGATGTTGTAGAAGTACAGCAGCTCGCCCGCGGACGCGTGGCCCGAGACGTGCACCTTGGCGTTGCCCTTGTGCACGACGTTGGCGCCCCAGCGGGTCAGGCCGTTGATGACGCGGTAGACCGCGTTCTCGTTGCCCGGGATGAGGGACGACGCGAGGATCACCGTGTCGCCGGGGACGATCCGGATCTGGTGGTCGCGGTTGGCCATCCGGGAGAGGGCGGCCATCGGCTCGCCCTGGGAGCCCGTGCAGACCAGGACCACCTCGTGGTCCGGGAGGTCGTCGAGGGTCTTGACGTCCACGACCAGGCCCGGCGGCACCTTGAGGTAACCGAGGTCGCGGGCGATGCCCATGTTGCGGACCATCGAGCGGCCGACGAAGGCGACCCGGCGGCCGTACTCGTGGGCCGCGTCCAGGATCTGCTGAATGCGGTGGACGTGGCTGGCGAAGCTCGCCACGATGATCCGCTTGCGGGCGCCGGCGAAGACCTGTCGCAGGACGTTGGAGATGTCGCGCTCGGGCGGGACGAAGCCCGGCACCTCGGCGTTCGTCGAGTCGGCGAGCAGGAGGTCGATGCCCTCCTCGCTGAGGCGGGCGAACGCGTGCAGGTCCGTGAGGCGGTTGTCCAGCGGGAGCTGGTCCATCTTGAAGTCGCCGGTGTGCACGGCCATGCCGGCCGGGGTGCGGATGGCGACCGCCAGCGCGTCCGGGATGGAGTGGTTGACCGCGACGAACTCGCAGTCGAAGGGGCCGATGCGCTCGCGGTTCCCCTCCGCCACCTCGAGGGTGTACGGGCGGATCCGGTGCTCCTGGAGCTTGGCCTCGATGAGGGCGAGGGTCAGCTTGGAGCCGATCAGCGGGATGTCCGGCTTCTCGCGGAGCAGGAAGGGGACGCCGCCGATGTGGTCCTCGTGCCCGTGGGTGAGCACGATGCCCTCGATGTCGTCGAGGCGGTCCCGGATGGACGTGAAGTCCGGAAGGATCAGGTCGATTCCGGGCTGCTCCTCCTCGGGGAAGAGCACTCCGCAGTCGACGATCAGCAGGCGGCCGCCGTACTCGAAGACCGTCATGTTCCGGCCGATCTCGCCGAGACCGCCGAGCGGGGTGACACGCAGGCCGCCCTCGGGGAGCGACGGGGGCGGTCCGAGTTCAGGATGCGGATGACTCAAAAGACTCTCCTCACCACGAGCGCCACGTACCGGTGGGGCACGTGGCGCGCATGACGTTCGTGCAGAAGCAGTTGTCGTTGTGGGGTGCGGGCACCGGTGGCCCGCTGTTCGGTTGTCGATTCAGTTGTGAAGCTCGGGTGGTGCCAAGTCTGTTGTCAGAGCTGTACCCCGCCGGCGGCAAGATCGATCTTGAGCTGGGCGATCTCCTCCGGCGAGCACTCGACCATGGGTGCGCGCAGGGGACCTGCGGGCAGCCCCTGGAGGGCGAGTGCGGCCTTGGCGGTCATGACGCCCTGGGTGCGGAACATCCCGGTGTACACGGGCAGCAGCTTCTGGTGGATCTCCGTGGCCTTCACGACGTCGCCCGAGCTGTACGCGTCGACGAGGGCGCGCAGGTCGGGGGTGACGACGTGGCCGACGACGGAGACGAAGCCGACCGCGCCCACGGAGAGCAGCGGCAGGTTCAGCATGTCGTCGCCGGAGTACCAGGCGAGGCCGGACTGCGCGACGGCCCAGCTCGCGCGGCCGAGGTCGCCCTTGGCGTCCTTGTTGGCAACGATCCGCGGGTGCTCGGCCAGGCGGACCAGGGTCTCGGTGTTGATCGGGACCCCGCTGCGGCCGGGGATGTCGTAGAGCATGACCGGCAGGCCGGTGGCGTCCGCGACGGTCGTGAAGTGCCGGTACAGCCCCTCCTGAGGGGGCTTGTTGTAGTACGGCGTCACGACCAGCAGGCCGTGCGCGCCGGCGTGCTCCGCCTCGCGGGCCAGCTCGATGCTGTGGCGGGTGTCGTTGGTGCCGACCCCGGCCACGACGTGGGCGCGGTCGCCGACCGCCTCGACCACGGCTCGTACAAGGTCCGATTTCTCCGCGTCACTGGTGGTGGGGGACTCGCCGGTGGTGCCGTTGATGATCAGGCCGTCGTTGCCTGCGTCCACCAGGTGGGCGGCGAGCCGCTGCGCGCCGTCGAGGTCGAGTGCGCCGTCCGCCGTGAAGGGCGTGACCATGGCGGTGAGGACCCGCCCGAAGGGGGTCTGCGGAGTCGAGGTCGGAGCCATGGGTAACACGCTACTCGGTGCTCCAGGCGTGGTCTGCCCTTGGGGGGCCGGGTAAGTCAGGACAAATATGGAGCCCGGCACTGCCTGCTCGGGGGTTCAAGCAGTGCCGGGTCCGTTCGATCAGGCTAGATGAACTTCTCGGAATGCCGCAATACGGACACTTCGCCCGGCTGATCCGTACATCCGTTCCGCGTGGGAGAACAGGGCTTCGTTACGGAGCCACACGTCCGTTCGCGTTGAAGGCGGCATAGGTCAGCGGCATGAGCTTGGCCCACTCCGCCTCCATCCGCTCGCCAACCATCTCGATCTCCCGCTGCGGGAAGGAGGGCACCTTGGCCAGCTCGTGCTGGGTGCGCAGACCGAGGAAGTGCATCAGCGAGCGGGCGTTGCAGGTGGCGTACATCGAGGAGAACAGGCCGACCGGGAGGGCGGCGCGGGCCACCTCGCGGGCGACGCCCTCGGCGAGGAGCTTCCGGTAGGCCGCGTACGCCTGCTCGTAGGACTCCTCGAGGGTGCTGCGCACGGCTTCCTGCTGGGCCTGGGTGCCCTCGACGAAGACGTACTTGCCGGGACGGCCCTCCTGGACCAGCTTGCGGTCCGCGCCGGGGACATAGAAGACCGGCTGGAGCTCCCGGTAGCGACCCGACTCCTCGTTGTAGGACCAGCCGACCCGGTGCCGCATGAACTCGCGGAAGACGAAGATCGGGGCGCTGATGAAGAAGGTCATCGAGTTGTGCTCGAACGGGCTGCCGTGCCGGTCCCGCATCAGGTAGTTGATCAGGCCCTTGGAGCGCTCGGGGTCCTTCTTCAGCTCGTCCAGCGACTGCTCGCCGACGGTGGAGACGCGGGCGGCGAAGAGGACGTCGGCGTCCGACGCGCTGGACTTGACCAGCTCGACGCTGACATCGCTGCGGAAAGTGAGCGACTCGGGGGTGGTCACGGGGGTCCTTCCATCACTTCTTGAGGTTCGCGCCCACTGTACGGGGCACCCCTGACAGTCCCGGACAGTGACCTTGCCACGCATTTTTTCGGACATGGGCACCTTTTGTGTCACTCGCGCGTCTGTACCGGTGAGGCCTGACCGTTCGATCCCGAGAGGAGCTGAACCGGCGATGTTCCACCCCCAGCCGCCGCCGGGAGGTGCCCCCGACGAGCCCGTTCCCTTCGCCTTCGTGGCAGATGCGGACAGGTTCCGCAGCAATGTCGCTCCCCCGACCCGTGAGCCGGCCTCCCTCGGCGAGCTGGCCGGGCGCTGGCTGCTCGGCCTGACCCTCGTCGCCGGACTCGTCGGGGCCCTGGTCCTCGGGATGCCGGCGCTGTCCACTCCGTCGAGCACGCCGGCCCAGCAGTCGCAGGCCTCGCAGGGGCACTCACAGGGGCACTGACCCTTCCGGCCGCCCAAGGGTGGTGGGCGGGAACCCGGCCGGATAGCCTCACCGGGCACAGCCCCAGCGAGGATCGAGTGAGGACCAGCCGTGCCCCTGCCCTTCCTGACGGCCGACCGCTCCTTCGAATCGGCTTCCGAGAGCCCGCTGCCCTACGACGACCAGGACCGCTGGCGGCGGCCCTACCGGCCCGGGCCCTGGCGGGTGGGCGGCGCCGCCCTGGGGCTGCTGCTCTCCTCGTTCGTGCTGTTCGGCGCGGTCCTCATCGCCCTGACCGACTCGGTGTCCGCGGCGGGCCTGGTCCTCACGCTGGCGCTGGCCGTCATCGTCTCGGCGCTGCGCGTGCTGCGCATGGGCGTGTGGGTGAGCGCGCGCGGGCTGCGCCAGGTGGGCTTCCTGGTGACGCGCACGGTCCCCTGGCAGCGGGTGATCGCCGTACGGACGGCTCAGCAGCCGGTGCGCTGGCTGGGGCTGCCGCGCACCGTGCAGGGGCAGGCGCTGACGCTGGTGCGCAAGGACCGGGCCGCCGAGGACACGCCGCCGCTGCTGTCCACGCACTCCCTCGACTTCCTGCACCGGCCCGCGGCCTTCGACCGGGCCGCGGACACGGTGGAGGCGTGGGCCGCGGAGTACGGGCGCGGCTGACCGCCCTCGGGGCCATGACGAAGGGGCCGGACCGCGTGCACCGCGGTCCGGCCCCTTTCTCGTTCCCGTTCCTCGTACCGGCCTGGACCGGCCGGACCGGACTGCCCGGGCCGGCTCAGACGTGGACGGGTCTGCCGTCGTGGAGCGCGATGGCCCGCTGCATCGCCTTGCGGGCGCGCGGGGTGTCGCGTGCGTCGTGGTAGGCCACGGCCAGCCGGAACCAGCTGCGCCAGTCGTCCGGGGCCGCCTCCGTCTCGGCCTTGCGCCGGGCGAACACCTCGTCCGCGGAGTCCCGGTCGATGCGGCCGCTCGGGGTGCGCTTCAGCTCGTCGACGGGGAGGCCGCCCTCGGCCTCGAGTTCGGCGGCGAGCACGTTGGCCCGGCGGACGAACTGGGTGTTCTTCCACAGGAACCACAGGCCGATGACCGGCAGGATCAGCACCGCCACACCGAAGGTGACGGTCAGGAGCGTGCCGGTCTGGATGAGCATCACGCCGCGGCTGCCGACCAGGACGAAGTAGAAGACGAGGACGGCGGCCGTGACGAGATAGGTGATCTTCGCGCGCATGACGTGTTCCGGCTCAGCTCAGGTCGAGGAAGTGTTCCAGGCCGAAGGTGAGGCCCGGAGTCGACACCACGCGGCGGACGCCGAGCAGGATGCCCGGCATGAAGCTGCTGTGGTGCAGGGAGTCGTGGCGGATGGTGAGGGTCTCGCCCTCGGCGCCGAGCAGCACCTCCTGGTGGGCCAGCAGGCCGCGCAGCCGGACGGCGTGCACGGGGACGCCGTCCACGTCGGCCCCGCGGGCGCCGTCCAGGGCGGTCACGGTGGCGTCCGGCGCCGGGGCCGAACCGGCGCGGCGGCGGGCCTCGGCGATGAGCTGGGCCGTGCGGGTGGCGGTTCCGGAGGGGGCGTCGACCTTGTTCGGGTGGTGCAGCTCGACGACCTCGACCGACTCGAAGTACGGGGCGGCGATCTGCGCGAACTTCATGGTGAGCACGGCGCCGATGGAGAAGTTCGGCGCGATGAGCACACCGGTCTGCGGGGACTGGCCGAGCCAGCCCGTCAGCTGCGCGAGGCGGTCCTCGGTCCAGCCCGTCGTACCGACGACCGCGTGGATGCCGTGGCGCACGCAGAAGTCGAGGTTGCCCATGACGGAGGCGGGGGTGGTGAGTTCGACGGCGACCTGGGCGCCGGTCTCCGCGAGGGTCTCCAGCTTGTCGCCCCGGCCCAGGGCGGCGACCAGCTCCATGTCCTCGGCGGCCTCGACCGCCCGTACCGCCTCGGACCCGATCCGGCCCTTGGCGCCGAGTACCGCCACGCGCAGCTTGCTCATCTGTTGCTTCCTTACCGGAGGTGATTAGGCGACGGCGTCGTGCAGCCGTGCGGCCTGCTTGTCCTTCAGCGGGCCGATGACCGACAGCGACGGGCGTTGGCCCAGGATGTCCCGGGCGACCGACCGGACCTCGTCCGGGGTGACCGCGGCTATCTTCGCCAGCATGTCGTCGACGGACATCTGCTCGCCCCAGCACAGCTCACTCTTGCCGATCCGGTTCATCAGCGCGCCGGTGTCCTCCAGGCCCAGGACGGTGGAGCCCTGGAGCTGGCCGATGGCCCTGCCGATCTCGTCGTCGGAGAGGCCGTTCTGGGCGACCTGGTCGAGCTCGTCCCGGCAGATCCTCAGCACGTCGTGCACCTGGCTGGGCCGGCAGCCGGCGTAGACGCCGAACAGGCCGCAGTCGGCGAAGCCCGAGGTGTACGAGTACACGCTGTAGGCGAGGCCGCGCTTCTCCCGGACCTCCTGGAAGAGGCGGGAGGACATGCCGCCGCCGAGGGCGGTGTTGAGCACGCCCATGGCCCAGCGGCGGTCGTCGGCGCGGGCGAGGCCGGGCATGCCGAGGACGACGTGCGCCTGCTCGGTCTTGCGACTGAGCAGTTCCACCTTGCCGGTCGTGCGGATCGCGCGGCGGCCGTCGCGCGGGGCGATGGGCTGGGCGCCGAGGTCCTTGAAGGCGTCCGCCTTCTCGAAGGCGGCACGGACCTGGCGTACGACCTTGTTGTGGTCGATGTTGCCCGCGCAGGCGACCACGAGGTGGGTCGGGTCGTAGTGCTTCTTGTAGAAGCGGCGGATGCGGTCGGCGGTGAGGGCGTTGACCGTGTCGACGGTGCCGAGTACCGGGCGGCCGAGGGCGTTGTCGCCGAACATGGTGTGCGCGAACAGGTCGTGCACACAGTCGCCCGGGTCGTCCTCGGTCATCGCGATCTCTTCGAGGATGGCGCCGCGCTCGACGTTGACGTCGTCCTCGAGGATCAGCGAGCCGGTCAGCATGTCGCAGACGACGTCGATGGCGAGCGGCAGGTCGGTGTCGAGCACGCGCGCGTAGTAGCACGTGTACTCCTTGGCCGTGAACGCGTTCATCTCGCCGCCGACCGCGTCGAGGGCGGCGGAGATGTCCAGCGCGCTGCGCTTGGCGGTGCCCTTGAAGAGCAGGTGCTCCAGGTAGTGCGTGGCGCCGTTCAGCGACGGGGTCTCGTCGCGGGAGCCGACGTGCGCCCAGATGCCGAAGGTGGCCGAGCGCACGGAGGGCAGGGTCTCGGTGACGATGCGCAGACCGCCGGGGAGGGTGGTCTTGCGGACGGTGCCGATGCCGCCGGTGCCCTTGATGAGGGTTTGGGTACGGGCGACGGCCCGCGCCTCCGAGGAGGTGCGGGCCGTCGCCTTGGAGCCACGGGACGTCACTGGTCGGCGTCGTCCTTCTTCGTCTCGTCGCCTTCTTCGCCCTCGATCACCGGAACGAGGGACAGCTTGCCGCGGGAGTCGATCTCGGCGATCTCGACCTGGACCTTCTGGCCCACACCGAGGACGTCCTCGACGTTCTCCACGCGCTTGCCGCCGGCGAGCTTGCGGATCTGCGAGATGTGCAGCAGACCGTCCTTGCCCGGGAGCAGCGACACGAACGCACCGAAGGTCGTCGTCTTCACGACGGTGCCCAGGTAGCGCTCGCCGACCTCCGGCATGGTCGGGTTGGCGATGCCGTTGATCGTGGCGCGGGCGGCCTCGGCGGCCGGGCCGTCGGCGGCACCGATGTAGATGGTGCCGTCGTCCTCGATCGTGATCTCGGCGCCGGTGTCCTCCTGGATCTGGTTGATCATCTTGCCCTTGGGGCCGATGACCTCACCGATCTTGTCCACAGGGATCTTGACGGTGATGATCCGCGGGGCGTTCGGGGACATCTCGTCCGGCGTGTCGATCGCTTCCATCATCACGTCGAGGATGTGGAGGCGGGCGTCGCGGGCCTGCTTGAGGGCCGCGGCCAGGACGGAGGCGGGGATGCCGTCCAGCTTGGTGTCGAGCTGAAGGGCGGTCACGAACTCCTTGGTGCCGGCGACCTTGAAGTCCATGTCGCCGAAGGCGTCCTCCGCACCGAGGATGTCGGTGAGGGCGACGTAGTGCGTCTGGCCGTCGATCTCCTGGGAGATCAGGCCCATGGCGATACCGGCGACGGGGGCCTTGAGCGGCACACCGGCGTTCAGCAGCGACATGGTGGAGGCGCAGACCGAGCCCATGGACGTCGAGCCGTTGGAGCCGAGGGCCTCGGACACCTGACGGATCGCGTAGGGGAACTCCTCGCGGGTCGGCAGGACCGGCACGATCGCGCGCTCGGCGAGCGCGCCGTGGCCGATCTCGCGGCGCTTCGGGGAGCCGACGCGGCCCGTCTCACCGACGGAGTACGGCGGGAAGTTGTAGTTGTGCATGTAGCGCTTGCGGGTCACCGGGGAGAGGGTGTCCAGCTGCTGCTCCATGCGGAGCATGTTCAGGGTGGTGACGCCCAGGATCTGGGTCTCGCCACGCTCGAACAGCGCCGAGCCGTGCACGCGCGGGATGGCCTCGACCTCGGCGGCCAGCGTACGGATGTCCGTGACGCCACGGCCGTCGATGCGGACCTTGTCCTTGATGACGCGCTCGCGGACCAGCTTCTTGGTCAGCGCGCGGTACGCGGCGGAGATCTCCTTCTCGCGGCCCTCGAACTGCGGGAGCAGCTTCTCGGCGGCGATGTCCTTGACGCGGTCCAGCTCGGCCTCGCGGTCCTGCTTGCCGGCGATGGTGAGCGCCTGGGCGAGCTCGCTCTTGACCGCGGCGGTCAGGGCCTCGAGGACGTCGTCCTCGTAGTCCAGGAAGATCGGGAACTCGGCGGTCGGCTTGGCGGCCTTCGCGGCGAGGTCCGACTGCGCCTTGCACAGCACCTTGATGAAGGGCTTGGCGGCCTCGAGACCGGCGGCCACGACCTCCTCGGTCGGCGCCTCGGCGCCGCCCTGGACCAGCTGGATGGTCTTGTCGGTGGCCTCGGCCTCGACCATCATGATCGCGACGTCGCCGTCCTCCAGGACGCGACCGGCGACGACCATGTCGAAGACGGCGTCCTCGAGCTCGGTGTGCGTCGGGAACGCGACCCACTGGCCGTTGATCAGCGCGACGCGGACGCCGCCCACCGGGCCGGAGAAGGGCAGGCCGGCCAGCTGGGTGGACGCGGAGGCGGCGTTGATCGCCACGACGTCGTACAGGTGGTCGGGGTTGAGCGCCATGATGGTGGCGACGACCTGGATCTCGTTGCGAAGGCCCTTCTTGAAGGACGGACGCAGCGGACGGTCGATGAGACGGCAGGTGAGGACGGCGTCCTCGGAGGGACGGCCCTCGCGGCGGAAGAAGCTGCCGGGGATCTTGCCGGCGGCGTACATGCGCTCCTCGACGTCCACCGTCAGGGGGAAGAAGTCGAGCTGGTCCTTGGGCTTCTTGGAAGCGCTGGTGGCCGACAGCACCATGGTGTCGTCGTCCAGGTACGCGACGGCGGAGCCGGCGGCCTGCTTGGCCAGGCGGCCCGTCTCGAAGCGGATGGTGCGGGTGCCGAAGGCGCCGTTGTCGATGACGGCCTCGGCGTAGTGGGTCTCGTTCTCCACTAGCGTTTTCTCCTCGTCTTCGTCCCTCGCCGCCCGTGTGGCAGGGGGACGTTTGTGGAGAAGCGCTCCGTCTGGTGCGGGCCGGTCTTCGATCGAAGCACCCGGGGCTCACTTCCCCCCGGGGGCCACTACCGAGGACCGGCGGCGGCGAGGCGCGCTCCTCCTCGTTCTGTGTCGTACGGGTTCTGCCGTACGTGTTCCGTGTCGTGCGTACTGCGTTGTGCTACCACACTACAAAGCGGGCGTGACACCGCGCACGTTCCGCACGTACGGCAAAGGGAGCGGCCCCCGAGTCCTATCGGGAACCGCTCCCTTCACGGCGTCTTACTTCGCGCCCGCCGCACCGCGGCGGATGCCCAGACGGTCGACCAGCGTACGGAAACGCTGGATGTCCTTCTTCGCCAGGTACTGCAGGAGGCGACGGCGCTGACCGACCAGGATCAGCAGACCACGGCGGGAGTGGTGGTCGTGCTTGTGGGTCTTGAGGTGCTCCGTCAGGTCGGAGATGCGACGCGAGAGCATGGCGACCTGGACCTCGGGGGAGCCGGTGTCGCCCTCCTTGGTACCGAACTCGGTGATGATCTGCTTCTTCGTAGCGGCGTCGAGCGACACGCGTACTCCTCTTAGTCTGTATGTGCCATCGAGTGCCCCCGGTCCACTTCTCGGGGGAGCTTCCACGACTCGGGAGGCGGGGATCCGCTGGGCGCGGCCTCCAGGGCGGCAGGGGATGCCTGCGGGTGCTCCGGGGGTGCGTACACAAACGGCCGTCGACCAGGGTACCAGGCGGCCGGCGGCCCCTTGTCCGGGGTTCCGGAACGCCCCGGAGCGGGAGGCGGCCGCCACTAGGGTGAGCGTGCTGAGCCTACGTACGTCGGGAAGGGGTCGCTTCGGGATGGCGGAGTCGCAAGCGGAGATGAAGGCACGCAAGGAGCGGGAGCGGGACGAGCTCTACGCGCTCGACATCTCGGACGCCGAGTGGCACTGCGCGCCGGGCACCGAGGAGGACGAGGAGCGGGTCGAGATCGCGTACCTGCCGGCGGGGGCGGTGGCGATGCGCTCCTCCCTCGATCCGGGCACGGTGCTGCGGTACACGGAGGCCGAGTGGCGGGCCTTCGTGCTGGGCGCCCGTGACGGCGAGTTCGACCTGAAGCCGATGCCGCACGACGGCGGGCTCGCGACGACGGACTGAGCGGGCGACGGCGAAGGGCGGCACGCGCGCGTGCCGCCCTTTTCGGCGCCGTGGGGCAGCCCGCCCCGGTCCGGCCGTCTAGCTGGTCATCGCCCGGGCCTGCGCGTAGACGTCGAAGACGGCCAGCGCCAGCGGGATCAGGGTGAGCAGCACGAAGCTCTCGGCGATCTCCAGGAAGCGTCCCCAGAAGGGGGTGACGCCGCGCCGCGGGGTGATCAGGGCGATCGTGGTGACCAGGGCGATGGCCGCGCCGACCGCCGCGGCGAGCCAGACGCTGCGGATGTCGAGGGCGGTGGTGTCGCCCTGGAAGGCGTCGATCACGTAGTCGCGCGGCGGGTTCAGGGCGAGTCCGAGGCCGAGGAAGACGATCGCGGCGAGGCCCGCGGCCAGGGTGGCGCCGACCTGCTGGGTGTAGCGGAACAGGTGGGCCCGCATCAGCATCGCCAGGCCGGTCGCGAGGGCCAGGAGCTGCGCCCAGGTGTTGCTGGAGAAGCCGAGGACGATCGACGCGCCGACCGCGACGAGGGCGCAGCCGCCGACGAGGCCGACGAGGAGTTCGTGGCCGCGGCGGGCCTGGGCCGCCACCCGCTCGGCGTCCACGGGCTCCTGCGGGGCGGGCTCGCCGCCGCCGTAGCCGCCGCGGGACGGGTTGGGCGGCTCGAAGCCGATGGGCAGCCGCGCGAAGCGCATGGAGAGACCCGGCAGGAAGGCCAGCGCCACGACGGACAGCGGGGCGCAGATCGCGGCCGTCTCGATGGGCCTCAGCTCGGTGAGGATCGCGATGAAGGTGGTGATCAGGCCGACGGCGGAGGCGAAGACGAACGCCACGAAGGGTCCGTCGCCGCCCGGCGACACCAGGGTGAGCACCACGGACGCGACGAGGACCGCCGCACAGGCGAGCAGGAACTGCAGCCGCCCGATGCCCTCGCCGCCGGCGAGCGGCAGCAGCCCCGAGCCCGCCACGCCCACGTTGGGCAGCGCCCCGAGCCCGAGCGCGACCGCGGAGCCGCGGTCGTCGTACACCCGCGCGCGTACGCACGCGATGCTGACGAGCAGGAGTCCGGTGACGCCCGCGACGATGCCCTGGAGGCTGTTCATGTCGTGCCGGATCTGCGAGCTCCAGGCCACGAACGCCAGGAGTGCGGGCAGGATGCCGGCCGCGACCAGGCCGGCGGCACGGGTGAGGTCGCCGCTCCACAGGGTGCGGTCGCGGGTGACGGCGGAGGCCACGGCCTCGGAGACGTCGTCGAGGACGGCGGGCGGCAGCGACTCGGCGAACGGGCGCAGGGTGAGCAGTTCGCCGTCGAGGATGCGCTGGGCGGTGAAGGAGCGGGCGCCGTCGAGGACGGTGCCGTCACGCCGTACGAGGTGGTAGCCGACCGGGGCGCCCTCGGCGGGGCTCTGCTGGGAGAGGCGCAGGATCTCCGGGTACAGGTCGGCGACCGGTACGTCGTCGGGCAGTGCCACGTCGATACGGCTGTCGGGCGCCACGATGGTGACCCGGCAGAAGCCGAATCCCATGCCCGCCCCGGAAGGGGCTCCGGTGCCCGGTCCGCCGGTCGCGCCGGCCGGCGCGGAGGCCGTCATGCTCACCTGCTGTTCCCCCTCGTCGGTGGGGCGGGCCCGCGGTGCCGCCGCGCACCCTTCCGCCCGTAAAGATCCTGTGTAGGTTGTGCCGCGCCTTCCGTTCCGTCGGCCGACCGCGGGGTCGCAACCGGGGTTCGCGGGGTGGCGCTCGCTTCGAACCGTTGCGTATTGCCCGGGTTTTCCCGGAACGATTCGCAACTGCTCACGCGTCTCACCCGGCACCCTACCGCCCGCCGTTGTCCGTGGTTGTCAGTAGGATCGCGCTTCGCGGTCGACGTTCGCCTGACACGGGGCGGCGGACGAAAAATCTCGGTCCGGCAAGGGAATTGGTGCGTAGTGAGCCACATCGTCGTCAAGCGCCCGCCACGGGCACTGCCGAAGGAAGTGCCCACGGACGAGGTCGTACTGCAGTCGCCGCCGGAACTCCCGCGCGGCCAGCAGGAGGGCGCGCTGATGCAGCTCCTGCCCATGCTCGGCATGGGCGGGTCCGTGGTGTTCTTCTTCAACCCCCAGGCCCAGCCGTTCATGAAGATCATGGGCCTGGTGATGGTGGCGTCGACGATCGGCATGGGCATCTCGATGCTGGTGCGCTACCGGCGCGGCAGCCAGGGGCAGATGGCCGACATGCGCCGCGACTACCTCCGTTACCTGTCGCAGACCCGGCGTGAGGCCATGGGCACCGCGAAGGCGCAGCGCGACGCCCAGTTCTACCTGCACCCTTCACCCGAGCAACTGTGGGCGCTGGTCGCCGAGGGCAGCCGGGTGTGGGAACGTCGCACCGGCGACGAGGACTTCGGGCAGGTCCGGGTGGGCCTCGGCGCGCAGGCGCTGGCAACTCCCCTGATCCCGCCGCAGACCGCCCCGGTGGACGAACTGGAGCCGCTGACCGCGGGTGCCATGCAGCGCTTCCTGGCCACCCACAGCGCGCTGGACGACCTGCCGATGGCGGTGTCGCTGCGGGCCTTCTACCACGTGACGATCAGCGGCGAGCCGGGCACCGTGCGCGGCACCGCCCGTGCCGTCGCCGGCTCCCTCGCCTCCCTGCACTCCCCCGAGGACCTGGTCATCGCGGTCGTCACCGGCCGGGAGTCGGCGCCCGAGTGGGAGTGGGCCAAGTGGCTGCCGCACGCGCAGGCCCCGGGCCTCGCCGACGGCGCCGGCAGCATGCGCCTGATCACCACCAGCCCGGTGGAGCTGGAGGACCGGCTCGCCACCCGGCTCCAGGGCCGCCCCCGCTTCCACCCCGCCGCGCCGCCGGTCGCCGAGCAGCCGCACGTGGTGGTCGTGCTCGACGGCGTCTCGCTGCCGCCCACGTCGCTGCTGGCCAGCCCCGAGGGCCTGCAGGGCGTGACGGTCCTGGAGGTCGTCCCCGGCGACCTCACCACCGGCCGCGGCGACCTCTCGGTCGTCGTGCACCCCGGGGAGCTGAGCCTGGAGTCGGCGCACGGCATGGTCTACGAGGGGACGCCGGACGTCCTGTCGTACGAGGCCGCCGAGGCACTGGCGCGTCAACTGGCGCCGCTGCGGATGGGTTCGGGCGGGGACGACGACGAACCGCTGCTCGCCAACCTCGAGTTCACCGATCTGCTGAACCTCGGCGACGCCGCCTCGGTGGATCCCAAGCGGACCTGGCGGCCGCGCTCGCAGTCGGAGCGGCTGCGCGTGCCGATCGGCCTCGGCGAGGACGGCCGGCCCGTGATGCTCGACCTGAAGGAGGCGGCGCAGGAGGGCATGGGCCCGCACGGCCTGTGCGTCGGCGCGACCGGTTCAGGCAAGTCGGAGCTGCTGCGCACGCTGGTGCTCGGCCTCGCCGTGACCCACTCCTCGGAGACGCTGAACTTCGTCCTCGCCGACTTCAAGGGCGGCGCCACGTTCGCCGGCATGGCCCAGCTCCCGCACGTGGCGGCCGTGATCACCAACCTCGCGGACGACCTGACCCTCGTCGACCGCATGGGCGACTCGATCCGCGGCGAGCTCAACCGCCGCCAGGAGATGCTCCGCGACGCGGGCAACTACGCGAACATCCACGACTACGAGAAGGCACGCGCGGCGGGCGCCCCGCTGCAGCCGATCCCGTCCCTCGTCCTGGTGATCGACGAGTTCAGCGAACTACTCACCGCGAAGCCGGACTTCATCGAGATGTTCGTGCAGATCGGCCGCATCGGCCGTTCGCTGGGCGTGCACCTGCTGCTCGCCTCCCAGCGCCTGGAGGAGGGCCGGCTGCGCGGCCTGGAAACCTATCTGTCGTACCGCATCGGTCTGCGCACGTTCTCCGCGGCCGAGTCGCGCGCGGCACTGGGCGTCCCGGACGCCTACGAACTGCCGAACGTGCCGGGCTCCGGCTTCCTGAAGTTCGGCACCGACGAGATGGTCCGCTTCAAGGCGGCCTACGTCTCCGGTGTGTACCGCACCAGTTCCCAGCAGGCCGCGGCGCTCGGCGGCCCGCTGCCCGTCGACCGCAGGCCGGTGCTGTTCACGGCGGCCGAGGTCCCGGTGCAGTACGCGCCGGTCCCGCAGCAGCGCCAGGAGACGCCCGAGAAGCAGCAGGACGACGCGCTCGCCGACACCGTGCTCGACGTGATCGTGCGGCGTCTCGAGGCACAGGGCCCGGGCGCCCACCAGGTGTGGCTGCCCCCGCTGGACAGCCCGCCGTCGCTGGACGCGCTGCTCCCCGGGCTCGCCCCGGTGCCCGGCCGCGGCATGACCCAGCCGGGCTACGAGGGCGCGGGCCGGCTCGTCATCCCCGTCGGCCTCGTCGACAAGCCGTACGAGCAGCGGCGCGACCCGCTGTGGACGGACTTCGGCGGCGCGGCCGGCCACATGCAGATCGTCGGCGGTCCGCAGTCCGGCAAGTCGACGCTGCTGCGCTCGATCATCGCCTCGTTCGCACTGACCCACACCCCCCAGGAAGTCCAGATCTACGGCCTGGACTTCGGCGGCGGCGGCATGGCCGCGGTGGCCGGCCTGCCGCACGTGGGCGGCGTCGCCTCCCGCCTGGACCCCGAGAAGGTCCGGCGTACCGCGGCCGAGGTGTACGGCGTCATGACCCGCCGCGAGGAGTACTTCCGCTCCTCGGGGATCTCCTCCATCGCGGAGTTCCGCTCCCGCCGCGCGCGCGGTGACATCTCGGTGACCGACCAGCCCTGGGGCGACGTCTTCCTGGTCATCGACGGCTGGGGCAACTTCCGCACCGACTACGAGGCGCTGGAGCCGCTGGTCCTGGACATCGCCGCGCGCGGTCTGGGCTACGGCATCCACCTCATCCTCACCGCCTCGCGCTCGATGGAGGTCCGAGCGAACCTCAAGGACCACCTGATGAACCGCCTCGAGCTGCGGCTCGGCGACCCGATGGACTCCGAGTTCGATCGCAAGGTCGCGGCCAACGTCCCCACCGGTGTGCCGGGACGCGGCCAGACCCCGCAGAAGCAGCACTTCATGGCGGCGGTCCCGCGGATCGACGGCCTGTCCTCGGACACCGACCTCGCGGAGGCGACGAGCGCCCTCGCGGCCGAGGTCACCCGGCACTGGCAGGAGCCGGGCGCGCCGGAAGTGCGGCTGCTCCCCCGCGAGTTCCCGGCGGCGCAGCTTCCGCCGGGCGACCGTTTCCCGCAGCGCGGCATCTCCTTCGCGCTCGACGAGGACAACCTCGAGCCGGTGTTCGTGGACTTCGAGCAGGACCCGTTCTTCCTGGTGTTCGGCGAGAGCGAGTCCGGCAAGTCGAACCTGCTGAAGCTGCTGATCAAGCGGCTCACCGAGCGCTACGACGGCAACACCTGCAAGCTCTTCGTCGTCGACAACCGCCGCTCGCTGCTCGGCGTGACCCCGCCGTCCCACCTGGCGGAGTACATCCCGATGTCGAACCAGATGCAGCACCACATGGACGCCCTGGCCGACCTGATGCAGCGCCGCACCCCGACGGCCGACGTGACCCCGGAGCAGCTGCGCAACCGCAGCTGGTGGCGGGGCCCCACGGTGTACGTCGTCATCGACGACTACGACCTCGTGTCCACGTCGAGCGGCAACCCGCTGGCGGGCCTGACGGAACTGCTCCCGTTCGCCCGCGACGTCGGCGTCCGCTTCATCATCGCCCGCTCCACGGCGGGCGCGGGCCGCGCCGGCTACGAGTCCTTCATGCAGCGCATCAAGGAACTCGGCGCCCAGGGCGTCGTCCTCGCGGGCGACCCGGCCGAGGGCGACCTGCTGGGCGGCGTCCGGCCCCGCCCGATGCCGGCGGGCCGGGGCGTCTTCGTGTCGCGGAAGCGGGGGAAGCCGATGGTGCAGGTGGGGCAGGTCACGGACGAGGTGGACTGAGCCCCGGCGGCTCTCGGAGCCCTCCCGTGGAGAGCCGCGGGAGGACTCCGGCGGAGACTGTGCACGTACTTGGGACGGATGCTGGGCTCCGTTCGGACGTGTTGCTACGTTGACCGGAACTGGACTGTCCGGAGTGGACGACGATCACCGGACACGCGGTACGCGAGGATGGACCACCCATGGCATGGGACGAGTGGGAGCAGCTCAAGACGGAGGCGGTGACGCGCCAGCAGGGTGACGCCACGCACATGCGGCTCAACCAGCTGCCGGCCGATCCCGGAGGCGGCCCCGTCGCGACGCCCAGCCAGACCGGTGACCTCAAGGTCACCCAGCACGACCTGGCGAAGATCGGCAGTCAGGCCCACACCCTCTACACCCAGCTCTGGAACCGGGCGCGGCTGTCGAACACCAGCGTGGACTCGGCGGCGGGCGATCTGACGACGCAGGGCTACGCCCTCGGCTCGGGGCTGCAGCACGTGTCGAACAAGTGGGACCAGCAGCTCAACTCCCTGCTGGACGCGTGCGCCCACATCTCCAACCACATGCAGGTCACCAAGAAGATCTCCGGGCGGAGGACGTCGACGCCGGCAAGGCGGCCATGGAGAAGGCCATCACCGACCTGGCCGGCGCGGTCGCCGCGTCCAAGGGGTGCGCGGGGCAGGGTGCTTGAGCAGGACAGGCCCGACCGCGTCCCTCAGAAGACCGGCAAGGCGTGAAGTGAGCTGCCGTTCCTGATGAAGGCCCTGTTGCCGTCGACGGCGAGTCCATGGTGCTCGGCTTCGGGCAGTTCGTAGCTCCACCCCTGGTATCCGTTCGCCTCGTACACGGCGTTCACCGTGGTCTTGTAGGAGTGGTCGATCGTCCACACGCCGGTGCCCTGGACCAGGACGGGACCGTCGCTGCTGCCCATGCTCTTTGAGGTCCACGTCTTGCTGCCGTCGCCGGCGCCTCGGCGTTCGGGGAACATCCCGCCGACCGCGTACACGGAGTCCGCGTGCACCGTCGCCGGTCCCCACTCCGCGGGGGCGCTGTACATGTCGTGAGTGGTCTTCGACCAGATCTCCGAGCCGTCGGCGATGTTCCGCGCGGTCAGCGTCCGGCCGTTGAGGTAGACGACTCCGTTCCGCGCCACGGGTTCGACCGGCATCTTCTCCGCCTGGTCGGGGCGTTCCCACGCCTTCCGGCCGTCGCGCGTGGTCACGGCGAGTACGTCGCCTTCGGTCGTCGTCAGCACCAGGCGTCCGCTGTCCACCGCCGCCTTGACTGTGATCTTTCCGCGGTAGGGGGCCGGAATCCGTGCCGTCCATCGGATTCTGGCGTCGGAGCGGCCCACACTGCGCAGCCGGTGGTCCTTCGTCATGACGTAGACGGCCTCGTCGTCCGCGGCGAGGAGCGCCGCCGCGTCCGCGTGCGCGGTCCACTTGGCCTCACCCGTGGAGGGAACGAACGTCCGCAGGATGCCGTCGGCGCCCAGGACCGCCAGCAGCCGGTCGGAGAGCGAGAGGTAGTGGCCAGGCAGCACGTCGTTCACATGCCAGCGTTCCTTGCCGTCGACCACGTTGAAGGCTCCGACGCCACCGTAGACGCCGATCACGACGACGTCCCTGACGGGCAGCGGGGCGCGGGAGTCGGAGTCCGCGCCCACGTCGGCATGCCACAGCGCTTTCGGGGAGCCGTCGATGATGTAGTCGCCGTCGTCCGCGAGCAGCAGACGGGCCTCGGGGGTCCGAGCGGCGGGCGGGATCGTGAACGGGTCCGCCTTCCGGTCCGCGTGGTTCCGCCGGAGCAGCCACCACCCGGTCGTTCCGCCACCAGCGGCGAGCACCGTGCCGCCGGCCGCGAACCCGGTGAGCAGGCGTCGTCTCGTCACGGTCGTCGGCGTGCCCGTTGCGGGTGCCGCGGTGAGCTGCCTGACCTGGCGCTCCCGTTCCTTGATCTCGTCGGCCACCGGGCCGCGCCGCCAGACCCGGCCGCCGTTCCCGGAAGGGGCGAACGCCGCGCTGATCTGAGCGGGACCGGGCCGTGCGGCTGCGTCCTTCGCCAGACAGGGGGCGATGAGCGAGTGCAACTGCGCGGGCAGGCCGTCGCAACGTGCCTCGCCGTGGACGACCTCGTACTGGACGGCGGCCACATGGGCTCCGTCGAAGGCGCGCCGGCCGGTGGCCGCGTAGACGAGCACGGCGCCCAGCGAGAAGACGTCGGCCGCCGGGGTCACCCGGCGCCCCAGCACCTGCTCGGGTGCACCGTATCCCGGTGTGACCGGGATCTGGCCGGTCGTGGTCAGGGTCAGGCCGTGTTCGGGACGGGCGATGCCGAAGTCGATCACCCGTGGCCCGCTCGACGTCAGCACGATGTTCTGCGGTTTGAGATCGCGGTGGATGAAACCGGCCGCGTGAACGTCCCCGAGAGTCCGCGCGACGGATGCGGCCAGGGCGCGTACGGCGGCTTCGTCGAGCGGCCCGTGGCCGTCGACCGCCTGGTCCAGGGTCGGTCCGGCCAGGAACTCGGTGGCGATCCAGGGCCGGCCGCCCTCGGTCTGCGCGCCCAGCACCGCCGCCACGCCCGGGCTCCGCACGGCCTGCGCCGCGAGGGCCTCGCGGACGAAGCGCCGGGCGAGATTCTGGTCGTGCGCGAGTTCGGGCCGGAGCACCTTGATCGCGGCGACCTCTCCCGTGCCGTCCGTGCCGACGTACACCTTGCCCATGCCGCCCTCGCCCAGTACACCGAGGAGCCGGTACGGCCCGAGGCGGAGCGGATCACCGACACCCAGGGTCTTCATCGCTGACTGCCTTCGTCTTTCGTCATCGCGGGGCGGCCGCTCACTTGAGAGGGAAGGCCGCGAGGAACTTGCCGCCCAGCGCGATGGTCGTCTTGGCCTTCTCGTGGGCGATGAACCGGTCGCCGGTGGTCTTGTAGGACGCTGTCGCCGTGTGCGAGGAGAGATCGACGGCCCAGAGCGCCGAGGCGCGCTTGCTGTAGGCGTAGTCGGTGCCGATCACCGGCGCGGCCGACACATCGGCCTCGGCTCCCCCGTCGCCCTTCTCCGCCCACAGGACACGTCCGGTGCCGGAGTCGAGGGCGACGAGTCCGCGGCCCTTCTCGACGGCGTAGACCACTCCGCCCTTGACCGCCGGCGGACCGTACGCACGCCCCGGACGCGCGGTCCCGGAGTCCCACACCTGAGACCCGTCGCTCAGCCGCAGAGCCCGCAACCGGCCGCTGCCCACGTAGAGGTTTCCGGCATCCGTCGCCAGCGGCAAGCGCACGCGACTGGGCGCGACACCGACGAGCGGCCTCTCCCAGCGCGTGCGCCCCGTGCGGGCGTCGCGCACGACGATGCGCACCTTGCCGTCGTTCGTCTCCTGCAGTGCCACCAGTTGGCGGCCGACGACTCGGGCGGTGAGGAAATGCAGGCGGTCGGTGTGGTCGGGGCGTGACGGCAGCGGCTGGGTCCACAGCCTCTTCCCCGTGCCGATGTCGACGGTGAAGACCGACCAGGACTGCGACGCGAGGAAGTACTCGTCGAACTTCCCCTGGCCCGCGGCCGCGTACACGATCCCGTCGGCCGCGCACAGCACCTGGTTCTGACTGATGACACCGTTGAAATCGGTGAACCGGGCGAAGCGGTCGTCCGCGATCCCGGTGGCGAGGTCGACGGTGGCGAAGGAGAGCGGAAACCCACCGGGCTTCCCCGCGTTGTTCTCGGAACCCTCCGGAGTCAGCATCCGTACGAGCCGCTCGCCGTCGGTCGCCACCTGCCAGTGGATCTCCATCTGGTCCGACGCCCACCGCACGGACCCGGAGCCGGCGTCGATTCCGCCCAGCCCCTTGCCGGCCACCACCGCGACCATGTCGTCCACCGCGAGTGGCTGTGCGGGCGGCTCGGTGCCGTACGGCGGATCGGCGACCTGGATCTGCCACACGGAGTCGAGCTTCTTCCACGGCAACACGCTGTTGCTGGGACCGGCCACGGGCGGCTTCGGCCCCGGCCCGGCACTTCGGTTCCAGGCCCAGGCCCCCGTCGCGGCGGCCGCCGTGACGAACGCGGCTCCCCCTCCGGCCAGCAGCAGCCGTCGACGTGGCATCGGCTTGGCCGGTGCGGACGCCGGCTGGGCGTGCTCCGCGGACGGTGCGGGCAGCCGCTGGGGGGTGATCTGCCAGACCTCGGTGGCCCGCCGGGCGATGTCGTGGAGTACCTGGTCCGGCAGGTGATCGGCGAACTCTCCGGAACCGTCGTGCAGTCGCGCGGCCAGTTCCGCGGTGGTCGGCCGCCGGAACGGATTCTTGTCCAGGCACGGACCGAGAACGGACAGCAGGGCGGCGGGAATGCCGCTGAGATCCGGTTCGCCGTAGCGGACCCGGTAGAGCAGCTCCGCGGTCTGCCCCTGGCCGAACGGGGCGCGTCCGGTGGCGGCGAACACGAGCAGCCCCGCGAGCGCGAACACATCACCGGCCGCGGTGTGTTCCTCACCGCCGGCCTGTTCCGGCGACATGAAGGCCGGTGTGCCCACCGCGGCACCGACCCTGGTGAGACGGTCGTCGCCGGCGGCGCGAGCGATTCCGAAGTCGATGACCTTGGGTCCGTACGCCGTGACGAGGATGTTGGACGGCTTGAGGTCGCGATGTACCACGTCGGAGCCGTGGAGCTGCCCGAGTGCCCCGCACAGGGCGGCGCCGAGGGCGCGTACGGTCGGCTCGGGAAGCGGGCCGGCCGCCTGGACCGCCTCGTCGAGAGGCGGACCGAGCACGTATTCGGTGGCGATCCAGGGTGTCTCGGCCTGGGTGTCCGCGTCCACGACCTGTGCGCCGTGCCGCCCGCCGATGACGCGGGCGGCGTCGGCCTCCAGACGGAACCGGGTGCGGGCACTGGGGTCCGAGGCGATGGACGCGTGCATCGTCTTGACGGCGACGGCCCGTCCGCCGCCGGAGCGCGCCAGGTAGACGGTCCCCATGCCGCCACTGCCCAGGCGGGCCACCGGGCGGTACGGCCCGAAGGCGTGCGGGTCGTCGTACGTGAGCGGAGTAGCCATACGGGTGATCGTCAGTCCTGGCGGGAGGCGGGCACGGTGGCGCGCGAGATGTCGGCGGCGAGCACGGCGGCCGACTGGTGGGCGATGGCCGCGATCACCCGGCTCGGCAGCCAGCCAGGACCGAGCAGCGCGGCGGTCCCGGTCGTCTGACCGGCATCACTTGGGGAGGGCGCGAACGCTTGCAGCAGCTCGGCGAGTTGAGGGCGTGCTCCGGCGTCTCGGGACAGACAGCGGCCGATGGTCGTACGCAACGCTGGCGGCAACTCGTCGCTTTCGGGGGCGGTGTAGCCGGTGGCCGCGTACGCCAATGTCGCGCCCAGTGCGTACACATCGCCCAGCGGACGCGGCAGACCGCCGGCCGCCTGCTCGGGCGGCAGGCTGCCGGGTTCCAGACCCGGCAGACCGGAACGTGCGGCGCCCTCGGGCGCCGCGGCCCGTACGGCACCGAAGCAGGTGAGGCGCGGCCCGTCGGCGGCGAGGAGCACGGCCGCCGGTGAGACGCCGGCGTAGGCGAGTCCCTGCCCGTGGACCACGATCAGGGCTTCGGCCAGGGCTGCTCCGAGGGCACGGACGGTCCGCTCGGGAAGCGGGCCCCCGTGCACGGCCAGAGCGGTGGGCAGCGGCAGCGCGGGCAGGTACGGACGCGTGTGCCACGCGCCTTCCCCTGGGGCGGAGCAGGCGGCGGCCGGCGCCATGAACTGTCCCAGCAGGTAACGCGAGGTGTCGGCCTCGGTCAGGAAGGCCTCGTGATCGGCGCCGGGAAGAGGTGTGCCGAGCAGGACCGTGTGCGCGCCGTCGTCGCTGCGCGCAATGTAGCGCCGCTCCGGCACCGGGATCCGGGTGTGCGGATCGTCCAGGGAGGTGAGGAGGACGTACGGGCCGATCCGGCGCGAGGCGGGCGCACCAGAGTGCGCTTCGCCGGTGCGAGCGCCCGTCGCGTGCACGTGAATCCCCTGTCCTTGTCCACACGGGAAGAGCACTGCCGTCCTCGGCGCCCGGCCATGGGCCGACAACAGGGTGGGCGCCTCCCGCGCGCGCCCACCCTGGAGTTGCTTCTTGCGAGCCTCGACCTACTGGAAGTAGCTGGAGGCCTTCTTGTCGCCTTCCATGTACGTACCGCCGGACTGGGCGACGACATGGCCGATCCCGGTCAGCGCCTGGTGGATGTCGTTCGCCTCCTTGTCCCAGCGGTGCAGCTTCTCGTGGAAGGTGGTCTGCGCCTGGCCCTCCCAGTACTGCATGCTGCTGACGACCATCTTGCGCAGCTCCTGCAGGTCCTGCTCGAGCTGGCTCGCCTCGTTGCCGATCTTCGTCGCCGCGACGTCGAGACCGTCGTAAGTTACTGACAGTCCCTCAGCGTTGTTGGCCATGACCGTTTACCTCGTCTCGCCGATGTGTGCCTGTTGTGTGCGCCGGCTGCCCGGCAAAAGCTCTGTGTGCCGCCCGCCTCTCGAGGAGGCCGAGCCTCAGTAGGAGCTGAGGGAGGAGGACTGAACCGTGGGAGCGCCGTCCTGGACGTCGATCTTGTTGACGGACGCGCGCACCTCGTCTTCCTTGCTGTCCTTGATGTTGCGCGTCGTGGTCATCGCCTCAATGACGTCACCGAGGATGTCGCCGATGTTCTTCAGCGACTCGTTGATCTCGTACTGCTTCTTGTCGAACGCGGCACGACCGATTCCCTGCCACTGGCCCTCGAGGCCGTCGATGACGCCCTGGAGTCCGTGGACGCGCTTACGGATGCCCTCGTACTTCTCCGCCATCCGCTTCTGCAGCTGGATTACTGCGGCATCTTCGAGCTTCTGCTTGTCGGCCATGTCAGCCCGCCCTTTCTTGTCTGTCTCTTCGGTCCAACTGTTCCGGCCCACCGCTGAGTTGGTGCGTCATGGCGGTGAGCCCGCACTGCATGCCCCGTCCCGAGAGCACAGGGCTGGGTACGACTGCCGACGTCACCTGGCACGCCGGGCGCGCAATACGGCAGCCCCTACGCCACCGATCACGAGGACCGCGGCGACGGCGCCGAGTGCGATCCAGAGGGTGTTGCTGTCGTCCGACGACTCCGCGCTCGATCCTGCCGCCGCGGTGCCGCCGGTAGAACCCTTCGCGGGGGCTTGTGACGGGGTTGATGCAGAGGAAGAGGGTGCGGAGGAGGCGGCTGCAGTCCCAGCCTTGGCCAAGAGGTCGCCGCCGTTCTCCTTGGCGAGGGGGTCTTCGTGTGCGGGGCCCGCATCGTATTTGGCCTCTTCGAGAACCAGGCGGGGGCGGAGCATTCCGTAGCCGATGTACTTGCTCGGCCTGTCGCTTTGCTCCTTGCGCCCTGCGGTTTTGATCAGGGACCGCACTACCTGATTGACCGTCCAGTCCGGGTGTGTGGACCAGATGAGTGCTGCTGCGGCAGAAGTGAGCGCCGTCGCTGGGCTCGTACCCTCGCGGGTGCAATACGAACGGAATGTGGTGTCACACCAGCCTGGGAATCCCTGGCCGGGCGCCGTGAGGTCGACATACCCTCCCGACGACGAGAACTTCGACACCGTCCCCGACTTGTCGGCCGCCGCGACCCCGATCACGTAGGGATAGGCGGCAGGGTAGTCGATCAGATCCTTTTTGTCGTTTCGACCGGAATTACCTACAGCGGCAATCAGCAACTTACCCTTGGATGCCGCGTACTTGATCGCCTCTTCGTCGTCGTTATCGGGAAAACCGCCGAACGACATATTGATGATCTTCGCGTCGGTGTCAGCTGCGGCCCTGATCGCCTGCGCGATCTTGGGCGTCCGCTTCTCTTCGCTCTTACCGCCCGGCAATCCCTCGAGGTCCACACGGTAAGGAACGATTTTGGCTCCCGGCGCCAAGCCCTTGAGCCCACCACCAGACCCTGTACCCGCGATCAATTCGGCCATGGTCGTTCCATGGCCCGTGAAGTCGTCAGTAGCTCTGTACGCCACCGTTTTGGGTACCTCGCCGGTCAGTACCTGGCCCTTCAGCGACGGCGTATCCGGGTTCACGCCGGTGTCGATAACGGCGACCTTGACACCTTCCCCAGTACTGACCTTCCACATCTGGTCAGCGTTCATCGGCCCCAAGTACCACTGCTGCGACTGCGCGTCATATGCACTGGCGCTCGGGGCGAAGCCCACGCTCAAGGTCGCCAGGACGCCGACGAGCGCGCCGACAGTGCGCGTCGGTCGCCTGAAGCGTGTGCTGATAGGCGCAGCGTGCCCGGCCTGTCGGCCGGTCCCGGACTTCATCGTTTACTTGTCCTCGCTCGTGCTCAGTCGACGACCGGCGGCACATCACGCCGGGGGCTGTTGGGCAAGTGGGTCTCTTCGTCTTCGACCAGGTAGTCAGGGCGCGTCGATCGCTGCACCTCTTCTTCTTTGGTCGGTTTGCCGACGTGTCCGGTACCGCGTCCAAGACCAGCACCACCACGCGTCATGCCATTGCGTTCAGCTCTTGCCACGGAGTTGCGGTCGGTAGGCCTACCCGTAACGGCCTCGGGCCCCGTCCCGCTCCTGCGGGATCCGGCAGCGCCGGAACCGGGCCGCACCGCGGGCTCGGGTGCTCCCACGACGCCACGCTGGCCGTTGCGGCCGGTCACAGGCCTGGAACCGACCCCTTCTTCGCGGCCGACGACCGTGCCGCGAGGAATCCTCGAGCCGCCCTTCGAAGCGCTACCCGAGTTCGAAGGCCGTCCCCCGACCACTCCGTTGGACCGGCCGGCACCGGTCGTAGGCCCACTGTTCGTGCGCGGTGCCGCCGTGCCGCCGGGTCGCGGCGTCCCCCCGGTGACCGCTCGGCCCATCGAAGTCGGTTTCGATCCGGAAGCGGAGCCCTTGACCGGAGACTGACCGGTCGACGTAGCGCGGCCCATTTGATTCATGGGCCCTTGTCCCGCGGACCGTCCAGAACCAGGGTTGGTCAACCCAGGCGCCCTGGACGTGCCTTGAGCTGATGTCGGTGCACGGAAGCCTCCCGTCCCGTTCAACCCCCGACCAGACGCACTACGAGGCACCGGCGCCCCGAAGGGGCCATTGGGGGTGGGAAGCTGGCCGTCACTTGCGGGGGGCGTACTCGGGACCGGTGGCGTGTGGCCAGTTGAGGGCGCAGTCGTGGGTGGAGGCAACGTGCCGACGGTGTCGATGTTCGTACCCACAGGCCGATCCGGGGGCACAACGTGCTTCGTGACGTCCTGCGACGGAGTCGGGACGTGGCCAGTTACCTCTCCGACGTGCCTCGCGGTGGGCGCGGCCACAGAATGATGAGATGGGACCCCCGCCGTGCCGCCGCCTTGCACCGCACCGGAGTCACCCCCGCCAGAGACATCACGTGGCGCCGTCTTAGGCTTGGGAACTCCTACGTTCGGCACATCTTTGAACGTCGGGGCATTGTCGTGCAGGACCTGCAACTGCTCCCTTGAAACCGCGTAGTAGGAAGCCAACCGGTTCATCTGATTGATAGCTTCCTGGCGGTCCTTCTCCACCTTCACCGCATCGGCATATTCTTCCTTGTTCGCCGCCTTCTCAGCCGCGGTGAAGTGACTGGGTTGCTTTCGGTTCGCCGGATCACGAGGCGGCATGGCCCCACGTACGGACGCGAGACCCACGGCGGCGGCTGTAATTTGGTCGCCTGCCCCGCCCGCGAAGGCGCTCAGGTCATGGGCGCTCGAAACCAGCCCAGATCCCCAAGTGCGGAAATCATCGCCTGCCTTGCCGACCCAGGGAACAGTTTCGAACTGTCCCTTGAGCTCCTCGGCCGCCGCCTTGATCGCATCTCGCGCGTCCCACAGGGCCTTGCCAGAGGACTCAAGATCCTCTGGGTTGGTCTGCTCAACCAGATCGAGCATCTCGTTGAGGGACCGTTTGTCGAATTCCGTACGGTCAACCATCGCTTCGCCGTACGGAGTGGGGGCCGCAGCTGCTCGAATCACACTGTTCACGAGCCCTCTAAGGCCACCCTCGTGAGGGTGCTCCGCCGCATCCCGCGCAAAGTCCGCGAAGTTGTTCTGAGAGGAAACCCGATCAAGGTCTGCCTGGTGTTTGTCGGTCATCGTCAGAACACCCCCTGAGTGTCGTCACTGGTGTGCTCACCGTTGCTCGGCGGGTTGAGCTTCTTGATCTCGAGGTTGATGTCCCAGAACCGCCGACGCTGTTCCTCTTCGAGGTTGTCGAAGGTTCCCTTCGCCCCCAGAACAGCGATACCGATCGCTTCGATCTGCAGGTGCAAGGTCTTGGAGAGCGTGGTGAGTCGCTCATGCAGCGCGTTGAACGTCCCGTACAGGGCATCGGCCTCGTAGAAAGTTCCAGCCGCGCTGCTCAGCGACCCCTTACGGATCGCCTGCTGCCCAACCCTCGTCGGGTTCCCCGCCGACCCCTCAAGGTCCTTCAGTACGGCGTCCACCCGGCCCACGAACTTCTTCAGCGCGTCACCGCTGGCCTTCAGGTTCGCCGCTGACACGCCCCCCACCATGTCTGCCGGAAGCACGACGCTCCTCCCCGTTTCCCCGTACGGTCCATCAGCCCTGACGGGCCGGGACCAACCACCCGCTCGCCGTACGATCGCAAAGCGAGCCTGCGTCTCACAACGCCTTTACCACTCTAGTCAACCTGCCCAACCGGTCCAACCAAGCATGTGTCTTAACTCGGTTACGAGACAGCGCCTCACGCCATGGTTTGTCCTATTTTTCTGTTTGCAGCGAACCGGCGCCCCTCGGGCCGCGTTGCGTCCTCACCGCGGACGACCCGGGCTCTGCGGCGCGGACGGCCCGGACCGGGCGACGCCCCTGGGTACCTTCATCAAACCTCTACACAAGGGCGGACGCGCACCCAAGGGACAACTGCCGTACACACGATGGAGTTGTCGCCACAGGGCCACGATCACGCTTACGAGCATGAGCAGTTGACGAGCGGACCAGTCTGAGCTGTCGCCGCCGCGTGAAGATTACGCATGGAGAACCCGAAAGGTTCATGGGGAGCCGGTGACCGTTGTGCGCGGGCACGTCCTCAGAGAGATGGGCGCAAACCCGCCGAGTATGCTTCGTGCGTCTTTCTGTCATGCTCAGCAAAATCGGAGACCCGACATGCCCAAGTTCCGCAGCTACGCGGCCATTACGGCAGTTTCGGCTGTCGCTGTCGGGGCCTTGCTCTCCGGTTGCTCGGCCTCCGTCAACGTCGGTGAGTCCACGCCGAAGCTGTCCGCCGACAAGCTGGCTTCCACGCTGTCCGCGAAGCTCGCCGCCGCCACGGGGCGGCCCAAGCCGGACGTCACCTGCCCCGAGGATCTCAAGGGCAAGGTCGGCACCACGACCCGGTGCACGCTCACCGCGAACGACGGCAGCACCCTGGGGATCACGGTCAAGGTGACCTCTGTGGACGACGGGAAGATCAACTTCGATTTCAAGGCCGACGACAAGGTTTCGCCCGCTGCGGGCTGAGGCCGTTCAGCGGGGTCGTTCGGTCGGCGCGCCAAAACGCGTTCGGGCGCGATGAGTTGCCGCGCGGACTCGGCGGCGAACGGGGAGAGGCGGAGTCATGGCAGTGCCGGAAGCAGGACAGACCGCGGGCGACGCGCCCGCGCAGCCCGTCGGGATGCGGCTGAACCAGTTGCCGTCCGATCCCGGAGGGTCCTCCGGTCCCCCGCCGCTGCTCGGGGGGCAGAAGGACCTCGCTTCCTCTCCGGCCGAGAAAAAGGCCGCCGCGAAGGCCATCGAGGACCACATCGAGCCCGACACCCGGAAGGCCGGCGACTGGGCGGACACGGACACCGACTCGGCCGTCTCCGAGTTCCGGGACGGTTGGCACACGTCGGGAGCCCTGAAGAAGGCGCATGAGACATGGGGCGAGCAGGTGCAGAACCTGATGAACATGCTCGCGTCCGACAAGGCGTCGCTGCGGAGCGCGAACACCGTGCTGCAGAACACGGACATCCAGACCGGGACGAACGCCGGCTCGGTGTCCGTGCTCACCGGTTACTGACGGAACCGGGCGCGGTCACCGATCGGCCGTCCCGACGGGCACGCTGCCACGCCACACAACGGGGAACCCCATGCCGAACTACCACGAGATCATGACCACCGACCTGTCCAAGCTCTCCACGGCGGCAGACCGTTGGGACGGGATGGCGAAGGAGTTCCACAAACAGGAGATCGCCTACAAGCGGGATGTGCACGGCGTCTCCACGGGACAGACCTGGACCGGGCTGAGCGCGAACGCCGCCGGCCGGCGGTTCGACGTCACGCTCAAGCAGTTCCAGAGCGCCCAGAAGGAGGCCAAGGCGGTGGCCTCGCTGCTGCGTGAAACGCACACCCAGTTCACGGACCTGCGCAAGAAGTTGGAGTCGGCCCGGGCGGACGCGGTCAAGGCCGGGATGGCGGTGTCCGAAGCGGGCGTGGTCTCCTACGACACCTCGAAGCTCAGCGACGGCGAGCGCAACGCCATGCACCACGACCCCGACTACCAGCAGTCGGTGCGCTCGGCCGTCGCCTCGTGGCAGGAGCACGTGGACAAGGCCGTGAAGAACGTCGTCGAGGCCGACGCCCATGTCGAGACCGCTCTCAAGGCCGTGGTGCTCGACTCCGACGTCAACGACGGCACGCTCACCGGCTTCAACGGCCAGGCGCACACCGGAATCGACAAGTACGTGGCCGAGTCGAAGCGCACTCCCACCAAGCCCGACGGGTGGGTTTCCGACGGGGAGGCCGAGGCCTCAGGTCCCGGTGTCGGTGCGGAGGCGACCGGACCGGACACCGGATCCGGCAAGATGGGCGAGGCCGAGGCGCATGCCGACCTGGGCCGCGCGAGCGCGGAGGGTTCGCTCACCAACGGGCCGGTGAAGCTCGACGGCGAGGCCGAAGCCTATGCGGGCGCCAAGGGCTCCGTGAGCGGTGGCGTCACCAATGAGGGCATCCAGGGCGAGGCCGGCGCCCTGGTGGGCGGCGAGGCCTCGTCCAAGGGCCGCTTCGACGTAGGCCCGGTGGGTGTCTACGGACGCGCCGAGGCCATGGCGGGTGCCGAGGCCGGAGGCCATGCCGGAGCGGGCCTCGAGGGCATCAACCTGGGCGGTGAGGCGTTCGCGGGGGCGAAGGGCGGCGGCACGGTCGGCGCGGACATCGGGGGCATCGGGGCGGGTGTCACCGCCGAGGGTTGGGCCGGTCCGGGTGCCGAGGCCAATCTGGACATCGGAAAGACCGAGGACGGGAAATGGGGGTTCAAGACCAGCGTGGGTCTCTCCCCGATCGTCGGTGGTGAGGTGGGATTCGAATTCACCGTCGACCCGGGCAAGGTGGCCGATACCGCGGGTGATCTTGCCGATGTCGTCGGCGATGGTCTGAGCTCGGCCGGTGACGCCATCGGCAGCCTGTTCTGATCCACACGTCACATGCCCGTAGCGAGGGTGCAGCGCTTTAGGAAGGAGGGCTCGCAATGACCACGAGCCTGCCGGTCCCGATCGATTTCGAGCTGCCGGAGGGCTGGCGCTCGGCACCTCCGGACGAGGTCGGTGCCCCCGGTGCCGCGTTCGTGGCGGTGCATCTGCCGTCCGACGGCGGGTTCACCGCGAACATCACGGTCGACGGCGAGTACCGTCCGGACCCGGCGACGCTGCCGGACATCGCCGACGAGTCGGTGGAGCGCCTCGGCCGGGCGGTCACCTCGGTCACCGTCACCGGCCGGCGCGAGACGGGTACCGCGGAGGCCCCTGGCCTCACGCAGACACTGTCCTTCTCGACCATCGCCGGCGGAGTGCGTCGCGACCTCGTCCAGTCGCAGGTGTACATGTCCATGCTGGACGTCTCCGATCCGCACAAGCGGGCGGTGATCCGGCTGATCCTCACCTCGACCGCGACCCAGCATCCGGCCGTCCTGGACGACTTCAGCGACCTCGTCCGCAGTGTGCGTCCGGGCAGCGGTGCGACGCCTTGAGTGGTTCGCGGGAGCGGGAAGGGTGTTTGTTGTGCCGGCGGCAGTGCCCCTCGTAGGTTGAGCCCATGGGACTCTTCGACAAGTTGACCGGAACCCGGCGTCCCCCGGACGGTGTCCCGCCGGTCCCGGTGGAGGAACTGCGTACGGCTCTGCTCGGGCTCAACGGGCCGGAGGTGCCGTACGTCGTCCGTTACGGTGCCGCTGAAGGTGCCGACCTGGTGGCCGAGTGGCGGATCGCGGAGCCTGCCTGGCAGGGGTTCTTCCTGGAGTCGCGGATCACGCACGCCGTGCGCATCCGGATGCGGCTGGACCGTGACGGCCACGAGGTGCGTGCCCTCGAGGAGCAGTGGGAGGTCAGCCGGGTCGGGAATCCGCCCCGGCTGCAGGTGGCGTCGTCGTACTCGCGCGGGCAGAACCGGACCGTCACGCGGCAGTGGACGCTCGGGCGGGGGGACGACGGGCGTCTTGAGGCGACGGAGACCTTCCGGTTCGACGCCGCGGAGTTGCGTGAGCCGCTGCGGGACGCCGTTCTGAAGTCCGGCTGGGTCTGGCGCGGGGTCGTTCTCGGGAAGCTGTGAGGCCGGGCGGAAAGAGCGTCAGCACTCTCCGGTGCGCACCGCCGCCTTCAGCCGGTACCCGCGGAAGGTCAGGGTGCCCGGGTCGCCGTTCAGGCCCGGGGGTGTGTAGTCGCTCCTCTTCCAGCGGGTGCGTCGCAGGTGGACGCAGAAGGCGTCGTTCGCTCCGGACGCCGTGACGGTGAGGTGGGCCTCGGCGTCCGTGTCGGTGTCCGCCGGGTCGGCGGAGACGCCGGTCTCGGGGGCGTCGCCGCCGCCGTAGCGGGTGACCTTCTCCTCCGTCAGCGACGCGAAGTCGGTGAAGTAGGCCGAGGAGCCCGTCTCGTCCATGGTGTAGGCGTAGCCGTCCAGGTCGTCGGTGGCCTGGTGCACCGCGCTGGTCAGCTCGCTGTCGCTCCAGGACATCCGGTCGGAGACGCCGAAGCCCTGGACCGCCGTGCACACGCCGGCGATGGCCAGGGCCACGAAGAGGACGCGCGCCACGACGAAGGAGGCGCCGGGCAGTTCGGGGGCCGACGGGTTGATGCCGGCGCGCCAGGCCCGTACCCGGTCCGCCGGCACACAGGCCATGCCCAGCAGGACGGCGCACAGGACGAGGAGGAACACGTTCATCTTCGTCAGCGCGTCCACGAGCCGCCTCCCGGCTGCCGCGGGCGCCGGCGCCGTGCGTCGCGGACCGCGACGGCCGTGCCGGCTAGGCCGGCGACGAGGACCAGGCCGCCGACCACCACGTACGTGGCCATCCGGGTGTCGCGTTCCTCCGCCGTCTCGCCGAAGTGCAGGGGGGTGACCGAGGGGGCCTCGCCCTTGGAGACGCCGTCCTCGGGGCGCGGCGACTGGACGGGGTGTTCCGGGTCCACGTCCGTCAGGGCCTTCACCGGGTCCACCACGCCCCAGCCGACCAGCCGGTCGTGGCCGGGGATCGAGCGTTCGGCGGTCTGCTCGATCTGGGCGGTGACCTCCTGGGCCGTCCACTTGGGGTACTTGGCCTTCAACAGGGCCGCCACGCCCGCGACATACGGCGCCGAGAAGCTGGTGCCGTTGTCCGAGCAGTGGCCGCCGCCGGGCACGGTGGAGATCATGTCGACGCCGGGGGCGGCGACGCCCACGAAGTCCCCGGACTGTGAGAACGCCGCCCGTTCGTTGTTGCGGTCGGACGCCGCCACCGCGAGCACGCCCTTGTACGACGCCGGGTACGTCACCTTGACGTTGCCGCCCAGGCCGTCGTTGCCGGCCGAGGCGACGACCACGACCTTCTGGTTCAGGGCGTAGTCGACGGCCTGCTCCAGCCTGGAGTCCGGCCGGACCGCGTTGGCCGTGTCCTGGGAGATGTTGATGACGTCGGCGCCGGCCTGGACGGCGTGCTTGATCGCATCGGCCAGGGTGAGCGCCGTGCCGTCGCCCTCGGCGTCGTTCTGCTTGATCGGGATGATCGTCGCGTCCGGGGCCAGGCCCACGAAGCCGGTCCCCTTGGCGGGCCGGGCGGCGATGATGCCCGCGACGCGGGTGCCGTGGCCGACCGTGTCGGTGGTGCCCGAGCTGTTGCCGCGCTCTATCTTCTCGCCCTTGGAGTTCTTCGCGGGCAGCAGGTTCTTGCCCTTGGAGGCGTCGACGGCCTTGGTGAGCTGCGGGTTCTTCACGTCGACACCGGTGTCGATCACGGCCACCCGCACGCCCTTGCCGGTGGACTGGGCCCACAGCGCGTCCAGGTTGACGCGCTGCAGCGCCCACGGGCGGCCCGTGTAGTCCTTCGCCGGGAAGGTGCACTGGCCGTCGTCCGCGAGGGCCGGGGTGGCGGGGAGGGCGAGGGTGGTGGCCGTGGCGGTGAGGAGTGTCGCGGCGGCCAGGGCCGCCGACCGGGTCGCGATCCGGGTTGCCACGGTGGGGAGTTGGGATGCCAGGGGGCGGGCACCCGCCGGCCCCGCCTCGGCCGGTCCTGTGCTCGCGGGCTCCGTTCGCGGCGGCTCCGGGGCCGCGGACTTCGTCCCAGACGGCTTCGTAGGCGACGGCTTCGACGTCTGCATGAGTGCGTTCTCCTCCCCCGCCGCTACGAGCCCTGCGGCTGCCGTGCCGCCGATTCCGACAGGCGCGGGCCCGTCGGGAGGAACCTCGACCACTCGACGGGGATCGGCGTGGGCGTCACGTTCTCGTAGCCGAGGCGGGTCTGGGCGATCTTCGCCTCGCTCAGCTCCTCCTTGCGCCGCTTGGCGGAGGTGCCGATGCCCTGGTCGTCGGTGGTGCTGTCGCTGTTGGACTGCAGGGCGTAGCGCAGGCCGGTGTCGGTGACCAGGAAGACGCCGCCGGCCGAGGTCTCGGTGCCCTGGAACTGGCGGTATAGCTGGCCGGATCCGGGGGTGACGTAGGCGCTGGAGGAGCCGGTGGGGAGCTGGGCGGGGAAGTCCTTGCCGACCCAGGTGGACAGGGTGGTGGCGCCCTTGGCGCCGATCGAGCGCATGACGTTGCAGAGGGTGTTGCGGCCGCTGGTGGTGCTGGAGCCGTCGTTCACCGTCCTCGGCTTGTACGCCGGCCAGTTCCGGCCGCCGTCGAACGTCGTGCTGTCGACGACCGCGCCGGGGCTGACCTGCTGGGCCTCACCCGCCTGGCCCACGCCGACGAGGTCCCCGCTGTTCAGCAGCAGCGTGGCCGTGAACTCGGAGACGCGGGCCACCTTGCCCTTCAGGACGACGTAGTACTGCATGGTCTGGCCGTCGTAGGCCTTGATGACCTCGCCGACCTTGTCGTACTGGCGCAGCAGTTCGGAGGCGCCCGCCTTCTCGCCGGGCGTGCCCTGGATCGGCGGGATGGACACCGGGTCGCCCTTGTGCAGGGTGTCGAGCCAGTCCTGGGAGACGCGCTGCGGGGCACGGCCCTGGGTGTCGAGGGCCTTGAGGAGTTCCTTGTCGGACGGGTCGGCGATCTCGTACGCCGTGCCCCGCGCGTCGACCACGTACTGGGTCTTGCCGTCGGGGCCGACCACGTACATGAGGTCGCCGTGGGCGAGCTTGTCGCGCCCGTCCGTCCTGGACCACTCCTTCTGCGCGAGGACGAACGCCGCCTTCTGGATGGCCCGTCCGCCGTCGCCGGGGCGCTCGCACACGGCCCAGCGCTTGGTGGCCGAGGCCTCGTCCGGGGTGGGCAGGCGGTCGGGGGCGTAGGGGATGCCGATGGTGGCGCCGTGCGGGGGCTTGCCGCTGTCGAGGATCTTCTCGTCGACGGTGATGACGCTGTCCTTGCCGGGGGCCAGCAGGAGCTTGGCGGAGGCCATGTTGAGGACCGGGTGGAGCTGGGTCTGCTTGCCGGTCTTCAGGACGACGTACCGGGTGGTGGACTTGCTCGCGACGATGACGTGTTCTTCCGGGGTGTCCCAGCCCTTGGGGGCGGTCGGGCTGAACATGCCGATCGCGCCGAACACGGCGAGCACGACGGCGCCGACGACCAGGCCGGGCACCAGTGCCTTCAGCGGCTTCGGGGCGCCCTCCTCGGAACCGGAGGGCGAGGGCTGCAGGAATGACGCGAGCGTGCGGCGCTTCGCGAAGGTGTAGGCGTTGAGTTCGTCCCGCCGTGATGCCATCTGTGTCCGCTCTCTCCCCGTTGCGGAGCCGTGGGGGACCTGTGAAGATCCGTCCCCCGCCCTCGGTTGCCTCTGGTGCCTCGACTGTCAGACCCGGCCCCTACTATGCCTGTTGCGTGGACGTGCGTGTGGCACGGGTAGGGTGCTCAGGGCTTGAAGGGACCGGAGCGCAAGGGATTTCGGGAGAGTTCGGGGGTTTTGGAGTGATGGCTTCCGCAACGCGGGCCCGGTCGCGATCGCAATCGGGGGCACGATCGGGTGACGCGGGCCGGTCGGGCGCCCGCGGCTCCTCTTCCTCCGGACGGCGCGGTGAGCAGGCACCCGCGTCGTCCCAGGGTGCGTTCGCCCCGCACCCGGAGTCCCGTTCCGGGCGCGGCGGTTCGTTCGCGGTGCAGCGGCTGGTGCTGCTGGAGATCGCGGGCGCGCTGCTGGTGTGCGGCTGGCTCGTCGGCATGGTCGCGCTGATCGTCGCCGCCGCGATCGCCGCGGTGCTGGTGGTGCTCGCCGTCGTGCGGCGCCGGGGACGCTCCCTGCCGGAGTGGCTGGGCACCCTGCTGGCGCTGCGCGCCCGCAACCGGCGGGCCGCGGGCACGCCGGTGCCGGTGGGCACCGACTCCGGTCTGGCGCCCGCCGTGGAGTGCGACCCGTCGCTGCGCACGTACAGCCACAGCCGCGGCGACGACCGCGATCAGCGGCCGATCGGCATGGTGGGCGACGGCGGTTTCCTGACCGCGGTGATCCAGGTGGAGTCGGACGCGGGCGCGCTGCGCGCGGAGCGCGGCCGCAGACCGCTGCCGGTGGCCCTGGTGCGGGACGTCCTCGAAGTCGACGGGATCCGGTTGGAGTCGGCGCAGATCGTGGTGCACACGCAGCCCGCGCCCGCGCTGCACCTGCCGCAGCAGTCGGTGGTGGTCAGCAACTACGCGCCGCTGCAGGCGGAGACCGGTTCCCCCGCGGTGCGGATCACGTGGATCGCGCTGAAGCTCGATCCCGAACTCTGCCCGGAGGCGGTGGCCGCGCGCGGTGGCGGGCTGCTGGGGGCGCAGAAGTGTCTGGCGCGTTCCGCCGAGCACCTGTCGAGCCGGCTCACCGGCGCCGGGTTCCGGGCGAGCGTGCTGAACGAGGAGGAGCTGACGGCTGCCATCGCCACCTCGGCGTGCGCCAATCCCATGGTGACGGCGCAGGCCGCCCAGGCCGGGCGGGGCGAGGCGCCGCAGCGCCGCACGGAGGAGTCCAGCCGCAGCTGGCGCTGCGACAACCGCCGGCACACCACCTACTGGGTGCGCCGCTGGCCGCAACTGGGCGGCTCCAACGGCTCGCTGGCGCAGTTGGTGGCGCGGCTGACGTCGGTGCCCGCGCTGGCGACGACCTTCAGCCTGACCCTGGCCAGGGGCGCGCAGCAGAACGTGTCCATCACGGGACACCTGCGGATCACCGGCCGCAGCAACCAGGAACTGACCGACGCCCGGCGCGAGCTGGAGCGTGCGGCGCGCGAGGCGCGGACCGGGCTCGCCCGTCTGGACCGGGAGCAGCTCCCCGGCGTTCTGGCCACCCTGCCGCTCGGAGGTGCCCGCTGATGGCCATCACGACTTCGCCCACCCAGCCGGGTGGGTCACGTCCGGGCGCGACCCCGTCTCGCGCGGGGCTCGGCGAGCGGCTGCGGACCGGGTTCGGCCTGCTGGGTCCCCGCCACCCCCGGCACACGCTGCCCGTCGAGCAGGCCGACGCGCTGTCCCTGCCGATCGGCGACGACGGTGTGGTGGTCGGCGTCGACACCGAGGGTCAGCCCGCGGTGCTCGGGGTCAACCGTCCGACGGCGTTCGACATGGTGCTCATCGGCGGGCTGTGGACCGCGCAGGTCATGGCCCTGCGCGCGGCCGCCACGGGTGCCCGGGTGGCGGTCGAGACGGGGCGGGCCCAGGCCTGGATGCCGATGGTGCACGCCATGGGCGGCGGGCAGAACGGTCTCGCGGTGTACGACGTCGGCCGGGTGCCCCCGCAGGGCGCCTCGGCGGGGACGCCGGTGCTGGTGGTGCGGGACTGCGGTATGCGGCCGCCGCGCGGACGGGTGGCGTCGGCGCCGTGGCAGTCGGTGCTGACGCTGCTGCCGTATCTGAGCCCGGTGGCGCCGCGGTTGATGCGTCAGGCGCGTCTGGTGGGTGTGCAGCGGGTGTCGCCGGACGAGGCGGCGGAGATCGGGCGGGTGCTGGCGCTGCCGCGCCCGGAGCTCGAGGCGCTGCCCACGCTTCCGGACGGCGTGACCCTGTGGTGCACCGAGCGGGACCGGCAGTACGTGATGACGCGGGCGACGGACGCCGAGACCGGACTGCTGGGCATGGCCCGCCGGATGGACTGATCCGCATCCAACTTGGCCCGTTTTCGTGCCGGATTGGCGACTTTTCGCGTCAATACCGGCGTCGGCGCGGGCTGAACGTGGTGCGTTTTCGTCACGTTTTGGTGTACGACGACAGGTGCCGCGCCCCTCGTCGGCCCGGCGGGACACCGCGGAGCCGGCGGCTAAGGGGCGGACGGGCCTGCCGGACCCGCGCTTTTGGTGATTAGGCTGGGGCAGGGCGCGTCGCGAACTCCCGCCAGCGGGCGGAACGGCTTCGCGGACTGAGGGGGCCAGTGGCCCACGTGGGGAAGCCCCGGCGACATCGCACGACGGAACGGGGTGCCCCGAGCACGGCATGAGGGTGCCCGACCACACCAGGAGGAACTGTGAGCAGCGATCGGGACGGGATCCGCGGGGGCTGGGCCACACCCGGCGATGACCAGCCCGACGCGGAATCGGCCGTCGAGACCACGGGCGAGTTCACCATCGACTACGCCCCGCCCGCCTGGTACACGCAGAACGCGTCCGGGGCGTCGGGTTCCGGTGCCGCGGGCGACACCGGTGGCGGCCATGGTTCCGGCCCGGCGGGCGGACCCGGTGCCGGTGCGGCTCCGCTTCCGCAGTTCCCGTCCGGGCCGCCCGAGGCGGGGCCGGATCCGTCGCCGTACACGACTCCGGCGGCCGGTACGGCTGCGCCGGGCGGCCCGTACGCCCCGCCGGTCCCGCCCGCTCCCCCGGCGCACGCGCCGGGCGCGCCCTTCGTGCCACCGACCGGGGCGCCGTTCGCCGCGCAGCCTCCGGCCGCCGGCCCCGGTGCGCCGTACGCCCCTCCCGCGCCGCCGACCGGGAGTCCGGTTCCGGTGCCGCAGCTGCCCGATGGGTTCGAGCCGCAGCGGCCCTCGCAGCCGGCCGAACCGCCCCGGCAGGAGAGCACGGCCGCGGCCGCCGCGCAGCCGGCCGCGCCCGAGCCGGACAACGGGGACCTGGAGAGCGGTGCGACCATGCGGTTCTCCGCTGTCGCGCTGAAGCGTGAGATGGCCGAGATCGCGGAGCGCGCGGCCGCCGAGGAGCAGGCCGCCGAAGCATCGGGCGAGACTTCAGCGCCGGGTGCCGGGCCGCTCGGCGCAGACGGCGCGGCCGAGGGCGAGGTCGCTTCGCCGGACGGCTCCGCCGAGGAGCGCGGCGACGGAAGCGGCAGCGGTGACGGGGAAGGCGGCTCCGAGGCCGACGCGACGGCCGGGGACGCCGACGGTGCGGACGCCGATGCGGCCGCTTCCGCGGAGCCGGCCGAGGCCGTGCAACCCGCCGGATCGGCCGAGGCCGTCGACGAGTCCGCCGAGAGTGCGGCCGGGGCGGGTCTCACGGGTTCGGAAGCGGAAGGCGACACGGAGGCAGGGGCCGCGGATGGCACCTCCCCCGAGAGCCGGAGCGAGGATGCCGAGGCGGCCGTCGGCGCGACTGCGGCGTCGGCGGACGGCACGGCTGCCGACGCCGAGCCGGGCGTAGCGGAATCCGAGGACACCCCGGCGCCGGAGGGCACGCCCGAGGGCGAGGCCCCGCAGGCCGATGTCCCGTCTCAGCGCACCGCTCCCGCCGATCCGGCCGCTCCCGGCACCCCCCAGGGCGCACCGCCCGCCTGGGGTCCCCCGCCGGCGCAGAACGGGCTTCCTCCGCTGCCGCCGTCGTACCAGCCCGCCGCCCCCGCGCCGGCCGCCCAGTGGCCCGCTCAGGCGGCGCAGCCGCAGCAGCCGGGCCCGATGCCGGCCGGTCAGGCGCAGCCTGCCGCCGCGCAGGGTTCCGGAGCGGTGCCCGGGCAGCAGCCGCCGTTCCAGCCGCAGGCCCCGCAGCCCGCGCCCGCCGCCTGGCACCAGCAGGGCCAGCCGCCGGCCGCCGGCGCACCCGGCCACCCGGGCCCCGCGCCCGAGCAGCCCGGCGGTTACGGCTTCCCGCAGCAGGGGCAGCAGGAGGGCCCCGCCGGCCCGACTCCGCACGGTGGTTACGGCTTCCCCCAGCCCGGCCAGCCGCAGCCCAACGCGGCCGCACCCCAGCCGCCGCACCCCGGCACGCCCAACCCCCCGGCCCAGCCCGGCGCTTACGGCTTCCCCCAGCCCGGCCAGCCGCAGCCCGGCCCGACCCCCGGCGGCTACGGCTTCCCCCAGCCCGGACACCCGCAGCCCAACACGGCCGCACCCCAGCCGCCCCACCCCGGCACGCCCAACCCCCCGGCCCAGCCCGGCGCTTACGGCTTCCCCCAGCCCGGACAACCACAGCCCGGCCCGACCCCCGGCGGCTACGGCTTCCCCCAGCCCGGACACCCGCAGCCGCCCGCGCAGAATCCGGAGGCCGGTGCGGCGGGTCAGGCCGCGCAGCCGGCCGTCGATCCCCGGGCCGGTGCCGCCTGGCCGCAGCCGATCCAGCACGACCAGCGACAGCCGACCAACCCCGGTGCGGCGCCCCTGGGTTACACCGCGGCCGTGGAGCTGTCCTCGGACCGGCTGCTCAACAACAAGCGGCAGAAGGCGAAGAGCGGCCGGCCCGCCGCCGGCGGGTCCCGTTTCAAGCTGGGCGGGAAGAAGGAGGAGGCCGAGCGGCAGCGGAAGCTGGACCTGATCCGCACGCCCGTGCTGTCCTGCTACCGGATCGCGGTCATCAGCCTCAAGGGCGGCGTCGGCAAGACGACCACCACCACCGCCCTCGGTTCGACCCTCGCCTCCGAGCGGCAGGACAAGATCCTGGCGATCGACGCGAACCCGGACGCCGGCACGCTCGGCCGCCGGGTGCGCCGGGAGACCGGGGCGACCATCCGCGACCTGGTCCAGGCGATCCCGTATCTGAACTCGTACATGGACATCCGGCGGTTCACGTCGCAGGCGCCCTCCGGTCTGGAGATCATCGCCAACGACGTGGACCCGGCCGTCTCGACCACGTTCAACGACGAGGACTACCGGCGCGCCATCGACGTGCTGGGCAGGCAGTACCCGGTGATCCTCACCGACTCGGGCACGGGCCTGCTGTACAGCGCGATGCGCGGGGTGCTCGACCTCGCCGACCAGCTCATCATCATCTCGACGCCGTCCGTCGACGGTGCGAGCAGCGCCAGCACCACCCTGGACTGGCTGTCCGCGCACGGGTACGCCGACCTGGTCTCCCGGTCGATCACGGTCATCTCCGGGGTGCGCGAGACCGGCAAGATGATCAAGGTCGAGGACATCGTGTCGCACTTCGAGACCCGCTGCCGCGGGGTGATCGTGGTGCCCTTCGACGAGCACCTGGCCGCCGGCGCCGAGGTCGACCTCGACATGATGCGGCCGAAGGTGCGGGAGTCGTACTTCAACCTCGCGGCCATGGTCGCCGAGGACTTCGTGCGGCACCAGCAGATGCACGGTCTGTGGACCAACGACGGCAACCCGCCGCCGGTGGCCGCCCCGCCGATGCCGGGCCAGCAGATGCCCGGCCAGCCGTACCCTGGTCAGCCGATGCCCGGGCAGCCGTACCCGGGCCAGCCCATGCCGGACCAGCCGTACCCGGGCCAGCCCATGCCGGACCAGCCGTACCCGGGCCAGCCCATGCCGGACCAGCCGTATCCGGGCCGGCCCACGGCGGACCAGCCGCATCCCGGCCAGCCGATGCCCGGGCAGGCGTATCCGGGCCAGTCCCACCAGGGCCAGTCCTACCCGCCGCAACCCGGCCAGCCGTACGCGCCGCAACAGCAGCCGTACCCGCCGCAGCAGCCCCAGCCGGGCCAGGCGCAGCCCTATCCGGAGCAGCAGGCCCAGCCGGGCCCGCCGCAGCCGCAGGGCGCTCCCGGCCGGCCCTACCCGCCGCAGCCCGGTCAGCCCCAGGCACAGCCGCCGCAGGCCCCGCCTCCGCAGGCTCCGCCGCAGCAGTAGGCCCCGGCCAGGGGACGGTACGACGAAGGGCGGCCGGTGCGTATCGCACCGGCCGCCCTTCCCTGTCCGGGTTGCTACGCCTCCGCGGCCACGATCTCCCGGCACCGCTTCACGTCGTCGGCCATCTGCTCCAGCAGCGCCTCGAGCGACTCGAACTTCGCCTGGCCGCGCACGTAGGCGACGAAATCGACGGCGACGTGCAGGCCGTACAGGTCGAGCCCGACGCGGTCGATGGCGTACGCCTCCACCGTGCGCTCGGTGCCGTCGAACTGCGGGTTGGTGCCGACCGAGATCGCGGCCGGCATGATCTCGCCCTGCGCGTGCAGATAACCGGCGTACACGCCGTCGGCCGGGATGGCGGTGTGCGGGAGCGTCTCCACGTTGGCCGTGGGAAAGCCCATCTCACGGCCGCGCTGGGCGCCGCGCACCACCACGCCCTCCACGCGGTGCGGACGGCCCAGGATCTCGCGGGCGCCGTTCACATCGCCCTCGGCGACCAGGCGCCGGGTCAGGGTCGAGGAGAACGGCTCGCCGCCGCCCGCCTCGCCGGTGACGTACAGGTCGACGACCTCGACCTCGAAGTCGTAGATCTCGCCCTGCTCGGTGAGGAACTCGACGTTGCCGGCCGCCTTGTGGCCGAAGCGGAAGTTCGGGCCCTCGACGACCGCCTTGGCGTGCAGCTTGTCCACCAGGACCTTGACCACGAAGTCGGCGGGCGACAGCTTGGAGAACTCGGTCGTGAAGGGGAGGATCAGGACCGCGTCGACGCCCAGCTCCGTCATCAGCTCGGCCCGGCGGTGGTGCGGGGCGAGCAGCGGCGGGTGGCTGCCGGGGCGGACGACCTCGCTGGGGTGCGGGTCGAAGGTGACGACGACGGCCGGGACACCCAGCTCGCGGGCGCGGTCGACGGCGTGCTTGATGATCAGCTGGTGGCCGCGGTGGACGCCGTCGTAGGAACCGATGGTGACGACGCTGCGCCCCCAGTCCTGGGGGATGTCCTCCAAGCCACGCCAGCGCTGCACTGTGACCGCTCCTCGAACCCTTGTCCGTGTCTACCGTTGACCTCTTGTGCAGGTCTAAGGGTGCCATGCCGGGTGCCCGGCGCCCGCATCGGCATGGAGGCTGTGACCGGGCGCACGTTCACCGGGCAGGTCAGGCCGGTACGCGGACGCCGGCCAGGTTGTCGATCATGCGGTGGGCGCTGGGGCCCACCACGGCGGCCCAGTCCTCGGGGGCCTCGCTCAGCCAGCGGGCCATCCGGGCGGCGAAGCCGGGCGCGTGCCGGGCCAGGTCGACGAGCGCGCAGTCGAAGCGGGTGGCGCCGTCGGGGGTGCGGACGAGGAGCAGGCCGGTGCGGTGGACCAGCGCCCGCAGCTCCGTCTCCCGGCCGTCCCCGTGCGGGGCCGCCGCGTACAGGACGGCGTCCAGGACGGACGGCTCCCGCTCGTGTGCGAGCAGGAGGTCCAGCAGCTCGTGCCGCAGCGGCCGGGACGCGGGGGTTCCGGGTGCGGCCAGAACGGTGGCCAGGGCCGCCCGGACCTCCTCGGGGCCGTCGTCGAGCAGTGCGGTGACCAGGGGCAGCAGGGCGGGGCGGGCGGCGCTGCCCCGGTCAAGGCAGCGGTCCACGTAGTCGGCGGCGGGCGCGGCCAGCTCCGGGCGTGTCCGCGCCGCCTCCCGCACCAGGGCGGCGACCCGGCCGGCGACGGCGTGGTGGGTGACGTCGGCGAGGGTGCGCAGGGCCTCCCCGGCGACCGGGACGCCGGCGCCGCTCAGGCGGGCGCGGAACGCCTCCAGGACCGGCTCGGGGTGGGTGGTCAGGGCCGGGAGCAGGGCGCCGGGCGGGAACAGCGGGTCGGCTTCGGCGAAGTGGCGCAGCGCGTCGGTCAGATGCCGGTCGCGGGTCTCGGGGTCGCGCACCAGGAGGGCGAGGGCGCCGCCGTGCAGGGAGCGGTCGGCGGGGCGGGCGAGCAGGGTGAGGGCGGCGTAGCGCAGCAGCTCCCGGTCGGCCGCCGAGTGGACGTGGGGGGCCGCTCGCAGCGCGGAGGCGACGGCGGCGGCGCGGCGGGCGGGGCGCGCGTCGTGCGCCCAGCGGTCGACGGCCCGGCAGACCGCCGAGGGTTCGTCCTCGGCGAGGACGGCGAGCAGCTCGTCGGCCCGCGGGTGCTCACTGGCCGCGAGCACCTCGGTGAGGTCGTCCAGGGCGCCGTGCCGGTGGGTGTGCAGCAGCGCCTGCGCGGCGGTCGCCACGGTGGCGTCCGGGGCTGCGGGCAGCGGCCGCTCGTCGTCGAACCAGCCGGTCAGGTACGGCTGTACGACGTCGGGCCGGGCGGCGAGCAGCCGGGCCACGGCGTCGAGGTGGCGTCCGCCCGCGTCGGCCGGCTCCGGTGGCCCGGCGTCCGCCAGGACCAGCTCGCGCAGCAGCGAGAGCCGCTCCTCGACCGGTGCGGGCAGTGCGGTCCAGAAGGCGGGCCCGAACTCGGCGGAAACGGGCCGCTGTTCGCGGCGCCAGGTGACGATGTGGTCGGCGAGGACGCGCAGCACACCGGTGTACGGCGTCGCGTCCGGCACGGCCAGCAGGGTACGGGCGAGGAGCCGGGCGGGCCACCAGGAGCTCGGCTCCATGTCCAGGGCGTCCACCAACTCGCGCAGCCGCAGCCCGAGTTCGCGGTGGCCCTGTTGGCGTGCGAGGAGGAGCAGGGCCTGGACCACCGGGCCGGCGCGGTGGTGCGGCAGGGGCGCGGGGTGCGGGTCCCGCGAGGGGCGGTGGACGAGGACGTCGAGTGCCTCGTCCAGGTCGAGGTGCAGGCCCTGGATCCAGTCCGCGAGTTCCTCGTGGGCGAAGCGGTAGCCGTCGCCGGCCGGGGTCAGGAGGCCTTCGGCGAGGACGGCGGAAGCCCAGCCGGTGCCGCCGCCCAGCCGGGCCGGCGCGGGTCCCCAGGGGAACACCGCCTCGAAGGATGCCTGGTCCAGCTCGCCCTGTTCGGTGCCGAGGCTGCGCCGGGCGGCCTCGTGCACCTGCCCGGCCACCCGGGCGGCGAGCCGCCGTACGGCCGTGCCGCGCACGCCGTTCTCGGCGGCGAGACGGACGGCGACGCGCAGGCACACGAGGTCCAGGTGAGCGGCGAATACCTCGTGCCGGTCGACGGGACCGGCGGGCGGGGCGTCGCCCGGAAGTGCGGCGCGGACCTCGGAGAGCAGGCGCAGGGTGAGCGGGTGCCGGGCGTCGCGGTCGGCGAGGGCTCCCCCGGGGATGCGGTAGCGGGCACGGGCCTCGCGGGCCTCCTCCCGGGTGAGGTCGCCGATCCGCACGCACGGCGGCAGCGGGCATCCGGCGTCCGTGGCCGTGGGCGCGTGCAGCAGTCCGGCGGGGAACTCGGCCCCGGCGTGCTCCCAGTACTCCTCCCGGCAGGCCACCACGAGCCGCGCACCGGTCTCCGTGAGCCACTGCGCCGTGTTCCAGATCCACTCGGGCAGTCGCTGGGCGAGGGCGGGCGGCATCTCCTCGGGTCCGTCGAGCAGGAGCAGCAGCGGGCGGCCGGCCCGCCGGGCGAGGCCGGCCACGCGCTCGGGGCTGAGGCCCGCGGTGTCGGCGGGCGGCGCGGCGGGGCCGGCGGCGACGATGCGCGCGGCGCGCGCGAGACCGCGGCGCACCGCGTCGGCCACGGACTCGTCGGTGTCCCCGAGGTCGGCGCCGCGCAGCCACAGGGTGGGGGCGGGCCGCTCGGCCCCGTGGCGGCGGGCGGCGAGGGCTCCGAGTTCCGTCGTACGGCCGCTGCCCGGGGCGCCGACCAGGCCGAGCACGGCGCGGCCGGCGACGCCCTCGCCGTCGGCGAATGCATGCAACTCGCCTGCCACGGACTCTCGTTCGACGGGGCGTACCGGTGCGAGGCCGGCCGCCCCGGTGTGTCCGGCCAGGGCGCCGGGCGGGCCGTCCTGGCCCACCGAGGTGGCGGTCAGTTCGAGGACGCCGGCCAGGTTGAGGTCGGACCCGTGGGCGGGCACGGTGGCGGCGTTGCGGGCGAGCAGTTCGGCGAGCGGGCCCTCGGCCGCCGGTCGCAGGGGCACCGCGAACCCGGTGTCGCGCCGGTCGGAGTGCAGGGCGGTGCCGAGCACGGCGAGCACCGCGCCGGTCCCGGCGTCGAGCACCGGTCCCCCGGCCGCGCCGCCACCGAGCCGCAGCGCGTCCTGGCCCGCCGTTCCGATGGCCAGTTCCAAGGCGTCCGCGATGAGGTGGAAGCGGTCCGTGGCGGTGTAGGTCACCTCGGTGGCCGCCAGTACCCGTGCCTCGCGCCAGCAGCCGGCGGCGACTCGGACGTAGGTGCCGGCCTCGACGCGTTCGCGAACGGTCAGCGGCAGCGGGGCCACGTCCAGCCCCTGCGTACGGACCAGGGCCAGCCCGAGCTCGGGCAGTGCGGTGACGGCCTCGGCGCCGACCAGGCAGGTGCGCTGCCCCGCGGCGTGCAGCACGAGCCGGCCGAGCCCGTCGACGGCCTCGTGGCTGGTGAGCAGGGTGCCGAGGTGATCAGCGAGGAACCCCGTCCCACGGGGCCGCCCCGCCAGATCCCGGATCTGCACGAGCCCGTCGACCACAGGACGGCCCACGCCGCCGATCCCGTCGAGTCCGGCACGGCGCACGCCGCCGAATCCGTCGAGTCCGGCCCGGCTCACGCCGTCGAGCCCGCCGAGCCCGTCCACACCGGCCCGGCTAACATCACCGACCCGGCCTGCATCACCGGCCCGGCTCACATCACCGACCCGGCCCGCGTCACCGACCCGGCCCGCCGTTCCGCCGCTCCAGCCCGGTCCGCCAGTGCGCCCCGGTCCGCCGCCGGCCGGCACCGGACCACCGGCCCGCTCCGGACCACCGGTGCCGTTGAGCCCGCCCACGGGCACCGGACCGCCGGCACCCCACGGAGCCCCGGGCCCGCCCGCCCCGGCGACCGAACCCGAGTCGCCGGTGCCACGCCAGGGCCCGGCACCGTCGATGTCACCGGAGCGGCCCCGGACGACGGCACCGCTCGGCTCGCCGGTAACACCCGGAACAGCAATCCGTCGCAACTCACCGGACTCGCCCGGACCGCCGGTCGGCTCCGGGCCTCCGGGCCGGCCGAGGTCCTCCGTCCAGACCGGGCCAGGGACAGGAACCCGCCTCAAGCCATCCGCACCACCGGCAAGACCCGCCTCGCTCGGACCACCACCGTTCGGCTCCAGGCCCCCCGTATAAGCGAAGTCATCCACACGGCCCGGAACAGCGACGCGGCTCACGTCACCGGCCCGACCCGAGTCAACGGCCCCCACCGGCTCTGCGCCACCACTGGACTCAGCGCTCCGGTCATGGACGACAGCACGGCTCGGCTCGCCGGCACCCGGAACGGCGATCCGAACCAAGTCACCGGCACCGCCTCGACCGCCGGTCGTCCCCTGGCCCGCGGCAGCACCGGCCTCGTCCACCTGGACCGGAACAGGGACCCGCCACGCTCCCTCAGCCCAGCCGGAAACACCGCCGGACCCACCGGACCGGCCCTGATCGGCGGGTCGGCTCACGTCGACAGGTCCGCTCGGGGCGGCGATCCAGCCCGGGAGGCCGGCCCAACTCGCGTTGACGGTCCGCCTCGGGACGCCGGCCACGGCCGCGTGGCCGATCCGACCCACGCCGCCCGTTGCGCCCCCCGGACCGGCGGCCCCGCCCGCCTCGCCGCCGCCCGGGCCCGGGGCGAAGACGTCGGTGGGCTCTGGCTCTTCGTCTCGTGCCGCCATGGCCGTACCCTCCCCGCCCGTACACACGTGCCCTCGTCTTCGACGGTAGGCGGGGGATGATCAGCGGGACAGTTCACAGGGCGAAAGCGCCCCCTTCCGCTCCCCCGGTTCACTCCGAGCGCCTGCCCGGTCGGGTGAATGAGCGGAGACTGCCGGAGACAGCCTAGGGGTGGGGGAACCGAGGGGGGTCCGTGGAGCGGCGGCAGTGGCAGTACCCCGTGGCCGCCGCCGCTCCACGGAGAGGCTTGCGCCCGGCGCGAGGCCGGGTTCCGATCGGCGTCAGCCGAAGACGGCCAGGCTCTTCGCCTTGCCCTTGTGCTCCTCCACGAGGGCGAGGAAGCGGCCCTCCAGATCGAACACGGCGACGGGACCGGCGCCCGCGTACTCCTCGGGCATCTCGAGGCGGACGCCGTTGAGCAGCAGCCGGGCGCGCCGGACGTCCACCTGCCAGCGCGGGAACGCCGCCGTGGCCGCCTCGGCGACGGGCATCACCGTCAGCTCCTGCTGGAGCTGGTCCAGCGTCTTCGCGGAGTCGAGCTTGTACGGGCCGACGCGTGTCCTGCGCAGCGCCGTGAGGTGGCCGCCGACGCCCAGGTCGGCGCCCAGGTCACGGGCGAGGGCGCGGATGTAGGTGCCGGACGAGCAGACCACCGAGACGACCAGGTCGAGCACGGGGGTGCCGTCTTCGGCGACGGCGTCCCGGACGTCGTACACCGCGAAGGAGGACACGGTGACCGGGCGGGCCGGGATGTCGAACTCCTCGCCCTCGCGGGCCCGCTTGTACGACCGCACGCCGTTGATCTTGATGGCGCTGACCTTGGACGGCACCTGCATGATGTCGCCGGACAGCTTGGCGATGCCGGAGTCGATGGCGTCCCGGGTCACCCTGGAGGCGTCCGTGGCGGAGGTGATCTCCCCCTCGGCGTCGTCGGTGAGCGTGTTCTGGCCCAGGCGGATGGTGCCCAGGTACTCCTTCTCGGTCAGCGCGAGGTGCCCGAGGAGCTTGGTGGCGCGCTCGACTCCGAGGACCAGGACGCCGGTCGCCATCGGGTCGAGGGTGCCGGCGTGGCCGACCCGGCGGGTCCGGGCGATGCCGCGCATCTTGGCGACCACGTCGTGCGAAGTGAAGCCCGACGGCTTGTCGACGATGACAAGGCCGTCGGGCGTGGTGTGCTTCTGGGTCATTCCGCGGCGTCGCCGTCCGTCTCGGCGCTCTCGTCCTCGCCCGGCTTGCGGTACGGGTCGGCGCCGCCCGCGTACGCCGCGCCGGCGGAGGCCTCGCGAACCTTCGCGTCGGACTGGCGCGCCCTGTCGAGGAGGTCCTCGATGGTCCGGGCGGTGTCCGGGAGGGCGTCCGCGACGAAGGTGAGGGTCGGCGTGAACTTCACGCCGGCCGCGCGGCCGACCTCGGAGCGCAGGATGCCCTTGGCGCTCTCCAGTCCGGCGGCCGCGGCCTGCCGCTCCTCGTCGTCCCCGTAGACCGTGTAGAAGACGGTCGCCTCCCGCAGGTCACCCGTGACCCGGGTGTCCGTGATGGTGACGTGCGAGCCGAGCCGCGGGTCCTTGATCCCGCGCTGCAGCTTCTGGGCCACCACCTCCCGGATGAGGTCCGCCAGCCTTTTCGCCCGCGCGTTGTCGGCCACTGGTCCGTCTCCCGTTCTTTCTTCTTCTGGGGTTATGTGGGTCTGGTCAGTCGTCTTCGCCGTGGAGGCGCCGTCGCACGGACAGCAGCTCCACTTCGGGGCGGCCGGCGACCAGCCGTTCGCACCGGTCGAGTACGTCGGTGAGGTGCGCCGTGTCGCCGGAGACCATGGCCAGGCCGATGATCGCTCGCCGGTGGAGGTCCATGTGGTCCACCTCGGCCGCGCTCACCGCGTACTTCCGCTGGAGTTCGGCGACGATCGGGCGGACGACGGAGCGCTTCTCCTTCAGCGAGTGGACGTCGCCGAGGAGCAGGTCGAAGGACAGAGTCCCCACGTACATGTGTGTAACCGGTTCACCCGCCGGTACGGGATCGGTGGCCCCGGATCCGTATGGCCGGGGACACCAAGAACGGTACCCCGTACCCGCCGGCGCCTCGACAGGGTTTCCGCGGCGCCGTCGGCCGGACCGCTGCCCCGGGGATTCCGCCCCCGGGCAACGGCGCGCCGGCCGGCGGGACCGCAGTCCCGCCGGCCGGCGGCGAACCGTGGGGTGTTACACCCGCGGCTTCTCTCGCATCTCGTACGTCGCGATGACGTCGTCGACCTTGATGTCGTTGAAGTTTCCGAGGTTGATACCACCCTCGTAGCCTTCGCGGATCTCGGTGACGTCGTCCTTGAAGCGACGCAGGCCCTCGATGTTGAGGTTCTCCGCGACCACCTTGCCGTCGCGGATGAGGCGGGCCTTGGTGTTGCGCTTGACCTCGCCGGACCGGATGAGCACACCGGCGATGTTGCCCAGCTTGGACGACTTGAAGACCTCGCGGATCTCCGCCGTGCCGAGCTCGACCTCCTCGTACTCCGGCTTGAGCATGCCCTTCAGGGCCGCCTCGATCTCCTCGATCGCCTGGTAGATGACCGAGTAGTACCGGACGTCCACGCCCTCGCGCTCGGCCATCTGCGCCGCGCGGCCGGCCGCGCGGACGTTGAAGCCGATCACGATGGCGTCCGAGCCCATCGCCAGGTCGATGTCGGACTCCGTGACCGCACCGACGCCGCGGTGCAGGACGCGGATGTCGACCTCTTCGCCGACGTCCAGCTGGAGCAGGGAGGACTCGAGGGCCTCGACGGAACCGGAAGCGTCACCCTTGATGATCAGGTTCAGCTGCTGGATCTCGCCGGCCTTGAGCACCTTGTCCAGGTCCTCAAGCGACACGCGGCGCGTGCGCTTGGCGAACGCGGCGTTGCGCTCGCGGGCGGCGCGCTTCTCGGCGATCTGACGGGCCGTACGGTCCTCGTCGACCACCAGGAAGTTGTCGCCCGCACCCGGGACGTTGGTCAGGCCCAGGACCTGGACCGGCGTCGAGGGTCCGGCCTCGGCGACGTTGTTGCCGTTGTCGTCGAGCATGGCGCGCACGCGACCGTAGGCGTCGCCCACGACCATCGTGTCGCCGACCCGCAGCGTGCCTCGCTGGACGAGGACCGTCGCCACGGCACCGCGGCCGCGGTCGAGACGGGACTCGATCGAGATGCCCTGCGCGTCCTGGTTCGGGTTGGCCCGCAGGTCGAGCGAGGCGTCGGCCGTGAGGACCACGGCCTCGAGCAGCGAGTCGATGTGCAGTCCCTGCTTGGCGGAGATGTCGACGAACATCGTGTCGCCGCCGTACTCCTCGGCCACCAGGCCGTACTCGGTCAGCTGACCGCGCACCTTGGTCGGGTCGGCACCCTCGACGTCGATCTTGTTGACCGCGACGACGATCGGCACCTCGGCGGCCTTGGCGTGGTTGAGCGCCTCGACCGTCTGCGGCATGACGCCGTCGTTGGCCGCGACCACCAGGATCGCGATGTCGGTCGACTTCGCACCACGGGCACGCATGGCGGTGAACGCCTCGTGACCCGGGGTGTCGATGAAGGTGATCTTGCGCTCTTCGTCGTTGACCTCGGTCGCGACCTGGTAGGCACCGATGTGCTGGGTGATGCCGCCGGCCTCGCCCGCGATGACGTTCGTCTTGCGGATGGCGTCGAGCAGTCGGGTCTTACCGTGGTCGACGTGACCCATGACGGTCACGACCGGCGGACGGACGACCAGGTCCTCCTCGGAGCCCTCGTCCTCACCGAACTCGATGTCGAAGGACTCGAGCAGCTCGCGGTCCTCCTCCTCGGGGCTGACGATCTGAACCGTGTAGTTCATCTCGTCGGCGAGGAGCTGCAGCGTCTCGTCGGAGACGGACTGCGTGGCGGTGACCATCTCGCCGAGGTTCATCATGACCGCGACGAGCGACGCCGGGTTGGCGTTGATCTTCTCCGCGAAGTCCGTGAGCGACGCGCCGCGGGAGAGGCGGATGGCCTCGCCGTTGCCGCGCGGCAGCATCACGCCGCCGACGCTCGGGGCCTGCATGGCCTCGTACTCCTGGCGCCTCTGCCGCTTCGACTTGCGGCCGCGACGCGCGGGACCGCCGGGACGGCCGAAGGCGCCCTGCGTGCCACCACGGCCACCGGGACCGCCGGGACGGCCGCCGAAGCCGGGACGGCCACCGCCGCCACCGGGACCACCGGGACGGCCGGCGAAGCCGCCACCGCCACCACCGGGACCGCCGGGACGACCGGCGAAGCCGCCACCGCCGCCACCCGGGCGACCGGCGAAGCCGCCGCCACCCGGACGACCGCCGCCGCCACCGGGACGACCGCCGCCACCGGGACCGCGGCCGCCGGGGCCACCGCCACCGGGACGCGGGCCGGCAGCCGGACGCTGCGGCATCATGCCGGGGTTCGGACGCGGACCGGCCGGGCCGGGACGCGGGCCGCCCTGCGGGCGGGGCATGCCGGACGGCGACGGACGGTTACCGCCGGGAGCCTGCGGACGGGGACCGCCGCCCTGGCCGGGAGCCTGCGGACGGGGACCGGCGCCGGGGGCACCGGGACCACCGGGACGCGGGCCGCCCTGCGGGCGGGGCGCCTGCGGGCGCGCCATGCCGGTGGAACCACCGGAGGTGAAGGGATTGTTGCCCGGACGCGGGCCGGCCGGGCGGGCGCCCGGACGCTGACCCTGGCCACCGGGGCGCTGGGCACCCTGGCCCGGACGGCCACCCTGGCCCTGGCCGGCAGCCGCGGGACGGCCACCGGGCTTCGGCGCACCCGGACGGGCGCCGGGACGCGGGCCCTGCGCGGCCGGAGCCTGCGGGGTCTGCGCGGGCGGGGCCGGCGGCGCGGTGAACTCCGGGGCGGCCGGCGCCGGACGCGGCGCGGGCTTCGGACCCGGGACCGGACGCGGGCCGGGGGCCGGCGTCGAGGCCGCGGGAGCCGACGGAGCCGCGGGCTGCGCGGCAGCCGGCGGCTTGGGGGCGCCCGGCTTCGGGGCAGCCGGACGGGCCGCCTGCGCCGGAGAGGGCGCGGCGGGCCTGGGGGCAGCCTTACGGGGGGCGGGCTTACCGGCGGACTTGCCGGAGCCACCGCCCTGGAATGCGTCGGTCAGCTTGCGTACTACGGGCGCTTCGATCGTCGAAGACGCCGAACGGACGAATTCACCGAGTTCCTGGAGCTTGGCCATGACGACCTTGCTCTCCACACCGAACTCCTTGGCGAGTTCGTATACCCGGACCTTAGCCACTTCGCTCCTCTGAGGTCCGGGTTGCGGCCGGACCGTCGCTAGTTCATGGGCGTACTCATCGCGTACTCATCGAGTGCTCATCGCAATCTCGACCTGCTTTCGACTCGCGAGGTACCAGGCCGCACGGGGGGTTCCGCACGGCTCGCTTTTTACGGTGTTGCCTGCGTTGCCTGCTCGGCAACTGTCTGTCGCTCGACGTAGTGGCGCAACGCCTTTACGTCGAGCGGCCCGGGGACGCGGAGCGCCCGAGGGAACGCCCGGCGGCGCACCGCCTGGTCGATACAGACCGGGTCGGGGTGTACGTACGCACCCCGGCCGGGCAGCGTACCGCGAGGATCGGGAACGCACTGTTCCTGATCCGCCACGATCCGCAGCAGAGCGTCCTTGGCCGCTCGCTGCCTGCACCCCACACAGGTGCGCTCAGGGCATGCGCGGGCTCGCGTCCGGCCAGACACCCTTAAGTCTACCTCCCCGCACCGACCTCACCCCTACGGGGGAAAAGTCGAACAGTCGCTTGCTGCAGGCTGACGTGATCTCAGCGTCACCAGGCCGAGATCTATTCCCCGTCGCGGTCCCCGGCCTGCTCGGTGTCCGGCCGGATGTCGATCCGCCAGCCGGTCAGCCGGGCGGCGAGCCGCGCGTTCTGCCCTTCCTTGCCGATCGCCAGCGAGAGCTGGTAGTCCGGCACGGTCACCCGGGCGGACCGGGCGGCCAGGTCCACGACGTCCACCTTGCTCACCCGGGCGGGTGACAGCGCGTTCGCCACCATCTCGGCCGGGTCGTCCGACCAGTCGACGATGTCGATCTTCTCGCCGTTCAGCTCGCCCATGACGTTGCGCACCCGGCCGCCCATGGGGCCGATGCAGGCGCCCTTGGCGTTCAGGCCCGAACGGGTGGACCGTACGGCGATCTTGGTGCGGTGACCGGCCTCGCGGGCGATCGCGGCGATCTCGACCGAGCCGTCGGCGATCTCCGGCACCTCCAGGGCGAAGAGCTTCTTCACCAGGTTGGGGTGCGTGCGCGAGAGCGTCACGGAGGGGCCGCGGACGCCCTTGGCCACCCGGACGACGTACGACCGCAGGCGCATGCCGTGCGGGTACGTCTCGCCGGGCACCTGCTCCTGCACCGGCAGGATGGCCTCCAGCTTGCCGATGTCCACGAGCACGTTCTTGGGGTCGCGGCCCTGCTGGACCACGCCGGTGACGATGTCGCCCTCGCGGCCGGCGTACTCGCCGAGCGTCGCGTCGTCCTCGGCGTCGCGCAGCCGCTGCAGGATCACCTGCTTGGCGGTGGTGGCGGCGATCCGGCCGAAGCCGGACGGGGTGTCGTCGAACTCGCGGGGCGCCTGGCCCTCCTCGAGGTCCTCCGGGTCCTCCTTCGCCCACACGGTCACGTGCCCGGTCTCCCGGTTGAGCTCCACGCGTGCGTGCCGGCGGCTTCCCTCGGTGCGGTGGTACGCGATGAGGAGGGCCGACTCGATCGCCTCGACCAGCAGGTCGAAGGAGATCTCCTTCTCCCGCACCAAGCCCCGCAGGGCGCTCATGTCGATGTCCACGGCTACGCCTCCTCCTCTTCCTTCATGTCCTTCTTGTCCTTGCGGTTGAACTCGACCTGCACGCGCGCCTTCGCGATCTCCGGGAAACCGAGTCTGCGGGCGGTCGCCTTGCGGCCCTTCACCCCGGGCACCTCGACGTCGACGCCCTCCTCGTCCACCTCGAGGATCCTCGCGACCAGTTCGCCGCCCTCGGCGAGCTGGAACCTCACCAGCCGGTCGGTGGCGCGCACGTAGTGCCGGTGCTCGGTCAGGGCGCGCTCCGCGCCGGGGGTGCCGACCTCCAGGTCGTACGCGTCGTCACCCATCGCGTTGGTCTCGTCGAGCTTCGCCGAGAGCGCGCGGCTCACATCGGCGATCCGGTCCAGGTCCGCTCCGGCGTCGGAGTCGACGGTCACGCGCAGCACACGCTTGCGTCCGACGGATTCCACGGTGATCTCTTCGAGGTCGAGCCCCTGAGAGGTGACGAGCGGTTCGAGCAGCTCTCGCAGCCTCTCGCTCTGGGTGGTGCTCATCCGGGTGACTCCTCGGCCGCGTGTGCTGTTGTGGGATGGGTCGCGTGTCTGGTCAAAGGGTATCCGGTCGCAGGGAGTGTTGCCGTCCACCTGTGTACGCGCGGTGCCGGTGAGTGGCGTACCGGCGGGGCGCGGGTACGGTGATCACGGACAGGCCGCCCCGACGGCCGTTCCCCTCCTTGCCGTTCCCCGCCGTTTCGCACGAGTGCCCGAGGACGTCCGCAGTGTCGTACCCCCCGCCGGCGCGCACCCCCTCGGGTCCGCGCAGAAGATCCCTCATCGCCTCGGCCGCCGGGGCCGCCCTGCTGGTGGGCTGCTCGGCCGGTCCCGACTCCGCCGACGGCGGGACGACTTCGGTGACCGAGCGGGCGCGCGCGCGTGCCGCCCGGGACAGCGAGGGGCTGCTGGAGCGGTACGACGCGGTGCTCGCCGCGCACCCCGCGCTGGCGGAGCCGCTGGAACCGCTGCGGGCTCAGGTCGCGGCGCACCGGGCGGCGTTCGCCGGCCGCGCCGCCGCCACCGGCACGCAGGCGCCCGCGTCCGCCGCTCCCGGTTCCGCCACGCCCACGGCCGCCTCCTCGCCGGCCCTGGCCGTGCCCGCCGGCGAGAAGGACGCGCTGGCGTTCCTCGCGACCGCCGAGCGGAGCCTGGCCGACCGCCGGGCTAAGGACCTGCTGGACGTGCCGGGCGAACTGGCCCGGCTGATGGCGTCGGCGGCGGCTGCCGGGGCGGCGCACGCGTACCTGCTGACCGAGGGGGCCAAGTGAGCGAGCGGGACAGACCGGCCGAACTGACCGCGCTGCAGGCCGCGCTGGCGGCGGAGCACGCCGCGGTGTACGGCTACGGCGTCGTCGGCGGGCTGGTCGGCGACAAGCGGCTGAAGCAGGCGCGGGCGGCCTACGACGCCCACCGGGCCAGCCGGGACGCGCTGGTGCGCGAGGTGCGCGAGCTGGGCGGCGAGCCGGTCGCCGCGAGCGCCGCGTACGCGCTGCCGTTCCAGGTCGCGGACTCCGCGGCCGCGGTACGCCTCGCCGCCGATCTGGAGGAGCGGGTGGCCGGCGTCTACTCGGACCTGGTGCGTGCGACGACCGGTCAGCGGCGCGGCGCGGCCGCCGGGTCGCTGCGGGAGGCCGCGGTGCGGGCGGTGCGCTGGAGCGGGGAGAGCGTAGCCTTCCCTGGGCTCGCCGAGCGGACCGGTGACGACACGGGTGCGGCGGGACCGAGTACTTCGGCGTCTCCGTCGAGGTGACGGCGGGGCCGCCCGTGGGGCAGGCCCGGGAGAGGAAGGAAACGACTCGCGCATGGTTTTCGAACCGCCCCGGCGGCTGGTGCGGGCGCTCGGTGAGACGGCGCCGGCCGGGGACGACTGGCTGGCACGGCTGCCGGAGACGGCCGAACGGACGGTCGCGCGACGCGAGTTGAGCGTGGAGCGGGTGCAGGTGCCCGGCGGCCGCAGCAGCCTGGTGGTACTGGTCCGGCGGGCCGACGGCACTCCGGCGGTGCTGAAGCTCGCGCCCGGCCGGGCCCGGCCGGAGAGCGAGCGGGCGGCCCTGGCCCACTGGGCGGGACGGGGCGCGGTACAGCTGCTGGAGTCGGACGCCGAGGACAGCGCGGACGGGGCGCTGCTGCTGGAGCGGCTGCACCCGGACGTGTCCGTGCGGTCGCTGCCGGAGGCGAAGGCGCTGCTGGAGGCGGCGGGGACGCTGCGGCGGCTGTGGGTCGAGCCGCCGGACGGCCACGCCTTCGAGACGGTGGCGGAGCGGACCGGGCGGCAGGCCGAGGCGATGCGGGCGGGCGCGCCGGCCGCGCCGGAGACGGCGCCGCTGGTGGACGCGGCGCTCACGGCCCGCGCGGAGCTGCTGGCCGCGCCGCCGGAGCACCGGCTGCTGCACGGCACGTTCCGGCAGAGCAAGGTGCTCGCCGCGGAGCGGATGCACTGGCTGGCGGTGGGCCCGGACCCGGTGGTCGGCGAGTGCGCCTTCGATCTCGCGCGGCTGGTGCGCGACCGGGTGGAGGACCTGATCGCCAACCCGTCCGGCGCGTCCACCACCCGGCGCCGGATCAAGCGGCTCGCGGAGTCACTGGAGGTGGACCAGGACCGGCTGCGCGGCTGGACCCTGTTCCGCGCGGTGGAGTCCGGGGCCCGGGCACTGCGGGTGGGCCGCACGAAGGACGCGGAACTCCTGCTCGAGTTCGCGGGCTGGCTGTAGCGCCGGCGGGCCGGCGGCGGCCACGCCGAGATGGTCCGCGCCAACGGCACGCGCGGCCCCGCGGAGGCTGCCTTCCCCGCTCCGGCTCCTTTCTCGCGGACGCCGGATGCGCCCGATGACCGCGCCGCGGCAACGGCACGCGCGACCGCACGCGGACCCCCTCTCCGGCTCCCCTCTCGCGGACGCCGGCCGCGCGACGACCGCGCCGCGACCCGGTCCGCCGGCTGCGAGCCCGGGAACGGCGCCGGACGCGGGACTCCGGCGGACGCCGAGCCCCCGCTCCCCGGCAGGGTCCACGAGCCGTCCACCCGGCGGCTCCTCGTAGGACGGGGGCACGGCGGAGCGCCCCGCGTCCCCGACGGGGCGCGGGGCGCCAAGCGGGCGCCGGGTGTCAGGCGGAGAGGCGGGTGATGGCGTCCTCGACGGAGAGTTCCTCGCGCTCGCCGGTCTTGCGGTCCTTCAGCTCCAGCACGCCCTCCGCGGAGCGGCGGCCGGCCACCAGGATCTGCGGCACGCCGATCAGCTCGGCGTCGGTGAACTTCACGCCCGGGGAGACCCCGGCCCGGTCGTCGACCAGGACGCGCAGGCCGGCGGCCCGCAGCCGCTCGGCGACGTCGAGCGCCAGCTCGGTCTGCACCGCCTTGCCCGCGGCGACGACGTGCACGTCGGCCGGGGCGACCTCCTTGGGCCAGACCAGGCCGTGCTCGTCGGCGTGCTGCTCGGCGAGGGCGGCGACGGCGCGGGAGACGCCGATGCCGTAGGAGCCCATGGTCACGCGGACCGGCTTGCCGTTCTGGCCGAGCACGTCCAGCTTCAGGGCGTCGGCGTACTTGCGGCCGAGCTGGAAGATGTGGCCGATCTCGATGGCGCGGTCCAGCTTCAGGCCGGTGCCGCACTTCGGGCAGGGGTCGCCGTCGCGGACCACCACGACGTCCACGTACTCGTCGACCTCGAAGTCACGGCCGGCGACCACGTTCCTGGCGTGCGTGTGCTCCTTGTTGGCGCCGGTGATCCAGGCGGTGCCGGGGGCCACGCGCGGGTCGGCGACGTACTTGACCTTGTCGCCCAGGCCCTGCGGACCGACGTAGCCGCGCACCAGGTCGGGGCGGCCTGCGAAGTCCGCCTCGGTGACCATCTCGACGGCCGCCGGGGCGAAGTGCTCCTCCAGCTTGCCGAGGTCGACCTCGCGGTCGCCGGGCACGCCGACGGCGACGATCTCGCCGTCCACCTTCACCAGCAGGTTCTTCAGGGTGGCCGAGGCCGGGACGCCGAGCGAGGCGGCGAGGGTCTCGATGGTCGGGGTGTCGGGGGTGGGGATCTCCTCGAGCGCGGGGACGTCCGAGCCGTCCACGGGCCGCAGCTCGTAGGTGATCGCCTCCGTGTTGGCGGCGAAGTCGCAGTTCGGGCAGTCCGCGAAGGTGTCCTCGCCGGCCTCGGCCGGGGCGAGGAACTCCTCGGACTTGGAGCCGCCCATGGCGCCGGCGGTGGCCGCGCAGATGCGGTAGTCGAGGCCGAGCCGGTCGAAGATGCGCTGGTAGGCCTGGCGGTGCAGGGCGTAGGACTTCGCCAGGCCCTCGTCCTCGAGGTCGAAGGAGTACGAGTCCTTCATCAGGAACTCGCGGCCGCGCAGGATGCCGGCGCGGGGGCGGGCCTCGTCGCGGAACTTCGACTGGATCTGGTAGAGGATCACCGGCAGGTCCTTGTAGGACGTGCACTGGTCCTTGACCAGCAGGGTGAAGATCTCCTCGTGGGTCGGGCCCAGGAGGTAGTCGCCGCCCTTGCGGTCCTTCAGCCGGAACAGCTCCTGGCCGTACTCGTCCCAGCGGCCGGTCGCGTCGTAGGGCTCGCGCGGCAGCAGCGCGGGGAGGGAGACCTCCTGGCCGCCGATGGCGTCCATCTCCTCGCGGACGATCCGCTCCACGTTGGAGAGGACCTTCTTGCCGAGCGGCAGCCAGGACCAGATGCCGGCGGCGGTGCGGCGGACGTAGCCCGCGCGGACGAGGAGCTTGTGGCTGAGGACCTCGGCGTCCGCCGGGTCGTCGCGCAGAGTCTTCGCCATCAACTGGGACATGCGCTGGACCGGTGCGTTCGCCATGGTTCTCGTACTCCTGCGGGATGTGGGTCCCTCCGCTCGAGCACGGTCGAGAGGGGGGAGGGTTATGGCATAGGAGGTTAGCCGGGCGGGTCGTGCCGGTGGAAATCGGTTATCCCCGGCGCAGCGGCAGGGGGGCGCCCATCACGGCGTACGGCTTGGCGGCGCTCGGGAAGTGCACCTGGCGGGCGAGGTCGATGTAGCCGAGGGAGTGGTAGAGGCCGCGGGCGGGGCTCTCGACGTCGATCGCGGAGAGGATCGAGCGCGGTTCGTCGGCGCCGTCGGTGATGGTGGTGATCAGGCGGCGGCCGATGCCCCGGTTCTGGTGATCGGGGTGGACGTGCAGCTCGGTGATGACGAAGGAGTCGTCCAGCCAGGACTCGTTGCGCTGGGCGCGGAGGTAGGGCTCCACCACGGTGGACCACCAGTGGCCGCGGGAGTTGGGCATGCCGTAGACGAAGCCCACCAGGTGGCCCTGCGGGGTCGTCGCCCCGAGGGCCCGGGCGCCCGGGTACTGCATGTGGCGCTGGACGATCTGGCGGCGTACGGCGACCTCCTCCGGGCCCAGTCCGAAGGCGAGGGCCTGGACGGACAAGGCCTCGTCGACGTGGGCTGCGAGGTCCAGGGGGCCGATCACGAGGTCCATGCGGGGAGGGTACAGGGGGCTCAGAAGAGGATGCTCATGAAGGCTCCCACCTCTTGGAAGCCCACCCGGCGGTAGGTGCGCCGCGCCGCCGTGTTGAAGTCGTTCACGTAGAGGCTGACCACGGGCGCGACGTCGGCCAGGGCGTAGCGCAGCACCGCCGCCATGCCGGGCGCCGCCAGGCCCAGGCCGCGGTACTCGGGGGCGACCCACACGCCCTGGATCTGGCAGGCCTGGGGGGTCGCCGCGCCGATCTCCGCCTTGAAGACGACCTTGCCGTGCTCGTCGAGGCGGGCGAAGGAGCGGCCGGAGCCGACGAGTTCGGCGACCCGTGCCTGGTACAGCAGGCCGCCGTCCCCGGCCAGCGGGGAAACCCCGACCTCCTCGGTGAACATCGCCACGCACGCCGGCATGATCGTCTCCATCTCGTCCTTGCGGATGCGGCGGACGTAGGGATCCGGGGCGATGTCGTCGGGCATGCAGTCGGTGACCATCAGGGGCTGCTGGGCGCGGACCTCGCGGGCCGGGCCCCAGTGCGGTTCGAGCAGGCGCCACAACTGGGCGGTGGAGTCGGCGGGCCCGACGATGGAGGAGCAGCGGCGGCCGGCCCGGCGGGCGCGGTCGGCGAAGGCGCGCACCGCGCGCGGGGTGGCGCAGATGGGGACCAGGTTGGCGCCCGCGTAGCAGAGGGACGTGAGCATGCCGTCCTCGTACCAGCCCCACATCTCGCCGCCGAGCCGCCAGGGGTCGAGGCCGGCGACCTGCACCCGGGAGGTCACGAAGGCGTTCGCGACCGGCTCGCGGTCGAGGACGGCGAGCGCGGCGTCGAGATCGCTCGGTTCGAGCACCCGGGAGGTGGTCTGGGTCAACACGGACGGGGCCTCACGCTGGGGTTCTGCTGATCTCCGCACTGTACCTGCGGATTCCTGGCGGCGCCGCCCCCGGTACCGGGCCCGGGCCGGCAGGGGGCGGGAGGCAACACGCCGTGCCGAAGGCGGAGCGCTCCGCGAAGAAAGGTGAAAATGACATAAGAAGCCATTTTTCGGGCGACGGCGGGAACGTGATGGATGCGGTGCCGGAACGCGCGGCGCCGGAGCACCGGACGGCCTCCGGTGAGGAGGACAAGGGCGTGAGGACATGAGCGGGGCTGACCCGAGCCGTGAGCCGGAGTTCCCGCACGCGATCCTGCGCGATCTCGGCACCGGCGTCTTCACCATCGACCTGGCCGGACTGATCACGTACGTCAACCCGTGGGCCGAGCAGCTCCTGGAACGGTCCGCCGGCGAGATGCTCGGCCAGGACGCGCACGACCTGCTGCACCGCCGCCCCGACGGCAGCCCGGTGCCCCGCGAGCAGTGCCTGATGCGGACTCCGCTGCACGACAACCGGTCGGTCGAGCAGGGCAGCGAGGAGTACTTCCTGCGCGCCGACGGCACGACCCTGCCGATCATCTGGGCGACCACGCCCCTGCGGCTGGCGGGCCGCAGAGCCGGGCTGGCGATCGTCTTCAGCGACTTCAGCCTGCACCGGGAGGCCGAGCGGCGGGCGGCGGCGCGCACCGCCGCCCTGGAGGCGCTGACGGCCCGGCTGAACCTGGTGTCGCGGATCTCCTCGGTGCTGATTTCGGCGCGGAATCCGACCGGGCAGGTGCGCCGGGTGCTGCGGATGCTCGTACCGGAGCTGGGCGACTGGGCCGCGGTGGCCCTGCGTTCGGAGCGGACCGGGGCGCTGGAGCGGGTCGCCGTCCGCTCTCTCGCGTACCCGCACCGGGCGAGGCGGCTGGAGGGGCCGCTGCCACCGCTGCCGCCCAGGACCCGCCGGGCGCTGGCGCGGGCGGCGGGCTCCGAGGAGCCCGTACTGCTGCTCGCGGAGGAGCTGCGGGACCGGGACGCCCCGCTCGCCGCGACGCATGGGCCGCTGTTCGAGCGGCTCGGCGGCCACTCGGCCGTGGTGGTGCCGCTGCGCGCCCGCCGGCATCACTACGGAATGCTGACCGTCGGCCGCGCCGAGGCGTCCCCCGCGTTCACCGACGCCGAGGTACGGCTCCTCGCCGACCTGGGCTGGCGGGTGGCGCTGGTGCTGGACAACGAGCGGCTCTACGAGGAGCAGCGCAACGTCGCCGCGACCATGCAGCGCCAACTGCTGGCTCCGCTGCCGCAGGTGAACCACCTGCGGATGGCCGCGCGCTACCTGCCCGCTCAGCGGGCGATGGAGATCGGCGGCGACTGGTACGACGCGTTCCTGCTCGGCGACGGGGTGATGGCCCTGGTGATCGGGGACGTGGTGGGCCACGATCTGAAGGCCGCAGCCCACATGGCCGAGGTCCGCAACATGCTGCGGGGCCTCGCCTGGGTCGACCGGGAGCCGCCCAGCGTGATCATGCGCCGCCTCGACGAGGCGGTGACGAACACCAGTGACGCCCCCATGGCCACGCTGCTCTTCGCCCGGGTCGAGGGTCCCGAGGGCGGGCCCTGGCGGCTGAGCTGGGTGAACGCCGGGCACCCGCCGCCGCTGCTGGTGACCCGCGAGGGCGACGCGCGGTTCCTGACCGACGGGCACGGGCCGCTGATCGGCATGAGCGCCACCCTGCACCTGGGCCTGACCTGGCCGGACGCCATCGCGGAACTGCCCGCCGAGTGCACGCTGCTGCTCTACACCGACGGCCTCGTGGAGAGCCGGGACCGCCCGATCGACCTGGGCATGGCCAAGCTGCGCCACCACGCCGCCATGCTGGCCGGGCGGCTGGGCGACGGGACGGTGGACGACTTCTGCGACGAGCTGCTGAAGCGGATAAAGCCGAGCGGCGACGACGTCGCCCTGCTCGCCCTGCGCGTACCGGCCGCGGGCGCGGGCGCTCCCGGCGACCGCAGCGCCCCACCGCCACCGCAGTCCTCCTACAGCCCCGCCGCCCCCGACCGCGCCGCCCCGGGCTCCGTCCAGCAGGACGCCCCGGTACAGGACCCGACACGGGACGAGGAAGAGGAGTGAGGGGCCTTCACGCAGGGGCCGGCCCGCGGGGAAGAGTCCCCGCCTCGTTGCGCAGGCCGCTCGGGAAAACAGCCTGGCGCCCGGCCCCTCCGTGGCTCGTGACAGCCGGACGCCCCGGGCCGGTCCACCCCCGGAGACGTTCGCCGGGGCTTCCGGAGCGGGGCGCGGGGTGGGTGCGGGGGGGCCCGGCGTTGGGAAGCGGGGCCCGGAGGGTCAGCCCGCCACCGAGACCTCGGGCTCGCCGGAGGCCACTCCGTCGGCCTCCATGGCCTCGGCGAGCTTCATGGCCTCCTCGATGAGGGTCTCCACGATCTTGGACTCCGGGACGGTCTTGATGACCTCGCCCTTGACGAAGATCTGGCCCTTGCCGTTGCCGGAGGCGACGCCGAGGTCGGCCTCGCGGGCCTCACCGGGGCCGTTCACGACGCAGCCCATGACGGCGACGCGGAGCGGGACCTCCATGCCGGTCAGACCGGCGGTGACCTCTTCGGCGAGCTTGTAGACGTCGACCTGGGCGCGGCCGCAGGACGGGCAGGAGACGATCTCCAGGCCGCGCTGCCGCAGTCCCAGGGACTCCAGGATCTGGTTGCCGACCTTGACCTCCTCCACCGGAGGCGCGGACAGCGAGACGCGGATGGTGTCGCCGATGCCCTGGGAGAGCAGGGCGCCGAAGGCGACGGCCGACTTGATCGTGCCCTGGAACGCCGGGCCGGCCTCGGTGACGCCGAGGTGCAGCGGGTAGTCGCACTGGGCGGCGAGCTGCTTGTAGGCCTCGATCATCACGACCGGGTCGTTGTGCTTGACCGAGATCTTGATGTCGCGGAAGTCGTGCTCCTCGAAGAGGGACGCCTCCCACAGGGCCGACTCGACCAGCGCCTCGGGGGTGGCCTTGCCGTACTTCTGCAGCAGCCGGCGGTCCAGGGAGCCCGCGTTGACGCCGATCCGGATCGGGGTGCCGTGGTCCTTCGCGGCCCGCGCGATCTCCTTGACCTTGTCGTCGAACTGCTTGATGTTGCCGGGGTTCACCCGGACGGCGGCGCAGCCGGCCTCGATGGCGGCGAAGACGTACTTCGGCTGGAAGTGGATGTCCGCGATCACCGGGATCTGCGACTTCCTCGCGATGGTCGCGAGGGCGTCCGCGTCGTCCTGCGTGGGGCAGGCGACCCGGACGATCTGGCAGCCGGACGCGGTCAGCTCGGCGATCTGCTGCAGGGTGGCGCCCACGTCGGAGGTGCGGGTCGTGGTCATCGACTGGACCGAGACGGGCGCGTCCCCGCCGACCGCCACGGATCCGACCTGGATCTGCCGGCTCTTCCGGCGCTCGGCCAGCTTGGTCGGAACGGACGGCATGCCGAGAGAAATCGCAGTCATCTGCTGTGCAACCCCAAGTCGTGGATCAAGGTCCGGTCCCGTCAGCAGCGGGCTCCAGGCTCCGAGATTACGGCACGGGCGCGGCCGCGAGCACATCCCACCCGGCAAACACACTCATGGGAAGGCGGCCCGGAACACGGTGTTCCGGGCCGCCTTCCGCCATCCGGCGGCTAGGAGATTTTCACCGGGTTGACGACGTCGGCGATCAGCACGAGGACCGTGAAGCAGACGAAGACGCCCGCCACCACGTACGCCACCGGCATCAGCTTCGCCACGTCGAAGGGGCCCGGGTCCGGGCGCCGCAGCACCCGGGCCACGTTGCGCCGCAGCGACTCCCACAGGGCGCCCGCGATGTGCCCGCCGTCGAGCGGGAGCAGCGGGAGCATGTTGAACAGGAACAGGGAGAGGTTGAACCCGGCGACCACGAACACGGCCATGGCGAGCTGCTGCGAGGCCGGGATGTCCAGCGTGGCGATCTCGCCGGTGACCCGGGCCGCGCCGACGATGCCCATCGGGGAGTCCGGTTCGCGCGGGCCGTCGCCGAAGGCGGCGTCCCACAGGGCCGGGATCTTGCCGGGCAGGGCGATGAGCGAGTCGACGGCGTCGCCCACCCGGTCGGTCATCCAGGTCACGGACTGGCCGAAGTCCTGCTTGACCACGCCGGTGGCCGAGCTGAAGCCGAGGAAGCCCGCCTTGACGTACTTCCCCTGGACGTAGGTGCCGCTGGAGTCCTTCTTGGCGACCTGGTTCGTGGCGATCTTCGCGTGCAGGGTCAGCTCCTGGCCCTTGCGGTCGACGACGATCGCGACGTCCTTGCCCGCGCTGTCCCGGATGAGGTCGGACAGCGTGTTCCAGTCCCTGGTCGGCGTGCCGGCGAAGGAGACGATGCGGTCGCCGTTCTTCATGCCGGCGGCCGCCGCCGGGGAGGCGGGGTCGGACTTCTTGCAGGTGTCGCGGTTCTCGCTCTGCGCGATGACGCAGGGCGAGACGGAGGCGACGGTGGTGGTCTGCTGCTGGATGCCGAAGCCCATCAGCACGGTGAGGAACAGCGCGACCGCGAGCACCAGGTTCATGAACGGGCCCGCGAACATGACGATGACGCGCTTCCACGGCTTGCGCGTGTAGAACATGCGCGTCTCGTCGCCCTCCTTCAGCTCCTCGAAGGCGGCGGACCGGGCGTCCTCGATCATGCCGCGCCACGGGGAGGTGGAGCGGGCGGAGACCCGGCCGGCGTCGTCGGGCGGGAACATGCCGATCATGCGGATGTAGCCGCCGAGCGGCACGGCCTTGATGCCGTACTCGGTCTCGCCCTTCCGGCGCGACCAGATGGTCGGGCCGAATCCGACCATGTACTGCGGGACGCGGATGCCGAAGAGCTTGGCCGTGGACAGGTGCCCCAGCTCGTGCCACGCGATGGAGACGAGCAGGCCGACCGCGAAGACCACTATGCCGAGGATGAACATCAAGGTCGTCATGCACGCGCCTCCGCGGTCCGGTCTGTCAGTTCGCGGGCCCGGGCCCGCGCCCAGGTCTCCGCTTCGAGGACGTCCGACACGGTGAGCGGAGTTCCCGTGGCCGGGGTGCCGTGCTCCTCCACCACCCGCGTGACGGTCTCCATGATGCCGTTGAAGGGCAGTGCGCCGTTGCGGAAGGCCTCGACGCATTCCTCGTTGGCGGCATTGAACACCGCCGGCGCGGTGCCCGCGAGCCGCCCCACGTGCCGGGCGAGGTTCACCGAGGGGAAGGCCTCGTCGTCGAGCGGGAAGAACTCCCATGTGGAGGCCTTGCTCCAGTCGAAGGCGGGCGCCGCGTCCGGGACGCGTTCGGGCCAGCCCAGACCGATGGCGATCGGCCCGCGCATGTCGGGGGGCGTCGCCTGGGCGATCGTGGATCCGTCGGTGAACTCGACCATCGAGTGGACATACGACTGCGGGTGCACGACGACCTCAATGCGGTCGAAGGGAATGTCGTAGAGCAGGTGCGCCTCGATGACTTCCAGGCCCTTGTTGACGAGGGTCGCCGAGTTGATCGTGATCACCGGGCCCATCGCCCAGGTGGGGTGCGCGAGGGCGTCCTTCACGGTGACGTTCGCCAGCTCGGCCTTGGTGCGGCCGCGGAAGGGGCCGCCGGAGGCGGTGACGACGAGCTTGCGCACGTCGGCGCGGGTGCCGGAGGCGAGCGCCTGGAAGAGCGCGGCGTGCTCGGAGTCGACCGGGATGATCTGCCCCGGCTTGGCGAGCGCCTTGACCAGCGGACCGCCGACGATCAGCGACTCCTTGTTGGCGAGCGCGAGGGTGCGGCCCGCCTCCAGGGCGGCCAGGGTCGGCGCGAGGCCGATGGACCCGGTGATGCCGTTCAGCACGGTGTGGCAGTCGGAGGCGGCGACCTGGGTGGCCGCGTCCGGTCCGGCGAGGATCTCGGGCAGCGGCTCCGCAACACCGTAGAGCCCGGTCAGCGCCTCGCGCAGGGCCGGCACCGCGTCCTTTCGGGCCACCGCGACGGTCCGCGCCCGCAGGCGGTGCGCCTGCTCGGCGAGCAGGGCCGGCCGGGCGCCGTTCGCGGAGAGGGCGGTGACCCGGAAGCGGTCGGGATGGCGCAGCACGAGGTCGATGGCCTGGGTTCCGATGGACCCCGTGGAGCCGAGGATCACCACGTCCTTCGGGCCGTCTCCCGCGAGCGGGTCGTACACGAGGTGCGGGTCGGCGAGGGGCGCGGGGCTGGCGGGACTGTCGGTCATCCCCCCATTGTCGCCGCAAGCCGCGGCCGCCCGGACAGGGCGTCCCCCGTGTAGGGCCGTGTCACCGTTTTCGCCGCCGGACGGGGTGATCGTCCCCATCTCTCCTGATAGGGGTCCGACGTGAGGATCGTCCGCGGCCGGGCGTCAACGGCACGGCGGCGAGTACCGCCGGACCGGGTGAATTCCCGGGCGTGTGGCGCTCGGTCATGGCATTCTGCCCGCTGGAGCCAAGTCCGAATGGCTCACAGGGGGAGGAGAGACTTCACGATGAACCGCATGCGCACGACCGCGACCGTCCTGGCCGCGGCGGGGGTCGTCACCGCAGCTCAGCTCGGCTTCGCCGGGGTGGCCTCGGCCGCGACGGCGACGAGCACCGGCTGCCCGGTCGACCTGGTCTACCCGAGCCGCTTCTACGTCGACTCGCACGGCTGGGTGACCAACGGCGGCCTGTACTTCGGGATCAAGAACAAGAGCACCACCAAGAGCTTCCAGAAGGTCACCTTCACCGTCACGAACGTCCGCAACATCCGCTTCGGCACCGCCAAGGCGAAGAACGGCAAGGTCACGAAGAACACGACCAAGACGGTGGCCGTGTACACCTCGACGCTCAAGAAGAAGACCAGCCTCGGGGTGAAGGTGCCCACGCATCTGCTCAACACCCGTTCCTACAAGGTGAAGTTCACCTTGAAGGGCACGGGCTGGAACTGCGCCTCGAACCAGGGCACCTGGGGCGTCTGAGCCCGGGCGCCCCGGTCCGGGACGGGATGGTCAGGCGCCGAAGGGGCGCCGTTCGTTGGACCGTGCGGACGGTCCGGGGGTCGCGTCGGCGATCCACGGGCCGTCCCCGGACGGGTCGATGACGCCCTCCTCGAGCCAGGTGTAGGCGCCGCCGAGGACTCCCTTGACCACCTTGCGGTCGAGGTCGTCGGTGTTGGCCCACAGCCGGCCGAAGAGTTCCTCGACCCGGATGCGGGACTGGCGGCAGAAGGCGTCGGCGAGCTGGTAGGCCTCGCGGCCGTGCTCGCCGTCGACGCGCAGCCGCTCGGCACGGACGCAGGCCGCGCTCATCGCGAAGAGTTCGGCGCCGATGTCCACGATCCGGCCGAGAAAGCCCTGCTTGGTCTCCATCCGGCCCTGCCAGCGGGACATGGCGTAGAAGGTGGAGCGGGCGAGCTTCCGGGCGTGCCGCTCGACGTAGCGCAGGTGGCCGGAGAGGTCGACCTCGCGCTTGAACTCGCCGTACGAGGACGGCAGCTGTCCCGGGCCGGCGACCAGCTTCGGCAGCCACTTGGCGTAGAAGACGCCCGCGTTCGCGCCCGCTTTCGCTTTGTCCGAGAGGGTCTTTTCGGGGTCGATGAGGTCGCCGGCGACCGAGAGGTGGGCGTCGACGGCCTCGCGGGCGATCAGGAGGTGCATGATCTCCGTGGAGCCCTCGAAGATGCGGTTGATGCGCAGATCGCGCAGCATCTGCTCGGCGGGCACGGCCCGCTCGCCGCGCGCCCTGAGGGACTCGGCGGTCTCGTAGCCGCGGCCGCCGCGGATCTGGACCAGTTCGTCGGCCATCAGCCAGGCCATCTCGGAGCCGTACAGCTTGGCGAGGGCGGCCTCGATGCGGATGTCGTTGCGGTCCTCGTCGGCCATCTGCGAGGACAGGTCGAGCACCGCCTCCAGGGCGAAGGTGGTGGCCGCGATGAAGCTGATCTTGGAGCCGACGGCCTCGTGCAGCGCGACCGGCTTGCCCCACTGCTCGCGCTCCGCCGCCCACTCCCGGGCGATCTTCAAACACCACTTGCCGGCTCCGGCGCACATCGCGGGCAGCGACAGCCGGCCGGTGTTGAGGGTGGTGAGCGCGATCTTCAGACCCGCGCCCTCCGGGCCGATGCGGTTGGCGGCGGGGACCCGGACCTGGTGGAAGCGGGTGACGCCGTTCTCGATGCCCCGCAGCCCCATGAAGGCGTTGCGGTTCTCCACGGTGATGCCCTCGGCGGTGGCCTCCACCACGAAGGCGGTGATGCCGCCCTTGTGGCCCTCGGACTTCGGCACCCGGGCCATGACGACGAGCAGGTCGGCGACGACGCCGTTGGTGGTCCACAGCTTGACCCCGTCGAGGACGTAGTCGTCGCCGTCGGGCACGGCCGTGGTGGCAAGGCGCGCCGGGTCGGAGCCGACGTCCGGCTCGGTGAGCAGGAAGGCCGAGATGTCGGTGCGGGCGCAGCGGGGCAGGAAGGCGTCCTTCTGCTCCTGGGTGCCGAAGATCTTCAGCGGCTGCGGCACGCCGATCGACTGGTGGGCGGAGAGCAGGGCGCCGACGGCGGGACTGGCGGAGCCGGCCAGGGCCAGCGCCTTGTTGTAGTAGAGCTGGGTCAGGCCGAGACCGCCGTACTTCGGGTCGATCTTCATGCCGAGGGCGCCGAGTTCCTTCAGGCCCGTGATGACCTCGTCGGGAATGCGGGCCTCGCGTTCGATGCGGGCGGAGTCGACCGACGACTCGCAGAACGCGCGCAGTTTCGCCAGGAACTCCTCGCCGCGCCGGACGGACTCGTCGTCGGGCAGCGGATGGGGGTGGATGAGGTCGAGCCGGAAGCGCCCGAGGAACAGCTCCTTGGCGAAACTCGGCTTGTGCCAGTCCTGTTCCCGGGCGGCCTCCGCCACCTGCCGGGCCTCGCGTTCGCTGACGTTGGTGCGTTGGGTGGTGGGGGCGGACATTGAGGCTCACCTCGCCGCGAAGAGGGATCATTGACGGTCGTTCGTTACCGACCGGTGCTACTGGATCGTTGGTACCCGAAACGGGCCGACCCCACCACCCCTCGCGCGCCGTTCAGGTGGAATGGCCGCGCAAGGCGGGTGACGGCGCGCTGTACTGGTTTCGCCCGGCACATCCCGCCTCCGGGAATTGCCGTCGAAGCGCCTCGACAGCCTATGGACACCCTCGCGGTGGCCACCACGGCCCGCGCCCACGGGTACGACGTTCTGCTGCTCACGGGCGAGGAGGGTCCCGTCGCGGTGCGCCGGGTCACCGGCAGCGGGCTCGCCGACGCGATGATCCTGATGGACGTGGAGCTGGGCGGCGGCCCGCCGCTCGCCGTGCTCACCCTCGCCGTCGCTACGGCCGACGAGTGCACCTACGTCACCGCTGACGCGCCGTTCCCCGCCGAGGGACTGCACGACGTCCGCCTCCGCCTGCGCGGACCGCTATGCCTCGCGCACGCGGGCTTCTCCGGCTGAGGGACGGCCCGGAGGAACGAGACGGCCGGAGCCCCCGCACAGTGGGCTCCGGCCGTCTCGGTGACCTGCTGGTGTCAGGTCAGAGCGCGAGCCCGGTGAGGACCAGCACGCGCTCGTATGTGTAGTCGTCCATCGCGAACCGCACACCCTCGCGGCCCACGCCGGACTGCTTGGCGCCGCCGTACGGCATCTGGTCGGCGCGGTAGGACGGCACGTCGCCGATCACGACGCCGCCGACCTCGAGGGCGCGGTGGGCGCGGAAGGCGACCTGCAGGTCGTGCGTGAACACACCCGCCTGGAGGCCGTACTTGGAGTCGTTGACGGCGGCGAAGGCCTCGGCCTCGCCGTCCACCTTCCGCACGGTGAGGACCGGTCCGAAGACCTCCTCGCAGGCGAGGGTGGTGTCGGCGGGCACCTCGGCGAGGACGGTCGGCGCGTAGGAGGCGCCGTCGCGCTCGCCGCCCGTGAGCAGCTTCGCCCCGGCGGCGACGGCCTCGTCGACCCAGGACTCGACGCGCTTGGCGGCGTCCTCGCTGACCAGCGGGCCGACGTCCGTCTTGGCGTCGCTCGGGTCACCGGTGACCTGGGCCTCGACGGCGGCGACGATGCGCGGCAGCAGGCGGTCGTACACGGCGGCGTCCGCGATGACCCGCTGCACGGAGATGCAGGACTGGCCGCCCTGGTAGTTGGAGAAGGTCGCGATACGGGTCGCGGCCCAGTCCAGGTCCTCGTCGCTCGCGAAGTCGCCGAGCACGACGGCCGCCCCGTTGCCGCCGAGCTCCAGGGTGCAGTGCTTGCGCGGCACCGAGTCCATGATCGCGTAGCCGACCTTCTCCGAACCGGTGAAGGAGATCACCGGCAGGCGCTCGTCCTGGACCAGGGCGGGCATGCGGTCGTTGGAGACCGGGAGGATCGACCAGGAGCCGGCGGGCAGCTCGGTCTCGGCGAGCAGGTCGCCGAGGATGAGGCCGGACAGCGGGGTGGCCGGGGCGGGCTTGAGGATGATCGGGGCGCCGGCGGCGATGGCCGGGGCGATCTTGTGCGCGCACAGGTTCAGCGGGAAGTTGAACGGCGCGATGCCGAGGACGACGCCCTTCGGGAAGCGGCGGGTCAGCGCCAGCCGGCCCTGGCCGCCGGCGTCGGTGTCCAGCCGCTGGGCCTCGCCGCCGTTGAAGCGGCGGGCCTCCTCGGCGGCGAACCGGAAGACGGAGACGGCACGGCCGACCTCGCCCCGGGCCCACTTGATCGGCTTGCCGTTCTCGGCGGAGATGAGCTGGGCGATCTCCTCGGTGCGCTCGGCCAGACGCCTGCTGACGTGGTCGAGGGCGGCGGCGCGCACGTGGGCCGGGGTGGCGGCGAAGTCCTCGAGGACGGCGTACGCGGCGGCCACGGCCTCCTCGACCTGGGCCTCGGTCGGCACGCTGACCTTGCCGACGAGACGGCCGTCCCACGGGGACGTGACGTCGAAGGTGTCCTCGCCGGTGGCCTGGCGGCCGGCGAGCCAGAAGGCGTGGGTGGAAGTCATGTGAGTCGTCCCGGCCCTTCCGCGTTGTGGGTGTGCGTTCGGTTCGAGGTCAACGGTAGGGCGGGCGCGGGCGGCGGGCGCTTGTCCGAGTCGTAGCAGTCGGGGTCCCGGGTGCGCCGGTTTGGCACGGTGGGGTGCGGCCGCCGCTCTCCGCTACTCGGTGGACGTCGTCTTCAGGGCCAGCCACAGTTCCATGCGGACGTCGGGGTCGTCGAGGCTGCGGCCCAGGATCTCCTCGACGCGCCGCATCCGGTACCGCAGGGTGTGCCGGTGGACGCCCAGGTCCGCGGCGGCCGCGTCCCACTGGCCGTGCCGGGAGAGCCAGGCGCGCAGCGAGGCGACCAGGTCCCCGCGGCCGGTGGCGTCGTGCTCGTACAGGGGCCGCAGCAGCCCGTCGGCGAAGGCCTTCACCGCGTCGTCGGCCAGCAGCGGCAGCACCGAACCCGCGGCGAGCTGGTCGTGCCCGACGAGCACCCGGCCGCGCCGCCGCGCCACCGAGAGCGCCTGCTCCGCCTGCTTGTAGGCGGCGGCCGCGGCTATCGGGCCGGCCGGCGCCGAGAGGCCGACGACCAGGTCGTCCTCCTCCGCCGCCCCCTGCTCGGACCCGGCCCGCGCGCTCTCCAGGGCCGACGCGTACCCGGTGCACGCGCTCGCCGCCGCGCCCCCGTCGGCGACCAGCACCACCAGCCGCTCCCCCTCCGGCACCACGAGCACCGCCTCACCCGAGCGCGCCGCCGCGGCCTCGACGGTCTCCGCGAGCGCGCCCAGCGGGTCGCCGCCGGACACCGACTCGGCGACGACCATCCGGAACGGCGCGTCGAGCAGCCCGCCGTACAGGTCCCCGGCGACCGCCCGGGCGTGGTCGGGTTCGCCGGCGAGCAGCATGCGCAGCACCGCGGCGCCGATCCGCTGTTCGGCCGCGTGCAGCGAGCGGGAGCGTTCGGTGGTGAGGGTGAGCAGGGCGATCGCGGAGTGCAGGGCGTAGCGCTCGGCGGTGCCCAGGGCGGCCGCCGTGCCCACGGCGAGCGCGTCCCGCGGGCGCTTCCCCGTCCCCAGGGAGTGCAGCTCCACCCGGTCCTCGTTCTCCGGTCCGCCCACCACCGAGGACGCCGGAGCGGGCCGTTCCCGCAGCCGCTCCACCTCGGCGGTGAGCCGGGCGGCGCGCCGGCCGGCCCATTCGGGCGCCGCGGCGACGACGGCGCCCGAGGCGTCGTACAGCGCCGCCCAGCCGTCGATCTGCGCGGCGAGCGCGCCGAGCAGTCCCTCGGGGCCGGCGTTCAGCGCCTGCCGGGTCAGCTCGCGCTGGGCGGCGAAGCCCGCGGTGACGGCCCGGTACTGGTCGGCGGCGATCGCGGCGGAGACGGCCTTGCTGATGGCGAGGAAGGGGGTGCGGCGCGGCACCTCCAGCAGCGGCAGCCCCTCCTCCTCGGCGGCGGCGACGAGTGCCTCGGGAATCTCCGCGTAGTTGACGCCGACCGCGAAGCCGAGCCCGACGACTCCCGCCCCGGCCAGCCGCCGCACGTACCGCCGCATGGCCTGCGGATCCTCCGCGTCCAGCTTGAGCGCGGTGATGAGCAGCAGCTCGCCGCCTTCCATGTAGGGCACGGGGTCGGCCAGCTCGCTCACGTGCGCCCACTTGACGGGCACGTCGAGGCGGTCCTCGCCCGCGCGCACGGTCAGCTTGAGCGCGGAGTGGTGGACGAGCGAGGCGAGCGTCGGGGGCATGGGGCCTTCAGGTCGTGGTGAACCGGCCGGACGGGGGTCCGGGTGACGGCCGGATCGGGATCATTTGGCCGCCGCGTACGAACAGCCTATGCCGATTCTGCCGCACCGTACGGTCCGCCGATGGCCGTTCGGCCCTTCCTCAGCCCCGCAGGTCCACCAGCAGCGGCGGCGCGTGCTCACCCCGCACGGTGGTCAGCGACAGCACCGCGTGCCCTGGCGGCACCCCGTGTGCCAGCTCGGAGGCGGACCAGCGCTCGCGCTCCACCTGGCGGACGGTGACGGCCCGGGCCGTGGGCGCCTGCCCGGTGATGACCCGGCGCAGCATGTGCACGGCCTTGCCGGCCGGTGTCTCGGCGATGATCTGCCGGTCGGTGACGTCCCGGGTCTCGGTCCACTCCTTGCCCCACACCTCGGCGAAGTCCTGCCCGTCCCAGGGGGTGAGCCCGGACAGCGCCATCCGGCACCCGGTGGAGCCGAGCAGCGGGCCGCGCAGCGGCCGGGGCACGTCGTCCAGGGTGCGCAGCGTCAGCACGGCGCCCGCGCCCGCCGACCGCAGCCGCTGGATGCCGCGGACCGCCTCGGGAGTGACCACGCCGGAGGCGTCGTCCAGCAGCAGGCAGGCGAAGAGCGACCGGTCCTCCCGCGCCGTCACGCCGGCCGTGAACTGGGCGAGCACCAGCCGGGCCAGGATCCGGGAGGCGTCGGCGTGGCCGCGCTGCGGCAGGTCGATGCGGACCCGCACCGGGTGGTCCAGGGCCTTCAGCGAGAACGGCCGGGACTGCCCGGAGGTGTCGAAGAAGGCGGCGAAGGCGGGCCGGTCGAGCAGTGCGACCCGGTCGGCGAGCACCGTGCCGACGTCGCCCGGGTGGGCCATCTGCCGCTCGCGGGCGTCCAGTTCGCGCAGCAGCGAGGCGTGCCCGGTGTCGGTGAGCGCCTTGCGCAGGGCGGCCAGCGGGCCGGGGGTGCCGTCGAGGAGCTGGCGCAGCTCGGGGACGGAGGGGAAGCGGCCGTGGACGGCCCGGAAGGGGCCGAGGATCTGGGCGAGGACCGTGGTGGAGCGGCGGCTGTCGCTGCCGGGGTGCGGGTCGGCGAGGTCGCCGACGAGTGCCTCGGCGAGTATGGCGGCGGCCTCGTCGGGGTCGGTGGTGCCGCCGTATAGGTCGAGGTCGTAGACGGAGTCGGGGTGCCCGACCCGCACGACGACGTCGTAGGCCTCGGCCGGCCCGAGCCCGGAGCCCGCCGCGCCGACGACGACGAGCGCGGCCTGTCCGGCGAGCGCGTGCAGGCACAGCGACTCGGCGAGCGGCCGGATCACGGAGCCGGTCTTGCCGGAACCGGCCGGGCCGACGGCGAGCAGGGAGGTGCCGAGCAGCTCGGGGCCGAGGGCGAGACCGGCGCCCCGGTAGTGGTAAGGGTTGCGCGGGTCGTCGGCGGTGGTGCCGAGCCGCACCTGGCCGGTGAGCAGGTCGTGCCGGGCCTGCCGGGCCGGCAGGTCGCGCTCGCCGGAGGGGTGCGGGCAGGCGGCGGCGCCGTCCTTCAGCACGGCGCCGGTGAAGGCGGCGAGGCTGTGCGCGCCGGACCGCACGCCCTGCCAGGCCCGGCTGATCCGGGCGTGGTCGACGTCCCGCATCAGCCCGGCCCGCGCGTCGGCGGCCAGCCGGGCCGCGGCCTCGTGCGCGCCGGAGGCACGCAGCTGCGGCCACTCGGCGGGGTCCTGCTCGGGTGCGGGAGGCGGTTCGGCGGCGGGCGCGGCCGGACGCCAGGCGGGCGGGCCGAAGCGCCGCCAGACCTCGCCCCAGCGGCCGAGCCGGCCGACGACGAGCATGATGACGACGGCGATGAGCGTGTAGTACGAGTACCAGAGGACGGCGTTGCCGACGCGGCTGTTGCCCTGGCGCCAGGAGTCCGGGGTGAACAGCTCGAGCGGCAGCACCCACCAGCCGCCGAGGTAGCCGTTCCACAGCAGGGACCACACCAGCCAGCCCACCAGGAACGCGATCAGCGCGCCGCTCAGCAGCTGCCGGGCGGGGATCAGCTCGGGTTCCTGCTCGGGCCGCGGCCGGTGCCCGAACCGCCACACGCCCGGCGCCGCCTGTGGCCTGGACGCCCGCAGCCAGGCGAGGAAGGCCGAGCCGTCCGGTCGCGGCGGCGCGCCCGGCGGAACCGGGGGCATGGGCGGCAGGGCGGCGCCCTCCGGCGGCACCGCCGGACGCGGCACCGGATTCGCATGCGTGCCGCGCGCGTCCCGCGTCCGGTCGCTGTCCATGGCCCTTTCCCCCTGACCTGCCGTTCCGTCCACCGTCAGCGAGCCAATCTAACGCCCCGGGAACGGGAGTTCACCGCTTACGCGGCCGGGCGGACGGACGGTCCTGGCGCATTCGCCGTCCGTCGCTATGTCCACGACGGACAACGGGCCCGGCCGACAACGCCCACATGGAGCATGCCCACCCTCCTTCCCCGGCCCTAACCTGCGAATAAAGAGACAAGCGTCCGAAAAACGCACCGTCCGGAACCCCCGGGAACACCCGGTACGCAAGATCACAGGGAGCCCCCCATGACCGCACTTCCGCAGGAGCGCCGCGTCGCCACCGCCATCCCCGGCCCGAAGTCGCAGGAACTTCAGGCCCGACGCACCGCCGTGGTCGCGCAGGGCGTGGGCTCCACGCTGCCGGTCTTCGTCACCCGCGCCGGCGGCGGCATCATCGAGGACGTCGACGGCAACCGCCTGATCGACTTCGGTTCCGGCATCGCCGTGACCTCGGTGGGCGCCTCCGCCGAGGCCGTCGTGCGGCGTGCGAGCGCCCAGCTCGCCGACTTCACCCACACCTGTTTCATGGTCACCCCGTACGAGGGCTACGTGGCGGTCGCCGAGGCCCTCGCCGAGCTGACCCCGGGCGACCACGCCAAGAAGTCGGCGCTGTTCAACTCCGGCGCCGAGGCGGTCGAGAACGCCGTCAAGATCGCGCGTGCGTACACCAAGCGCCAGGCGGTCGTCGTGTTCGACCACGGCTACCACGGCCGCACGAACCTGACCATGGCGCTGACCGCGAAGAACATGCCGTACAAGCACGGCTTCGGTCCGTTCGCCCCCGAGGTCTACCGCGTCCCGGTCGCCTACGGCTACCGCTGGCCGACCGGCCCGGAGAACGCCGGTCCGGAGGCCGCCAAGCAGGCCATCGACCAGATCACCAAGCAGGTCGGCCCGGACAACGTGGCCGCGATCATCATCGAGCCGGTGCTCGGCGAGGGCGGCTTCATCGAGCCGGCCAAGGGCTTCCTGCCGGCCATCCGCCAGTTCGCCGCCGACAACGGCATCGTGTTCGTCGCGGACGAGATCCAGTCCGGCTTCTGCCGCACCGGCCAGTGGTTCGCCTGCGAGGACGAGAGCATCGTCCCGGACCTGATCACCACCGCGAAGGGCATCGCCGGCGGTCTGCCGCTGGCCGCCGTCACCGGTCGCGCCGAGATCATGGACGCCGCGCACGCGGGCGGCCTCGGCGGCACCTACGGCGGCAACCCGGTGGCCTGCGCCGGTGCGCTCGGCGCCATCGAGACGATGAAGGAGCAGGACCTCAACGCCAGGGCCAAGGACATCGAGGCGGTCATGAAGGCCCGCCTCGGCGCCATGGCCGAGAAGTTCGACATCATCGGCGACGTGCGCGGACGCGGCGCGATGATCGCCATCGAACTGGTCAAGGACCGCGCCACCAAGGAGCCGAACCCGGAGGCCACCGCGGCGCTCGCCAAGGCCTGCCACGCCGAGGGCCTGCTGGTGCTCACCTGCGGCACCTACGGCAACGTGCTGCGTTTCCTGCCCCCGCTGGTGATCGGCGAGGACCTGCTGAACGAGGGCCTCGACATCATCGAGCAGGCCTTCTCGCGCATCTGAGCGACCCGGCCGCACCGATGGACAGTCCCTGCGGCAGGCCGTGTGAAGAAGGTGTGCGGGGTGGATGGCGGGACGCGATTCCGTCTGCCCAAGCGTCCCGGCCTGCCGTAGGTTCTACCCAGATGAGAGATACACCCCGCCCGCAGGGGACTGCGGGCGAGCTCAGGCCGGGGCCTCCCCAGCTTCGACCTGGTCGTGCCCTCGCGCACACAACCGGGGCCTGACGGCTCCGGGATCTCCTCACCGATCGGACGGTCGCCGCCCCAAACCCCCCGGGGCGAGCGACGTTCCGGTCCGGACGGCCGCCCCGGAACCACCCCCCCTGTTCCTGGGCGGCCGACCTCCTTCCCGGCCGAAACCTGCCAGTCTGTCCCTCATGACTGTGCTCCTGGGTCTGTGCCTCGTCCTTCTCGCCCTCTTCGCGGTGATCACCTGGCAGGTGATCGACGGCGGTCCGCTGACGCGTGTGGACGAGCGGCTCAGCCAGGCCCTGGTCCATCCGGACCGGTTCTCCGGCGGCCTCTCCGACCTCGGCAACGTCGAGGTGGCGGTCCCCGTGCTGCTCCTGGCCGCCGGGTACGTCGCCTGGCGCGGCCGGACGGCGGGAGCGGACCTGTGGTGGCTGCGGCCGGCCGTCGCGGCGGCCCTGATGGCGCTGGTCCCGGCGATCGTGGTCCCGCTGAAGGAGTGGACGGCCCGCCCGGGGACACCGGTGGTGCCCCCGGGGACCGGGTACTTCCCGTCCGGCCACACGGCGACGGCGGCGATCGCGTACGGCTCCACGGCCCTGCTGCTGCTTCCCTGGCTCCGCTCCCCCGCCGCCCGCCGGCTCCTCGTCGGCTGCTGCGCGGCCCTCGTGCTCGGCGTCTCCTACGGTCTGGTCCGGCGGGGCTGGCACTGGCCGCTGGACGTGGTGGCCAGCTGGTGCCTGAGCACCGTGCTGCTGACCGCCCTGTTCCTCGTACCGCGCGTCGTGCTCAGCCGAAGTACGCGTCGAAGTTCTTCTCGAACTCCCAGTTCGCGTAGCGGTCCCAGTTCACCGACCACGTCATCAGACCCCGCAGGGCGGGCCAGGTCCCGTGGGTCGCGTACGAGCCGCAGTTCGTCCTCTTCGTGAGGCAGTCCAGGGTCCTGGTGACCTCGGACGGCGAGACGTAGCCGTTGCCCGCGTTGACCGAGGCCGGCATGCCGATGGCGATCTGGTCGGGGCGCAGCGGCGGGAAGACGTTGTTCGCGTCGCCGGCCACCGGGAAGCCGGTGAGCAGCATGTCGGTCATCGCGATGTGGAAGTCGGCGCCGCCCATGGAGTGGTACTGGTTGTCCAGGCCCATGATCGGGCCGGAGTTGTAGTCCTGGACGTGCAGCAGCGTCAGGTCGTCGCGCAGGGCGTGGATGACCGGGAGGTACGCCCCGCAGCGCGGGTCCTGGCCGCCCCACTTGCCGGTGCCGTAGTACTGGTAGCCGTTCTGCACGAAGAAGGTCTCCGGCGCCATGCTCAGCACGAACTTCGAGCCGTATCTGGCCTTCAGGGTCTTCAGGGCCGAGATCAGGTTGACGATCACCGGGGTGGTGGGGTTCCTGAAGTCCGTGTCGTTCGTGTTCAGGGAGAGCGAGTGGCCCTCGAAGTCGATGTCGAGGCCGTCCAGGCCGTAGTCGTCGATGATCTTCGAGACCGAGGCGACGAAGGCGTCCCGCGCGGCCGTGGTGGTGAGCTGGACCTGGCCGTTCTGGCCGCCGATGGAGATCAGCACCTTCTTGCCGGCCGCCTGCTTGGCCCTGACGGCCGCCTTGAAGTCGGCGTCGCTCTCCACGTTCGGGCACTCGGTGACCGGGCAGCGGTCGAACCGGATGTCGCCGGAGGTGACCGAGGTCGGCTCGCCGAAGGCGAGGTCGATGACGTCCCAGCTGTCGGGCACGTCGGCGAGGCGGGTGTAGCCGGAGCCGTTGGCGAAGGTGGTGTGGAGGTAGCCGACCAGCGCGTGCGCGGGCAGGCCGGGCGAGCCGCCGCCGGTGCCGGCCGGGGTCGTGGCGGTCACGGTGGCCGACTTCGCGGACTCGCCCGCGTCGTTGGTCGCGGTGACCTGGAAGCCGTACGCCGTCGAGGGCGCGAGTCCGGTGACGGTGGCCGAGGTGCCGCTCGCCGTCTGCACCCTGACGCCGTCCCGGTAGACCGCGTAGCCGGTGGCGCCGGCCACCGCCGACCAGGACAGGGCGACGGAGGACGAGGTGACGGCGCCGGTCTTCAGGCCGGTGGGCGCGGCGGGCGGCGCTTGCGTGCCGCCGCCCGGGCCGGTCAGGGAGATGTCGTCGGCGTAGTAGGCGCCGGTGCCGTACCAGCCGTGCGTGTACACCGTCACCTTCGTGGTGGCGGCGCCGGTGGTGAAGGTGGTGGTCAGCTTCTGCCAGTCGGCGGCGGACTGGGTCCAGGTGGAGACGTCGGTGGTGCCGGTGCCGGTCGCGCCCAGGTAGACGTAGGACCCGCGGACGTAGCCGGACAGGGTGTACTGCGCGTTCGGCCGCACGGTCACCGTCTGCGCGCACTGGGCGTTGTCGCTGCCGGCCGGGGTGGCCTGCAGCGCGGAAGCGCCGGTGTGCACGGGTGAGGTGACCGTCGTCCCGGCGGTGCAGGTCCAGCCGTCGAGGCCGGACTCGAAGCCGCCGTTCTTCGCGAGGTCCGCGTCGGCCGCGTGGGCGGCCGACGAGAGCGCGGTGACGCCTGGTACGGCCAGCAGCGCGGCCGTGAACAGGGCGAGCGGGGATCTGGGGCGTCGGTCGCGTCTGGCGCGGTCCACAAGGGCCTCCGGTGCGGGGGGAGTTGGAGGAGCGGAGCGCACTCAACTTGGTCCAGACCAATCCGGTTGTCAAGGGGTCGAGCCGCTGTCCGTCCCTCGCCCGCCCCGGGCCAGCTCCGCCGCCGCCTCGTGCATCGCGAGCTCCAGCAGCGCGGGGTCGGTCAGCGTCCCCGAGCCGTCCGGCGGCACCAGCCAGCGCACGCTCCGGGTCGCCCGGCCGGGGTACGGCACGACGATCCAGGTCCCGGCTCCGGCGGTGCGGACGCCGGTGCCCAGCCAGCGGGCCGCGGTGCCGGGCGGCACGAAGAAGCCGACCCGGCTGTCGCCGAAGTCGACGAGCACCGGGCCGGGGCGGCCGAGCACGCGGGTGAGCACGTCGAGCGTCGGATACCCGAGCTCCCCCGGCAGGATCAGCACGTCCCAGGCCCGGCCGGCGGGCAGCAGCGCGACTCCGAGCGGATTGCGCTCCCACGCCCAGCGGCAGGCGTCCGGTCCGGCGCGACGGCCACCAGCCATTCGATCGCCGTCTTGGCCGTACTCATCAAGAAGACCTCCCTCTGCGTTCCGGACGCGGTCGCGTCCAGAAGGAAGAAGGAGGCCGTCCTGGGTGCATTACGCGGGTTGCCGCTTCTCTTTCGAGTGAGCCGCCTCACCCCGCGCCGGGGTCAGCTGTCGAAGCCGAGCCCGAGCCGGTCCATCGTGCGCAGCCACAGGTTGCGCCGGCCGCCGTGCGCGTCCGCGCGGGCCAGCGACCACTTGGTCAGGGCGATGCCGGTCCACGCGAAGGGCTCCGGCGGGAACGGCAGCGGCTTGCGGCGCACCATCTCCAGCTCGGTCCGCTCGGTGCGCTCCCCGTCCAGCAGGTCCAGCATCACCTCGGCGCCGAAGCGGGTGGCGCCGACGCCGAGGCCGGTGTAGCCCGCCGCGTAGGCCACCTTGCCCTGGTGGGCGGTGCCGAAGAACGCGGAGAAGCGCGAGCAGGTGTCGATCGCGCCGCCCCAGGCGTGGGTGAAGCGGACGCCCTCGAGCTGCGGGAAGCAGGTGAAGAAGTGCCCGGCGAGCTTGGCGTAGGTCTCCGGGCGGTCGTCGTACTCGGCGCGCACCCGGCCGCCGTAGTGGTGGACGGCGTCGTAGCCGCCCCACAGGATCCGGTTGTCGGCGGACAGCCGGAAGTAGTGGAACTGGTTAGCCGAGTCGCCGAGGCCCTGGCGGTTCTTCCAGCCGATGGACTCCAGTTGACCGGCGCTCAGCGGCTCGGTCATCAGCGCGTAGTCGTAGACCGGGACGGTGTACGAGCGCACGCGCCGCAGCAGGCTCGGGAAGATGTTCGTGCCGAGCGCGACCCCGCGGGCGCGGACCGTGCCGTACGGGGTGCGTACGGCCATCCCGGCGCCGTACTGCTTCAGGGTGAGGGCGGGGGTGTGCTCGTAGACGCGCACCCCGAGTTCCAGGCAGGCCCGCTTGAGGCCCCAGGCCAGCTTGGCCGGGTGCAGCATGGCCACGCCCCGGCGGTCCCACAGGCCCGCCTCGAAGGTGGGCGAGTTCACCTGCTCGCGCACCGCGTCGGCGTCCAGGAACTCGATGCCGTCGGCGAGGCCCTTCTCCTCCAGTTCCCGGTGCCAGTCGCGCAGTTCCCAGGCCTGGTAGGTCTCGGTGGCCACGTCGATCTCACCGGTGCGCTCGAAGTCGCAGTCGATGCCGTACCGGGCGACGGCGGCCTCGATGCCGTCGAGGTTGCGCCGGCCCAGCTCCTCCAGCCGGTGGATCTCGTCCGGCCAGCGGGTCAGGCCGTTGGGCAGGCCGTGGGTGAGCGAGGCAGCGCAGAAGCCGCCGTTGCGGCCGGAGGCGGCCCAGCCCACCTCGCGGCCTTCCAGCAGCACCACGTCCCGCTGCGGATCGCGCTCCTTGGCGACGAGCGCGGCCCACAGTCCGCTGTACCCGCCGCCGACGACCAGCAGGTCGCAGGTCTCGGCGCCGGTGAGCGCGGGCTCCGGGCGGGGCTTGCCCGGGTCTTCCAGCCAGTACGGCACCGGCTGGGCTTCGGAGAGGGCGGAGATCCAGTTGTCTTTGCCACGACTCATGGCGCTCGGGGCCATGATTTCAACTCCCTACAGGGCTGTTACGCCTTCTGGCTGCTACGGCGGTTGGTGATGAGCATCGAGACCAGCACGAACAGCACGGCGACCAGGAACATGGCCGTGCCGATGACGTTGATCTGCACCGGCGTTCCGCGCTGCGCCGAGCCCCACACGAACATGGGGAAGGTGACGGTCGAGCCGGCGTTGAAGTTGGTGATGATGAAGTCGTCGAAGGAGAGCGCGAACGACAGCAGCGCGCCCGCCGCGATGCCCGGCGCCGCGATCGGCAGGGTCACCCGCAGGAACGTCTGCACCGGGCCGGCGTACAGGTCCCGGGCGGCCTCCTCCAGACGCGGGTCCATCGACATCACGCGCGCCTTGACCGCGACGACGACGAAGCTGAGGCAGAACATGATGTGCGCGATCAGGATCGTCCAGAAGCCGAGCTGGGCGCCCATGTTGAGGAACAGGGTGAGCAGCGAGGCCGCCATGACGACCTCGGGCATGGCCATCGGCAGGAAGATCAGCGAGTTCACGGCGGACCGTGCGCGGAAGCGGTAGCGGACCAGCGCGAAGGCGATCATGGTGCCGAGGAGGGTGGCCCCGACCGTCGCCCAGAAGGCGATCTGGAGGCTGAGGGACAGCGAGCCGCACATGTCGGCGACCCCGCACGGGTCCTTCCAGGCCGCCGTGGAGAACTGCTGCCACTCGTAGTTGAAGCGCCCCTTCGGCCGGTTGAAGGAGAACACGGTGACGACGATGTTCGGCAGCAGCAGATAGGCGAGGGTGCACAGTCCGGCGATGACCACGAGACGGCGCTTGAGCCAGGTGACGAAGGGCATTTAGACCAGATCCTCCGTCCCGGACCGGCGGATGTAGACCGTGACCATGAGCAGGATCGCGGCCATGAGGATGAAGGAGAGCGCAGCCGCGGTCGGGTAGTCCAGGATCCGCAGGAACTGGGTCTGGATGACGTTTCCGATCATGCGGGTGTCGGTGGAGCCGAGGAGTTCGGCGTTGACGTAGTCGCCGGTGGCGGGGATGAAGGTGAGCAGCGTGCCGGAGACCACGCCCGGCATCGACAGCGGGAAGGTCACCTTGCGGAAGGTGGTCCAGGGCTTGGCGTACAGGTCGCCGGCCGCCTCGTGCAGCCGGCCGTCGATCCGCTCCAGCGAGGTGTACAGCGGCAGGATCATGAACGGCAGGAAGTTGTACGTGAGACCGCAGACCACCGCCAGCGGGGTGGCGAGGACGCGGTCGCCCGCCGTCCAGCCGATCCAGTCGGTCAGGTCCAGGATGTGCAGCGAGTTCAGCGCGTGCACGACCGGACCGCCGTCGGCGAGGATCGTCTTCCAGGCCAGGGTGCGGATCAGGAAGCTGGTGAAGAACGGCGCGATCACCAGCACCATGATCAGGTTGCGCCAGCGGCCCGCCCGGAAGGCGATGAGGTAGGCCAGCGGGTAGCCGAGCAGCAGGCACAGGACGGTCGCGGCGACCGCGTACAGGACGGAGCGCAGGAACTGCGGCCAGTACTCGGCCAGGGCGTCCCAGTAGGTCGCGAAGTGCCAGGTGACCTTGTAGCCGTCCTCCAGGGAGCCCGTCTGCACGGACGTGGAGGCCTGGTAGATCATCGGCAGCGCGAAGAACACGACCAGCCACAGCAGGCCGGGCAGCAGCAGCCAGTACGGGGTGAACCGGCCGCGCCCGCGCGGGGGCTTCGGCGCCGGTTCGGCGGTGGCGAGGGGCGGTGGCGCCTCTTGCAGCGTCGACATGGTCAGGCGGCCTCTTCCTCGACGGTCTCGACACCCGCGTCGATGTCCTGGGCCGCGTCCAGGCCGAAGGTGTGCGCCGGGTTCCAGTGCAGGACGACCTCGGCGCCCGGGACCAGGCGGCCGTCGCGCTCGATGTTCTGGACGTAGACCGCGAGTTCGTCGCAGACGGGGCTGTCGATGACGTACTGCGTGGAGACGCCGATGAAACTGGCGTCGGCGATCCTGCCGGTGAGGCGGTTGCGGCCCTCGGGGATGGTGCCGGCGTCGTCGGCGTGCGCGAGTGCGATCTTCTCGGGGCGGACGCCGACCAGCACCTTGCCTCCGGCCGTCGCCGGCGCGGAACACCGGGCCCGGGGCAGCACCAGCTTGCCGCCGCCGGCCTTGAGCACGATGTCGTCGCCGCTGCTGGTGTCGACCTCGGCCTCGATGAGGTTGGAGGTGCCGAGGAAGTTCGCCACGAAGGTCGTGCGCGGGTTCTCGTACAGGTCGCTGGGCGAGCCCAGTTGCTCCACCCGGCCGGCGTTCATCACCGCGACCGTGTCGGCCATCGTCATGGCCTCCTCCTGGTCGTGGGTGACGTGCACGAAGGTGATGCCGACCTCGGTCTGGATGCGCTTGAGCTCGAGCTGCATCTGGCGGCGGAGCTTGAGGTCGAGGGCGCCGAGGGGCTCGTCGAGGAGGAGCACCTTCGGGTGGTTGATCAGGGCACGGGCCACCGCGACCCGCTGCTGCTGGCCGCCGGAGAGCTGGTGCGGTTTCTTGCGCGCCTGCTCGCCGAGCTGGACCAGCTCCAGCATCTCCTCGACCTGCTTCTTGACGCTCTTGACGCCGCGCCGGCGCAGGCCGAAGGCGACGTTCTCGAAGATGTCGAGGTGCGGGAAGAGGGCGTAGGACTGGAAGACCGTGTTCACCGGGCGCTTGTACGGCGGCAGCCGGGTGACGTCCTGGTCGCCGAGGTGCACGGTGCCGGAGGAGGGGTCCTCCAGGCCGGCGATCATGCGCAGGGTGGTCGTCTTGCCGCAGCCGGAGGCGCCGAGCAGGGCGAAGAAGGAACCCTGCGGCACGGTCAGGTCGAGCGGCTGCACAGCGGTGAAGCCGTTGTCGTAGGTCTTGCTGATACCGGAGAGGCGGACGTCGCCGCTGGTGTCTGTCGTCATGGTCGTCACGCCCCTGTGAGCTTCGCGAACTTCTCTTCGTAGGCCGTCTCTTCCTTCTGGCTCAGCGAGCGGAAGGAGTGCGACTTGGCCTGCATGGCCTTGTCCGGGACGATCAGCGGGTTGTTCGCCGCGTCCTTGTCGATCTTCGCAAGGTAGGGCTTCACGCCGTCGACGGGAGTCGCGTAGTTGATGTACGCGGCGAGCGCGGCGGCCTGCTCCGGCTCATAGAAGAAGTCGATCAGCCGCTCGGCGTTCGTCTTGTGGCGCGCCTTGTTGGGCACCAGCATGTTGTCGGTCGACGTCATGTAGCCGCTGTCCGGGATGACGAAGTCGACGTCCGGGCTGTCGTGCTTGAGCTGGACCACGTCCCCGGCCCAGGCGACGCAGGCGGCGATGTCGCCCTTGGTCAGGTCCGAGGTGTAGTCGTTGCCGGTGAAGCGCCGGATCTGGCCCTTGTCGACGGCCTTCTGCAGCCGGGCTGTCACCGCGTCGAAGTCGTCGCCGGTGAACTTCGCCGGGTCCTTGCCCATGTCGAGCAGGGTCATGCCGATGCTGTCGCGCATCTCGGACAGGAAGGAGACGCGCCCCTTGAGCCTCGGGTTGTCGAGCAGGTCGGAGACCGACTTCACCTCGATGCCGTCGAGCGCCTTCTTGTTGTAGGCGATGACCGTGGGAATGCCCTGCCAGGGGTACGAGTAGGCGCGGCCGGGGTCCCAGTCGGGATCGCGGAACTGCGGCGACAGGTTGGTGTAGGCGTGCGGCAGGTTGGACGGGTCCAGCTTCTGGACCCAGCCGAGGCGGATCAGCCGGGCGGCCAGCCAGTCGGTGAGGACGACGAGGTCGCGGCCGGTGGCCTGGCCGGCGGCGAGCTGCGGCTTGATCTTGCCGAAGAACTCGTTGTTGTCGTTGATGTCCTCGGTGTACTTGACCGTGACGCCGGTCCGCCTGCGGAACGTGTCGAGCGTGGGGTGGTGCTTGCCGCTGTCGTCGACGTCGATGTACTCGGTCCAGTTGGAGAAGTTCACGGTCTTCTCCTGCGCCGAGTGGTCCTCGGCTGACGTGCCGCCCGCGGTCTTGCCCGCCGCGGGGATGCCGCAGCCGCTCAGCGCCGCGAGACCGCCGACCGCGAGCGCGCCGCCCGCGGAGGCGCGCAGCAGCGACCGGCGGGTCATCGCGGCCCTGCCGTTGCGCAGACTGCGCCGCATGGCGGCCACTTGGGCCGGGGTGAGGCGGTCGGGCTCGTACTGCTCCATGCGCGTGGTGCCCTTTCGGATGGGGTCGGCCTGGTCTGCGGCCGGTTGTCGCTAGCGGTCCCCGAACACGGTGCGGTGCCAGTCCTTCCTTGCCACCGCGGTGTTGTCGAACATTACGTGCTTGACCTGGGTGTACTCCTCGAACGAGTACGCCGACATGTCCTTGCCGAAGCCGGAGGCCTTGTAGCCGCCGTGCGGCATCTCGCTGATGATCGGGATGTGGTCGTTGATCCACACGCAGCCGGCCTTGATCTCGCGGGTGGCGCGCCCGGCCCGGTACACGCCGCCGGTCCAGGCGGAGGCGGCCAGGCCGTACGGGGTGTCGTTGGCCAGCCGGATGCCCTCGTCGTCACTGTCGAACGGCAGGACGACCAGCACCGGGCCGAAGATCTCGGACTGGACGATCTCGCTGTCCTGGGCCGCGCCGGTGACCAGGGTGGGCCGGTAGTAGGCGCCCTTGCCCAGGTCTCCGCCGGGGGCCTCGCCGCCGGTCACCACGCGCGCGTAGCCGCGCGCCCGGTCCACGAAGCCGGCGACCCGGTCGCGCTGGGCGTGCGAGACGAGCGGGCCGAGGTCGGTGCCGGGCGCGAACGGGTCGCCGAGCCGCACGGTCTCCATCAGCGCGGCCGTCCGCTCCACGAAGGCCTCGTACAGCGGTCGCTGCACGTACGCGCGCGTGGCGGCCGTGCAGTCCTGGCCGGTGTTGATGAGGGCGCCGGCGACGGCGCCGTTGGCGGCCGCCTCCAGGTCCGCGTCGTCGAAGACGACGAACGGCGCCTTGCCGCCCAGCTCCAGGTGGAGGCGCTTGACCGTGGCGGTGGCGAGCTCGGCGACCCGCTTGCCCACGGCGGTGGACCCGGTGAAGGAGGTCATGGCCACGTCCGGGTGGCCGACGAGGCGCTCGCCGGCCTCCCGGCCGGTGCCGGTGACGATGTTGATCACGCCGTCCGGGATGCCCGCGTCCGTGGCGGCCTGCGCGAACAGCAGCGAGGTGAGCGGCGTCAGCTCGGCGGGCTTCAGCACGATGGTGTTGCCCGCGGCGACGGCCGGGAGGATCTTCCAGGCGGCCATCTGCAGCGGGTAGTTCCAGGGCGCGATCGATCCGACGACGCCGATCGGCTCGCGCCGGACGTACGAGGTGTGGTCGCCGGAGTACTCGCCGGCCGCCTGTCCCTGCAGATGGCGGGCGGCGCCGGCGAAGAAGGCGGTGTTGTCGATGGTCCCCGGCACGTCGAACTCGCGGGTGAGTTTCAGCGGCTTGCCGCACTGCAGGGACTCGGCGCGGGCGAACTCCTCGGCGCGCTCGGCGAGCACGGCGGCGAACCGGTGCAGGGCGTCGGAGCGCTCGCCGGGGGTGGCGCCGGCCCAGCCGGGGAAGGCCGCGCGCGCCGCGGCGACGGCCGCGTCGACGTCGTCGGCGCCGGCCAGGTCGTAGGTGTACACCTCCTCGCCGGTGGCCGGGTCGACCACGGTGTGGGTGCGTCCCGAGGTGCCCTTCGTCAGCCGGCCGGCGATGAACTGCGCGCCGTCCGCGAGGCGGTCCTGGGCGGGAAATCGCTCCGGGTTGGCGGTGCTGCCCGGGTTGTGCATGTCGCTCTCCTCCGCCGTTCGTCCCGTTCCCCGAGGGGTGGGTGGCGTAGCTCCAGCTCGATTTGAGTGCCGATCCTGACAGAGGGAGTGCACTCCAACAAGTGATTCCGTTGTTGCCTTTTGGTTACGCGACGGAATCTGTCGACCAGGTGTCGAGTCGGCACGGAAAAGGACGGACGGAGTGTCAGTGGTGCGTGCCACACTCGCGTGCATGGGGAGGATCGACGGGGTGGAGGCCCTGATCAGAGAGGTACGGGCCGGGGCCCGGATCAAGTACCTGCACTTCTGGGGGCACCGGCCGCTGCCGGACGGCCGGATCGGCGCGAGCTGTCTGAGCCAGTGGTGGCCGTCACCGTTCGTGGTGGAGGAGGTTCACTACGCGACGGCCGAGCACTGGATGATGGCGCAGAAGGCCCGGCTGTTCGGGGACGCGGAGGCGGAGCGCCGGGTGCTCGCGGCGGAGCACCCCGCGGAGGCCAAGAAGGCGGGGCGGCTGGTCCGCGGTTTCGACGGGGCGACCTGGGAGCGGGAGCGCTTCCGGATCGTGGTCGAGGGCAGTGCGCACAAGTTCGCCGCGCATGCGGACCTCCGCGCGTTCCTGCTCGGCACCGGCGACCGGGTCCTGGTGGAGGCGAGCCCCGTGGACCGGGTGTGGGGCATCGGGCTGGCGGCCGGCGACGAGGCGGCCTCGGACCCCGAGCGCTGGCGGGGGCCGAACCTGCTGGGGTTCGCGCTGATGGAGGCGCGCGAGCGGCTCGCCGCGTCCGCGCGCTGAGCCCCGGGGGCGGCCCTGGACCGGGCCGCCCCCGGGACCGGGATCAGCCCTGCGTCAGCACGGGTGCCGAGACCCGGGGCGCGGAGTTGTAGTACGGGTCGTCGTACTCGCTGTCGTGCTTCTTGTCCTCGTTGACGGCCACCGCGATGACGAACACGAAGAACGCGATGGTGGCGAGGCCGACGATGATCCCGATGATGCCGGTGATGAAGCCGGCCTGGGCCTGGCCGTGGTTGGTGGCCTCGCCCCGCTCGGCCCGCTTCTTGCCCTTGACCCCGAGCACCACCGCGATCACGCCGAGCACGAGCGACACCACGCCGTAGAGGCAGAACAGGCATATGGACAGGATGCCGAGCACCATCGCCGCGGTGCCCATGCCGTTCTGCGGGCCCATCGGCATGCCCGGCCAGCCGTAGCCCTGCTGCGGGTACGCGGGGTAGCCGTACCCGCCGGGGGCGGCGGGGCCCGGGCCGCCGGGCGCGGCCGGCGGGGGCGGCATGGCGGACTCGGACCAGCCCTGGAAGCCCTGGGCCGGGGGCGGCGGGGCCGGGGGACCGTAGTTCGGCGCGCCGAAGCCGGGGCCCGGCGCCGAGATCATGGTGGCCTGGTCGTGCACGGACGGCTGCGGCGCCGGCGGCTGCTGCGGACCGGCGGCCGGGGGCTGCGGGGCCTGACCGGGCGGCTGGTCCTGCACCGGGGGCTGCTGCGCGGGGGGCTGCTGCCCGGGCGCGCCCGGCCGCGGGCCCTTCTCCAGCGAAGGCTTGCTCTCCGGCGGCGCCCACGGGTCGAAGCCCCCGCCCCCGCCCGCGCCCTGCTGTCCCTGGTCCGCCACGTCCCCGCCCCTCCATCGATGGTCAGGCCATGGTAAAGCGTCGGTTCCGCGGCCCCGCGCCGGGTCGCCGTTCCCCCGGGCGCCACGGGCGCCGCCGCCGGCCCGGCCTACGATGACCCCCGGATCACCGATCAGCCGATCACCCGCGCCCGGACCACGGATCTCGGTCCGCGGGCGCCGTTCCCGGGGAGGAACCCTTGACCGACCGCAGCGCCGCATCCCGCTCGGTACCCGCCGCCGGCACGCCCGACCGCGATCTGCACGCCTTCATCGCCGGACTGCCCAAGGCCGAACTGCACGTCCACCACGTCGGCTCCGCCTCCCCGCGCATCGTCTCCGAACTGGCCGCCCGCCACCCGGACTCCAAGGTCCCCACCGACCCCGAGGCCCTGGCCGACTACTTCACGTTCACCGACTTCGCGCACTTCATCGAGGTCTACCTGTCCGTGGTGGACCTCATCCGCACCCCGGAGGACGTCCGGCTGCTGACCTACGAGGTGGCCCGCGACCTGGCCCGGCAGCAGGTGCGGTACGCCGAGCTGACCATCACCCCGTTCTCCTCGATCCGGCGCGGCATCGAGGAGACGGCGTTCATGTCGGCGATAGAGGACGCCCGCAAGGCGGCCGAGGCCGAGTTCGGCACCGTGCTCCGCTGGTGCTTCGACATCCCCGGCGAGGCCGGTCTGGAGTCCGCCGAGGAGACCGCCCGGCTGGCCACCGACGACCGGATCCGCCCGGAGGGCCTGGTGTCGTTCGGACTCGGCGGCCCCGAGATCGGCGTACCGCGCCCGCAGTTCAAGCCGTACTTCGACCGCGCCATCGCCGCCGGCCTGCACTCCGTCCCGCACGCCGGCGAGACGACCGGCCCGGAGACGGTGTGGGACGCGCTGACCGAGCTGCGTGCCGAGCGCATCGGGCACGGCACCAGCTCCGCCCGGGACCCCCGGCTGCTCGCCCACCTCGCCGAGCACCGCATCCCGCTGGAGGTCTGCCCGACCTCCAACATCGCCACCCGCGCGGTCGCCGCCCTGGACGAGCACCCGATCAAGGAGTTCGCCCGGGCCGGGGTGCTCGTCACGATCAACTCCGACGACCCGCCGATGTTCGGCACCGACCTCAACAACGAGTACGCGGTGGCCGCGCGCCTGCTCGAACTGGACGAGCGGGGACTGGCCGGCCTGGCGAAGAACGCCGTCGAGGCGTCCTTCCTGGACGCGGCGGGCAAGACGCGCATCGCGGCGGAGATCGACGCCTACACCGAGGCCTGGCTCGCCCCCTGAAACCCGGGCCGGGGCCGGCTCGCCCCCTGAGGCCCCGGTCGGACACCGGTTTGGGGCCCGACCGGTGCGCCGCCCGGCGCACCGCCCGGAGGGCTGCCCGGCGGGGGCGCCCCGCACAATGGGGGCCATGCAGACCGTGACCGCCGTGGCCCACCGCGGCGCCCCCTACCGTTTCCGCGAGAACACCCTCGACTCGCTGCGCTGCGCGTCCGGCCTGGGCGCGGACGCGGTCGAGATCGACGTACGGCTCACCCGCGACGGCGTCCCCGTGCTGCTGCACGACGAGACGCTGGAGCGGCTGTGGGGGCACCGCCGGCCGCTGCGCTCGCTGTCGGCGGCCGAGCTGAGCGGGCTCACGGCGGGCGGGGTGCCGACGCTGGAGCAGGCGCTGGCCGCGACGGACGGCAGCCGGGTGATGGTGGACCTGTGCGGCCGGGTCGACCGCCGGACCGTGCGGGCGGTCATGGACGTGGTCCGGCAGAGCGGCGCCGGGGACCGGGTGTACTACTGCGCGGGCGCCGAGGCCATGCTCGCCGTCCGGGCCGCCGATCCGGCCGCCGAGATCGCCCTGACCTGGACGACGCTCGCCCCGCCGCGCCCCGCGCTGCTGGACGCGGTGCGCCCCCGCTGGCTCAACTACCGCTTCTCCCTGGTCGACCGGGACCTGGCGGCCCGCGTCCACCGGGACGGGTATCTGCTGTCCGTGTGGACCCCGGACACCCGCCGCTCCCTGCGCCGGCTGCTCGGCCTGGGCGTCGACTCGATCACCACGAACCGCGTCGACGCCCTGCACGCGCTGCGCGTGGCCGGCTGATCCGGCCGGCCGCGGCGCCGGTCAGCGCGCCGGTCAGCCCGCGGGCGCCGGCGCCGCGGCGGCCGGCACCGTGAGCGCCTCGAGCCGCTTGATCTTCCGGCGGACGACGTACAGCGGGACGACGCCGAACACCCCGAAGGACATGTCGATCAGCGTCCACCAGAAGGGAATCTGTCGGACCGGCCCGCACACGAGGGCGAGCGGGATGATCCCGGCGCACGCGATCATCCCGAACTCGACGACCCAGACGTTGCGCACCGGGTCGCGGTAGGGCCCGTAGAAGGCGACCGCGATGACGAGGTGCGCGAAGGCCAGCCAGTCCGTGCCGTAGAGGACGAACGGATATTCGGCGTCGGCGGCGTCGAGCCCCTCGCGCACCCGCGAGATCCACTCCATGAGTCCCGGCAGCAGTTCGGGCGCGTTCAGCGCCCGCAGTCCGCTCTCCGTCCAGCGCAGCTCGTGCACCAGCGGAAACGCGGTGGCCCCGCTGAGCACGAGGCACACGACGAAGAGGACCAACCAGACGCGGATGCCCCGGAGCAGGGCGGCTCTGTCGCTCATGGCAGCAGCGTACCCATGATTTGAACATGTTCAAAACTACGTCAGGACGAGAAATCGGCGGACCCGTCAGGAATCGAGAAGCGCCGGGCCGGGACGCGCGGCTAGCGTGCTGCCAGGACCGAGCCGAGGGACCGAGCCGGGCGACGCCCCCGACGGATGGAGACACCAAGGACATGGCCACGAGGACGGACGCCACCCAGCCGCCTGCGCCGCACGTCGCCGACTGCCACGACCTGATCCGGGTGCACGGCGCGCGCGAGAACAACCTCAAGGACGTCAGCATCGAGCTCCCCAAGCGCCGGCTGACGGTGTTCACCGGTGTCTCCGGCTCCGGCAAGAGCTCACTGGTGTTCGACACCATCGCGGCCGAGTCGCAGCGGCTGATCAACGAGACGTACAGCGCCTTCGTTCAGGGCTTCATGCCGACTCTCGCCCGGCCCGACGTCGACGTGCTCGACGGGCTGACGACGGCGATCACCGTCGACCAGCAGCGGATGGGCGGCGACCCGCGTTCCACGGTCGGCACCGCCACCGACGCCAACGCGATGCTGCGCATCCTCTTCAGCCGGCTCGGGCGGCCGCACATCGGCTCCCCCAAGGCGTTCTCCTTCAACGTCGCCTCGATCAGCGGAGCGGGCGCGGTCACCGTGCAGCGCGCCGGGCAGACCGTGAAGGAGCGCCGCAGCTTCAGCATCACCGGCGGCATGTGCCCGCGCTGCGAAGGCCGTGGCAAGGTCTCCGACATCGACCTCACCCAGCTCTACGACGACTCCAAGTCGCTGAGCGAGGGGGCGCTCACCATCCCCGGCTACAAGGCGGGCGGCTGGAACTACCGGCTCTACAGCGAGTCGGGCTTCTACGACCCGGACAAGCCGATCAGCAAGTACACCAAGAGGGAGCTGCGGGACTTCCTGCACCACGAGCCGGTCCGCATGAAGATCGCGGGCATCAACATGACCTACGAGGGTCTGATCCCGCGGATCCAGAAGTCGATGCTCGCCAAGGACCGGGAGGCGATGCAGCCGCACATCCGGGAGTTCGTGGACCGCGCGGTCACCTTCACCACCTGCCCCGACTGCGACGGCACCCGGCTCAACGAGGGAGCCCGGTCGTCGAAGATCGGCGGGGTCGGCATCGCCGACGCGTGCGCGATGCAGATCAGCGACCTGGCCGCGTGGGTGCGCGGCCTGGACGAGCCGTCGGTGGCGCCGCTGCTGGCGAAGCTGCGGCAGACCCTGGACTCGTTCGTGGAGATCGGCCTCGGCTACCTCGCCCTCGACCGGCCGGCGGGCACGCTCTCGGGCGGCGAGGCGCAGCGCGTGAAGATGATCCGCCACCTGGGCTCCTCGCTCACCGACGTCACGTACGTCTTCGACGAGCCCACCGCGGGTCTGCACCCGCACGACATCCAGCGGATGAACGAACTCCTGCTGCGGCTGCGGGACAAGGGCAACACGGTGCTCGTCGTGGAGCACAAGCCGGAGCTGATCGCCATCGCCGACCATGTCGTCGACCTCGGCCCCGGCGCCGGAACGGCCGGTGGCGCCGTCTGCTTCGAGGGCACCCTCGACGGCCTGCGCGCCAGCGGCACGCTGACCGGCCGTCACCTCGACGACCGGGCGGCGGTCAAGAAGACGGTGCGCGAGCCGACCGGCACGCTGCAGATCCGCGGGGCGTCGGCGAACAACCTGCGCGACGTCGACGTCGACATCCCGCTCGGGGTGCTCACCGTCGTCACCGGTGTCGCGGGGTCCGGCAAGAGCTCCCTCGTGCACGGCTCGATCCCGGCCGGCGCCGGCGTGGTGTCGGTCGACCAGACCCCGATCCGCGGCTCGCGGCGCAGCAACCCGGCGACCTACACCGGGCTGCTCGACCCGATCCGCAAGGCGTTCGCCCAGGCCAACGGCGTCAAGCCGGCCCTGTTCAGCGCCAACTCCGAAGGTGCCTGCCCCACTTGCAACGGCGCCGGCGTCGTCTACACCGACCTGGCGATGATGGCCGGCGTCGCCACCACCTGCGAGGAGTGCGAGGGCAAGCGGTTCGAGGCGTCGGTGCTGGAGTACCGCCTCGGCGGCCGCGACATCAGCGAGGTGCTCGCGATGTCCGTCTCCGAGGCCGAGGAGTTCTTCGGCGACGGCGAGGCGCGCACCCCGGCCGCGCACCGCGTCCTCACCCGGCTCTCGGACGTCGGGCTCGGCTACCTCACCCTCGGCCAGCCGCTGACCACCCTGTCCGGCGGCGAGCGGCAGCGGCTGAAGCTGGCCACCCACATGGGGGACAAGGGCGGCGTCTACGTGCTCGACGAACCCACCTCCGGCCTGCACCTCGCCGACGTCGAGCAACTGCTGGGCCTGCTCGACCGGCTCGTCGACGCCGGCAAGTCGGTCATCGTGGTCGAGCACCACCAGGCGGTCATGGCGCACGCCGACTGGATCATCGACCTCGGCCCCGGCGCCGGCCACGACGGCGGCCGGATCGTCTTCGAGGGCACCCCCGCCGATCTGATCACGGCCCGCTCCACCCTGACGGGCGAGCACCTGGCGGCGTACGTCGGCGACGGCGGGAGGAACTGACCCCTCCCGTCCGCTCCCGGGCACGCGTTTGGCGCGCCCGGGAGCGGTCAGACGCACGGAATGCCGCACTTCGAGGCCAGGACGGCGGCCGGCGACGCGAGACCGGCCGGCGACGCCGCCGCGAGCGTGCCCGTGCCCGCGCCGCACGCCGATCGCCAACCGCCCGCGCGGCGGGACGCGTTCTTCGACAACGCGAAGTACCTGGCGATCGTCCTGGTCGCGATGGGACACGCGTGGGAGCCGCTGCGCTCCGGAAGCCGTGCGGTCAGCGCGCTCTACATGTTCGTCTACGCCTTCCACATGCCGGCGTTCATCGTCATCTCCGGCTACTTCTCCCGCACCTTCGAGGCCACTCCGAAGAACATCAGGCGTCTCGTCACCGGCGTCGTGGTCCCCTACGTCGTCTTCGAGACGGCGTACACCTACTTCACCCGGTGGACCGACGGCGTGCCGGACCGGCCGGTCAGCCTGCTGGACCCGCTGTACCTGACCTGGTTCCTGGCCGCCCTGCTGATCTGGCGGCTTCTCTCGCCGGTCTTCAGGCTCGTGCCCCATCCGCTGCCGCTCGCGCTCGGTGTGGCGGCGCTGGCGACCCTGTCCCCGTCCATCGGCAAGGACCTCGACCTGCAGCGCACGCTGCAGTTCCTGCCGTACTTCGTGCTGGGCCTGTGCCTGAGGCGGGAGCACTTCCGGCTGGTGCGCCGCCGCCGGGTGCGCGTCCTCGCCGTACCGGTGTTCGCGGGCGCGCTCGCCTTCGCCTACTGGGCGGTGCCCAGGATGGACGACGCGTGGCTCTTCCACCGCTCCGCCGCCGCGGCCTTCGCGGTGCCCGCCTGGTACGGGCCCGTGATGACCGCGGCGCTGTTCGGCTGCTCCGTGACACTGACCGCGTGCTTCTTCGCCTGGGTACCGGGACGCCGTCTGTGGTTCACCTCGCTGGGCGCGGGCACGCTCTACGGCTACCTGCTGCACGGCTTCTTCGTCCAGGCCGCGAACCACTGGCACTGGTCCGGCCACCTCTGGCCGCACACCCCCGTCGGTGAGATCACCGTCTCCGTGCTGGCCGCCGCCCTGGTGACCGCGCTGTGCGCCCCGCCCGTCCGCCGCGTCTTCCGGTTCGCGCTGGAACCGAGGATGGACTGGGCCTTCCGGCCGGCGCCGCTGGGGTCCCGCTAGAGCCCCACGATCGTGTTCCACCGCTTCGCCAGTTCCGGGCGTTCCGCGGAGGTGATGTCGCGGGCGACGGCCAGCCGCCCGCGCAGGGTGGAGTCGGGGAAGATCAGGGGGTTGCCGGCCAGCGCGGCGGTGTCCTTGTCCCTGGATGCGGCCAGGACCTCCCTGGCCGCCGGGACGGGGCAGACGTAGTTGACCCAGGCGGCGAGCCTCGCGGCGACCTCGGGTTCGTAGTAGTAGTCGATCAGGCGCTCGGCGTTGGACTTGTGGCGGGCCCGGTCGGGGATCATCAGGGAGTCCGACCACAGTTCGGCGCCCTCCTCGGGGACGACGAAGCGGATGTCGGGGTTGTCCGCCTGGAGCTGGATGACGTCGCCGGAGTAGGCCTGGCAGGCGAGGACGTCGCCGCTGACCAGGTCCTTGGTGTAGTCGTTCCCGGTGAAGCGGCGGATCTGGCCCCGGTGGACCTCCCGTTCCACCCGGTCGCAGACCCGGTGGAAGTCGTCCGCGGTCCACCGGGTGATGTCCACCCCGTCGCCCTGCATCAGCAGCGCGAACGCCTCGTCCAGTCCGGAGAGCAGGGTCACCCTGCCCTTCAGGTCGCTCGCCCAGAGGTCCGCCACTCCCCTGATCTCGCGGCCCAGCCGGCGGCGGTCGTAGGCGATGCCGGTGATGCCGGACTGCCACGGCACCGTGGACCTCCGGCCGGGGTCGAAGGCGGGCGAGCGCAGCAGCGGGTCCAGGTGCTCGGCCACGTTGGGCTGGCGGGACCGGTCCATCCGCTGCACCCACCCGAGCCGGACGAACCGCGCGCACATCCAGTCGCTGATGACGATCAGGTCGCGCCCGGTGCGCTGGTGGTTCATCAGCGCGGGGCTGATCTTGCCGAAGAACTCGTCGTTGTCGTTGATCTCCTCCGTGTAGCCGACGGAGATCCCGGTGTGCTTCTCGAAGGCGTCCAGCGTGGGCCGGCGGCTCGCGTCGTCGTCGTCGGTGTCGATGTACAGCGGCCAGTTCGCCCAGGCGAGCCTGCGGTCGGCGGCGGACTCGTCGGGCACGGACCGGTCGCCGGGCTCGACGTAGGCGGCGGGCACCCCGCAGCCGGCGAGGGTGCCGAGCGCGGCGGCGCCGGTGAGCGAGCGCAGCACGGAACGGCGGGACGGGGCGGGCGGCGGAGTCCGGGTCACCACGGAAGGATGCGGGCGCCGTGCCCGGCACGGCAATTGACGGTGCGTCGAGCGGACCGGGCCGTACCCGACACCCTGTCCACCGGCCTCGAAGGCGCCGCACACAAGCGCGCGGCCCCGGGCGGGGAGGTGTCCCGTCCGGGGCCGCGGCTCAGGCGCCGGGAGGCTAGGCGTCGAGCGACGTCATCACGTGCTTGATGCGCGTGTAGTCCTCGAAGCCGTACGCCGACAGGTCCTTGCCGTAGCCGGACTTCTTGAAGCCGCCGTGGGGCATCTCGGCGACCAGCGGGATGTGGGTGTTGATCCACACGCAGCCGAAGTCGAGCTTCTTGGACATGCGCATCGCGCGGCCGTGGTCCTTGGTCCACACCGAGGAGGCGAGGGCGTACTCGACGCCGTTGGCCCACTCGACGGCCTGGTCCTCGTCCGCGAAGGACTGCACGGTGATGACCGGGCCGAAGACCTCGTTCTGGACGATCTCGTCGTCCTGCTTCAGGCCGGAGACCACGGTCGGGGCGAAGAAGTAGCCCTTGTCGCCGACCCGCTCGCCGCCGGCCTCCACCTTGGCGTGCGCGGGCAGCCGCTCGATGAAGCCGGCGACCTGCTTGAGCTGGTTGGGGTTGTTCAGCGGGCCGAAGAGGACGTCCTCGTCGTCCGGCTGCCCGGTCTTGGTCTCGGCGGCGGCCTTGGCCAGCGCCGAGACGAACTCGTCGTGGATCGACTCGTGGACCAGGACGCGGGTCGCGGCGGTGCAGTCCTGGCCGGCGTTGAAGAAGCCCGCCACGGAGATGTCCTCGACCGCCTTGGCGATGTCGGTGTCCTCGAAGACCACGACCGGGGCCTTGCCGCCCAGCTCGAGGTGGACGCGCTTGACGTCCTTCGACGCGGACTCGGCGACCGACATGCCGGCCCGGACCGAGCCGGTGATGGAGGCCATCGCCGGGGTCGGGTGCTCGACCATCAGGCGGCCGGTGTCGCGGTCGCCGCAGACGACGTTGAAGACGCCCTTGGGCAGGATCGAGCCGAGGATCTCGGCGATCAGCACGGTCGAGGCGGGGGTGGTGTCCGAGGGCTTCAGCACGACCGTGTTGCCCGCGGCGATGGCCGGGGCGAACTTCCACACGGCCATCATCATCGGGTAGTTCCACGGCGCCACCTGGGCGCAGACGCCCACCGGCTCGCGGCGGATGATCGAGGTCATCCCGTCCATGTACTCACCGGCCGAGCGGCCCTCGAGCAGCCGGGCCGCGCCCGCGAAGAAGCGGATCTGGTCGACCATCGGCGGGATCTCCTCGGAGCGGGTGAGCCCGGTGGGCTTGCCCGTGTTCTCCACCTCGGCCGCGATCAGCTCCTCGGCGCGCTCCTCGAACGCGTCGGCGATCTTCAGCAGGGCCTTCTGGCGCTCCGCGGGGGTGCTGTCGCGCCAGGCCGGGAAGGCCGCGGCGGCGGCCGCCATGGCGGCGTCCACGTCCGCCTCACCGGACAGCGGCGCGGTCGCGTACGCCTCGCCCGTCGCGGGGTTGACCACCTCGGTGGTCCGTCCGTCGGCGGCGTCCCGGAACTCACCGTCGATGTAGTTGCGCAGACGACGCAGCTCGGTGCTCACTGCCGGCCTCCTGATCTGGTTCGAGGGTTCGTGCTCTTCAGCCCGGCCAGCCGCTCCGGCTGTCCGAAGACTGAGACACCCCACCCTAATCGGCACACCCACGTTTTCAACACCCCCGCCGCCATGCGTTCTGCGAAATCCGCAAGGTTGGGACTCGTAAACAACGAAATTCATCGCGACGGCCTTGCAAAACTGTCGAGACGTCGTGCACAGTGAGGCCGTGGCCAGTCGAAGCGCAGACCAGAGGGACTCGCCCCGCGAGTCCAGGAACGGCAACAGCCCCCAGCTGGACGCCGTCTCCCTCGCCATCATCCAGCAGCTCCAGGAGGACGGCCGCCGGCCGTACGCCGCGATCGGCAAGGCCGTCGGCCTGTCCGAGGCGGCCGTGCGCCAGCGGGTGCAGAAGCTGCTGGACCAGGGCGTGATGCAGATCGTCGCCGTCACGGACCCGCTCACCGTGGGCTTCCGCAGGCAGGCGATGGTCGGGATCAACGTCGAGGGCGATGTCGAGTCGATCGCGGACGCGCTGACCGGCATGTCGGAGGTCGAGTACGTGGTGATGGCCGCGGGCTCGTTCGACATCCTCGCCGAGATCGTCTGCGAGGACGACGACCACCTGCTGGACGTCATCAACAAACGCATCCGGGCGCTGCCCGGCGTGCGCTCCACCGAGAGCTTCGTCTACCTGAAGCTCAAGAAGCAGACCTACATGTGGGGAACCCGATAACCGTGACCGAGAAGGACCTCAGCCGCACCGCGTACGACCACCTGTGGATGCACTTCACCCGCATGTCCTCGTACGAGAACTCCCCCGTCCCGACCATCGTCCGGGGCGAGGGCACCTACATCTACGACGACAAGGGCAAGCGCTACCTCGACGGTCTCGCGGGCCTGTTCGTGGTCCAGGCCGGTCACGGCCGCACCGAGCTCGCCGAGACCGCCGCCAAGCAGGCCCAGGAGCTGGCCTTCTTCCCGGTGTGGTCCTACGCCCACCCCAAGGCCGTCGAACTGGCCGAGCGGCTGGCCCACGAGGCCCCCGGCGACCTGAACAAGGTCTTCTTCACCACCGGCGGCGGCGAGGCCGTCGAGACCGCCTGGAAGCTCGCCAAGCAGTACTTCAAGCTGGTCGGCAAGCCCACCAAGTACAAGGTCATCTCCCGCGCGGTCGCCTACCACGGCACCCCGCAGGGCGCCCTGTCCATCACCGGTCTGCCGGGCCTGAAGGCCCCCTTCGAGCCGCTGGTGCCGGGCGCGCACAAGGTGCCGAACACCAACATCTACCGCGCCCCGCTCTTCGGCGACGACCCGGAGGCCTTCGGCCGCTGGGCCGCCGACCAGATCGAGCAGCAGATCCTCTTCGAGGGCCCCGACACCGTCGCCGCGGTCTTCCTGGAGCCGGTGCAGAACGCCGGCGGCTGCTTCCCGCCGCCCCCCGGCTACTTCCAGCGGGTGCGCGAGATCTGCGACCAGTACGACGTCCTGCTCGTCTCCGACGAGGTCATCTGCGCCTTCGGCCGCCTGGGCACGACGTTCGCCTGCGACAAGTTCGGCTACGTCCCGGACATGATCACCTGCGCCAAGGGCATGACCTCGGGCTACTCCCCGATCGGCGCCTGCATCGTCTCCGACCGCCTCGCCGAGCCGTTCTACAAGGGCGACAACACCTTCCTGCACGGCTACACCTTCGGCGGCCACCCGGTCTCCGCGGCCGTGGGCCTGGCCAACCTCGACCTGTTCGAGCGCGAGGGCCTCAACCAGCACGTGCTGGACAACGAGGGCGCCTTCCTGAAGACCCTGCAGAAGCTGCACGACCTGCCGATCGTCGGCGACGTCCGCGGCAACGGCTTCTTCTACGGCATCGAGCTGGTGAAGGACAAGCACACCAAGGAGTCCTTCAACGACGAGGAGACCGAGCGCGTCCTGTACGGCTTCCTCTCCAAGGCGCTGTTCGACAACGGCCTGTACTGCCGTGCCGACGACCGCGGCGACCCGGTCATCCAGCTCGCCCCGCCGCTGATCTCCAACCAGGAGACGTTCGACGAGATCGAGCAGATCCTGCGCGCCACCCTCACGGAGGCGTGGACGAAGCTCTGAGCCTCCGGCGCGAGCCCGGATCATCCGACCGGATGATCAACACCGGCCCCGGTGCCACCCGTTCGAGTGAGAACGGGGGCCCGGGGCCGTGTGCTGTCCGGGCTCCCGCGGCGGGCTGCCTAGCGTGCCAGTGACCGATCGGCCCTGCCTTCGTTCACCCGGACGAGCGATCAGGCACGGGAAAACGGCTCAGAACCGAGGTGTACGCCATGGAGGCCCCGCCGGACAACGACGTGCTGTGGGCACGCACCCTGCACTTCAGGCACCAGGACGGCTCCCCCGGCCTCGCCGGGGTCTCGCTCGGCGTGCGGGTGGGCGAGATCCTGGCCGTCGCCGGCCCGCGCGGCAGCGGCAAGACGACCCTGCTGCGGTGCCTGTCCGGGCTCCTCCCGGTGCGTGACGGCGAGGTCTGGTTCAACAGCTCGCCCGTGCACACCATGGGCCCGGCGGCCCGCGAGCGGCTGCGCCGCGACCACTTCGGCTGGGTCGAACCGGCGCCGGTCCTGGTACCCGAGCTGAACGTCTGGGAGAACACCGCGCTGCCCCTGATGCTGCGCGGCACCGGCCGCCGGCGCGCCAAGGTGGCCGCGCTGGAGTGGCTGGAGCGCCTGGACGCCGGCGAGCACGCGCGCAGGTACCCGCGGGAGCTGCAGCAGGCCGAACGCCAGCGCGTGGCCATCGCCCGCGCGCTCGCCCCGGGGCCCACGGTCCTCTTCGCGGACGAGCCGACCGCCCCGCTGCACCGCGGTGACCGGGCGCACGTGCTCCGCACCCTCACCACGGCGGCCCGCTCGCACGGCATCACGGTCGTCCTCGCCACGCACGACGCGGACACCGCCGCGCTCGCCGACCGCACCGTCTCGCTGCTGGACGGGCGGCGGGTGCGGACCGTGCCGCTGCCGGAGGCGGCGGAGACGGAAGGCCGGGCCGCGTGCTCGCTCTCCGTCTGACCCGCGCGGCCCGGCCCGCCGTACAGCTGCGCCGGCTGCTGGTGGCCGCCGCCTCGGCGGGCACCTCGTTCCTGCTGCTGTCCTCCCTCGGCTACGCGCTGGCCCACCCCGGGGCGCCGGGCGCGGCGGTGCCCCGGCTGGCCTGGTGCCTGGTCCCGCTCGCGGCCACCGTGCACCTCGCGCTCGCCGTGGCCCGCACGGACCCCGGCACCAGGCCGCGTCCGGGGCTGTCGGCCGTGGGGCTCGGCCCGGCGCGGCTGATGGCGGTCTCGGTCGTGACCACGGTCCTGTCCTGCGGGCTGGGCTCGCTGGTGGCCCTGCTGGTCTTCCTGCAACTGCGCGGCGACCTGGCGGGCGCGCCGCTCCACGGCGCGGCGGCCCGGTTCCTCGCCACGGACCAGCCCCTGCCGCTGGCGGCGGCGCTCACCCTGCTGACCCCGGTCCCGGCGCTCGCCGCCGTGACCGTCGCGGCCGCTCTGCGCCCCCGTGACCCGCGCCCCCCGGCCGGCGCCCCGCGCGCCCTCGGCCGCTTCGGCGCGTACGGCCACCCGGCTCCGCGCGAGACGTTCGGGACGTACGGAAGGTTCGGGGCGCGGCTGCGCACACCAGCGGAGTCGAAGCGGGGCGCGGCGCGGCCCCCGGCCGACGGAACCACCACGACGGCGGTCACCGATCCCGAGCCGCACGGCGCCGAGGTGAACGGGACGGAGGTCACGGAGGTCAACGGCACGGACGTGCACGAGGCCGGCGTCCCGTCGGCCGGTGAAGCCCGTGCCTCCGGCCGCCGGCCGTCCCCGGCCACCGCCCCCGCGGGACTGCCCTGGGGCGTCGCGGCCGTCGCCGCCGGGCTCGCCGTGCAGGCCTACTCCGGCCGGCCCCCGGCCACCGCCGCCCTCACCCACCTGCCCGCCGGGACCATGGCCGTCCTGGCCGGCTGGGTGCTCATGGCCGCCGGGCTGGTGCTCGCCGCCCCCGGCCTCACCCACCTCTGCGGACGCCTGCTGCAGTCCACCCACCCCGGAGCGCTCCGGCTGCTGGCGGGCCGCGTGCTCATGGCGGAGGCCCCCCGGATCGGCCGGCCGCTCGGCGTGGCCTGCGCGGCCGCCTCGGCCGCCTACGCGGTGACCGTCCTGTACGACGGCCCGGCCGCGTCCCCCGGCCCGCTCACCGCGCTCGCCGCGATCGTGGTCACCGGCTGCACCGTGTCGACGCTGCTGACGGCCGCCGTCGAGGCCCGTCAGTGCCGTGCCGAGACGACCGCCGCCCTGCTGCGGCTCGGCGCCCCGGCGGGGATGCTGCGCACCGCCGCCGCGCTGCGCGCGGCCGCCCTGCTGGCGCTGTTCGCCCCGCTCACGCTGGCGCTCGCGCACCTCGCGGCGCCCGCCGCGGCCCGCTGAGCGCCCGCCCCGGAGCCGGGCGGAAAAAAATCCCGCCGCCCGGCGATGAGTTTTCCCGCCGTCCGGTGTCCAACCCACGACAACAGCGACCGCAGCCCAGGGAGGCACCCCGTGTACCAGCAGATGATCTTCGTGAACCTGGCCACCGACGACGTCGAGGCGTCGAAGAAGTTCTTCACCGAACTCGGCTACTCGATCAACCCGCAGTTCAGCACCGACGACTGCGCCTGCGTGGTGATCAGCGACACGATCGTCGCGATGCTGCTGAGCAAGAAGCGCTACGCCGACTTCACCAAGAAGGAGATCGCGGACTCCACCACGACCAGCGAGGTGCTGATCTGCCTGAGCGCGGAGAGCCGCGAGAAGGTGGACGAGCTGGTCGAGAAGGCGATCGCGGCCGGCGGCTCGGCGAGCGGCGAGACCCAGGACCACGGCTTCATGTACGGCCGCGCCTTCGACGACCTCGACGGCCACAGCTGGGAGGTCATGTGGATGGACCCGGCCGCCGTCCAGGGCTGAACCCGTCGGCCGGGCACGCGCGGGCGCACGCCTAGCATGGGCGGGTGGATCAGACACCCGCCCAGCCGAACCGAGCCGCCCACGACCGTGAGATCGAGTCCCTCGCCGAGTTCGACGAGGTGGTCGCCGCGCACGGCACACTGACCCGATTCCGCGTCCAGGCGGTCGATCTGACGGCCCGTACGGACGAGCTGCTCACCGCCGACACCGCGGGCGCCGTCTTCCTCGGCTGCCCGATGGAGCCCGAGGCCGCCGCGCACGTCCGCTCGGCCGGCGCCCTGGTCTTCCCGCCGATACCGGGCCTCCCCTTCGATCCGTACCGCGGTTTCGCCTACACGCCCGACGAGTTGTTCGCGTCGCTCGACGACGGCTACGAGGCGACGCCCGACGCGCGGGCCTATGCCTGGTTCCAGCACACCAAGGCGGACGGCGACGTCTTCGCCTCGATGCTGCGCGCCGTCCACGACGACTCGGTCTCCGACGCGCTCGACGAACTCCTCGCCGGCGCACGGGTGGTGGGCGTCATGGGCGGGCACGCGATGGCCCGCGGCACCACCGAGTACGCGGGCGCGGCGCGGCTGGGCCGCGAGCTGGCGCGCGCCGGTTTCACGGTCGCCACCGGTGGCGGGCCCGGCGCGATGGAGGCGGCGAACCTCGGCGCGTACGCCGCGCCCTTCGCCGACGGCATGCTCGAGGAGGCGCTCGTGCTCCTCGCCAAGGCGCCGTCCTTCCGGCCGTCGGTCACCGACTGGGCGCGGGCCGCCTTCGAGGTGCGGACCCGCTGGCCCGGCGGCGGCGAGTCGGTGGGCATCCCCACCTGGTTCTACGGTCACGAGCCGCCGAACGCCTTCGCCGCGCACATCGCCAAGTACTTCACCAACGCCATCCGCGAGGACGGCCTGCTGGCCCGCTCCACCGCCGGGGTGGTGTTCCTGCCGGGCGCGGCCGGGACCGTGCAGGAGATCTTCGACAACGCGACGCCGAACTACTACGAGTCCCGGGGCGGGCCCACGCCGATGGTGCTGGTGGACGAGGAGCACTGGACACGGCGGCTGCCCGCGTGGCCACTGCTGCGGTCGCTGGCCGAGGGCCGGGCAATGGAGTCCCGAATCAGCCTCGTTGACCGGATCGAGCAGGCTCCCGCGGCGCTGAAACGTCTCCGCATGTAATAAGCAGGCAAAGTCAACGGGCCTGCCGGGCATATGCATTGACACTTCTTATGGAACGCTTATAGACCTGTGTGTCTCTTGGGGGTGCTGGGACCGCGTCTCATCCTGCGGTCCAACTCCCCCGTTACCCCCCGCAGTTATGCACTCTGTAAAGGACAAACGTGTCCATAACTCGCCGTAACGCACGTCGTTCCGTGCGCATCCTGGGTGTCGCCTCCGCCACCGCCGCGCTGGCGCTCGGTGTCGCCGGCCAGGCGCTCGCATGCAACATCAGTGAGTTCTCCGCCGAAGCCAAGTGCGACGGCGACAAGGGCGTCATCGTCGTCACCGACAAGGACGGCTCCGGCACCCCGGCCACCATCACGGTGTTCGTGAAGACCGACGCCGGTGAGACGCCGGTCGGCCAGCCGCAGGTGGTCAAGGGTTCCAAGGAGGGCACCACGGTGACCTTCCAGGAGGACTGGAAGCCGAACGCGACGTACCGCATCCACGTCAAGACGGACCGGTTCAACGTCGACGAGGACATCAAGGGCGGTCTGACCACCCCGGCCACGGCCTGCAAGAAGGAGGAGTCCTCCTCCCCGAGCGCGCCGGCCAGCCCGTCGGAGAAGCCGTCCCCGTCCGCTCCGGCGGAGTCCGCCACGCCGGCTCCGTCGGCGTCGGAGAGCAGCACCGCCCCGGCCGGCACCTCGAACAACGCGCCGTCCCCGGCGGCCGGCGACTCGAACCTCGCCGAGACCGGCGCCAACTCCAACACCGGCATGATCGCCGGTGTCGCCGGCGCGCTGGTCGTCGTCGGCGGTGGCGCCGTCTTCCTCGGCATGCGCCGCCGTGGGGCGAAGAACGGCGGCTGACGCCCGACTTCGCACACCGCTCGTGCAACACCGCGGCCCGTCCCCGTATCCCCGGGGGGCGGGCCGCGGTCGTGTTCAGCCGAAGCTGGTCCGCTCGAGCCAGAACTCCAGCACCGCGCGCTCGCCCAGCACTTCGAGACCGGGGGCGTCCAGCGGCAGCCGCCGGTAGAAGGCGAGCAGCACCGAGGTGAGCGGGCCGCGCAGGGCGACGGTGGCCTTCTCGTGGCCGCGGCGCCAGCGGACCCCCTCCTCGCCCAGCTCGACGATCCACTCTGCGTTCAGCTCCGGTCCGGCGTCCGTGGCGTGCAGGTGGATGCTGCGGGCCGGGCCGCGCAGCTCGGCCGCCGCCGGATGGGCCGCGTTCCGCTGCACCCACTCCACGAGCTGGAGCCACTCGTCCACCGCGTCGGCGGCGATGTCGGGCGCCACGTCGTAGGGCAGGCCCGCCGCGAGAGCCGCGTCGGCGCGGTGCACGGTGATCTCGTGGGCCATGCGCCGCGCCCAGAAGCCGGAGTCGAGGTTTCCCGCCCACGTCCACACCGCTGTGCCGGCCCCCGCCTCACGCAGTGCGGCCACGGTCGACTCGCCCGTCTCCGCCAGCCACTTGTCCAGGGCGGCCGCGTCGCCCCGCTCCTCGGGCCCGGACCCGGAGGGCACCCGCTCCAGCGGGATGTTCTCCTGCGCCCGGGCGCGCACCAGGGTGTCCACCCAGCGCAGGGCACCGCCCATGTGGCGCACCAGGTCCTCCAGCGACCACTCCGGGCAGGTGGGCACGGTGGCGGCGAGATCGGCGCCGGAGGTCACCACGGCTCTCAACTGCCGCACCTGCAGCTCGATTTCGTCGCAGTACCGGTCATGTGCGAGCAAGGTCATGCCTTCACCCTAGGCACACGGTGATCACCCGAGCACGACGATTTCGGCCACGTCGAACGCGACGCCCAGCTCGGCCCCGGGCTCCGGCGCGGCCCGCAGCGCGCAGGCCGCCTCCAGGGGCGGCCCGCCGTCCAGGGGCCGCAGCCGTACGGCCACATGGGTGCCCCGGAAGGTGCGGGCGGTCACCGCGCAGGGCAGGCCCTCGTCGGCGGCCACGAGCCGCACACCGGCGGGCCGGACCAGCAGCGGCCGGTCGCCCTGGGACGATCCGTCGGGGACGGGCAGCTTGCCCCAGGGGGTGTCCGCCGCGCCGTCGGAGACGGTCGCGGGCACCACGTTCTCGAAGCCGAGGAAGCGGGCCACGAACTCGTCCGCGGGCCGCTGCCACACCTCCAGCGGCGTGCCGGACTGGGCGATCCGCCCGTCCCGCATCACCACCACCCGGTCGGCCAGCGCGAACGCCTCGCTCTGGTCGTGCGTCACGGCGAGCACGGTGGTGCCCAACCGGTCGAAGAGCTGCCGGAGTTCGACGACCAGACGGTCCCGGAGCGAGCGGTCGAGCTGGCCCAGCGGCTCGTCCAGCATCAGCAGCCGGGGCCGGGGCGCGAGCGCCCGGGCCAGCGCCACCCGCTGCTGCTCACCACCGGACAGCCCGGCCACGGCCCGCCCGGCCGCTCCCGGCAGACCGACCAGCTCCAGCAACTCCGCCACCTCGGCGTCCCGACGGCCCTTGCCGACCCCGTGCATCCGCAGGCCGAAGGCGACGTTGCCGCCGACGTCCCGCTGCGGGAAGAGCTGGTGGTCCTGGAACATCAGGCCGACACCGCGCCGGTGCGCCGGCACGCCCGCCTGGTCCCGGCCGTCGAGCAGCACCCGCCCCGAGTCCAGCGGCTGGAGCCCGGCCACCGCCCTGAGCAGCGTGGACTTCCCGCTGCCGCTGGGCCCGAGCACGCACACCACCTCGTGCTCGGCGACGTCGAGACCGACCGCGTCGAGCACGGGCCGTCCGCCCAGGCGCACGGTCGCGGCCTCAAGGCTCAGCAGCATCAGAACTCCCCCGTCCGGTCCGTCCGCAGCCGCTCCAGGAGCAGCAGCGCGGCGGCGCACACCACCATCAGAATCGTGGACAGGGCCATCGCCTGACCGTAGTTGAGCTCGCCGGGCCGGCTCAGCAGCCGGGCCACGGCGACCGGGAGCGTCGGGTTGTCGGGGCGCGCGATGAAGACGGTCGCCCCGAACTCGCCCAGGGACACCGCGAAGGCGAACCCGGCCGCGATCAGCAGCGCCCGCCGCACCAGCGGCAGGTCGACCTCCCGCCACACCCGCCAGGGCGAGGCGCCGAGCACGGCCGCCGCCTCCCTCAGCCGGCCGTCCACCGCCCGCAGCACGGGCAGCATGGTCCGCACCACGAAGGGGGCGCCGACCAGCGCCTGGGCGAGCGGCACGAGGATCCAGGACTGCCTGAGGTCCAGCGGGGGCCGGTCCAGGGCGATGAGGAAGCCGAACCCGACGGTGACGGCGGAGACGCCGAGCGGCAGCATCAGCAGGGCGTCGAAGCCGCGCACCAGCCGTCCCGCGTCCCGGCGGGCCAGCGCGGCGGCGGCGAGACCGCCGATCACCAGGGCGATGGCGGTGGCGGCGAAGGCGTACTCCAGGGAGGTCCACACGGCGTGCAGCGGCGCCACCAGGAAGGTGCCGCCGTCGGCGTCGGTCAGCGCCCGGTAGTAGCCGAGGCCGGGCGCGTCCAGCGAGCGCTGCACGAGGACGGCGAGCGGCAGCACGAGCAGCAGCACGACGGTGAGCAGGACCCCGGCGAGCAGCCCCCACTGCCCCGCGCCGCGCGGCCGGCGGGCGGTCACCTTCGGGTCGACCAGGCGCAGGGCGCTCTCGCGCCGCCGTACCGTCCAGGCGTGCACGGCGAGGATCGCGCCCACCGCGACGAACTGGACGAGGGTCAGGACGGCCGCCGTGGAGAGGTCGAACAGCTCCGAGGTCTGCCGGTAGATCTCCACCTCCAGGGTGGAGAACGTGGGGCCGCCGAGGATCTGCACCACACCGAAGGAGGTGAAGGTGAACAGGAAGACCATCAGCGCGGCGGCGGCCACGGCGGGCGCGAGGGCCGGCAGGGTCACCTTCCGCCACGCCGTCAGCGGGGAGGCGCCCAGCATCCGCGCGGCCTGTTCCTGCCGGGGGTCGAGCTGGGCCCAGAGCCCGCCGACGGTCCGTACGACGACCGCGTAGTTGAAGAAGACGTGCGCCAGCAGGATCGCCCACACGGTGGTGTCCAGCCGTACGCCCCACAGGTCGTCGAGCAGGCCGCCGTGTCCGACGAGCGCGAGGAACGCCGTGCCGACGACGACGGTCGGCAGCACGAACGGGACCGTGACGACGGCCCGGAGCAGCTGCTTGCCGGGGAAGTCGAGGCGGGCGAAGACATGGGCGGCGGGCAGGGCGAGCAGCAGGGTCAGCGCGGTGGAGGCGAGCGCCTGCCAGGTGGTGAACCACAGCACGTGCCGGATGTCCGGCTGGGTGACGACGTCCGCGATCCGCCCGAACTGCCAGACGCCGTCCGCCTTGAGCCCGCGCGACACGATCGCGGCGACGGGCCAGGCGAAGAACACGGCGAAGAACGCGACGGGCAGGGCCATCAGCCCCAGCCGCGCCGCGCTCCCGCGCGCGGTGCCCTTGCGCGCCGCTACCTCAGTACGAGCGACGTCCACGACTTGACCCAGCTGTCACGGTTGGCGGCGATGGTGCCGGGGGCCATGGTCTCGGGGTCCTTGGCCTGCGGCCCGTACTTCGCGAAGTCCGGCGGCACCGCCGCGCCCTCGCGCACCGGGTAGACGAACATGTTGAGCGGCATGTCCTCCTGGAACTGTTTGGTGAGCAGGAAGTCCAGGAACGCCTTGCCGCCCTTGGTGTTCTTCGCGTTGCTCAGCAGGCCCGCGTACTCGGTCTGCCGGAAGCAGGTGCCCTGGGACACCCCGGTGGGGGCGGTACTGGGCCGCTTCTTCGCGTAGATGACCTCGGCGGGCGGCGAGGAGGCGTACGACACCACCAGCGGCCGGTCGCCGCCGGCCTTCCGGCCCTCCGACGACCCGGAGAACTCCTGGTAGTAGGCCTGCTCCCAGCCGTCGACGACCTTGACGCCGTTGGCCTTCAGCTTCTTCCAGTAGTCCTGCCAGTGGTCGTCGCCGAACTTCGCGGCGCTGCCCAGCAGGAAGCCGAGGCCCGGCGAGGAGGTGGCGGCGTTCTCGGTGACGAGGAGGTTCTTGTACTCGGGCTCGGCCAGGTCGGCGAAGGACTGCGGCGGGGTCAGCCCGTGCTCGCTGAAGTAGGCCTTGTCGTAGTTGACGCAGATGTCACCGGTGTCGACGGGCGTGACGCGGTGCTTGCCCTGGTCGACGCGGTACTGGGGCAGCACCTTCCCGGCGTCCTTCGGCTGGTAGGACTGGAAGAGGCCGTTGTCGAGGGCGCGGGAGAGCAGGGTGTTGTCGACGCCGAAGAAGACGTCGCCCTGCGGGTTGTCCTTGGTCAGCAGCGCCTTGTTGACGGCCTGCCCGGCGTCGCCGCTCTTGAGGACCTTGACCTTGTACCCGGACTTCCGCTCGAAGTCCTTCATGACGCTCTTCGACACGAGCCACGAGTCGTGGCTGACGAGGGTCACGGTCCTGGAGTCCGCGGCGGAGCCCTTGGCGTCGCCCGAGCCGCACCCGGTCAGCACGGGCAGGGCGAGGAGGCCGAGCCCGGCGGCCGCGGCCACGAGGGTCTTGTTGTGCACTGGATGTCCTCCTGGGGTTGGCCAGGAAGAGACGCGGCCCTGCCCGGGCTCCGCGAGGGAGTCCCGGGCAGGGCGCAACAGCTCGAGTGAAGACCGAACTTCCTACCCAGAATGACCTGGGCGAGGTTCAGAGGGTCTGCGGCCCGGTTGCCGCACTCTCAGCGCTGTGGCGCTCCCCTGTCGGAATATGCAGATGTTTCGACGTGGCCAGATTATCGCTCGGTGGCCGCGAGCTGACCACAGGCCCCGTCGATCTCCTGCCCCCGGGTGTCCCGGACCGTGACCGGTACACCATGGGCCGCGATGGCCTCCACGAACGCCTTCTCGTCCTCGGGCCTCGAGGCGGTCCACTTCGAGCCCGGCGTCGGGTTCAGCGGGATGAGGTTGACGTGGACGGGCTTGCCGCGCAGCAGCCGGCCGAGCCGGTCGCCGCGCCAGGCCTGGTCGTTGATGTCCCGGATCAGCGCGTACTCGATGGACAGCCGGCGCCCGGTCTTCTCGGCGTACTCGAACCCGGCGTCCAGCACCTCACGCACCTTCCACCGCGTGTTCACGGGGACGAGGGTGTCGCGCAGCTCGTCGTCGGGGGCGTGCAGGGAGATCGCGAGCCGGCACTTGAAGCCCTCGTCGGAGAACCGGTGGATGGCCGGGACCAGCCCGACCGTCGACACGGTGATGCCGCGCTGCGACAGCCCGAGCCCGTCGGGAGCGGGGTCGGTCAGCGCCCGGACGGCGCCCACGACCCGCTTGTAGTTGGCGAGCGGCTCGCCCATCCCCATGAAGACGATGTTGGACAGCCGCGCCGGCCCGCCGGGCACCTCTCCGTCCCGCAGCGCCCGCATCCCGTCCACGATCTGGTGCACGATCTCCGCGGTGGACAGGTTCCGGTCCAGACCGGCCTGCCCGGTCGCGCAGAACGGGCAGTTCATCCCGCACCCGGCCTGCGAGCTGATGCACATGGTGACCCGGTCCGGGTACCGCATCAGCACGGACTCCACGAGCGTGCCGTCGAACAGCCGCCACAGCGTCTTGCGGGTCGTCCCCTGGTCGGTCGACAGATGCCGCACGACGGTCATCAGCTCGGGCAGCAGCGCCTCCTGCAGCCTGCCGCGCGCGGCGGCGGGGATGTCCGTCCACTCCGCCGGGTCGTGCGCGTACCGCGCGAAGTAGTGCTGCGAAAGCTGCTTGGCACGGAACGGCTTCTCACCGATCTCGGCCACGGCGTCCTTGCGCTCGGCGGGCGTGAGATCAGCGAGATGCCGCGGCGGCTTCTTGGCTCCGCGGGGGGCGACGAAAGTGAGTTCTCCGGGCTTGGGCATGGTGGTACCAGTGTCGCAGATCCAATCGGGTGACCAGTGGCCGTCGCCGGCCGGGGCCGTCGTCGGTCGTCGGCGCGGTCGTCAGCGCCCGTTGACGACGGGCTTCTCGGTGGGCGCGACCCCTCACGGGGTGTGGCCGAAGCCGCTCGAGTGGATGACGCGGCCGTGGCGGCGGTGTGCCTGGCGGTCCGAGTGGCGGTGGAGGGCGACGAGGGCGGCGTCGTCGTTGAGGCGGCCGCGGGTGTGGGAGAGCAGATCGCGGTGGATGTGGTGGAGCAGCGACTCGGGGCCGCTCGTGTTCCACCGGGCGACGCGGGTCTCCAGGGGGTAGAAGCGGCCGTCGCGGTCGCGGGCCTCGATGACCCCGTCGGTGTAGAGCAGGAGTGTGTCGCCGGGCTCGAAGGAGGCCGTGTCGATGGCGTAGGCCTCCGGTCCCGTCTCCGTGGTCCCCAGTGGCGGCGCGGGGTGCAGGCTCGGGACCGTGAGGGCGCTGGTCGGGCTGAGCAGCAGCGGCGGGGGGTGGCCGCAACTGATCATCCGGATGGTGTGGTCGTCGTCGGGGAGTTCCAGCAGCAGCATGGTCGCGAAACGCTCGCCGGCCTCCGCGGTCGGCTCGAAGTCGGCCAGGTAGCGGGTCACGCTGTGGTCCAGCGTGGCCGCCAGGTCGGGGAGGGTGGCGTGCCGGTGCGCGGCCTCGCGGAAGGCGCCGAGGAGGAGGGCGGCCTCGCCGATGGCGGACAGCCCCTTTCCCCGGACGTCGCCGATCATGAGGCGCACGCCGCCGGTGACGCGGGTGGCCGCGTAGAGGTCGCCGCCGATCTTCGCCTCGTCCTCGGCGGCGAGGTACAGGCAGGCGATCTGCAGCGCGCCCATGCGCTCCGGCAGCGGCCACAGCAGGCCGTGCTGCGCGGCCTCCGCTACCGACCGCACCTGGGCGAGCTGGCGCTGGCGTCGCTCGCGCATCAGGCAGAAGACCACGCTCAGCGCCGAGAGCACCGCCAGGGCGAGGATCTGGACCAGCACGTTGCGGGAGAAGAGGACGCCGAAGTGCCAGCCGATGTAGGCCTGCGCCGCCACCGCCAGGGCGCCGACCACGCCGGTGAGCCAGGCGCCGGTGAACGAGGCGGTGATGGCGGGGGCGATCACGAGCAGCGGGCCGAGGTGGATATCCTCCGGCACGAGCTGGTCGACCGCCGTGATCACCACGATGAGGGCGATCGGAATCAGCAGCAGCGCGTAGTTCGAGCGCCGTAGCTGCCACATGCCGGCTGAGCTGTCCTCAGCTTTCACAACTCCCACATTGCCACCGTCGGGGACGCCCGACGAGCAGACGCGACGGCGTCTGGGCCAGACGGACCCGCCGGGGGCGGCGGCCTAGCAGACCCGTGTAGAAGACGGCGATCTTCGGGTTGAAGACGTTGCTCACGAAGCCCGTCCGCCACGGGCTGCCCTTCGGGGCGGGTCCGGGCGTCGGGGCGCCGGTGCGGCCTCGTCGGCTGCGGAGCAGTGAGTCCCTCCGCACCTGTGAAGTTCTGTGGGTGAACGGTCGGGTTTTCTGGTCGGGTCTTGCCGGACCGGGCGCGCTGCCGTAGCAAGGTGCTCTATGAACCTTTTCGGCCGCACCCCCTTCCAGCGGCGTCCGGAGGCGTCCGCCTCCCCCGCCGCGCACACTGCCTCGGCGTCCGGCGCCACCGCCGTCCTGCCCGACCCCGGTCTGGCGTCCCTCACCGGGGAGTGGGCGATCGACCCGGCGCACAGCCGGATCGGGTTCTCCGTGCGGCACGCGATGGTGACCACGGTGCGCGGCGCCTTCACCGAGTACGAGAGCCGGCTCTACTTCGACGCCGGCGACCCGGCCCGCTCCCGGGCCGACATCGTGATGTACACGGCGAGCGTCGACACCGGGGTGGAGCAGCGCGACGCCCACCTGGTGGGCCGCGAGTTCCTGGACGCGGCCACGTACCCGCGGATGACCTTCACGAGCAACGCCGTGCGGCTCGCGGGCGACGACGTCTACCGGATGAGCGGCGAGCTCACCATCAAGAACGTCAGCCGCCCCGTCGACCTCGAGCTCACCTACATCGGCCATGTGACGGACCCGTTCGGCTACGAGCGCGTCGGCTTCGACGGCACCACCACCATCAACCGGTGCGACTGGGGTCTGACCTACGACGCCAGACTCGCCCAGGGCGGGGCCATGGTGAGCGAGAAGGTCCGCCTCCAGTTCGACATCGCCGCCATCCGCACCGCTTCCTGAGCCTCACCGCCTACGACGACGGGCCCCACCCTGCGACCAGGGTGGGGCCCGTCGTCGTAGGCGGTGAGGCTCAGGCGGAGCCGACGAACAGCACCAGGAGGAGCCAGACCACCGGCGCCGTCGGCAGCAGCGAGTCCAGGCGGTCCATGATGCCGCCGTGACCGGGGAGCAGGGTGCCCATGTCCTTGATGCCCAGGTCGCGCTTGATCATGGATTCGCCGAGGTCCCCGAGAGTGGCGCTGGCGGCGACGGCGAGGCCCAGGAGGAGGCCCTGCCACCAGCGGCCGTCGTCGATCAGGAACTGCATGCACAGCGCGCCCGCGACCATGGCGAACGCCACGGCGCCGAGTAGGCCCTCGCGGGTCTTGCCGGGGCTGATGCGCGGGGCGAGCTTGTTCCTGCCGAAGCGCCAGCCGACGGCGTAGGCGCCGGTGTCGCTGACGACCGTCAGGAGCAGGAAGGTCAGGACCCGCCAGGAGCCGTCGTCGGCGGTGAGCATCATCGCGACGAACGTAGCCAGGAACGGCACGTAGAACGCGGCGAAGACGCCGGCGGTGACGTCCTTGAGGTAGCCCTCCGGCGGTTCCGTCATGCGCCAGACCAGGACCGCGAGCGCGGTCAGCGCCATCGCGACCCACGCGCCCTCGGCGCCGCGGACGTACCCGGCGACGACCATCGCCGCGCCGCCCACCGCGAGCGGCACCAGCGGCGCCCCGATGTCCTTGCGCTCCCGCAGCCTGCTGGTCAGCTCCCACAGCCCGACGACCACCGCGACCGCGATGACACCCACGAAGACGGCCTTGACGACGAAGAGGGACGCGATGATCACCACACCGAGCCCGACCCCGACGCCTATGGCGGCGCTCAGGTCGCGGCCCGCGCTCTTCTTCTGCGGCGCGGGCGCCGGCTGCGGGGCGTCGGGCATGGGCTCCGGATTCTGCGTCTCGTCGCGGAACAAGGGGCCGCTCAGCCGAGCGGCCCCCCGGTCGTCGTCCTGGTCTCCGCCGGGTGCGGGTACGTCGGGCACGATGGGCATGGGGCGAGTCTGCTGCGCCTCTGGCGCATCGTACGCGGGACCCGCCGGGGCAGCCCCCTGGACAGGCCCACCGCCGGCGGGCCCCCAGTAACCGGTCTGCCCCGCCGTCGGCGGCGCCCCCCAGGAAGAGTGGCTCATCAGACTTCGAGCAGCTCCGCTTCCTTGTGCTTCAGCAGCTCGTCAACCTGCGCGACGTACTTCGCGGTGGTGTCGTCGAGCTCCTTCTCGGCACGGCGGCCCTCGTCCTCACCGACCTCGCCGTCCTTGATCAGCTTGTCGATGGCGTCCTTGGCCTTGCGGCGCACCGAACGGATCGACACCCGGGCGTCCTCCGCCTTGCCCTTGGCGACCTTGATGTAGTCGCGGCGGCGCTCCTCGGTGAGCTCGGGGAACACCACGCGGATGATGTTGCCGTCGTTGCTCGGGTTGACGCCCAGGTCGGAGTCCCGGATCGCCTGCTCGATGTTGCGCAGCGCGCTCTTGTCGAACGGGGTCACGACCGCCATGCGCGGCTCCGGCACGGAGAACGAGGCCAGCTGGTTGATCGGCGTCGGCGCGCCGTAGTAGTCGGCCACGATCTTGTTGAACATCGCCGGGTGCGCACGGCCGGTGCGGATCGCGGCGAAGTCCTCCTTGGCGACCACGACGGCCTTCTCCATCTTCTCCTCGGCCTCGAGGAGGGTCTCTTCGATCACCACTTGCTCCTGCGTGTCTTGAGTAAGGCCCGGCTGCGGTTCCTGAAGTCGTACGGCGGCCGGCTGCGTCGCGTCTTCTTCCTGCACGTTTCCCGACCGGCAGGACATTGTCCATCCCCCGGCCAGGGTGCGTCCCGTCCGTCCCCCGGACAGGCGCCGTACCCCGGGCGCCCGGGGTGTGCCGGTCAGTCCCGGCTGCCCTGGTCACCCACCAGCGTGCCGATCTTCTCACCCTTGACGGCCCGGGCGATATTGCCCTCGGCGAGGAGCTCGAACACGAGGATCGGCAGGCTGTTGTCACGGCACAGGGTGATGGCGGTGGCGTCGGCGACCTTGAGGTCCCGGGTGATGACCTCGCCGTAGCCGAGGGCGTCGAACTTGACCGCGTCGGGGTTGGCCTTGGGGTCGGAGTCGTAGACGCCGTCCACGCCGTTCTTGCCCATGAGCAGCGCCTCGGCGTCGATCTCCAGGGCGCGCTGGGCGGCGGTGGTGTCGGTGGAGAAGTACGGCATGCCCATACCGGCGCCGAAGATGACCACGCGGCCCTTCTCCAGGTGGCGCACGGCGCGCAGCGGGATGTACGGCTCGGCGACCTGGCCCATGGTGATGGCGGTCTGCACCCGGCTGTCGATGCCCTCCTTCTCCAGGAAGTCCTGGAGGGCGAGGCAGTTCATCACGGTGCCGAGCATGCCCATGTAGTCGGAGCGGGCGCGGTCCATGCCGCGCTGCTGGAGTTCGGCGCCGCGGAAGAAGTTGCCGCCGCCGATGACGACCGCGATCTCGGCGCCGTCCCGGACGACGGCCGCGATCTCGCGGGCGATCTTGTGCACCACGTCCGGGTCCACGCCCAGGCCCCCGCCCCCGGAGAAGGCCTCTCCGGACAGCTTCAGCAGAAACCGGCCGCGTACTTTGCCGTCGTCGCTCTTCTGGGCCTTGGTGGTCATGGAGATCCCGCCTCTTTCACGTGTTGCACATACGAAGAAGGCCATTGCCGGTTGGGGTCGCTTTTCGCTCCCATGCGCGGCAATGGCCTCCTCGTCAGATCTGCTGCCGTCCGCCACATGCCCGGGTGCGGCGGTGTGCGCGGACGACTGCTGTCGACCCTATAGGGGTCGCGCGTCGATCGCGGTACGGACTCAGATGCCGACCTTGATGCGCGTGAAGCGCTTCAGGGTGACACCGGCCTCGTCCAGCACCTTCTGGACCGACTTCTTGTTGTCCAGCGCGTAGGGCTGGCCGAGCAGCGTGGCGTCCTTGAAGAAGCCGTTGACGCGACCCTCGACGATCTTGGCGATCGCGGCCTCGGGCTTGCCCTCGGCGCGGGTCGTCTCCTCGGCGATGCGACGCTCCGACTCGACGACGTCGGCCGGCACGTCCTCCTTGGCGAGGTACTTCGGCGCGAAGGCGGCGATGTGCTGGGCGATGCCCTTGGCGACCTCGGCGTTCGGCTTGTCCAGCTCGACGAGGACACCGATCTGCGGGGGCAGGTCGGGCATCGTGCGGTGCATGTACGCGGTGACGTAGCCGTCGGAGAACTGCGCGAAGCGGTCCAGGACGATCTTCTCGCCGAGGTTGGCGTTGGCCTCGTCCACGAACGCCTGGACGGTCTTGCCGGCCTCGATCTCGGAGGCGAGCAGGGCCTCGATGTCGGCCGGGGAGGTCTTCGCGACGTGCTCGGCGATGGTCCGGGCCACGGCCTGGAACTTGTCGCCCTTGGCCACGAAGTCCGTCTCGCACTTCAGCTCGACGATGACGCCGGAGGAGTTGTCGTCGGCGATGATGGAGACCACGGCGCCGTTCTCGGCGGAGCGGCCCTCGCGCTTGGCGACGCCCTTCTGGCCCTTGATGCGCAGCGCCTCGACGGCCTTGTCGACGTTGCCCTCGGCCTCGTCCAGCGCCTTCTTGCAGTCCATCATGCCGGCGCCGGTCAGCTCACGGAGCTTCTTGACGTCGGCGGCGGTGTAGTTCGCCATGAGTCTGTGAGTCTTTCTCGAAGTCTTCGAAAGATCGGAGATGAGCACGGTCCGTGTCCACTTGTAGCCGTGGATCACGGACGGCGTGCCGACCTACGGGTGAACAGTGGGGGCGGACTCTCCGCGCCCGAGGCGCGGTCGATTCCTCACCGCCCCCACTGTCGACGCTGACGTCAGGCCTGCTCGCCCTCGGCGGCCGGAGCGGCCTCGGCGGCGGGAGCCTCGGCCGGCTTCTCGGCCTCGGCGGCGGGGGCCTCGGCGGCGGGGGCCTCAGCCGGCTTCTCGGCCTCGGCGGCCGGAGCCTCGTCGGCCTTCTTCTCGCCCTCGAGCAGGTCGCGCTCCCACTCGGCGAGCGGCTCGCCCGCGGCCTTCTCGCCCTTGTCGCCGGTGGCGACACGGGAGCGGGAGATGAGGCCCTCGGCGACCGCGTCGGCGATCACGCGGGTGAGCAGGGTGACGGAGCGGATCGCGTCGTCGTTGCCCGGGATCTTGTAGTCGACCTCGTCGGGGTCGCAGTTGGTGTCGAGGATCGCGACGACCGGGATGTTCAGCTTCCGGGCCTCACCGACGGCGATGTGCTCCTTCTTGGTGTCCACGATCCAGACGGCGCTGGGCACCTTCTGCATCTCGCGGATACCGCCGAGGGTCTTCTCCAGCTTGGCCTTCTCGCGGGAGAGGACCAGCAGCTCCTTCTTGGTGAGGCCGGAGGCGGCCACGTCCTCGAAGTCGATCTGCTCGAGCTCCTTGAGGCGCTGCAGACGCTTGTAGACGGTCGAGAAGTTGGTGAGCATGCCACCCAGCCAGCGCTGGTTGACGTAGGGCATGCCGACGCGGGTCGCCTGCTCGGCGATGGCCTCCTGCGCCTGCTTCTTCGTGCCGACGAACATGACCGTGCCGCCGTGGGCCACGGTCTCCTTGACGAACTCGTAGGCGCGGTCGATGTACGACAGCGACTGGAGCAGGTCGATGATGTAGATGCCGTTGCGCTCGGTGAAGATGAAGCGCTTCATCTTCGGGTTCCAGCGACGGGTCTGGTGACCGAAGTGGACGCCGCTCTCCAGCAGCTCCCGCATCGTGACGACGGCCATGGCCGTATCTCCTTGAATTTCTCGGTTGTGCCGCGACAGCCGGTCGGCCGTCGCGCCTGACGCCCGCGTCGCGCCGGTGCCACGAAGGACCGAGGGGCGCTGATGCGGACCGTCCGACGGACACCGTCCGACGAGACCCGCATTGGGGCGTGCGAAGTCGACCCGGTGACCCGGATCGCCAGAAGAAGTGTACGGGACCCGCGGGGTACCGGGTGACGCCGCTGCCCACAACCGGGCGGTCGTCCACAGGTCCCGGCCGGGATCGCGTGGGTACGGGAGGGTTCGGGCATGCGACGAGCGATGCGGCATTCGGGTGGGTGGGCGGGCTTGGTGCTCGGTCTCGCGGCACTCGCGCCGACCTCCCTGGCCTCCGCGGACACCCCTGCCCCCGCGCCCCCGGCGCCCTCGCGGGCGCCGGTCCCGGCCATCGCCCGCGCCTGGCCGGTGGGGGTCAGGCCGGTGGTGGTACGGGGCTGGGAGCCGCCGGCGACGGTGTATGGCCCCGGGCACCGCGGTGTGGACCTGGGCGCGCTGGCCGGCGCCCCGGTACGGGCGGTGGCGCCCGGCCGGGTGTCCTTCGCGGGGCGGGTGGCGGGGCGGGGCGTGGTCGCGGTGCGACTGGCGGGGACGGAGCTCCGCACGACGTACGAGCCGGTGGTCCCGTCGGTGCGCGAGGGGGACGAGGTGGGCGCGGGCGACGTGGTCGGCACGGTGGAGGCGGCGCCCCCGCACTGCCCCACCACCTGCCTGCACTGGGGCCTGCTGACCGGCGAGACCTACCTGAACCCCCTGGCCCTGCTCCCCCCGTGGCTGCTGCACAGCGGGCCGTCGCGACTGCTCCCGGTACTGAGGGTGCCGGCGTAGCGGCGAGGAGCGGAGTGCCGCCGCCGGCTGAGGCGTGCGGGGCCGGGCTGCCCCATTGCTCCCCGGGTGGCGCGTGCCCGCTGGTGGGTGCGGGACCCGCTCCGCTCTCAGGGGCGCCCTGTGCTGCTCCGGGCCGGTGGGCGTCGAGCTTGCCCGCGCCTGCGGGGCGCCGCTGCGCCCACCCGTGCCGCCCGGGCGGCACGCATGCCCGCAGCCGGCCGGCTCGGACTCGCCGCTCAGCCCTGGACCCCCCGCAGGGCCATGCGCACCGCGGCGTCCGTAATGCAGGCCGGCTCCTCGGCCGCGCCCAGTTCGATCCGCCGCACGGCCGCGTCCACGACCCCCTGCAGCAGCATGGCCGCCAGCCGGGGCTGCTCGTGCCCCATCTCCGCCAGCGCCTCGACGACCATCGCGACCAGGCCGCCGTGAGCCGCGCGGATCTTCTCGCGCGCCCCCGCGTCCAGCTCGCTCGCCGAGATCGCCACGACGGCCCGGTGCCGGCGGTCCCCGACCAGCGCGAGCTGCCGGCGCACATACGCCTCGACCTTGGCCTCGGGCGTCGCCGCGCGCTCCATCGCCGCCGCGACCTCCGCCGCCCAGACGGGGAAGTCGGCCTCGCACAGCTCCTCGACCACGGCGGCGCGGGAGCGGAAGTACTCGTACACGGACGACCGCGCCAGGCCCGTCCGTTCGGCCAGCGCGGGAAAGGTCAGCGCGTCGGTCCCGCCGTCGGACAGCAGGGACCGAGCCGCGTCCAGCAGGGCGGCTCGCTGCATCGACCGGTGCTCGGCCACGGAGGCCGCTCGAATCCTTGGCACGTCCACCACTTTACGGACGCGCCCCCGCGAACGGGAGCGACTCAGCGTCCGAAGCTCGCCAGCTTCGCCCTCAGCTGCAGCACCGACTTGGTGTGGATCTGGCTGACCCGGCTCTCGGTGACGCCGAGCACGTTGCCGATCTCGGCGAGGGTGAGCCCTTCGTAGTAGTAGAGCGTGACCACGGTCTTCTCCCGCTCCGGCAGGGTGTTGATCGCGCGCGCCAGGAACCGCCGCAGTTCCCGGTCCTCGGCGACCTCGACCGGATTGTCGGCCGCGGTGTCCTCGAGCGTGTCCATGAGGCTGAGCCGGTCGCCGCCGTCGCCGCCGACGTGCAGCAGCTCCTCCAGCGCCACCACGTTGGCCAGCGAGAGCTGGCTGAACACGGCGTGCAGCTCCTCCACCTCCATGTCCAGCTCGGCGGCGACCTCCCCCTCCGTCGGGGTCCGCCGCAGCCGCGCCTCCAGGGTGGCGTAGGCCCGTTCGACGTTGCGGGCCTTCTGCCGGACGGACCGCGGGATCCAGTCCAGCGCCCGCAGCTCGTCGATCATGGCGCCCCGGATCCGGGTGATCGCGTACGTCTCGAACTTGATCTCGCGGTCGATGTCGAACTTCTCGATCGCGTCGATAAGTCCGAACACTCCCGAGGAGACGAAGTCGGCCTGCTCCACGTTGGGCGGCAGACCGACGCTGACCCGGCCCGCCACGTACTTGACCAGCGGCGAGTAGTGCAGGATCAGTTGCTCCCGCAGCCGGTCGTCCCCCGTCGCCTTGTACGACCGCCACAGTTCGTCGAGCGTCGAGGGAGCGGGCGGCCGCACGCTGCCACCGTCGCGGGCGGCTGGTGGGACCGCCGCCCGGTCGGAGCCGGAGGTGTGCTGGGGCATTCGTCGCCTTGTGCCGTTCTGCCGTGAAGTGCCGTGATCTGCCGTGCGGTGCTGCCGGGTCGGGTGGTGGTGGGCGGAGGTGGTGCGCGGTGCGTCACCGTGGGGTGCGGTGGGGCACCCGGGTGAGCTGCCGGTCTGGAGTCGGGTCGGCGCGGTCTGCGCCCGGACTTCGTGAGCGTAGCGTGACTGCGGAGTCGCGGTGTGCGAACAACGAGGCACCACCCCTGCGCGGAGCTCCTCCGCGGGTCGTGCCACCGCAGCGGGCGGATCGCTCTGCGTGACCACCCGGATGCGCCAACTCCGGGGAATGCCAAGGGCTTAGGCCATTCCCCCGGACGGCCGAACACGGTCGGTCAACACGGAGTCGGGCCACTTCGAGCCGAGATCAGCGCCTGGCGTGTCAACTTCCAACCGTCGTCGTGTCGTTCGACGTAACCAAGTGCTCGGAGTTCGTACAGTCTCGCGATCGCCTCGTCCGGAGTGGTCCGCGCGCCGCGCGCGATCTCCGCGGCGCCGGCCGGGCGATTGCCGGGCAGCGCGGCGAGGACGGCCCGCGCGGCCGGTTCCAGCAGGTCACGGGGCAGGACGGGGCCGCGCCGGGGCGGGGCCAGCTCACCCATGTCCCCCACGAGTTCGATGACGTCCGCGGCATCGGTGACCAGCGTGGCCCCGCCGCGCAGCAGTTCGTGCACACCGGCGGAGAGCGAGCTGGTGACGGGCCCGGGGACGCCCATCGTGTATCTGCCGAGCCGCTCGGCGGCCCGCGCGGTGACCAGCGAGCCGCTGCGGCAGGCGGCCTCCACGACGACCGTGCCCCGGGTGAGCGCCGCGATCACCCGGTTGCGCAGGATGAACCGGCTCGGTGTCGGGTGATCGCCGGGCGGCAGCTCGCCCACCACCAGGCCCTGCTCGGCGATCCGGTCGATCAGCGCGGTGTGCCCGCGCGGGTAGGGCCGGTCGACGCCGCAGGCCAGTACGGCGACGGTGGCCCCGCCGGCGGCGAGGGCGCCCCGGTGGGCGGCCCCGTCGACGCCATAGGCGCCGCCGGACACGACCACCCATCCGCGCTCGGCCAGCTCGGCGGCGAGGGTGGCCGCCACATGCGTCCCGTACTCGGTGCAGGCGCGCGCCCCGACCACGGCGACGGAGCCGAGCGCCCATATCCGCAGGCTGGGCGTGCCGCGCACCCACAGGCCAGTGGGCCTTGCGTCGCCCAGGTCGTCGAGCCGGCCCGGCCACTCGGTGTCACCCGGGCACACGAACCGCACCCCGGCGTCACGCGCCTCGTGAAGGTCACGCTCCGGCTGGGCCCGCCCGGCCCGCGCCACCAGCCCGGCCCAGCGTCTGCCGCCCACCCCCGGCAGCGGCCGCCCGCCGTCGCGCAGCCGCCGGACCACCTCCGCCACCCCGAACTCCCGCAGCCACCGCCCGCCGGCCTCGTCCCCCGGCTCGATGACCCGGGCGAGGAACGCCCGCCCCAGCCGCTCCTCCCCCGCATCGGCCCCGGCGCTCATGCCAGGGCCCCGAGGGCCATGGGCGCGCCGCGTGGGATCCCGGTGCGCAGTTGCAGGGCGAGGCGGACGTCGCCGGCGTCCGGGCGGTCGTGGCCGACGAGGTCCGCGACCGTCCAGGCGACACGGAGCACCCGGTCGACGCCGCGGGCCGTGAGCACGCCCCGTTCGAGGCTGCGCTCGGCCTCGTCCATCGCGCCGGCGGCGGCGTGGAAGCGGCTGCGCAGCTCTCTTCCCGGTACCTCGCTGTTGGTGCTCCAGGGAGTTCCGGCGAGGCGGGCGGCGGCCCGCTCCCGGGCCGCCCGGACCCGCCCGGCGACGGCGGCCGAGGACTCGCCCCGGGCCCCGGGTGCGGTGAGCTGGGCACGGGTGACGGGGTCCACCTCGACCCGCAGGTCGACCCGGTCGAGCAGCGGGCCGGAGAGCCGGGCCTGGTACCGGCGGATCGCGGACGGCGGGCAGTCGCACAGGGAGTCCCGCTGCGAGAACCGCCCGCAGGGGCAGGGGTTGGCCGCGAGCACCATCAGGAACCGGGCGGGGTACCGGACCACTCCCGCGCTGCGGGCGATCACCACGTGCCCGGACTCCAGCGGCTGCCGCAGGGCGTCCAGGGTCTGGCCGTGGAACTCGGGCGCCTCGTCCAGGAACAGCACGCCCCGGTGGGCCAGGGACACCGCGCCGGGGCGCGCCACGCCCGGGCCGCCCCCGACGAGGGACTGCATCGTGGCCGAGTGGTGCGGGGCGCAGTAGGGCGCGACCTGGACGAGGGGTTTGCCGGGTGGCAGCAGTCCGGCCACCGAGTGGACCGCCGTGACCTCCAGCGACTCCTGCCGGGTGAGCGGGGGCAGCACCGCGGGCAGCCGCTCGGCGAGCATGGTCTTGCCCGCGCCCGGCGGGCCCTCGAGGAACAGGTGGTGCCCGCCGGCGGCGGCCACCTCGACGGCCGTGCGCGCCGAGGTCTGGCCCACGACGTCGGCGAGATCGTGCTCGGGCTGCTGGGCGCCGCCGCCGTCCATGCCGGTGGCCGCCCCGGCGCCGGGCACGCGCAGGCCTGCCAGCAGGGGGTCCGGGCGGCCCTGCCCGTCCGGTTCCGGTTCCTCCTCCGGCACGGGCTCGTCGGTGAGGACGGCGATCAACTGGCGCAGACTGCGCACGCCGAGCACGGACACCCCGGGGACCAGCGCGGCCTCGGCGGCGGCGCTCTCGGGCACGACCACCTGTTCGTACCCCGCGTCGGCGGCGGCGAGGACGGCGGGCAGGATGCCCCGCACCGGCCGTACGCGGCCGTCCAGTCCCAGCTCGCCGATCATCACGATCTCGGCGAGGACGCGGGGGTCGATCCGCTCGGCGGCGCCGAGGACCGCGCAGGCGACGGCCAGGTCGAAGCCGGAGCCGGCCTTGGGCACGGACGCCGGACTCAGTCCGACGGTGAGCTTCTTCTGCGGCCATTCGCCGCCCGAGTTCACCACCGCGGCCCGGACCCGGTCCCGGCTCTCCGTCAGGCTCTTGTCCGGCAGGCCCACCAGGGTGAAGGCCGCCACTCCTGGTTCCAGGTCGGCCTGCACCTCGACGACCACGCCCTCGACGCCGACGAGGGCGACGGAGCACGTACGGGCGAAGCCCATGTCAGACCACCCCCCGCGCGTGCTCGACGGCCGGGGCGCCCCGGCGGGGCAGCAGCACGCCGACCAGGTCGATGCGGACGCCGCCCGGCGGGGCCCCGCCGTGGGCCTGGATCCAGCGTTCGGCCAGGGCGTGCAGGCGTCGTGCCTTCTGCGGCGTGAGGGCTGCCATGGGGTGCTGGAAGCCGTCGGCCCTGCGGGTCTTCACCTCGCAGACGACCAGCGTGTCCCCGTCCCGGGCCACGATGTCGATCTCGCCGGAGCGACCGCAGCGCCAGTTGCGCCGCAGGATGGTCATCCCCGTCTCGGTCAGCCGCCGCGCGGCGAGATCCTCGCCGTACCTGCCGAGTCCACTGCGTGCCCTGCTCATGTCGGCACCACCTCCGGCACCCACGGTCACGCAGCGGGCCGACAGAAGTGGATCTTGGTGAGCTACTCGCGGGTTGTGGACATCCCCGTCACCCGATCGACGGAATCAGGGCCGTCAGCCGCCCGGAAGCTCGAGGTCGCTCTTGTTCAGCTCCTCAATGTTCACGTCCTTGAACGTGAGGACACGCACCTGCTTCACGAACCGGGCCGGCCGGTACATGTCCCAGACCCAGGCGTCCGCCATGGACACCTCGAAGAACACCTCGCCCTGGACCGAGTGCACCTGCATCTCGTAGTCGTTGGTGAGGTAGAAGCGCCGCTCGGTCTCGATCACGTATTTGAACAGACCGACGACATCTCGATACTCCCGGTAGAGCTTCAGCTCCATCTCGGTCTCGTACTTCTCGAGGTCCTCGGCGCTCATGGCATGTTCCCCTTCAGCCGTGCGATCCCCCCATTGTGCGCCAGTCCGACGAGCCCTCAGACGATTTCCGTGTCCAGGGTCACGGGCCTGGCGGGGGGACCTTCGTCGAGCAGCGTGCGCAGCAGCCCGGCGAGTCTGGTCGGATACACCGTCTCATGTGCCCGGGTCAGTTCCTGGCACGTCCACCAGCGCGCTCCGGCGACGCTGCGCCGCTCCAGCTCGGTCAGGCCCAGCGCCGCGGTGGCCGTCTGGGTGGTGCGGGCCAGGTAGTACCACTCGTCCTGGTCCCAGCGCCGGCCCGCGAACGGGAAGGAGCAGCGCCGCCGCCACAGCACCGGGCCGAGGGCGACGTCGGTGATGCCGGTCTCCTCGGCGAGTTCCCTCAGCGCGGCCTGTTCGCGCGTCTCGTCGCCCTCCAGACCGCCGCCGGGGGTGAACCACCAGTCGTCGGCCGGGTCGTCCGGCTCGTGACCGTGCAGCAGCAGGATGCGGTCCTCGGGGTCGAGCAGGACCACCCGGGCCACCCGGCGCAGTCCGCCCTGGTAGGTGTCCTCGCCCGGCCGCGCGGCCTCAGCGGGCACCTGCGGGCCCCGGACGGTTGCGCCCGCGGCCGAGCCGCTTGGCGATCGAGCCGAACGCGCCGCCGCCGAGCACCAGGACGGCGCCGCCGACGATCATCAGCTCGATGGTCCTCAGCGGGCCCGGCTGCGAGAGGGCGCCCAGCGTCTCGAAGCCGGTGGGGCGCTCGAGCATGCCGTTCATGGGCCAGACGACGGAGTCGACGCGGGCGGAGACGGCGCCGCGCGACACCGTGCCACGCGCGGCGTCGGTGAGGTGGGCGGTGGAGTCCAGGGAGCCCTGGCGTTCGTCGCCGAGGAGGAACAGCCGGCCCTTGGGGACGGTGATGGCCGGGATCTTCTTGATCTCGGCCGGGCTGCCCACGGGCAGGTAGGGCTCGTCGATCTGCTTGCCGTTGACGGTGAGCTTGCCGTCGGTGCAGCAGGAGACGGTGTCGCCGCCGACCGCGACGACCCGCTTGACCACGTTGGCGTTGGTGACCCAGCTCTTGTCGCGGAAGACGACCACGTCGCCGCGCCGCACCTCGGCGCCGTCGACGCGCTGGGCCAGGACCCGGTCGCCGGCGTCGATGGTCGGCGCCATCGAGCTGGTCGGCACGGTGAACGGCCGGTAGACCACGGCTCCCCAGGCGAAGCCGCCGAGGAACAGCACCAGGCCCAGCGCCATGGCCACCCCGGACAGCCGCTCCGCGAGCCGGCCGCCGCCGGCCCGTGCCGTGTCTGTGCCCGCGGTGTGCGGGGCCGTACGCGTCGTGCTCTCGCCGCTCATGGACCCGCACCCTACCTGCCGGTACCGAACGGGGGGAGCCCCTCTTTCAGGACCCTGGGAACAGCTTTCCCAGAGCTTCACAGAGGGGCTCCACACGTACGGCGGGCAGGCTCAGCGCCCTCCGGTGGCCGCGGTGGTCCGGACGCCGGTGCGGAGCCGGTCCGCACGCCTGCGCCGCCAGACCGCCACCGGCAGCACGGCAGCCAGCGCCACGCCCTGCGGCGCCACGGTCAGGGTCGCCGCAGCGGAGGACTGCGAGTCGAGGCCGGGCTGGTCGAAGGTGTCCGGCACCGGCAGCGTGCCCCAGCGGTTGATCGGCCAGGCGCGCACGATGGCACGGCCGACGACCTTGTCGACGGGGACCATGCCGTGGTGGCTGTCGGACTGGTTGTAGCGGGAGTCGCGGGAGTTCTGGCGGTGGTCGCCCATCACCCAGATGTAGCCCTTGGGGACCTTCACCTTGAACTGGCCGCCCTGGTCGTCCAGGCTGCACGGCGTGTTGCCCGGATAGACGTACGGCTCGTTCAGCGCCTTGCCGTTGACCGTGAGCGGGCCGGTCTTGTTGCACTCGACCGTGTCGCCGCCGACCCCGATCACCCGCTTGATCAGGTCCTTCTCCTCGGCGGACGGCATCAGGCCGATCCAGCTCAGGACCTTCTGGACCGGGTTCGGGTTGGGCGCGGGCTCGCCCGCCAGCCAGTCGTCGGGGTCGTGGAAGACGACGACCTCGCCGCGCTCGGGCTCGGAGCCGAACCACGGGGTGAGCTTGTCGACCAGGACGCGGTCACCCTGCTGGAGGGTGTTCTGCATCGAGTCCGAGGGAATCGAGAACGCCTGCACCAGGAACGTCTTGATCAGCAGCGCCAGGACCAGCGCGATGCCGATCAGGATCGGCAGTTCCTTCCAGAAGGAGCGCGGCTTCTTCGGCTGGTTCGCCGTCCCGTCCGTGCCGTCGCTCTGGTGCCGCTGCGCCTCCGGTTCGCCGTCCCCGGACGCCGGGTGGCCGGAACTCCCCGACATCACGGCGCCGTCCGGAGCGGGGGAGTTCGCCTCCACGGGGTGCCCGCGGTGCTCCTCGCCGTCGTGTCCCGACCGTGCGCCAACCGCCACATCCCCCACGCCAACTCCTTACTCTCTGCCGCCGCCTGCGCCATCCACGGTGCAGGCCCACCACTCCCATAACGAGCGGGAGTTCCGCAGGGGTCGGGAGGCGGGTCGTTCCGTTCGGATCGCCGTAGGCAACCCTATGCGACAGCGCAGGGGCCGCGGTCGACCCCGACACGGAGTCGGCAACGCTTGCAAAGGTTTTAGGTTCGTCGAGGCTGGTCCAGTGGCCGATGGGCCAGCCGATCACCATGGCGCGGCCCACGACCGAGTCCTCGGAGACCGTGCCGCCGTACGGCGTGTTCTGGTGGGCGCGGGAGTCGGCGGAGTTGTCGCGGTGGTCGCCCATCACCCACAGCCGTCCCTGCGGCACGGTGATGTCGAAGGGGGTGACGGACGGGGCGCTGCCCGGATTCAGGTAACCGGTCTCGCTGAGCGGACTTCCGTTGACGGTGACCCGGCCCTCGGCGTCGCAGCACTTGACGTGGTCCCCGCCGACCCCGATGACCCGCTTGATCAGGTCTTTCTCGTTGTCGGAGGGCAGCAGGCCGATGAAGGTGAGGCCTTCCTTGAACTGCTTGACGACGACCGGGTCGTCCTTCTTCTGGGTGGTCTGCTCGTCGGCCAGCCAGCCGCCCGGGTCGTGGAACACGACGACGTCCCCGCGCTGCGGCCTGGAGCCGAACCACGGGGTGAGCTTGTCGACCAGCACGCGGTCGCCGATCCGGATCGTCTGCTCCATGGAGCCGGACGGGATGACGAACGCCTGCACGAGGAACGTCTTCAGGACGAGGGCTATGAGCACCGCGACACCGACCAGAAGGGGGATCTCCCGAACGGCTGACCGCCTGCGCTTGCGCTTCACCTTGCGCTGGAGCTTGCGGCGCTCCGCGCGCGTGCGGCCGCCGCCCGTTCCGGAGCCGGTGCGGCGGGTCCCGGTGGGCAGCAGGCTCTCGGCTGCGGTCGCCGGCGCTCCGCGCGGCCTGCCACGGTTACCCATGCGCGCCGTCCGGAGAGGCGGCCGCGGGCACGCGCGCGTAGGCCGACGGCCGGGTCAGGTGCCGCCAGTGGCCGTGCGGCCAGGCGATCCAGTCGGCCCGGCCGACGACGTCCTCCACGGGGATCATGCCGCCGCCGGGTGAGCCCAGGTGGTCGCGGGAGTCGCTGGAGCGGCTGCGGTGGTCCCCGAGGAGGAACAGGCGGTCCGCGGGCACGACGACGTCGAAGGGGACGCTGGACGGGCTGTCCCCGGGATGGAGGAACGCCGTCTCGTCGACCGGCCGGCCGTTCACCTGGAGCCTCCCCTCCTTATCGCAGCAGACCACGTGGTCTCCCCCTACCCCCACAACGCGCTTGATGTAGTCGGCGTCCCCGAAATACCCGGTCCCGTCGAAGACAACCACGTCACCGCGGAGCGGCTGGGCCCCGAAACGGTACGCCAACTTATTTACGAGGACGCGGTCACCGATCCTCAATCCCTGTTCCATGGATCCGCTCGGAATCTGGAACGGTTGCACCACGAAAGCGTTGAGGAGGAGCAAAAACGCCAGGCAGACGAAGAGGGTGAGGGTGGCCCGGCCGCCCGGCAGCCATGCGGCGAGCCGCGGCACCAACGCGAAACGCGACCGCCCCTCCGTCCCCGGAGTACCGGGTCGGGAGGTGCGGTCGCGTTGCGTCAGCTGTGCTTCGGTGTCCATCGGAGCCAGATGCTATCCGCCCCGATGCGACCGAAGGAAAAGCGCTCAGTTCTCGCGCTTCTCCTTGATCTTCGCGGCCTTGCCGCGCAGCTCACGGAGGTAGTACAGCTTGGCGCGGCGCACGTCACCACGGGTGACCAGCTCGATCTTCTCGACGATCGGGGTGTGCACCGGGAAGGTGCGCTCGACGCCGACGGAGAACGAGACCTTGCGGACCGTGAAGGTCTCGCGGACACCGGAGCCCTGGCGACGGATCACAACGCCCTTGAACTGCTGCACACGGGAGCGGTTGCCCTCGATGACGCGGACGTGGACGTTGACGGTGTCACCCGGGCGGAAGGCGGGGACGTCGCTGCGCAGCGACGCGGCGTCGACGGTGTCGAGCAGGTGAGACATTTCGTCTGCTTTCTTCGCTGATGCCACAGGTCATCAACGGGAACTAGGTTTCCAGGAGGACTGCCGTGCGGGTCGGTGCGGGCGTCGTGTCCCCCTGTGGCAGGGGCGCACGCCGGACGGACGCACAACAGCGGCCTATTGTTCCACGTCGTCGGCGTGGCGCCAAAACCGGCCGTACGGCTCGCCTTCCGGGTCCGGTTCCCAGCCCAGGATGGAGAGCATCTCGCGGTCCTTCTTGTCGAAGGCCTTGGGGTCGCAGCGCTCGATCAGGTCGGGCCGGTGGGCCGTGGTGCGCCGCAGGGCCTCGTCGCGGCGCCAGCGGGCGATCCGGCCGTGGTGGCCGCTGAGCAGCGTCTCGGGGATGTCCCGGCCGCGCCAGACGGGCGGCTTGGTGTAGACGGGGCCCTCCAGGAGGGCGGCCATCGCGCCGGGCGCGAAGGAGTCGTCCCGGTGGGACTCGGCGTTGCCGAGGACCCCGGGCAGCAGCCGGGCCACGGCCTCGGTGACGACCAGGACGGCCGCCTCGCCGCCGGCGAGCACGTAGTCGCCGATGGAGACCTCGTAGACGGGCATCCGGGTCGCGTACTCGTCCATGACGCGCCGGTCGATGCCCTCGTAGCGGGCCGGCGTGAAGATCAGCCAGGGGCGCTCGGAGAGTTCGACCGCCAGTTCCTGGGTGAAAGGTCGGCCGCTGGGGGTGGGCACGATCAGGGCGGGGGTGCGGTCGCCGGACTCGTAACCGTCGGCGAGCACCGTGTCCAGCGCGTCGCCCCAGGGCCCGGTCTTCATGACCATGCCGGGTCCGCCGCCGTAGGGGGTGTCGTCGACGGTGTTGTGCCGGTCGTACGTCCACGCGCGCAGGTCGTGGACGTGGACGTCGAGCTGCCCGCGCGCGCGTGCCTTGCCGACGAGGGAGACGTTCAGCGGCTCCAGGTACTCGGGGAAGATCGTGACGACGTCGAGCCTCATGCGTCCTCTTCCCGGGACGAGGCGATCTCGGCGCGGTCGTCGATCAGACCCGGCGGGGGCGCGATGACGGCCTTCTGCTCCTCGAGGTCGATCTCGGTCACGATCTCCTCGACGAAGGGGATCATCACCTCGCTGCCGTCCGGGCGCTCGACGATGAACAGGTCCTGGGAGGGCAGGTGGGAGATCTCGGTGATCCGGCCGACCCCCGTGCCGTCCTCGGTGACCACGTCGAGGTCCATGAGCTGGTGGTCGTAGTACTCGTCCTCGCCCTCGGGCAGTTCCTCGGGGTCGATCTCGGCGATCAGCAGGGTGTTGCGCAGGGCCTCGGCGGCGCTGCGGTCCCCGACGCCCTCGAAGCGCAGCAGGAGCCGTCCGCTGTGCACCCGGCCGGTGGCGATGGTGAGGGGTCCGGCGGAGGCCGGTTCGGTGGCCAGAACGGCGCCCGGGGCGAGCCGCAGCTCGGGCTCGTCGGTACGTACCTCGACGGTGACCTCGCCCTTGATGCCGTGGGCGCGGCCGATCCGTGCGACTACCAGCTGCACTGTGCTTGATCTCCTGTCGATACGACTACGGGCCGGGGACGGCCCTGTGGCCCTCCCCGGCCCGAGCCGGTGCTGCGTTGAGCGTCAGCGGACGTGGTCCACGTCGACAAGGTCGACACGGACACCGCGGCCGCCGATGGCACCCACGACGGTGCGCAGAGCACGCGCGGTACGGCCGTTGCGGCCGATCACCTTGCCGAGGTCGTCGGGGTGGACCCGGACCTCCAGCACGCGCCCGCGGCGCAGGTCACGCGAGGCGACCCGCACATCGTCAGGGTTGTCGACGATGCCCTTCACGAGGTGCTCAAGCGCCTCTTCGAGCATGGTGCTCAGGCCTCGGTCGACTCGGACTCGGCAGCGGCCTCGTCCTTCTTCTCAGCCTTCTTCTTCTGGGTGATGGCCTCACCCTTGCCCTCGTCGTCACCGCCGAGAGCCTCGAACGACGGGCGCGTCGACTTCGGCTCCGCGACGAGCAGCGGCGCGGGAGCCGGCTCGCCCTTGAACTTCTGCCAGTCGCCGGTCTTCTTCAGGATGGCGAGGACGGGCTCGGTCGGCTGCGCGCCGACACCCAGCCAGTACGCCACACGGTCGGCGTCCACCTCGATGACCGACGGGTTGTAGGTCGGGTGGTACTTGCCGATCTCCTCGATGGCCCGGCCGTCACGGCGGGTACGGGAGTCGGCGACGACGATGCGGTAGTGAGGCGAACGGATCTTGCCCAGACGCTTCAGCTTGATCTTGACTGCCACGGGAGTGGATTCTCCTGGTTTTGACGTGGTTGGGCACGGCGAGTTGCCGCGTGGGGTTGCGGTACCCGAATGCCCGATGGACGCGTCAGCCGGAGGAGAGAGGGGTCCTGTGCGACTGTCGAGTACAGCTAGCCATTGTGCCATACGCACCGAGTCACTCCCCGCCACGGGGTGAGGGCCGGACCAGGGCACGCCGGAGCGGCACCCGGCGCGGGGGTGAGGCCGCGTCGGGTGCGCCGCTCGGCGCCGCGGACCGCCGCCGGCGGCCGCGCGGGGACGAGTCCGCTTCCGGCACCCACGAGATGCCGGTACTCGCGGCTCGCGGCTACGCCACTCCCACGACCTCCGGGATCCGGAACGGCTTGCCGCAGCCGCCGCACACGATGGGGGCCTGGGCCAGGACCGAGGGCACCACGCGGACGTTGCGGCCGCAGTCGCAGACCGCCTTGACGCGGACGCCGCCGCCGGAGGAGCCGTGGCGGGCGGCCGGGCCCCGGAAGGTGCGGGAGGTGTCGGCGGAGGTGGCCGCCGTGTGGGCCTTCAGGGCGCGCTGCAGGCGCTCGATGGTCGGACGGTAGCGCCGCTTCGCCTCGGGGTTGAGCGTGACCAGCGAGAAGCCACTGCTGGGATGCGGCTCGTCGGGGTGGTCCAGGCCCAGTTCCTCGGCGACGGCCAGGAAGCGGCGGTTGTGGTAGCGGCCGGCGCGGGAGGTGTCGCGGACACCTCGCGCGGCGGCGATGCCGTGGACGGCCTCGTGGAGCAGGCGCTCGAAGGAGAGTTCGTGACCGCACGCGGACGACGACTCCCCGATCAGGGACTCTGGCGCGGCAAGGTCCGGCAGTTCGGGGTGGTACCGCTGAATGTCGGCCCACGCCTGTGCCAGCTCTGCGGCGAGAACAGGTGGTGTCTGTGTCGTGCTCACGTAATGACAACGAGCGTGGGTGCCACTGTGTTCCTATTCCGGGGCATCCCAAATAATTTGCACGTACCCGTCAGTTGCCGCTGATGCGTCCTGACGAGGGCGGGTGCGCTGATCTGCGGAGAAGCCTCACAGCTCATACCAAGCCGGTGCGTAGTCCGACGTACGACGCGGCGTGTAAGCGGTGCTGTGGACGGGGGCGGCCGGTGCGCAAGGCGTGTTTCGGTCGCTCTCGCGTGGCGCCGTCGCCCGTGCGGGCGTCCGCGCCGATCGCGACGTTACCGGGTGGGCCCGCGCCCCTCGTCACCGGCCCGCCCCCACGGGAGCGGACACCGTACCGGTCGCCCGGGTTGCGTGGATGTGAAATCTCGCCACATGTGCGCTCAGTCCCCAAGCGGGGCCCCACGCCCCCTGGACGGCACCGCGAGCCGGGAGTTACCTGACATAGGTGGAGGGTGCGAGCGATCGGCACGGGGGCCTCGCAATCGGGCACTGCGACGAACTGTCGGCGGATAGGGGCGCTTACCCATGACACCTACGCTCGCGCGGGAGCACTTGGCCCACCCGGGTTCAGCACCACCCGGAGTGAACCCGTGCGCACGCGCGCGTGACTGGTCCGAGATCCAGGAGCGGATGCTGGTCCCGCTCTACGAGGCGGTGTACGAACGGCTCGACGTGGGCCCGGCGACACGGCTGCTGGGCCTGCGCTGCGGTTCCGGCCTGGCCCTGCTGATGGCGGCCTCCAGAGGGGCCGCCGTGACCGGCGTCGACTCCTGCCGGGAACTGCTCGCCCTCGCGCGCGGGCGCCTGTCACCGGACCCGGGGCGCGGCACGCGCGCGCGTGCGGGCGCAGAGGCGGACGCGGGCACGCGCACGCGGCTGGTCGAGGAACTGCCGGGGGACGCGGCCGGCGCGGGGACGCGCGGGTACACGCTGGTGACCGTCTTCGAGCCGATCGGCTGTCTGGCGGGCGACTCCGAGGGCCTGGGCGGCCTGCTGTCGGGCGCGCTGCCGCTGGCCGCGCGCGGCGCGGCCGTGGTGCTCGCCGGCTGGGGGCCGCCCGAGCGCTGCGCCACCTCCTCGGTGCTGCGGGTGGCGACGAAGCTCGCCGATCCGCTGCGCAGCGCGCGGAGCTGGCGGCCGGCCCGCCGCGACGACCTGGAGGAGGTCGCCCAGCGGGCGGGGCTGAAACCGGACGGCTCGGGACGGGTGGCCTGCCCGTTCGGGTACGCCGACGCCGACAGCGCCGTGCGCGGCCTGCTGTCGACCGGGCTCTTCGACGCGGCGATCGCGGCCACCGACGGCAAGCAGGTGGACAAGGAGCTGGCGGAGGCGCTGCATCCCTACCGGCGCGCGGACGGGACGGTGTGGATGCCGAACGTCTTCCGCTATCTCGTCGCCCGCGTGCCGTAGAGGCGCTTGCGGCGATCGGCCCGCCCGCTAGGCCTCCACGTCCTTGGTCAGGCGGGTGATGCCGGCGATCCGGTAGGCGTCCGCCTCCTCCAGCGTCTCGTTCTCCAGCAGCGCGTGCGCCAGCGCGTCCAGCCGGCCGCGGTGGTCGCGCAGCTTCTGGCAGGCCTCCTCGTAGCACTGGTCGACGATGCGGCGCATCTCGTCGTCGATCACGTCGAGGGTGCGCGGGGCGGCCGACAGTCCGTACGCCTGCTGGGCGTCGCTGGGGAGCGCGGAGAGCCGGCCCACGCGCTCGCTCATGCCCCAGCGGGCCACCATCCCACGCGCGATGTTGGTGACCTGCTCGAGGTCGCTCTCGGCGCCGGTGGTGACGACTCCGTAGACGACCTCCTCCGCGGCCATGCCGCCGAGCGCGCCGATGATGCGGCCGCGCAGGTAGCCCTCCGAGTGGGCGTACCGCTCCACCTCGGGCGTGGACATGGTCACCCCGAGCGCCCGGCCGCGCGGCACGATGGTGATCTTGCGGACCGGGTCGGCGCCGGTCTGCAGCATGCCGAGCAGGGCGTGGCCGCTCTCGTGGTACGCGGTGCGGCGGCGGTCCTCCTCGGGCATGACCAGGGTGCGCTCGGCGCCGAGCTGGACCTTCTCCAGCGCTTCGGACAGATCCGCCCGCGTCACCCGCTCCCGCTTGGCCTTGACCGCGAGCAGCGCGCCCTCGTTGGCGAGGTTGGCCAGATCCGCACCCGTCATGCCGGGCGTCACCCGGGCCAGCTGCGCCAGGTCCACATCGCCGGCGAGCGGCATCTCGCGGGTGTGGATGCGCAGGATCGCCTCGCGTCCGCCGCGGTCCGGCGGGGCCACGCTGACCACCCGGTCGAAGCGGCCGGGCCGGGTCAGCGCCGGGTCGAGGATGTCCGCGCGGTTGGTCGCCGCGATGACGATCACGCCCTCGGAGCCGGAGAAGCCGTCCATCTCGGTGAGGATCTGGTTCAGGGTCTGCTCGCGCTCGTCGTGGCCGCTCATCGAGGCGCCGCCGCCGCGCACCCGGCCGATGGTGTCGATCTCGTCGATGAAGATGATCGACGGCGCCACCTTGCGGGCCTCGGCGAACAGCTCGCGGACCCGGGAGGCGCCGACGCCGACGATCATCTCGATGAACTCGGACGCCGAGGCCGAGAAGAACGGCACCCCGGCCTCGCCCGCGACCGCGCGCGCGAGCAGGGTCTTGCCGGTGCCCGGGGATCCGGCGAGCAGGACTCCGCGGGGCAGCTTGGCGCCCATCCTGCGATAGGTGTCGGGGTGCTTCAGGAAGTCGACGACGTCGTCCAGCTCGCCCTTGACCTCGTCGATGCCGGCCACGTCGGCGAAGGTGGTGCGCCCGGTGCCGGGCCGCAGCTCGACCGGTCTGGGCGGCGCCTTGCGCCCGAACATGCCGCCCGCGCCGCCCAGCCCCGTGCCGACCCGCCGGGCGATGAAGATCCACACGGCCGCCAGCAGCACGATCGGGATCAGGGAGATCAGCAGGTTGGACAGGAGCCCGCGCTCCTGCACGACGGGACGCGCCGTCACGGTGACGCCGTGGCTGGCGAGGTTCTGCCACAGCCTGTCGTCGGCGAAGGCGGGCCGCTGCGTCCGGAACTTGGTGTAGTCGCCGCCGCCGTCGGGGTTGGCCCGGGGGCTCTTGAGCTGGCCCTGGATCGCGTCGCCCTTGGAGTAGATCTTGGCGACGTTGCCGGCGCCGACCTCCCGGCTGAACTCCGTGTAGGAGATCGTCGGTTCGTTTCCCTGGCCGAGGTAGTTCAGGCCGACGTACGCCAGCAGGAAGACGATCACCGCGGTGACGAGCAGGCCCCACCACTTGCCGCCGCGCAGTCCGCCGCCGGCCGGCCGGGGTCTCTCGTCCGGGGTGCCCTCGGCGCGCCACGGCTGGTCAGGGGCTTTGCGGGGTGGCGCCGCATTGCTCATACCTGGACGTTACGGCACCGCGCCTGCCTCGGCATGCGCTGAGGGCGCCCCCCGGTCCGGGAGGGCGCCCTCAGGGACGTGCGGGCGGGAATCAGCCCATGAACTTCTTGAACTCGTCGGGCAGCTCGAACTCCTGGCCGCCCTGCTGCGGCAGCCCGAAGGCGCCGCCCTCGGCGGCCGCCGCGCGCCGGGCCGCCTCCTCCTGCTCCTGCTGCTTGCGCTTCATCGGGTTGCCGGAGCGCTGCTTGCCCTTGGCCTTCTTCGGCTGCTTCTTGGTACGGCCGGGGCCGCCGCCCATGCCCGGGATCCCCGGCATGCCCGGCATGCCGCCGCCCTGCGCCATGCGGGACATCATCTTGCGGGCCTCGAAGAACCGCTCGACGAGGTTCTTCACCGCGCTGACGTCGACACCGGAACCCTTGGCGATACGGGCGCGCCGGGAGCCGTTGATGATCGTCGGGTCCTGCCGCTCGACCGGCGTCATCGACTTGATGATCGCGGCGGTGCGGTCGACGTCCCGCTCGTCCAGGTTGTTGATCTGGTCCTTGATCTGGCCCATGCCCGGGAGCATGCCGAGCAGCTTGGAGATGGAGCCCATCTTCCTGACCTGCTCCATCTGGGCCAGGAAGTCGTCCAGGGTGAAGTCCTGGCCCTTCTTGGACGCCAGCTTCGAGGCCATCTTGGCGGCCTCTTCCTGGCTGAAGGTCTTCTCCGCCTGCTCGATCAGGGTGAGCAGGTCACCCATGTCGAGGATGCGGGAGGCCATCCGGTCCGGGTGGAAGGCGTCGAAGTCGTCGAGCTTCTCGCCGTTCGACGCGAACATGATCGGCTTGCCGGTGATCTGCCGGATCGACAGGGCCGCACCACCGCGGGCGTCACCGTCGAGCTTGGAGAGCACCACGCCGTCGAAGCCCACGCCGTCGCGGAAGGCCTCGGCGGTGTTGACGGCGTCCTGGCCGATCATCGCGTCGACGACGAACAGGATCTCGTCCGGGGAGACGGCGTCGCGGATGTCCGCGGCCTGCTGCATCATCTCCTGGTCGATGCCGAGCCGGCCCGCGGTGTCCACGATCACGATGTCGTGGACCTTGGTCCGCGCGTGCTCGATGGAGTCCTTGGCGACCTTCACCGGGTCGCCGACGCCGTTGCCCGGCTCGGGCGCGTAGACGGCGACGCCGGCGCGCTCGGCGACGACGCTGAGCTGGTTCACGGCGTTCGGGCGCTGGAGGTCGGCGGCGACGAGCAGCGGCGAGTGGCCCTGCTCCTTCAGCCACCGGCCGAGCTTGCCCGCGAGGGTGGTCTTACCGGCGCCCTGCAGACCCGCGAGCATGATCACGGTGGGCGGCTGCTTGGCGAAGCGGAGCCGGCGGGTCTCGCCGCCGAGGATGGTCACCAGTTCGTCGTTGACGATCTTGAGGACCTGCTGGGCGGGGTTCAGCGCCTTGGAGACCTCGGCGCCGAGCGCGCGTTCCTTGACGTTCTTGATGAACGTCCGGACGACGGGCAGGGCGACGTCGGCTTCGAGGAGTGCGATGCGGATCTCGCGCGCCGTGGCGTCGATGTCCGCTTCGCTCAGTCGGCCTTTCCCACGGAGGTTCTTGAAGGTCGCACTGAGGCGGTCGGAGAGGGTATCGAACACGGCGGCGTCGGTCCTCGGGAGTCGGGGGCGTTCTGGGCTGCCCTCCAGGATATCCGCCCGGAGAGCGGATATCCCCCGCCCGCTCCCCGCCCGCCGCGTGCGGCGGGCGGGGAGCGCGACGCCGCGTCATCCGCGCAGGGTCTCCTCGAGCACCTTGGCCGTCGACGCCGCGTCCTCCGGCGGCAGCGGCGCCCCGGCGCCCGTCGTCACGTAGAAGGCGTCGACCGCGTTGGCGCCCAGGGTGCTGACGTGCATGCTGCGCACCCGCACCGCCGCCTTCTCCAGGGCCATGCCGATGCGGAACAGCAGCCCGGGGGCGTCCTGGGCGCGCACCTCGATCACCGTGGCGTGGTGGGAGGCCGCCGAGGCCACCGTCACCCGGGGCGGCGGGGCCACCCATCCGCGGCGGCGCGGGTAGGCGGCGTCCCGCTCGGCGAGGCGGCCGGCGATGTCGAGGGAGCCGTCGAGGGCGCGGACCAGGTCGGCGCGCAGCCGGGTGGCCTGCGGCAGGGAGCCGTACTCCGCGGCGACCCGCCAGTTCAGCAGCAGGACCGACGCGTCCTCGACGTCGTGGGGCAGGCGCAGGGCGCGCAGCCCGGCCGTGCGGACGGTCAGCCGGTGCACGGCGAGGACGCCGGCGACCGCCGGGAGCACACCCGGCTGGTCCGGTACGGCGATGAGCAGCTCGACGCCGAGCGGTTCGGGCTCGCCCGGGCCCTCCTCCTCGGGCGCCGGTTCGGGCTGCGCGCGCAGCGCGAGGACGGGGCCGCCGGTGCGGAAGGCCTCGATGGCGAGGCGTTCCTGCTCGGCGGTGGGCGCGGCGGGCTCGGGTTCCTCGGCCACGTCGCCGGCCAGGGCGGCGGCCACGCGGCGGACCAGGTCGGCGACGAGGGAGCCGCGCCAGGCGGACCAGGCGGCGGGGCCGGTCGCGAGCGCGTCGGCCTCGGTGAGGGCGTGCAGCAGCTCCAGGGTGCTCTGGCTGCCGACGGCCTCGGCGACCGCGTGGACGGTGGCGGGGTCGTCCAGGTCACGCCGGGTGGCCGTCTCGATCAGCAGCAGGTGGTGCCGGACGAGCGTGGCGAGCACCGTGACGTCGGCGCGGTCGAAGCCGATCCGCGCGGCCACGTCCTTGGCGATGATCTCACCGGCCACGGAGTGGTCGCCTGGCCAGCCCTTGCCGATGTCGTGCAGCAGCGCGGACACGAGGAGCAGGTCGGGGCGGCTGACGCGGCGGGTGAGCTCGGAGGCGCGGACCGCGGTCTCGATGAGGTGCCGGTCCACGGTCCAGATGTGGACGGCGTTGCGCTGCGGCCGGCAGCGGACCCGTTCCCAGTCGGGCAGAAGCCGGCTGATCAGGCCCTCCGCCTCCAGCGCCTCCCAGACGTCGATGGTGGGGCGGCCGGAGCCGAGCAGGGTGACCAGTTGTTCGCGGGCCTCGGCGGGCCAGGGCGTGGGCAGCGGGCGCGTGGTGGCGGCCATGCGCCGTACGGCGTGCAGGGAGAGCGGAAGGCCGGCCTGGGCCGCGGCGGCCGCGGCGCGCAGCGGCAGCACGGGGTCGCGTTCGGGGCGTGCGGCGCGGGCGAGCACCACCTCGCCTTCCTGCTCGACGACGCCCTCGGCCAGCGGCGACCGTTCGGTGGCCGGTTTCCCGCCGCCCAGCATGGCGCGCAGGCGCGGACGGACGGCGCGCGAGCGCAGCACGCGCCCCACCTCGCGCCAGGTGACGTCGCTGGCGTACGAGATGACGCGCGCCGCCTCGTACACCTGGCGCAGCAGGGTGTCGGCGTCCAGCAGGCCGAGCCCGGCCGCGACCTGGTCCTGTTCCTGGAGCGCGAGCCGGTCGGTGGCGCGGCCGGTGGCCAGGTGCAGGGCGTCCCGGACGTCGAGCAGCCGCCGGCGGGCGTCCGCGAGGCCCTCGCGCGGGGCGTCGGCCAGCCAGGAGGCGGCCACGGCGCGCAGGGCGGTGGCGTCGCGGAGGCCGCCGCGGGCCTCCTTGAGGTCGGGCTCCAGGAGGTACTGCAGCTCGCCCTGCCGTTCGGCGCGCTCGGCGCAGAGTTCCTGCAGCTCGGGGAGGCGTTTGGGGGCCTGGTTGCGCCAGTCGGCCAGGACGGCGGTGCGCAGTGCGGCGGTGAGGCCCAGGTCTCCGGCGAGGTGCCGGGCGTCCAGCAGGCCGAGCTGGACCTTCAGGTCCTCACCGGCGGTCCGGCGGGCCTCGGCCGGGGTGCGCACGGAGTGGTCGAGGGCCAGGCCGAGGTCCCAGACCGGGTACCAGAGGCGGTCGGCGAGGGCGGCGATCGCGCCGGGGTCGCCGCCGTCGTGCAGCAGCAGGAGGTCGAGGTCGCTGCGCGGCGACAGCTCCCCGCGGCCGTAGCCGCCGACGGCGACGAGCGAGACGCCTCTCGGTTCCCGGGCCGCGGCCGTGAAGAGGCCGGCGAGCCAGTCGTCGGTCAGCCCGGCGAGGGCGGAACGGCGCGGCGGCCCTGGCCGCGCCTCCTCGTTGAGGAGACGCAGCCGGGCCGCCGCGTAGCCGCCGGGTCCCGAGTCGTCCGTGTCCTTGCGTACATCCGTACCCGTCACCCAGCGACTCCTGTCCTCGCGTCGTGTCAGAGCGCGTCCGGGCCGCGCTCGCCGGTGCGGACCCGTACGGCCGTCTCCACCGGCAGCGACCAGACCTTGCCGTCACCGATCTTGCCGGTGCGGGCCGCCTTGACGATGACCTCGACCACCTGCTCGGCGTCGTCGTCCTCGGCCAGTACCTCGATGCGGATCTTGGGAACCAGGTCGACGGTGTACTCGGCACCGCGGTAGACCTCGGTGTGGCCCCGCTGACGACCGTAGCCGCTGGCCTCGGTGACCGTCAGTCCGTGGACGCCGAAGGCCTGGAGGGCCTCCTTGATCTCGTCCAGCCGGTGCGGCTTGACGACGGCGGTGATGAGCTTCATGCGTCCACCTTCTTGGAGGGCTTGGCGGCCGCGGCCGGGCCGGGGGCCGGGGCTGCGGAGCCGATGACGCCGCCGCCGGTGCCGCTGAAGTCGTAGGCGCTCTCGGCGTGCTCGGCCTGGTCGATGCCGGAGACCTCCTCGTCCTCGGTGACCCGCATGCCCATCGTCCTGTCGATCAGGAAGGCGAGGACGGCGGAGGCGACCAGGGAGTAGGCGAGGACCGCGAAGACGCCGGCGCACTGCTTCCACAGCTGGTCGAAGGAGTGGTCGCCGTAGAAGACGCCGGTCGCGTCGGACTGGCCCTTGCCGGTGGCGAAGAAGCCGATGAGCAGCGAGCCGATGATGCCGCCGACCATGTGGACGCCGACGACGTCGAGGGAGTCGTCGTAGCCCCACTTGAACTTCAGGCCGACGGCCGCTGCGCAGGCGACACCGGCGATGGCGCCGACGGCGATCGCGCCGAGCGGGGAGACCGCGCCGCCCGACGGGGTGATCGCGACCAGGCCGGCGACCGCGCCGGAGGCGGCGCCCAGCGTGGTGAACGCGCCGTGGCGGATCTTCTCGTAGGCGAGCCAGGCCAGCATGGCGGCGGCGGTGGCGACCTGCGTGTTCACGAACATCAGCGCGCCGACGCCGTCGTCGTTGCCGAGCCAGGAGCCGGCGTTGAACCCGAACCAACCGAACCACAGCAGACCGGCGCCGAGCATGACCAGCGGCAGGCTGTGCGGGCGCATCGGGTCCCGTTTGAAGCCGACCCGCTTGCCGATGACCAGGATGACGCCGAGGGCCGCGGCGCCCGCGTTGATGTGGACCGCGGTACCACCGGCGAAGTCGATCACACCGAGCTTGTAGGCCCAGCCGTCGGCGCCCCAGACCCAGTGGGCGACCGGGACGTAGACGATCGTGACCCACAGCGCGATGAAGAGCGACCAGGCCGAGAACTTGACGCGGTCGGCGAGCGCGCCGCTTATCAGGGCCGGCGTGATGATGGCGAACATCAGCTGGAAGACCATGAAGACGTAGATCGGGATCGTGTAGCCGTCCCAGAGTTCCGTCAGGCCGATGTTGCTGAGGCCGAGCCAGTCGGCGTTCCACCCGAGCAGGCCGGATCCCGAGCCGAAGGCGAGGGAGAAGCCGTAGAGCACCCAGAGGATGGTGACGATGCCCATGCTGATGAAGCTCATCATCAACATGTTCAGGGTGCTCTTGACGCGGACCATGCCTCCGTAGAAGAAGGCCAGGCCCGGGGTCATGATCAGTACCAGGGCGGAACAGATGAGCATGAAGCCTGTGTTCGCGGCGGACAACTTGGGTGCCTCCGCGGCAAGCGTGATGGCTGGTGCCATCGGCGTCTCCTCGTCGGTTGGTACGGCCCCGTGCGGGCGGTGCCTGGGCGGTCCGGTCGGGTGAGGGGTGGGGCTGTTCTGCGCCATGAGACTCGCGCAGCGCCGTTTCGGTGGAAGCCCCTCGTTGTTTCGCCGGGGTGACGAAGGCGCCCTGCGTGTTACGCGTCGGTGAAGAGCGGGATGTCCGGCTGCGGGATCGTTATCGTGGCGCAACCTCCACGGTGCGAAGAGAACCGGCCGCGGCGGGCCTCTCCGATGACCTGGCGCGGGGGAGCCGAGTCGGGCGGTTCGGGAGGACCGGCCGCGGCCGGCGCTTGGGTGTCCTGCGGGGTCAGACAGCCTCTGCGGCCTCCGGCAGGTCCACGGCGAGCTGGTCGGTGAGGTCGACGACGGCGGTGAGGTCGCCGAAGTCGCGCACGGCGGTGTCGACCGTCTTGCGGATCCGGGTGTTGACCCGCTCGGAGCGCACCTTCTTGGCGACGCGCATGGCGTCGGAGGCGTACTGGGTGCTCTGCTCGGGCTCGCGCCGCAGCAGGTGCACGGTGGCCATGCCGATCAGGTTCAGCGCGTACGACCGCTGGTGCTCGCGGTCCTCGGCGAACAGCTCCACGGCCCGCTCCATCAGCGGCTGGGCCAGGGAGGCGTAGGTGGGGCTGCGGCCGGCCACGTAGGCGAGGTCGCGGTAGGAGTGCGAGTTCTCCGCGAACAGCTCGGCCTCGGAGAAGAAGCGGATCCAGTCGGGGTCCGGCTCGTCCCAGTCGTCGGCGTCGGCGAAGGTGTCCTCGGCCATGCGGACCGCCCGCTTGCACTTCCCGGGCTGGCCCATGTTGGCGTAGGCGCGGGCCTCCATCGCATACAGCATGGCCTGGGTGCGCGGGCTGGCGCAGTCGCGGCTGCCGTACTGCGCGAGGTGGATCAGCTCCAGGGCGTCGTCGGGCCGGCCGAGGTGGATCATCTGGCGGCTCATGTTGGACAGCACGTAGGAGCCGAGCGGTTTGTCGCCGGCCTCCTTCGCCGCGTGCAGGGCGAGGACGAAGTACTTCTGCGCGGTGGGCTGGAGACCCACGTCGTACGACATCCAGCCCGCGAGTTCGGCGAGTTCGGCGGCGACCTTGAAGAGCTTGCGGCTGGTCGCCTCGGGCTGGGGCTCCTGGAGCAGGTCGGTCACCTCGTGCAGCTGGCCGACGACCGCCTTGCGGCGCAGGCCGCCGCCGCACTGGGCGTCCCACTGGCGGAACATCCGCGTGGTGGACTCCAGCAGGTCCAGCTCGGGCTTGGACAGCCGGCCCGGCCTGCGCGAGTCGAGGACGGTCTCGGGCTCGGACGGGGCCGCCGAGGAGGGGGCGGGCACGAGCCAGCGCTGCAGGGGCTCGACCAGGGACGGGCCCGCGGCCAGGGACAGCGAGGTCCCGAGGAAGCCGCGCCGCGCCAGCATCAGGTCGCTGCGCGAGAACTCGCTGAGCAGGGCCACCGCCTGCGGGCCCGTCCAGGGCAGGTCGACGCCGGACGCGGAGGGTGCCGGGCGGGCGGCGCGCAGACCGAGGTCCTCGACGGAGACGACGCAGCCGAAGCGCTCGGAGAACAGCTCGGACAGGATCCGCGGGATCGGCTCGCGCGGGTTCTCCCCGTCCAGCCAGCGACGCACTCGCGAGGTGTCCGTGGAGATGTGGTTGGCGCCGAGCTGGCGGGCCCTGCGGTTCACCTGGCGGGCCAGCTCGCCCTTGGACCAGCCGCTGCGCACGAACCACGAACCGAGCAGCTCGTTGGGGCGCTTGTCAGCGATCGTCCCGCTTCCGCCGTTGCCGCCCACTGGCACGCCCCCATCCCTGAGACCACTTGTCGCCGAGTGCGCCAAGCCCTATCAGAATGCCGGTAAATAGGGCCTCCCGTCCGCCGGTTCTCACCCTTCGAACGAACCGACGGCCTTGCCTCCGGCATACCCGCGAGAGCATGTGCCCTCAGGCCTCACACACTCACAGTAATCCCACGATCACCCGTCCAGCCATGGCGAACCTGGAAACGCCACCATTCGCCACCCCTTCGAATGAACTCACCGTCCGCACAACGCGATTCACTTGACATAGGACGACAGGACGTCGGCGGGGTGATGCACGCGGGGGCGCACGTTCCTCCTCGCACCACCCGAGATGCTTCGACGCGCCGCCTCGGCCTCACGGAGCGAGCGGAACCGCGGCCGTAGCGTCACGTTCCGCTTCCGTCTCGTTCCGCGTCGTAACCACCGGCGCGCCGGACCCGTTGGAGGGGGCATGGGCTTCACGATCGGCGGCATTCGCGAGATCCGCTCCGGCACGCGCCGGCGTTTCCGTTCGTCGGAGTGCACGGCCGTCGCGGAGTTCACCGGCCTGTGCGGCTGGGACGTGGTGCCGGGCGCACGGGCCGCGGCGGGCGTCTGTTCCTGCGGGCACGCCGGCTGCCGGGCTCCCGGAGCGCATCCGCTCGGCTTCGCGCCGCCGGTGCCGGCCGGCGCCACCCTCGACGAGGTGACCAGGGCCTGGGCCGGGTTCCCGGGCGCGTCGGTGATGCTCGCGGTGGGTCGCGCGTTCGACGTCATCGAGGTGGCCGAGGCCGCCGGGCGCCGCGCGCTGGTCCGGCTGGAGCGCATGGGCCTCCCGCTCGGCCCGGTCACCGCGACCCCCGACGGACGCGCCCACTTCTTCGTCGCCCCCGGCGCCGCCGCCGACCTCCCCCAGCTGCTCTACCGCATGGGCTGGGACGACCCTTCGGCGCTGGACCTGCGCGGCCTCGGCCCGGGCACGTACGTCACCGCGCCCCCCTCGGACCGGGGCGGCCTCGGCCCGGTGCGCTGGCTGCGCCCGCCCGCGCTGGACTGCGCGACCCGGCCGCCCGCCGCCCGGCTGCTGCTGGGCACGCTGGCCTACGTGGCCCACCGGTCGGCGGCCAGGGCCTCCTGAACGCCCTCCGCGTGAAGTCCGGCCGCACGGGCAGCCGGCCGCGCGAAACCCCTCCACGGGAGGGGCCTCGGCGCACGCGCCGTCCACGTGAACGCCCGGTCCGCGAGAGCGCCGTCCGCGTAGAGGCCCTCCGCGGGGTCCTCGGCGTACGCGCCGTCCACGGGGACGCCTTGTCGGCGAGAGCGCCGTCCACGTGAAGGCCCTCCGCCGGATCCTCGGCGTACGCGCCGTCCACGTGAAGGCCCTCCGCACGAGCGCCGCCCGCCCGGGCGCCGGCCGCGAGTGTCCCGCGGCTGCGGACCGGGAACGACGAAGCGCCCGCCCCACTGTCCTGTGGGCGGGCGCTTCGTCGATCCGGCGGGTGAGCACACCCCGTCGTCAGTCACCGATGAGCGCGTCCACGAACGCCTCCGGCTCGAACGGCGCCAGGTCGTCCGCGCCCTCGCCGAGACCGATGAGCTTGACCGGGACGCCCAGCTCGCGCTGGACCGCGACCACGATGCCGCCCTTGGCGGTGCCGTCCAGCTTGGTCAGCACGATGCCGGTGATGTCCACGACCTCGGCGAACACGCGGGCCTGCACCAGTCCGTTCTGGCCGGTGGTGGCGTCCAGGACGAGCAGCACCTCGTCCAGCGGCGCGTGCTTCTCGACCACGCGCTTGACCTTGCCCAGCTCGTCCATGAGACCGGTCTTGGTGTGCAGCCGGCCGGCGGTGTCGATGAGGACCACGTCGACCCCCATCTCCTTGCCCTCCTTCACCGCGTCGAAGGCGACGGAGGCGGGGTCGCCGGCCTCGGGACCGCGCACGGTGTAGGCGCCGACGCGCTCGCCCCAGGTCTGGAGCTGGTCGGCGGCGGCTGCCCGGAAGGTGTCGGCGGCGCCGAGCACGACGGTGCGGCCGTCGGCCACAAGCACCCGGGCGAGCTTGCCGGTGGTGGTGGTCTTGCCGGTGCCGTTGACCCCGACGACCATCACGATGCCGGGCTTGCGGCCCTCGGGCTCGGTCCTGACCGAGCGGTCGGCCTCGGTGCCGACCAACTTGAGCAGCTCGTCGCGCAGCAGGCCGCGCAGCTCCTGCGGGGTGCGGGTGCCGAGCACCTTCACCCGCTCGCGCAGCCGCTCGACCAGCTCCTGGGTGGGCTGCACACCGACGTCGGCGGTGAGCAGCGTGTCCTCGATCTCCTCCCAGGTGTCCTCGTCGAGGTGCTCGCGGGACAGCAGCGTGAGCAGGCCCTTGCCCAGGGCGTTCTGCGAGCGGGAGAGACGGGTGCGCAGGCGGACCAGCCGCCCCGCGGTGGGCTCCGGGATCTCGATCTCGGGAGCCTCGACGGTGGGCGGCTCCTCGACGACGACCGGGGCGGGGCCGCCGGGAAGATCCACCTCCTCGATCGTCCGGCGCGGTTCGTCGCGCGGCGTCTCGGCCTCTTCGCCGACGTGCGGCTCGGCCGGGGGCGCGGTGATGTCGGGCGTCCTGGGCGGCGGCGGGGGCAGCGGCTTGCGGCGCCGGCTGCCGACGATGAGCCCGCCGAGCGCGCCGAGGACGACCACGGCGATGACTACAGCAAGGATGATGGTTTCCATAACGCGTCCAGTATCGGCCATGGGTAGGCGGCTGCCGGGGTTCGTGGCTTCCTCCGAGAGACAAAAGCCACAGGAAGTCATCAGTCGGATCAAAGTACGATGGTTCCGGCTCCGTTCCCCCGCGTAGAGTCCCCGACGTCCCCGTCCCCCACACCGAGGCACCCTCTTTCATGAGCAAGACAGCCGAGGCCGAAGGCGCACTCGAGACCCGAGGCATCGAGCAGGTACCCGACGACGAACGGACCGCGAGAACCCGCGAGCTCTTCCCGACCTGGGTCGGCGCCAACATCAGCGTGCTGCTGCTCACCATGGGCGCGAGCCTGGTGGTGGCGTACGGCCTGAACATCTGGCAGGCCCTCGTCGTCGCGGCCGCCGCGCCCGTCGTGGCGTACGGGCTGGTCGGCCTGATCGGCATCGCCGGCAAGCGGGGCGGCGCCCCGGGCATGGCGCTGTCGCGCGCGGTGTTCGGCCAGCGCGGCAATCTGCTGCCGGGTTCGCTGATCTGGGTAGCCCGCTGGGGCTGGGAGACGATCAACGCGGTGACCGGCGCGTACGCGATGCTGACCATCCTGGACATCGTGTTCGGCATCAGGGCGAACAGCGTGCTGGACATGGTGATGTTGCTGGCCTTCGTCGTCGCGACCTTCGCGATCTCCGGTCTCGGCATCAACGCCGTGCAGAAGTGCAACAAGTACGCGACCTACGTGTTCGGCGTCTTCTCCGTGCTGGTCCTCGGCTACCTGGCCGCGACCACGGACTGGTCGAAGGTGATGCACCACGGCGCGGGCTCCACGGCCGCCGTGATCACCGGCATCGGGATGATCGCGGCGGGCGGGGTCAGCTGGATCCCGTCCGCGCCGGACTTCACCCGCTACCTGCCGCGCACCGCCTCGTCGAAGGCGATCGTGGGCACCGCGGTGGGCGGCGCCGGGATCGTCGTACTGCCGATGGTGCTGATGGGCGCGGTGATGGCGGTCTCGACGCCCGACCTGGCCTCGGCGGCGGACCCGGTCTCCTTCCTCGGCGAGATCCTGCCGACGTGGATCGCCGTGCCGTACCTGCTCATCGCGCTGATCGGCATGCTGCTGATCAACTCCATGTCGATGTACTCGGCGGGCTTCACCGCGCAGACCCTGGGCTTCCGGGTGCCGCGGCACTGGGCGGTCTCGGTGAACGCCGTGATCTCGCTGGTCTTCGGCGGCGTGCTGATGCTGGTGGCGACGAGCTTCATGGGTTCGTTCATCGCCTTCCTCTCCCTGCTGGCGGTCGCCTTCTCGGCCTGGGTCGGCGTGTTCGGCGCGGACATGCTGCGGCGCACGGAGTACGACGGCCGGGCCATGGCCGACACCACGCGCACCAGCGCCTACTGGTACCGGGGCGGCTTCTCCCCCGCCGCGGTGGCGGCCTGGGCGGTCGGCCTGGTCGCGGGACTGCTGTTCACCACCTCGGACTGGTTCACCGGGCCGCTGGCGAAGAACAACGTCATCGGCGAGTACGGCCTCGGCTGGGTCGCCACGGTCGTGATCTCCGGGCTGCTGTACACCGCTCTGCCGAAGCCGGCCGTGGTGCGCCCGGCGGAGGCCGCCCACGAGCCCGCCGCCGGATCCGGCGAGCCCGCCGAGGCGCCCGCGACCGCCGGCGTCTGAGCGCGCCCGCCCCGCCGGTTCGCGTCGACGGCCATCTGACGTTCCGCCAGTCGGCGTCCCCCTGCACCCACCCGGTGCAGGGGGACGCCGTCATGCCCGTCACGGTCGTACGTCGCGACCTGGCCGAGCACGGCGCCGCCCCGGCCCCCCTCTCCGCGCGCTACCGCACCGCGCTGGACCACCTGCGCCGACGGGCACGGGGTCACCTCCGTGCCCGTGCCTCCGGATCTCCGTGACGGTCGTGGCGATCGGCCCGCGGCACGATCCGCTTCCACAGCGCGTCCCTGCCGCAGCCGGCGGCCTACTGCGAAGAGCCGCTCAGCGAGTGCGGCACCGGGGACTGGACGGCGATGGCCCCGACCGGGCCCGGGCCGAGTACGGCCAGCACTTGCCGCACGAGGCGCGGACGTACGCCTTCCGGCGGTCCGGCGGGACGCGCTCGGCGGCCACGACGACGGTGCGCTACCCGCGCGCGGAGGGGGTGGACCGGATTCTCGCCGCCGAGCAGTGCGCGCAGGGCGACCGATCCCGGCGGGGCCGCCCGCCGGCCTGCGCCGGACAGCGAAGCCGCCCCCGCTCGGGCAGTGACCGAGCGGGGGCGGCGGGGGTTCGAGGAGAGGGGCAGCGGGGACTTGGCCCTTCTCCTCGGGACTCGGCGGGCGGTCAGCCCATCTCCTCCAGCGTCTTGCCCTTCGTCTCCTTGACGAACTTCAGGACGAACGGGATGGAGAGCGCGGCGAAGAACGTGTAGATCACGTACGTGCCGGACAGGTTCCAGTCGGCCAGCGACGGGAAGCTCGCGGTGATCGCCCAGTTGGCGATCCACTGGGCGGCGGCGGCCACGCCCAGCGCGGCGGCACGGATCCGGTTCGGGAACATCTCGCCGAGCATGACCCAGACGACCACGCCCCAGGACAGGGCGAAGAAGAGCACGAAGACGTGGGCGGCGACCAGGGCGACCCAGCCCTGGGTCGCGGGCAGCTTGCCGTCGACGAGGTGGTACGAGAACGCCCAGGCCTCCAGCGCCAGGCCCACGGCCATGCCGACGGAGCCGATGAGGGCGAGCGGCTTGCGGCCGATGCGGTCGACGAAGATCATCGCGATCACGGTGCCGACGATGTTGATGATCGACGTCGTGAAGGAGTAGAAGAACGAGTCCGTCGGGTCGACGCCGACCGACTGCCACAGCGTCGAGGAGTAGTAGAACGCGACGTTGATGCCGACGAACTGCTGGAACACCGACAGGCCGATACCGACCCAGACGATCGGCTTGAAGAAGAAGCCGCCGCCGAGCAGGTCCTTGAAGGTGGACTTGTCCTCGCTCTTCATCGCGTGCTCGATCTCGGCGACGCGGGCGTCCAGGTCCACGTCCTTGCCCTCGACCTCGGCGAGGATCGCGCGGGCGCGGTCACGCTTGCCGACGGAGAGCAGGAAGCGCGGGGACTCGGGGATGGCGAAGGAGAGCAGGCCGTACAGGGCGGCGGGGACCACCATGACGCCGAGCATGACCTGCCAGGCCTCGAGGCCCATCAGCGTGCCGCGCTGGTCGCCGCCGGCGGCGTTCAGCAGGCCCCAGTTGACCAGCTGGGAGATGGCGATGCCGACGACGATCGCGGCCTGCTGGAAGGAGCCGAGCCGGCCGCGGTAGGCGGGCGGGGCGACCTCGGCGATGTAGGCCGGGCCGATGACGGAGGCCATGCCGATGGCGAAGCCGCCGACGATGCGCCAGAACGCGAGGTCCCACAGCGCGAAGGGCAGCGCGGAGCCGACGGCGCTGACCGTGAACAGCGCGGCGGCGATCTGCATGCAGCGGATGCGGCCGATCCGGTCGGCTATCCGGCCGGCGGTCGCGGCACCGATGGCGCAGCCGATCAGGGCGATGGCGATGACCTGGGCCAGGGCCGCGGACCCGATGTCGTAACGGTCCCGGATGGCCTCGACGGCGCCGTTGATCACGGAGCTGTCGTAGCCGAACAGGAAACCGCCCATGGCGGCCGCCGCCGCGATGAAGATGACGTGCCCGAGATGATCGGGGTGAGCCGTCCCGGCTCGTGGCTTGGGTGCCTGCGCTGTGCTGGTCACGAATAACTCCTCGGGCCACGGCAACGCTGCCGTGTGGGGGTGAGCCCTTACAGGTATCCAGTGATGCCGCGTTCACACCACTTACACCTGAAGGTAAAAGCAACGTTGCAGAGACTATGCCTTCAAGTTTCGAAGTCAATACCCGTACGGCTGTGAGTTTTGAGACGTGGCCGATCACCTCGTCTTCAAAAAGTGAACACGAGGTGAGTTGATCTTGGATTGCCGGTCAGCGGAGGCGCTGCGAGATGACCTTCGACACGCCGTCGCCCTGCATGGAGACGCCGTAGAGCGCGTCGGCGACCTCCATCGTGCGCTTCTGGTGGGTGATCACGATGAGCTGCGAACTCTCCTGGAGCTCCTGCATGATCCGGATCAGCCGCTGGAGGTTGGTGTCGTCCAGGGCCGCCTCGACCTCGTCCATGACGTAGAACGGGCTGGGCCGGGCCTTGAAGATCGACACCAGCAGCGCCACGGCGGTCAGCGAGCGCTCGCCGCCCGAGAGCAGGGACAGCCGCTTGACCTTCTTGCCCGGCGGGCGCGCCTCGACGTCCACGCCGGTGGTGAGCATGTTGTCCGGGTCCGTCAGCACCAGGCGGCCCTCGCCGCCCGGGAACAGCCGGCTGAACACGCCCTCGAACTCCCGGGCGGTGTCCCGGTAGGCCTCGGTGAAGACCTGCTCGACGCGCTCGTCCACCTCCTTCACCACCTGAAGGAGGTCGGCGCGGGTCTTCTTCAGGTCCTCGAGCTGCTCGCTGAGGAACTTGTGCCGCTCCTCCAGCGCCGCGAACTCCTCCAGCGCCAGCGGGTTGACCTTGCCGAGCTGCTGGTAGGCGCGCTCGGCGGCCTTGAGCCGCTTCTCCTGTTCGGCCCGCACGAACGGCCGGGGCAGGTTGCGCGGGTGCTCCGGATCCTCCGGCAGCTCCTCGCCGGCGGCGGGCAGGGAGGGCGGCACGAGCTGGTGCGGGCCGTACTCCGCGACCAGCCCCGCCGGCTCGACGCCCAGCTCCTCCAGCGCCTTCGTCTCCAGTTGCTCGATCCGCAGCCGCTTCTCGGCGCCGAGCACCTCGCCCCGGTGCACCGAGTCCGTCAGCTTGTCGAGCTCCGACTTCAGCTCGCGGCCCGTGTTCCGGGCGGCGGCCAGCTCCTGCTCCCGGCGGGCCTTCGCGGCCTCGGCGGCGGCCCGCTCCTCCTCCGCCCGGCCGAGGGACACCTCGACGTGCGCGAGCAGTTGCCGGGCGCCGGAGGAGACGGCCTCCGCGACGGCGGCCTCGTGCCGGAGCCGGGCCCGCCGCTGCTCGGCACGCGCGCGTGCCTCGCGCTCCACCCGGGCGGCCCGGTCCAGCGAGTCGGCCCGTCCGGCGAGTGCCTTGACCCGCTCCTCGTGCGTACGGGCCTGGAGGCGGGCCTCCATCTCGGTCTGCCGCGCGTTGGCGCCGTCGGCGGCGAGCCGGTCCCGCACCGAGGTGTCCGGTTCCTCGTCGACCGGCGTCTCCTCGGCGACGGCGAGCCGTTCGGCCAGCTCCTCGGCCTCCTGTACTGCCTTGTCCAGCGCCTCCTGCGCGCGTGCCGCGGCCGCGGCCGACCGCTCGGCCTCCCCCGCCGCGCCCCGCGCCTGCCCGGCGAGCCGCCCGAGCTGCTGGGCCACGGCCGACTTCTCCCGGTCGGCGGCCCGGCGCCGCTCCCCCAGCTCCTCCACGAGCGCGGCGGCGTCGGTGCGCCGCTCGGCCGCCGTGTGCTGGGCCCCGGTCAGCTCCTCGCAGCGGACGGCCAGCTCCTCCAGCTCGGCGGCCGCCTCGTCCACGGAGGCCTGCACCTCCAGCAGGCTGGGCGCGCCGGCCGAGCCGCCGTGCGCGAAGTGCGCGCCGAGCAGGTCGCCCTCGGCGGTGACGGCGGTCAGCCCGGGGTGCGCCTGGACCAGGTCCTCGGCGTCCTCCAGGGTGCTGACGACCACGATCCCGTGCAGCAGCCGCCGCACGGCGGGCATGAGCTCGGCCGGACCCTTCACCAGGTCGGCGGCGTAGAGCGGGGCAGGGCTCTCCTCGCCGGCCGCGCCACCGCGATGAACGTCCACGTCGGCCGCCGGCGGGGGGTCGCCGGCGCCGGTCCGGCCCGTCCCGTCGGCGCCCGTCGAGCCCGTCCCGCCGGCGGGATCGGTCGCGGGAGGCGCAGGTGCCGCCGAGGCGCCGGGGCGGGGCGCGTCCGGGCCGGCCCCGCCGTTCACGCCGGCCGGACGGCCGGGAACACCGGTGCCGGCCGCGGCGTCGCCGGAGGCGTCCTGCCGGGTGTCGGTCAGCAGCAGGGCGGCCCGGCCCCCGTCCTGCTTGCGCAGGAGGCGGATCGCTTCGGCCGCCGAGGCCGGGGACGTCACGGCGACGGCGTCGGCCGCCGCGCCGAAGGCCGCGGCCAGCGCGGCCTCGTGGCCGGGGGTCACCGTCAGCAGTTCGGCCGCCGGGCCCAGGACTCCGGTGATGCGGTCCCGGGCGCCCAGGAGTATGCCGGTGCCGTCCTTGCGCCTCAGGCCCAGCGACAGCGCCTCGTGCCGGGCCTGGGTCGCGGCGCGCCGGCGTTCCGCGGCGGTGGCCGCCTCGCGGGCCTCGGTCAGCGCGGCCTCGGCCTCCGCGAGCGCCCGCTTCGCCGTCTCGTGCCGCCCGGCGAGGTCGGCGTCGTCGGCGTCGAGTCCGTCGACCTCGGCCTTCAGGACCTCGTACTCCTCCTGGGCCCGGACCGCGCGCTCCTGGGCCTCGTCGCGGCCTGCGGCCAGCCGGTCGATCTCGGCCTGGGCCGAGGCGGCGCGCGAGCGGGCCGCGTTGACCTGTCCGGAGAGGCGGGCGAGGCCCTCGCGCCGGTCGGCGATGGCGCGGGCGGCGTCCTTCAGCCGGCGTTCCTCGACGGCGAGTTCGCGCTCCAGCTCGGCGCGGTGGGCGACCGTGTCGTCCAGGGCCCGCTGGGCGGCCTCCAGAGCCGCCTCCAGCTCGGCCTCCTGCTCGCGGATGCGGGCGGCCTCGCGCTCCATGTCCTCCGGGTCGCGGCCGCGGCGCTCCTCGGGGGGCGCGGAGGTGGCGCTCTTCACCCGGGCGTCGGCCAGCGAGACGGTGCCGCGCACCCGCTCGGCCAGCTGGGACAGCTCGTACCAGGTCTGCTGGGCGCGCTGCAGGCGCGGGGCGAGCCGCCGTACCTCGTCCTCCAGGGCGGTCTCCCGCTGGAGCGCCTTGCGCAGCTCCCGCTCGGCGGTCTCCTTGCGCTCCTTCAGGGCCGCCTCGTCGGCGATCTCGGACTTCAGCGCCTCGCGCAGGCGTACCAGGTCGTCGGCGAGCAGACGCAGCCGGGCGTCGCGGAGGTCCGCCTGGATGACGGCGGCGCGGCGGGCCACCGCCGCCTGCCGGCCGAGCGGCTTGAGCTGGCGGCGCAGTTCGTCGGTGAGGTCCTGCACGCGCGCCAGGTTGGCCTGCATCGCGTCGAGCTTCCGCAGCGCCTTCTCCTTGCGCTTGCGGTGCTTGAGGACACCCGCCGCCTCCTCGATGAACGCCCGGCGGCCGGTGGGGTCCGCGTGCAGGACGGAGTCGAGCTGCCCCTGGCCGACGATGACGTGCATCTCGCGGCCGATGCCGGAGTCGGAGAGCAGGTCCTGGATGTCCAGCAGTCGGCAGGTGTCGCCGTTGATCTGGTACTCGCTGCCGCCGTTGCGGAACATGATCCGCGTGATGGTGACCTCGGCGTACTCGATGGGCAGTGCGCCGTCGGAGTTGTCGATGGTCAGGGACACCTCGGCGCGGCCCAGCGGCGGGCGGCCGGTGGTGCCGGCGAAGATGACGTCCTCCATCTTGCCGCCGCGCAGCGACTTGGCGCCCTGCTCGCCCATGACCCAGCTCAGCGCGTCCACCACGTTGGACTTGCCCGAGCCGTTCGGACCGACGACGCACGTGATCCCCGGTTCGAACCGGAGCGTGGTCGCGGAGGCGAACGACTTGAACCCGCGGAGAGTCAGGGCCTTGAGGTGCACGCCGCTGGACTCTACCCGCCGCCGCTATCTCACTCCACGGACACTCGCAACCGCACGGTTTCGCCAGTGAACACGGAGGGCAAATCAAACGTTGAAGAGGGTGAAAGGATGCGCGGGGGAAGAAAGAAGGGACGCCGAAGCGTCCCTTGCAACTCTGACGACCGGGTCGCGGACGCCGTCAACTAGTGCGGTTGATACGGGCACCCCAACCGCTGCGACTGCTTTCGTGGAGCGATGCAGCGATCAGGTGAGCGCAGGCTCCGCCTGGTGTGCGTCGATGCTCTCCATGATCCTGTCCTGAGAGGCGGCAGCCGCCAGCGCGTCGTTCTCCGCCTGGATCCGTACGAGCTCGGACTCCAGGTCCTGTACACGCTGCTGCAGCCGTCGCATCTCGGCGAGGAGTCGAGGGTCGGAGCCGCCGACGTAACCGAGAAGCGCCTTTGCCATGATGGATGGTCCTCCACAATGAGTGACCGACCGATGCGGTGTGGGTCGTGAGGGATTCGCACCCGCGGTGCTTGGCACACTCGAGTGTTGCTCTGCGTTCCTACATGCCAAACAGCTGAGGTGCGCGGGGCTTTCAGCGTCTCACCAAAAAGTTTGACGGTCAACACGATCACACCCCGTATTGGCGGGCGAACCCGGGGCGCACGGCCACCGGAACGTGGCGCTGCGTCTCCTGCGGGGCCCTCGGGGCGTGGCGATCAGCTGTACCAGCGGAGCCTGCCACGTGGCGCTCTTCTTGGCAACCACCAGCCCCTTTCTGCTGCCGGCACGTGCCAGAGGCAGGTCACCGCGCGGTGGCCTGGGCGGCTTTACAGAATCGGTTCACCGGATGGCGAAGCCGTCGTACCCGCCGCGGGGTGTGTCCCAGATCTCGGTGACGCCGTCGACGCGTCCGGGCGTGTCGCCGTCCTGGAGCCAGTCGAGCAGACCTTCGCAGCCCTTCCGGGACCCCTCGGCGACGACCTGGACCCGTCCGTCGCCCAGATTGAGAGCAAAACCACTCAGGCCGCCGATCTCCAGCGCCTTGGCCCGCGTGAACCAGCGGAAACCCACACCTTGGACGCGTCCCCTCACCCAGGCGACGAGTCGAACATCCTCGCTCATGGGTGCAACCTAACCGGCCAATGTCACTCGGGACACATCCCGCCCCAGTGGCATGCGGTACCGTCCGGACCCAATGAATCTCATATGAAACTCACTCGTTCGAGTGAGTGGAGTTGGCCATTCGGAGTCGCCCACCAGGTGAGCGCCGGGACGGCCGCGAGACGAGGAAGAGGGCAAGGGCATGGGACGCCACCGACGCTCCGCCGCCGGCCGCGCCGCCACCGGCCGGGCCACAGGGGTCACACAGACGCACCACTCGGCCACGGGCGGCGAGAACCCGCAGGAGCCGTACGCGGGCGACCGCGAGCCCATGGGCATCGCGCCGTATCTGCACCCCGAGGCGTACGCCGAGACCACCGCCCGGAGCACCGCCTACCTGTACTCGGTGGACGACGAGCCCGCGCGGGTGGCCGGCGACGGCGGCTTCGCCCCGGCCGACGGCCCGTCCCACGGCCGCCGGCGCAAGAAGAGGGCGGCCACCCCGGTACGCACCGGACTGCTCGGCGTCTCCGCCGCCGTGGCCCTCGGCACCGTGGCGGTGGCCACCGGTGTCGTGCCCGGACTGGAGAACTACCAGCTCGGCGGCGGCACGAACACCACCGGCGGCGACCGGGTGCAGGCGGCGGACTCCCCCAGCAACACCGCGTCCGAGCAGGGCGGAAACTCGGGCAGCGCGGACCGCCCGGGCGGCGGCGGTTCCGCCGCGAGCCGCGACAGCGGGCGGGCGGCCTCGTCCGCTCCCTCCGGCGCCGCCTCCAGGTCGGCCTCGGCCTCCCCCACCCCGACCAGGACGCCGTCGAAGAAGCCCTCGCCGACGGCGAAGGCCCCCGAGCGGAAGAGCATCCCGTCGCGCCCGGCGACGACGCCCCCGAAGGCGACCTCCGCGCCGGTGACGGTGTCGACGCAGGCCGCCGTCGAGGCGGAGGTGCTCAAGCTGGTGAACGAGGAGCGGGCCAAGGTCGGGTGCAGCGCCCTGTCGGCGAACTCCTCGCTGACCGCGCTGGCCGAGGCGTTCAGCGACGACATGGCCGCGCGAGGCTTCTTCGACCACACCGACCCCGACGGGGCCACCCCCTGGGACCGGGCCGCGAAGGCGGGCATAACCGACCTCGGCGGCGAGAACATAGCCCGCGGCCAGGCGGACGCGGCAGCGGTGATGGAAGCCTGGATGAACAGCCCCGGCCACCGCGCCAACATACTGAACTGCGACTTCAAGACCCTCGGAGTCGGCGTGCACACGGGCCCGGGCGGCCCCTGGTGGACGCAGGACTTCGGCTACTGAGCCCTCCGCTCGATGTGGATCCTCGTCAGCGCGAACAGGATCAGGAGGTCGAGCGTCATCACGGGGATGGCCCACAGCGGGTAGTACGGAACGAACATGAACTGGGTGATCAGGCTGACCGCGGCCACCGCTCCACCGGCCCCGCGCCCCCAGCTCCGGTCCGACAGGACTCCCAGGCCGGCGATCACGAGTACCACTCCGATCACCAGGTGGATCCAGCCCCAGGCGGTCACGTTGAACCGATAGGCGTACTGGGAGGCGGCGAACAGGGTGTCATGCGCGATCCCGGCCGCGCCCATCAGGATGCTCAGGGGCCCGCTGAGGAGCATCAGGATCCCGGCGAAGCGGGAGGCCTCGTCGTTGATCTCATCGCCGCCGGACACCCCGTGTCCTCGCCGCGTTCCGTCAGGCACCGTTGTCATGGCAGCAGCCTTCCTGTACGGCCCGATCGCGTTCCCGGCTTTCATGATGGATCTTCCCGGGACGCCCCGCCTCCCGGGCGGCCCTGCGCACCGGCACGGCCGGTCGTAGCCTGATCGCATGCGCGAGTTCCTGGTGGAGATCGTCACCGACATCCCAGAGGGCACCGACCCCGCCGAGGTCGACCGGCGCCGAGCCGCCGAAGCGGTCCGGGCGAATGAGCTGGCGGCGACCGGCAACCTGGTCCGGCTCTGGCGCCCGGTCGGCGAGCTGCGGAGCATCGGCCTGTGGCGGGCCGCCGACGATGCGGAGCTGCACGAGAAGGTGCTCGGCACGCTGCCGCTCAGGTCGTGGATGACCCTGACCGTCACCGCGGTCGAACCCCATCCGAACGACCCGGGCAGGCCCGACGTCACGGCGTGATCGCGCGGGCCTGCCCCACCGCTTCCCGCTCGCTCAGGCCGCCGCGCGGCCGCGGACCAGGACGCGGGCGGTCTCGGTGACCCGGCGGCCCAGGTGCTCCGCCGTGGCGATGTCCGCCTTGTGCACGGCGTCCGGGCCCTCGTCCACGTTGGTCTGGGCGGCGGCGCCCGCGAAGACGCCGAGGCGGTTGAGGTCGTGCTCGGAGCCCTCGCTGTTGTTCCAGCCCGGGTGCAGGCCGAGGTTGACCCAGTGCATGCCGTGCTGCCCGGCGAGGATCTGGAAGAACTGCAGCGTGTGCAGCTTGTCGCCGCTCTTGGAACCGGAGTTGGTGAAGCCGGCCGCCAGCTTGTCCTTCCAGTCCTGGCCGAACCAGCGCTTGGAGGACGCCTCGGCGAAGACGTGGAAGGCGCCGGAGGCGGTGCCCATGTAGGTGGGCGAGCCGAAGACGATCGCGTCGGAGCGGTCCAGCGTCTCCCACTGCTCGTCGGTGATCTCGTCGACCTTGATCAGGTGGACCTCCGCGCCCGCCTCGACGGCACCGGCGCGGACGGCCTCGGCGAGCACGGCGGTGTGGCCGTAGCCGGAGTGGTAGGCGATGGAGACAACGGGCGTGGTCATGGGAACTCCTCGGAGGTTCACGAAGGGGCTGCTCACTGAAGATGACGAAAGGAAAGCACTAACTTCTGGTTAGTGCAACCTGGTGGTGAGCGCTGCGTTCGCGTACGCTTGTGGTATGAGCACAGACCAGCAGCCCGCCATCGGGGACGACCTCGCGTTCAACGTGTTCGCCAAGGCGTGCCCCTCGCGCGGCACCCTCGAGCACGTCACGGGCCGCTGGGGCGGACTGACCCTCGGCGCGCTCCACGAGGGCTCGCTGCGCTTCAACGAGCTGCGCCGCCGGGTCGACGGCGTGAGCGAGAAGATGCTGTCCCAGACGCTGCACGCGCTGGAGCGCGACGGTCTGGTGCACCGCGAGGCCCAGCCGACCAACCCGCCCCGCGTGGACTACGAACTGACCCCGCTCGGCCACCGCGTCGCGGAGCGGCTGCTCGCCCTCATCCACTGCGTGGAGGGTTCGATGGACGACGTGCTCGCGTCCCGCGCGGCCTACGACGCCCGGCAGCCGTCCTAGGTCGTGTCCGCAAAGTCGCGTCGTTCGCCCGCAGGGCGGGCGTCGCGGCGTCCGGTGCGTGCTCTGGGGGTCCCCCCGGCCGAAGGCTGGGGGAGTGCCGGCCGGATGCCCTCGTACTGGGTGTACTCGGGCTTTCGGCCGGTGCGGCGAGAGTGCGTGCCGGGCGTCGTGACGCAGACGCGACTTCGCGGACACGGCCTAGGCCTCCGCTCGGCTACCGGGCGCGTCGGCTACTGGGCGCGCGGCGCCCGCTGGCACTTCGGGCAGAAGTAGCTGGACCGGTTCATCCACGGGCGGCGGCGCATGGACGTGCCGCACCGCTTGCACGGCAGGCCCTCGCGGCCGTAGGCGTCAAGGGACCGGTCGAAGTAGCCCGACTCGCCGTTGACGTTGACGTAGAGGCTGTCGAAGCTGGTGCCGCCGACGGCGAGGGCCGCGTTCATCACGTCCCGTACGTGGCCGAGGAGTTCGGCGGTGCGCGGCCGGGTGAGGCCGGCCGTGGGCCGTTCGTAGTGGAGGCGGGAGCGCCACAGGGCCTCGTCCGCGTAGATGTTGCCGACCCCGCTGATCAGCGACTGGTCCAGCAGGGCCCGCTTGATGGTGGTGCGCTTGCGGCGCAGGGCCAGGTGGAAGGCCTCGTCGTCGAACAGCGGGTCGAGGGGGTCGCGGGCGATGTGCGCGATGACGTCGGGCAGCCCGTCGGGGGTGTTGTCGTGCAGCGAGAGCCCACCGAAGGTGCGCTGGTCGACGAAGCGCAGCTCGGTGCCGAGGGAGTCGGCGAACCGGACCCGGACGCGCAGGTGCTTCTCGTCCGCCGTCTCGTGCGGCTGCACCAGGAGCTGGCCGCTCATGCCGAGGTGGGCGAGGACGGACTGGTTCGTCTCCTCCAGCGGCAGCCACAGGTACTTGCCGCGCCGGCTGGGCGTGCCGATGTGGTGGCCCTTGAGCCGGTGCGCGAAGTCGTCGGCGCCGGCGACGTGCCGGCGCACGGCACGCGGGTGCAGTACCTCGACCTCGGCGACCGTGCGGTGGGCGACCCACCGCTCCAGGCCGCGCCGGACGACCTCGACCTCGGGCAACTCGGGCATCGTGACCCCCGTACGAACCGTGGGATGAAGGCGAGCGCCCACCCCGGCGTGAACGGCGGGGCGGGCGCTCGGTGTTGCTCGTCAGGCGGGCGCGGACGACGTGTCGTCGTCCTGGACGGCCTCCGCGGCCGCCTTGGCGCGCTCGTCCGCGGCGGACCGGATGGCCCGCCAGGCGGACTCGGCGGCCTGCTGCTCCGCCTCCTTCTTGCTGCGGCCGGTGCCGGTGCCGTACGAGACGCCTCCGACGCGGGCGGCAGCAGTGAAGGTCTTCTCGTGATCCGGGCCGGTCTCCGTGACCAGGTACTCGGGGACGCCGAGCCCTTCGGTCGCGGTCAGCTCCTGGAGACTGGTCTTCCAGTCCAGGCCGGCGCCGAGATTCGAGGACTTCTCGATCAGCGGGTCGAACAGGCGGTGCACCAGTTCGGAGGCCGCGTCGAGGCCCTGGTCGAGATAGACCGCGCCGATCACCGCTTCAAGGGTGTCGGCGAGGATGGACGCCTTGTCCCGGCCGCCCGTGCCCTCTTCACCCCGGCCGAGCCGGATGAAGGCGCCCAGGTCGAGGCCGCGGCCCACCTCCGCCAGCGCACGCGAGTTGACCACCGCGGCCCGCAGCTTGGCCAGTTGGCCTTCGGGCAGGTCGGGGTGGGTTCGGTACAGCGTGTCCGTGACGACGAGGCCGAGCACGGAGTCCCCGAGGAACTCCAGCCGCTCGTTCGTCGGCAGACCGCCGTTCTCGTACGCGTAGGAACGGTGGGTCAGCGCACGCACCAGAAGGGCGGACTCGAGCTGATAGCCGAGCCGCCCTTCCAGAAGCGTGTGGGACGAGGCCTGGTTTTCCGTCGCCTTCTTGGGACTGGACACAGTGCCTCTCACCAGCCCGCTCAGACTTCGAGGACCTGGCGCTTGTTGTAGGTGCCGCAAGACGGGCACGCGATGTGCTGCAGCTTGGGCTCGTGGCAGCGCTCGCACGCAACCAGGGTGGGGACCGCAGCCTTCCACTGCGACCGGCGGTGGCGCGTGTTGCTGCGCGACATCTTCCGCTTCGGAACAGCCACGGCTACTTCTCCTGCTTCTCGTCGACGCCCGGTTCGGCGCCGCTCATCTCGTCCTTCTCGCCGTCCTGCATGGTGCCGGCGAGTCCCTGCAATGCCGCCCAACGAATGTCGACGGCGTCGTGGTGGTGGTCCGGGTCGTCCGCGAGCCGCGCTCCGCACTCGGAGCACAGGCCCGGACAGTCTTCCTGGCACACCGGCTGCATCGGCAGTGCGAGCACCACCGCATCGCGCAGCAGAGGTTCGAGGTCGAAGAGTCCGTCCTCGAGGTAGAACCTGTCCTCGTCGTCCTCGGCGTCGTCGCCCGGTTCCGCGATCACGCGGCCCCGGTCGTCGGCGTCAGGGTACGAGAACAGCTCCTGGAAGTCCGCTTCGAGCTCAAGCCCGACCGGCTCCAGACACCTTACGCACTCCCCCTCGGCCTGTGCACGGGCGGTGCCTGTGACGAGCACCCCTTCCATGACCGACTCGAGCCGGAGTTCGAGCTCCACCGGGGCGCCTTCCGGCACTCCGATGACTCCCTGCAGACCGAGGTCCCTGGGGGCGTCGATCGTGCGGGTCAGGCGCTGCAGCGCGCCAGGACGCCGACCCAGCTCGTGCGTGTCGAACACGAGGGGGTTGCGGTGGTCCAGCCGTGCGTTGGAAGCCATTCCTGCTTTCGATCTTCGAACTCGGAGGGCCGCCGCCCGACGGTGTTCCGGGCAGCGGAGATCGCGGACGTACACGCGACCGAAGAGCCAGGATACTGGACCTTTCGCTCAGGGCCCAATCCGGTGGTGGCTCAGGGGGCCCGGGCCTACAGGCCGCGCCCCTGTTCGTACGCCCGCAGCTGCTCCGCGCTGATCATGCCGGTGTCGAAGAGGCTGGTCTCGTCGAGGGCGTAGCCCTGCTGGTCCTGCGCCTGCTGGGACTGGTGCGGCTGCTGGGACTGGTGGACCTGCTGCGGGTCGTACGGCGCCTGCTGCGGGTCGTAGGCGGCCTGCTGGGGGTCGTAGCCGCCCTGGTAGGCGTAGGGGTCGGCCTGCTGATAGCCGTACTGGTCCTGCTGCGCGTAGTCGGGCTGCTGCGGGAAGGACCCGTAGGCGTCGGGCTGCTGCTGATAGCCGTAGGCCGGCTGCGGCTCGTACGACGGCTGCGGGGGCTGGGCGGGCTGCTGCGGCCGTGCCGGGGCGGGGCGCTCGGCCGGGGTGTCGGCGAGGGCCGCGAGGTCGGCGAGGTAGTCGGCGTCGCTGGAGTGCTGGAAGGTCGTGGTGTCGTCGGCGAGGGCGCCGAGGTCGTCCGTGGCGATCCGGCCGTGCAGCTTCTGCCGGCCGCGGCCGACCGCCTCCAGGGTCTTGGCGAGGACCGCCTCGAAGGCGCCGAGCTTGACGTCGACGTACGCGTCGGCGTTGTGGCGCAGGGTCTCGGGGTCCTGGCTGCGCTCGGGCGCGTCCTCGTCCTCGTAGCCGTTCTCGTCCAGGCCGGGGCCGGTGCCGAGCAGCTTCTCCCGGCCACGGCCGACCGAGCCGAGGGTCTTGGTGAGGACGACCTCGAAGTTGGCGAGCTTGGAGTCGACGTAGTCGTCGGCCTCGGCGCGGATCTCCTCGGCCTCCGTGCGGGCCTCGGTGAGGATCCGGTCGGCCTCGGCCTGGGAGCGGCGGACGATCTCGGTGTCGGAGATCAGCGAGCCGCGCTCGGCGTGGGCGTTCTCGATGATCCGCCCGGCCTCGGCGCGGGCCTGCTCGACCATCTGCTCACGGTCGCCGATCAGCTCCTGCGCCTGTGCGAGGGAGCCGGGCAGCGCCTGGCGCACCTCTTCGAGCAGCGCGAGCAGCTCGGCGCGGTTGACCACGCACGAGGCAGACATCGGCATGGACCGGGCGCCGGAGACCGTGGAGACGATCTCGTCGAGCTTCTTCTGGACGTCCACCTGTGCTCGCCACTCTCTACTGCTGTGTTGGAGACGGACGGGACGACTGTAGTCCCATCAGCCCTTGTGCAGACGTCCGTTCAGGGCCTCGAAAACCGCGGGCGGCACCAGGTGGGAGACGTCGCCGCCCCAGGCCGCGACCTCCTTGACCAGTGAGGAGGAGAGGAAGCTGTAGGTGGGGTTGGTGGGCACGAACAGCGTTTCGACACCGGTGAGGCCGTTGTTCATCTGGGCCATCTGCAGCTCGTAGTCGAAGTCGCTGACCGCGCGCAGGCCCTTGACGATGGCGGGGATGTCGCGCTGCTTGCAGAAGTCGACGAGGAGGCCGTGGAAGGCCTCGACCCGGACGTTTCCGTACTCGGCGGTGACCTCGCGGATCAGCTCGATCCGCTCCTCGATCTCGAACAGGCCCTTCTTGGACTGATTGATCATCACCGCCACGTAGACCTCGTCGTACAGACGCGAGGCGCGGGCAATGATGTCGAGGTGTCCGTTGGTGATCGGGTCGAACGACCCGGGACAGACGGCGCGGCGCACTAGTGATCCCTCGCTCTCCGGTCCGGTCATCGTGCGTCTTCGCACGTAGAGGCGGCGCGACCGTACCAAAACGTTCCCTCGCCGTAACGACGGGACCGGATCGCCTCGAAGCCGTCCGGCCAGTGGAACGGGCCGCCTCTGGTGCTGCGCTCCACGGTGACGAGGGCTTCCTCGGCGAGCCAGCCCTCCGTGCGGAGTGTGAGCAGAATCTCCCGAAGATCGTCGTCCGTGACGGCGTACGGGGGGTCCAGGAAGGCCAGTTCGTAGGGGGCGGCCGGCGGTGCCGTTCTGATCATCTGTTCCGCCTTGCCCGCTCTCACCTCGGCGCCGGGCAGGCCCAGGCTGCGCACGTTGTCCCGGACGGTCCTCGCCGCGCGGGCGTCCGCCTCGACCAGGAGGGCGTGGCCCGCGCCCCGGGAGAGGGCCTCCAGGCCCACGGCGCCGGATCCGGCGTAGAGGTCGAGGACCCGTTCGCCGTCGAGGGGGCCGCCGAGCAGGGACTGCCAGGTGGAGAAGAGACCCTCGCGGGCGCGGTCGGAGGTGGGGCGGGTTCCGGTGCCGGGTGGTACTGACAGGCGCCGTCCGCCGGCCCGGCCGGCGATCACGCGGGTCATGTGGGGTCCTTCTCCGTGGGCGGTGGTACGCCTCATTGTCGCCGGTCGCGCCCGCGCGGCGGTAGCCGCATACGCTGTACGGCCGGGCGCCCCCTCGTCGGCCCTGGTCAGCCCTTCTCCAGGTACTGCTCCCGCTCCGCGTCCAGCAGGGCGTCCAGAGCGGTCCGCAGTCCCGGAAGGCCCTCCAGCTCGGGGTCGGCCGCCACCACCGCCGCCGCCTCCTGTCTGGCCTCGGCGATGAGTTCCTCGTCCTCGATGACCGCGAGGACGCGCAGACTGGTGCGGGCGCCGGACTGGGCCTGCCCGAGGACGTCGCCCTCGCGGCGCTGCTCCAGGTCGATGCGGGAGAGCTCGAAGCCGTCGAGGGTGGAGGCGACGGCGTTCAGCCGCTGGCGGGCGGCGCTCGCTTCGGGCATCTCGCTGACCAGGAGGCAGAGGCCGGGGGCCGAGCCGCGGCCCACCCGGCCGCGGAGCTGGTGGAGCTGGGAGACGCCGAAGCGGTCCGCGTCCATGATCACCATGGCGGTGGCGTTGGGCACGTTGACGCCGACCTCGATGACCGTGGTGGCGACCAGGACGTCCGCCTCGCCGGCCGCGAAGCGGCGCATGACGGCGTCCTTGTCGTCCGGGTGCATCCTGCCGTGCAGCACCTCGACCCGCAGTCCTCGCAGCGGGCCGCGGGCGAGCTGGTCGGCCACCTCGAGCACCGCGAGCGGCGGGCGCTTCTCGGCCTCGTCCTCGGCGGACTTCCTGGCGCCCTTCCCGGACTCGTCCTCCTCGTCGCCGATCCGCGGGCAGACCACGTAGGCCTGGTGGCCGTTCTCCACCTCCTCGCGCACCCGCTCCCAGGCGCGGGCGAGGAAGTGCGGCTTGTCGGCGGCGGGGACGACATGGCTGGCGATCGGCGAACGGCCGGCCGGGAGCTGGTCGAGGACGGAGGTCTCCAGGTCGCCGAAGACGGTCATGGCGACCGTGCGCGGGATGGGGGTCGCCGTCATGACCAGCAGGTGCGGGGGCTGCTTGCCCTTGCCGCGCAGGGCGTCGCGCTGCTCGACGCCGAAGCGGTGCTGCTCGTCCACGACCACCAGGCCGAGGTCGTGGAACTGGACCTTGTCCTCGATCAGGGCGTGGGTGCCGATGACCAGGCCGGCCTCGCCGGTGACCAGGTCCAGCAGGGCCTGGCGGCGGGCGGCCGCGCCCATCGAGCCGGTGAGCAGCACGACCTTGGTGGCGTGCTCGGCGCCGCCCAGCATCCCGCCCTCGGCCAGCTCGCCCATCATCTCGGTGACCGAGCGGTGGTGCTGCTGGGCGAGGACCTCGGTGGGCGCGAGCATCGCGGCCTGGCCGCCCGCGTCGACCACGGCGAGCATGGCGCGCAGCGCGACGAGCGTCTTGCCGGAGCCGACCTCGCCCTGGAGGAGGCGGTGCATCGGGTGCTCGGTGGCGAGGTCGTCGAAGATCTCCTCGGAGACCTTGCGCTGGCCCTCGGTGAGGGTGAAGGGCAGCCGGTCGTCGAACGCCGTGAGGAGGCCGTCGGGCCGGGGTCTGCGGGCCACCGCCGGGAGCTGGGCGTCGGCGTGCCGGCGGCGGGCGAGGGCGACCTGGAGGACGAAGGCCTCGTCCCACTTCAGGCGGGCCCGGGCGTCGGCGATGTCGGCCTGGGTGTGCGGGCGGTGGATCTTGAGCAGGGCCTCGGGGAGGGTGACCAGGCCGCGCCCCTGCTGGAGGGAGGGCGGCAGCGGGTCGACGGCCTCCTGGGCGGTGGGCAGCACCGTCTGGACCGCCTTGCCGATCTTCCAGGACTCCAGTTTGGCGGTCGCCGGATAGATCGGGATCAGGGCGCCGGCCCAGGTCTCGACGGTCTCCTCGCTGTCGCCGCGCAGCAGTTCGTAGGCCGGGTGGGCGAGCTGGAGGCGGCGGTTGAAGACGGACACCTTGCCGGCGAACATCGCGCGGGTGCCCGGAAGCAGCTCCTTGTGGGGCTTGTGCACGCCGTTGCCGAAGAAGACCAGCGTGAGCCTGCCGCTGCCGTCGGTGATCGTGACCTCGAGGCGCTGCCCCTTGCCGCGCGGGGCCCTGGACGAGGCGAAGGTGTGCAGGCGGGCGTCGGCGACCTGGGCGACCACCGTGACGTGCTCGTCCATCGGGAGCTCGGCGAGGGGGGTGAGCCGGCCGCGCTCCTCGTATCTGCGCGGGTAGTGGTGCAGGAGGTCGCCGACGGTGGCCAGGCCGAGGTGCTCGGCCATCACCTTCGCGGTGGCGGGGCCGAGCACTGACTTCAGTGACTGCTTCAGTGGTTCTTCCAGTGCGGGCACGAGATCCATTGCACACCACCGCACTGACAAAGCCGTAGCGAACGCCCGGCGGCATCGGGTCCGCGCCTCGTAAGGATTCGGGAAACCGCTGGTCAGGCGGCTCGTTCCGGCCCTAGGATGGCGCGCTCCGGCCATCCCCCGCGGTCACCGCCCCACCCGGGACCGCCCGACCCCGCGCCGAACGCACGCTCCCCCCGCCGGCGCCGCGACGATGGACTCCCAGATCCCACAGTCACCCCAGGCATCCCCGTCACCCCACACGTTCCAGGTCGACCTGCGCGGTCTGGTGGACCTGCTCTCCCATCACCTGTACTCCAGCCCCAGGGTCTATCTGCGCGAGCTGCTGCAGAACGCCGTGGACGCCATCACGGCCCGGCGGTCCGGGGATCCCGGCGCCCCGGCGCGGGTGCGGCTGCACGCGGCGGACGGGACGCTGCGGGTGGAGGACACCGGCGTCGGGCTCACCGAGTCGGACGTGCACGGCCTGCTGGCGACCATCGGCCGCAGCTCCAAGCGGGCGGACGGCGTGCAGGAGGCCCGGGCCGACTTCCTCGGGCAGTTCGGCATCGGTCTGCTGGCCTGTTTCGTGGTCGCCGAGCGGATCCGGGTGGTCAGCCGAAGCGCCCGTACGCCCGGGGCGCCGCCGGTGGAGTGGACGGCGTGCGACGACGGTTCGTACACCGTGCGCACGCTGCCGGACGCGGAGCGGCCCGAACCGGGCACCACCGTGCACCTGGTGGCGCGGGCCGGTGCGAAGGAGTGGCTGTCGCCCGAGCGGGTCCTGGACCTGGCCCGGGACTTCGGCTCGCTGCTGCCGTACGACGTCCGGGTGGGCGAGGAGGCGGTCACCGACCTGCCGGCGCCCTGGGACCGGCCCCACCCGTCGCCGACCGCCCGGCGGGTGGCGCTGGCCCGGCACTGCCAGGAGCTGTTCGGGTTCACGCCGCTGGACTCGATCGGCCTGGACGTACCGGTCGCCGGGATCCGCGGGGTGGCGTACGTGCTGCCGTCGGCGGTCAGCCCGGCGCAGCGGGCCACGCACCGGGTGCACCTGAAGGGCATGCTGCTCACCGAGCGGGCCGAACAGCTCCTGCCGGACTGGGCGTTCTTCGTGCGCTGCGTGCTGGACACCGACAGCCTGCGGCCCACGGCCTCGCGCGAGGCGCTGTACGAGGACGAGACGCTGGCGGCCGTGCGGGAGGCGCTGGGCGAGCGGATCAGGTCCTGGCTGACCGGGCTGGCGGCCGGCGATCCGGAGCGGCTGGGCGCTTTCCTCGCCGTGCACCATCTGGGGGTGAAGTCCCTGGCCCGGCACGACGGGGAGATGCTGCGCACGATGCTGCCGTGGCTGCCGTTCGAGACCACCGACGGCCGGATCTCCCTGGAGGAGTTCGCGCAGCGGCACCCGGTCGTGCACTTCACGCGGACGGTCGAGGAGTACCGGCAGGTCGCTCCGATCGCCTCCGCGCAGGGCGTCGGGGTGGTCAACGGCGGTTACACGTACGACAGCGAGCTGGTGGAGGCGCTGCCCTCGGTGCGGCCGGGCACGGTGGTCGCCGAGCTGGACGCGGACACGGTGACCGCGCACCTGGACGCGGTGGACCCGGCGGAGGAACTGGCCCTGTCCGGCTTCCTGGCGGCGGCGCGCGCGAAGCTCGGCCCGCTGGGCTGCGACGTCGTACTGCGCGCGTTCCACCCGCTGTCGGTGCCCGCGCTGCACCTGGACGACCGGGCCGCCCGGCACGAACAGGCCCGGGCCGAGGCCGAGGAGCGGGCCGACGACCTGTGGGCGGGCATCCTGGGCTCGCTGCGCGGCGGCGCACCGCGCGCGCGGCTGGTGCTCAACCACCTCAACCCGCTGGTCCGGCGGATCGCCGCGGTCCGGGACCCGGAGCTGATCGGCACCGCCACCGAGTCGCTGTACGGGCAGGCGCTGCTGATGGCGCAGCGCCCGCTCAGGCCGGCGGACTCGGCGCTGCTGAACCGGGCGTTCATCGGCCTGCTGGAGTGGGCCACACACGGGGAGAACGGTGACTGATGGACGGGATCGCGGACTTCGACGCGCTGCGCCGGGCGATGGCGGAGAACGCGGAGCGGCCGGAGGGGCCGGCCCGCAACGCGCGCGCGGAGGAGCTGCTCGCGCAGGCCGAGCGGCTGAACATCCCGCTCGCCGTGATCGAGGCGCTCGGGCACCAGCTGAAGGTCTACAACTACAGCTCCGAGAAGGACAGGATGTTCGTCCCGTTCGCGCGGCTGCTGCGCCTGTGGGACGAACGGCCGGGGGACTTCGACGAGTACGAGACGCACTCGCTGCACTGGGTCTTCAAGTGGATGTCGGCGGGCATGCTGGACCAGCCGCACGTGCCGCTGGCCGCGGTCGAGAAGTGGCTCGGCGAGATGGAGCACCGCTACCGGCTCGCCGGGCACTCCGAACGGGCCGTGCGGGCCTCCGAGTTCGGCGTGGCCTCGCACATCGGCGACCTGCCCCGGGCGCGGCGGGCGTACGCCGCCTGGCTGGCCGCGGACCGGGACGCGATGGCCGACTGCCACGCCTGCGAGCTGCACGTGCAGGGCGCCTGGCAGGTCGAGTGCGGCGAGGACGCCGAGGCGCTGCGGCTGTGGCGGCCGGTGCTGGAGGGCGAGTACGGCTGCGCCCACGAGCCGCACACCGTGCTGGCCTCCTCGCTGGCGCCGCTGCTGCGCCTCGGTAGGACCGACCAGGCCCGCGCCCACCACCTGCGCGGTTTCCGCCTGGTGCGTCCCATGGAGAGCATGCGCGGCGCCTACGCCGACCATGTCGAGTTCTGCGCGCTGACCGGCAACGAGGCGCGCGGTCTCGAGCTGCTGGCCGAGCGGCCGGCGTACTTCACGGACACCGGGCATCCGCGCAGCCGGCTGGACTTCCTGGCCGTGGTGGCCCTGCTGATGGACCGGCTGACCGTGCTCGGTCTCGGCGGGCGGCCGGTGCCGGGGCCGGCCGGGCGGGCCTGGACCGCCGGGGAACTGGCCGCCCACGCGCGCGCGGAGGCGGTGGAGCTGGCCGCGCGGTTCGACGCGCGCAACGGCACGACGTACGTCGGCGACCGCGTCCGCGCGCGGATGGCCCAGGAGCCGTCGGCGGAGCGGCTGCCGCTGGGGGTGCGCACGGCGCGCGCCCACCCCGCCCCGGTGGTCGCGCCGCCCGCGCCGGAGGCGCCCGAACCAGCCACGGCCTCCGGCGAGTCCGGCCTGGCCGCGCTGCTGGCCGAGGCGCGCCGGCTGTCCCAGACGCTGCGACCGCACGCGCTGGAGGCGTGGGCGGCGGTCGCGCGGGCGGCCGAGGGAGCCGAGCTGGAGCCGCGCGCCCGGGCGGAGATCGCGGACCACCAGGCGATGGAGCGCGGCCCCGAGGGCCTGCCTCTGTTCGAGCGGGCCGCCGCGCTGTACGCGGAGGCTGGCGATCCCGGCGAGGCACTGGCGGCACGCGCGCGCGGTGCGTACGTGCGGGCGCTGGCGGGCGAGGTGGACGCCGCGGTGCCGGCGGTCGCCGCGCTCCGCGACGAGGTGCTCGCGCTGTACGCCGCGGAGGGCACCGGGGTGCGGCAGACGGCGGCGGTGCTGATGAGCCGGGCGCGGGTCCTCGTGCGGCGGCTGCGGGAGTACGGCGACGGCGGCGGCGTGGGCGGTGATCCGCGGGAGGCGCTCGCCGAGGCCGGGCGGGCCGTGCGGGAGGTGCTCGCGCTCGTCGGGGGACACGCGGACGGCGACGTACGGCTGGCCGCCCGGTCCGCCGAGGCGCGCGGGATGCTCGCCGGGCTGGCCGCGCTCGCCGGGGACGCGGAGCGGGCCGCCGAGGGCAACCGGCGGGCCGCCGCCGAGTACGTGGCGGCCGGTCTGCCCTGGTTCGCGGTGGAGCACGAGGTCGAGGCGGCCGGGCTGGCCCACGGGCTGGGCGACCCGGCCGGGACCGAGCGGGCGCTGCGGTCGGCGCTGGAGCACGGCGGCCCGTACCTGGAGCCGGCCGGGCGGGCCCAGCTCCATCTCCAGCTCGCCGAGGTGATCGGCGGCCGGGGCGGGACCGGGGAGGCCGCGGAGCACGCGCTGGAGGCCGCGCACTGGGCCGACGAGGCGGGCGAGAGCGGCACCCTGGGCGCGTGGGCACGCCACCAGCTCGGCGGGCTCCTGCTGCGCGACGGGCGGTACGCGGAGGCCGCCGAGGTGCTGGAGTCGGTGCTGCCGGACCTGACCGCCGAGACGCACGGCGAAGAGGCCGTCGTACAGGCGCGGTGGTGGCTCGGGGACTGCCTGAGCGAGCTGGGCGAGCACCGTGCGGCGGCCGAACGGCGTCTGGGGGCGGCCGAGATCGCCCGGCACTGGCCCGAGCAGCAGGACCACGCCACGCTCGCCCATCTCGCCGCCGAGTCGCTGGGCGACGCGGGGCTGCTCACGGACGCGGACCGTGCCTACGCGCGCGCCGGCGAGCTGTGGCGCGGGCTCGGCAACCCGTACTTCCTAGTGCGTTCGCTGCGCGCCCGCGCCTGGCTGGCCTCGCGCGGCGAGGGGCCCGCGGACCCGGCGCGGGAGCTGATGGCGGAGGCGGTGCGCGAGTGCGAGCACGCCCTGGCGGCGGCGGAGCCGGCGGCCCGGGACGAGCTCACCGCGGAACTGGCGAACACACACCGCCAGTTCGGTGATCTGCTGGCCCGGTCGGCCGCGGGCGACGGGGACGGGGACCGGGACTTCGAGGAGGCCTTCGAGGCGGCGCTGGAGCAGGTGGACCGAGCGGCCGGGCTGTTCGGCACGCTCGGCGCCGAGGGGCTGCACGACCGCACCGGCGCCGAACTGGCCGCGGGCCGGCTGGAGGCCGACCTCGGCCGTCCGGCTCGGGCGGCGGCACGCGCGCGCGGGGTTCTCGCGGCGTACGAGGGCGCCGGGGCCCCAGACGACACGGCCCGCTCCCGCCGCGCCGAGGCCGAGGCGCTGCTCGGCGCCCTGCCGGACCACTGAGCGGGCGGCTCACGGCGCCGGGGTCACTCCACGCCGATGAGCAGCGGGGATCCCTGCCGGCCGCCTCGGTAGACCAGGGTGTCCACCGCCAGGTAGGACTCGCGGACATGGGTCTCCAGGTGGGCGGCGACGGACTCGGGGGCCTCGTCGCCGACGACGAGGGTCACGAGTTCGCCGCCCGCCCGGAGCATGCGGTCCAGGAGGGTCTCGGCCGTGGCGGTGAGGTCCGGCCCGATCACCGCCACGTCGCCGTCGATCAGGCCCAGCACGTCTCCGGCCTGGCAGATGCCGGCCGACGTCCAGGACTGGCGTTCGGCGACGATGACCTCGGCGTACCGGGTGGCGCCCGCCGCCGAGGTCATCTGGACGACGTCCTCGTCGAAGCGGCGCTCCGGCTCGTGCACGGCGAGCGCGGCGATGCCCTGCACGGCCGAGCGGGTCGGGATGAGGGCGACCCGGATGCCCTCGGCGCGGGCCTGCTCGGCGGCAGCGGCGGCGGTGTGGCGCAGCTCGGCGTCGTTGGGCAGGAGCACCACCTCGCGCGCGTGGGCACGCCGTACGGCCTGGACCAGCTCACCGCTGGCGGGCGGCTCCCCGGGGCGGGCGAGCACGGTGGTCGCGCCCGCCTCGCCGTACAGCCCGGCCAGGCCCTCACCGGGCACGACCGCGACGACCGCCCGCTGGGCGCGCTCGCGCGGCGGCCGCTCGCTGCCGGTGTGCACGTCCCCGGCCCCGAAGTGGGTGATCCGGATCCGGTACGGCCGGCCGGCCTCGACGCCGGCCTCCACGGCGGCGCCCGCGTCGTCGACGTGCACGTGCACGTTCCACAGTCCGTCGCCGCCGACCACGACGAGGGAGTCGCCGAGGGCGTCGAGCCGGGCGCGCAGCCGGGCCACGGCCTCGTCGCCGGCCTCCAGGAGGTAGATCACCTCGTAGGCGGGGCCGTCGTCCTCGGCGCCGTCGGCGCAGGCGCCGGCGCCGGAGACGGCCTCCACGCGCGCGTGCGCCTCGGCGACGGCGGCCGCGGACTCGCGGACGGTCTCCCGCGCCCGGGTGATCTCGTTGACCGCCTCTCCCGTGCAGGCCTCCACCAGCGCGCCGAGCACCGTGACCAGTCCCCGGCCGCCCGCGTCGACCACTCCGGCCCGGCGCAGCACGGCGAGCCGGTCCGGGGTCTGCGCCAGGGCCAGGCCGGCGCCCTCGTAGGCGGCCCGGGCGACCGCCCCGCAGTCGCCCTCCATCTCCTCGGCGGCGGCCGCGGCGGCCGCGGCGACGGTGAGCACGGTGCCCTCGACGGGGTGGGCCACGGCCCGGCGGGCGGAGTCGGCGGCGTGCCGCAGGGCCCGGCGCAGCCCGGCGCCGTCGCAGTGGGACGCCTCGCCCGCCTCTCCCCCGGCGAGCACCTGGGCCATCCCCCGCAGGAGCTGCGCGAGGATCGTGCCGGAGTTGCCCCGGGCCCCGATGAGCGCCCCGTGGGCCATCGCGCGCGCGGCGTCCGCGAGGGAGGGCTCCTCGGTCCCGGTCCCGTACCCGGCGAACACGGCCTCGACGGCGGTGGCGGCCGATTCCACGGTCAGGTAGAGGTTGGTCCCGGTGTCCCCGTCGGCCACGGGATAGACGTTGATCGCGTCGATCTCCTCGCGCGCCCGCCCGAGCGCGCGCAGCGCCAGACCGCACCAGGTGCGCACCGCGAGAGCGTCCAGTGTCTGCGGCACCTGCGCCACCTGCGCCTCCCTGAGCTGCTCGGACGTGGACGCAGCGTAGACCCCGGAGCGGTGGCCTCCGGAAGAGGGCCGGGAGCGGACCCCTGAGCTGCCGTGGTAGTTTCGCGGTACGGACGCAGCCGTTGTATGCTGCTCCGGTTGCCCGATCCTGGTCGGGCCATTCCCCCTGGCAACGCCACTCAAGATCTCAGATCCCTGGATCTCGATCCCGGCATGCCGGGATCAACCGTAAGTGCATCTGAAGTCTTTGGAGTGACCCGTGGCTGCCAACTGCGACGTCTGCGGCAAGGGGCCGGGCTTCGGCAACAACATCTCGCACTCGCACCGCCGTACGTCCCGCCGCTGGAACCCGAACATCCAGCGTGTGCGTACCGTGGTCGGCGGGACGCCGAAGCGCGTGAACGCCTGCACCTCGTGCATCAAGGCCGGCAAGGTCTCGCGCTGACGCATAGCTGAGCGCGCGGCCACTGCTGGTTCGCTGCACTGAGCCGGTCCACCTCCGGGTGGGCCGGCTTTTTGCCGTACCCGGGATCACTCCGCCGTACCCGGGATCACTCCGGTGAGCGCGACCGCCACCCGTGGTCCACCGGTCCGATGCCGGCGCCCAGCGCGAATCCGGCGGCGATCGCCCCGGTCACGTACTCCTTGGCCCGGGTCACCGCCTCCGGCACGGTCAGGCCCTTCGCCAGCTCCGACGCCACGGCCGAGGCGAGCGTGCAGCCCGTGCCGTGCGTGTGCCGGTTGTCGTGGCGCGGGGCCCGCAGCCAGTGCTCCTGCGAGCCGTCCGTGAGCAGGTCCACCGCGTCGCCGGACAGATGGCCGCCCTTGATCAGCACCCATCGCGGCCCGTACTCCAGCACGGCCGCCGCGGCGCGGCGCAGATCGCCCTCGGACTCGACCCTGATCCCCGTGAGTTGGGTCACCTCGTCGAGGTTGGGCGTGGCGACGGTCGCCACCGGCAGCAGACTGCCGCGGACCGAGTCCAGGGCGGAGGCGGCGAGCAGCGGATCGCCGTGCTTGGAGACGCCCACCGGGTCCACCACGGCCGGTGCGTCGGTGCCGGAGATCAATTCGGCCACCGCCTCGACCAGTTCGGCCGAGGCGAGCATCCCGGTCTTGACGGCCTGTACGCCGATGTCGTCGACGACGCTGCGGTACTGGGCCCGCACGGCCTCCACCGGCAGCTCCCAGACGCCCCGCACGCCCAGCGAGTTCTGCGCGGTCACCGCGGTGATCACGCTCATCCCGTGGACGCCGAGCGCCAGCATCGTCTTCAGGTCGGCCTGCACGCCCGCGCCGCCGCCGGAGTCGGACCCGGCGACCGTGAGCACCCGGGGGATCACGACTCGATGTCCCCGAAGTGGTCCCAGCCGCCCTTGCTGGTCCACGGGGCGCCGTCGACCGTCACCTGGGGCAGCGCCGAGGGGTTGAGGACCTCGCCGATGACCTTCCAGCGGGCCGGGAGCTTGGCGTCGGGCGGGAACGTGGCCACGATCGCGTGGTCCTCTCCCCCGGTCAGCACCCACTGGAGCGGGTCGACGCCGACGGCCTGCCCGATGTCGTTCATCTGGGTCGGGATGTCGATCGCGCCGGAGCGGACGTCGATGCGCACCTTGCTGGCCTCGGCGATGTGCCCTAGGTCGGCGATCAGGCCGTCGCTGACGTCGCACATCGCGGTGGCGCCGAGCGCGGCGGCGGCCGGACCCGCGTGGTACGGCGGCTCGGGGCGCCGGTGCGCCTCCACGAAGGCGCGCGGCGAGCGGAAGCCGCGGGAGAGCACCGCGTAGCCGGCCGCGGACCAGCCCAGCCAGCCCGTGACGGCCACGAGGTCGCCGGGCTGGGCGCCGGCCCGGGTCACCGGCTCCTGGTTGCGCAGGTCGCCGAGCGCGGTGATCGACACCATGATGGTGTCCCCGCGCACGACGTCCCCGCCGACAACGGCGGCGCCGGCGACCTGGCACTCGTCGCGCAGGCCGTCCATCAGCTCGGTCGGCCAGGTGACCGGAAGTTCGGCCGGGACGACCAGGCCGAGCAGCAGCGCGGTCGGCACGGCGCCCATCGCGGCGATATCCGCCAGGTTCTGCGCCGCGGCCTTGCGCCCGACGTCGTACGCCGTGGACCAGTCGCGGCGGAAGTGCCGTCCCTCCAGCAGGATGTCGGTGCTCGCCACCACCCTGCGGTCGGGCGCGGCGACCACCGCGGCGTCGTCACCGGGGCCGACCCGGACCACCGGGGTCGTGGTGAGACGGGAGGTCAGCTCCCGGATGAGCCCGAACTCACCCAGCTCACCCACTGTGCCCTTCATTGCCTCAAGCCCCTTCTGTGCCTCTGCGTGCCCGGTCGCGCGTCCTCAGTCTCCCCGATACCGTCGAGGTGACCGTCAACTTCTGTCGTGCCTGCACCCCTGGCGCGCAAGCCCGGTCCCCGCGGGTCTCCCCGCGGGGAGCGGCGACGCGATACCGTGGCGTTCCTTTTCCCCACATGATCCTCGTGGCCGCCCTGGAGGTTCCGTGGTACAGGCGTACATCCTGATCCAGACGGAGGTCGGCAAGGCGTCGACCGTCGCCGAGACGATCGGCAAGATCCCTGGAGTGATCCAGGCCGAGGACGTCACGGGACCGTACGACGTCATCGTGCGCGCCCAGTCCGACACGGTCGACGAGCTCGGCCGCATGGTGGTCGCCAAGGTCCAGCAAGTGGACGGCATCACCCGCACCCTGACCTGCCCGGTCGTCCATCTGTAGCCCCCGTCTACGCTTGGCCGGTGAACTTCTTCCGCCACCGGCCGTTCGGTCTGCTCGCGCCCGCGCTGCTGATCGCGGTCGCGGGCTGTTCCACAGCGGACGACAGCTCCACGGTCGCGGTTCCCACCCCTGACGCGAAGACGGCGAAGGTCTGCCGGGACCTGCACCGGGCACTGCCCGGGAAGCTCGACGGACGGAGCCGTCACGACCCCGAGCCCCGGTCCGCCTACACGGCGGGCTGGGGAAGCCCGGCGATCATACTGCGCTGCGGTGTCGTACGGCCGCCGAAGATGGTCGACCCCAGGGTGGCCGAGGGCGGCGATCCGGACGCCGTCGCGGGCGAGGTGAACGGTGTGGGCTGGCTGATGGAGAAGCAGGGCGACGGCACCTGGCGGTTCACCACGGCGAACCGCGTGGCCTACGCGCAGGTGAGCCTGCCCGCGGGGATGTCGGCGCAGGACGAGGGCGCCTCGGTGCTCACGGAACTGGCGGGAGCCGTGAAGAAGGCGATCCCCGTGGGGATCGCCTCCATGCGGTGAGCGTGCGGGGTCAGCGCAGTCCGGTCGGGCGGCGCAGGGCCGCCTGCACCAGCCGGTCCACCAGCTCCGGGTAGCTGATCCCGGTGGCCTCCCACATCTTCGGGTACATCGAGATGGGCGTGAAGCCGGGCATGGTGTTGATCTCGTTGATCACGAACTCGCCGTCCTCGTCGAGGAAGAAGTCGGCGCGGACCAGGCCCTCGCAGGAGGCCGCCTCGAACGCCTCGACCGCGAGCCGCCGCACCTCGGCGGTCTCCTCGTCGGTGAGCGGGGCGGGGACGACGCCGGGCGTGGAGTCGATGTACTTGGCCTCGAAGTCGTAGTACGCGTGCGCGTCCGGCGGCGGGATCTCGGCCGGCACGGAGGCGCGCGGCCCGTCCTCGAACTCCAGCACGCCGCACTCGATCTCGCGGCCGCGCACGGCGGCCTCGACCAGGATCTTCGGGTCGTGCGACTGGGCCTCGGCGATCGCCTCGTCGAGGCCGGCCAGGCCGTCGACCTTGGTGATGCCGATGGAGGAGCCCGCGCGCGCGGGCTTCACGAACAGCGGCCAGCCGTGCTCGCCGGCGAAGTCGACGATCCGCTTGCGGGCCGCGGACTCGTCCCGCTCCCACTCGCGGGGGCGGATCACCAGGTACGGGCCGACCTTGAGCCCGAAGGAGGTGAACACCCGCTTCATGTACTCCTTGTCCTGGCCGACGGCCGAGGCGAGCACGCCCGAGCCCACGTACGGCACCCCGGACAGCTCCAGGAGGCCCTGCAGGGTGCCGTCCTCGCCGTACGGGCCGTGCAGCACCGGGAAGACGACGTCGACCTCGCCGAGGGCCTTGGGCACCGAGCCGGGCTCGCTGTAGACGACCTCGCGGTTCGCGGGGTCGACGGGGAGCACCACGCCGCCCTCGTGCGACTCGGCCAGCTCCGCCACGCTCGGGGTGCGGCGGTCGGTGATGGCCATCCGGTCCGGCTCGTCGGCCGTCAGCGCCCAACGGCCGTCCGCGGTGATGCCGATCGGCAGGACGTCGTACTTCGTCCGGTCGATGGCCTTGAGGACGGCGCCGGCGGTGACCACGGAGATCCCGTGCTCGGAGCTGCGCCCGCCGAACACGACGGCCACACGCGGCTTGCGGGACGGCTGGTCAGGGCTCTGGGGGAGGTTCTCGGTGCTCATATCGCGTTGAGAGTACCCGGTGGTATCCCCCAAGTCAGCGGCCGCTCCGGCGCGGTCGCTCAGCGTCGCACGGACGGTCGCTCAGCGTCGCGCGGACGGAGGCGCGGCGCCGCGCGGACCGGGGGTTCAGCGCCGTTCGGGCTTGGCGCTGCGCGACATCAGCTCCTTGACGGCGACCACCGGCGGCTTGCCCTCGTGCACGATGTCCACGACCGTCTCGGTGATGGGCATCTCGACGCCGTGCCGGCGGGCCAGATCCGCCACGGACTCGCAGGACTTGACGCCCTCGGCGGTCTGCCTGGTGACCGTGATGGTCTGCTCGAGGGTCATGCCCTTGCCGAGGTTGGTGCCGAAGGTGTGGTTGCGGGACAGCGGCGACGAGCAGGTGGCCACCAGGTCGCCGAGGCCCGCGAGTCCGGAGAACGTCAGCGGGTCCGCGCCGAGCGCCATGCCGAGCCGGGTGGTCTCGGCGAGGCCGCGGGTGATGAGCGAGCCCTTGGCGTTGTCGCCGAGGCCCATGCCGTCGGCGATGCCGACCGCGAGGCCGATCACGTTCTTGACCGCGCCGCCGAGTTCGCAGCCGATCACGTCGGTGTTGGTGTACGGCCGGAAGTACGGCGTGTGGCAGGCGGCCTGGAGCCGCCGGGCGACGGCCTCGTCGGTGCAGGCCACGACGGCGGCGGCGGGCATGCGGGCGGCGATCTCCCGGGCCAGGTTGGGCCCGGTGACGACGGCGATGCGGTCGGCGCCGACCTTCGCGACGTCGTCGATCACCTCGCTCATCCGCATGGTGGAGCCGAGTTCGACACCCTTCATCAGGGAGACGAGCACGGTGCCCGGGGCGAGCAGCGGGGTCCACTCGGCGAGGTTGGCGCGCAGGGTCTGCGAGGGGACGGCGAGGACGGTGAAGTCCGCGCCGCGCAGCGCCTCGGCGGCGTCGGCGGTGGCCCGGAGGTTGCGCGGGAGTTCGACGCCGGGCAGGTAGTCGGGGTTGGTGCGGGTGGAGTTGACCGCCTCGGCCAGCTCCGGGCGGCGGGCCCACAGGGTCACCTCGCAGCCCGCGTCGGCGAGAACCATGCCGAACGCGGTGCCCCACGAGCCGGTGCCCATGACTGCGGCACGGACGGTCTTGCTCACTTGCCGCTCTCCTCTTCCGTGCCGGTCCGCGAGACTTCCCGGCCGGCCTGCGCGGCCTCCGGGCCGGCGGCGGCCTCTTCGGCGCCGGCCGCAGCTCGCGCGGCCTGCGCGGCGGTCCTGCGGCGCTGCTCGATCCGCTCGCGGCGCGGGTCGTAGGGGGTGTCGGGCGCCTTCTCGCCGCGGATCTCCTCGAGCTGGCGGGTGATGGCCGCCATGATGACCTCGGTGGCCTCCTTGAGGACGTCGGCGGTCATCTCCTTGTCGTAGAAGCGGGAGAGGTCCACGGGCGGGCCGGCCAGGACCCGGTGCGTCTTGCGCGGCAGGAGGTGGGGCTTCTTGGCGTAGGGCGGCAGCAGTTCGTTGCAGCCCCACTGGGCGACCGGGATCACGGGGCACTTGGTCTGCAGGGCCACGCGGGCGGCGCCGGTCTTGGCGGTCATGGGCCAGCCGTCGGGGTCGCGGGTGAGGGTGCCCTCGGGGTAGAAGGCGACGCACTCGCCGCGCTCCACGGCGTCGATCGCGGCCCGGAACGCGCTGAGCGCGTCCGTGCTCTCGCGGTAGACGGGGATCTGCCCGGTGCCGCGCATGGCGGCGCCGACGAATCCCTTCTTGAAAAGGCCGCTCTTCGCCAGGAATCGCGGAACCCGTCCGGTGTTGTACTGATAGTGCGCATACGCGAAGGGGTCCACGTGTGAATTGTGGTTCACCGCGGTGATGAATCCGCCCTCGGCCGGAATGTGCTCCATTCCGCGCCAGTCCCGCTTGATCAGAACCACCAGCGGCGGTTTGCACAGGACCGCAGCGAAGCGGTACCAGAACCCGATTTGGCGGCGGGGCACGCGGACACCTTCCTCTAGGCCTCTAAGGGCTGTCACCTCGGCACCTCGGCCGGGGGGCCGCACAAGTGTCGCCCCAGGCGGCCGGTCTGTCGAGAACACCGTACGCCCGCCCGTCCCCGGCCACCGCCCCGCCGTGAGCGTCGCGTCCGCACCGGTAGCCCGCCCGGCCGGACGCGGCCGGGTGACAATGAGCGCGACAAGAGAGGGACGGTACGCCGGTGCAGTGGACCTTGGTCATCCCCCTGAAGCCTCTGGCGCGGGCCAAGAGCAGGCTCGCGGACACCGCGGCGGACGGGGTGCGCCCCGGGCTGGCGCTGGCGTTCGCGCAGGACACGGTGGCCGCGGCGCTGGCCTGCGCGGCGGTCGAGGATGTGGTGGTCGTCACGGACGACGAGCTGGCGGAGCGGACGCTCCGGGCACTGGGCGCCCGCATCGTCCCGGACGCACCGGGCAGCGGGCTGAACGCCGCGCTCGGGCACGGGGCCTCGGTCGTACGGCAATCGCGCCCGGCCGCCGCGGTCGCGGCGCTGAACGCGGATCTCCCGGCGCTGCGCCCAATGGAATTGTCCCGGGTGCTGGACGCGGCGGCCGAATATCCGCGTGCCTTTCTCGCGGACGCGGCCGCGGTGGGCACGACTCTGCTGAGTGCGGCGCCGGGACGGCCGTTGCGGCCGGCATTCGGCACCGATTCCCGGGCCCGGCACCGGGCGTCGGGGGCGGCGGAACTCGGCCTCGCGGAGGTGAATTCCGTACGGCAGGACGTGGACACCGGTGAGGATCTGCGGGCCGCGCTGGCGCTGGGGGTGGGGCCGTACACGGCGGCGGTGTCCGCGGGGCTGCTGATTCCGGGGTCCTGAACGGCGCACCGAAAGGCGCGGGGAACGGCGCGAACCGCCACGACGGACCGGCCTCGGCGCGCGTACCGCGGCCCGACGGCGGGTGGTCGTCAGGCACTACGCTGGCCGTCATGCAGGCCACCGCTTACACGTACGACTCCGGCACCCGCAGCGGGCAGGTGCTGCTCGACGACGGGACCCCACTGCCCTTCGACGCGGCGGCGTTCGACGCGGGCGGGCTGCGGTTGCTGCGGCCCGGGCAGCGGGTGCGGATCGAGACGGAGCGCGAGGGCGCGGCCGTGCGGATCACCCTGGTGACCCTGCAGACGTTCTAGGGGTGTTGATCAAGGCCGCACACACGCCGCGGGCCGGGCTCCCCAGGGGAGTCCGGCCCGGCGCGTGAGTGCCCTGGCGGCCTCAGGAGGCCTTGCGGGCGGTGGCCTTCTTGGCGGTGGTCTTGCGGGCCGTCGACTTCTTGGCCGGGGCCTTCTTGGCGGTGACCTTCTTGGCCGGGGCCTTCTGGGCCGTCGCCTTCTTCGCGGTGGTCTTCTTCGCCGCGGCGGTCTTGGCGGTCGCCGGGGCCTTCTTGGCGGTGGTCTTCTTCGCCGTGGTCTTCTTCGCGGCGGCGGCGGTGGTCTTCTTGGCCGGTGCCGCCTTCTTGGCGGTGGCCTTCTTCGCGGCGGCCGCCTTCGTCGTCTTCTTGGCGGCGGCCTTCTTGACCGTGGCGGAAGCGCCGCCGGTCAGGCTGCCCTTGGGCGCCTTCTTCACCGAGACCTCGCCGCCCCGGGGCAGCTTCTTCGAGCCGCTCACCAGGTCCTTGAAGCCCTGGCCCGCGCGGAAGCGCGGCACGGAGGTCTTCTTGACGCGAACCCGCTCGCCCGTCTGGGGGTTACGCGCGTAACGGGCCGGGCGGTCCACCTTCTCGAAGGACCCGAAGCCGGTGACCGAGACCCGCTCGCCCGCGACGACCGCGCGGACGATGGCGTCCAGGACATGATCGACAGCCTCGGCGGCCTGCTGGCGGCCGCCCATCTTGTCGGCAATCGCTTCTACGAGCTGCGCCTTGTTCACGTCTTCCCCTTCGGAGACATCGCCAGAACGAAAGTGTTCAAGCTTTTTCGCACGTTAGGCAGATATATACCGCAAATCAAACACGAAACGGGCTTATCACCCTTGTGCCGCAGCGAAATCGGCTGCCCCGGAACGCTCAGTGATCCTCTTCGGGGATCCGTCCCTCGTCGAGGTCCGCGTTGAACCGCTCCAGTCGCCTTGCCGCACCGGCGAGATCGTGCTTGGCCGCGGCCGTAATGACCAGCAGCTTCCGGGTCAGCGCCATCCGTACGCCCTCCGGGACTTGCAGTGCGCGCACCCTTGAGTGCGCTTCCTTGAGTTGGTCCGCGACCGCCGTATAGAGCTCGAGTTGGCCGTCGTGTTCCATGCACAGATTGTGCCATCTGGGGCGAGTTGTCGCCTGCGCAGGGTGCAACTGCCGCGCCGGAGAGTCCTGTCGGCGCTCGCGCGGACGCCGTCCCCGCGGTCCGGCTACCCGGCCAACCACCGCTCTAACGTGGGACGTTGCGCGGGCCGAGGGACCGGCGCGGGGCCGTTCGGGTACGAATACGGCTGTACCCCCGATCGTGGCGATCGGGGGTACAGCCGGTGTGTTGGGGTGGCCGAAAGTCGACCTGCCGGGGGCTCCGGGTCAGACCTGGAGCGTGCGCGGCTTGTAGGCGGGCCGCTTGCCCTCGTAGTCGGCGATGTCAGACTCGTTCCGCAGGGTGATGGAGATGTCGTCCAGCCCGTTCAGCAGCCGCCAGCGGGAGTTCTCGTCCAGCTCGAACGAGGCGGTGACGCCCGCGGCGCGCACCTCGCGGCTCTGCAGGTCCACGGTGATCTCGGCCTGCGGGTCCGCTTCGGTGAGCTCCCACAGCGCGTCCACGACCTTCTGGTCGAGCACGACCGTGAGCAGGCCGTTCTTCAGCGAGTTGCCCCGGAAGATGTCCGCGAAGCGGGAGGAGATCACGGTCTTGAAGCCGTAGTTCTGCAGCGCCCAGACGGCGTGCTCCCGGGAGGAGCCGGTGCCGAAGTCGGGACCGGCGACCAGGACGGTCGCGCCCTGCCGCTCGGGGCGGTTGAGCACGAACTCCGGGTCCTTGCGCCAGGCCTCGAACAGCCCGTCCTCGAAGCCGTCCCGGGTCACCTTCTTGAGCCAGTGGGCGGGGATGATCTGGTCGGTGTCGACGTTGCCGCGGCGCAGCGGGACGGCCCGGCCGGTGTGGGTGGTGAAGGCTTCCATGATCTCTCAGACTCCAGCGGGCACGGGGGCGTCGGACAGGTCGGCGGGCGAGGCCAGGTGGCCCAGGACCGCGGTGGCCGCCGCGACCTGCGGCGACACCAGGTGGGTGCGGCCGCCCTTGCCCTGCCGGCCCTCGAAGTTGCGGTTGGAGGTGGACGCGGAACGCTCGCCCGGGGCCAGCTGGTCGGGGTTCATGCCGAGGCACATCGAGCAGCCCGCGTGCCGCCATTCGGCGCCGGCCTCCTTGAAGACCACGTCCAGACCCTCGGAGACGGCCTGCAGACCGACCCGGGCGGAACCCGGGACGACCAGCATCCGTACGCCGTCGGCGACTTTGCGGCCGCGCAGCAGCTCGGCGGCGGCCCGCAGGTCCTCGATGCGGCCGTTGGTGCAGGAGCCTACGAAGACGGTGTCCACACCGATCGAGCGCAGCGGCTGGCCGGCCTCCAACCCCATGTACTCCAGGGCCTTTTCGGCGGCGAGGCGCTCCGAAGCGTCTTCGTACGAAGCCGGGTCGGGGACGGACGCCGAAAGCGGCGCGCCCTGCCCGGGGTTGGTACCCCAGGTGACGAACGGCGACAGCTCGTCGGCGGCGATGACGACCTCGGCGTCGAAGACGGCGTCCTCGTCCGTGCGCAGGGTCTTCCAGTACTCGACCGCGGCGTCCCAGTCGGCGCCCTCGGGGGCGTGCGGGCGGCCCTTGAGGTACTCGAAGGTGGTCTCGTCGGGGGCGATCATGCCCGCGCGGGCACCGGCCTCGATCGACATGTTGCAGATGGTCATCCGGGCCTCCATCGAGAGCTTCTCGATGGCGGAGCCGCGGTACTCCAGGATGTAGCCCTGGCCGCCGCCGGTGCCGATCCGCGCGATGATCGCCAGGATCAGGTCCTTGGCGGTGACGCCGTCGGGCAGCTCGCCGTCGACGGTGATGGCCATGGTCTTCGGGCGGGCCATCGGCAGCGTCTGGGTGGCCAGCACGTGCTCCACCTGGGAGGTGCCGATGCCGAACGCCAGCGCGCCGAACGCGCCGTGCGTCGAGGTGTGGGAGTCGCCGCAGACCACGGTGGTGCCGGGCTGGGTCAGACCGAGCTGGGGGCCGACGACGTGCACGACGCCCTGCTCGACGTCGCCCAGCGGGTGCAGCCGCACCCCGAACTCGGCGCAGTTCTTGCGCAGCGTCTCCAGCTGGGCGCGGGAGACCGGGTCGGCGATGGGCTTGTCGATGTCGAGGGTCGGGGTGTTGTGGTCCTCGGTCGCGATGGTGAGGTCGAGGCGGCGCACCTGACGACCGCTCTTGCGCAGCCCGTCGAAGGCCTGCGGGCTGGTCACCTCGTGCAGCAGGTGCAGATCGATGTAGAGGAGGTCGGGCTCGCCCTCGGCGCGCCGGACGACGTGGTCGTCCCAGACCTTCTCCGCGAGTGTCCTACCCATCGCTTTCCCTCCGGCCGGCGAACGTCCTCCGGCCCAACTCGAGATCTTGGGGTGACGGCGCCCGCGCCCCGGTGTGTATCGGACGTCCGCCGCCGGGCCCTGTGGTGCACGGGCCGCTGTGTGATTCCAGGGTGGCGCGTTCCACGGAAAATTGAACTTGCGTTTCACAGAGTGAGACGCGAGTATCGTTGCATGGACAACAGTAGCGGCGTCGGCGTTCTGGACAAGGCGGCCCTCGTCCTGAGCGCTCTGGAGTCCGGTCCGGCCACCCTCGCGGGTCTGGTCGGCGCGACCGGACTGGCACGACCCACGGCCCACCGCCTGGCCGTGGCCCTGGAACACCACCGCATGGTGGCACGCGACATGCAGGGCCGGTTCATCCTCGGCCCGCGCCTCGCGGAACTGGCGGCGGCGGCCGGCGAGGACCGCCTGCTCGCCACGGCGGGCCCCGTGCTCACCCACCTCCGCGATGTCACCGGCGAGAGCGCGCAGCTCTACCGGCGCCAGGGCGACATGCGGATCTGCGTGGCCGCGGCGGAGCGCCTGTCCGGCCTGCGGGACACGGTCCCGGTCGGCTCCACGCTGACCATGAAGGCCGGTTCCTCGGCCCAGATCCTGATGGCCTGGGAGGAGCCGGAGCGGCTGCACCGCGGTCTGCAGGGCGCCCGTTTCACGGCGACGGCCCTGTCGGGTGTGCGCAGGCGCGGCTGGGCCCAGTCCATCGGCGAGCGCGAGCCGGGCGTGGCGTCCGTCTCCGCGCCCGTGCGCGGCCCCTCCAACCGCGTGGTGGCCGCGGTGTCCGTGTCGGGCCCGATCGAGCGCCTGACCCGTCACCCGGGCCGTATGCACGCCCAGGCGGTCATCGACGCGGCGGCCCGTCTCTCTGAGGCGCTGCGCCGCTCGGGCTGAGCCCGGGCGCCCCGGGAACGTCACCGGGGAGGGCCCGCCCCGACGCCGCGGCGAGCCCTTCCCGGTACCCGGCCCCCCCGGCACCCCCGTCAGACGGTCTTCTCGGGTTCCGCCGTCCGCTGCGAGCGGTACGCGAACCGGTCCCTGGCGTACCGCCCGCGCTTCTCCAGCGGCACCTGCCCGTGGGCGGCGGCCAGCCCGAAGGCCGGCATGTCGCCGTAGACGGACTCGTAGCGGCCCTCCGGGACGACGTACGTCTCGTGCCAGATGCCGACGTGCCCGCGCACCTTCCCGGCCCGCTCCCTGCGGTTGATCAGCGCCCAGACCCGGTGGTGGAAGGCGTCGGGCGCGGTCGCGTAGGCGTAGAGCTTCTCCTTGGACTCCCAGTACTGGACGACGTAGTAGGTCCGCGGCGAGGCCGTGAGCAGGACGCGCCCCAGCAGTCCCCGGTCCTCGTCCCGGGCGAGCTCGCCCAGCATGCGGAACATCGCCAGCATGACCGGGAGCCACTGGTGCACCGCCCAGAAGTGGTTGACGCGCATGCCGATCAGGAGGACGACCACGTCGCCCTCCGCCGCCGCGGTGGTGCGGCCGAGTACCGGTTTCGCGGACATCGCGACCCCCTGCGCATTGATCGGATAGCGCCACTATCCATTCGGCTGATGCTTGGATAGTGACACTCCCCGAGGAGAGGCGCAAGAGATGCGGCTGGCCGAACTGAGCGAGCGCAGCGGTGTGTCCACCGCGACGATCAAGTACTACCTGCGTGAGGGGCTGTTGGCCCCGGGCCGGCAGATCAACGCCACGACGGCGGAGTACGACGAGGAGCACCTGCGGCGGCTGCGCCTGGTGCGGGCGATGATCCAGGTCGGCCGGATCCCGGTGGCGACGGTCCGCGAGGTGCTGGGCCACGTCGACGACGACTCGCTGGGCCGCACCATCCGGCTGGGCGCTGCCCTGTGGGCGCTGCCGCAGGTGCCGGACCCCGACGAGGAGGACGAGGCCGTCCGGGCCGCGCACGAGGAGGTCGGCGCCTTGCTCGAGCGGCTCGGCTGGGGGAACGCCAGGCGGCTGACGACCATCTCCCCCGCGTACCGCTCACTGGTGGTGGCGGTGGCCGCGTTCCGCCGGCTCGGCTACGACTGGGGAGCCGAACAGCTCGCCCCGTACGCCGAGTTGATGCACCGGACCGCCGTGCTCGACCTGGACAACATGGAGGCGCACCCCTCGGAGGCGGAGCGGGTGGAGTTCGCCGTCCTGGGGGCGATCCTCAACGAACCGGTGCTGCGGGCGCTGCACCGGCTGGCACAGGAGGAGGAGTCGGCGCGGCGGTACGGCTTCGAGTAGCCGGCGCCGGGCACGGCGAAGGCCCTCCGCCGAAGCGAAGGGCCTTCGTGTTGTACCCCCGACCGGATTCGAACCGGCGCTACCGCCTTGAGAGGGCGGCGTGCTAGGCCGCTACACAACGGGGGCGTGGACACTGCGTTTCCGCAGGTCCGAGCTGGTCTACCTGGACTCGAACCAAGACTAACTGAACCAGAATCAGTCGTGCTGCCAATTACACCATAGACCAATGATGGTTTAGACCAGTCAGTACCCCCGACCGGATTCGAACCGGCGCTACCGCCTTGAGAGGGCGGCGTGCTAGGCCGCTACACAACGGGGGCCCTAGCGATCCTGCATCGAGGTGAGGGGGAGCTACCCGAACTCTCCTCGCGGGAAGGATCTGTACCCCCGACCGGATTCGAACCGGCGCTACTGCCTTGAGAGGGCAGCGTGCTAGGCCGCTACACAACGGGGGCTTGCGGATGTGATCCGCGGCGCAGATGAGCTCTGCGAGCTGGCCTACCTGGACTCGAACCAAGACTAACTGAACCAGAATCAGTCGTGCTGCCAATTACACCATAGGCCACTGGAACTCAAGCCCCTGAAGGGTTCTCGTTCTAGTTCGCTCCTCCGGCTCCGGCCTTTCGGCCCGCTCCCCGGCGGCGCAGGAAGAACATTACCTGAAGGTGGACGGGGCTCCAAAACGACTATCCGCGCCGAGGAGCCCGGGCAGTTCGGAGAGGGACGCGATGCGGTGCGGTCCGGTGGGCGGGTCCAGGGTCGCGTAGGCGCCGCCGCGGTCGATCCAGACCGACAGCAGCCCCGCGTCGGCGGCGCCCCGGCCGTCGATCTCCGGGTGGTCGCCGACGTACGCGACCTCGTGCGGGGCGAGCGAGAGCGCGTCGCAGGCGGCGAGGAAAGCACCGGCCCGGGGCTTGGAGACGCCCAGCTCGGCGGCGCAGAGCAGGGCCTCGAAGCGGTCGCGCACGCCGAGCAGGCGCAGCTTGCGGTCCTGGACGGTCAGGCTGGAGTTGGACAGCACCGCGTGCCGGTGGCTGGCGGCCAGGGCGTCCAGCACCGGCAGGACGTCCGGGAACAGGGACCAGGCGGCCTCGTAGTGCCGCACGTACCGCTGGAACCAGTCGTCGGCCTCGGCGTCCGTCAGCTCCGGCCGGTCCAGGAAGACCCGGGCGCGGTCGCGCCGCTGTGTGAGGAAGTCGACCTCGCCGGCGGCGAAGCGGGCCCACTGCCGGTCGGTGATCTCCCGCCAGCGCGCGAGCGCCTCGTCCGGCGACCCGTACCCGGCGAGGAGCCCTTCGGCCACCAGATGGGCGCGCATGCCCTCGCGGTCGGCGGTGGTGTAGTCGAAGAGGGTGTCGTCGACGTCCCAGACCACGGCGCGAATGCTCATGCCCCGACCGTAACCGGCGGGCGGCCGCCTTGTCCGGGCACGGGACGCGCCCGGTGCGCGGACCGGGGAGGGACACGGCGAAGGGCGGCACCCGGCCGTACCGGGTGCCGCCCTCGACGTGTGTTCCGTTACGCCGCGAGCCGCGCCAGCGCCGCGTCGATGCGGGCCAGCGTCTTCTCCTTGCCCAGGACCTCGAGCGACTCGAAGAGGGGCAGGCCGACCGTGCGGCCGGTGACGGCGACGCGGACCGGGGCCTGGGCCTTGCCGAGCTTGAGGCCGTGGGCCTCGCCGGCGGCCAGGACCGCCTCCTTCAGGGACTCGGGCGAGGTCCAGTCCGCCGACTCCAGCTTCTCGCGCGCCGTGCGGAGCAGGGCGTCGCTGCCCTCCTTCATCGCCTTCGTCCAGGACGCCTCGTCGAAGACCGGCTCGGCGAGGAAGAGGAAGTCGACGTTGTCGGTGATCTCGGACAGGACCTTCAGGCGGGTCTGCGCGTGCGGCGCGATCGCCTGCCACTTGGCCTCGTCGAAGTCCTCCGGCGCCCACGGTGCGGCCGGGGCCTTCAGCCACGGCCGGCAGCGCTCGGTGAAGTCCTTGACCTCCAGCATCCGGATGTGGTCGGCGTTGATCGCCTCGCACTTCTTCAGGTCGAAGCGCGCCGGGTTCGGGTTCACGTCCGCGATGTCGAAGGCGGCGACCATCTCCTCGACCGAGAAGATGTCCTGGTCGGCCGAGAGCGACCAGCCCAGCAGGGAGAGGTAGTTGAGCAGGCCCTCGGGCAGGAAGCCGCGCTCGCGGTAGAGGTTCAGCGAGGACTGCGGGTCGCGCTTGGAGAGCTTCTTGTTGCCCTCGCCCATGACGTACGGCAGATGCCCGAAGGCCGGGATCCCCTTGGCGATGCCCAGCTCGGTCAGCGCCTTGTACAGGGCGACCTGGCGCGGGGTGGAGGAGAGCAGGTCCTCGCCGCGCAGGACGTGGGTGATCTCCATCAGGGCGTCGTCGACCGGGTTCACCAGCGTGTACAGCGGGGCGCCGTTGGCGCGCACGATGCCGTAGTCCGGGACGTTCTCCGGGAGGTACGTGATCTCGCCGCGGACCAGGTCGGTGAAGGTGATCGTCTCGTCGGGCATGCGGAAGCGGACGATCGGGGTGCGCCCCTGGGCCTTGTACTCCTCGACCTCCGCCTCGCCCAGGTCGCGGCAGTGGCCGTCGTAGCCGGACGGCCGGCCCTCGGCGCGCGCGGTCTCGCGGCGGCTGTCCAGCTCCTCCTGGGAGCAGTAGCAGTGGTAGGCGTGCCCGGCGTCCAGGAGCTTCTGGGCGACGTCCTTGTAGAGGTCCATGCGCTGCGACTGGCGGTACGGCGCGTGCGGGCCGCCGATCTCGGGGCCCTCGTCCCAGTCGAAGCCCAGCCAGCGCATCGCGTCGAGCAGCTGGTTGTAGGACTCCTCGGAGTCGCGGGCCGCGTCGGTGTCCTCGATGCGGAAGACCAGGGTGCCCTGGTGGTGCCGGGCGAACGCCCAGTTGAACAGGGCGGTGCGGACCAGGCCCACGTGAGGGTTACCGGTGGGCGAGGGACAGAAACGGACGCGTACGGGGGAGCCGGGTGCGCTAGCCACGCTTGACAACCTTGTTGGTGAGAGTGCCGATGCCTTCGATGGTGACGGCGACCTCGTCGCCGACGTTCAGGGGGCCGACCCCCGCGGGGGTGCCGGTGAGGATGACGTCGCCGGGGAGCAGGGTCATCGCCTCGGAGATGTTGACGACCAGGTCCTCGATGGGGTGGATCATCTCGCTCGTACGGCCGAGCTGGCGCTGTTCGCCGTTGACGGTGAGCTGGACGGTGAGATCGTTGGCCCGCTCCAGGTCCAGGTCCGTCTCCACCCAGGGGCCGAGCGGGCAGGAGGAGTCGAAGCCCTTGGCCCGCGCCCACTGCTTCTCGCGCCGCTGCACGTCGCGCGCGGTGACGTCGTTGGCGCAGGTGTAGCCGAGGATCACGTCCTTGACGCGCTCGCGCGGGACCTCGCGGCACATGCGCCCGATGACGACGGCCAGCTCGGCCTCGTGGTGCAGTTCCTGCGAGAAGGACGGGTACCGGATCTCGTCGCCGGGGCCGATCACCGAGGTGGAGGGCTTGAAGAAGGCGAAGGGGGCGTCGGGCACCTCGTTGCCCAGCTCGCGCGCGTGCTCGGCGTAGTTGCGGCCGAACGCCACGACCTTGTTGGGGAGCACCGGCGGGAGCAGCCTGACCTTGCTGAGCGGCACCTTCGTGCCGGACAGCTCGTGGTCCGCGAACGGGATGCCCTTGATGATGTCGAGGACGAGTTCGTCCTCCTTGTCGCCCTCGACCGCGCCGAAGGCTACGTTCCCGTCGATGGAGAACCTGGCGATGCGCACGGGATCCTGCGCCCCTCAACTAGAACCGGCGTACTGACGCCCCAGGTTAACCGGTCGGGCCCCGCGGCGTTCGGGCAGTGCGGCGTGGCGTCCTTTTCCGGTTCGCGGATCCGCCTGCGGCGATCCCGAATTCCGCGGGATTACCCGCACGGGCCATTCGCCGATTACCCGGGGAATTCGCGGCGGGGCCGTGCGGCGCCCGGGCCAGGGGCCTTCCCAGGACGGCGGCCGGGCCGGGCGGCGGGGCGGGCGCCTTGGGACGCCGCCGCCCGTCGCGGACGCCGAAATGACGCGCGGCCACCGCGCCCGCGTATCGGACCGGTGGCGGTGGCGCCGAATCCGGGGCGGGAGGAAAAAGAGGCGGGAGAGAGAATGCCGGTGGAAAACGAGCGCGGCCCGGAGATCATGCGATCTCCGGGCCGCGCTCGGTGTGTCCGGTGCCGGGCTCGGCTACTCGCCGGCCGCGGCGGCGCCGACCGGGACCTCCATGAGGACGGTGCGCCGCGGGTTGGCCGTCTGGGCCGGGAGGTCGACGGAGTGCTCCGGCAGCTCCGGCGTCTGCAGTTCGTCGGCGTCCTCGAGGTGCGCCAGCGTCGTGCGCCGCGGGTTGGCTATGTTGCGGAACATCATCGTCGTCTTCACCGTTGTCATCCTGTGGCCGAGGGTGGGGGTTGACAGGGCATCTCATCCTGTAAAGCGCAAGGCTAAACATCGGATTCCCCGCCACGGACGTGAACTCCACAGGATCTTCATGTGAGTTTGCTCACGACCTCATGGGCAATTCGGGCAATTCCGACTCACGCCTCTTTGCAGGGAAACGGACATTGACCCCCTGAAGCGCTCATTCCGCTCCCGATCATGGCGACTGGGACACCGGATGGTGACCGGCGAGTCGCCGCGATACGTCCGTTTTGCGGGAGATCGACTTACACAGGTCGTAGCCTGGGCCTCACGTTCCGTCACGTAGGTCACAGCTCGGCTCACGGCCCTTGTTGGAGATCCGGCACTGTGCTGGAATTCCACGGACCGCCGCGGGATCGAGCCGGCGCGCAGGGGGCGCAACGCAGCGCCGAGTGGCGGCGAGAAGGGGGAACCAGCGCCGGGTCACTCAAGACCACCGGGGGGCGTATTCAGGGCGCTCTCCAAGACGCCGACACCGTGTCTCTCCGTTCGCGCGGGGAGGCGCCTGGTCCAGAGGTTGCGACGCTAGTGCAGGGACGTTTCAAGAGGGATGGCAGCGCTTCGGCGGAGCCGGAGGCGCACGGCGGGACCGACCGCGGTTCCTCCCCCCAGCACGCCCAGAACCCGGGCCCGGCCCAGTCCGGCGACAGCGGCGAGCGCTCCGGGCGCTCCGGCACGTCGTCCACGGCGGGCCCGGCAGGTTCGGCGAAGGCCCAGAACCCCACCCCGGCCGCCAAGCCGGCCGGCAAGAGCCCGAGCGGCCCCGGCTCGCGCATGGCACTGCGCAACTGGCGCATCTCCACGCGCCTGGTGTCGCTGCTGGCGCTCCCCGTCGTCGCGGCGACCTCGCTGGGCGCGCTGCGCATCGGCGACTCGATGGACGACATCCAGCAGCTCGACAACATGAAGCTGCTGACGCTCATGACCAAGCAGGCGACCGAGCTGGCCATGGCGCTCCAGGACGAGCGCGACCAGTCCGCCGGCCCGCTGGCGCACGGCCTGAAGTCGACCGACTACACGGTCAAGGGCTACCAGGACAAGACGGACCGGGCCCGGGAGAACTTCCTCGACTCCTCCGAGCAGATCGACGAGGCGAGCAAGAACGGCAACCTCCAGGGCGTCCGCGACACCCTGGTCAGCCTCGCCAACCAGCTCGACGGCCTCGCCAAGATCCGCCAGGACGCCTACCAGTCGAAGAACAACTCGACGCAGACGGTCGAGGCGTACCACCGGCTGATCACCCAGCTGATCGACCTCTCCCAGTCGATGGCCGAGGCGTCCAGCAACCCGGAGATGATCTCGCGCACCCGCGCCCTGGCCGCGTTCTCCAGCGCCAAGGAGTACGCCTCCGTGCAGCGAGCCGTCATCGCGGCGGCCCTGACCTCCAGCAACACCTCCAAGGGTGAGCTGTCCAAGAACGACCAGCTCTACGGCGAGTCGGCGTACTCGAGCGAGAAGTCGCAGATCGCGATCTTCCGCAAGATCTACAGCAGCCACAACCCGGACGAGCTCCTCAAGCCGATCGAGGACACCAACCCGACGATCCAGGCGGCGGACCTCTACGCCAAGCGCGTCCTGGAGTCGCCCGGCGGCCTCAACGACCTGCCCGCGCGCTCCTACCGCGACTGGGTGGACGACAGCTCCACCAAGATCCAGCAGATGAAGAACATCGAGCACTCGCTGCTCGAGGACATGGAGCAGAAGGCCCGCGAGCTGAAGTCGTCCTCCGAGCAGGAGGCGATCCTCTCCGGTGCGCTGATCCTCATCGTGCTCGGCGTCTCGCTGGTCGGCGCCTTCGTCGTGGCCCGGTCCATGATCCGCTCGCTGCGCCGGCTGCAGGACACGGCCACCAAGGTCGCCCAGGACCGGCTGCCCGAGCTGGTCAAGCAGCTCTCCGAGTCCGACCCGCAGGACGTGGACACGTCCGTGGAGTCGGTCGGTGTGCACTCCCGGGACGAGATCGGCCAGGTGGCCGCGGCCTTCGACGACGTGCACCGCGAGGCGGTCCGCCTCGCCGCCGAGCAGGCCCTGCTGCGGGGCAACGTCAACGCGATGTTCACCAACCTCTCGCGCCGCTCCCAGGGTCTGATCCAACGTCAGCTCTCGCTGATCTCCGAACTGGAGTCCCGCGAGGCCGACCCGGACCAGCTCTCCTCGCTGTTCAAGCTCGACCACCTCGCGACCCGTATGCGCCGTAACGGCGAGAACCTCCTCGTCCTCGCGGGTGAGGAGCCCGGCCGCCGGTGGACCCGCCCGGTCCCGCTGGTCGACGTGCTCCGTGCCGCCGCGTCCGAGGTGGAGCAGTACGAGCGCATCGAGCTGGCCGCCGTGCCGACCACCGAGGTCGCCGGCCGCGTGGTCAACGACCTCGTGCACCTCCTCGCCGAGCTGCTCGAGAACGCCACCTCCTTCTCCTCGCCGCAGACCAAGGTCAAGGTCACCGGTCACGCGCTGCCCGACGGCCGCGTCCTGATCGAGATCCACGACACCGGAATCGGCCTCTCCCCCGAGGACCTCGCGGCGATCAACGAGCGGCTCGCCTCGCCGCCCACGGTGGACGTGTCGGTGTCCCGCCGCATGGGTCTGTTCGTGGTCGGCCGTCTGTCGCAGCGGCACGGCATCCGCATCCAGCTCCGCCCGTCCGACTCCGGTGGCACGACCGCGCTGGTCATGCTGCCCGTCGACGTCGCCCAGGGCGGCAAGAAGCCCGCTCCGGGCAAGCCCGGCGCGCCCGCGGCGACCGGTGGCCCCGCCGCCGCGCAGGCCGCGGCCGGTGTCGCCGCCGCCCGCCGCAACAACGGCGGCGGCCAGGGCGGCGCCCTCGGCGGCGCGCCGTCGGCCGGGCGCATCGGCGCCGGTCAGGGCCCCCGTGGCCAGGTCGGCTCCGCCCAGGGTCCGCGGGCCGCGCTGCCCGGCACGGGCCAGGGCGGCCGTCCCGGTGCGCCGGGCGGAGCGCGCGGTCCGCAGGGCCCGGCCGGCCCGCAGCAGGGCCGGCCGGCTCCGGCCGGCGCGGGCGCGGGCGGCTTCGGCGGTCAGATGCCGGGCGCTCAGGGCCAGCAGGCCGCGGGCGGTCCGCAGCAGGACATGTTCGGCGGTCGCGGTCCGGCGGCGCAGCGCGGTGGCGCGGGCGCCCCCGACCAGGGCCGTCAGCCCCAGCTTCCGCCGCGCGGCGGCCCCCGGGCCGAACTGCCCGGCGGCAACCCGCAGGCCGACCCCGCCGACTGGCGCGGCAACGCCCAGGCGCCGATGTCACGCGCCTCGCTGGACGCCCCGCGCGGCCACGACGAGCAGGACCCGGGGCAGACCTCGCACATGCCGCGCTTCGACGACCGGCAGGGCCCGGGCTCGACGGCGGAGATGCCGCGGATCGACTCCCAGGGTCCGTCCTCGACCGGCGAGTTCCCCCGCCCGGACTTCGGGATGAACGGCTCCACGGGCCAGTTCGCGCGTCCCGGCGCCGAGAACCCGCAGCAGACCGGGCAGTTCCAGCGTCCGGCCGCACCGCGGGACAACGGCCAGTACGGCCAGCAGGACGGCAACAGCCAGTACGGCCAGCAGGGCGACAACGGCCAGTTCGTCCGCTCCGACGTCTTCGGCACCTCGGCGTCCGGGCAGCAGGACCCGCAGAGCACCGGCCAGTTCGCGGCCCCGCAGGCGTACAACGGCGGCTCCACCGGTCAGCACGCGCTGCCCGGCAGCCAGTCCCCGTCCGACACCGGCCAGTTCGAGCGCCCGCAGCCCGGCCCCCGCGCCGACTTCGGCGCGCCCCGTCCGCCGGCCCCGCAGCAGCAGCCGCAGCCCCAGCAGCAGCGTCCCGTCCGCCGTGAGCCGGAGGCGCTGCCGCCGGCCGCCGGTCCGGGCGACGGCCGCACCCCGCTGTACGACACGCTGGAGACCAACTGGTTCCACGGTCACCAGCAGGAGCGGCAGCCGGACAGCACCCCGGCCGCGGCGCCGCAGCAGCAGGCGCCCGCGCCGGCCCCGCAACGTCCCGCCGCCACCGGTTCCTGGCGCACCTCGCCGAACGACGAACTCGTCCGGCAGGCGGAGCGCGTACGGCAGCCCGCGGCGGGCGGCGTCACCACCTCCGGCCTGCCGCGCCGGGTGCCCCGGGCGAACCTCGTCCCGGGCACGGCTCAGCAGCAACAGCACCAAGCCGGTCCGCAGGTCTCGCGTGCGCCTGACGACGTACGCGGCCGGCTGACCAATCTCCGTCGGGGCATCGCGCAGGGCCGTCAGGCCGGCAACGGCCAGTCCGGCAGCTTCCCGAGCCCCACTCACCAGCAGGAGCGTTAGTTGAGTCCGATGAGCCAGGCGGCACAGAACCTGAACTGGTTGATCACCAACTTCGTGGACAACACCCCCGGGGTGTCGCACACGGTGGTGGTCTCCGCCGACGGCCTTCTGCTGGCCATGTCCGAAGGTTTTCCGCGCGACCGCGCCGACCAGCTGGCGGCCGTCGCGTCCGGCCTGACCTCGCTGACCGCCGGGGCGTCCCGGATCTTCGAGGGCGGCAACGTGGCGCAGACGGTCGTGGAGATGGAACGCGGGTTCCTCTTCCTCATGTCCGTCTCGGACGGGTCCTCCCTCGCGGTCCTGGCCCACCCCGAGTGCGACATCGGCCTGGTCGGCTACGAGATGGCACTGCTGGTCGACCGCGCGGGGGCGGTACTCACCCCGGACCTGCGCGCCGAACTCCAAGGCAGTCTGCTTCACTGACCGGCCCCGGCACCACCCGCCTCACAAAAACACCGTCCGGCCGCCACAATCCCCCCACCGGCCCCTTCCGACGGCTCGACTGACCGACTTGCTGTCCCGCCCGGAGGATTCATGACCCCGCCCACCGCCTCTCATGATCCGTACGCGGAGCCGTACGGGGACGAGGGCGACCAGCCGCTGGTACGTCCGTACGCGATGACCGGCGGCCGGACCCGGCCGCGCTACCAGCTCGCCATCGAGGCGCTGATCAGCACCACGGCCGACCCGGCAGCGCTCATGGGACTACTCCCGGAACACCAGCGCATCTGCCACCTCTGCCGTGAGGTCAAGTCGGTCGCGGAGGTGTCGGCGCTGCTGGCCATGCCGCTCGGCGTGGCCCGGATCCTGGTCGCCGACCTCGCAGAGGCCGGCATGGTCGCCATCCACCAGCCGGGTGGCGACGAGAACAACGGCGGCGCTCCGGACGTGACGCTGCTCGAAAGGGTGCTCAGTGGACTTCGCAAGCTCTGACGCGGGCCGGGCCACCACCTCCGCGAAGATCGTGGTGGCGGGCGGCTTCGGCGTGGGCAAGACCACGTTCGTCGGCGCCGTCTCGGAGATCAACCCGCTGCGCACAGAGGCCGTCATGACGTCCGCTTCGGCCGGCATCGACGACCTGACGCACACCGGCGACAAGACCACCACCACGGTGGCCATGGACTTCGGCCGCATCACCCTGGACCAGGACCTGATCCTGTACCTCTTCGGTACGCCCGGTCAGGACCGCTTCTGGTTCATGTGGGACGACCTGGTCCGCGGCGCGATCGGCGCGGTGGTCCTCGTGGACACCCGCCGTCTCGCCGACTGCTTCCCCGCGGTCGACTACTTCGAGAACAGCGGCCTGCCGTTCGTCATCGCCCTCAACGGCTTCGACGGACAGCAGCCCTACACCCCCGAAGAAGTACGGGAAGCGCTGCAGATCGGTCCGGACGCCCCGATCATCACGACGGACGCCCGGCACCGCGCGGACGCCAAGAGTGCGCTGATCACGCTGGTCGAGCACGCCCTCATGGCCCGTCTGCGGTAACACCCAATTGGAACGTGCCGTACGGCAGTTGTCGTAGCGCAAGCGGAGCCGGCTGTGGCCTTTGACACGGTCGGCTCCGGTGTTCATAACAGTTCGGCAGAGGAATCGCCGTTCTTCGCCACGCGACGCGGTCGGACGGTGCCGCTGCGCGCACGACCGCCCCGTCTTTTGGCGGGGCTCGCTCTTTATGCCCGTTTTATCTAGGGCTTACATCGCTCGGAACCTCAGGTTCCGAGTGTTTGGTGGAGCGGTTGCCGACGTGCTGGAATGCCTGAACTGCCCATTAGTCAAAGACGTACTGAGGTCGATGGCGAACCGGGCTCTGAGAGACTGCGGCACGACGTAGGTGCCGACCGCCGAGAGGTTGTTGGTCGAGTGAGGCGAAGCAAGAACGGTCCCGAGCCGTCGGCACGGGGCAACTTCACCCCGCCGCCGCGCGCTGCGGTGCCCACCCCTGTGCCGGGTGCGGAGCCCTCGGCCGCTCCCCCGGCCGGCGGTGGCCGTTTCTCACCGCGCAACTGGCGGGTGCCCACCCGCCTGAACGCCATCCTGCTCATACCCGTGGCCGTCGGCCTCATCATGGGCGGCTTCCAGGTGAAGAGCTCGATCGACACCTGGAACGAGGCCCGGGACGCGGAGAACACCGCCCGCCTGGTGCGCGCCTCCCTCAGCTACGCCGACGCCCTCGAGAACGAGCGTGACGTCACCGCGGCCCCGCTGCTGCTGGGCAACCAGAAGGACGTCGTCACCGCGGCCCGCAAGCAGACGGACCAGGCGGCCGCCGTCTTCCACGAGGCCGCGCAGAACGTGCCGGACAAGCCCGGCGTCACGCGGCGTCTGGAGCTCTTCCGCAAGGCCGAGCCCACGCTGCAGACGCTGCGCAAGGTCGCGTACAGCAAGAACACCACCGGCGTGAAGACCGAAGAGGGCTACGTCGAGGTCGCGCACCCCCTGATGGAGTTCGCCAACGAACTCGGTCTGGGCACCGGCAACATCACCTCCTACGGCCGTACCGTCTACGCCATGTCGCTCACCAAGGCGGCGCTGTCGCTGGAGCGGTCGATCGGCATGCACCTGCTGGTCAAGCCCGGTCCGGACGACCCCAACCTGGCGACGCAGCGGGTCTCCCTCTCCTCGTACGCCTACCTGGAGCGGATCGCGCTGGAGGAGTACCTCGGCGGTGGCACCGACGAGGACGCGCAGAAGCTGACCGACGCGCAGGCGAAGATCAAGACGGACGGCGCCGCGCTGGTCGCGCAGGAGAAGCAGAAGGACCCGAAGTACGTCGCGCCGCCGTCCAAGCCGAACGCGATGGTGTCCGCGCTGGCGACGATGAAGGACACCACCCCGCTCACCCGCCAGCAGCTGGCGGCGGGCGGTGTGACGGCCAAGAACTGGTGGGCGGTCAACACCCTCAAGTACAAGGCCTACCGCCAGATCGAGTCGGACCTCGCGGACAAGGCCGTGAACGAGGCGTCCGGCATCGCCGACGACGCCAAGACCTCGGCCATCACCACCGGCGCCGTGGTCGTCGTGGCCCTGCTCCTCGCCTTCATCCTGGCCGGCGCCGTGGCCCGCCAGATGAGCCGCGCGATGCGCCAGCTCCGCAGCGCCGCGTTCGGCATCGCCGAGCAGCGCCTGCCGATGCTGGTCGACCAGCTCTCCCGCACCGACCCGGGCCGGGTCGACACCCGGGTGGCCCCGATCCCGATCACCACCAAGGACGAGATCGGCGAGGTCGCCCGCGCCTTCGACCAGGTCCACCGCGAAGCCGTACGGCTCGCCTCCGAGCAGGCGCTGCTGCGGGGCAACATCAACGCGATCTTCACCAACCTGTCCCGCCGCAACCAGTCGCTGATCGAGGGCCAGCTGACTCTCATCACCGACCTGGAGAACAACGAGGCGGACCCGGACCAGCTCGAGAACCTCTTCAAGCTGGACCACCTGGCCACCCGTATGCGCCGCAACGGCGAGAACCTCCTGGTCCTCGCCGGCGAGGAGCCCGGCCGCCGCTGGGACCAGCCGGTCCCGCTGGTCGACGTGCTGCGCGCCGCCTCCTCCGAGGTGGAGCAGTACGAGCGCATCGAGCTGTCCGGCGTGCCGGAGGCCGAGATCCACGGCCGCGCCGTGACCGACCTCGTGCACCTGCTGGCCGAGCTGCTGGAGAACGCCACCACCTTCTCCTCGCCGCAGACCAAGGTGCGCGTCACCGCGACCCGACTGCCCGACGGCCGCGTCATGGTCGAGATCCACGACAAGGGCATCGGCCTGACCGCCGAGGACTTCGCGGACATCAACCACAAGCTGGCCAACCCGCCGACCGTGGACGCCGCGATCTCCCAGCGCATGGGCCTGTTCGTGGTCGGCCGGCTGTCCGACCGGCACGGCATCCGGGTCCAGCTGCGCCCCTCGGGCGAGCAGGCCGGCACCACCTCGCTGGTCATGCTGCCGGACGCGATCACGCACGGCGGCGGCGGCGAGGCGCCGCTGGACCGCGAGGAGTTCACGGTCTCGCAGATCATCCCGGAGCAGCAGTTCCGGGGTGAGGACTTCGCCCAGGTGCAGCACCAGCCGATGCGCACCGCCGCCGAACTCGGCTTCGACGACAGCCGTTACGCGGAGGTCCCCGACGACCTGCGCGACCTGGACCCCGTGGGCCGCTCCCTGATGCGCGAGGAGCGCCGTGCCGCGCTGGAGGCCCAGTCGCACGGCGAGCCGCAGCAGGAGGCCGACGGGCAGCGCGGGTACGCGGACGAGTTCGACGCCCGGCAGGCCGGCTACGACGCCGCCGCCGGCTTCGGCGAGCAGCCCGCCCAGCCCGCCGCCTACGACGGGCAGCAGGCCTACGGCGACCAGCGGCAGGCGTACGACGAGCACCGGAACGCCGGGTACGAGCCGTCCTACGACGACCAGTACTACGCGCCGAACGACGGCATGCCGCACGACGACGGCTTCGCCCCGAACGGCGGCGGCTACTCCGAGCCCGCGTATGCGGAACCCGCCCAGGAGGAGCAGGCCCCCGCTCACGGCTCCGGGTCCGACGGGTTCGGCTCCTACGAGAGCCGGTCCTACCAGGACGACTGGCCGCAGCAGGACAGCTACCAGAACGGTTACCCGGCCCATTACGCTCCGGAAACGGAATCCCGGTCCGCTGACGCGGGCGAGCGGAACGGCGTAGGCTTCGACCGTCCGGGAACGGCCGCTTCCGCGGCTCCCCGGATGACCGACGCCGGCCTCCCCCGTCGCGGGTCAGCGAGCGGTCCCTCGGGCGCCAACGGCGCCGGGCGCGTGCAGCCGGAGGCGCCGGCTCCCGCGGCGAACACCCCGCAGAGCAACGGCAACGGCGACGGCGACTGGCGGTCGGCCAACGACGAGCGCTGGCAGCAGGCTTCGCAGCTCCGCAAGCCGAAGGCGGGCGGCGTCACCGCCTCCGGCCTGCCCCGGCGGGTACCCAAGGCCAACCTGGTCGAGGGCACGGCCGAGAGCACCCCTCAGGGAGGCCCTCAGGTCTCCCGCGCCCCGGAGGACGTCCGGGGCAGGCTGAGCAACCTGCGTCGGGGCGTCCAGCGCGGACGCAGCGCAGGCAGTGAAACGAACGGCCAGGCCACTGGGAATCAGCACAGTGGTCCTGACAGCACCTACAACCAGGAGCGTTAGTGTGAGCCCGATGAGCCAGGCGGCACAGAACCTGAACTGGTTGATCACCAACTTCGTGGACAACACCCCGGGGGTGTCCCACACGGTGGTGGTCTCCGCCGACGGACTCCTTCTGGCGATGTCCGAAGGGTTTCCCCGCGACCGCGCGGACCAGCTCGCGGCGGTCGCCTCCGGCCTGACGTCGCTGACGGCAGGCGCCTCCCGCATCTTCGAGGGCGGCAGCGTGAACCAGACAGTTGTGGAGATGGAGCGGGGATTCCTCTTCATCATGTCCGTCTCCGACGGTTCCTCCCTCGCCGTTCTGGCCCATCCGGAAGCGGACATCGGCCTCATCGGGTACGAGATGGCACTTCTCGTGGACCGCGCGGGCACGGTTCTCACCCCGGATCTCCGCGCGGAGCTCCAGGGAAGCCTTCTCAACTAACAGACGAACGGTGTGTATTCGCGTCCCGGGGCCGTAAGGTTTCGGGACGCGGCTCCACACGGATGGGTGCCCGGCACAGTCGGAGGAGGAGAAAGTGGCAACACCCCCAGGCGGTTCGCATTCGGGGAACTGGTCGTACGGCCCTGCCCAGGGCCAGAGCGACGGTTCGGCGAACGGGTACAACTTCCCCTCCACTCCTGGAAACCGCCAGCCGTACGCTCCGCAGGGCCCCGGGCCCTCGCCGTACGACCAGCCGCCGGCCCCGCGGATCCAGCCGGTGCAGCCGCAGCGCCGCCCCGAGCCGGCGCCCGCGTCCGCATCGAACAACCCCCTGGTGCGTCCGTACGCCATGACCGGCGGCCGGACCCGCCCGCGCTACCAGCTCGCCATCGAGGCACTGGTGCACACCACCGCCGCTCCGCACCAGATGCAGGGCCAGCTGCCCGAGCATCAGCGGATCTGCAACCTGTGCCGGGAGATCAAGTCGGTGGCCGAGGTCTCGGCCCTGCTCACGATCCCCCTCGGCGTCGCCAGGATTCTCGTCGCCGACTTGGCGGAGGCGGGCCTGGTCGCCATCCATCAGCCCGGCGGCGACGAGAACGCCGGTGGCCAGCCAGACGTGACACTGCTCGAAAGGGTGCTCAGTGGACTTCGCAAGCTCTAGCGGCGGTCCTTCCCGCTCCACCACCTCCGCGAAGATCGTGGTGGCGGGCGGCTTCGGCGTGGGCAAGACCACGTTCGTCGGCGCCGTCTCGGAGATCAACCCGCTGCGCACAGAGGCCGTCATGACGTCCGCTTCGGCCGGCATCGACGACCTCACCCACACCGGCGACAAGACCACCACCACGGTGGCCATGGACTTCGGCCGCATCACCCTGGACCAGGACCTGATCCTGTACCTCTTCGGTACGCCCGGTCAGGACCGCTTCTGGTTCATGTGGGACGACCTGGTCCGCGGCGCGATCGGCGCGATCGTCCTCGTCGACACCCGCCGTCTCGCCGACTGCTTCCCCGCTGTCGACTACTTCGAGAACAGCGGCCTGCCGTTCGTCATCGCCCTCAACGGCTTCGACGGACAGCAGCCGTACAACCCGGACGAGGTCCGCGAGGCCCTGCAGATCGGCCCGGACACCCCGATCATCACGACCGACGCCCGGCACCGCGCGGACGCCAAGTCGGCGCTGATCACGCTGGTGGAGCACGCGCTCATGGCGCGCCTTCGCTAGCAGGCCGGTACTTGAGACAACCCGCGTCCCGGAGAGGGGCGCGGGTTCTTCTTTTCCCCGTTTCTCCGCTTCCCTCGTCCCCTCCCGCGTGGGCACAGCGAGAAGGGCCCCTCCGTCCCGGAGGGGCCCTTCTCGTGTCGTGCGGGGCGGCCCGTGGGGCCTGCGCCGGTCAGCCGTGCCAGCTGTGCGGGGCGCGGAAGCCGGGCTCGCGCTCCAGCCGGCGCCAGCCGGCCTTGGCACGGCCGCGGTGCGCCGGGGCGGCGGGCTGGGCGGCCGCACGGGCCAGCAGGACGGCCGTGATGGCGGCGACTTCCTCGGGCTCGGCGTGGCCCTTCTCGACGCGGATGTCAGTGTTCATGGGTGTCAGTCTCCGTCAGGAAGAGGTCCGCGGGGTTGCCGCGGCGGGTCCGCTCGGTTACTGCGGGGGGTTGCCGTGCTTGCGGGAGGGCAGGTCGGCGTGCTTGGACTGCAGCATCGCCAGCGACTTCACCAGCACCTCGCGGGTCTCGGCGGGGTCGATCACGTCGTCGACCAGGCCGCGCTCGGCCGCGTAGTAGGGGTGCATCAGCTCGGCCTTGTACTCCTTGACCATCTTCTGCCGCATGGCCTCGGGGTCCTCCGCGTCGGCGATCTGCCGGCGGAAGATGACGTTGGCCGCGCCCTCGGCGCCCATCACGGCGATCTCGTTGGTGGGCCAGGCGTAGGTGAGGTCGGCGCCGATCGACTGGGAGTCCATCACGATGTACGCACCTCCGTACGCCTTGCGCAGGATCAGCGAGATCCTCGGCACGGTGGCGTTGCAGTAGGCGTACAGCAGCTTGGCACCGTGCCGGATGATTCCACCGTGCTCCTGATCGACGCCGGGGAGGAAGCCGGGTACGTCCAGAAGAGTGATGATCGGGATATTGAAGGCATCGCACATCTGTACGAAACGGGCGGCCTTCTCGGACGCCTCGATGTCCAGCACGCCCGCCAGCACCTGGGGCTGGTTGGCGATGATGCCGACGACCTGGCCGTCCAGCCGGGCCAGCGCGCAGATGATGTTCCGCGCCCAGCGCTCGTGGACCTCCAGGTACTCGCCGTCGTCGACGATCTCCTCGATCACCTTGGTCATGTCGTACGGGCGGTTGCCGTCGGCCGGGACCAGGTCGAGCAGGACGTCGGAGCGGCGGTCCACCGGGTCCGAGGAGTCGGTGCCGGGCGGGTTCTCGCGGTTGTTCTGCGGCAGCAGCGACAGGAGGTAGCGCACCTCGGCGATGCACGTCTCCTCGTCGTCGTAGGCGAAGTGGCAGACGCCGGAGGTCTCGGCGTGCACGTCGGCGCCGCCGAGGCCGTTCTGGGTGATCTCCTCGCCGGTGACCGCCTTGACGACGTCCGGGCCGGTGATGAACATCTGCGAGGTCTCGCGGACCATGAAGACGAAGTCCGTCAGCGCCGGGCTGTAGGCCGCGCCGCCCGCGCACGGGCCCAGCATCACGGAGATCTGCGGGATGACACCGCTGGCCTTCGTGTTCCGCTGGAAGATGCCGCCGTAGCCGGCGAGCGCGGAGACGCCCTCCTGGATACGGGCGCCCGCGCCGTCGTTGAGGGAGACCAGCGGCGCGCCGGCCGCGATGGCCATGTCCATGATCTTGTGGATCTTCGTGGCGTGGGCCTCGCCCAGGGCGCCGCCGAAGATCCGGAAGTCATGGGCGTAGACGAAGACCGTACGGCCCTCCACCGTGCCCCAGCCCGTGATGACACCGTCGGTGTAGGGCTTCTTCGCCTCCAGGCCGAAGCCGCTCGCCCGGTGCCGGCGCAGCTGCTCCACCTCCTGGAAGGATCCCGGGTCCAGGAGCAGCTCGATGCGCTCCCGCGCCGTCAGCTTGCCCTTGGCGTGCTGGGCGGCGGTCGCCTTCTCGCTGGGACCGGCCACGGCCCGGGCACGGATCTCGTGCAGCTCGGCGACCCGCCCACGCGCGTCCGCCGGCTCCGCGGTCGGCTCACCCGTCGTCTCTTCCAAAACGGTCATGTAGTGACCTTACGAAGGACACCAAGGAAAGCGAGCCGTCGACTCCGTACAGTCTCCGGACCGTTTTCCTGGTACGACTGAACAGAACCACAGCGACATGCAGGCGTTCCGACTGCTCAGAGGGCACTTCCGTTGTAGGGGCGCGACAAAGGCGTCACCCGAGAAAGACCTCACATTGGTGGGTGGCACATGCCATCCCTGGAGTGACACGGAGCCTCAGACGGCGGTCGGCGGCGAGGACCTCGACGGTGTCGTCGGCGTGCACGACGGAGCGCACCGGACGGTCCCAGACGATCTCCAGCGGCGCGCCGGTGCGCGGCGGCTCGCTGATCCACAGCGTAGCGCTCCGGCCCCGGCGGCGGAGGAGGACGCTCGCGCCCGCGGCGGCGTTCAGGCCGCCGGCCGCGCCGGCCTGCCAGAAGTTGACGGCGGTCACGCCGAGGGAGGGGACTGCGACGGCCTGGCGGCGGGCGTCGTTGGCGAGGACGCGCAGCCAGTGGCGGTCCGCGGCCCGGGCGGCGACCTCGCCGCGGCCCGCTCCGGGCATCAGGACGTAGACGTAGGCCGCGTCGGCCGGATCGGTGCCGTGGTCGAGCCAGAGGGTCTGCCAGCGGCGGGTGCGCCGCTCGTCGGTGCTGGTGGTGTTGATGTCGGACCAGGCGCCGGTGCGGTCCTCGCGCAGGGTGCGCAGCACGCCGCCGTGCGGCAGCAGCCAGCCGCCGTGGCCCTCCAGATGGGCCCAGCCGGGGCCGCGCACGAGGGTCTGGGCGCCGCCCTCGCCGAGGTTGCGGTTGTCGACGACCGTCTCCACCGGGACGCCGTCGGCGCAGCGGATCCCGGCGCCGAGGCAGACCACCGCGTCGTCGAGGAAGAACCAGGACTTGCGGGCCTCGAGCGTGGATCCGAGCCCTTTCAGGTGCTGGCCCACGGCCGCGTACTCGCCGTCGGTCGTGCCGCCGACCCAGCGGACGTCCGGCCGGGGCGCGCCCCACTCGCCGCCGGCCCGGTCGGCGAGCCGCCGGGTGGAGACGGTGGTGCCGGGCAGCCGGTACCAGTCGACGGTGGGCCAGTACCAGTCCGTGTACTGGGCGGACCGCGTGCCGGGCCCCGCAGGCCACCAGGAGAGCATCCCGGAGCCGGTGTGCCAGCCGCGCGGGTTCTCGCCGTTGCCGCACTCGTAGTGGGCGATGCGGTCGCCGGCCATGGCGAGCGCCGCGGTGAAGCGCGGACGGCGGTGGACGGCGCGGTCCATGGCCGGGAAGAGCCGGTGGCCGAGGGGTTCGGGGGCCGCCGGCACGGGCGAGGCGGCGACCGCCTGCAGCCTCGCCAGGTCCGCGATTCCGAACTGAGGAGCGGTCAGCAGCGGTGTGACCGTGTCCCGTTCGATCCAGCCCTTGACGCGGCCGTACCAGCGCTGCCGTTCCTCCTCGCCGGCGCCGCCGGCCAGCAGGGCGATCGCCGCGATCAGCGCCTGGCCGTGGTAGTGGTCGCCGCGCATGATGTGCTGGTCGTCGTCGCGCAGGTAACCCCGGCTGACGGCACGGCCGTTGACGCAGTCCATCACCAGTCCGTCGTGGATCAGCGGGGCGTAGGCGCGGTCGACGCCGTCCAGGACGTTCCGCCGGGCGGGGTCGGTGATCTCCCACGGGGAGCCGGCCAGCAGCGCGAAGAGCCGGCCCAGGCCGTCCAGCAGGACCTGGCCGTAGGTGCCGGAGTAGGCCACCCAGGTGTGCTGCACGAAGGAGCCGTCGGCGTAGAGGCCGTCGCCTTCGGTGACGTACGGGAAGACGGGCGAGAGGGCGTCGCGGGCGAGCGCGAGGCGGTCGCCGGCCCTGCCGAGGATGCCGCGCAGGGCGACGGAGCGGCACAGGTCGACGCGGTTGGCGCCGGTGGAGGTGCCGGAGTACTCGGTGAGCATCGCGTCCGGGACGAAGTGGTCGACGGCGGCGCAGGCGGCCGCGACACGCTCCGCGCCGAGCCGGTCGTACAGGGCGGCCGTGATGTCGGTCAGCAGCCGGGGGCTGCCGATCTGCCACTCCCACCAGTTGCCGTAGCGCGTGGTGGCGGGGTTGTAGACGGTCGCGGAGAGGTGGTCGAGGCCGCGCAGCACGCCGGCGAGGAGGGCGTCGTCGCCGGTGGATCCGGTGCCGGGCTGGACGTACGCCTGGGCCATGGTCCACAGGCGGCCGTAGCTGAAGGTGATCCCGGCGGGCGGGTCGAAGGGGTGGCCGGGCCACAGGGAGCCGGCGGCGGGTGCCATCCCGGCGTGGAACCCGCGTGCCGTCGAGCCGAGTTGGGCGAGGCGGGCGGCGTACGGCTCGGCGGCCGGGTCGTATCCGGTGCCGAGGGCGATGTCGAGCCACCGGCGGCGCAGGACGTCGAAGGGGTCGGCGCCGGCCGCCGCCGCGCGGGCCACGGGCGCCGCGGCGGCGGTGAGGGCGGCGGCCAGCAGCAGTGCGCGTCGGCTGGGTCCGGTGCTCATGCGGCCGGTCACCGCCCTCCCGGCTCAGCAGCCGCCGCAGTTGTAGTACAGGACGTCCCAGTGGCTGCCCTCGTCGGCGTAGATGTTGCCGGAGCCGGACTTGTACTGCGGAGCGCCGTCGCCGCGCAGGCCGATGTAGCTGAAGTTGTTCTTGATGTACGAGGTGACGCAGGTGTTCTTGCCGTAGTCGAGCTTGTAGCCGTTCCAGTGCGAGTAGGTGCCCGAGGCGTGGCCCGTCTCGGTGCCGCCGGTGATGTTGAGGGCGCAGCCGCTGGCCGACTTCAGGGTCTGGGCGCCCTGGGCGGTGGCGAGGTTGAGCTGCTCGAAGGAGGTGCAGGTGGAGTTGTACCGGTCGGAGCAGTTGCCGGAGGACGACCAGGTGATGCCCGAGGCGCGGAACATCCCGGTGGCGGTGGAGTGACTGATCTTGGTGACGGCGAAGGCGTCGGTGGCGGTGCCGACCACGGCGACGCCGGGGGCGACGACGAGGGCGAGAGCGGTGAGGACGGAGCGGGCTTTCAGGGCCTTCATGGGGAGACCTTCCTGCGGTGGGCCGGGCTTCCTGTGGTTCGGCTGTGCAGGTGGTGCGGGTGCGCAAGGAGATGGTGCCCGAGGTCTACGCGCGTTCGCCAGAGGGCGTACCCGGTTACTCTCCGGTTACGCGGAAACACGTGGCGGATGATGTTGAAAACTCAACGGAATAGGTCTACCGTCGGAGTCGTTGGTCTAGTTGAACGTTAAACAGAAACCGTCGCGGCTGCCCCACGGAGCCGCGGCCGTCCCCAAGGAGCGTCACATGGGCATCTTCGGCCGCAAGGAAAACACCCCCGCCACCCAGGCCCCCGCCGCCGCCAATCCCGAGCTGGCCGCGCTGACCGGCGAGTACACGCTGGACCCGGCCCACACCACGATCGGCTTCGTGGCCCGCCACGCGATGGTCACGAACGTCAAGGGCAACTTCCACGAGTTCACCGGCGCGCTGCACCTGGACGGCGCCGACCCCTCGAAGTCGACCGCCACCCTCGACGTCCGGATGGACAGCATCGACACCGGCAACGCCGACCGCGACGGGCACCTGAAGTCCGCGGACTTCTTCAAGACCGACGAGTTCCCCGAGATGACCTTCCGCTCCACCAAGGCCGAAGCCCTCGGCGGCGACGACTACCGCATCACCGGCGACCTCTCCATCCTCGGCGTCACCAAGCCGATCTCCATCGACCTGGAGTTCAACGGCGCCGCCAAGGACCCCTTCGGCAACGAGCGCGTCGGCTTCGAGGGCAAGACCGAGATCCTGCGCTCCGAGTGGGGCCTGACCTGGAACGCGGCCCTGGAGACCGGCGGCGTCCTGGTCTCCGACAAGATCAAGCTGGTCTTCGACATCTCGGCCATCAAGAACGCCTGAGCCCACGGCGCCGCACCGCGCCCCCGGTGGCCCTCCCGGACCGCGCCCGCCCTCCTACTCCCCCGAACGGGAGGGCGGGCGCTGCCGTGCCTCGGGCCCGGGCGCACCACTGGTGAAGGCGGGTCAGAAGCCGCCGCCGAAGTCTCCGCCGCCGCCTCCGCCGTCGAAGCCGCCTCCGCCGTCGAAGCCGCCGCCGCCGTCGCCGAAGCCTCCGCCGAAGTCGCCCGGGTCGAAGTCCGCGCCGGAGACGTCGCCGCCCTGGTAGCCCGCCGTGCCGAAGTCGCCGTAGCCGGCGCCGTAGTCGGAGGCGTAGGACGGGGTGGACATCATGCTGCCGAGCAGGGTGCCGACCAGGAGGCCCGGGAGGATGCCGCCGCCGAAATAGCCGCCGGCCCAGGGTCCGTAGGCGGGGCCTGCGTCCCAGTAGGGGCGGCGGCCGTAGTCGGTGTCGACCTCGCGGACCACCGGGTCGCGGCCGTCGGCAAGGCGGGTGGCGTCGGCGGCGCAGACCGGGACCTCGCGCGTGCTGCCGCCGGGCGGGGTCCAGGCCGCGTCGGTGACCGAGGGGCCGTGGCGGGGGTCGAAGAAGCAGGGCGGACGGCGCTCCGGCAGGGGGCGGCCCTCGCGGCGGGCGGCCAGCTGCGCCAGGGAGAAACGGCCGTCCTCCAGGGCCTCGGTGACCGGCCGGACGTCCTCGGGCCTGCGCGCGCCGGCCATGTACTGCTTGGCCTTGTCGTAGGCGTCCAGGGCCCGTTCGTAGTCCGCGCGCATCGCGTCGTCGGCGCCCGGTTCGGCCGGGTGGAAGTCCAGCCGGTCCAGCTCCTCGCCGAACGCGGTGATGTCCTCGTCCACGACCACCCGCAGCCGGTCCAGCGCGGCCCGCTGCTCCTCGTCGCGACGGCGGCGGCCGCGGCGGACCAGGGTGTAGGCGCCGGCGCCGGCGGCCACCAGGACGACGCCCGCCGTGATCAGCGCCGTGCTGGACGCGCCCGACCCGCCGCCCTGGCCGCCCCAGCTCGCGGGGGCGCGGCCGCCCATGTTGGTCAGGGCGCGGTCGGTGAAGTCGGTGAGCTGGGTCCGGGCGTCCTCGCCCTGGACGCCGGCGACCAGGTTGCGCACGGCGGTGCGGGAGAGGACCGAGGAATCCGCGCGGGCGTCGAAGCGGTCGCCGAGCCGGATGGCGTACAGACCGGTGACGCCGGTGGCCGTGCGCAGGTCGGAGAAGAGGTTCGCGGTGGGGTAACCGGCGGGCAGGACGGCGACGAAGAGGGGTTTGCCTGCGCCCCTGATCTGCTTGGCGAGCCCGTCGGCGGCGGTCCCGGACAGCTGGCCCGAGGCCGCCGGGTCCACGTAGACCGGGCTCTGGCGCAGGGCCTGGGCGATGCCGGACACGCTGGTGGCCGCCATCGCGCCCGGGGCCAGGGTGGTCGCGACGACCAGCGCCAGTGCGGCCAGCAGCAGCGCCGGGAGGCTTCGGGTCCGAAGGACGGCCTTCACCCTTCGAAACTACCCGAAGCCTCCCGAACCAGTCATTCAAGCGGAGCGGCGGGGGGACTCACGCGGCCCGGTACGCCTCCGTGAGCTTCTGCACCGCCTTTCCGTAGTGGCCGGTCAGCAGCAGGTGGTCCGCGTCGGCGAAGGGCTTCGCCACCGCCGCCGTCATCCGGTCGCCCGCCTGGTGCTGGACGATCAGCCGGGCCCGGGTGACCAGCTCCCGTCCGGCCCGGTCGGCGCCCGTCCGCTCCGCCGCCGTCGCCGCCAGTGCGAGCGCCCGCAGCGTGGCCGCGCCGCCCCGCGGGACGGGGGTGAGCGTGGTCAGACCCCAGCCGTAGGGGTACTGCGGGTCGTACGACGCGTCGCCGACGTTGATCGGGAGCTGGGCCTCCGAGCGGGGCCAGGTGACCGGGAGCTGTCCGGTGAACGGCCGCCTGCCGTAGAGGACGTCGGCGACGCCGGCGCCCTCGGTGCCCGGCAGCCAGGCGGCGACCAGGGCGTCGATCCGGCCGAGCCGGTCGCCGATGAGCTGCGGTCGCCCGGAGACGATCAGCACCACGCACTTCATGGCCGCGCACACCTTGTCCACGGCGGCCTGGTCTGCGGCCGAGAGGGTGAGCCGGTGTCCGTTGCCGACGTCGCCGACCCCCTCCGCGTACGGGGTCTCGCCGACGACGACCACACCGGCGTCGTAGCCGCCGGTCGGCGCGGAGGCGTCCTTGGAGTACGTGACGTCCCCGCCCGCCTCGCGCATGCCGTCGAGGATCGTGGTGCCCGTGGTCGTCTTCCCCGAGCCGCCCTGCCAGGTGACGGTCCAGCCGCCGGTCTGGTTGCCGATGTCGTCGGCGTTCGACCCGGCGACGTAGACCTTCCGGCCCTTCCTCAGGGGCAGCAGCCCTCCGCTGTTCTTCAGCAGCACCTGGGACTCGGCCGCCGCCTCGCGGGCCACCGCCCGGTGCGCCGGGGAGCCGATGGCGGCGGCGCCGCGGGTGTCGGCGTACGGGTGCTCGAAGAGGCCGAGCCGGAACTTCTGGGTGAGGATGCGGGAGACGGCGTCGTCGATCCGCCGCTCGCTGATCCGGCCGGCCCGCACCTCGTCGACGAGCGTGCTGGTGAAGTCCTTGTACGTGTACGGCACCATCATCATGTCCAGGCCCGCGTTGACCGAGGTGCGGACATGGGCGGCGTAGTCGCCGGGGAGCTGGTCGATGGCGTTCCAGTCGCTGATGACGAACCCGTCGAAGCCCATCCGGCCCTTGAGCACACCGTTGATCATGTCGGCCCGGGCGTGCATCTTCACCGGGCCCTGGCCGTCGCCGATGACGTCGAGCGAGGAGTACGACGGCATGACCGTGCCGACGCCGCGGTCGACGGCGCTCGCGAACGGCGCCAGGTGGACGGCCTCGAGCTGCTGCCGGGTGACCTTGGTGACGCCCTGGTCGATCGTGTAGGTGCCGGTGGTCGAGGAGCCGTACTCGGTGCCGCCGTCGCCGACGAAGTGCTTGGCGGTGGCGAGCACCTTGTCACCGCGGTTCAGGTCCCTGCCGTCGGCCCGGCCCTGGAGGCCCTGGACGACGGTCTCCATCGACTCCACCAGCGCCGGGTCCTCGCCGAAGGACTCGTAGGAGCGTCCCCAGCGTTCGTCGCGGCTCACGCACAGGCAGGGCGCGAAGTCCCAGGGGATGCCGGTGGCCCGGACCTCCGCCGCCGTCACCGCGCCGGTCCGCTCGGCCAGGCGCGGGTCACGGGTGGCGCCGAGGCCGACGTTGTGCGGCATGATCGTCGCGCCGACCAGGTTGTTGTGGCCGTGGACGGCGTCCACGCCGTAGATCAGCGGGATCTGGAAGCGGGTCGCCTGCGCGCGGAGCTGGAAGCCGTCGATCATTTTGGCCCAGGCGTCCGGGGTGTTGGGCGTGGGCGTCGAACCGCCGCCGGACAGCAGCGAGCCGAGCGCGTACCCGGCGATGTCGCCCTGGTCGGTCAGGGCGCCCCGCTCGGCCTGGGTCATCTGCCCGGCCTTCTCCGCCAGGGACATCCGGCCCAGCAGGTCCGCCACCCGCTTCTTCACCGGCGTGCCGGCGTTGAGGTAGGGCAGCCCGTGGGCGTCGATGACGACCTGCGGCGTCTCGGCGGGCGCCTTGGCGCCGGTCACCGTGAGCTTCAGCGGGACGGTCTCGGCGGGCTCGGCGGCCTTGTCCCGCAGGGTGGGCACCCGGACGGTCCGCGAGGTGCCGGATGCGGTGCCCGCCGGGAAGGTGAGGGTGCCGGAGACCGGGGTGTAGTCGCTGCCGGGGCCGGCGGTGCCGCCCGCCGTCGTGTACGTGACGGTCACGGGTTCGTCCAGGGGCCGGGCGCCGGTGGTGGTCACGGTGACCCCGACCTTCGCCGTTCCGCCCTCTTCGACGGGGTACACGGCCGCGCCGGTGCTCACCGAGGCGCGCAGCGTCTGGTCGGCCTTGCCGTACAGCTCCACGTCGTCCATGGCGAAGCGGCCCTTGACGCCGGTCGGGAGCGTGACCGCGTAGCCCCACATCCGGTCGAGGCCGAGGACGTGGTCGATGCCGCCGACGGGCTGGTAGTCCGTGCGGTAGGTGAAGTCGGCGAAGGGGAGCTCGATCTGCTTCCAGCCGGTGAAGTCGTCGGTGAAGGAGGTGGTCCACAGCTCGGAGGCCTCGCCGTGGGCGCCGCCGTCCTTGATCTCGAAGGCGACCTTCCTGCCGTTGTCCTGGCCGTCCCACCAGAACCGGATGCCCCGGTGGGCGGACCAGTCGTGGCCGGCCTCGGTGGCGGCGAAGTCGTGGGTGAAGCCCCCGTAGCCGCTGATGTCGTAGGAGCCGCCGAGGACCTTGGCGCCCTCGGGGGCGTCGGCTCGGGCGGCCAGTTCGAGAGCCGGCGGGTCGTCCGTGTCGCCGCCCCAGGTGAAGATGCCCTCGGCGGGCTGGGCGGCGAAGGGGACCTCGCCCTCGAAGCGGTCGACGGGGACGGGGGCGGGATCGTCGGCGGCGCGGGCGGTCGCCCACGGGAGCAGCCCGGTGAGGAGTGCGGCGGAGACGAGCAGGGCGGTTCTTCGCATGTACCTTCCCTCGGCTCTTGATTCACTCATGACTTAGATCACGTCGTGAGTTAACTGGGTCAACACGACGCCGTCAATACTTCACGTCAGAAGTGGTACGAGGTCAACTCATGGCCGGATGAAGGCGGTTGTGTGTTCGGAAGCTGAATGCGCAACCTCTTGACGCGCCCCCGAAGCCGTCATTTACTCACGGCTCGCACGCCCCCATCCCCCACCTCCCGAAGGGCGGCGCTCCATGAGGCGACCCCTGCGCACGGCCCGGCTGCTGCTCGCCGGCCTGCTGACCACCGCCGGGCTCACGGCCGTCGGCATGCCCTCCGCGCACGCGGCCGGCGAGCAGGTCACGGCCTGGCTCACCACCACCGACGACTCCGGCGGACGCCACGTCGTGCGCGGCCTCCAGGCGCAGACGCCGTTCGCCTTCCAGTCCGGGGCCGGCGGCAGCGGCGAGAACATCACCGTCGACGAGAACACCCGCTACCAGACCTTCACCGGCGGCGGCGCGTCGTTCACCGACACCGCCGCCTGGCTGATGAACAGCAGCGGCGCGCTCTCGCAGGCGACGCGGGACGCGACGATGCGGAAGCTGTTCTCGCCCACGGACGGCATCGGGCTGTCGTTCCTGCGCAATCCGATGGGCGCCTCGGACCTCGCGCGGTACGGGTACACGTACGACGACGTGCCGGCCGGGCAGACGGACCCGAACCTCAACGGCTTCTCCATCGCGCACGACCTCGCGGACGTCGTCCCCCTGACCAGGCAGGCCCTGCAGCTCAACCCCGCCCTGACGGTCATGGCCTCGCCGTGGACGGCTCCGGCCTGGATGAAGGACAGCGGCTCGCTCAACGGCGGCTGGCTGAAGGCGGAGGACTACGGCGCCTACGCCTCGTACTTCGTGAAGTACCTCCAGGCGTACAGGAGCCAGGGCATCGACGTCTCGTACGTCACCCCGCAGAACGAGCCGACGTGCTGCTCCGGCTATCCCTCGATGAGCTGGAACGCCTCCGGCATCCAGTACTTCCTCAAGAGCGAGCTGCTGCCCCGACTCCAGTCCGCGGGCCTGCGGACCAAGGTGCTGGCCCACGACTGGAACTGGGACGTCTACGACACCTACGCGGCCCAGAGCGTCGACGACCCGGCGATCCGCGACCACCCCAACTTCGGCGGCATCGCCTGGCACGGCTACGGCGGTGACGTCGCCGAGCAGACCGCCGTCCACAACCGGTACCCCAACCTGGACGCGTTCGGCACCGAGCACTCCGGCGGCACCTGGATCGCCAACCAGCAGCGCGAGGACATGAACGACATCATCGACTACACCCGCAACTGGGCGAAATCGGTGACCAAGTGGTCCCTCGCGGTGGACCAGAACATGGGCCCGCACAACGGCGGTTGCGGCACCTGCACCGGCCTGGTCACCGTGCACGACGGCGACGGGGCGAGCGGGACCGTCGACTACACCGTCGAGTACTACACGATGGGCCACCTGACCAAGTTCGTCCGGCCTGGCGCCCAGCGCATCGCCTCCACCGCGTCGAGCGCCGTGCCCAACGTGGCGTGGCGCAACCCCGACGGGAGCAAGGCGCTGATCGCCTACAACGACTCGGCCTCGGCGAGGACGGTGACCGTCAACTGGGGTTCCCAGCACGCCACCTACTCGCTGCCCGGCAGGACCTCGGCCACGTTCACCTGGTCCGGCGCCCAGTCCGGCGGCTCCGCGAGCAGCGGCTCCTTCGTCGGGCTCGCCGGCAAGTGCCTTGACGTGGCGGGCGGTTCCAGCGCCAACGGCACGGCGGTGCAGCTCTACGACTGCAACGGCAGCGCGGCGCAGAGGTGGACGGTCGCGGCCGACGGCTCGGTCCAGGCGCTCGGCAAGTGCCTCGACGTCACGTCCGGCTCGACGGCGGACGGGGCGAAGGTGCAGCTGTACGACTGCAATGGAACCGGTGCCCAGCGGTGGTCGTACAACGACGCCACCGGTGATGTGGTGAACACGGCGGCCGGCAAGTGCCTCGACGTCACCGACAACTCGTCGGCGAACGGGGCGCGGGCCCAGATCTGGTCGTGCACGGGCGCCGCCAACCAGAAGTGGAAGCTGCGGTAGGGCGGGGCGCCTCCCGCCCGTGAGGGGCGGGACGTGCGCGGGAGTGCCGTGGTGGCGACGGTCGCCGGGTGTCTGCTGCTCGGCGGCTGCGCGGCGGTCGACCTGCCGCCGGTTCCGGAGTGGGGATCGGGGCGGACGGCGCGCCGTACGCGCTGATCCGGCCGTGCGGCGACGACGCCCGCCAGGGTCCCCACCTGGTCGGGCGGCCGCCTGGCGGCGGTGAAGGGCCCGTCACCACGGGAGGGGACGTGCGGCAGGAGGGTCCGCACGGGGACGCCGACTTCCCGCTGTTCACGCCGCCCGGGAGCCGGCGGGCCCGGCACCGGGGCGAACGGCGGCTGCTCCCCCGCCACCGGTGCGAGCCGGGCTTCGGGCACTACGTGACCGGGACTCGTACAACGGGAGGGTGGAGTCCACCGGGGAGCGGATCGGGCGGCCGCGGCCGGGGCAGGTCTGGGCCGGCGGCCGGGTGATGAGCCGGGCCGGCTTCGAGCGGCTCGCGGCGGGGTCCTGCTGAGTGGCGCCGCCTTGTCGCGGATCGGCCTCCCACGTTTCATGGTGGTCGTAGGAAAAGCCGTCCGGGACCGGGAGCGCGCCACATGACCACAGCACGGGATCTGTTCATCGTCGCGACCGACGTCTCGGGCGACCGCCCCGTGGAGCAGGGCGAGCTGTCGCTGGCGCTCGCGGGCGCCGAGCTGGTGGACCTGCTCGGCGCCCGGGCCGTGTCCCTGGAGGGCGAGCGCCTGGTACCGGGGCCGCCGCTGGCCCTGGACGACCGGATGCTGGACGAGGCGGGCTCGGCGCTGGTCCGGCAGGAGCCGTACGAGACGGCCGAGGACTGGCTGTGGCGCCGGGGCGAGGGGCTGGCCTCGGCCTACTTCGACGTCCTGGACACCGAGGGGCAGCTCACCGGCGAGCGCAGGCCCTGGTTCCCGCGCCGGCCGCGGACCGCCGCCGCCGACACCGCGGCCCGGCGGCAGGCCACCGACCGCTGGGAGGGCCGCGAGCCGGTCCTCGTCACCCTCGCGGCCGCCCTGGGCATCGGGAGCGGGGAGGGGGCCGGGGAGGAGTTCACCGACGAGCCGGTCGTGACCGTGCTGGCCGCGGTCGGCGACGCGGTGACCGAGCTGACCGCCGTGCGGCAGCGCCGGGAGATCGAGAACGCGGCCTTCGACAACATCTGGCGGGCGCCCTGAGTCAGCGCACCGGCTGCCCGATGCCCAGCAGGTTGCCCTCGCTGTCCCGGAACCAGGCGCCGCGCTCGCCGCGGGCGCCCTTGCTCGGGTAGTTGCCCTCGATCTCGGCGATGCCGTCCCGGGTGCGGAGCCCGGGCGCGTCGACCTCCTCGAAGACCACCCCGCGCCGCCTCAGCTCCGCCACGACCGCGTCGAGGTCGCCGTCGGTCTCGAAGCCCATCTGGGTGAAGGTGCCGGGCGAGGACCCGGTGGAGCGGAACAGCACGAAGTCCGTTCCGCCGCACCGGTACAGCAGCCCGCCGGGACGTTCGTCGACGGGCCGCAGGCCGAGTTTCTCGGCGTAGAAGCGCCTGGCCCGGTCCAGGTCCGCGGCGGGCAGCCGGGTCGCCACGCGGGCGCCGGACAGGAGGGCGCCGTCGTCTTCGGTCATCCCTCCACTGTGCCTACTCGGCCGGTTCCACGCCCGCCCGCAGCAGCCCGTAGGTGTAGGCGTCCTCCAGGGCCTGCCAGGACGCGGCGATGACGTTCTCCGCCACGCCCACCGTGGACCACTCGGCGCCGCCGTCGGAGGTGGAGATGAGGACCCGGGTGGTGGAGGAGGTGCCGTGCACGCCCTCCAGGATGCGGACCTTGTAGTCCACCAGCTCCAGCTTGGCGAGCTGCGGGTAGATCTTCTCCAGCGCCACCCGCAGGGCCCGGTCCAGGGCGTTGACCGGGCCGTTGCCCTCCGCGGTCGCGACGATCCGCTCGCTCTTGGCCCACAGCTTCACGGTGGCCTCGTTGGCGTGGGTGCCGTCCGGCCGGTCCTCGACGATGGCCCGCCAGGACTCGACCTCGAAGTACCGCAGCGGCCTGCCCTCGACCTCGGCCCTGAGCAGCAGCTCGAAGGAGGCGTCGGCGGCCTCGAAGGTGTAGCCGCGCAGCTCGCGCTCCTTCACCCGATCGACCACCCGGCCGACCAGTTCCCGGTCGCCGCCGAGGTCGATGCCGAGCTCCTTGCCCTTCAGCTCGACGGAGGCGCGGCCGGCCATGTCGGAGACCAGCATGCGCATGGTGTTGCCGACCAGCTCGGGGTCGATGTGCTGGTACAGGTCGGGGTCGACCTTGATCGCGGAGGCGTGCAGCCCGGCCTTGTGGGCGAAGGCGGAGACGCCGACGTACGGCTGGTGCGTGGAGGGGGTGAGGTTGACGACCTCGGCGATCGCGTGCGAGATCCGGGTGGTCTCGCGCAGCCGGCCCTCGGGCAGCACCTTCTTGCCGTACTTCAGCTCCAGGGCCGCGACCACCGGGAACAGGTTGGCGTTGCCGACGCGCTCGCCGTAGCCGTTGGCCGTGCACTGCACGTGGGTGGCGCCGGCGTCGACGGCGGCCAGGGTGTTGGCGACCGCGCAGCCGGTGTCGTCCTGGGCGTGGATGCCGAGCCGTGCGCCGGTGTCGGCGAGGACGGTGGAGACGACCGCGTGGACCTGGGCGGGCAGCATGCCGCCGTTGGTGTCGCAGAGGACGACGACGTCGGCGCCGGCCCGCGCGGCCGTGCGCACGACCGCCTTGGCGTACTCGGGGTTCGCGCGGTAGCCGTCGAAGAAGTGCTCGCAGTCCACGAACACCCGGCGGCCCTGTTCGCGCAGGTAGGACACGGTGTCCCGGACCATCTCCAGGTTCTCGTCCAGCGTGGTGCGCAGCGCCAGCTCGACGTGCCGGTCGTGCGACTTGGCGACCAGCGTGATCACCGGGGCGCCGGAGTCGAGCAGGGCCTTGACCTGGGGGTCGTCCGCCGCCTTGGCACCGGCGCGGCGGGTGGCGCCGAAGGCGACCAGCTCGGCGTGCCGGAAGTCGATCTCCGCCTGCGCCCGCGCGAAGAACTCGGTGTCGCGCGGGTTGGCGCCGGGCCAGCCGCCCTCGATGAAGCCCACGCCGAAGTCGTCCAGGTGCCGTGCGATGGCGAGCTTGTCCGCGACCGTGAGATTGATGCCCTCGCGCTGCGCGCCGTCGCGCAGCGTGGTGTCGAAGACGTGGAACGAGTCGTCGAGCTCGCTGGTTACCGTCTCGGTCATGAGTTCAAGGCTCCTGATTGTGAATCTTCGGTCTTACCGGAATGTCCGGCTCCACCGCCCCTGCGATACTCCTCGCGCCCCGCCTCCCGGCCGTGGGTGAGCCGGAAAACGAAAAGACCCCTCGCGGGTGCGAGAGGTCTGCGCGCGGGTCTGAGACGACGATGGCCACCCGCACCTGGTAGTACGAGATGGTCACTGCGGACCGGCGCGCCTGCTGCCGATAATCATGGCGAACGAGGGCACGGAGGAAGTTTCGCACAGTCCCGGCCCCGCCCGGCCGGGTGTCTCAGCATCCGGTCGCCGCGGTGGACGGGTGCCGCCCGGCCCGCCCCGGACGTCAGTCGTCCCGCTCCCGCGGTGCGTGCAGCGACTCGGCGAGGAGGTCCCGCACATGGGCGATCACCTGCTCGCGGTCCGTGCCGCGCAGGCCGATGGCGACGTGGATGGAGAAACCGTCGAGCAGGGCGCGCAGCCGGGTGGCGAAGCGGTCCGCGTCGACCGGCCGGAACTCGCCGCGCGAGACGCCCTCGGCGATCAGCGCGACCAGGTCGCGGTGCCAGGCGCCCTCGATGGCGGCCTGTCGCTCCCGGGCCTCCTCGGCGGCGTTCTGCGAGCGGTTCCAGACCTCCAGCCACAGGGTCCAGTGCGGGTCGCGGTGCCCGTCCGGGACGTACAGGCCGACGTAGGCCTCCAGCCGCTCGCGGGCGGAGCCCGCACGGGTGAGCAGCCGGCCGCGCTCGGCGCCGAGCCGGCCCTCGCTCCACTCCAGGGTGCGCAGCAGCAGCTCGTCCTTGGAACGGAAGTAGTACAGCAGATGGCCGCTGCTCATCCCGACCTCACGGCCGAGCGCCGCCATGGTGAGCTTCTCCAGACCGCGCTCGGCGATCATGTCCATGGCGGCGGCGAGGACGTCCTCGCGCGGCGGCGCGTTCCTGCGCGCACCGGCCATCGGCTGCTCCTAGCTCTTCGGCTGCTGCTGGGTGACGCAGTGGATGCCTCCACCGCCGGCGAAGATCGTACGGGCGTCCACCTGCGTCACCTCCCGGCCGGGGAAGAGACGGCGGAAGACGCCCGCCGCCACCTCGTCGTTCGGGTCGTCGAAGGCGCAGAGCACGACGCCGCCGTTGCACAGGTAGTGGTTGATGTAGGAGTAGTCGACCCAGTCGCCCTCCTCGTCCTTCAGGACGGTGGGGGCCGGCACCTCGACGACCTCCAGCGGGCGCCCTTGGGCGTCGGTCTCGGCGCGCAGGATCTCCAGGTACGTCAGCGAGCGGGCGTGGTCCGGGTGGGCGGGGTCCCGCTGGGTGTGGACGAGGACCGTGCCGGGGCGGGCGAAGGCCGCGACGATGTCGACGTGGCCCTGGGTGCCGTACCTGCCGTAGTCGCCGGACAGGCCGTGCGGGAGCCAGATCGCCTTGCTGGTGCCGAGCCTGGTGTGGATCTCCGCCTCCACCCGCTCGCGGCTCCAGCCGGGGTTGCGGCCGGCCCCGAGCTGGACCGTCTCGGTGAGCAGGACCGTGCCCTCGCCGTCGACGTGGATCGCGCCGCCCTCGTTGACGAGTCCGCTGCTCAGCACGGGCACCCCGGCCAGGTCCGCGACCTGGCGGGCGATCTTGGAGTCGTGCTCCCAGCGGGCCCAGTCCTGGCCGCCCCAGCCGTTGAACACCCAGTCCACGGCGGCCGTCCTGCCCTGCTCGTCGAGCACGAAGGTCGGGCCGATGTCGCGCATCCACGCGTCGTCCAGCTCCCGCTCCACCAGCTCGACGTCCGGGCCGAGCAGCGCGCGCGCCGACTCGCCCTGGCCGGGGCCGTGCACCATCGTCACCGGCTCGAAGCGGCGCACGGCGCGGGCCACGTCCGCCCAGGCGGCGCGGGCCGCGGCCAGCTCCTCGTCGTCGGCGAAGGTCGGGTTGGGCCCCGGCCAGGCCATCCAGGTGCGCTCGTGCGGGGCCCACTCGGGGGGCATGCGGTAGGTCATGGGCAGGTCCTTGGATCAGAGGAAGTAGAGCCGGTTGAGGGACACGGACTCGGCGGGTTCGGAACGCAGCGGGTCGCCGTCGAGGGTGACCAGGCCGGTGCGCCCGTCCACGTCGACCGCCCCGGTACGGGAGTTGAGCCGCAGGTCGGCCGGGCCGATGCCGCGGGTGCCGCGGACCGCGACCCGGCGGCGCCGGGTGGGCATCGTGTCGCTCCCCTGCTCGGCGGCGCGGGCGACGAAGGCCACCGAGAGGTCGGCCGCGGTGGCGCCGTACGCGCCGAACTGCGGCCCCAGCACCAGGGGTTCGCAGGTGTCGGTGGCCGCGTTGGGGTCGCCGGTCACGCCGTAGGCCGGGAAGCCGGACTTGAGGACGAGCTGCGGCTTGGCGCCGAAGTACTCCGGGCGCCACAGCACGATGTCGGCGAGCTTGCCCGTCTCGATCGAGCCGACCTCGTGGGAGAGGCCGTGCGCGATGGCGGGGTTGATGGTCAGCTTGGCGATGTAGCGCAGGACGCGGGCGTTGTCGTCGCCCTCGCCGTCGCCCTCCAGCGGGCCCAGCTCGGCCTTCATCTTGCCGGCCATGGCGAAGGTGCGGCGGACCGTCTCGCCGGCGCGGCCCATGCCCTGCGCGTCGGACGAGGTGATGCCGATCGCGCCCAGGTCGTGCAGGACGTCCTCGGCGCCCATCGTGCCGGCCCGGATGCGGTCGCGGGCCATGGCGGCGTCGCCGGGCAGGTCGGTCTTCAGGTCGTGGACGGAGACGATCATGCCGTAGTGCTCGGCGACCGCGTCCCGGCCGAAGGGCAGGGTGGGGTTGGTGGAGGAGCCGATGACGTTCGGGACGCCGGCCATCTTGAGCACGTTCGGCACGTGGCCGCCGCCGCAGCCCTCGATGTGGAAGGCGTGGATCGTACGGCCCTCCAGCACCCTGAGGGTGTCCTCCACGGACAGGCACTCGTTCAGGCCGTCGCTGTGCAGGGCGACCTGGACGTCGTGCTCCTCGGCCACCCGCAGGGCCGTGTCGAGCGCGCGCGTGTGCGCGCCCATGTCCTCGTGCACCTTGAAGCCGCTCGCCCCGCCCTCGGCGAGCGCCTCGACCAGCGGCGCCTCGTGGGACGACGAACCCCGGCCGAGGAAGCCGATGTTGACCGGCCAGGCGTCGAAGGCGCCGAACGCGTGCCGCAGCGCCCAGGGCGAGTTGACGCCCACGCCCCACACCGGGCCGAACTCCTGCCCGATGATCGTGGTCACGCCGGAGGCGAGGGAGGCCTCCATGATCCGCGGCGACAGCAGGTGCACATGGGTGTCGACGGCGCCGGCGGTGGCGATCAGCCCTTCCCCGGACACGATGGACGTGCCGGTGCCGACGACGACGTCGACGCCGTCCAGGGTGTCGGGGTTGCCGGCCCGGCCGATCGCGTGGATGCGCCCCTCGCGGATGCCGATGGACACCTTGCGGATGCCCTGGACCGCGTCGATCACGACGACGTTGCTGATCACGACGTCGCAGGTGTCACGGACGGCGGCGGCCTTCAGGTGCAGCCCGTCGCGCGCCGTCTTGCCGAACCCGGCGAGGAACTCGTCGCCGTAGCGCTGGGCGTCCGACTCGATCCGGACGGTCAGCCCGGAGTCGCCCAGGCGGACGCGGTCACCCGCCCGGGGTCCGTGGGTCGCCGCGTAGGCATGCGGGTCGACGTGGATCGACCGGCTCACCTCGCGTCCCTTCGAGCGGCTCATCGCTCCTCGCCTCCGTCCTCTGCGTCCTGCTCAGCGACTCCGAGGTATCCGCAGGCCGCGGCCCTGCGCAGCGCCTCCCGCCGCGCGCCGGGCGCGTCCAGCGGGCCGTCGACCAGGCCGGCGAAGCCGATCGCGATCCGCTCGCCGCCGATCGGCACCAGGCCGACCTCCTCGCTCTCCCCCGGCCCGAACCGCACCGAGGAGCCGGCGGGCACGGCGAGGCGCATGCCGTAGGAGCTCGCGCGGTCGAAGTCGAGCCGCGGGTTGGCCTCGAAGAAGTGGAAGTGGGAGGTGACCGAGACCGGCACGGACGCGGTGTTGGTGACCCGGAGCCGGACGGCCGGCGCGGGGTCGGCGTGCTCGGGACCGGGCAGCAGCGCACCCGGCGCCCGCTCCCCCGGTCCGCCGCCGATGGGGTCGGAGACCACCGCGAGCCGGGAGCCGTCGTCGAAGACGGCCTCGACCATCACCTCGGTGACGACGTCGGCGACGCCCGGCAGCACGTCCTCGGGGCCGAGCACCGAGCGGGCCGCCTCGACGGCCTCGGCGAGCCGCCGGCCGTCGCGGGCCGCCTCGCAGACCGTGTCCGCGATCAGCGCGGTGGCCTCCGGCACGTTCAGCTGGAGACCGCGCGCCCGGCGGGCCCGGGCCAGTTCGGCGGCCCCGAAGAGCAGCAGCCGGTCCCGCTCGGTGGGAGTCAGTCTCACGGCACGGCACCTCCTTGTCGTCCGACGTTTAGAGCATCACTCTAAACGCAGTCCGGAAGCAAGAGGTGTGCTGGCCGGTTCGGCTCGCCGAATGTCACATTGAGCGTTGCTCTAAACCGTCTGAGATGAGTCCGGGGCGAAGCGTCTCCGAACGCACATGGGGCCGCCCCGGACGCGTGGTCCGGGGCGGCCCCATGTGCGTGCCGGCCGGGCGTCAGCCCAGCTTGTGCATCCAGCCGTGCCGGTCCTCGGCCTTGCCGCGCTGGATGTCCAGGAGGGCCTGGCGCAGGCGGACGGTGACCTCGCCGGGCTCGCCACCGCTCTGCTGCCACTCGGCGCCGGCCCGCTTGACGGTGCCGACCGGGGTGATCACGGCCGCGGTGCCGCAGGCGAAGACCTCGGTGAGGGTGCCGTTCTCGGAGTCGCGCTGCCACTGCTCGACCGAGACCCGGCCCTCCTCGGACGTGTAGCCGAGGTCGCGGGCGACGGCGAGCAGGGAGTCACGGGTGACGCCCTCCAGGATGGAACCGGTCAGGGTGGGCGTGACGATCTTGTCGCCGTACACGAAGTACAGGTTCATGCCGCCCAGTTCCTCGACCCACTTGTGGTCCACGGCGTCGAGGTAGCAGACCTGGTCGCAGCCCTTGGCGGCGGCCTCGGCCTGGGCGAGCAGAGACGCGGCGTAGTTGCCGCCGGTCTTGGCGTCGCCCATGCCGCCGGGGACGGCGCGGACGCGGTCCTCGGAGACCCAGATCGACACCGGCCGGACCCCGCCCGGGAAGTAGGCGCCGGCCGGGGAGGCGATCACGATGAACAGGTACTCGTTGGCGGGCTTGACGCCCAGGCCGACCTCGGTGGCGATCATGAACGGGCGCAGGTAGAGGGACTCCTCGCCACCGTGCGCGGGCACCCAGTCCTTGTCCTGCTGGACCAGGAGGTCGCAGGCCTCGACGAACGTCTCGACCGGCAGCTCCGGCATGGCGAGACGGCGCGCGGAACGCTGGAAGCGCTTGGCGTTCTGGTCCGGGCGGAAGGTGGCGACCGAGCCGTCGGGCTGGCGGTAGGCCTTCAGGCCCTCGAAGATCTCCTGGGCGTAGTGCAGGACGTTGGTGGCCGGGTCGAGGGGGATCGGCGCGTACGGAACGAGCTGGCCGTCGTGCCAGCCGCGCCCCTCGGTCCACTTGATCGTCACCATGTGGTCGGTGAAGTGGCGGCCGAATCCGGGGCTGGCCAGGATCGCCTCGCGCTCCGCGGCGGCGAGCGGGTGGGCGGAGGGCTTGAGCTCGATCGTGGGCGTCGTCATGAGTGGGTGTCCTTCACCGGTGAGTAGTGACCGGGCCGCGCTCACGCCCCGCACCGGCCGGTGGCCGGTGCTAGGACATCCGAGCTTTCCCTCATGTCGCGGCTCCGCGTTCGATTATCGCGCGCGGACCACGGCGGACGGAATCGGGGTGAAAGCGGCCCAGTGGTTGATGGTGGCACCCGGCGAGGCACAAAAGAAGCCGCCGGGTGCGTGTGCGACCCGACGGCTTGAGCGTGGCGCGGCGGGTCAGCCGGCTACGCGTACGGCGAGGGCGTCGCCGATCTCGGAGGTGCTGCGGGCGGGCTTGCCCACCCGCTCGGTGAGGTCGGCGGCGACCGCGGCGTCGATGCGGTCGGCCTCGGCGTCGTGGCCGAGGTGGCGCAGCAGCAGCGCGACGGAGAGGACCGTGGCGCTGGGGTCGGCCTTGCCCTGGCCCGCGATGTCCGGGGCCGAGCCGTGGACCGGCTCGAACATGGACGGGAACTCGCGGCCGGGGTTGATGTTGCCCGAGGCGGCCACGCCGATGCCGCCGGAGACGGCCGCGGCGAGGTCGGTGATGATGTCGCCGAAGAGGTTGTCGGTGACGATCACGTCGAAGCGGGCGGGGTCGGTGACCAGGTAGATGGTCGCCGCGTCCACGTGGATGTAGTCGGTGGTGACCTCGGGGTACTCCGCGGCCACCTTGTTGAAGACGTTCGTCCACAGGTGCCCGGCGAAGGTCAGCACGTTGTTCTTGTGGACCAGCGTGAGCTTCTTGCGCGGGCGGCCCTGGGCGCGGGCGAAGGCGTCGCGGACCACGCGCTCGACACCGTAGGCCGTGTTGACGGAGACCTCGGTGGCGACCTCGTGCTCGGTGCCCTTGCGGATGGTGCCGCCGTTGCCCGTGTAGGGGCCCTCGGTGCCCTCGCGGACGACCACGAAGTCGATCTCCGGCTGGCCGGCCAGCGGGGTGGAGACGCCGGGCAGCAGCTTCGACGGGCGCAGGTTGACGTGGTGGTCGAAGGCGAAGCGGAGCTTGAGCAGGAAGCCGCGCTCCAGGACGCCGGAGGGGACCGACGGGTCGCCGATGGCGCCGAGCAGGATGGCGTCGTGCTGCTTGAGGGCGTCGAGGTCGGCGTCGGTGAGGGTCTCACCGGTGGCGTGGTAGCGCTTGGCGCCGAAGTCGTACTCCTTGGTCTCCAGCTTCACATCCTGCGGCAGGACGGCGGAGAGGACCTTCAGACCCTCGGCCACGACCTCCTGGCCGATGCCGTCACCGGGGATCACTGCGAGATTGATGCTGCGAGACATGTCGGCACCCTACTCCTCGTCCCAGAGGATGACATGCCCTGTCCGCGATGCGGACATGAGAGCCGCCGGCCGCCTCCAGCGGCGCGGCGCGACGGCGGGGCCGCGCCGCGCCACGGAGGGGATGCGGCTCCCGGATCGGTGGCGGCTCAGTGGCCGGTCTCGCCGCCGTTGTCCCGGCGGTCGAGGGCGCGCTGGAGTGCGGCGGCGGCGTTCTTGCGCTCGGACTCGGTCGAGCGGGAAACGTGGCGGACTCGGCGGCGGCTGGTCGTCTCGGCCATGGTGAATCGACTCCTTCGGGAAACCGGAGTGCGGCAAGGGGGTTGCGAGACTCCCCCACTGCCTGATGGGCACGGGCGGGGGCCCCTGAGGGCGGGGAGCGGTGCCGCAGGGGTTGCCTGCACGGGGCCCGGCTCACGACCGCCGCTCGCTGGATCGAGCGAGACGTTCGACTCCTACAAAACTAAGCGAGCCCGTCGCGCCTGTCTGCACAATTACTCGGACTTCCTACTATCTGAGACGGCGGATCCCGTCACACGGCCATGACCTGCGCCTTGTCCGAGGGGAGGGCGCGGCGGACGGTCCGAGCGATCCTGCGAGGGCGGGATCAGACGACGTCGCCGTCCCGCCAGTCGAAGACCAGGTCGTGCCCGGGGTCGAGCGGCCGCCCGGTGCGGACGGGCCGGAGGAGGACGTTCCCCTCCTCCTCGGGCAGGCGGACGACGCCGGAGGGCGAGAGGGCGCACACGCGCCCGCCCCACCACCGCCAGCCCCGGGCCGTGTACAGCGGGGCGCCGTCCTCGCTCGCGCAGAGCGCTCCGAGGTCGTAGGCCCGGTCGACGACGTGCTCCAGGGCCGACATCACCCGCCCGCCCAGCCCGGTCCGGCGCACGTCGGCGCGCACGGCGACGGCCTCCACGTATCCGGTGCGCAGCCAGTGGCCGCGGTGCAGCGTCCGCCGCATCACGACCGAGCCGTGCGCGGCGAGCCCGGCGCCGTCGTGGACGAGGGCGTGCATGCCGCCGAGTCCGTGGTCCCAGTCCTCGTCGCTGAAGTCGCCGTCGAAGGCCTCGTCCAACAGGGCCCGCACGCAGCGGAGTTCGGCGGGCGTCAAGGCGGAGGTGTGGGCGGTGCGCAGGCGAGGCGTCATGACCCCAGTATCGCCCCCGCCGGTTCGACCTAACCGTCAAATTATTCTTGACAGGTTAGACAGACGCGTGCTGGACTGCACCCATGTCCACTCACCGGGTCCACCACCGCACCGTCACCGTCCGCGGTCTCGAGGTGTACTACCGCGAGGCGGGCCCCTCCGACGCCCCGGTGCTGCTGCTCCTGCACGGCTTCCCGAGCAGCTCGCACATGTTCCGCGACCTGATCCCGCTGCTCGCGGACCGGTACCGGGTGATCGCCCCCGACCACATCGGCTTCGGCCGGTCGGCAGCGCCCGGTCCGGCGGAGTTCTCGTACACCTTCGCCGAACTCGCCGCCGTCACCGACGAGTTCACTCAGCGGCTCGGGCTGGAGCGGTACGCCCTCTACATCCAGGACTACGGCGCCCCGATCGGCCTGCGCCTGGCCCTCGCGCACCCCGACCGGGTGACCGCGATCGTCACGCAGAACGGCAACGCCTACGAAGAGGGGCTCGGCGAGGAGGCCTGGGCGCCCGTGCTCGCCCTGATCGAGAAGCGGACGCCCCGGACGGAGGCTCCGGTACGCGAGATCTACTCCCCCGAGGGCGTCAAGTGGCAGTACCTGCACGGCGTTCCGGACCCCTCACTGGTCAGCCCGGACGCCTACGAGCACGACGCGGCGCTGCTGGGCCGCCCCGGCCAGTCGGAGATCCAGCTCGACCTGATCTCCGACTACGGCGCCAACTTCGCCCTCTACCCGGCCTTCCACGACTACTTCCGGACCAGCCGGGTCCCGCTGCTCGCGGTCTGGGGCGGACACGACGAGATCTTCGTGCCGGCCGGCGCGCTCGCCTTCCAGCGGGACCTGCCGGAGGCCGAGGTGCACCTGCTGCCCGCCGGGCACTTCGCCCTGGAGACGCACGCGGACGCTATCGCCGCGCTCATGCGGGACTTCCTCGGCCGTCACCTGCCCACCGGCTGAGCAGTTCGCGGAAGCCCTCGGGATCGTCCACCCACGGCATGTGCCCCGCCCGCGGAAGGGTGACCCGGCGGACGTGCGGCAGCGAGACGGCGAGGGAGTCGACGGCGCTCCGGGGGCGGATGTCATGGGCGCCGTCGACGATCAGCACCGGCACCCCGAGGTCCCGGCAGGCGGCGTGCAGCGCGGGGGTCCCCCAGGTGCGCTCGCGTTCCGCGCTGAGGGCGCCGGCGCACTCGGAGTTGACGCCGAACCACGGCTCGGCCATGCGCCCGGCCGGCTCCAGGGCCCGGTCCCGGTCCTCGAACTCCACGGACCAGTGCAGCACGGCCCGCTCCCGCTCCGCGTCCGGCGTGCGCTCGGCGACGCCGGACAGCTCCCGCCAGCGGGGAGGCGTTCGGGGTGGTCGGCGAGGCGGGCGAGGAAGTTCTCCTTGTACCCGGGGCGCCAGTCGGCGTCCGGGCCGATGCCGGTGCCCGAGACGTACACCAGCGCGCTCACCCGGTCCGGGTGCGCCAGCGCGTAGCTCAGGCCGAGCTGGGCGCCTCAGGAGTGGCCGAGCAGCGCCATCCGCTCCAGGCCGAAGTGCCGCCGTACGGCGTCGAGGTCGGCGACGAACCGGGCGCTGGTCCAGGGGCCGTCGCAGCGCTCCGAGCGGCCGCAGCCGCGCTGGTCCCAGCGGACCACCGGGGTTACGTCCGCGAGCAGTGCGGCGAGGTCGCCGAACATGTCCCACAGGCCCGGCCCGCCGTGGCACAGCACCAGCGGGTCACCGGCTCCGCCCGACCGCTCCGCCCACAGCCGCACCCCGTCGTCCGCCGTCACCGTCATGAACGCATTGTGGCAGGGCCGGAATTGGCAACGGGCCGGGAAGCCTGCTCGGGGGTCAGGCTTCCCGGCCCGAGTTCACGGGGCGGGCGGAGGTCAGCCCATGTGCGGGTAGGAGTAGTCGGTCGGCGGGACCAGGGTCTCCTTGATGGCGCGGGTCAGGGTCCAGCGCATCAGGTTCTGCGGGGCGCCCGCCTTGTCGTTGGTGCCGGAGGCGCGGCCGCCGCCGAAGGGCTGCTGGCCGACCACGGCGCCGGTCGACTTGTCGTTGATGTAGAAGTTGCCCGCGGCGAAGCGGAGCTTCTCCATGGTGTACGCCGCCGCGGCGCGGTCGTTGGCGATGACCGAGCCGGTGAGGGCGTAGTCGGAGACCGACTCCATCTGGGTCAGCATCTCGTCGTACCGGTCGTCCTCGTAGACGTACACGGCGAGGAACGGGCCGAAGTACTCGGTGGTGAAGACCTCGTTCTCCGGGTCGGTGCACTCGACGACGGTCGGGCGGACGAAGTAGCCGACCGAGTCGTCGTAGGTGCCGCCCGCGACGATCGTGCAGGTCTCGTCCGCCTTGGCGCGGTCGATGGCGGCCTTGTTCTTGGCGAAGGACCGCTCGTCGATGACGGCGCCGATGAAGTTCGACAGGTCGGTGACGTCACCCATGGCGAGGCCGTCGACCTCGGCCGCGAACTCCTCCTTGAAACCGGAGTTCCAGATGGACGCCGGGATGTAGGCGCGGGAGGTCGCCGAGCACTTCTGGCCCTGGTACTCGAAGGCGCCGCGGGTCAGGGCGGTCTTCAGGATCGCGCGGTCGGCGCTCGGGTGGGCGACCACGAAGTCCTTGCCGCCGGTCTCGCCGACCAGACGCGGGTAGGAGCGGTACTTCTCGATGTTGTTGCCGACCGTCTTCCACAGGTACTGGAAGGTCTTGGTCGAACCGGTGAAGTGGATGCCCGCGAGGTCCCGGTGCTCCAGGGCGACCTTGGAGACCTCGATGCCGTCGCCGGTGACGAGGTTGATGACGCCCTTGGGCAGGCCCGCCTCCTCCAGGAGCTGCATGAGCAGCACGGCGGCGTGGGTCTGCGTCGGGGACGGCTTCCACACCACGACGTTGCCCATGAGCGCGGGGGCGGTGGGCAGGTTCGCGGCGATGGCGCTGAAGTTGAACGGCGTGATCGCGTAGACGAAGCCCTCCAGCGGGCGGTGGTCCATGCGGTTCCAGACGCCCGGGGAGTTCGCCGGGGGCTGCTCGGCGAGGATCTGGCGGGCGTAGTGGACGTTGAAGCGCCAGAAGTCGACGAGCTCGCAGGGGCTGTCGATCTCGGCCTGCTGGGCGGTCTTGGACTGGCCGAGCATGGTGGAGGCGGCGATGGTCTCGCGCCAGGGGCCGGACAGCAGCTCGGCGGCGCGCAGGATGATCGCGGCGCGGTCGTCGAAGGACATGGCGCGCCAGGCCGGGGCGGCGGCGAGGGCGGCGTCGACGGCGTCCCGGGCGTCCTGCTGGGTGGCGTGCCGGCCGGTGCCGATGACGGCCTTGTGGTTGTGCGGCTGGACGACCTGGAAGGGCTCACCGCCGCCGAGGCGCTTCTCGCCGCCGATGGTCATCGGCAGCTCGATCGGGTTCTCGGCCAGCTCCTTGAGCTTGACCTCCAGGCGGGAGCGCTCGGGCGAGCCGGGGGCGTAGCCGTGCACCGGCTCGTTGACCGGGGTGGGGACCTGGGTCACAGCGTCCATGGGTTCCTTGACTCCTTGTGCGTGAGCGGGTGTTCGGGCTCAGCCCTTGCTGACCATGCTGCGCAGGAAGAAGCGCAGGTTCGCCGGCTTCTCCGCGAGACGGCGCATGAAGTAGCCGTACCAGTCGGTGCCGTAGGCGGTGTAGACGCGCATGCGGTGGCCCTCGGCGGCCAGCCGCAGGTGCTCGTCGCCGCGGATGCCGTACAGCATCTGGAACTCGTACTCGTCCAGCTTGCGGCCGGCCTGGTGGGCCAGCTCCTGGGCTATGGAGATCAGGCGCGGGTCGTGGGACCCGATCATCGGGTAGCCCTCGCCCTCCATCAGCGTCTTCAGGATACGCACGTACGCCTTGTCGATCTCGTGCTTCTGCTGGTGGGCGACCTCGGCGGGCTCCTTGTAAGCGCCCTTCACCAGGCGCACCCGGCTGCCGGCCTCCGCGAGGCGGCGGGCGTCGGCCTCGGTGCGGAAGAGGTAGGCCTGGATGACGCAGCCGGTCTGCGGGAAGTCCTTCCGCAGCTCCTCGTGGATGGCGAACATCGAGTCCAGGGTGGTGTGGTCCTCGGCGTCGAGCGTGACGGTGGTGCCGATGGCCGCGGCGGCCTCGACGACCGGGCGGACGTTGGCGAGGGCGAGCTCGTGGCCGCCCTCCAGCGCCTGTCCGAACATGGACAGCTTGACGGACATCTCGACCTTGTCGCCGAGCTCCAGCTCCTCGAGCCGTGCGACCAGCTCCAGGTAGGCGTCCCGGGCGGCGGAGGCCTGCTCGGGGGTGGTGATGTCCTCGCCGACGACGTCCATCGTCAGCTCAAGGCCCTTGGCCGTCAGGTCCCGGATGATCGGGACGATGTCGGCCACGCTCTCGCCGGGGATGAAGCGGTCCACGACCTGCTTGGTCACGGGGGCCGCCGAGATCAGGCGTCGCATCCGGTCGCTGCGCGACGCGGCGAGAATCACGGGACCCAGCACGGGGCACCTCCACTACAGAAACACCGAAGACGGGCCGGGCCCGACGATTCGGGTGCGGCACGGAGAACCACCGTGAAACCTATGGATTTCTCCGATCGTCGGCCATCGACAGCTGTCACGCTTCCGTGGCCGCGATCTCAGACAGATGTATGAAGAGCGCGGGAGGATGCGGGAGAATGCGGGGGTGACGTCGGACTACAAGGCTGACTACCAGGAGCTGGTGGACGAGATCTCGGAGCTGCTGGGGGTCCCGGCGACCTTGGAGAACCGGGACTTCGAGCTGATCGCCTTCGGTGCGTACGACAGCGAGGGCGACCTGGACCCGTCGGCCCTGGACCCGGTGCGCACCCGCTCGATCCTGACCCGGCGCTCCACCGCGGCGGTGCGGGAGTGGTTCGAGGGCTTCGGCATCACCCGCGCGACCGGACCGGTGCGCATCCCGCCGACCCCGGAGGCCGGCGTGTACCGCGGCCGCATCTGCCTGCCGGTGCGCCATCGCGGTGTGGTCCTCGGCTACGTCTGGCTGCTGGACGACGACCCGGGCCCGTCGGAGGCGCAACTGGCCGCCGCCATGCAGGTGACGGGCCGGATCGGCGCCCTGCTCGCGGACGAGCAGCGGGCCGGGGCGGGTCTGGGCCGGGAGCTGCGGGCGGTGCTGACCGCGGAACGCGGCTGGCAGCAGGACATGGCGGTGGCCGAACTGCGCACCGCCCTCGGGACGCGCGCGGACGGTCCGCACACGCTGGTCTGCGTCGCCCCCTGGCCGTCGGCCGACCCGGACGACGCGCCGTCCGTCCGCACCGTCCCGCACGCCACGGCGTTGTGCACGGTCCCGTGGGGGGCCGCGGAGCAGAGCCTTGCGGTGCTGGTGCGGCTCCGTTCGGCGGACGTGGCGGCCCCGGCCCTGACGGCGGCGTCCCGGGTGCTGAAGGAGTCCGCGGGGACGCGCGGCGCGCGGCGGACCAGGGATGCCGCGGCCGCCGGGGTCGGCGAGCCCCGTGTCGGGCTCGCCGAGCTGGGCGACGTCTGGCAGGAGGCGTCCGCCGCGGCGCTGGCGGCGCTGGCCGAGCCGCGGTTCGGGCCGGTCGCCGAGTGGGGCCGGGTCGGGCCGTACCGGCTGCTGACCGCGCTGCCGCCGCAGACCGCCCACGACCCAGCGGTCGGCCCGCTGCTGGCCCCGGCCCACCGGGAGCTGGCCCGCACCGCCGAGGTCTACCTCGACTGCGCGGGGCAGGCCGGCCGCACGGCGGCCGAGCTGGGCGTCCACCGGCAGACCCTCTACTACCGCCTCTCCCGCGTCGAGCAGCTCACCGGCCTCGACCTGGACGACGGCGAGGACCGGCTGCTGCTGCACATGGCGCTGAAGCGGGCGCGGCTGAGCTGACCGGCGGACCGCGCCGGGGTCAGCGCGGACCGGGCCGGGGGTCAGCGGCTCGCGGCCGCCACGATCAGGCGCAGGCCCTCGGTCAGCGCGTCCCCGTCGGGCGCGGTCTTCGGGTCGAAGGTCCACTGGGCGATGAGCCCGGTCATCAGGGTCAGATAGAACCGGCCGAGGGTGTCCGCCGTCTCGTCCGGCACGTCCTCCTCGCGGCCGCCCATGAGCATCGGGATGAGACCGCGGCCGGCCTCCCGCTGGGCGAGCGCCAGATGGTCGCGCACCTCGGGCAACTGGTCGCCCATGACCACGATCTCCATGCTGAGCCGCCACATCGAGCCGGGCTCGCGCATGGTGGCGACGATGTTCGACCACACCCACCGGAAGCGCTCCAGGGAGCCGGGCGCGCCCTCCGGCTCCACCGCGCCCCCTCCGTCGAACGCGCCGGACAGCCCCTCCACCAGCGCGACGTACGCCTTGGCCAGCAGGGCGTCCTTCGAGCCGTAGTGGTAGCCGATCGAGGCCAGGTTGGTCCCCGACGCCTTGACGATGTCGCGCGCCGTGGTGCGCGCGAAGCCCTTCTCCAGCAGGCAGCTCTTGGCGCCTTCCAGCAGATCCTCACGGTGTCCCATGCGGGCAAGCCTAGCGCCGGATCCATACGGCCGTCCTAGACAACTGACTTATACAAGTGTTCTAGACAAGCGTTTAAGACGTCCGTACAGTCACCGTCATGACGAACTCGACGAGCACCGACTCCCCCGGCGGCCGGGCCGGCCGCCGCGAATGGACCGCGCTGTGCGTGCTGATGCTGCCGCTGCTGCTGGTCTCGATGGACGTCTCCGTCCTGTACTTCGCCATCCCGGCGATCAGCGCGGACCTGCGGCCGAGCGGCACCCAGCAGCTGTGGATCTTCGACATCTACGCCTTCGTCCTGGCCGGCCTGCTGATGACGATGGGCTCGCTGGGCGACCGCGTCGGCCGGCGCCGGCTGCTGCTGGCCGGCGCCGCCGCCTTCGGCGCCGCGTCCCTGGTGGCGGCCTACGCGAACAGCGCGGAGACCCTGATCGCGGCCCGCGCCGTGCTCGGTGTCGGCGGCGCGACCCTGATGCCGTCGACCATGGCGCTGCTGCGCACGATGTTCACCCACCCCGCTGAGCGGGCGAAGGCTATTGGGATCTGGTCGGGCGTCATGACCGGCGGCATCGCGCTCGGTTCGGTGCTCAGCGGCGTCCTGGTGCAGTACTTCTGGTGGGGCTCGGTCTTCCTGGTCAACCTGCCCGCGATGGCGCTGCTGCTGCTCCTCGGCCCGGTGCTGCTGCCCGAGTCGAGGAACCCGGAGCCCGGGCGCTTCGACCTGCTGAGCGTGCCGCTGTCGATGGCCGCGGTGCTCCCGGTGGTCTACGGCCTCAAGGAGATCCCGTCCGAGGGCTGGCACCCGCGCTACGTCGTCCCGGTCACCGTCGGCCTGCTGTTCGCGGCGCTGTTCGTGCACCGGCAGCGCACCGCCGCCTCCCCGATGATCCCGCCGGCCCTCTTCCGGGGCCGCGGCTTCGCCCCCGCCGTCGTCCTGAACCTCGTCTCCGCGCTGGCGATGATGGGTTCGGCGTTCTTCACCACGCAGTACCTGCAGTCGGTGCTGGACAAGAGCGCGATGGAGGCGGCCCTGTGGTCGCTGCTGCCGTCGGTGCCGATCGGCCTGGCGGCCCCCGCCGCGACCGCCCTGGTCCAGCGGGGCGTCGACCGCGCTTACGTGGTCACCGCCGGCTTCGCCGTCGCGGCGGCCGGCTACGGGATGCTGGCCCTGACCGGCACGGACTCGCTCTGGCTCGTCCTCGCCGCGTGCGGCGTGCTGGCGTCCGGCATCGTCATGGTGATGTCCCAGATGACGGACCTGGCGATGGGCACGGCTCCGGTGGAGCGGGCCGGCGCGGCATCGGCGCTGCTGGAGACCGGCCAGGAGTTCGGCGGCGCGCTGGGCATGGCGGTCCTCGGCTCCATCGGCACGGCGCTCTACCGACACGAGATGCCGGCCGCGGCCCCGGCCGAGGCGCACGAGACCCTGGGCGGCGCGCTCGCGGTCGCCGGCCGGCTGCCGGGGCGCACGGGTGACGCCCTGGCGGTCGCGGCCCGGGAGGCGTTCACCACTGGGATGCACGGGGCGGCGATCGCGGGGGCGGCGGTGCTGGTGCTCGCGGCCGTGGCGGCAGCGGTGACGCTGCGCGGGACCGGGACGCGGCGCGCGCAGGCGGACCCGGCCGAGATGGAGACCGCGGCCTGAGGCGCGGGGCGGACACGAAGAAGCGCCGGACGGGTCCACGACCCGTCCGGCGCTTCCCGGTCGCGGTCCGGTCAGACCAGGTTCACCGAGCGGGCCGACGTGGCCCCGATCTCCTCGGCGACCTCGGCCAGCACACCGGCGGCCACCGTGTCGTCGACGGTCAGGACGGCCAGCGCCTCGCCGCCCGCCGCCGCGCGGGCGACCTGCATGCCGGCGATGTTGAGGCCGGCCTCGCCGAGGATGCGGCCGACGGTGCCGACGACACCCGGACGGTCCTCGTAGCGCAGGACGACCATGTGGTCGGCGAGGGCGAGGTCGACGTCGTAGTCGCCGACCGCCACGATCTTCTGCAGGTGCTTCGGGCCGGCCAGCGTGCCGGAGACCGACACCTCCTCGCCGCCCGCCAGCGTGCCGCGCACGGTCACCACGTTGCGGTGCTCGGCGGACTCGGAGCTGGTGGTCAGGCGAACCTCGACACCGCGCTCCTGCGCGAACAGCGGGGCGTTGACGTACGACACCGTCTCGTCGACGACGTCCTCGAAGACGCCCTTGAGCGCGGACAGCTCGAGCACCTTCACGTCGTGCTGGGTGATCTCGCCGTACACCTCGACGTCGAGGCGGACCGCGACCTCGCCCGCGAGGGCGGTGAAGATGCGGCCCAGGCGCTCGGCGAGCGGCAGACCCGGCTTGACGTCCTCGGCGATGACGCCGCCCTGGACGTTCACCGCGTCCGGCACCAGCTCGCCGGCGAGCGCCAGGCGCACCGACCTCGCGACGGCGATGCCGGCCTTCTCCTGGGCCTCGTCCGTGGACGCGCCGAGGTGCGGGGTGCAGACGACCTGGTCCAGCTCGAACAGCGGGGAGTCCGTGCAGGGCTCCTTCGCGTACACGTCGAGGCCGGCGCCGGCCACCCGGCCCTCCTTGAGCGCCGCGTACAGCGCCGCCTCGTCGACGATGCCGCCGCGGGCCGCGTTGACGATGCGCACGCTGGGCTTGACCTTGCGCAGCGCCTCGTCGCCGATGAGGCCGAGGGTCTCGGGGGTCTTCGGCAGGTGGACGGTGATGAAGTCGGAGACCTCGAGCAGCTCGTCGAGGGACAGCACCTTGACGCCCATCTGCGCGGCCCGCGCGGGCTGCACGTAGGGGTCGTAGGCGACGACCTTCATGCCGAAGGCGGACATGCGCTGGGCGACGAGGGCGCCGATGCGGCCCAGGCCCACGACGCCGAGGGTCTTTTCGGCCAGCTCGACACCGGTGTACTTGCTGCGCTTCCACTCGCCGTTCTTCAGCGCGGCGTTGGCCTGCGGGATGTTGCGGGCGGTGGCGAGGAGCAGGCCGCAGGCCAGCTCGGCGGCGGTCACGATGTTGGAGGTCGGGGCGTTGACGACCATCACGCCGGCCTTGGTGGAGGCGGAGACGTCGACGTTGTCCAGGCCGACGCCGGCTCGCGCGACGACCTTGAGCTGCTTCGCGGCGGCGACGGCCTCCGCGTCGACCTTGGTGGCGGACCGGATCAGGATCGCGTCGACGTCGGCGATGGCGGGGAGCAGCTCGGCGCGGTCCGCGCCGTTGCAGTGCCGGATCTCGAAGTCCGGGCCAAGCGCGTCGACGGTGGCGGGCGACAGCTCTTCAGCGATGAGTACGACGGGTTTCGAGCTCACGTGAGTCCTCACAAGTCCAATGCGGACGGCCGTCCCGACGGCCGCTGGCGGTGGAGGGGGGCTAGCCGCGGAAGACGCACGACGCTGTGGGCCTGACGCGTATGTTGTGCAGCAGTCTAGTGGCGTGCCGGAGGCCGTCTTGCGCCTCTGCGGAAGGATCACCCGTCCGTGGCTGGACGGGGTGGACAAAGGGGGCCGGAGCAGTGTGCCCCGACCCCCTGACGTGGGGCTTACGCCTCCTCGTTCACCCAGCTCATCAGCTTGCGGAGCTGCTTGCCGGTGGTCTCCAGCAGGTGCTCGGAGTCCTGCTGCTTGTACTCGTTGTACTTCTTCAGACCGCCGTGGTACTCGTCCATCCAGTTCTTGGCGAAGGAGCCGTCCTGGATCTCGGCGAGGACCTTCTTCATCTCGGCCTTGGTGGCGTCGGTGATGATGCGCGGGCCGGTGACGTAGTCGCCCCACTCGGCGGTCTCGGAGATGGACCAGCGCATCTTCTCCAGGCCGCCCTCGTACATGAGGTCCACGATCAGCTTCAGCTCGTGCAGGCACTCGAAGTAGGCGATCTCGGGCTGGTAGCCCGCCTCGGTCAGGGTCTCGAAGCCCGCCTTCACCAGCGCGGCGGTGCCACCGCAGAGGACGGCCTGCTCGCCGAACAGGTCGGTCTCGGTCTCCTCGGTGAAGGTCGTCTTGATGACGCCGGCCCGGGTGCCGCCGATGCCCTTGGCGTAGGACAGGGCGAGGGCGAAGGCGTTGCCGGAGGCGTCCTGCTCGACGGCGGCGATGCAGGGAACGCCGCGGCCCTCCTCGTACTGGCGGCGGACCAGGTGGCCCGGGCCCTTCGGGGCGACCATGCAGACGTCCACGCCGGCCGGGGGCTTGATGAAGCCGAAGCGGATGTTGAAGCCGTGGCCGAAGAACAGCGCGTCGCCGTCCTTCAGGTTCGGGGCGATGGACTCCTCGTAGACCTGGCCCTGGATCGGGTCCGGGACGAGGATCATGATGACGTCGGCCTCGGCGGCGGCCTCGGCGGGGGTCACCACGCGCAGGCCCTGCTCCTCGGCCTTGGCCTTGGACTTGGAGCCCTCGTGCAGACCGACACGGACGTCGACACCGGAGTCGCGCAGCGACAGCGCGTGGGCGTGGCCCTGGCTGCCGTAGCCGATGACCGCGACCTTGCGGCCCTGGATGATGGACAGGTCGGCGTCAGCGTCGTAGAACAGCTCGGCCACTTTGGGTTCTCTCCTTGGTGTGCAGTTTCTGCTCCCACCGTATGCCGGTGAGGGGGAAGGAAGTTTCGGGGTCTCGGCATACGGGCGGCCGGTGCGGGCCGGCCGCCCGTACCCAGCCTTACGCGGATCGGTCCAGAGCGCGAAGCGACCGGTCCGTGATCGAACGGGCGCCGCGGCCGATCGCGATCGTGCCGGACTGCACCAGCTCCTTGATGCCGAACGGCTCCAGCATCTTGAGCATGGCGGACAGCTTGTCGCTGGACCCGGTGGCCTCGATGGTCACGGCCTCCGGGGAGACGTCCACGGTCTTGGCGCGGAAGAGCTGGACGATCTCCACGATCTGGGAGCGGGTCTCGTTGTCGGCGCGGACCTTCACCAGGACGAGTTCGCGCTGGACGGCCTGCCCGGGCTCCAGCTCCACGATCTTCAGCACGTTGACGAGCTTGTTGAGCTGCTTGGTGACCTGCTCCAGCGGGAACTCCTCGACGCTGACCACGATGGTGATCCGGGAGATGTCGGGGTGCTCGGTGACTCCCACGGCGAGCGAGTCGATGTTGAAGCCGCGACGGGAGAAGAGGGCGGCGATCCGGGCGAGGATGCCGGGCGTGTTCTCCACCAGGACGGAGAGCGTGTGCTTGGACATGTCTGGTCTTCCTCTTCGCTCTTCCGGCTCAGTCGTCTTCGCTGTCGCCGAAGTCCGGGCGGACGTCCCGGGCGGCCATGATCTCGTCGTTGGAGGTGCCGGCGGCGACCATCGGCCACACCATCGCGTCCTCGTGGACGATGAAGTCGACGACGACCGGGCGGTCGTTGATGGAGTTCGCCTCCTCGATGACCTTGTCCAGGTCCTCCGGGCGCTCACAGCGGATCGCGTGACAGCCCATCGCCTCCGACAGCTTCACGAAGTCGGGGACGCGGGTGCCGCGGGCCTCCGGGTTGACGTCCTGCGGACCGGAGTGCAGGACGGTGTTGGAGTACCGCTGGTTGTAGAACAGGGTCTGCCACTGGCGGACCATCCCGAGGGCGCCGTTGTTGATGACGGCGACCTTGATCGGGATGTTGTTCAGGGCGCAGGTGGTCAGCTCCTGATTGGTCATCTGGAAGCAGCCGTCGCCGTCGATCGCCCACACCGTGTGCTCGGGCTGTCCGGCCTTGGCGCCCATGGCGGCCGGGACCGCGTACCCCATGGTTCCGGCGCCGCCGGAGTTCAGCCAGGTGGCGGGCCGCTCGTACTGGATGAAGTGCGCGGACCACATCTGGTGCTGGCCGACGCCCGCGGCGAAGATCGTGCCCTCGGGCGCGAGCTGCCCGATCCGCTCGATGACCGCCTGCGGGGACAGCGAGCCGTCCTCGGGCTGGTCGTAGCCGAGCGGGTAGGTGTCGCGCCAGCGGCTCAGGTCGCTCCACCAGGCGGTGTAGTCGCCCTTGTTGCCCTCGCTGTGCTCCTTCTGCACGGCCTGGACCAGGTCGGCGATGACCTCGCGGGCGTCCCCGACGATCGGCACGTCGGCGGCGCGGTTCTTGCCGATCTCGGCGGGGTCGATGTCGGCGTGGACGATCCTGGCGTACGGGGCGAAGCTGTCCAGCTTGCCGGTGACGCGGTCGTCGAAGCGGGCTCCGAGGGCGACGATCAGGTCGGCCTTCTGCAGCGCGGTGACGGCGGTGACCGCACCGTGCATGCCCGGCATTCCCACGTGCAGCGGGTGGCTGTCGGGGAACGCGCCGAGCGCCATCAGGGTGGTGGTGACGGGCGCTCCGGTGAGTTCGGCGAGGACCTTCAGCTCGGCGGTGGCCCGCGCCTTGAGGACGCCGCCGCCGACGTAGAGGACGGGGCGCTTCGCCGTGGTGATCAGCTTGGCGGCCTCGCGGATCTGCTTGGCGTGCGGCTTGGTCACCGGGCGATAGCCGGGCAGGTCCGTGACCGGCGGCCAGGAGAAGGTGGTCTTCGCCTGGAGGGCGTCCTTGGCGATGTCCACCAGGACCGGGCCGGGGCGGCCGGTGGAGGCGATGTGGAAGGCCTCCGCGATGGTCCGGGGGATGTCCTCGGCCTTGGTGACGAGGAAGTTGTGCTTGGTGATCGGCATGGTGATGCCGACGATGTCCGCCTCCTGGAAGGCGTCCGTGCCGATCGCCTTGGACGCGACCTGGCCGGTGATCGCCACGAGCGGCACCGAGTCCATGTGCGCGTCGGCGATCGGGGTGACCAGGTTGGTCGCGCCGGGACCCGAGGTGGCCATGCAGACGCCGACCTTGCCGGTGGCCTGCGCGTAGCCGGTGGCCGCGTGGCCGGCGCCCTGCTCGTGCCGGACCAGGACGTGACGGACCCGGGTGGAGTCCATCAGCGGGTCGTACGCGGGCAGGATCGCCCCGCCCGGAATGCCGAATACCGTGTCCGCGCCGACCTCCTCGAGGGAGCGGATGAGGGACTGCGCACCCGTGACGTGCTCGACGGGGGCGGACTGAGGTCCTCCGGATCGGGGCCGGGGCTGCGGATGGGCCCCGGTGGCCTGCTCGGTCATCGGCATTCTCTTCTCGATGCTGAGGTCTTATGCGAGGTTTGGGCGGAGTCGAAGCGCTGCACGAAAGGCGCTCGTGCAACAAAAAACCCCTCGTGCCGGAAGGCAAGCGAGGGGAGCGCGCCGGGGAGGTCGCTGGGGATTCCGGATCGTCCTCCGGTGGGTCCCAGCTCAGCCGACGCGCTGTCCAAGTACGAGAATTCGGGTGCGCATGGCACTGACCCTCCCCCCGGCACGCACCACGTGTCAAGTGGGTGGGACGGGCGTCTCACTATGTGAGCGACGGGCACTGCCACCTCCGATGACGGCGGACACTCCTCCGGTGTACACCCCGGCCGTGCCGCCAGCGAACGCCGGTTCGACCGGGGTGTGCGGCACCGGATAGTGGCCGGATCCGAGCGCCCTCCGCAGCCGGTACTCGTCCAGCGGACCCGCGAACGCGCTGCCCTGGCCGTGGGTGCAGCCCATCGCGCGCAGCGCGGTCACCTGCTCCGGCAGATCCACGCCCTCGGCCACGGACTGGAGCCCGAGGTCGCAGGCGATGCGGAGCAGCCCGCTGGTGATCTTGTGCAGCCTGGCCGACTCCACGACCCCCTCGACCAGGCCGCGGTCCAGCTTGAGGATGTCCACGGGCAGCCGCCGCAGGGCCGTGATGGCCGCGTGGCCGCTGCCGAAGCCGTCGAGCGCGATCCGCACGCCGAGCCGGCTGAGCGCGGTCAGCCGCCGCTCCAGCTCCTCGAGGGAGGTCCGGTGGTCGGTGTCGGACAGCTCAAGGATCAGCGCGCCGGGCGGCAGCCCGTGCCGGGTCAGCAGCGCCTCCACGGTGCCCAGCGGCATCGAGCGGTCCAGCAGCCGCCGGGCGCTCAGCCGCACGGCGACCGGCACGACGTGGCCGGCGGCGGCCCGCTCGGCGGCCCGGTCCACCGCCTCCCGCAGGATCCAGCGGTCCAGCTCGGCGGTCTTGTCGCCGTCCTCGGCCACTCTCAGGAACTCGGCCGGAGTGAACAGCACCCCCTGCGAGGAGCGCCAGCGCGCCTGCGCGGAGACCGCCGTGATCCGGCCGTTGCCGAGGCTGACCACCGGCTGGTGCAGCAGCGCGAACTCGCCGTCGTGCAGCGCGGCGCGCAGCCGGGTGGCCAGCTCCGCCTTGCGTACGACGTCCTGCTGCATCTGCGGCCGGTACAGCTCGACGCGGCCCTTCCCGGCGGATTTCGCGCGGTACATGGCGAGGTCGGCGTTGCGCAGCAGCTCGCCCGCGCCGAGTCCCGGCTCGGCGAAGGCGACGCCGATGGAGGCGTTGACCCGGACATCGTTGCCGTCGATGCAGTAGGGCTGGGAGAGCGTGGTCCTGAGGCGGTCGGCGAGCTCCAGGATGTTCCGCTCCCGGGCGGCCGGGTCGCGGGTGCCGTCCCCGGCGATCAGGGCCGCGAACTCGTCGCCGCCCAGCCGGGACGCGGTGTCCCCCTGCCGTACGGCGTCCTGGAGTCTGCGGGCGGCCTGGACGAGCAGCTCGTCCCCGGCCTGGTGCCCGATCGTGTCGTTGACGGCCTTGAAGCCGTCCAGGTCGATGAAGAGCACGGCGGTGCCGCGCAGGGCGGCGCCCCGGTCGGTGGCGCGGCGGCCGGAGAGGGCCTGCTGGACGCGCCGGGTGAACAGCGCGCGGTTGGGCAGGTCGGTGAGCGGGTCGTGCTCGGCGTTGTGCTGCAACTGGGCCTGGAGGCGCACCCTTTCGGTCACGTCGCGGCTGTTGAAGATCAGACCGCCGTGGTGGCGGTTGACCGTGGACTCGACGTTGAGCCAGCCTCCGTCGCCCGACCGGAAGCGGCACTCGATGCGGGTGGTGGGTTCGTCGAGCGGGCTGGCGGCGAGGAAGCGGCGCACCTCGTGCACCACGCAGCCCAGGTCCTCCGAGTGGATCAGAGCGGCCAGTTCGGTGCCCACCAGGTCCTCGGCGGGCCGTCCGTAGACCCCGGCGGCGGCCGGGGAGACGTAGCGCAGGATGCCGTTGGGCGCGGCGATCATGATGACGTCGCTGGAGCCCTGCACCAGGGAGCGGAAGTGGTTCTCCTTCTGCGCCAGTTCCTGGGTGAGGGTGATGTTGTCCAGCAGCATGATGCCCTGCCGCATGACGAGCGCCAGCACGACGGCGCCCGCCGTGATCAGCACGACGTGGTCGGGCCGTCGGCCGTTGAGCACGTTGTACAGGATGCCGAGGGTGCACACGGCGGCGGCCAGGTACGGCGTGAGCGCGGCCAGTGAGCCGGTGATCGGCCGGCCGGGCAGGTACCGCGGGTGGTCGCCGCCGCCCTGCGCGGGCGGCGGCGGTGGCACGTGCGGCTGGCCCGGGCCGCGCTGCCCCGGCACGTGCTCGTGGACCACGCGGGAGTGCCCTTCGGGCCCGCGCCGTTCGCCGTCCGGCGCCCCGGTGCGGTGGGGTGCGGCCCAGGGGGCGTAGGCGAGCAGCAGCGAACCGGCGAACCAGCCCGCGTCCAGCAGCTGCCCGGAGTGGTAACTGCTGTGCAGCAGGGGCGAGGTGAACAGCGCGTCGCACATCACCGTCAGGGCGAGCGCGCCGATCGCGGTGTTGACCGCCGTGCGGTTGCCCGGGGAGCGGCGGAAGTGCAGCGCGAGCACCATGCTCACGAGCGCGATGTCCAGCAGCGGGTACGCCAGTGACAGCGCGGTGTGCGCCACGCTCGGCCCGTCGAACCGGGCGGCCTGGGCCAGCGCGAGGCTCCAGGACAGAGTGAGCAGCGAGCCGCCGATCAGCCAGGCGTCCAGCGCCAGGCAGATCCAGCCGGCCCGGTTCGCCGGCCGCTGGGCGAGGACCAGCAGGCCCACGATGGCCGGCGGCGCGAAGCACAGGAAGAACAGGTCGGCGTAGCTGGGGCTGGGCACGGGCCGTTCCAGGACGACCTCGTACCACCCCCAGACCGCGTTGCCGAGGGACGCCATGGTGGAGGAGAGCGCGAAGAGCAGCCAGGCCGGCCGGAACCGGATCCGGGGGGCGCGGGCGTAGCGGAAGCAGGAGACGGCGGCGGCGCCGGCCGCGGCGCTCAGCCCGAAGTCACCCATGAACAGGGCGAGTTTCTCCGAGCCCCAGTCGAACATGGAGCCGATCGCGTAGGCCCCGCAGACCAGGGCGAGGACGAGCTGGGGCACCAGCCGCGGGCCCTCGGCGGCGGACGGCCGGCGCGCGGGCGCCGGTGCCGGCGGCGCGGGCGCGGCGAGCGGCGCGCCGTCGAGGGCGCCTGTCAGGGCGGGCGGGGCGTTCACCGGGGCCTCCCGGTGCGTGCCGCTCCCGGCTCCCCGGTGTCCCGGTGCGCCGCGTGCCTGCCGCGGCCCGCCGGTTTGCGGTGGCAGTGATGGCTCGTGTGGTGGCCGCGTCTGCGCGCGGTCGTGCGCCAGGGTCCCCGCCGGCGGCTCCGCCGCGTCGGATCGTTCGTCCATAGGCCGTGCATCGCCCGTCGCCCCCCTCACAGGTCCGATCTGTCCATCCCCGGCGCCGAACGGGTCGGCGGCGCAGCCCCTGTCGGGACGATACACCAGGATCGTCACTCAGGGACATAGCTTCTCTACGCTCCGTGACGATCAGCCAAGATGTCAACACGTTCCGCGCTCGAAAGATTGCGGAGGGTGCCGGGAGTGTGTCAGGTCCCCGTAGTGAGGATCACGTTCCGCAGGGGCTCGTGGTTCACGAATCGGTGCAACTGGTCCACCAGGAGCCGTTTGGCGCGCGGCAGGAAGGCGGAGGTGGGACCGCCGACGTGCGGGCTGATGAGCACACCGGGCGCCGTCCACAGCGGGTGTCCCGGCGGCAGCGGCTCGGGGTCGGTGACGTCGAGGGCGGCGGTGATGCGTCCCTTCTGCACCTCGGTGAGCAGCGCGTTCGTGTCCACGACAGGGCCGCGGGAGACGTTGACGAGCAGCGCCCCGTCCTTCATCAGGCTCAGGAAGTCCGCGTTCACCAGACCCCTGGTCGCCTCCGTCAACGGCGTGGAGAGGATCACGACATCGGCTTTCGGAAGCAGTGCGGGCAACTCGGTGAGCGCGTGGACGGGACCGCGCGCCGTTGTGCGCCCTGAGCGCGCGACGCGCGCCACCCGCGCGAGTTCGAAGGGCACGAGCCGGTCCTCGATGGCGGCACCGATGGCGCCGTAGCCGATGATCAGGGCGGTCCTGTCGGCGAGGGCGGGGTGGAAGCCCCCGCGCCACTCGCCCCGGTCCTGCGCCCGGACGAAGTCGGGGATGCCCCGCAGGGAGGCGAGGACGAGCGCCAGGGCCAGTTCGGCCGTGCTGGCCTCGTGGACCCCGCGCGCGTTGCACAGCCGGACTCCCGGCGGCAGGTGCCGCAGACCCGGGCTCACGTGGTCGACGCCGGCCGACAGCGTCTGCACGACCCGGACGGTGCTCATGCGGGCCATCGGCCGCAGGCCGACGGTGCTCGGACGCATGTACGGCACGACGTAGAACGCGCAGTCGGCGGGATCGCCGGGAAACTCCGATTCGCCGTCGTCGCCTCCGTCCCAGAACAGGTAGCGGGGCCCCTGGGGAAGCCCCTCGATCTCCTCCGGCGCGATGGGAAGCCACACGTCTTGTGTCATGGCAGGAGGCTATGTCAGGCGTACGGAGGCGGGGCGTTAGGTTGGGGGACCGGACGAGGGAGGTTCACGAGCAGGTGGAGCGCAGGACGATCGGCGCGGGTGCGCTCGCGGTGGGGGCCGTCGGACTCGGGTGCATGCCGATGAGCTGGGCCTACACCGGCTCCCGGCAGCGGGGCGACGAGTCGCTCAGAACCGTGCACCGGGCGCTGGACGCGGGCTCGAACCTGCTGGACACGGCCGACATGTACGGCCCGTTCACCAACGAGCTGCTGCTGGGCCGGGTGCTCAGGGAGCGGCGCCGCGACGCCTTCGTCTCGACCAAGGCGGGGCTGCTCGTGGGCGAGCAGCACATCGTGGCCAACGGCCGCCCGGGCTATGTGAAACGGGCCTGCGACGCCTCGCTCCGGCGGCTGCAGACGGATGTGATCGACCTCTACCAGCTGCACCGCGCCGATCCCGAGGTCCCCGTGGAGGAGACCTGGGGCGCGATGGCCGACCTGGTGCGGGCCGGGAAGGTGCGGGCGCTGGGCCTGTGCGCGGTGGGGGCGCGGGCCGGCCGCCGCTCGGGCAGCCGGGTCCACGACACCACGCTGCGTCAGCTGCACCGGGTGCAGCAGGTCTTCCCGGTGAGCGCGGTGCAGGCGGAGCTGTCGGTGTGGTCGCCGGAGGCTCTGGACACGCTGCTGCCGTGGTGCGAGGCGCGGGGCGTGGGCTTCCTGGCCGCGATGCCGCTGGGCAACGGCTTCCTGACCGGCACGCTGACGCCCGGCGAGGGTTTCGAACCGGACGACGTGCGCGCCCGGCACCCCCGCTTCACGGCCGAGATGATGGCGGCCAACCAGCCGATCGTCGCCGGTCTGCGCCGCATCGCCGCCCGGCACGGCACGGACGTCACCCCGGCGCAGGTGGCGCTGGCCTGGGTGCTGGCACAGGGCCGTCAGGTGATCGCGCTGCCCGGCGCCAAGCGGGAGCGCTGGGCCGCGGAGAACGCGGCGGCGGCCGCGTTGCGCCTGACCGCGGAGGACCTGGCGGAGGTCTCCCGGCTCCCGGCCGCGCGCGGCTCCTGGGACTGAGCGGTCCGGCATGCGGTGCGCACCGGGCGGGAACCCGGGCGGGACGCGCGGAGTATGAGAGGGAGAAGCTGTCGTACGTCCGCCGCTGCGAAGGGACCATGATCGTGCAACGCCGAGTTGTGACGGCCGTGCTGGCCGCGACCGCGCTCCTGCTGACGGCGGGCTGCTCCTCCGGCGGCGAGAGGTTGCCCGGTGGCGGCGGGAGCACCGCGCCGAGGGGGACGGCGACGGCCACCGCCCCGTCCGGCCGGGCGAGCGAGTCGGCGCCGCCGGCCAAGGGCTCCGTGAAGGTGCTGCGCACCGTCGCCGAGGGCCTGAAGACGCCGTGGGGCCTGGCCCCGCTCCCCGGCGGCGGTCTGCTGGTCTCCTCCCGGAACGACGGCACGATCATCCGCGTCGACGAGAAGACGGGCCGCGAGACCCTGGTGGGCACCGTCTCCGGGGTCGCGCCGGAGGGCGAGGGCGGGCTGCTCGGCATCGCCCTCTCCCCCGGCTTCGCCTCGGACCACATGATCTACGCCTACTTCACCTCGGCCTCGGACAACCGCATCGTCCGGATGCTGTACGACGCGGGCAAGCCGGCCGGTGAGCAACTGGGCGCCCCGGACACGGTCTTCAAGGGCATCCCCAAGGGGTTCATCCACAACGGCGGCCGGATCGCCTTCGGCCCGGACCGGATGCTGTACGCGGGCACGGGCGAGAGCGGCGACCGCGGCCTGGCCCAGGACAGGAAGTCGCTGGGCGGCAAGATCCTCCGCCTGACCCCGGAGGGCGAACCGGCCCCCGGCAACCCGTTCCCCGGCTCCCCCGTGTACTCGTACGGCCACCGCAACGTCCAGGGGCTGGCCTGGGACTCCAGGCAGCACCTGTTCGCCTCGGAGTTCGGCCAGGACACCTGGGACGAGCTGAACGCGATCGTGCCGGGCGGCAACTACGGCTGGCCGGACGCCGAGGGGCGGTCCTCCGGCTCCCGCTTCCGCGACCCGGTCGCCGAGTGGCACACCGACGAGGCCTCCCCTAGCGGGATCGCCTACGTCGACGGGGTGATCTGGATGGCCGCACTCAAGGGCGAGCGGCTGTGGCGCGTCCCGCTGCGCGGCACCTCCGCCTCGGCCGCTCCCCAGGCGTTCCTCACCGGCGAGTACGGCCGGCTGCGCACCGTCGTTCCGGCGGGCGGCGGCAAGGTCTGGCTGGTCACGAGCAACACCGACGGCCGGGGCAAGCCGAAGAAGGGGGACGACCGGGTGCTGGAGGTCTCGGTCCGCTGACCGGCCGCCCCCCGTCGCGCGCCGCTCGTGTCCGCCGCCGCTAGCCCGCCACCAGCCGCTCCTCGGCGTCCGGCGGGAAGAGCCCGAGCCGGTGTGCCACCGCCGCCGCCTCGCCCCGGCCGGAGACGCCCAGCTTGGCGAGGATGTTGGAGACGTGCACGCTCGCGGTCTTCGGGGAGATGAACAGCTCCTCGGCTATCTGGCGGTTGGTGCGGCCTGCGGAGACCAGGCGCAGGACGTCCCGCTCCCGGCTGGTGAGGCCGAGGGCCGCCACCGGATCGGGGGGCACGAGGGACCGGCGCGGGGCGTGGCCGAGGGTGAGCCGGGCGCGCTGGGCGAGGCGGGCGACCGCGTCGGCGAGCGGACGGGCCCCGAGGTGGCCGGCGACCGCCCCGGACAGCCGGAGCAGTTCCACGGCCCGCTCCCGGTGCTCCTCGCCGCCGCCGTTCAGCAGCGCCTGGGCGAGACGGTGGCGCACCCGGGCCAGGTCGTAGGGGCGGTCCAGGCTCTCGAACGCCGTGACCACCGGTGACCAGGTGGCGTCGGTGTCGCGGCCCTCGGCCCGGCGCAGTTCGGCGCGGGTCCACTGGTCGTAGGCGCACCACAGGGGGGCGTCGGCGATGAGCCGGCGGGCCGCCGCGGAGAGCCGGCCGAGCAGGTCCGCCCGGCCTGCTTCGGCGGCGGGCAGGGTGGCGGCGTCGGCCTCGGCGGTGGCCATCGCCAGCAGCAGGGGCCAGGCGTAGCGCTGAGTGCCGGCCGGGAAGCCGCCTTCCAGGGCGGCCAGGAACTCGGCGCGGGCGTCGAGGAGCCGGCCCTCCCAGGCGGCGACGCCCACGGCGATGCGGGCCAGGGGCAGCCCGTTCTGGGGCATCGGATCGCGGGTGCCGTAGTGGGCGCGGGCGGTGGCCAGTTGGCGGGCGGCCTCCGCGCCGTCGCCCTGGGCCAGGGCGAGGTGGGCCAGGCGCAGGGCGCCCGCGCCGCGGGGTTTGGCGCTGCGCCCGATGCGGATCGCCTGGCCGGCCGCCTCGGCGGCCTCCTCCCACCGGCCCGTCGAGTACAGCGCGTCGGAGAGGTTGCCCCACACCCAGGCCTGGGAGTCGGGCAGCCCGTACCTGCGGGTGAAGGCGATGCCCTCGCGCAGGATGGGCTCGGCGTCCCGGTCCCGGCCGACGGACTGCAGCGAGCCCGGCAGGTTCACATGGGCGCGGCCCGCCACCTGGGACACGCCCTCGGCGATCGCCTCGTCCTTGACCCTGACCATCTCCGCGAGCCCGGCCTCGATGTCCCCGGCGTCGACCATGAGGCCGCCCAGGGTGAGGCGGGCGTTGAGCTCGATCTCGCGGGCGTTCACCATGCGCGCGTACTCGACGGCCTGTTCGGCGTCCGCGAGGGCCTCGGGGCCGGGCCGGTGCAGCATGGACCAGCCGGCGGACTCCGTCAGCACCTCGGCGTGCACCTCGGAGGGCGGCAGGCCCCGCACCAGCTCCTGCGCGGTGGCCAGTTCCTGCCAGCCGTCGCCGCGGGCCAGCGCCTGGACCAGGCGGGAGCGCTGGACCCAGAACCAGGCGGCGCGCAGCGGGTCCGGATCGTCCTCGAGCAGTTGCAGCGCCCGCCTGACGATCTTCAGGGCGCGTTCGCGTTCACCGCCGAAGCGGCCCGCGACCGCCGCCTCGGCCATGAGATCCAGATAGCGCAGCGGGGTGGTGGCCGGGTCGCAGCCGCACGGGGGGTAGACGCCGGTGTAGTCGACCGGGCGCAGGGCGGAGCGGACCTCCTCGGGCACGGTGTCCCACAGCTCCATCGCCCGCTCCAGCAGCCGCAGTTGTTCGGTGTAGGCGTGCCGGCGGCGGGCCACGACGGAGGCTTCGAGGACGGTGGGCAGGGCCTTGGCGGGGTCGTGGGCGTGGTACCAGTAGCTGGCCAGGCGCATCACGCGGGCGCCGGCCGGCACCAGCGAGGGGTCGGCCTCCAGGGCCTCGGCGTAGCGGCGGTTGAGGCGGGAGCGCTCGCCGGGCAGCAGGTCGTCGGCGACGGCCTCGCGGACCAGTGCGTGCCGGAAGCGGTACCCGTCGCCGTCCGGGGTGGCGGTGAGGATGTTGGCGCCCACGGCGGCCCGCAGCGCCTCGATGAGGTCGTCCTCGGTGAACCGGGCGACGGCGGCGATCAGCCGGTACTCCACGGTGGAGCCGCCCTCGGCGACGATCCGGGCGACCCGCTGGGCGCTCTCGGGCAGTTTCTCCACCCGGACCAGGAGCAGGTCGCGCAGGGAGTCGGAGAGGCCGGTGCAGCAGCCCTCGCAGGCGGCGACGGCCAGCTCCTCGATGAAGAAGGCGTTGCCGTCGGAGCGTTCGAAGATGGCGTCGACCTGGGCGGGGTCGGGTTCGGCGGCGAGGATGCCGGCGATCTGGCGGGCCGCCTCCTCGCGGGTGAACCGGGCGAGTTCGAGGCGGCGGACGGTGCGCAGCCGGTCGAGTTCGGCGAGCAGGGGGCGCAGCGGGTGGCGGCGGTGGACGTCGTCGGCCCGGTAGGTGGCCAGGATCAGGAGGTGGCCGGTGCGCAGGGTGCGGAAGAGGTAGGCGAGCAGGTGGCGGGTCGAGGCGTCGGCCCAGTGCAGGTCCTCCAGGACGAGCACGACCGTGCGCTCGGCGGCGGCCCGCTCCAGCAGCCGGGCGGTGAGTTCGAACAGGCGGGCCGTGCCCTGCTCGTCGTGGCGGCTGGAGGCGGCCTCGCCCAGCTCGGGCAGCAGCCGGGCCAGTTCCTCCTGCTGTCCGGCCGCGGCGGCGGCGAACTCCTCGGGCAGGGCGTCGCGCAGGGCGCGCAGCGCGCTGGAGAAGGGGGCGAAGGGCAGCCCGTCGGCGCCGATCTCCACACAGCCGCCCACGGCGACGACCGCCGACCCGCGATGGGCGACGGCGGCGAACTCCTCGACGAGGCGGGTCTTGCCGACCCCCGCCTCGCCGCCGAGCAGCAGCGCCTGCGGCTCGCCCGCGGCGGCACGGGCGAGCGCGTCGTTCAAGGTGTCCAACTCGTCGGCTCGGCCGACGAACACGGGACTGACGGACCTGTTCTCCACGGGCCCGAGCATCGCACGAGGTCCGCGGGGCGCGGGACCCGTTTTCCACAGACTCGGTGCGATGGTCCTACGAACGGCCGGGACGGCCGTGCCGGTACCGGCACCCGCGCCGGTACCGGCACCCGCGCCGGTACCGGCACCCGCGGGCCCGGCGCTCACGCGGTGCGCGGGAGCCGGTGCCGGCGGGGGCGGCCGGTATGGGGTTCGGCACCGGGGGCGCCCGTGAGCGTCTCCTCCGCGCGGCGCGCGGCGCGCCGGGCGTCGACGGCCTCACGGGCCAGGCGTTCCCGGGCGGCCGCACGGCGCAGCTCGGCGTGGCGGAACCGGTGGGTCTCGAACTCGTACATGGCGTGGTCCTTCCGGAGGCCGGTGTCGGCGTCGCTCCTTGCGATGCCTCCACACTCGTCCCCCAGGGGGGTGCGCCACATCGGGAGGGTTCCGCATCTCGGGGGCCTGCGTCCGGCGCCCGACGCGGGTAAGGGGCCCCAGGGGATCCCTAAGGTGCTCGGATATTCCCTAAGGCCCCTGCGCGGACCCGGGGTGCTCAGCCCGTGGAGGGCAGGGCGAGCAGCGCGTCGGAGTACTTCAGGACGGCCAGCAGCAGGCCGATGACGCCGAGCGAGACGCCGCCCCAGGCGACCGACCTGATCCACGCGGCCTGCGGGCGGCCGGGGGCGCCGAGCGCCTGCCGGACGAGCACGACCGCGCCGGTGACCAGGGCGGCCAGCGCGAACAGGCCGGCCCACAGGGCGGTGGTGTGCCACGCGTCGCCGTAGACCTCCTTGATCTGCTGGGCGACGCTCGCGCCGGAGGAGGTCCGGAGCTGGCCGACCAGGGTCTCGCGGGCGGCGGCGACGGTGCCGATCCAGCCACCGGTGAGGGAGACCAGGCCCAGCCCGGCGGAGACCACGGCGCCGGCGCCCGCTCCGACCTCGGAGGGCTCCTTGCGGGCGGGCTCCTCCTCGAAGGCGTCGTCCTCCCCGGAAGCCTCCGGCCCCTCGGGCTCCTCGCGCCCCTCGGCCTCCGGCGTCCGCCAGGCCCCGCGCGGCTCCTCGCCCTCGCCGGCCCGCCGCCCGGCCGGTCCCGCGCCGTCCGCTCCGTTCGCGGCGTCCGCCCCGGCGGCGGCCGCTGCCTCCTCCGCCGCCCTCTCGTCGTCGGTCCTGTTGACGTCCTGCGTGTTCGTTGCCATGCCCGGCACCGTACGGACGCCGTCTGAGAGGTCCCTTAATGATCGTCCGGCGCGGTACGCGCGCGTGCCGCACGCCACTCGGGCGCCAGCACCGACCAGATCTCCGTGTCCGTGCGCACGCCCCGGTACGGGTAGTTCTCCCGCAGCACGCCCTCCCGGGTCATGCCGAGGCGCCGGGCCACGCCGATGCTGGGCTCGTTGGCCGACGACACGTGCCACTCCACCCGGTGCATGCCGCGCTCCTCGAACGCCCAGTCCAGCAGCACCCGCATCCCGCGCGTGACCAGCCCGCGCCCGGCCGCCGCCGGCTCCAGCCAGCAGCCGGCCTCGCAGACTCCGCTGGGGGTGTCCCAGACCCGGAACAGCAGTCCCCCGGCCAGCCTCCCGTCCAGCCACACGCCGTGCAGGCTGCCGGTGTCGGCGCCGCGCTTCTCGGCGTACGACGCGAGGTAGGCGCGGGCGGCGTCCAGGTCGGTCACCACGTCAGGCAGTCCGACGTGCCGACCGATGAACTCGCGCCCCCGGTCGATGTTGGCGAGCAGGTCCGCCGCGTGCCAGACCTCCAGGGGCCGCAGTTCGGCGCCGTCGTCACCCAGGGACATCGCGTACATCGCGCTGCCGCTCCTCCCGCTGTACCACCGTCCGGACGCCGCTCACCCTCTCATGGGCGCGGGCCGCTCAGTCGAACTGGTCTCCGAGGGCCATGACCGCCGTACCGGCGACCAGCAGCCACAGGGCCCGGCGCGTGCGGCCGCGAACGCCGAGGACGGCCGCGAGGGCGCACAGGGCGGCGCCGAGGGCGTAGGCGGCGGGGACGAGGGCCGGGGACGCGCCGGTGAGCCGGAGCAGCGCGGCGGCACAGCCCGCGAGGAAGAGCAGGCCTCCGGTGCCGGCCGCGGTCCACCGGGCCCTGCGGGCCTCCCCCGCGTCCTCCACGTCGTCAATGTCGTCCGCGTGGTCCATGTCGTCCGCGCCGTGCACGTCGTCGTGGCCGTCCGGCCCGTCCGCCTCGGCTATGGCGGGTTCGGCATCGGAATCGGTACGTCCACTCATGGCGGGTGAGCGTATAACGCCGGTCACCGAAAACCCGGTGCGGGGCCGGGTCTCCGGCTGGTACCCATGGTCCTTCGTGACCGAGACGACGAACATCCGGGACGGACTCACCGCCCGCCTCGCCCACCCCGACTACCCGCGCAGCAGCCGCTACGACGCCCGCTGGACCATCGAGAACCAGATGGGCCCGCACGCGCTGTGGCTGCTGGAGTGGCTGGCGCCGGCGCTGGGCCTCGACCGGCTGCCGCCCGGTGCCCGGGTACTCGACCTGGGGTGCGGACGTGCCATGACGTCCGTCTTCCTGGCCAAGGAGTACGGACTGCGGGTGGTGGCGGCCGACCTGTGGGTGAAGCCCGGCGACAACGCCGAGCGCCTCGCCGAGGCCGGTGTCGCCGACCGCGTGCTGCCGGTCTTCGCGGAGGCGCACGACCTGCCCTTCGCCGAGGGCTCCTTCGACGCCGTCGTGTCCGTGGACGCCTACCAGTACTTCGGCACCACCGACCTGTACCTGCCCACCGTGACCCGGCTGCTGAAGCCCGGCGGGCGGATCGGGATCGTCGTGCCCGCGCTGCGGGAGGAGATCGACGGGACGGAGCCGCCGGAGCACCTCCGGCCGCACTGGGACCCAGGGTTCTGGGCGTTCCACTCCCCCGAGTGGTGGCGGCGGAACTGGACCCGCACGGGGGCCGTGCGCGTGGAGACGGCCGACTGGCTGGAGGACGGCTGGCGCGACTGGCTGCTGTGGAGCGAGGTCTGCGCGCAGGAGAGCCCGAGCGAGTTCATGGCGGGGATGGCACGCGACTCGGTGGAGCTGCTGCGGGCGGACCGGGGCCGGGCGCTCGGGTTCGCCCGCGTCGTGGGACGCCGCGAGCAGGCGTAGGCCGCGCGGCGGGCCGGCACGGGCAGCACGGCGGGCCGGCATGGGCAGCGCGGCGGGCGGGCACGGGCAGTACGGCGGGCCGGCACGGGCAGCACGGCAGGCCGGCACGGGCAGCACGGCAGGCCGGCACGGGCAGCACGGCAGGCCGGCACGGGCCGCGCGGGGAGGGCCGCCCGCCGTACGCCGCGAACGGACGGCGGGCAGCGCGACGGCCCCGGAGGGGGATGCCTCCGGGGCCGTCGTGACCTCAGCCCTCGCTGACGCCCAGCTTCTCCAGGATCAGCTCCTTGACGCGGGCCGCGTCCGCCTGACCCCGGGTCGCCTTCATGACCGCGCCGACCAGGGCGCCGGCCGCGGCCACCTTGCCACCGCGGATCTTGTCCGCGATGCCCGGGTTGCCGGCGATGGCCTCGTCGACGGCGGCGGTCAGCGCGCCCTCGTCGGAGACGACCTTCAGACCGCGCTTGTCGACCACCTCGTCCGGGGTGCCCTCGCCCGCGAGGACGCCCTCGATGACCTGGCGGGCCAGCTTGTCGTTCAGGTCGCCCTTGGTGACCAGCTCGGTGACCCGGGCGACCTGCTGCGGCGTGATGGCCAGCTCGTCCAGCGCCTTGCCGGACTCGTTGGCGCTGCGCGCCAGTTCGCCCATCCACCACTTGCGGGCGGAGGCCGCGTCGGCACCGGCGTCGATCGTGGCGACGATCGGGTCCAGCGCGCCGGCGTTCAGGATCGCCTGCATGTCGGTGGCCGAGATGCCCCACTCGGCGAGCAGCCGGGTGCGGCGGGCCAGCGGCATCTCCGGCAGCGCGGCGCGGATCTCCTCGACCCACTCGCGGGACGGGGCGACCGGGACGAGGTCGGGCTCCGGGAAGTACCGGTAGTCCTCGGCCTCCTCCTTCACCCGGCCGGAGGTGGTGGACCCGGTGTCCTCGTGGAAGTGCCGGGTCTCCTGCACGATCGTGCCGCCGGACGACAGCACGGCCGCGTGCCGCTGGATCTCGAAGCGGGCCGCCCGCTCGACGGACCGCAGCGAGTTGACGTTCTTCGTCTCCGAACGCGTGCCGAACTTCTCGGTGCCGTTCGGGCGCAGCGACAGGTTCACGTCGCAGCGCATCTGGCCCATCTCCATACGGGCCTCGGAGACGCCGAGCGCCCTGATGAGCTCGCGCAGTTCCCGGACGTACGCCCGGGCGACCTCGGGGGCGCGCTCGCCGGCGCCCTCGATCGGCTTGGTGACGATCTCGATGAGCGGGATGCCCGCGCGGTTGTAGTCCAGCAGCGAGTGGGACGCGCCGTGGATACGGCCGGTGGCGCCGCCGACGTGCGTCGACTTGCCGGTGTCCTCCTCCATGTGGGCGCGCTCGATCTCCACGCGGAAGCTCTCGCCGTCCTCCAGCTGCACGTCGAGGTAGCCGTTGAAGGCGATCGGCTCGTCGTACTGGGAGGTCTGGAAGTTCTTCGGCATGTCCGGATAGAAGTAGTTCTTCCGGGCGAAGCGGCACCACTCGGCGATCTCGCAGTTCAGCGCGAGGCCGATCTTGATGGCGGACTCGACGCCGGTCGCGTTGACGACCGGGAGCGCGCCGGGCAGGCCGAGGCAGACCGGGCAGGTCTGCGAGTTGGGCTCGGCGCCCAGCTCGGTCGAGCACCCGCAGAACATCTTGGTCTTGGTGCCGAGTTCGACATGGACCTCGAGGCCCATGACGGGGTCGTACGACGCCAGCGCGTCCTCGTACGACACCAGGTCGGTCGTGGTGGTCACGGTGAAAACTTCCCTCTCAGCCCAGCAGGACGTCGTCGTCGCCCAGCCGCTTCAGCTCGCGGTAGAGGATGGCGAGGCCGGTGACGATCGCGACGGCGGACACGGTGGCGTCGATCAGCCGGAGTGTGTCCTGCTCGGCGCGCGCCTTCTTGATCTGCTTGGCCACACCGAACGCGCTGAACGCGGTCCCGGCCATCGACAGGTACGTGCCGGACTTCGACTTCTTGAAGCCCTTGGCCTTGTTCAGTGCGCTCACAGCGACGGAGCCTCCTCGATCAGCGGGTGCCCCCACCTTTCCACGAAGGCGGCCTCGACGGCGGCACCGACCTTGTACAGCCGGTCGTCCTTGAGCGCCGGGGCGATGATCTGCAGGCCCACCGGGAGGTTGTCCTCCGGGGCGAGGCCGCAGGGCAGCGACATGGCCGCGTTGCCCGCCAGGTTGGTCGGGATGGTGCACAGGTCGGCCAGGTACATCGCCATCGGGTCGTCGGCGCGCTCGCCGATCGCGAAGGCGGTGGTCGGCGTGGTCGGCGACACGATGACGTCTACCTGCTCGAAGGCCTTCTCGAAGTCACGCGTGATGAGCGTGCGGACCTTCTGCGCGGAGCCGTAGTAGGCGTCGTAGTAACCGCTCGACAGGGCGTAGGTGCCGAGCATGACGCGCCGCTTCACCTCGGGGCCGAAGCCCGCCTCACGGGTGAGGGAGGTGACCTCCTCGGCGGAGTGGCCGCCGTCGTCGCCGACCCTGAGGCCGTAGCGCAGGCCGTCGAAGCGGGCGAGGTTGGAGGAGCACTCGGACGGCGCGATCAGGTAGTACGCGGAGAGCGCGAGGTCGAAGGACGGGCAGTCCAGCTCGACGATCTCGGCGCCCAGCTCCTTCAGCAGCTCCACGGACTCGTCGAAGCGCTGCACGACGCCGGCCTGGTAGCCCTCGCCGCGGAACTGCTTGACGACGCCGATCCGCATGCCCTCGACGCTGCCGTTGCGCGCGGCCTCGACCACCGGCGGGACCGGGGCGTCGATGGAGGTCGAGTCGAGCGGGTCGTGACCGGCGATGACCTCGTGCAGCAGCGCCGCGTCCAGCACCGTGCGGGCGCAGGGCCCGCCCTGGTCCAGGGAGGACGAGAAGGCGACCATGCCGTAGCGGGAGACCGCGCCGTAGGTGGGCTTCACGCCGACGGTGCCGGTGACGGCGGCCGGCTGGCGGATGGAGCCGCCGGTGTCGGTGCCGATGGCGAGCGGGGCCTGGAAGGAGGCGAGCGCGGCGGAGGAACCGCCACCGGAGCCGCCGGGGATCTTGGTGAGGTCCCAGGGGTTGCCGGTGGGGCCGTAGGCGCTGTTCTCGGTGGAGGAGCCCATGGCGAACTCGTCCATGTTGGTCTTGCCGAGGATGACGACGTCGGCGGCCTTCAGCCGCTTGGTGAGCGTCGCGTCGTACGGCGGGATCCAGCCCTCGAGGATCTTCGAGCCGACGGTGGTCGGCACGCCCTCGGTGGTGAAGATGTCCTTGAGCGCGAGCGGGACGCCGGCCAGCGGGCCGAGCTTCTCGCCGCGGGCCCGCTTCTCGTCCACGGCGCGGGCCTGGGCGAGGGCGCCCTCGCGGTCGACGTGCAGGAAGGCGTGCACCTTCTCGTCGACGGCCTCGATGCGGGCGAGGTGGGCCTCGGTGACCTCGACGGCCGTCAGCTCGCCGGAGGCGATCTTCTCGGCGGTCTGCGCCGCCGTGAGCTTGATGATGTTGCTGTCCGTCATGGTCAGTCCTCCCCCAGGATCTGCGGCACCTTGAAACGCTGCTGCTCCTGGGCCGGGGCGCCGGAGAGCGCCTGCGCGGGGGTGAGCGAGGGACGGACCTCGTCCGCGCGCATGACGTTCGTCAGCGGCAGCGGGTGGGAGGTCGGCGGTACGTCTTGGTCGGCGACCTCGCTGACGCGGGCGACCGCGCCGATGATGTCGTCGAGCTGGCCCGCGAAGTGGTCGAGTTCTTCGGGCTTCAGCTCCAGACGCGCCAGCCGGGCGAGGTGGGCGACCTCCTCGCGCGTGATGCCAGGCATGCAGCGTTCCTCTGGGGTGAGTGTGTGTGGTTTGGGCTCAATCCTATGGGGCGGGGGGCGGTGCCCGTGAAACGGTTTGCCCGTGCCCCCGCCCCACGGCGGCGACGCCTGGGGTTCAGTGGCGCCGGGCGTCCCAGGCGCGGCTGCTCAGGAAGTGGTTGTCGTACAGCTCCTGCACCTCCAGCAGGCTCTCGGGCGTGGCCTCGCCGACGGCGATGCGCCGGAGGTGGCGGAAGTACTCGAAGCGTTCGACGCCCGGGGTGAGGACGATCAGCAGGTCGGCGTCGGCTCCGGGTACGGCGGCGAAGGCGTGCGGCCTGCCGGGCGGTACGACGACGAGGTCGCCCGGTCCCGCGGTGACGACGTCGTCGCCGGAGAGAATGTCGGCGGCGCCGTCGAGCAGGAAGAACATCTCGGCGGAGTTGTCGTGCCAGTGCGGCTTGGCGCCGTCGGCGCCCTCCCGGAGGGTGACGCGCTGGGTGGACAGGGCGCCTCCGGTCGCGCTGCTGTCGGCCAGCAGGCGGATGGTGATGGGCGCGCGGCCGACCACCTCGGCCTCGGCCTCGCGGACGATCACGGTCTCGTCGAACTTCGGAACGAACAGCGACATCTTCGAACCCCCTGGTGACGGTGGCGCCGTGGTCAGACGAGGAAGAGCAGCGCGGCGCTGATCAGCACGACGGCCGCCGTGGCGAAGTGGACGCCGAACGCGACGGCCCGCGCACCGCCGTGCCGCAGGACTATCAGCGTGTCACCGAGCGGCACGAGCGCCACGCAGAGCATGAACCAGGCCTCCGCCCGCGCTCCGGCGAAGGCCAGCAGCACCAGGCCCAGCACGCCGAAGGCGCCGTCCCTGAGGCCCTTGATCGTGAGGTACGCCCCGGCGTCGCCGGCCGGGTCGGCCGCGACGCCGTACCCGGCCGCGGCGGGCCCGGGCCGGAACAGGAAGCGGTAGCCGAGGAACAGGCAGAACAGGTCGAGCACGACAGCCAGGGTGTACGCGGTGACGGTCATGTCATCTCTCCTTGCTAGCAGTGCTAGTGATGAAAGCGACGCTAGCAGATCGTCGATAGAAACACTAGCAGTGCTAGAATCACAGTCATGTCGATCCAGACGCGCCGAGAGCGCGAACGAGCGGAACGCGAGCGGCTGATCGTCACGGCCGCACGGGAACTCGCGGAGGCGGAGGGCTGGGACGCGGTCACCACGCGCCGGCTGGCCGCCGAGATCGAGTACAGCCAGCCCGTCCTCTACAGCCACTTCAAGGGCAAGGGCGCGATCATGGCCGCGGTCGCGGTGCAGGGCTGCGCCGACCTGGCGGACGAGCTGCGCACGGCACGCGCCGGGGCCCGGGGCGCACGGGAGTCACTGGCGGCGGTGGCGCGGACGTACACGTCCTTCGCGCGGCGCCGGCCGGCCCTCTACGACGCGATGTTCACCCACCTGGTGGACCTGCCGTTCGCCACGCCTGAGGCGCCGGCGCCGCTGCAGGACGCGTTCGGGGAGCTGCTGCTCGCGGTGGAGCCGGTCGCGGCGGAGGGCGACGAACCGGGTCTGCTCACGGAGACGTTCTGGGCGGCGCTGCACGGGCAGGTGACGCTGATGCGCAGCGGACGGCTGCCGGAGGAGGCGCACGAGCGCCGACTGGCCCTGCTGGTCGGGCACTTCGCGGCGGGCTGACCGCCCGCGGCCGCTACTCGGCGGCCGGCAGCGCGGCCCGCGGCCGCTGCCAGCCCTGCGCCCCGCGGGCCCGCAGCCACGCGGTCGTCTCGTCCGGCGGCATCGCGGCGGCGACCAGCCAGCCCTGCACCGCGTCGCAGCCCAGGTCCCGCAGCCGCTCCCAGGTCTCGTCGTCCTCCACGCCCTCGGCGACGACCAGCAGCCCGAGCGAGTGCGCCAGGTCGACCGTGCAGCGCACGATCTCCGCGTCCTCGGTGTCCACGGCCAGCCGGGCCACGAAGGAACGGTCGATCTTCAGCTCGCTGACCGGGAGCCGGCGCAGGTGCACCAGCGAGGAGTAGCCGGTGCCGAAGTCGTCCAGAGACATCTTCACGCCGTGCCCGGTGAGCGCGGCGAGGGTGTCGGCGGCCCGCTGCGGATCCTCCAGCAGGACGTGCTCGGTGATCTCCAGCTGGAGCGCCCCGGCCGGGACCCCGTGCCGCGCCAGGCGGGCGGCGACCGAGCCGGCGAAGCCGGGCGTGTGCACGTCCCGCGGGGAGACGTTGACCGCCACCGGCACCCGCAGCCCCTGCGCCCGCCAGGCGGCGACCTGCCCGAGAGCGGTCTCCAGCACGTACTCGGTCAGATGGGGCATCAGACCGGAGGACTCGGCGATCGCTATGAACTCGTCCGGCGGAACCTTCCCGCGCTCGGGGTGCACCCAGCGGACCAGCGCCTCGAGGCCCGCGACCTGCCCGTCGAACCGCACCTTGGGCTGGTAGTGCAACTGCACCTCGTGGGCGTCCAGCGCCCGGCGCAGGTCGCCCAGCAGGCCCAGCCGGTCGGGCGTGTTGGAGTCCCGCTTGGACTCGTAGACCTCGACGCCGGTGCGGTCCCGCTTCGCCTGGTACATCGCCACGTCCGCCCGCCGCAGCAGGCCTTCGGCGTCCAGCGCGTGGTCGGGGAAGACGGCGACGCCGGCGCTGGCCTCCAGGACGAGGGTGAGGCCGTCGAGGTCGAGCGGGGAGCTGAGTTCCGCGACGAGGCCGCGGGCGACGCGGGTCGCCGAGGTGGTGGAGTCCGCGACGGGCAGTAAGACGGCGAACTCGTCGCCGCCGAGCCGGGCGGCCTCCGCGCCGCGCGGCAGGGCCTGGCGGAGCCGGTCGGCGATCTGCAGCAGCAGCCGGTCGCCGGCGAGATGGCCGAGGGTGTCGTTGACTGAGCGGAACCGGTCGAGGTCGATCAGCATGAGCGCGGCGCGGGCGCCGATCCGCTCGGCGTCGTCCAGGGCGGTCCAGATCCGCTCCAGCAGCCACTGCCGGTTGGGCAGCCCGGTCAGCGGGTCGCGCAACTGCTCCTCGGCGCGGGCCCGGGCCATCCACAGCGTGGAGTCGAGGGCGATCAGCGGGATGGCGAACAGCGGCAGCAGGATCGGCCGCGCGTCGGCGACCACGCACACCAGAGGTGCGATGCCGAGCAGCGCCACGGCGAGCAGACCCTGGCGGACCAGGGCGGAGCGGGCGACGGTGGGCAGGGGGCCGCCGCGCGGGGCGTGCGAGTACCACAGCAGGCCGCGGCTGACCGCGAGGTAGGCGGCCGCGACGAACACCACCTCCGGTGCGGTGGTGAGGCCCCAGCTGTCGGGGCGCCAGGGCTCCTCGACGCTCGGCACGCGCCCGAAGAAGCTCAGGACCAGGGCGCCGGCGCCGATGCCGAGGATGTCGACCGCGCCGTGCAGCACGCCCTGCCGCCAGCGCTGCCGCCTGGCCATGCCGACCAGGACGACGACGGTGAGGCTGACCATCCCGGCCGGCATCCAGCCGTACAGCAGCAGGACGGCCAGGGTGAGGGCCGCGCCGGAGCCCGTGCCGCCCCACCAGCGGGCGCGGCCGAGCATCACGAGGTGGCCGACGATGATGCCGGTGAGCACGGCCAGCGACCAGCCCGGCGTCTCGCACGGGAACAGGGCGTGGTGGCCGGCGAAGGCGCGGTAGAAGCCGGCGGCGAGGGAGAGCGCGGCGGCGGCCACGAGGGCCGCGTGCGACGCGGGCCAGGGCGGCAGGCGTTCGGGGTCGGCGCCGGACGGTGTCCGGGCGGCCTCGGCGGCCGGCGGGACCGTGGGGTGCGACTCGGGCGCGGCGCCCGCTCGGGCCGGGCGGGGCAGGGCGGGGGTGCGTGCGGCGCCCCGTCCCGTCCACCGGGCCGCCCGCCACGCGCCCGCACGGCGGCGCAGGCGCAGCCGTGCGTGCGGGGCGGCGCTCTCGGTCGGTTCCATTCCCGTCCCTCTCACAGCCGGCGGTGCCCACGCCACGCGGCCCGGTGCCCGACAACCATCAGCGGCTCCGCGCCCGGCAATCCTCTCCCCGCGCCCCTGGCGGGCAGGGGGGATGCCCCGACCGCTTGGGGGCACGGCAGGCGCACACCTCAACAGTAGGCCGCAGAAGGCTTCCTCGGGCAGCGGTCGTCGACGGTTGCCCGAATGCGCCCGGGCCACCCGTATGCATCTGATATGCACCGATCGGGTGGCCTTCAACCGCTACTCCTCGGTCGGAAGCGCCACTTCGGCCGCCGCGTCGGGCCCCTGCTCCAACAGGACGCCGAAACCCGCCTCGTTCAGCACGGGCACCTTGAGCTGCATCGCCTTGTCGTACTTGGATCCCGGGTTGTCGCCGACGACCACGAACGAGGTCTTCTTCGACACCGAACCGGTCACCTTGGCGCCGCGGCTCTGCAGCGCCTCCTTGGCGCCGTCCCGGGTGAAGTTCTCCAGGGTGCCGGTGACGACGACGGTGAGCCCCTCCAGCGGACGCGGGCCCTCGTCCTCGCCGGACGACTCGTCCTCCAGCGGGACGCCGGCCGCCTTCCACTTGCGGACGATCTCGCGGTGCCAGTCCTCGGCGAACCACTCCTTGAGGGCGGTGGCGATGATGGGGCCGACGCCGTCGGTGGTGGCCAGCTCCTCCTGGGTGGCCTGTTCGATGCGGTCGATCGAGCGGAACTCGCGCGCGAGGGCCTGAGCCGCGACCGGGCCGACGTGCCGGATGGACAGCCCGTTCAGGAAGCGGGCGAGCGGACGGGTCTTCGCCGCCTCGATGTTCTCCAGCAGCGCCAGCGTGTTCTTCTTCGGCTCGCCCTTCTGGTTGGCGAAGACCGCGACGACCTTGTCCTCGCCGGTCTTGGGGTCCCGCTTGGGCAGGCCGCTGTCCGGGTCCAGCACATAGGCCCTGATGGGCAGCAGCTTCTCCACCGTCAGGTCGAACAGGTCGCCCTCGTCGACCAGCGGCGGGTCGGCCGGCTCCAGCGGCTGGGTCAGCGCGGCGGCGGCCACGTCGCCGAAGTGCTCGATGTCCAGGCACTCGCGGCCCGCGAGATAGGACAGGCGCCCGCGCAACTGGGCCGGGCAGGTACGGGCGTTGGGGCAGCGGAGGTCGATGTCGCCCTCCTTCATGGGCCGCAGCGGGGTGCCGCACTCCGGGCACTCGCCCGGCATCACGAACTCCCGCTCGCCGCCGTCGCGCAGGTCGGCCACCGGACCGAGGATCTCGGGAATGACGTCACCGGCCTTGCGCAGCACGACGGTGTCGCCGATGAGCACTCCCTTGGCCTTGACGACCTCCTGGTTGTGCAGGGTGGCGAACTCGACCTCGCTGCCCGCGACCGTGACCGGCTCGACCTGGGCGTACGGCGTGACCCGGCCGGTGCGGCCGACGCCCACCTTGATGTCGATGAGCTTGGTGTTGACCTCTTCCGGGGCGTACTTGTAGGCGATCGCCCAGCGCGGGGCCCGCGCGGTGGAGCCGAGGCGGCCCTGGAGGCGCAGCTCGTCCAGCTTGACGACGACGCCGTCGATCTCGTGCTCCACGGAGTGCCGGTTCTCGCCGTAGTGGGCGATGAACTCCCGGACGCCGTCGAGGTCGTCGACCACCCGGTTGTGCGGGGAGGTGGGCAGGCCCCAGGTCTTCAGCAGGCCGTAGGCCTGGGAGAGCCGGGTCATGCCGGTGAAGCCCTCCAGGGCGCCGATGCCGTGGACCACCATGTGCAGCGGGCGGGTGGCGGTGACGCGCGGGTCCTTCTGGCGCAGCGAACCGGCGGCGGCGTTGCGGGGGTTGGCGAAGGGCTTGTCCCCGGCCGCGACCAGGCGCTCGTTGAGCTCGAGGAACTTCTCCATCGGGAAGTAGACCTCGCCGCGGATCTCCACCAGGGCGGGGACCTCGTCGCCCTTCAGGCGGTCCGGGATGTCGGCGATGGTCCGGACGTTGGGTGTGATGTCCTCGCCGGTGCGGCCGTCGCCGCGGGTCGCCGCGCGCGTGAGCCGGCCGTTCTCGTAGGTGAGGTTGACGGCGAGGCCGTCGACCTTCAGCTCGCACAGGAAGTGGTACTCCTGCTCGCCCAGTTCCCGGGCGATGCGGTCGGCCCAGGCGGCCAGTTCCTCGTCGTTGAAGGTGTTGTCCAGGGACAGCATCCGCTCGCGGTGCTCGACCGCGGTGAACTCCGTCGCGTAGGACCCGGCGACCTTCTGGGTCGGCGAGTCCGGCGTGCGCAGCTCCGGGTACCGCTCCTCCAGCTCCTCCAGGCTCTTCAGGAGCTGGTCGAACTCCGCGTCGCTGACGACCGGGGCGTCCTTCACGTAGTACCGGAAGCGGTGCTCCTCGATCTGCTCAGCGAGCTGCGCGTGCTTCTCCCGTGCCTCGGCGGGCACTGCCGTCTCCGCCTGCTGCTTGTCGCCGGCCACCGTGTCGTCCTCCCGTTACTCTGGGTTGTCCGCGAGGGACCTCGCCGCCCGGACGCAGTGGGCGAGCACCTGGCGTGCGTACGCGGGAGAAGCACCCGCGAGACCGCACGCCGGGGTCACCGTGACCGCCTCCGCGAGCAGCCCGGGACGCAGCCCCAGCCTGCGCCACAGCGTCCTGACACCCATGACGCTACCGGCAGGGTCTGACAATGGACCGCCCGCGCCGGGCACGACACCGGCGAACAGGCGCACGCCGGCCTCCACGGCCTCGCCGACGGCGTCGTCGTCACGTCCGGTGAGGAGCGAGAAGTCGAAGGAGACCGCGTCCGCGCCGGCCCGGCGCAGCAGGGCGAAGGGCACGTCGGGGGCGCACGAGTGGACGGCGACCGGGCCGTCGTGCACCGCGATCACGTCCCGCAGCGTGGCCTCGACCACCTGCCGGTCCACGGCCCGGTGGGTGCGGTAGCCGCTGGCGGTCCGCACCTGGCCGCGCAGTACGGAGGTGAGCGAGGGCTCGTCGAGCTGGAGCACGAGGCGGGCGCCGGGGACGCGGCGCCGCACCTCGGCGAGGTGCAGCCGCAGCCCCTCGGCCAGCGAGGCGGCGAGGTCGCGGCAGGCGCCCGGGTCCGAAAGCGCCGCCTCTCCGTTCCTCAGCTCCAGGGCGGCGGCCAGGGTCCAGGGCCCGACGGCCTGCACCTTGAGGTCGCCCTCGTGGCCCTGGGTGAACTCCTCCAGCGCGTCGAGGTCCTCCCCCAGCCACGACCGGGCCCGCTTGGTGTCCCGGCCCGGCCGGTCGCCGATCCGCCAGCCGCTGGGCTCCACGCGCGCGTACAGCTCGACGAGCATCCCGGCGGTGCGCCCGATCATGTCGGCGCCGGGCCCGCGCGCGGGCAGCTCGGGCAGGAAGGGGAAGTCCTCGAAACTGCCGGTGACGGTCCTGGCGGCCTCCCGGGCGTCCCCACCGGGCATGGAGCCGATCCCGGTGGCCGCACCGAAGCGAATGTTGTCGTCCACGGGGTGAAGCCTACGTAGCCGGCGCGCCCCCGGTGACCGGCGGTCAGCGGCCGGGGCGCACCGTCAGGTCGTTGATCTCCGCGTCCCTCGGCAGGTCCAGGGCGGTGAGGATGGTGGTCGCCACCGACTCGGGGTCGATCCACCGGGAGGCGTCGTACTCCTTGCCCTCCTGCTGGTGCACCTTGGCCTGCATGGGGCTGGCCGTACGCCCGGGGTAGACGGAGGTGACGCGGACGCCGTTGCCGTGCTCCTCCTGGCGCAGGGAGTCGGCCAGCGCCTTCAGGCCGTGCTTGGAGGCGGCGTACGCGGACCAGCCGGCGTTGGCGTTCAGGCCGGATCCGGAGTTGACGAAGATCACATGGCCGCGGGCGGCCCGGAGCTGGGGCAGGAAGTGCCGGGTCAGCTCGGCGGGGGCGATCAGGTTGACGTTGAGCTGGTGGCGCCAGGACTTGGGGGTCAGCTCGCCGACCTCGCCGAGGTCCACGACGCCGGCGATGTGCAGGAGCGAGTCGACCCGCTCCGGGAGCGCCTGGTGGGAGAAGGCCCAGGAGAGCTTATCGGGGTCGGCGAGGTCGCCCACCAGGGTGCGCGCGCCGGGGAACTCGGCCGCCAGCTCCTTGGCGCGGCCCGCGTCGCGCGCGTGCAGGACGATCTCGTCCCCGCGCGCGTGCAGGCGGCGGGCGACGGCCGCGCCGATGCCGGAACCGGCCCCGGTGATCACATGAGTAGCCATGCCCGCCATGCTCGCATCAGCCGGACGCCAGTGACTGCTCGAGGTGGGCCAGGGCGGCCGCCGGCTCCTCGGCGAAGTACATCAGCTCGGCGAGCGGGCGGGGCAGGAAGCCCTCCGCGTCCATGCGGAGGAACTGCTGCTGGAGCCCGTCGTAGAAACCCGCCGTGTTCAGCAGCACCACCGGCTTCTCGGTGCGGCCGTGCTTCTTCAGCTCCAGGATCTCGGTGGCCTCGTCCAGCGTGCCGGTGCCGCCGACCATGATCACCACCGCGTCGGCCTTCTCCAGCAGCAGCCTCTTGCGCTCGGCGAGGTCTGCGGCGATCACCATCTCGTCGGCGCCGGGGCGCGCCTTCGACGCGAGGAACTCCACGGAGACGCCCAGCAGCCTGCCGCCCGCCTCGTGCACCCCGTCGGCGACGACCTTCATCAGACCGACGTCGGAGCCGCCCCAGACCAGGGTGTGGCCGGCCTTGCCGAGCAGTTCCGCGAACTCGCGCGCGGGCCGGGTGTAGCGCTCGTCGAGGTCGGCGGCGGAGAGGAAGACGCAGATGTTCATGCCGTCCACCGTACGCGGGAAGAAGTCCGGGCCCGCAGGCGCTGTCCGGGTATGACCCGAGGACACACGATCACCATCGAACAGGGCGGGCGGCGCGTGCGCGCGGTGCACGGCGGCCGGGTGCTGGCCGAGACCGACCGCCCGCTGATCCTGCGCGAGACGGGCTGTCCGGCGCGGTACTACATCCCCGCCGAGGACGTCCGGCTCGATCTTCTGACGCCGTCCGGCACCCACACCGTCTGCCCCTTCAAGGGCACCGCCTCCTACTGGTCGCTGCCGGATGCGCCCGACCTGGTCTGGGCGTATCCGGACCCGAAGCCGGACGTGGCCGCGATCAAGGACCACCTGTGCTTCTACGAAGTGGAAGAGGTCGAAGAAACGTGACTCTCCACGACACCGACGTGTCGTGACCGGTGAGTCCGGCGCCGTGCGGCAGTCTGCACGGACATGGACAAGAAGACGACTTCCCGCGACGGCACCTCCCTCGCGTACCAAGTGACCGGCCGGGGGCCGACGGTGATCCTGGTGAGCGGCGCGATGTCCACCGGCGGCACCGTGGCGCCCCTGGCGCACCGGCTCGCCGACCACTGCACGGCCGTCGTCTACGACCGCCGGGGCCGCGGCGAGAGCGGCGACACGACGCCGTACGCGGTGGAGCGCGAGGTGGAGGACCTGGCCGCGCTGGTCGACGCGGTGGGCGGCGCGGCGGGTCTGTTCGGGGTCTCCTCGGGCGGCGCGCTGGTGCTCGAGGCGGCGGCGAGCGGCCTGCCGGTACGTCAGGCGGCCGTGTACGAGGTCCCGTACGCCGACTTCCTGGACGGCGGCGCCGGGAAGCGGGCGTACACCGAGCGCCTGCGGGAGGCGCTCTCCGCCGGCCGGCGGGGGGACGCGGTGGAGCTGTTCCTGCGGCTGACGGGCCTCGGCGAGGAGACGATCCGCAGCGCGCGCGAGTCACCGATGTGGGCGGGCATGGAGTCCGTCGCGCCGAGCCTGGCCTACGACGACGCGGTCCTGGGTGACGGACTGCTGCCCCGGGAGCGGCTGGCCGCCCTCTCCGTGCCGGTCCTGTCGGTCGCGGGCGGGGCGAGCCCCGGGTGGCTGCGCGAGGCGGCCGAGACGGTCGCCCGGACCGTGCCGCAGGGCACGTACCGCGCCCTCGAGGGCCAGACCCACGCGGTGGAGCCGGAGGTGCTGGCCCCGGTCCTGGCGGAGTTCTTCACCGGCTGACCGGCCGGGGACCAGCCGGGGCGGTGTGCCGGGCCCGTCCCCGTCCTCGGGGTCGCTGCCCGGCCCCACCCCCCGAGGTGGGTCCGGGCAGCTTCGGAGTGCGTCCGGACCCCGTGGGGGCCGTTCCCCGGGCCCACTCCCCGGTGCGAGGCGGACGACGTGTGGGGCCGTCGCCCGCGCGCACCCGTCGGAACGCGGGCGGCCAGGTCACCGCGCTCCGGGGTCTTCGGTGGCGCACGCGCCGGTCAGGTGCGGCACGGCCTCGATCGCGGACCGCCGGAGAGCCGCTCCCCGGTTCGCGCGATCCGGGGCGCCGGCGGAGAACCGGCCGGACGGGCCGCCCGCGCCGTCGACCACGACGAGACCGGCTGCGACACCGGGCGGATGCGGGTGGGGGGCCTGGAGAACCGCCGGGTCGGGCGGGTGCGCCGGGCGCCCGACGCCGGGATCGTCGCCGTGGAGCTGCTCTTCGACGCGCGGCTCGCGGCGGGCGAGACGGCGATGATCCGGTACCGCTTCGAGGACGGCACCGGCGGGCCGAGCCACGAGTACTACCGGGGCTTCAACCACGCGGGCGGCGCCTACGTGCTGCAGGTCGCCTTCGACCGGGCGGCGCTGCCGGTGCGGTGCCGGCGGGCCGGACGGCCCTCGGTGCAGGCGCCGCCCGAGTTCCTCGGCGACCTCACGCTGAACGCGCACGGCACGGTGCACATCGTGGAGCCCGAGTTCCACCCCGGGCACGTGGGCGTGACCTGGGACTGGGAGTAGCGGCCCGGGAGCCGGGGACGGGCGGTCAGGCCACCGGGGCCTTCGCCCGCACCGTGGACGCGATCGTCGCCGAACCCACCACGCGCGTGCCGTCGTACAGCACGATCGCCTGGCCGGGGGCGACGCCCCTGACCGGCTCGGTGAACGACACCTCGAGGGTGCCGTCGACGAGTTCCGCCGTCACCTCGGTCTCCCCGCCGTGGGCGCGGAGCTGGGCGGTGTAGGTGCCGGGGCCGGCCGGGGCGGTGCCGCACCAGCGCGGCTTGACCGCGGTCAGGGCGGTGACGTCCAGGGCGGCGGCCGGGCCGACGGTCACGGTGTTGTTCACCGGGGAGATGTCGAGGACGTAGCGCGGCTTGCCGTCGGGGGCCGGGGTGCCGAGCCGCAGGCCCTTGCGCTGGCCGATGGTGAAGCCGTAGGCGCCTTCGTGGGAGCCGACGACCGCGCCGGACTCGTCGACGATGTCGCCCTCGGCCTTGCCGAGCCGGCCGGCGAGGAAGCCCTGGGTGTCGCCGTCGGCGATGAAGCAGATGTCGTGCGAGTCGGGCTTCTTGGCGACGGCGAGGCCACGGCGCTCGGCCTCGGCGCGGATCTCGTCCTTGGTGGTGACCGTGTCGCCGAGCGGGAACAGGGCGTGGGCGAGCTGCCGCTCGTCGAGCACGCCGAGGACGTAGCTCTGGTCCTTGGCCATGTCGGAGGCCCGGTGCAGCTCGCGCGAGCCGTCCGCGCGCGTGATCACCTGGGCGTAGTGACCGGTGCAGACGGCGTCGAAGCCGAGGGCGAGCGCCTTGTCCAGCAGCGCGGCGAACTTGATCTTCTCGTTGCAGCGCAGGCAGGGGTTGGGGGTGCGGCCGGCCTCGTACTCGGCGACGAAGTCCTCGACGACGTCCTCGCGGAAACGGTCGGCGAGGTCCCAGACGTAGAACGGGATGCCGATGACGTCGGCGGCGCGGCGGGCGTCGCGCGAGTCCTCGATGGTGCAACAGCCCCGCGCGCCGGTGCGGAAGGACTGCGGGTTCGCGGAGAGCGCGAGGTGGACGCCGGTGACGTCGTGCCCGGCTTCCGCGGCGCGCGCGGCGGCGACGGCGGAGTCGACGCCGCCGGACATGGCGGCGAGGACGCGGAGGGGGCGCTGCGAGGTCTCAGTCATAACCCCTCCAGGGTACGGGGCCCCGGGAACCCCGGCCGTCGCGCATCCGTTGACGATCACAGCGGACGGGACAGGCATGAGGCGGGGGTGGCCATGACCGACACGGACCGGCGGCCGGGGCGGCGGGCACTGCTGATCGGCGGGCTGGCGGCCGCCGTGGGCACCGCGGCGCTGGCCCGGCAGGAGCTGTCCCACGCGTGGTGGCGGCTGCCCGGGGTGGAGAAGTCACGGGTGGCCGGGGCGGTGGACTTCCGGGGCGCGCGCTGGGTGGCGGCGGACCCGGCGAACTACCGCCGGGCGGACCGCCCGGACGACTACACCGTCGACCGCGTCGTCGTCCACGTCACGCAGGGCGGCTACCAGAGCGCCGTGCGGGCCTTCCAGGACCCGGCGCACGGCGCCGCGGCCCACTACATCGTGCGCAGGGACGGCCGGGTCACCCAGCTCATACGGGAGCTCGACGTGGCGTTCCACGCGGGCAACCGGGAGTACAACGAGCGCAGTGTCGGCATCGAGCACGAGGGCTTCGTGGAGGACGCCTCGTCCTTCACGGACGCGATGTACGCCGCGTCGGCGCGGCTGACGGCCGCGGTCTGCGCCCGGTACGGCATACCCGCCGACCGGGAGCACGTCATCGGGCACGTGCAGGTGCCGGGGGCCGACCACACGGATCCGGGGCCGCACTGGGACTGGAAGCGCTACATGCGGCTGGTGCGGCAGCCGGGGTGAACGGGTCGAAAAAATCTTCCCTTCGCCCCTTTTTGCCCGAAAAGAGAAGTTCTATGCTGAGAGCAGGCCTACGGGACGAGTGAGGGAGTTACAGCGGCGTAGCCGACTTCCGCGAGAGGCACGAGGCTTCCGCCGGGGCCGACGTCGACGCTAGGACTGAGAGGCCGGAAGGTCGCATGGACTGGACCGGAAGGCGACCCCCAGCCACCTGATCCGGGCAATACCGGCGAAGGGAACCCGTTTCGTAGGTCTTTCGCATGCGCCGGGCCGGGCGGCCGCCTCTCAGCTGAGGCCGGCCGCCCGCGCGCGTTCCACCGCGGGGCCGATGGCTCCCGCGACCGCCTCCACGTCCGCCTCCGTCGAGGTGTGCCCGAGGGAGAAGCGCAGGGTGCCGCGGGCCAGGTCGGGGTCGGTGCCGGTGGCGAGCAGGACGTGGCTGGGCTGGGCGACGCCCGCGGTGCAGGCGGAGCCGGTGGAGCACTCGATGCCCTGGGCGTCCAGCAGGAGCAGCAGGGAGTCGCCCTCGCAGCCGGGGAAGGTGAAGTGGGCGTTGGCCGGGAGGCGGCCGCCGGGCGCCGGGTCGCCGCCGAGGATCGCGTCCGGTACCGCCTTGCGCACGGCGTCCACCAACTGGTCCCGCAGGGCGCCGATCTCGCGGGCGAACCACTCGCGCTGCTCGGCGGCGAGCCGCCCGGCCACCGCGAAGGAGGCCACGGCGGGCACGTCGAGGGTGCCGGAGCGGACATGCCGCTCCTGGCCGCCGCCGTGCAGGACGGGCACCGGGGTGTACTCGCGGCCGAGGAGCAGTGCGCCGATGCCGTAGGGGCCGCCGATCTTGTGGCCCGACACGGTGAGCGCGGCGAGGCCGGAGTCGGCGAAGCCGACCGGGACCTGACCGAAGGCCTGGACCGCGTCGGCGTGCAGCGGGACGCCGAACTCGGCGGCCGCCTCGGCCAGTTCGCGGATCGGCATGACGGTGCCGATCTCGTTGTTGGCCCACATCACGGTGGCCAGGGCGACGCTGCCGGGATCGCGGGCGATGGCCTCGCGCAGCGCGTCGGCGTGGACACGGCCGTGGGAGTCGACGGGGAGGTACTCGACGGTGGCGCCCTCGTGCTCGCCGAGCCAGTGCACGGCGTCGAGGACGGCGTGGTGCTCGACGGGGCTGGCCAGGACCCGGGTGCGGGCCGGGTCGGCGGCGCGGCGGGCCCAGTACAGGCCCTTGACCGCGAGGTTGTCGGCCTCGGTGCCGCCCGAGGTGAACACCACCTCGCTGGGGCGGGCGCCCAGCGCCTCCGCCAGGGTCTCGCGGGACTCCTCGACGGTACGGCGGGCCCGGCGGCCGGACGCGTGGAGGGAGGAGGCGTTGCCCGTGATGCTCAGCTGGGCGGTCAGCGCCTCCGCCGCCTCCGGAAGCATCGGGGTCGTCGCGGCGTGGTCGAGGTAAGCCATGGTGACGCCGATTCTACGGCGCTCTCCCGGCGCCCTCGGCTGCCCCCGGGCGCGCCCCACCCCTGCCGGGGCCGGGCCCGGCGGCGACGCGCCGGCGGCGACGGCGGCACGCCGGTCGCCTCACAGGCTCCAGGAGACCGTGTTGGACAGGTCCATCGCGAGACCCAGGACGGCCAGGTCGGCGACGCCCAGGGCCATGCCCAGCCAGGCGCGGCCGCGGCGGGCCGTGCCGCGCCAGAGGGCGACCGAGGCCAGCGCGATGGCGACCGGACCGAGGAAGACGTTGAGGACGAGCAGGCCGAGGAGGCCGAGGATGAAGGACGCCACGGCCATCCCGTCGGCGTCCCGCGTGCGCGGGCGGTTCTCCGTGCGGCCCGAGGCCGGTGCGGTGAGTTGCATGGTGCTCAGCTCCTGGAAGTCGGTGCGGACGGTCAGTCGGCCGAGGTGTGGCGGCGGCGGCCGTGGCGCTCGCGGATCGCGAAGATGCCGAGCCAGACGGCGATGACGGCGGCCGCGGCGGCGGTGACGGTCAGCGGCGCGTGGGCGACGGTGCCCAGCACGACACCGAGCAGCATGAGTGCGGCGACGAGGAACAGCATGGGATGAGATCCCCCCTCCGAGTTGCCTCGCGTTGTTCGCTTGTGAACTTTCGGTGAACAGTTGTAGTAACAGTTGTTCACTGACTTAGAGTCTAGCGCGTCTCACGGCTTTCCAATTCCAGAGAACAGTTGTTAACTGGATGACATGAGTCACACCCTCGGCATCCGGCAGGCCCAGAAGCAGAAGACGCGCCAGGCGTTCCTGGACGCGGCGCTCGCACTGCTGGAGGAGCAGAGTCTGAGCAGCCTCGGCCTGCGCGAGGTCACCCGCGCCGTCGGGGTCGCTCCGACCGCCTTCTACCGGCACTTCCGCTCCACCGCCGACCTCGGGGTGGCCTTGGTCGACGAGGCGCTGGGCAGCCTCCATCCGATGGTGCGGACGACGGTGTCCGCGGCCGGCGACAGCGCCGAACGCATCTCGCGCGCCGTCGAGCTGATCGCCCGCCACGTCGACGCGTACCCCGCCCACGTCCGTTTTATCGCCCGTGAGCGACATGGCGGAGTCCAGCCGGTACGTGAGGCCATACGGGACCAACTGGCCCGTTTCGCCGAGGAGGTGAAGGCCGAGCTGGCGGGCGACCCCGAGGCGCGGGGCTGGGACGACGACGACCTGCGGATGCTCGCGCATCTCTACGTCGACCAGATGCTGCTGACCGCCTCCCTGTTCCTGGAGTCGCTGGAAGCGCCGGAGGACGAGCGGGAGCGCGTCACCGCGCTCGCCCGGCGGCAGCTGCGGCTCATCAGCATCGGCCGCCACCACTGGCTGGACTGACCGCACATCGGTCGCCGAGTACCGCGGACCCTTCGTCGCCGAGGGCTCGCCGGTGCTGTCGATCGAGCAAAGCGCGCCTCAAGTCCCCTCCCGCACGTGGCACTTCAGCCGCCGTCCGAGTCGGCCTCCCCGTACAGGGCCGTCACGGAGCGGATCGCCCGCAGCAGTTCGGCGCGCGCCTCGGGCGGCCCGATGATCTCCACCTGGTCGGAGAAGCCGAGCAGCTGGCGCACCGCGCGCAGCACCGGGTACGAGAGCCGGGCGGTGACCCACTCGCTCACCCCGTCGTCGTCCGGGACCTCGGTCAGCTGCGCGGCGGCCATGCGCCGGAACATGTCGAGGCGTTCGCGCCGCACCCGTACGGTGACGTCGACGCCGTCCCCCGGCCGCTCCTCCACCTGCCGGCGCAGCTCCTCCCAGACGTCGGCGAGTTCGACGCCGGGCCGCCGCCGCACGGGGTCGTCGAGCAGCCGGGCCGAGCGCACCCGGTCGGCGCGGAACAGCCGGGGGGCGCCCCGGCGGTCGGCGACGAGGTACCAGACACCGGCCTTCGCGACCAGGCCGTAGGGGTCCACGGTGTACGTGGACGGCTCACGGTCCCCGCTGTGCCGGTAGCGCAGCCGGAGCCGCCGGTCGGCGAAGACGGCGTCCTGCAGCACCTCCAGGTCCACGGCCGGCTGGGGACCGCCGAGCCAGCGGGTGGCGTCGACCAGGATGCGGCGGCTGGTGACCTCGGCTGCGGGCCGGTGCGGCGCCGGCAGGGCGGCCATCACCTTGCGCAGGGCGGAGCCGAGGGCCGTGTCCAGGCCGAGCGCCGCGTGGGCGCCCTGCGCGGCCAGGATGAACAGCGCCCGGGACTCGTCCGCGGTCAGGCCGGTGACGTCGGTGCGGAAACCGGCGAGGAGCTCGATGCCGCCGTGCCGGCCGCGCTCGGCGTACACCGGCACACCCGACGCCGACAGGGCCTCGACGTCCCGGTAGATGGTGCGGACCGACACCTCGAGCCGGCCGGCCAGTTCGCGCGCCGGGACGCGCCCTCGGGTCTGCAGGAGGAGCAGGATCGACAGCAGCCGGTCGGACTTCACGCGCCCAGAATCCCCTCGCGTCCCGAGTCCGCGCAAATGCTGACGGCGGATGTCAGGTTATCGGGGGATGCTCGGCGCACCGACTCACCGAGAGGCATGTCATGACGAACGAGTTCAACGACCCGCGCCCCCTCTACGTCCGCGCCACCGAGCAGGCGGCGGCGCTCATCAAGACCGTGCGCCCCGAGGACCTCGGCCGGCCCACCCCGTGTTCGGAGTTCGACGTCCGCGGCCTGCTCGGCCATGTCGTCGGCGGCACCCGGCGGATCGCGGTGGTCGGCGAGGGCGGTGACGGGCTCGCCGTCGACCCGTCCACCGACGGCGTCGCCGACGACGGCTGGGCGGCGGCCTACGACGAGGTCAGGGCCCGGGCGCTCAGGGCCTGGGAGAGCGACGAGCGGATGGTGTCGACGGTGCGGGTGCCGTGGGGCGAGGTCCCGGGCCACGCGGCGCTGTCGGGCTATGTGATGGAGATCGTGACCCACACCTGGGACCTCGCCGAGGCCCTCGGCCATCCGGGCGAACTCGACCCGGAGCTGGCCGAGTTCTCGCTCGCGAACGCCCGCAGGGTGCTGCCCGACTCCCGTCCCCGGGACGCCGCCACCCCCTTCGCCGCCCGTACCGGCGCCCCCGAGGGCGCCGGTGTCTACGAGGAGCTGGCGGCCTGGCTGGGCCGTACGCCGCTCAGCCGAGCCTGACCCGGGCGAGCTGCCGGGACTGGGCGACCAGCCGGTCCGCGCTGTCCCAGACCTCGGCGTCCTCCTCCAGGAAACCGCCGGCCAGGTTGCGGGTGGTGATCGACACCCGCAGCGGGCCGGGGGCCGGGCGGTGCCGTACGTGGACGGTGAGCTCCACCGTGGGCACCCAGCCCTTGAGGCCGATCTCGAAGGCGGTGGGCGGCAGCGCGTCCACCGCGAGCAGCAGCGACAGCGGGTCGGCGTCGCGGCCGTCGGCCAGCCCGAACCAGGCCCGCATCTCCCCCTTGCCGGAGGGCGCGCCGAGTGCCCAGCCGAGGGTGGCGGGGTCCAGCTTGAGCATCAGCCGGTCGGCGATGGCGGAGCTGCCCTCGACCGGGGCGGGGCCGTCCTCCGGGCCGAAGCACTGGTCCAGCGGCGGGATCGCCGGCGGGGCGGCCGTCGTGCGGACGTCGTCGGGCAGGGCGGCGAGGTCGCCGTAGGAGGCGAGGACGCGGATCCGCTCGACCTCGTTGCCGTCGTCGTCGTACTGGAACAGCGAGGCCTGGCCCGTGGAGAGGGTGCGGCCGGTGCGGACGGTCTGCGTGCGGACCACCGCCGGGCCCGGCTGGGACGCGGTCAGGTAGTGCGCGGAGACCGTGAAGGGGTCCGGGTGCGGGAGGGTGTCCGCGAGGGCCCTGCCGAGGACGGCCAGCAGATAGCCGCCGTTGACGGCGTTGATGATGGTCCAGCCAGCCGAGAGGTCGATGTCGTAGACACCGCTCTCGCGGCGGGTGACCGCCGTGTCGCGGTCGAACTCGCTGTCGCCGGTCACGGCCCGCGAGGCGGTGGGGGCGGAAGCTGCTTCTGGCATGGGTGAACGGTACAACAGGAAATTACTAAGCGGTAGCTTTTGAGTGTGGGAACGGGTGAACGCCATCCGGCCACGTGGCCCAGCCAGAAGGGCTCCCCGGGTGAGATTCCGGCAATTTCCAGGTAAGTGTCCGGACACGTCCACAACCCCCGGCCGACGATCACCCTCTATGGGGACATGAGCCTCACCGGGACTCCGTTCCTCTGCACGATCGTCGTGCTGTCCGTGGTCGCCCTCATACTGCCGCTCCTGCTGTGGTCGAGGACGCCAGGGCCCAAGCCGCTGCGCGCCGCGGCCCGCGTGCTGATGCTGCTGTTCGCCCAGGGCACGGCCGTCACGCTGGTCTTCGTGCTGGTCAACAACCAGAACGGCCTGTACGACAACTGGGCCGACCTCATCGGCACCGGCGACCACGTCCAGCAGGCCGCCGACCTCGGCCGGGACGGCACCGGTGGGATCGCCCTGAAGCGGCTGCCCAGGGTGGCGCAGGCCTTCCAGCCGGCCGACGGCGCCGGGATGCGCGCCGCGGGCGGGGTGCGCGTCACCCAGCTCCGGGGGCGGGTCTCCGGCGTGAACGCCGAGGTCTACGTCTGGCTGCCGCCCCAGTACGGCGAGCCCGCCTACCGCCACCGCAAGTTCCCGGTGGTGGAGCTGCTGCCGGGCTACCCCGGCTCGGCGAAGGCCTGGTTCGGCGCGCTCGGGGCGCACGAGCAGCTGCTGCCGCTGATGCGCGAGGGCCGGGTGGCGCCCTTCATCCTGGTCGCGCCGCGCACCAACCTGCTGGCCGGCGTCGACACGGGCTGCGCCAACGTGCCCGGGCAGGTCAACGCCGACAGCTGGCTCAGCGTCGACGTGCCGAAAATGGTGCTGGACAACTTCCGGGCCCAGCCCGCGCCGTCGGGCTGGGCGGTGGCCGGCTACTCGGCCGGCGCGCACTGCGCGGTCAAGCTGGCCGTGGCCCACCCCGACCGGTACCGGGCGGCCGTGAGCCTGTCCGGCTACAACGACCCGATCGGCGAGCGCAACTCGCTGGCCGCCCAGAGCCCCGTCCTGCGCGCCCGGAACAACCCCTACCTGCTGCTGCGCAAGGCGGCCGAGCCGCCCAGGATCGCCCTCTACGTCTCCGGCGAGTCCGGCGACGGCTACCAGGCGGGCGCGGCGCTGCAGGCGGTCGCCAAGGCGCCGACGACCGTGCACGTGGTGTTCCTGCCGCGCAGCGCCGGCGGTCACACGATGGCGCTGTGGCGGCCGCAGGTGCCCGAGGTGTTCCGCTGGCTGACCCTGCAGATGGGCCAGAACCGGGCCAGGGGCCGGGACGGCTCGCTCGCCGGAGTCGGCACGGCTCCCCTGAGCGGCACCGGCGCCGGGATCGGGAACGGGGCCGCCGGGGCTACTCCTCCGTCACCGTCGAGCGCCGGTTCCACGCACGCGGCGCTCGCCAGTGGAACCTCATCGCGAGCAGCCGCAGGACGAAGGCGGTGACGACCGCGAGCCCGCTGGCGAGCGGGGTCAGGGCGTCGTAGCGGATGCACAGCGCCACCATGGTGGCGCCGACGATCGCCGGGACCGCGTACAGGTCGCGGTCCCAGCGCAGCAGGGAGGGGACCTCGTTGGCGAGCACGTCCCGCAGCACACCGCCGCCGACCGCCGTGGCGAGGCCGAGGGTCGCCGACGCGGTCAGGTTCAGGCCGTAGGAGTACGCCTTGGTCGTGCCGCTGACGCAGAACAGGCCGAGGCCGGCCGCGTCGAAGACGAGCACCCCCGTCTGGATGCGCTCCACGTGCGGGTGCAGGAAGAAGACCACGAGCGTGGCGAGGAGCGGGGTGAGGAAGTACCCGAGGTCGGTGAAGGCGGCCGGCGGCACGGCCCCGATGACCACGTCGCGGAACAGTCCCCCGCCCAGCGCGGTGACCTCGGCGAGCACGGCCATGCCGAAGACGTCGAAGTTCTTCCGGACCGCCAGCAGCGCGCCGGAGATCGCGAACACGAAGATGCCGATGACATCCAGCGTGTGCTGAACGGAGGGGCTGAAGAGCTGCTGCATCTGCACCCTGACATTCTCACCCGTCAGGGGGCGTGCACCTTACATGTGCAGGCTCAGAGGGCATGCCGCCTGTCGTGTACAGCCGAACGGGAGAGTGCGGGGGTCGTCCCGCACTCTCCCGTTCCGGTGTGTACCTGACTTGCGCAGGCCCCGTCGCGCCGCGCGCTACTTGCCGGTCGGCTCCTCGGAGTCCTTGCCCGAGGCGGGCTCCTCGGCGGCAGCGGCGGCGGCCTCGGGCTTGCCGGCCGAGGTCCTGGCGCCGGGCCCGGTGTGCACGGAACCGCCCTCGGCGGCGGCCTCGGCGGCCTCCGCCGACTCCTTCACCGCGTCGGGCTCCGCGTCGGCGTCGGACTCCGCGGTCGTGTCCGCCTCGGCGGTCGCGGGCGCCTGCTCCTCGGCGGTCGCGGGCTTGTCCGCGACCTCGGCCTCGGCGGCGGCGGGCTTCTCCTCCGCCTCGACGGCGACCGCCGCCGGCTTCGCCTCGGGAGCCCCGGCGGCAGCCGCCGACTCCTCCAGCACGGCGTCCGGGACCAGCTCCGACGCTTCCTTCGCCGCCGACAGCAGGACCGTGTCCTGCGGGGCCTGGTCGGCGAAGTTCTCCGGGTGGTGGCAGGCGACCCGCTGGCCGGGCTTCAGCTCCAGCAGCTGCGGCTCGGTCGTCCGGCAGATCTCCGTCGCCTTCCAGCAGCGGGTGTGGAAACGGCAGCCGGACGGCGGGGCGATGGGCGAGGGCACGTCACCGCGGAGCAGGATGCGCTCGCTCTTCTGGCCCCGGCGCTTGGTGTCCGGCACCGGCACCGCCGACATCAGCGCCTTGGTGTACGGGTGCATCGGCGCCTCGTACAGGGAGGTGCGGTCGGCCAGCTCGACGATCTTGCCGAGGTACATCACGGCGATCCGGTCCGAGACGTGCCGGACGACCGAGAGGTCGTGCGCGATGATCACGTAGGTGAGGCCGAGCTCCTGCTGGAGGTCGTCCATGAGGTTCACGACCTGCGCCTGGATCGACACGTCCAGCGCGGAGACCGGCTCGTCGGCCACGACCAGCTTCGGCTTCAGGGCGAGCGCGCGGGCGATGCCGATGCGCTGGCGCTGGCCGCCGGAGAACTCGTGCGGGTAGCGGTTGTAGTGCTCGGGGCTCAGACCGACCAGCTCGAGCAGCCGCTGGACCTCCTTCTTCACCCCGCCCTCGGGCTCCACGCCCTGCAGCCGGAACGGCGCGGAGACGATCGAGCCGATGGTGTGGCGCGGGTTCAGGGAGCCGTACGGGTCCTGGAAGATCATCTGGATGTCACGGCGCAGCGGACGCATCTGCCCGGTCCGCAGCTTCGTGATGTCCCGGCCGTCGAAGGTGATGCTGCCGCCGGTCGGGTCCTGGAGCCGGGTGATGACCCGGCCCATGGTCGACTTGCCGCAGCCCGACTCGCCCACCACGCCCAGGGTCTCGCCCTTGCGCACCTCGAAGTCGATCCCGTCGACGGCCTTCACCGCGCCGACCTGGCGCTGGAGAATGCCCTTCTTGATCGGGAAGTGCTTCTTGAGGCCCTCGACCCTGAGCAGCACCTCGCGGTCCGCCGAGTCGCCCGCGGGGGCCTGCGCCTGCTGCGGGATCACGGCCTCGTCCGTCTTCTTGGTCTCACTCACAGCTTCGGCGCAATCTCTTCGGTCCAGATCCGCTCACGGTCCTCGGCCGGGAGGTGACAGGCGGACCAGTGCCCGGTGCTCACCTGCTCCAGCTCGGGGCGCACCGTGCGGGTGACGTTCCCCTTGGGGATGTCCGCGTACGGGCAGCGCGGGTGGAAGGCGCAGCCCGAGGGGACGTTGATGAGGCTCGGCGGCTGGCCCTTGACCGGGATGAGCCGTTCGGAGGTGTCGCGGTCGATGCGGGGCATCGAGCCGAGCAGACCCCAGGTGTAGGGGTGCTGCGGCTTCTCGAAGACCTCGTCGGCCCGCCCGCGCTCGACGCACCGGCCGCCGTACATCACCAGGACGTCGTCCGCGATCTCGGCGACCACGCCGAGGTCGTGGGTGATCATGATGACCGCGGAGCCGAACTCCTTCTGCAGGTCCCGGATCAGGTCGAGGATCTGCGCCTGGACGGTGACGTCCAGGGCGGTGGTCGGCTCGTCCGCGATGAGCAGCTCGGGGTTGTTGACCAGGGCCATGGCGATCATGGCGCGCTGGCGCATACCGCCGGAGAACTCGTGCGGGTAGCCGTCGACGCGCTTGGCCGGCTCGGGAATGCCGACCCGGTCCAGCATCTCGATGGCCCGCTTGCGGGCGACCTTCTTGCTGACGTCGTGGTGGACCCGGTAGGCCTCGACGATCTGGTCGCCGACCTTGTAGTACGGGTGCATCGCGGACAGCGGGTCCTGGAAGATCATCGCCATCTCGCGGCCGCGGAGCTTGCGCACCTCGTCCGGGGCGGCGGAGACCAGTTCCTTGCCGTCCAGCCAGATCTCGCCGGTCATCCGCACGTTCTTGCCGCGGGTGCCGAGCCGGTGCAGGCCCATGATGGCCTGCGAGGTCACCGACTTGCCGGAGCCGGACTCGCCGACGACGGCGAGGGTGCGGCCCTTCTCCAGCGAGAAGCTGAGTCCGTCGACGGACTTGACCAGGCCGTCGTCGGTCGGGAAGTGCACCTTGAGGTCGCGGACCTCGAGGAACGCCTTGGGGGGCTGGGACGCGGAGGTGGGCTCGCCCACGGCGGCGCCGGTCTTGGAGAGTTCGGTCACGAGAGCCTCACCCGCGGGTCGGCGGCGGCGTAGAGCACGTCCACCAGGAGATTTGCGAAGACGACGAAGGCGGCGGCGAGCAGCGTCACGCCGAGGATCTTCGGCAGGTCGTTGTCGGTGATGCCCTGCACCGCGTACTGGCCGATGCCGGGCAGCGAGAACACCGACTCGGTGATCACGGCGCCGCCGAGCAGCAGACCGATGTCCATGCCGAAGACCGTGATGATCGGGGTCAGGGCGGCGCGCAGTCCGTGCCGGGTGACGACGGTGCGCTCCCGCAGGCCCTTGGCGCGGGCCGTGCGGATGAAGTCCTCGTTCATCGTCTCCAGCATGCCCGAGCGGGTCAGCCGCGCGTAGATGGCGGAGTACAGCAGGGCCAGGGAACACCACGCCGGGAAGAGCGTGTTGGCCCACTGTGCCGGGTTCTCGGTGAGCGGGACGTACGTCTTGCCGAAGATCGGCCACTGGTAGGTGAAGAGCAGGATCGCCAGGTTGCCCGTGAAGAACATGGGCAGCGAGACGCCGGTGAGCGCGATGCCCATGAAGGTGCGGTCGAGGAACGAACGCGGCTTCAGGGCCGAGATGACACCGGCCACGACGCCCGAGACCAGCCACAGCACGGCGGCGCCCACGGCCAGCGACAGGGTGATCGGAAGGCGCGAGGTGAGCTCCGGCCACACCGCCTGGTGGTTCTTGAAGGAGTAACCGAAGCAGGGTGCGTCGCAGTGCACCGTGGTGGGGCCGAGGTCGTAGGTGGCGCCGGCCACGATCCCCTTGATGAAGTGCCAGTACTGGACGTAGACGGGCTGGTCCAGACCGAGGTTGTGCTTGACAGCGGCGATGTCCGCCTTCGACGGGCTCTTGCCGATGTACTGCTGCGCCAACTGGTCCGCTGTCTGGCCGGCAAGCCGTGGCAGCAGGAAGAAGATGGCGAAGGTGACCGCGGAGACGACCAGCAGCAGGATCACTGCCGCGAACGTCCGGCGGAGGATGTACGAGATCACGGGGACCGGCGCTGGTGCCCGCGGGCCGCGAAGCCCGCGGGCACCAATGCCTTCACCTGCCTTCCGGGGCTGCTACTTCGACGCGACGCCGATGTTGAGGTAGTCGTACTGACCGCTGAAGGCCGCCGTGGAAACCAGGTTGGTGTAGTTCTGCGGGCGGGCCAGCAGGACCTTGAAGTAGGTCAGCGGGACCAGGACGGCGTCGTCCATGGTCTTCTTGTCGATCTGCGTGTACAGGCTGTTGCGCTCGGCGTCGTCCTGGGTGCCGATCGCCTTGCCCAGCAGGGAGTTGACGTCCTTGCTGTCGTACTGCGACAGGTTGGTGTTACCGGACTGGCTGATCGCCTTGCCGTTCAGGATCTGCTGCAGGAAGCCGTAGCCGGAGGGCCAGTCGGCACCCCACTGCATCATGATCAGGCCGATGTTCTGCTTCTCGGTGAACTTCGGCACACCGGCGTAGTCGGTGAAGTACTTGCCGGACGGGTACTGCTTCAGGCTGGCGTTGATGCCGACCTTCTTCAGCGAGTTGATGATCGCCGTGGCGGCGTCGATCTCCTGCGGACGGTCCGAGCGGGCCGAGATGTTGGTGCTGATCGACGACTTGCCGCAGGCCTTCAGCTGCTCCTTGGCCTTGGCCGCGTCGCCCTTGTTGCCGGAGGTCGCGTAGACGTCCGACTTCTCGTAGCCCGGGATGTCCGGGGGAAGCACGGTGGAGGCGATGTCGCCGCGGATCGGGCCGCCCTCGGCGGTCTGCACCGAGACCTTGTCGATCGCGTACTGCACGGCCTTGCGGCACTCGGGCTTGTCGAACGGCTTCACCTTGGTGTTGATCGCCATGTAGACGAGCCGGCCACCGTAGGTGTTGTCCGTGTTGGCCTTCTTCGCCGTGTCGGTGAGCACCTTGGCCTGGGTGGAGGCCTGGACGCCGGCACCGGCGAGGTCGATCGCGTCACCGGCCAGGACGTCCTGGTCGATGGTCTCCGGGTTGACCTTCAGCTTGACGACGATCTTCTCCGGCAGCTGCTTGCGCAGCGGGTCCGTCTTCGCGTCCCAGTTCTCGTTGCGCACGAGCACGGCCTGCTTGCCGTCCTCGTAGCTCTGGAACTTGTACGAGCCCGACGACACGATGTGCTTGACGTAGTCGACGCCCTTGTCCTTGGACTGGGGCACCGGCGCGGTCTGCGGGGCGGCGACGAGGTAGTCGAACTCCTGGAACGCCTGGTTCAGGTGGAAGACGATGGTGGTGTCGTCCGGCGTCTCGATGGAGGACAGGCCCTTGCCGCTCTTGTCCTTGTAGGGGCCCTTGTACTTGTCGCCCTTGGCCATGAACTGCTGGAAGTAGTTCGGGCCGAGGGAGAGCACGTCACGCGCGAAGTTCGAGCGCTCGACGGCGTACTTGACGTCCTTCGAGGTGATCGGCGAGCCGTCCTCGTACTTCAGGCCCGAACGCAGCTTGTACGTCCAGGTCTTGCCGCCGTCGCTCGGGACGCCCTTGCTCGCGGCGAGGTCCGGGACGAGGGTGTTGCCCTTCTCGCCGGCGCCGGGCTGGAACGTCATCAGCGGGCGGGCGTAGAGCCGGCTGAGGTTGTACATGTACGCGTAGTACGTGTTGCCGGGGTCGAAGGAGTCCGGCACGTCGGACAGTTCGTAGGTGACCGTGCCGCCCTTCTTGTCGGAAGCGTTGACCACACCCTTGGTCGCGGCGTTGGCCCCGGCGGACGAGCCGTTGTTGTCCTTGTTGTCATCGGCCTTGCTGCAACCTGCAACGAGCAGGCTGGCGGAGCCGATGGCCGCGATAGCGGCCAGCGCTGACCTTCGCATGATGGGTGCTTTCCCCTCCATAGTCGGAAACTTTTCGGGCTCTCGGGTGGTCGCAGGCGTCAGCGGCTGCGCGGGTCGAGAGCGTCGCGGAGACCGTCGCCCAGCAGATTGAACGCCAGGACGGTCACGAAGATGGCGAGACCGGGCACGATCATGAACTGGGGATCGACCTGGTAGTAGGTGACCGCTTCGCGGAGCATGCCGCCCCAGGAGGCCTGCGGGGGCTGGATGCCGACACCGAGGAAGCTCAGGGACGCCTCGAAGAGGATGTTGGTCGGGATGAGCAGCGTCGAGTAGACGATGATCGGGCCGACCAGGTTGGGCATCAGCTCCCGGAACAGGATGTACGGGCCCTTGGCGCCCATGCCGCGGGAGGCGTCCACGAACTCGCGCTCACGCAGGGCGAGGGTCTGGCCGCGCACGATCCGGCCCAGGTAGGGCCAGTTGAAGAAGCCGATGACGAAGATCAGCACGCTCAGGTGGAGCGGGAGCCCGTTGAGGCCGAACGCGCCGCCCTGGAGCGTGGCGGAGATCGCGATGGCGAACAGCAGGAGGGGGAAGGCGAGGAAGGTGTCCATCAGGCGGCTGATGATGTTGTCCACTCGGCCGCCGTAGTAACCCGCGATGACGCCCATGATGGCGCCGATCACGTTGGAGAGGATCGTGGCGCCGAAGGCGACCACCAGCGACACCCAGGAGCCCTCCAGGACTCGGGTGGCGATGTCACGGCCGAACTTCGGGTCCACGCCGAGCGGGTGGTCGGCGCTCATGCCGCCCCAACTGCCCTTGGGCAGCGAGGTGTCGGGGGTGATCAGGTCCTGGTTGAAGGCGTTGGGGTCGAGGCCGAGCAGGGCCTGCAGGGGCCGGGAGAGGACGGCCAGGGCGATCAGCAGGACGACGATGACGGCGCCCGCCACCGCGACCTTGTCCCTCTTGAATCTCGACCAGGCGATCTGCCCAAGGGAACGACCCTCGATCCGCCCCTTACCGGCACCCTCGAGCACAGCTTCCGGCTGTGCCTCGGCTGCCGCCCCGGTGGTCTCGATCGGTGCGGTCACAGTGACCCGACCCCTCTCGCCGGTGGTGACCGGCCTGCGCCTGCCGCGGTTTGCGGCTTTGTCGACTTGCCTCGATCGTGAGGTTCGACCTCACGTCTGAATCGCGAGTCTTCAGCTTCTTTGCGATCACCCGCCAGAGCTGACGGGGAAAGTATGCGCAACCGTGATGCAGTCCAGGGGATTCCGTTATCCGATCAGTGGGTAACGGCCACCGGACGCGGGGCACTTGGGGCAGACAGCTGTTTTGTTTCGAAACGGACGAAACATCGCTCTTCTACGCGCGGAGAAGTCCGTCTCGGACACGAATTCTCCATCACTGTCCAAGTGGCGGACTACCCGGCCCGGTTGCTCAGTAGCCCCCGTGGACCGGCGGGTAGCCGTACCCGGGAGCCGGCGCCTGGGGCTGCGGCGGGGTCTGCGGCTGCGGCTGGGGGACGGCCGCGTGCGCGTCGCGATCGTAGAACGGGCGGGCGTTGGCCCGCATCCACAGCACCACCGGGTCGTAGTCGTCGGTCATCGCGACCGTGGACACCGGCAGCCCCTCGGGGACCGCGCCGACGGACTGCTGCATCATGGCGCGCACCGAGTCGACGGAGGCGGGCGAGGTGTCGTACACGTCGAGGCCGATGGCGAGGTACGGCGCGCCGAGCGTGGGCTGCACCCAGGCGCGGCGCAGCGAGCGCAGGGCCGGGGTGCGGTGGGCGTTCTGCGCGAGCAGGGCGTAGAACTGCGCGACGTCGACGCCGGGTTCCGACAGCCGCAGCGGGCCGGCGGGCTGGCGGTCGAGGCCGGTGGCGATGCGGCGCAGGTCCGTCCAGGGGATGCCGACGCCGCCGCCCGGGGCGTGCGGGTTGAGCCAGAGGCCGTAGTGGTCGGGGTAGAGGGTGCGGGCCACGTCGAGCCCGTCGACCACCTCGTACGAGCGGTTCCAGCCGCTGGCCGAGAGTTCCTGCGCGGAGGTCACGCAGGGGGCGTAGCCGAGGCCGTCGACCTCCATGTTCCCGTACTGGGCGTCCGGGGACCCGGCCTGGCCGTGCCACAGCAGCATCCAGATCTGGCCGGAGGAGGGAGTGGCGAGGGCGCGCAGCAGTGCCTCGTAGGCGTCGTAGCGGCCGGGGGTGACCTGGCGCAGCATGTGCTCGACGCTGCCGCTGTGGCTCGCGCTCACCTGTCTTACCGGCCCTTCTCGAATCAGTGCCCCGCGTTCGGAGACAGCTTAAGCGCCGATCGGCTCGGAGCCCCGGGTTCCTGCGCGGGCGCGGGTGGGCGGAGGCCGGTCGGCCGGTCTCGCCGCTGACGGAGCCGCTGACCGACACCGCCCCGCGCCCCCGGGTCCGTGCCTCCTCGGCGCCGCCTTCTAGTGGCCGTACTGGTAGAAGGGGCGGACGTGGGACTTGAGCCAGGTGGCCACCGGGTCGTCCGTGACGTCCAGAAGGACGAGGTTGACCTGCCATCCGACCGGCGCCTTGCCCAGGGCCCGGCCGAGGGCCTCCAGCGGAAGGGCCCGCAGGTCGCCCTCCCACTGGGAGAGTTCGACGCCCACGAACATCACGGGGTCGGCCGTCTCCACCGAGGCCAGGCAGCGGCGGGCCGTGACCACCACGCCGGTGCCGGCGAACTCGGCGGAGGCGGCGGCGAGGAAGTCGACCGGGTCGTCCTGCCAGTCCGGCTCGAAGAGGCGGACCCGGCCGCCGGTGGCCGGGCCGTCCAGCGGGGTGTGGCCGGTGCGGCACAGTTCGGCCACCGCCTCGGGCGGCAGCGGCAGGCCGACCACCCCGTCGGGGTTCACGAGGATGCCGGCCTGCGGGGGCAGCCCGCGCGCGAACTCCACCGCCGGGGCGACGGTGAAGGACATGTGGGAGCCGGCCGCCAGGCGGAGCTGCTCCTCGGAGCTGAAGACCGGGACGTACACCTGGCCCTCGATCTCCATCGTGGGCAGGTCCAGCGGTCCGCTGTGCGGTCCGCCGCCGTTGGGCAGCGGGACCCACAGCAGGCTGCGGCCCAGCACCTCGGCGATCCGCCCGCCCGCGCCGGGTATGCCGAGGGAGGCCGAGAGCACCTCCTCCAGTTCGTTGCCGGGCCAACCGCCGTGCGGGTGGGGGTGCGTCTGTGCCGGGAAGTCCGCGGGAAGGTCCGCCGCCGAGAAGTCCATCTGCCTGCCGCCTGCTGGGAACCACTGCTGTGGTCCGAAAGGCTAGCGGGTGGCCGTGACGGCGCTCAGCCGGATCGGCCGGCGAAGCCGATGCGGCGCAGCACCGCGGCGGCGTCCCGGTCCAGCAGCACCGCCGAGCCGCAGCCGGCGGGCAGCTCCCCCCGCTCCACCGCGCGCAGCAGGCGGGCCGCCGTACGGCGGTGGCGGCGGAAGGCGTAGCGGGAGACGCCGCGGCCGCGCTCGCGCTGGCCCGCGCGGGCGGTCTCCGCGGTGACGTCGAGCAGCAGCAGGTGCAGGGTGCCGCCGCGGCGGCGGGCCGCGCGGACCAGCCAGCCGCGCACCCAGGCCTGCGTGCCGCAGTCGTGGACGACGACGCCCTCGCCGGTGCCGAGGGCGCGGCGCAGTGCGGCGTAGTGGGCGAGCCGGACCAGGGGGCGGTACAGCGCGTAGGGCAGGAAGCGGGGCACGCGGGCGGCCCAGCGGTCGCGGGCGTCCTGGGAGTCGACGCGGTGGCCGGGGACCGCGCGGTGCATCAGGGTGGACTTGCCACTGCCGGGCAGCCCGGTGACCACCACCAGGTCGCGGGGGCCGAAGAGCAGGTCGTGCGGGCTGCGCCCGGCGCGCTCGCGCAGGTCGCGGACGACCGGGGCGGGCCGCCCGGCGCAGCGCTCGCGGGCCGGGGCGGAGGGCTGCTCCGGCATCGCGAGACCGGTGGTGGCGGCGTAGGCCGTGGTCCTGTTCACCGTCATCGTCCTCCCCTGTGGGCTCGGTAACCCTTTGCCCATCGAATGTAAAGAGAAGGTAATGCGCCGGTCCAGCGGTTGGGTACGCGTACTGCCACAGCTCGGTTACAGATGCGGGCCCTGACGGGGCGGGGCGCGGCGTGCAATGATGTGCGCGCCAACTGCATACCGGCCGCTTGAATCCGCGCGGGAGAGTTCCCAGCCAGCTCCGCTGGGACGCCGAAGGAGCAAGTCCCTCCCTTGAATCTCTCAGGCCCCGTTACCGCGCGGGCGAGGCACATCTGAAAAGCGGGCCGCTGCGACAGTGGCTCCACCCAAGGTGCAAGCCGTGACCACTCCTCGTGAGGATCATGGCGAACCTCTCAGGTTCCGATGACAGATGGGGAGGAACGTTCCTCGCCTGTCATACCTGCCCTGGGAGACGACCGACCGATGAGCAGTACCGAACCCACTCCAGCGCGCCGCACCGCGCTCGACGCCCTGCACCGTTCGCTCGGCGCGACGATGACCGACTTCGCCGGCTGGGACATGCCGCTGCGCTACGGCTCCGAGCGCGACGAGCACGTCGCGGTGCGGACCCGGGCCGGCCTCTTCGACCTCTCCCACATGGGCGAGATCACCGTGACCGGGCCGCAGGCGGCAGCCCTGCTGAACTACGCCCTGGTGGGCAACATCGCCTCCGTCGGCGTCGGCCGCGCCCGCTACACCATGATCTGCCAGGCCGACGGCGGCATCCTGGACGACCTGATCGTCTACCGGCTGGCCGAGCACGAGTACATGGTCGTCGCCAACGCCTCCAACGCCCAGGTGGTGCTGGACGCGCTGACCGGGCGCGCCGCGGGCTTCGAGGCCGAGGTGCGCGACGACCGCGACGCCTACGCGCTGCTCGCGGTCCAGGGCCCCGAGTCCCCCGGCATCCTGAAGTCGCTGACCGACGCCGACCTGGACGGCCTGAAGTACTACGCGGGCCTGCCCGGCACCGTCGCCGGCGTCCCCGCGCTGATCGCGCGCACCGGCTACACCGGCGAGGACGGCTTCGAGCTGTTCGTGAAGCCGGAGCACGCGGTGGAGCTGTGGCAGGCGCTGACCAAGGCGGGCGAGGGCGCCGGCCTGGTGCCGTGCGGCCTGTCCTGCCGGGACACCCTGCGCCTGGAGGCGGGCATGCCGCTGTACGGGCACGAGCTGACCACCTCCCTGACGCCCTTCGACGCCGGGCTGGGCCGGGTGGTGAAGTTCGAGAAGGAGGGCGACTTCGTGGGCCGCGAGGCGCTCACCGAGGCCGCCGCCAGGGCCGAGCAGAACCCGCCGCGCAAGCTCGTCGGCCTGGTCGCCGAGGGCCGCCGGGTGCCGCGGGCCGGGTTCTCCGTCGTCGCGGGCGGCGAGGTGATCGGCGAGGTCACCTCCGGCGCCCCCTCCCCCACCCTGGGCAAGCCGATCGCGATGGCGTACGTCGACGCGGCGCACGCGGCGCCGGGCGCCGAGGGCGTCGGCGTGGACATCCGGGGCAGCCACGAGCCGTACGAGGTCGTGGCGCTGCCCTTCTACAAGCGCCAGAAGTAGACACTGGGCGCGGTCCGTCCCCGGACGTGACCCTGCGCACATCCCGCTGCCCGGCAGCGGATCCGGCAGTCCCCCATTCATCAGCACTCCCGCGCGTACAGGAGAATTCAGGCCATGAGCAACCCCCAGCAGCTGCGCTACAGCAAGGAGCACGAGTGGCTGTCGGCCGCCGAGGACGGCGTCTCGACGGTCGGCATCACGGAGTTCGCGGCCAACGCGCTCGGCGACGTGGTCTACGCCCAGCTCCCCGAGGTCGGTTCCACGGTGTCCGCGGGTGAGACCTGCGGCGAGCTGGAGTCGACCAAGTCGGTCTCGGACCTGTACTCGCCGGTCACCGGTGAGATCACCGAGGTCAACGAGGACGTCGTCAACGACCCGTCGCTGGTGAACTCGGCCCCCTTCGAGGGCGGCTGGCTGTTCAAGGTACGCGTCACCGAGGAGCCGGCCGACCTGCTCTCCGCCGACGAGTACACCGCCCAGAACGCCGGCTGAGGAGTCGTAGCCGTATGACTGTCCTGAACACGTCCCTGCACGAACTGGACCCGGAGATCGCCGCCGCGGTCGACGCCGAGCTGAACCGCCAGCAGTCGACGCTGGAGATGATCGCCTCGGAGAACTTCGCGCCGCTCGCGGTGATGGAGGCCCAGGGCTCGGTGCTGACCAACAAGTACGCCGAGGGCTACCCCGGCCGCCGCTACTACGGCGGCTGCGAGCACGTCGACGTCGCCGAGCAGATCGCCATCGACCGGATCAAGGAGCTGTTCGGCGCCGAGTACGCCAACGTCCAGCCCCACTCCGGCGCCTCCGCGAACCAGGCGGCGCTGTTCGCCCTCGCCCAGCCCGGTGACACCATCCTCGGCCTGGACCTGGCGCACGGCGGCCACCTCACCCACGGAATGCGGCTGAACTTCTCCGGCAAGCAGTTCGACGTGGTCGCCTACCACGTGGACGAGGCCGGCCTGGTCGACATGGCCGAGGTCGAGCGGCTCGCCAAGGAGCACCGCCCCAAGGTGATCATCGCCGGCTGGTCGGCCTACCCGCGGCAGCTCGACTTCGCCGAGTTCCGCCGGATCGCCGACGAGGTCGAGGCGTACCTGTGGGTCGACATGGCGCACTTCGCGGGCCTGGTCGCGGCGGGTCTGCACCCGAACCCGGTCGAGTACGCGGACGTGGTCACCTCCACGACCCACAAGACCCTCGGCGGCCCGCGCGGCGGCGTCATCCTGGCGAAGAAGGCCTTCGCGAAGAAGCTGAACTCGTCCGTCTTCCCGGGCTTCCAGGGCGGCCCCCTGGAGCACGTGATCGCGGCCAAGGCGGTGTCCTTCAAGGTCGCCGCCTCGGAGGAGTTCAAGGAGCGCCAGCGCCGTACGGTGGAGGGCGCCCGCATCCTCGCCGCGCGGCTGACCGCCGCCGACGCCCGCGAGGCCGGCGTCAACGTGCTGTCCGGCGGCACGGACGTGCACCTGATCCTGGTGGACCTGCGTGAGTCCGAGCTGGACGGGCAGCAGGCCGAGGACCGCCTCCACGAGGTCGGCATCACGGTCAACCGCAACGCCGTCCCGAACGACCCGCGTCCCCCGATGGTGACCTCGGGCCTGCGCATCGGTACGCCGGCCCTGGCGACCCGGGGCTTCACGGCCGAGGACTTCACCGAGGTCGCGGACGTGATCGCCGAGACCCTCAAGGCGTCCGCCCCGTTCGAGGGCGCCGCCGTGGAGGGGCTCAGGGCCCGGGTGAAGGCCCTGGCCGACAAGCACCCGCTGTACCCGGGTCTGAACAAGTAAGTCCCTGTTTCGCCGGGCACCGCGCACACTGGAACGTGTGCGCGGTGCCGCACCCGCACCACCCCGTATTGAGGAGTTTCCGTGGCCATCTCGGTCTTCGACCTGTTCTCGATCGGCATCGGCCCGTCCAGCTCCCACACGGTCGGTCCGATGCGCGCGGCGCGCATGTTCGCCCGCAGGCTGCGCAACGAGGACCTGCTGGGCTCCGTCGCCGCGGTGCGCTGCGAGCTGTACGGCTCGCTCGGCGCGACCGGCCACGGCCACGGCACCCCGAAGGCGGTGCTGCTCGGTCTGGAGGGCGCCTCGCCGCGCACGGTGGACGTCGAGTCGGCCGACGAGCGGGTGGAGACGATCAGGCGGTCGGGCCGGATCTCGCTGCTCGGCGAGCACGAGATCGCGTTCTCCTTCGACGACGACCTGGTCCTGCACCGCCGCAAGGCGCTGCCGTACCACGCCAACGGCATGACGGTGTGGGCGTACGACGCGGTCGGCGCCGAGCTGCTCTCCAAGACGTACTACTCGGTCGGCGGCGGCTTCGTCGTGGACGAGGACGCGGTCGGCGCCGACCGCATCGTGCTGGACGACACGGTCCTGAAGTACCCCTTCCGCACCGGTGACGAGCTGCTGCGCCTGACCCGGGAGACGGGTCTGTCGATCTCCTCGCTGATGCTGGAGAACGAGCGGGCCTGGCGCACCGAGGAGGAGATCCGCGCGGGCCTGCTGGAGATATGGCGGGTCATGCGCGAGTGCGTCCAGCGGGGCATGACCCGGGAGGGCATCCTGCCCGGCGGTCTGAAGGTGCGCCGGCGCGCGGCCGTCTCGGCCCGCCAGCTCCGCGCCGAGGGCGACCCGCTCGCGCACGCGATGGAGTGGATCACGCTCTACGCGATGGCGGTGAACGAGGAGAACGCGGCCGGCGGCCGGGTGGTCACCGCCCCGACCAACGGCGCGGCGGGCATCATCCCGGCGGTCCTGCACTACTACATCAACTTCGTGCCGGGCGCCGACGAGGACGGCGTGGTCCGCTTCCTGCTCGCCGCCGGCGCCATCGGCATGCTGTTCAAGGAGAACGCCTCCATCTCCGGCGCCGAGGTCGGCTGCCAGGGCGAGGTCGGCTCCGCCTGCTCCATGGCCGCGGGCGCCCTCGCCGAGGTGCTCGGCGGCAGCCCCGAGCAGGTGGAGAACGCGGCCGAGATCGGCATGGAGCACAACCTGGGCCTGACCTGCGACCCCGTGGGCGGACTGGTCCAGATCCCGTGCATCGAGCGCAACGGCATGGCCGCGGTGAAGGCGGTCACCGCGGCGAAGATGGCCATGCGCGGCGACGGCTCGCACAAGGTGTCCCTGGACAAGGTCATCAAGACCATGAAGGACACCGGCGCGGACATGTCGGTGAAGTACAAGGAGACGGCCCGGGGCGGGCTCGCGGTGAACATCATCGAGTGCTAGCGACTGCGCCGTGGCGGGCGCCCGGGGAACGGGGGCCCGCCACGACGCGTCTCGTCACCTGCCGCCGGGCTGTCGGACGATCAGCCGGTCGTCAGGGTGACGTCGTCGACGACGAAGCTGGTCTGCAGGCTGGAGTCCTCGGAGCCGGTGAAGGTCAGCGTGATCTGCCGGCCGATGTACTGGCTCAGGTCGAGCGTGCGCTCCACGTAGCCCGCGGCCGCGTTGACGTTGGAGTACGTCTGCTTCACGGTCCCGTCGACCTTGACCTGGAAGGTGTCGTACGCCGTGGAGCCCGACTCGCCGGTGTCGATGTGCAGCCAGTACTTCAGGGTCGCCCGGGTGCAGCCGGCCGGGATGGTCACGGTCTGGCCGACCGTGTCGGTGGCGGTGGAGCCGTAGCCCGCCAGCCACGCGTACCGGGTGCCGGAGTGGGCTGACTGGCCGCTGAACGCGCCGATCGCGCCGGTGTCGCCCGTCCACGGCGACGTGCCGCTCTCGAAGCCGCCGTTGGCTACGGTCTGCGAGGCGGTGCAGCCGCCCGCGCCGGTGACGGTCAGCGTGTACTGCGCGGTGTGCGTGGTGGAACCGGTGCCGGTGATCGTGAGGTTGTACGTCCCCGGGGCCACAGAGGAGCCGACGGTGACGGTCGCCGTGGACGAGCCGCCGGAGGTGACCGAGGCCGGGCTGAAGGAGACCGTGACCCCGGCGGGGGCGCCCGAGGCGGACAGACCGACCGTCTGGGCCGAGCCGTTGGTCGTGGCGGTGGACACGGTGGTGGTCACCGAGGCGCCCGGGGCGGTGCTGCCGGTGGCGGGGCTCGCCGAGAGCGAGAAGTCGTCGGCCGGGACGGTGGCCGAGACCGCCTGCGACCACAGGGTGTAGGCGACGCCGTCGGCGCTGCGGTTCAGCCCGGTGGCGTTGATGTTGCTCGTGGTGTCGCACGAGGAGTGGTAGCAGCTGTCGTACGCGGCGTTCGCCGTGCCGCCCCACTTGGCCGCCTGCGCCGAGGTCTTGCGGGCGCTGGCGCCCATGGCGTAGCCGGAGGTGGGGATGCCGTAGTTCTCGAAGGAGTAGTCGTCGGAGCGGCCGGCGCCCTCGGTGTTCTCCTCCGGCTGGAGGTTCAGCGAGTCCCAGTAGGCCTTCATGGGTGCGGCGGCCGCGGAGGTGATGTGGTTGATGAAGTAGCCGCCGTTGCGCGAGGCGACCATGTCGAAGTTGTAGTACGCCTTGATCGCCGAGCGCTGGGCGGAGGTCAGCGAACGGACGTAGAAGTCCGAGCCGTTGAGGCCCTGTTCCTCGTCCGTCCACCACCCGAAGCGGACGCGGCCCGCCATCGACGGGTTGGTCTCGGCGAGTTTCAGCGCGACCTCCAGGAGGGTGGCGCTGCCGGAGCCGTTGTCGTTGATGCCGGGTCCGGCGGAGACGCTGTCGAGGTGCGAGCCGAACATGTACACCTTCGACGCGTCGCCGTGCGGCCACTCGGCGATCAGGTTGGGTCCCGCGCCGCTGGTGCAGCCGGAGGTGCAGGCCTGCTCGGTGACGGTGTAACCGGCCGCCTGGAGCTTGCCCTTCACGTAGGCGACCGAGTCGCGGTAGCCCTGGGTGGTCGACCTGCGGTTGCCGCCGTTGCGGGTGGCTATGGCGTTCAGCTCGGTCAGGTGCGCCTGGACCTTGGTGACGTCGATGTCGGGTGCGGCCGCGGCGAGTGCGGCCGGGGCGCCGGTGCCCTCACGGGCCGGCGCGGCGCTCGCGGGGAGCGCCGCCAGGCCCAGTGCGGCGGCCAGGGTGACACCTGTCAGGGACAGCCCGGTCGGGGAGATTCTTCGAAGCACCGTGTCTCCTTCGTGGGGTGGGAGGAACCGGGAGGCGGGGCGTGGTGGTGCCGCGCCCCCCGGCCGATGCGGGTGGGGGTGCGGACCCGGGTGGGCGGTCCCGCACTGCCGTAATGAGCATGCGCATGCCAAGCGCGGGTCAAGCCTCGCCGCGCGGAACCGGCCGGATCCGGGGGTCGGCGCCCCGCTCCTCGACGGCTCCCGGCGAGTGGTGGGGCTGGGGAGGCGTACCGGGTGCCACGAGGAGTTGGGCGGGCGGCGACGAGGTTAACCGCCGTACGGTCCGTCCGCTCCTGTCCGATTCCGGCACGTCCGCTTCCGGCCAGGGCGGCCGCCCGGTGACGTCCCTGGCCTCATCCGGGAGGGGCCCGTATCGTGCGCGCATGCATCCGGCGCAGAACCCCTCGCACGGGCCGGCCGCCGCCGAGGCGCGAGCGGCCTACCTGGCCATGGTCGAGCGGATCTCGGCGTCGGGAGCCCGGGACGCCACCGCCGAACGGGAGGAACTACGGCGGCTCCCGCAGGAGTTGGCCCGGTGGCTCGCCGACCGGCGGCTCCTCGACCCGGACGGCGACCGGCTGAGCACTCCGGACCGGGCCCTGCGGCGCATCGTCGCGGAGCACCGGCGTCTGCTGCGGGAGACCGCCGAGCGGGCCGGCCGGGACGCCGAGGCGCTGGACGACGTGCTGTCCGTGCTGACGGCCCCGCGGTTCGACGCCCGGGAAGCGGTGGAGACCGAGTACTTCACGGACCGCGAGCGCACCCGGAGGCGGCTGGAGGAACTGGACGCGCTCAGCCGGGAGGAGTTCCTGGCGATGCGCAACTCCTTCCCCGACGCGCAGGTCCTGGAGTCCAGCCTCGCCGGGGACCTGGACATGCTGGCGAACGGCGTCCGGGTGCGCATGCTGACGTCCCAGCAGGCCGTCCGCTCACAGGCGCCGGCCCGCTATCTGAACGCGCTGACCGAGGCCGGGGCCGAGGTGCGGGTCGCCGCGACGGTGCCGCTCCACATGAACGTCCTGGACCGGGCGATCGTCATCATCGGGGCGGGGCCCGGGCCGCAGGGCGAGGGCGGCGACGTCATCCTGCACAGCACGCCCGTCGCGCAGTGCTTCCGCAAGGTCTTCACCCACGCCTGGGACCTCGCCCGGCCGCACACCGTACGCCGGACCGGGCGCGGACGCGCCGGATGCGAACTGTCCGCGCAGGAACGCGAGGTGCTGGCCCTGCTGGCCACCGGCGCCAAGGACGAGACCATCGCCCGCCGGCTGGCCTGTTCGGACCGCACCCTGCGCCGCCTGATGAACCAGATCATGGAGAAACTCGGCACCTCCAGCCGCTTCGAGGCCGGGGTCACCGCCGCCCGCCTGGGCCTGGTGGGCTGAACTCCCGCACCGTGCGGGCCGTCGCGACGGCGGCCGGGAGGCGGGGGCGGATCTCTCGGGCCGGACGGGGCATATATGAGTCAACTCCTGCAACCCCACGGCACCCAGGGGGTCCCCCCATGCTGCACGGCATCGACGTCAGCGCGTACCAGTCCTCGTCCTACGGCACGGACGGCATCTCCTTCGTCTTCATCAAGGCGACGGAGGGGCGTTCGTACGTCAACCCCCGGCTCTCCGCGCAGACCAAGCACGGGCGCGACGCCGGACTGGTCGTCGGCTACTACCACTTCCTGTGGCCGGGGCACATCACCGCTCAGGCCGAGTACTTCGTCCGGCACGCCCCGGAGAAGGCGGGCGAACTGCTCGCCGTCGACTGGGAGACCACCAGCGAGGGCAACCACGCGAGCAACGCGGAGAAGGACCTGTTCATCCGGACCGTGAAGCAACTGCGGCCGCACAACCGGGTGCTGCTGTACACCAACCGGGACTACTGGCTGAACAAGGACCGCACCTCGTACGCCGGCGACGGCCTGTGGATCGCCGACTACGTGAGCGCGGGCCACCCCCGCATCAAGGCCAAGTGGCGCTTCCACCAGTACAGCAGCGAACCCCACGACAAGGACGTGGCCGCCTTCGCGGACAAGGCCGCCCTGCGGAAGTGGGCCACGCCCTGACGACGCCGTCGGCGGGTCAGCCGCGGAAGGCCGCCGACCGCTCCGGGGAGGCCTCCGCGAGTGCCTTGCGGACCGCTTCGACGCCCGCCCGCAGGCCGTAGACCGGGGTGTCCGGCTGCTGGCGCCAGGAGTCGTCGATGCCGCCCGCGTCGACCGTGTCGAAGCCCAGCTCGTCGATGAGGTCGCGGACGATCCGCTTGGCGGTCTCGTCGTCGCCGGCGACCGGCAGCGCCATCCGCTCGGGGTCGCCGGCCGGGCGCGGGCGGTCCAGGATGTCCTGGGCGTAGGTGCCGTTGAACGCCTTGATCACCGGGTGCCCGAGGTGCCGCTCGGTCCAGCGGCTCTCGGTCAGGCCCTCGTCCTCGATCCCGGCGATCCGGCCGTCCCGCTGCTGCGGGTAGTAGTTGCCGGTGTCGATCACCGCCACGTTCTCGGCGGCGCCGGACAGCAGGCCGGAGGGCAGGCCGGGGACCGCCTTCAGGGGGACGGTGACCACGACGACCTCGGCGCCGTCCGCGGCCTCGGTCGCCCGTACCGCCGTCGCGCCGGTCTCCTCGGCCAGTGCCTTCAGGGTCTCGGGGCCCCGCGAGTTGGCCACGGACACGTCGTGCCCGAGCGCGGTGAGCCGCCGGGTCAGATTGCCGCCGATGTTGCCCGCGCCGATGATGCCGATCTTCATGACAGACCTTCCCAGTCCATGCATGTGCATGCTTCTGACCTGGGCGACAACCCCGGGGGCCGCCGGGCTATTCCGGCCGTTACGGCGTACGGGGTACGCGGGCGGCGGGCCGGCGCGGCTCATGACGGAGGGGGTGCCGCCCCGCTGCGGGACGGCACCCCCTCCGGGCAGGTCACTTGCTCAGGTAGGCCCAGAACTCGTCGAACGACAGGACCTTGTCGCCGTTGAGGTCACGGGTGCGGATGACGGCCTCCGCCACGGTGTCGGTGACGTTCCAGTCACCCCCCTGGGCGAGGGCGGACTTGAACTCCGCCGCGGTGATGAAACCGTCACCGTCCGCGTCGATCCGCTGGAACTGCTTGCGTGCTTCCTCGATGTCCGCCACCGATCCGCCCCTTATGTTCGCGTTGCTCATGCCGTGCTGGCGTACTGACGCTGGTCAGATTAACGGTCCGTGTGCGACCCCCGTACGGCGACCACCCGGGCACGTCTGCGAGTCTGGGCCTTCCGGCCGGTGGCGACTCGAGGAGCGGTGGCGTGGAGACCCTGCGGGACATACTGGACGCGGCGGCGCACGGGGCGTACCCGCCGGCCGACGGCCGTACGACGGTCGTGCCGCAGCACGGGGCGCGGGACGCGGGCGTGCTGGCCTTCACCGCGCACTCGGTCGTCTTCACGGACGAGGACCCGCGGTGGGTGCGCGAGACGCTGGAGGCGGTGGACTGCGATCCGCTGTCCGCGGCGCTGAACCCCGTCTTCCTGGCCGCCCTCCTGGCCAGGACCGGGCGCCGGGCCGAGACCGTGGACGCGCTGCTGGTCGGATCCCCCCTGCCCGGCCGGCCGCCGCTCGCGCTGACCGAGATCGAGGACGCCGGCCACCCGCGCATCACCTACGCCCGCCGCCGGCGCGACGGGGTGCGGGCGTGGACGGCGGACGGCGGGGTGCTGGTCATGGGACGCGGGGTCGGCGGAAGGCTGGAGGTGAGCGTCGAGGTGGACGAGGGGGCGCGGCACCGGGGGCTGGGCCGGACCCTGGTGACGGCGGCCCGGCACCTGGCGGCGGAGCCGCTGTGGGCGCAGACGGCCCCGGGGAACGCCCGCAGCATGCGGGCGTTCCAGGCGGCCGGCTACCGCGTGGTGGGCGCGGAGGCGCTGCTGCTGGCCCCCTGAGCGGCCGTCGGCTCAGCGGAAGACGCCGGTGTGGCCGAGGGAGTAGCGGCCCGGCTGGGGGTAGACGGCGAGTCCGTGCGGGCCGCTGCCGACCTTGATGCGGGCGAGTTCGGCGCCGGTGCGGGTGTCGATGGCGTACACCTCGGCGTTGTAGCGGCCGGAGAGCCAGAGCACCTTGCCGTCGGCCGAGACCCCGCCCATGTCGGGGCTGCCGCCGCCGGGCAGGCGCCACTTCTTGGTGAGCCGGTTCCTGGTGAAGTCGAAGACGGAGATCGTGCCCTCGCCGCGGTTGGAGACGTACATCTCGCGGGAGTCGCGGCTGACGTACAGGCCGTGCGCGCCCTTGCCGGTGGCGAGGAACTCGGGCTTGCCGAAGGTGTCGCCGTCCAGCACCCACATGCCGTTGGCCACCATGTCGGCGATGTAGAAACGCTTGCCGTCGGGCGAGATCTTCACGTCCTGCGGCATGGCGCCGTGCACGGCCAGCTTCTGCTCGCCGACGACCTTCATCCTCGCGGTGTCGACCTTGAGCAGTTCCCCGCTGAACTCGCAGGAGACGATGAAGTAGCGGCCGTCGATGGAGAAGTCCGCGTGGTTGACCCCGGAGCAGGCGACCGGGACGGCCTTGACCTGCTTCATGGTGTGCGCGTCCCGGAAGACCAGTTGGCGGTCCTTGGACGCCATGACGACGGCGTACTTGCCGTCGGGGGTGAAGTACAGGTTGTACGGGTCGTGCACGTCGACGGGCTTGCCCGCCTTGCCGGTCCTCGGGTCGATGGGGGTGAGGGAGTTGCCGAGGTCGTTGTTGACCCACAGCGTTCGCAGGTCCCAGGAGGGCACGACGTGCTGCGGCTGGCGGCCCACCGGAATCGTCTCGATGATCTTGTACGTCTTCGGGTCGATGACCGTGACGGTGTCGGAGTTGGTGTTGGGGACGTAGACCCGGGACGGGAAGCCCGCGACCACCGGGGAGAGCTTGCCCGGGCGGTCGGCGGCGTAGATGTCGGCGGGGTCCTCCACCGGTGGCATCCCCGGCAGCACGTTGACCTGGGCCTTCTTCACCTGCGGCTGGACCGGCGCCTTGCTGCCGATGGCCTCGTTCTCGCGGTGCTGGGAGCCGCCGCAGGCGGACAGCAGGGTCAGGGCGGCGAGGGCGGCCCCGGCGGCCAGGGGGCGGGCGGCTTTCGTGGTTCGCATCAGCTGAGCAGCTCCGTGGTGGTGACCGCGCGCAGTCCGCGGCGGTCGAGTTCGTGGAGTACGGCGGGCAGGGCGGTGACCGTGCCGGGGTAGCCGAAGTGCAGGCTCACCACCGAGCCGGGGCGCACCTCGGCCGCGACCTTGCGGGTGATGGCGTCGGCGCCGGGCCGGGTGTAGTCGAGCGAGTCGACGTCGTACGACAGCACGTGCGGGTAGCCCGCGGCGCGGGCCAGTGCGGCGACCTCCGGGGAGGCGGTCGGGGAACGGGACGGCCGGAACCAGGTGCCGATGGAACCGGTGAGCCGCTGAAGCCGGTCCGCGCAGTCGGTGATCTCCTTGCGGGCGGCGGCCGGTGACATGGCGTTGACGGCGACGTGCCGCTGGGTGTGGTTGCCGAGGTCGTGGCCGCCGTCGAGGATGCGGCGGGCGAGGTCCGGGTGCTCGTCCAGCCAGGTGCCGACGGCGAGCACGGTCAGCCGGGCGCCGCGCCGTTCGGCCGCGCCCAGCAGGGAGGCGGCGAGCTGCGGGTCGCCCTGCCCGTGGAAGGTGAGGGCGACCCGGGGGCGGTTGCGCGGGCCGTGGGTGATCTGGGCGGGCTGACCGGGATAGGGGCGGGGGGCGGGGGCCGTTCGGGAGGTGGTGGCCGCGGGGTGGCCGGACGCGCGGGCGGACGGGTCGGCGGAGGCGGTGGCGCTCGGTCCGGCCGGAGCGCCCGCGCAACCGGCGGCGAGCGCGCCTCCGGCGACGAGCCCGGCGCCCGCACGCAGCACTTCGCGACGGTTGGTCGTGGTCACCCGCACCATTTAAGGGGGGAAGGGTAAGAAAACGCCCGATTGGCCCGATCGGGGAGGATGTCGGGTCGCCCCGTCGAAGCGGGCGGGGCGGCGGCCGCGCCGGTCTCAGCGGCCGGGCTCGCGCTCGGCGACGCGCATCTCGAACCAGGTGGTCTTGCCGCGCGGCAGCAGGTCCACGCCCCAGCGGTCGGCCAGTTTGTCCACCAGGAACAGGCCGCGGCCGCTGACGTCCATCTCCTGAACCGGCATCAGACAGGGCAGTCCCCGCGAGGGATCACGGACCTCCACGCGGATCCAGCCGCGCCGCCGGCGCATCCGCAGACCGAAGACCCGGGCCCCGGTGTGCCGCACGGCGTTGCCCACGAGTTCGGAGACGAGCAGGACCGCGTCCTCGGCCATTTTCGGGGGGAGCCCCCAGTGCCGCAGGACGACGACCTGGGCCAGCCGACGCGCGGTGGCCGCGGACTCCGGGCGGGACGGCAGCGGCACCTCCGCCTCCGTCGGGTTGCCGAAGAGTTCGAGCGCCTTGAGCGCCCGTTCGTCCTCGACCGCGGGCGACCAGCGCGCCGCGGCCGCACGGCTGTGTCCCCGCGGCTGTCCGATGCCCTCCAGCCCCGCCATGCCCCCATGATGGCCGTCCGGAGTCGTCTCCGTGGGCGTTCCCGGGGAATACGCCCCCCGCGCGCTCCCGTCCCGCTCCAGCCCGCCGGCATATGCCGAGGGCATTACAGGGTCGACGACAGCCCGTCCGACCTGCGGAGACGACTCACTTCCGGGCAATCGTCAGGCTCCCTCGACGAGGCAGGCTTAAGGTTGGGTTAAGGCTCCCATAAACCGCCCCATCGAGGGACCCGGATCAGACAACGCGTCAATTGCAAGAGCGCGTGCGTGAGTTCACACGTCCGGGGGTTACAGGAACTTCGCCTTGCCCGGCCCCTCCTCGACGAAGCTGCGCATGCCCCGCTCGCGGTCCTCGGTGGCGAACAGGCCCGCGAACCAGTTGCGTTCGACCGCGAGGCCGGTGTCGATGTCGGTCTCCAGACCGGTGTCGACGGACTCCTTCGCCGCGCGCAGCGCGATCGCCGGTCCCTGCGCGAGCCTCGCCGCCCACGCGTGCGCCTGCTCGTACACCTCGGCGGCGGGGACGACGCGGTCCACCAGGCCGATGGCGAGCGCCTCGTCGGCCTTCACCTGGCGCCCGGTGAAGATCAGGTCCTTCGCCTTGGACGGGCCGACCAGCCGGGGCAGCCGCTGGGTGCCGCCGGCGCCCGGGATCAGGCCGAGCAGGATCTCGGGCTGGCCCAGCTTGGCGTTGTCGGCGGCGATGCGGAAGTCGGCGCAGAGGGCCAGTTCGCAGCCGCCGCCGAGCGCGTAGCCGGTGATGGCCGCGACGACGGGCTTGGGGATGCGGGCGACGGCGGTGAAGGAGTCCTGCAGGGCGCGGGCGCGCAGGACCATCGCGGTGTGGTCCATCTCCTGCATCTCCTTGATGTCCGCGCCCGCCGCGAACACCCGCTCGCCGCCGTAGATCACCACGGCGCGCACGTCCTCGCGGCGCGTGGCCTCCTCGGCGAGCTCCTTCAGCCGGTCCTGCGTGGCCACGTCCAGCGCGTTCATCGGCGGCCGGTCCAGGCGGATGGTTCCGACACCTTCGGCGACTTCGAGATTCACGGTCATGCGCAGCAGGTTAACGGGGGCTAACGGCGGTTGACGCGGTGCCGTCCGTCACAAGCGCCCCGAAGGGGCGCGGGGAACTGCGCGATCAGCGCAGCGCACCCGCGCCGGGCTCACTTCTTCCAGTCCTCCCACGACATGTTCCAGCCGTTGAGCCCGTTGTCCGGGGCCACCGTCCGGTCGTGCGAGCGCTTCACGACGACCACGTCGCCGATCATCGAGTGGTTGAAGAACCAGGCCGCCGGCACGCCCTTGTCGTAGCCGCCGCGCACGTCGCGCAGGCCGACGCAGCCGTGACTGGCGTTGTAGTTGCCGAAGGCGCCGCCGCCCCAGTAGTTGCCGTGGATGAAGGTGCCGGAGTTGGTGAGGCGGATGGCGTGCGGGACGTCCTTGATGTCGTACTCGCCGCCGTAGCCCACGGTCTCGCCGTTCATGCGGGTCACGGCGAGCTTCTCGCTCATGACCATCTGGCCGTTCCAGGTGTCGTAGCCGGGCTTGCCGGTGGTGACCGGGATGGTCTTGACGACCTTGCCGTCCTGGGTGACCTTCATCGTGTGCTTCTTGGCGTCCACCACGGACACCTGGTTGCGGCCGATGGTGAACTTCACGGTCTTGCGCTGCTTGCCGTAGACGCCGTCGCGGCCCTCGACGCCGTCGAGGTTCAGGTCGACGGTGACCTTGGTGCCTTCCTTCCAGTACTTCTCCGGGCGGAAGTCCAGGCGGTCGTTGCCGAACCAGTGCCCCTCGACGTCGACGGCCGGCTCGGTCCTGACGCGGATGGCCTTCTCGACGTCCGCCGGGCTGGTGATGCCCCGGGTGAAGCGGACGGAGAACGGCATGCCCACCCCGACGGTCGAGCCGTCCTCGGGGGTGAAGTAGCCGACGAAGGTGTTCCGCGGGGTCAGCGTGGTGAAGCTGGAGTCCTCGGCGGCCTCCCGGCCCGCGGAGTCCTTCGCGACCGCGTGCACGCTGTACTTGGTGCCCGCGGCCAGATGGGTCGACGGCTTCCAGGCGGCGCCGTCGGCGGTGACGGCGCCGTCGACCTTCGCGCCCTTGGCGTCCTTGACGACGACCTCGGTCAGCTTGCCCTTGGCGACGCTCACCTTCAGGGCGCCGCTGGTGTCGACGCCGGTGGCCCCCGACTTGGGCGAGATGCTGACGGCGGCCGTGGACTGCTCGCTCTGCCGCGCGCCGGCGTCCTGGCCCTTCCCGTTCCCCGTTCCGGACCCGGCCTGCGAGTCGCCCCCGCCGCACGCGGTGACGGCCACGAGCAGAGCGCCGGATATCAGCACCAACCCCTTGCGGCCGACCCTCCGGCCCCCCACCGACGCCCCCGATATCGGCCGCACGTCCACCTTGCACTCCCCTCGCCGGACCAGGTCAGGCCCGCTCCCCACCACATTTGGTGTGCGCATGGTAACCGCAGGGTTTCGACCGGGGAGTCGGCCGAAGGTCACCGTTCCGTCGCAACTTCAACCGACCGCCGTGGCCCGAACCCCTCACCCGTTCGGCTCACTTGACGGCGCTGCCCGCTTTCCACTCCTTCCATGCCATGTTCCACCCGCCGAGCCCGTTGTCGGGAGCGACTGTTTTGTCCTTGCTGTTGACGACCTCGACGACGTCGCCGATGAGGCTGCGGTCGAAGAACCAGCCCGCCGGTGTGTCCGAGCCGCCGCCCTTGACGTCCCTGAGCCCGACGCAGCCGTGACTGACGTTCACGTTGCCGGGGGCCTCCGGGGACCAGTAGTTGCCGTGCAGGAAGGTGCCGGAGTCGGTGAGCCGCATGGCGTGCGGGACGTCGGGGATGTCGTACTCGCCGCCGAAGCCGACGGTCCGGCTGTTCATGCGGGTCACCTCGAGCATCTCCATCACCACCATCTTGCCGTTGTAGGTGGTGGTCTTCGGGGCGCCCGCGGTGATCGGCACGGTCGCCAGCAACTGCCCGTCGCGCCGCACCTCCATCATGTGCTTCGCCGCGTCCACCCGGGAGACCTGGCCTCGGCCGACGGTGAAGGAGAACGTCTTGTCCTGAAGGCCGTAGACGCCGGGCGCGCCCTCCACGTCCCTGAGGCCGAGGTCGACGGTGACCTCGGTGCCGGGCTTCCAGTAGCGCTCGGGACGGAAGTCGAGCCGGTCCTTGCCGAACCAGTGCGGGCGGATCTCCACCGGCGGGTTCGCCCGCACCCGCACGGCACGCTCGACGGCGGCGCGGTCGGTGATCTCCCGGTTGAAGGAGAGGGAGACGATCATCCCGACGCCGACGGTGGCCCGGTTCTCGGGGGTGACGTAGCCGATGAACCGCTCCTCGGGCACATACGTCGTGAACGTGGTGTGCCGGGCCGAGCGGCGGCCCTCGGAGTCGAGGGCGACCGCGTCCACGGTGTACTTGGCGGCCAGCGCCAGCCGTCCGTCGTCCGGTTCCCAGCCCAGCCCGTCCGCGGTGATGTGCCCGGGTACCGGGGCGTCCTGTGCGTCCTGGGACATCACGACGCTCACCTTCTCCAGGCGCCCGGCGGGCACCCTCACCCGTAGCCGCTCCCCCGGCCGTACGGCCGTGCTGCCGTCCTCCGGGGTGACCCGGATGGCCTCCTTCGGAGCCGGCGGTCCGCCGAGCATCCGGTCGATGTCCAGACCACCGGAGCCGCCCGCGGTGCAGCCGGCCAGCAGTCCCACCCATGTCAGTACGGCGGCCAGCGCGGCCCCCGCGCGCCGTGCGCGTCCTTGTGCGTGCCTCACATGGGACTCAACGAGCGGGCACGCTCCGGGGAAACGTGAGTGCGACGCCCGCGCTGGGCAGAACAGTGGGGAGGACGACACGAAGGGGAGCCTTCCCCCCCGCCGGGGAGGGCTCCCCCAGCCCGCGTCGGAGCCGCCGGGGCGCAGCCGCACCGGGCGGGCCGGGCGTGCGCCCGGCGCGCGCCCGGCCGTTCGGCGCGGCGCGCTGCGCCCCGCGGGCGAGCCACTGAAAGAGGGGCCGACTGGTGACGAGCGCAGCCGAGCAGCGGGCACGGGCCGAGGAGCCGGCCGCCGGGAGCGGGCCGGCGACGGCCGCGGTGAGCGGCGCCCGTCGCGGCAAGCCGCCCGCGCCGCCCGTGTGGCCGGGTGCGCCGACCCCGCTGGGAGCCCGCTTCCGGGTCGGCCCGGACGGGGTCGCGGGCACCAACTTCGCGCTGTGGGCCGCCGGGGCGGAGGCGGTCCGGCTGTGCCTGTTCGACGAGCGGGGCCGGGAGACCCAGGTTCCGCTGACCGAACTGACGCACGAGATCTGGCACGGCTTCGTACCCGGCGTGATGCCCGGGCAGCGCTACGGCTACCGGGTGCACGGCCGCTGGGACCCGTGGACCGGTGCCCGCTGGAACCCGGCCAAGCTGCTCCTCGACCCGTACGCGCGCGCGGTGGACGGGGAGTTCCGGCTGCCGCCGGAGGTCTACGGGCACGTCCGGGACTGGCCGGAGCAGCATGTCGCCGACACCGTCCGGGACGACCGGGACTCCGCGCCGCACGTCCCCAAGGGCGTCGTCGTCCACGACGACGACGACTGGTCCGACGACCGCCGCCCCAAGACGCCGTGGGCGGACTCGGTCATCTACGAACTGCACGTGCGCGGCTTCACCCGGCTGCACCCCGGCGTCCCGGAGGAACTGCGCGGCACCTACGCCGGGCTCGCCCACCCGGCGGCGCTCGAGCACCTCACCGGGCTGGGCGTCACGGCCGTGGAGCTGCTCCCCGTCCACCAGTTCGCGCACGAGGACCATCTGCTGCGCCGGGGGCTGAGGAACTACTGGGGCTACAACTCCATCGGCTACTTCGCCCCGCACGCGGCCTACGCGGCGTCGGGCACGACGGGCGGCCAGGTCGGCGAGTTCAAGCGGATGGTCCGCGCGCTGCACGCGGCCGGCATCGAGGTCATCCTCGACGTGGTCTACAACCACACGGCCGAGGCGGGCGAACTGGGGCCCACGCTCTCCCTGAAGGGCATCGACAACCGGGGCTACTACCGGCTGCAGCACGACGCCCGCCGGTACGCGGACTACACCGGCTGCGGCAACACCCTGCACGTGGTCCAGCCCCAGGTGCTGCGCCTGATCACGGACTCGCTGCGCTACTGGGTGACCGAGATGGGCGTGGACGGCTTCCGCTTCGACCTCGCGGCGGCGCTCGCCCGCTCGATGCACGACGTCGACATGCTGTCCCCCTTTCTGGCGGTGATCGCCCAGGACCCGGTGCTGCGCCGGGTGAAGCTGATCGCCGAACCGTGGGACATCGGCTCGGGCGGCTACCAGGTCGGCGCCTTCCCGCCGCTGTGGACGGAGTGGAACGACCGTTACCGGGACACCGTGCGGGACTTCTGGCGCCACGCGCTGCCCGACGTGCGGGAGATGGGCTACCGCCTGTCGGGCTCCAGCGACCTGTACGCCTGGGGCGGCCGGCGTCCGTACGCCTCCGTCAACTTCGTCACCGCGCACGACGGTTTCACCCTGCGCGACCTGGTCTCCTACGGCGGCAAGCACAACGCGGCCAACGGCGAGGGCAACCGGGACGGCACCGACGACAACCGCTCCTGGAACTGCGGCGCGGAAGGGGAGACGGACGACGAGCGGGTACGGGCGCTGCGGCGCGGGCAGCTGCGGAACCTGATGGCGACGCTGCTGCTCTCCACCGGTGTGCCGATGCTGGTCGCCGGGGACGAACTGGGCCGCACCCAGCGCGGCAACAACAACGCCTACTGCCAGGACAACGAGATCAGCTGGCTGGACTGGTCCCTGCTGGACGACCCGGCCTGGCGCTCGCTGTACGAGCTGACCTCCCGGCTGATCGCCCTGCGCCACCGCCATCCGGTGCTGCGCCGCCGGGCCTTCTTCTCCGGGCGCGCCCACTCCGCGGCCGGGCTGCGCGACCTGGCCTGGTTCACCCCGCTGGGCGAGGAGATGACCGAGGGCGACTGGTACGCCCCCGCCGCCACGCTTGGCATGTATCTGTCCGGTCAGGACATCCCGGGCCGGGACGAGCGGGGCGCTCCGGTCCTGGACGACAGCTTCCTCGCGGTGCTGCACGCCGGCGACCGCCCGACGGCCTTCGTGCTGCCGGGCCCGCCGTGGGCGGAGCGCTACGAGGTGCTGGTCGACACCTCGCGCGAGGAGCAGTCCGAGGCGCCGGGCACGGTCCACCCGGCGGGCACGGCGATCACGGTGCCCGCCCGGTCGGTGCTGTTCCTGCGGGCGGGGTGAGCACCGGCGGCGGAGATCGGCCCCGGCGCCTGCCCGGGCCGGCCCGGCCCCACCGCCGGCCTGTTCGCCCGGCACCGCGGCCTGTCCGGACGGCCGGGCGAACGCGTTGCCCGCCCCGCCCCGCACCTCGTCCGTCCCGCGACGGCCGCATCGTCCGATCGGCCGATGCGGGTGCGGCCGCGTACTCGGCGGGCCGCCCGGCGGGCGCCGCTGCGCCGGACGGCGCGGGGGCCGTACGGCGGCTCCCCCCGGTGGTTCCGGACCGGCGAAGCCGCAGGTCGTAGGTCCAGCGGCGGAGCCGGGTACGGCCAAAACTCGGTGGGCGATGTCAGTGGCGATCCGTAGGCTCACCCCTGATGCCCACGACACGTGCAACCACCGCAGAAGAAGTCCGCCCCGAGCGTTCGGCCGTCCGCACCCTGCTGCGCCTGTGGCCGTACGTGCGGCCCGTGCGGGCGCGGCTGTTCACGGCGGCGTTCGTCGCGATAGCCGCCTCTTGCGTGGGCCTGGTGATCCCGCTGGTCCTGAAGTGGATGGTCGACGGGCCGGTCGCCGACCGCGCCCCGGCGGGTGTCTGGCTCGGCGCGCTGTGCCTGCTGCTGCTCGGCATCGCCGAGGCGGTCCTGTTCGGCATAAGACGCTGGCTGGTGGCCCGGCCGCTGTCGCACGTGGAGGCGGAGCTGCGGGCGGCCCTGTACCGCCGGCTGCAACGGCTGCCCGTGTCCTTCCACGACCGGTGGGCGTCCGGCCAGCTCCTCTCCCGGGCCACCACCGATCTGATGCTGCTGCGCATGTTCCTGGCGTTCCCGCTGACCTTCCTGCTGGTCAACGGGGTGACGATCCTGGTCGGCGTGGTGATCATGCTGATGCAGGACTGGGTGCTGGGCCTCGTCATCCTCGGGCCCGCCGTACCGGTCCTGTGGACCTGCGTGGTCTTCGAGCGGCGCTACGCCGAGGTGGCGCGGCGCGCCCAGGACCAGGTCGGCGACCTGACCACGGTCGTCGAGGAGAGCGTGCTCGGCATCCGCATCATCAAGGGCTTCGGCCGGCACCGCAGCCAGGCGCGGGCGTTCCACGAGCTGTCGGGCCGGCTGCGCGGCACCGAACTGCGCAAGGCGCGGCTGCTGGCCACCATCTGGGGCGTGATCGTGACGCTCCCGGAGATGGCGATCGGCGCGGCGCTGGTGGTCGGCGCGCTGCGGGTGGCCGACGGCGAGCTGTCCGCGGGCACGCTGGTCGCCTTCCTGAGCACGGCGCTCGCCCTGCGCTGGCCGGTGGACTCCATCGGCTTCCTGCTGGCCATGAGCCAGGAGGCGGCGACCGCCACCGAGCGGTACTTCGAGGTGATGGACGAGGAGCCGGAGGACACCGGGGAGGCGGGCGACGCCGGCGCCGGGGCGGCGGAACCGGGACTGCGCTTCCACGGCGTCCGATTCCGCTACCCCGACGCGCCCCCGGACTCCCCGCCCCTGCTCGACCGCATCGACCTGCACATCCGCCCCGGTGAGTCCATGGCCCTGGTCGGGGCCACCGGCAGCGGCAAGACCACCCTGACCGCGCTCGTCCCCCGGCTGCACGAGGTCACCTCGGGGCGCATCAGCCTGAACGGCGTGGACATCGCCGCCATGCCCCGCGAGGAGCTGCGCGCCAGGGTCGCCGTGGCCTTCGAGGAACCCACGCTCTTCTCGGCGTCCGTGGGCGAGAACGTGCTGATGGGCGCGGCGGACGGCGCCGGGAAGGCGGACCTGGACCGGGCGCTGGCGGTCGCCCAGGCCGACTTCGCGCACGCGCTGCCGCAGGGCACCGGCACCCAGGTCGGCGAGCAGGGGCTGAGCCTGTCCGGCGGGCAGCGCCAGCGGCTGGCCCTGGCCCGCGCGGTGGTCGGCCGGCCGGAGTTCCTGGTGCTGGACGACCCGCTGTCCGCGCTGGACGTGCACACCGAGGCAGCCGTGGAGGCCGCGCTGCGCCAGGTGCTGGCCGACACCACCGCGCTGATCGTGGCGCACCGGCCGTCCACGGTGCTGCTCGCCGACCGGGTCGCCCTGCTGTCGGACGGCCGGATCGCCGCCGTCGGCACCCACCAGGAACTGCTGCGCACGAACGCCGAGTACGCGCACCTGATGTCGGGCGCGGCGGCCGGGGACCGGGAGGACCACCGATGACCAGCACGACGACCGCCGCTCCGGCCACGCAGGACGATGACCGGCCGCGGACGCGGGAGGCCGGCGACGGCGACCCCTTCGACCACGACGTCCTGCCCACCCCGCCCGGCGCCACGGCCGCGCTGCTGCGCTCGCTGCTCGCGCCCATGAGGTCCCGGGTCGCGGTGACCACGCTCCTGCTGCTGCTCCAGCAGGCGGCCGTGCAGGCGGGCCCGCTGCTGGTCGCGTACGCCATCGACAGGGCCGTTCCGGCGTTCCGGGACCACGACCACGGGCCGCTGATCGCGGTGGGCGTCGGATATCTGCTGTGCGCGCTGCTCTCCGGCGGGCTGCAGTACGCGTTCATCGAGGCCTCGGCGCGGGTCAACCAGAACGTGCTGCTGGATCTGCGGGGCCGGATCTTCCGGCACGCGCAGGCCCTCAGCGTCGACTTCCACGAGCGGTACACGAGCGGCCGCCTCATCTCCCGCTCCACGACGGACGTCGAATCGCTGCGCGAGCTCCTCGACGAGGGGCTGCAGGAGCTCGTGACCGTCGTGCTGTCCTTCGTCTACATCTCGGCGATGCTGCTGTGGCTGGATCTCGGCCTCGGCGCGGTCGCGGTGGCCTCCTTCGTGCCGCTGTACCTGCTGGTGCGGATGTACCAGCGGCGGGCGGGGCGGGTGTACCGGGCGCGGTCCACGGCGATCGCGGCGGTGATCGTGAAGTTCGTGGAGACGATGAACGGCATCCGCCCGGTGCGCGCCTTCCGCCGGGAGGCGGCGAACGACGCCGAGTTCGCCGTGCTGAACCAGCGGCACGAGCGCACCAACGGCGACGCCCTGCTGGAGATGGCCCGGTACGTGGTCGGCTCCCGTCTGGTGGCCAACACGGCGGTCGCCGGGATCGTGCTGTGGGGCGCCTACCGGGTGGCGTCCGGCTCGCTGGAGCTGGGCGTGCTGGCGGCGTCCGTGCTGTACCTGCGACGGCTGTACGACCCGATCGACCGGCTCGGGATGTTCCTGAACTCCTACCAGTCGGCGGCGGCGTCCCTGGAGAAGATCGCCGGGCTGCTGGCGCAGACGCCGTCCGTGCCGGAGCCGTCGGCGCCCCGTGAGCTGCCCTCGCTGGAGAGCGACCTCCCGGGCCGCGAGGTGGTCTTCGACGGGGTCAGCTTCGCGTACCGCACCGGCGGCGAGGTGCTGCCCCGCTTCGACCTGACGCTGCCGGCCGGGCAGACCGTCGCCGTCGTCGGCTCCACGGGCGCGGGCAAGTCGACGCTGGCCAAGCTGCTCGCCCGGTTCTACGACCCGTCCGCCGGGCGGGTCCTGCTCGACGGGGTCGACCTGCGCGAACTGGGGATGCCCGAGCTGCGGCGCGGCGTGGTCATGGTGACCCAGGAGGCGTTCCTGTTCTCCGGTACGGTGGCCGACAACATCGCGATCGGCCGGCCCGACGCCACGCGGGAGGACGTCGAGCGGGCCGCGAAGGCGATCGGCGCGCACGAGTTCATCAGCGCCCTGCCCGACGGCTACGACACGGACGTCCGCAAGCGCGGTGGCCGCATCTCGGCCGGGCAGCGCCAGCTCGTGGCGTTCGCCCGCGCGCTGCTGGCCGATCCGTCGGTGCTGATCCTCGACGAGGCGACCAGCTCCCTGGACGTGCCGGGTGAGCGGGCGGTGCAGCGGGCGATGGCCACGGTGCTGCGCGGCCGTACCGCCGTGGTGATCGCGCACCGGCTGTCGACCGTGGAGATCGCCGACCGGGTGCTGGTGATGGAGCACGGCCGGATCGTCGAGGACGGCAGCCCGGACGAACTCATCGCGGGCACGGGCAGGTTCGCGGATCTGCACAGGGCGTGGCGGGACAGTCTGGCGTAGCGGTACCGACAGGACGGGGGCGGCGCGTTGATCGACGCGTACGAGGATCCGGGCACACCCGACATCCGCGGCGGCTGGCACTACCTGGGCTGGCTGGTGCTGCGCCAGCACGTGCGGTCGCTGGTGGGCGCGCTGCTGGGCAGCATCTGGATGGTGCTGATGGCGGCGCAGCCGTATCTGATGTCGCGGGCGGTGGACGACGGTCTGGTGCCGGGCAAGCCCTGGGTGCTGGCCGGGTGGGCCGGCGTGATGCTCCTGCTCGGCGGGCTGAACTCCTGGCTGAGCATCATGCGGCACCGCACCATGACCCGGGTGCGGATGGACGCCAACTTCCGCACGGTGAAGCTGGTCGTGGAGCACGCGGCCCGGCTGGGGGCGGCGCTGCCGCGCCGGGCCGGGGCCGGGGAGGTCGTCACCATCGGGGTCGGTGACGTGCAGACCATCTCGCAGGCGCTGACGGTGGTCGGGCCCGGGGTGGGTTCGCTGGTGGTCTACGTGGTGGTGGCCGGGGTGCTGCTGTCCATCTCGGCGCAGCTCGCCGCCGTGGTGCTGCTCGGGGTGCCGGTGATCGCGCTGCTCACCGGGCCGCTGACCCGGCGGCTGCAGGGCGCGGAGGCCGAGTACCGGGAGCGGCAGGGCGTGCTGACGGCGCGTATCGGTGACCTCGCGGGCGGACTGCGGGTCCTCAACGGCTTCGGCGGCAAGGGGCTGTTCGCGGACGCCTTCCGCGGCGACTCGCGGCGGCTGCGCGCCCAGGGGTACCGGGTGGGGGCGGTGGCGAGCTGGGTGCAGGCGCTGGGCATGGGCGTGCCCACCCTGTTCCTGGCGTTGGTGACCTGGCTGGCGGCGCGGCAGGCGGCCGAGGGCGGCATCAGCATCGGCGAGCTGGTGTCGGTGTACGGCTACGTCGCGGTGCTGATCCTGCCGGTGGCGTTCTTCATCGAGCTGACCTACCAGCTCAACCGGGGTGTGGTGGCGGCCCGCCGGGTGGTGGCGCTGCTGCGGCAGGAGCCGGAGCCGGACGAGGGCGCGCTGCCCGCGCCGGACGGACCGGCCGAGCTGCACGACCCGGCGTCCGGGGTGCGGGTGCCGGCCGGCCGGCTGGTCGCGCTGGCCGCCGCGCGTCCCGCCGACGCGGCGGCGGTGGTGGACCGGCTCGGCCGGTACGGGACGACCGACGCCACCTGGGGCGGGGTGCGGCTGGACGCGGTGCCGCTGGCCGAGGTGCGGTCGCGCATCCTGGTCGCCGACAACGAGGCGGACCTGTTCGCGGGCCCGCTCAGGGAGATGGTGGCCGCGGCGGAGCCGGCCGGTGAGGACGCGCTGCGCCGGGCGGTGTTCGCCGCCGCCGCGGAGGACGTCGTACGGGGGCTGCCGGACGGCCTGGACTCGGCCGTCGCCGGGCAGGGCCGCAGCCTGTCCGGCGGTCAGCGGCAGCGGATCCGGCTGGTGCGGGCCCTGCTGGCCGACCCCGAGGTGCTGCTCGCCGTGGAGCCGACCTCGGCGCTGGACGCGCACACGGAGGCCACGGTCGCCGCGCGGCTGCGGGAGGCGCGCGAGGGCCGTACGACGGTGGTGACGAGCACGTCGCCGCTGGTGCTGGACCGCGCCGACACGGTGCTGTTCCTGGCCGGCGGCAAGGTGGCGGCGAGCGGCCCGCACCGGCGGCTGCTGGCCGAGGAGCCGGGCTACCGGGCGCTGGTGGCGCGCGACGTCGAGGACGCCCCGGACACCGCGGACACTCAGGACACCGAGGAGGCCGTACGGTGACGGCGGGCGAGGAGCTGCTGCCGGTCGCGGACCGGACGGCGGTGCGGCGGGCGACCCTGCGGCTGGTGCGGGCGGACGGGCGGGCGTTCGCCGCCGCGCTGGTGCTCAACGCCGCGGCGGCCGCGGCGGGGCTGGCCGGGCCGTGGCTGGTCGGGCGGATCATCGACGAGGTCCGGGCCGGGCACGGGGTCGACGCGGTGGACGGGCCGGCGCTGCTGATCCTGGTGTGCGCGCTCGCCCAGCTGGTGCTGGCGCGCTGGGCGCGGTACGTCGGGCACCGGTTCGGGGAGCGGACGCTGGCCCGGGTGCGCGAGGAGTACGTCGACCGGGTGCTGGCGCTGCCCGCGTCGACGGTGGAGCGGGCCGGCACCGGGGACCTGACCGGGCGCGGCACCGCCGACGTGGCGACGGTCGGCACCACCCTGCGGGACGTCGGCCCGGACCTGCTCGTCAACAGCGTGCAGGGCCTGTTCGTGCTGGGCGCGGTGTTCGCGCTCGACCCGCTGCTGGGCCTGTTCGGCGTGATGTGCCTGACGCCGATCTGGCCGGCGCTGCGCTGGTACCTGCGCCGGGCCCGGGACGGCTACCTCGCGGAGGGCGCGGCCAACTCCGAGGTGGCCGAGATCGTGGCGTCGACGGCTTCCGGCGCGCGCACGGTCGAGGCCTTCCGGCTGCGCGGGCGGCGGATCACCGCGAGCCGGGACGCGCTGGAGCGGTCCCGCCGGACCCGCTTCCACACCCTGTACCTGCGGACCGTCTTCTTCCCGGCGGTCGAGGTGACGTACACGGTCCCCGTGGTGGGCGTGCTGCTGCTCGGCGGCTGGCTGCACCAGCGCGGGGCGGTGGGCGTCGGCGCGGTGGTGGCGGCGGCCCTGTACCTGCGGCAGTTCACGGAGCCGCTGGACCAGATCCTGATGCGGGTGGAGCAACTGCAGAGCAGCGGGGCGTCGTTCGCACGCGTCGAGGGGCTGGCGCAGGCGCCCCGGACGGAGACGGAAGGCGTCTGCCCGGCCCCCGGGGACGACCGGATCGACGTGCGCGGGGTGCGGTACGCCTACGAGCGCGGCGGCGAGGTGCTGCGCGGGGTGGACCTCACGGTGCGGCCGGGTGAGCGGCTGGCCGTGGTGGGTCCGTCCGGCGCCGGGAAGACGACCCTCAGCAGGCTCCTCGCGGGCATCGACTCCCCGAGCGCGGGCTCGGTGACGGTCGGCGGGGTGCCGGTCGCCTCCCTGGCTCCGGAACTGCTGCGCCGCCAGGTGGTGCTGGTGACCCAGGAGCACCACGTCTTCCTCGGCACGGTCCGGGACAACCTGCTGATCGCCGAGCCGGCCGCCACGGACGACGCGCTGTGGTCGGCCCTGAAGGCGGTGGGCGCCGACGACTGGGTGCGCGCCCTGCCCGCCGCGCTCGACACCGTCCTCGGGCCGAACGGCCACGCGACCGACGGCTCCCAGGCCCAGCAACTGGCGCTGGCGCGGGTGGTGCTGGCCGACCCCCACACCCTGATCCTCGACGAGGCGACGGCCCTGCTCGATCCCGCCACCGCCCGCCACGCCGAACGCGCGCTGGCCGCGGTCCTCCAGTCCCGCACGGTCATCGCCATCGCCCACCGCCTCCACACCGCGCACGACGCGGACCGGGTGGCCGTGATGGAGGACGGCCGGCTCAGCGAAGTGGGCACGCACGAGGAGCTGGTGCGGGCGGACGGGGCGTACGCGTCCCTGTGGCGGACCTGGCACGGCGACGGCGCGGCCGGCTGATCCGGCGGGGCGCGGGCGGCCCGGCCGGTGCGTCCGGCGCGGCCGGCCGGAGTCCCGTCACACGGCCAACGGTTCGTATACCGAACATGAATATCCGGACTACGTACGATTTCCGGCCAAGTTCGTGACGTGGTCCTGACAGGTCAGGTGATTCCCTGTCACTCTTCACAACGGCCGGCTCACAGCGAACGCACAGCTTCGCACGCACCGGGTGAGCTTGCCGCGCACCTGCACGTGGTTCCGCGTAACGCCCTGATCTGCCCGGACGTCCCAACCCACCGTCCGGTCTCCCCTGGCCGCGCGACCCGCGGTCATGCAGAAGGAGTCAGTGTTGAGCAGCACCTCTCGCAGACGCACCCCCCACACCGGGCACCGCCGTACCGCCACCGTCGCCCTCGCCGGCGTCGCCGCCCTCATCGCCGCGGCCGTCCAGTCCGGCGCCGCGACCGCCGCCCCCGCCCAGCAGCGGGCCGGCAAGGCCGATCCGGCCCATGTCGCCCTCGAGCTCACCCCGTCGCAGCGCACCGAGCTGATCCGGCACGCGGACGCCGGGAAGGCCGCGACGGCCCGGGCGATCGGCCTCGGCGCCAAGGAGCAGCTCGTCGTCAAGGACGTCGTCAAGGACGCCGACGGCACCCTGCACACCCGCTACGAGCGCACCTACGCCGGGCTGCCGGTGCTCGGCGGCGACCTCGTCGTCGAGACCGCCCGGTCCGGCGCCACGAAGTCGGTCGTCAAGGCCAACCGGGCCGCGCTGAAGGTCGCCAGCCTCACCCCGGCCGTGCGCAAGGCCGCGGCCGAGAAGCAGGCCGTCCAGCGGGCCAGGGCCCTCGGCGGCACCCGGTCGGCCGCGGACAGCGTGCGGAAGGTCGTCTGGGCCGGCTCCGGCAAGCCCGTCCTCGCCTACGAGACGGTGGTCGGCGGCCTCCAGGACGACGGCACCCCGAACCAGCTCCACGTCATCACCGACGCGGCCACCGGCAAGAAGCTGTTCGAGTTCCAGGGGATCAAGAACGGCATCGGCAACACCCAGTACAGCGGCCAGGTCACGCTGACCACGACCCAGTCGGGCTCGACCTACACGCTGACCGACGGGGCGCGCGGCGGCCACAAGACGTACAACCTGAACCACGGCAGCTCGGGCACCGGCACGCTGTTCTCCCAGTCCAACGACACCTGGGGCAACGGCACCACGTCCAACGCCGCCACCGCGGGCGCGGACGCCCACTACGGCGCCGCGGTCACCTGGGACTTCTACAAGAGCACCTTCAACCGCAGCGGCATCAAGAACAACGGCGTCGGCGCCTACTCCCGCGTCCACTACGGCAACTCGTACGTGAACGCCTTCTGGGACGACAGCTGCTTCTGCATGACCTACGGCGACGGCTCCGGCAACGCCGACCCGCTGACCGCCCTGGACGTCGCCGGGCACGAGATGAGCCACGGCGTCACCTCCAACACCGCGAACCTCAACTACAGCGGCGAGTCCGGCGGTCTGAACGAGGCCACCAGCGACATCTTCGGCACCGGCGTGGAGTTCTTCGCCAACAACTCCTCCGACGTCGGCGACTACCTCATCGGCGAGAAGATCGACATCAACGGCGACGGCACCCCGCTGCGCTACATGGACAAGCCCAGCAAGGACGGCGCGTCCAAGGACAGCTGGTACTCGGGGATCGGCGGCGTCGACGTCCACTACTCGTCCGGCCCGGCCAACCACTTCTTCTACCTGCTGAGCGAGGGCAGCGGCGCCAAGGTCATCAACGGCGTCAGCTACAACTCGCCGACGGCGGACGGCCTCCCGGTCACCGGCATCGGCCGGGACAAGGCGCTGCAGATCTGGTACCGGGCGCTGACCACCAAGTGGACCTCCACCACCAACTACGCGGGCGCGCGCACCGGCACGCTCGCGGCGGCCGGCGAGCTGTACGGCACCACCAGCGCCGAGTACAAGGCCGTGCAGGACGCCTGGGCGGGCGTGGCGGTCGGTTCGCGCTCCGGCGGCGGCGGGGGCGGCGGCACCTCGTACGAGAACACCACCCCGGTGTCGATCCCGGACAACGGTCCCGCCGTCACCTCCAGCATCACGGTCTCCGGCAGGAGCGGAAACGCGCCGAGCAACCTCCAGGTGAGCGTGGACATCACGCACACCTGGCGCGGCGACCTGGTGATCGACCTGGTCGGCCCGTCTGGTGCCTCCTACCGCCTGAAGAACTTCTCCTCCTCCGACTCGGCGGACAACGTCCAGGCGACCTACACGGTCAACGCCTCCTCCGAGTCGGCCAACGGAACCTGGAAGTTGAAGGTTCAGGATCAAGCCACGTATGACACGGGCAAGATCAACAGCTGGAAGCTGACCTTCCCGTAAACCGCTCACCACGAGCCGGAGAACAAAGGCGTCGTCCGGGGGTTCGCACCCTCGGGCGGCGCCCGTTCACATTGCCGAAACGATTATCGGACAGTCGGGTTTGAGCCAACATCACATCAGGGTCATGACATGTACGCACCCCTGATGCCACTCTTCCCTCACCGCCGCAGCAGCACAGCAACTTCCCATCACCACCTCCGGACAGTGACCCCACTCTGACCGGACTCCCCCACGAGAAGGAGCTTCTGTGAGCCCCCTCTACGCGCGTCGCAAGCGCACCACTCTGGCCGTCGCCACCGCCGTCGCCGCCGGAGCCCTGCTCTCCACTGGTCTGACCACCAGTGCCAGCGCCCAGAACGCGGCCGAGGCCGCCGCCGCGAAGCCGCTCGCGGCCGCCCCGACGCAGCTCTCCGCCGCGGCGCGCACCACGCTCATCCAGAAGGCCCAGGCCGGCGCGGCCGACACCGCGCAGGAGATCGGCCTCGGCGCCAAGGAGAAGCTCGTCGTCAAGGACGTCGTCAAGGACGCCGACGGCACCCTGCACACCCGCTACGAGCGCACCTACGGCGGACTGCCCGTGCTCGGCGGCGACCTCATCGTCCACACCGCCAAGTCCGGCAAGGCCGAGGGCGTCACCAAGGCCAACAAGTCGGCCGTGAAGGTGGCCTCGCTCAAGCCGCAGATCACCGCCGCCAAGGCGGAGAAGCAGGCCGTGGGCGCCGCCAGAACGCTGGGCTCCGCCAAGACCACGGCGGACGGCGCGCGCAAGGTGATCTGGGCCGGCTCCGGCAAGCCCGTCCTCGCCTACGAGACGGTGGTCGGCGGCCTCCAGGACGACGGCACCCCGAACCAGCTCCACGTCATCACCGACGCGGCCACCGGCAAGAAGCTCTACGAGTACCAGGGCGTCGAGAACGCGACCGGCACCGGCAAGACCCTGTACTCCGGGTCGGTCAGCCTCACCACCAACCTGTCGGGCTCGACGTACCAGCTGTACGACACGACGCGCGGCGGCCACAAGACGTACAACCTGGCCCGCGGCACCTCCGGCACCGGCACCCTGTTCACCGACGCCGACAACATCTGGGGCACGGGCGCGGCCTCCAGCTCCTCCTCGGACCAGACCGCCGCCGCTGACGCCGCCTACGGCGCGCAGGAGACCTGGGACTTCTACAAGTCCACCTTCGGCCGCAACGGCATCAAGAACAACGGCGTCGGCGCCTACTCCCGCGTCCACTACAGCAGCGGCTACGTCAACGCGTTCTGGGACGACAGCTGCTTCTGCATGACCTACGGCGACGGCAGCGGCAACACCCACCCGCTGACCTCGCTCGACGTGGCCGGCCACGAGATGAGCCACGGCGTCACCTCCAACACCGCCGGCCTCAACTACAGCGGCGAGTCCGGCGGCCTGAACGAGGCCACCAGCGACATCTTCGGCACCGGCGTGGAGTTCTACGCCAACAACGCCTCCGACAAGGGCGACTACCTCATCGGCGAGAAGATCAACATCAACGGCGACGGCACCCCGCTGCGCTACATGGACAAGCCCAGCAAGGACGGCGGCTCCGCCGACTACTGGTCCTCCACCGTGGGCAACAAGGACGTGCACTACTCGTCCGGTGTCGCGAACCACTTCTTCTACCTGCTGTCCGAGGGCAGCGGCTCGAAGACGATCAACGGCGTGACGTACAACTCGCCCACCTACAACGGCTCCACGGTCACCGGCATCGGCCGCGCCAAGGCGCTGCAGATCTGGTACAAGGCGCTCACCACGTACATGACGTCGACGACGAAGTACTCGGGCGCCCGCACGGCGACCCTGAACGCGGCGTCGGCCCTGTACGGCTCCACCAGCACCGAGTACAAGACGGTGGCCGCCGCCTGGGCGGCGGTGAACGTCAACTAGTCGCGGCGAAGCCGGACGAGGGCGGTACCGGGGCGGATGGCCCGGTACCGCCCTCCCCCACCGAGTACAAGACGGTCGCGGCCGCCTGGGCGGCCGTCAACGTCAAGTGACGGCGGCCCGGTGAGCCGGGCGGTACCCGGTCGGACGTCGTCCCGGGTACCGCCCTACCCTTTTGACCCATGTCCCAGGCCCCCTTCACCTACGAACCGGTCGGCGCGACGCGCGACGACCTGACCGTCTGCCCGCCCGGCTTCCGCCCGATGCTCGTCCGCACCCGCCTCGGCGAGGGAACGGCGGTCTTCGACCGGGCCGCCGAGGCGGTCCTGACCTGGGAGATGCACCGCGCCATGGGCGTGGGCATCGACGCCGGCGCCGACCGCGCCGCCCCCGGCGTGGACGTCACGGTCACCCTGGCCGGCGTCATCAAGGCCCCCTGCCGTGTCGTCTGGAGCGCCGAGGAACCCCGGCGGGCCGGCTGGGCCTACGGCACCCTCGAAGGCCACCCCGAGTGCGGCGAGGAGGCCTTCGTGGTCGACCGTACGGGTGACGGCACGGTCTGGCTGACCGTCGCCGCCTTCAGCCGGCCGCGGAAGTGGTACGCCCGCGCCGGCGGCCCCGCCACCCGGGGCTTCCAGCACGCCTACGCCCGCCGCTGCGGCACCGTCCTGAAGCGTCTGTGCGCCGAGTACGACGAGGCCTGAGTGGCGACGCGCCGCCCGCCGGACCCGGGTGCCCTCAGCGCAGCAGCACCCCCGCTACCTCCGCGGCGTCCTGCGAGGGCACCGTCACCAGGCCCAGTTCGGCCGCCGAGGTGAGCAGCCGGTGGGCCGGGAGGATGCGCACCGTGTAGCCGTACGGGCCGGTGCGGTCCAGGGAGAGCGGGCCCTCGTAGAGGCGGCGGCCCTCCAGGTCGGGGGCGCCGGTCGGCTTCAGCGGGACCGCGGTGGCGTCGGTGATGCGGTCCTCCGCGTCCACCCGGCCCGAGACCGCCTGCACCTCCACGTCGTCCGGCTCCAGTTCGCCCAGCCCCACCCGCACCCGCAGCCCCACGGTCGTGCCCAGTTCCGCGGTGGCGGTCGTGGCCGTCGTCTCCACGTGGTCGACGCTCACCCCGGGCCAGGCGGCCCGCACCCTGGCCTTCCAGGCGGCCAGTTCCCGTGCCGTGTCCGGGGTCAGCGCCCGGTGCGACTGGGCGGCGGGGGCGTACAGCCGGTCGACGTACTCCCGGACCATGCGGCCGGCCAGCACCTTCGGGCCGAGCCGGCCGAGGGTGCGGCGGACCATCTCGATCCAGCGGTCCGGCAGCCCGGCCCGTCCGCGCTCGTAGAAGCGCGGGGTCACCCGCTGTTCCAGCAGGTCGTAGAGGGCGGCGGCCTCGATGTCGTCACGGCGGTCGGGATCGGTGCCGGCGCCGTCGGCGGTCGGCACGGCCCAGCCGAAGTCCGGCTGGAACCACTCGTCCCACCAGCCGTCCAGCACCGACAGGTTGAGGCAGCCGTTGAGCGCCGCCTTCATCCCGGAGGTGCCGCAGGCCTCCAGCGGCCGCAGGGGGTTGTTCAGCCAGACGTCGCAGCCCGGGTAGAGCTTCTGCGCCATCGCCATGCCGTAGTCGGGCAGGAAGACGAGGCGGTGGCGCACACGCGGGTCGTCGGCGAACCGCACCAGCTCCTGCACCAGACGCTTGCCGCCGTCGTCCGCCGGGTGCGCCTTGCCCGCGACCACGATCTGGATCGGCCGCTGCGGGTGCAGCAGCAGCTCCATCAGCCGGTCGCGGTCGCGCAGCATGAGGGTCAGCCGCTTGTACGACGGCACCCGCCGGGCGAACCCGATGGTGAGCACGTCGGGGTCGAGGACGCCGTCGATCCAGCCCAGCTCCGCGTCCCCGGCGCCGCGCTGCCGCCAGGAGGCGCGCAGCCGCTCGCGCACCTCGGTCACGAGCTGTTCGCGCAGGGTGCGGCGCAGCTCCCAGATGTCCTGGTCCGCGATGTCCGCCACCGAGTCCCAGCGCTCGGAGCCGCCGACGGTCAGCGCGTCCTCGGTGCGCTGGGAGCCGATCTGCCGGGCGCCGAGCCTGAGCACCTCCGGGGCCACCCAGGTCGGGGCGTGCACCCCGTTGGTCACCGAGGTGATGGGCACCTCCTCGGCGTCGAACCCCGGCCACAGGCCCGCGAACATCTCCCGGCTGACCTGCCCGTGCAGCAGGGACACCCCGTTGGCCCGCTGGGCCAGCCGGAGCCCCATGACGGCCATGTTGAACAGGTTGGGCTCGCCGCCGGGGTAGGTCTCCATGCCGAGGGCCAGGATCCGCTGCACGTCGATGCCCGGGAGTTCGGAGTCCGGGCCGAAGTGCCGGGCGACCAGCTCCCGGTCGAACCGGTCGATCCCGGCCGGGACCGGGGTGTGCGTGGTGAACACGGTGCCGCCCCGCACGGCCTCCAGCGCCGCGTCGAAGTCGAGCCCCCGCGCGCACAGTTCGGCGATCCGCTCCAGGCCGAGGAAGCCCGCGTGCCCCTCGTTGGTGTGGAAGACCTCGGGCTCGGGGTGGCCGGTGAGCCGGCAGTAGGTGCGCACGGCCCGGACACCCCCTATGCCCAGCAGCATCTCCTGCAGCAGCCGGTGCTCGCTGCCGCCGCCGTACAACCGGTCGGTCACCCCGCGTTCGCCGAGGTCGTTCTCCTCCACGTCGGAGTCGAGCATCAGCAGCGGCACCCTGCCGACCTGCGCCAGCCAGATCCGGGCGTGCAGCGCCCTGCCGCCGGGGAGCGCGAGCGAGACCTGGGCCGGGGCACCGTCGGCCTCCTTGAGCTGGGTGACGGGCAGTTCGTGCGGGTCGAGCACCGGGTAGTGCTCCTGCTGCCAGCCGTCCCGGGACAGGCTCTGGCGGAAGTAGCCGTGCCGGTACAGCAGCCCCACCCCGATCAGCGGCACCCCGAGGTCGCTGGCCGCCTTGAGATGGTCGCCGGCCAGGATGCCGAGGCCGCCGGAGTACTGGGGCAGCGCGGCGGTGATGCCGAACTCCGGGGAGAAGTAGGCGACCGCGGCGGGCAGTCCGTCGCCCTGCTGCTGGTACCAGCGGTCGCCGGTCAGGTAGTCGCCGAGGTCGTCGACGACCGCGGTCAGCCGGCGCAGGAACCGCCGGTCGCCGGCCAGCTCGGCCAGCCGGGCCGGGCGTACTCCGCCCAGGAGACGGACCGGGTCGCCCTTGGCCGCCGCCCATCGCTCGGGGTCGACGGACTGGAACAGGTCGCGCGTTTCCGCATGCCAGGACCAGCGCAGATTGCGCGCCAGGTCGCTCAGCGGCCGGAGGGGTTCGGGGAGAACGGGACGGACGGTGAACCGGCGGATCGCCTTCACATCTCACCTCGGACGCGTTGCGTGGTGTGAGACGCACGGCGCTGTACGTCTCGTCGTCCCTGTCGACGGTAGTGGTTACCGGAGGGTCGGTGGGGACGTACCGGAACGGGTGTCGGGGCGCGCCGGGGTCACAGGACGGGTGGTGCCGGGGGCGTGGAGCCGCGGTGGGCGGGCACCCGGAGAAGAGGGCCGGTCTTGAACGTAGACGTACGCGCGAGTAGTTAACAAAGTGCCGGATTGCCCACCCGTTGCGGATGGGAAGGCTCCCCCGGTACGCCCCACAGCAGCACCCAGCACGAACGCAGGACCCACCTCCCCATTTCCATCCGCCCACACCCACGTTGACGCGGACAGGAGCGGTCATGCCCGCCACGCACCACTCGTCAGCACCACCGACCAGCAGGACAGCCGGCAAGAAGGCCTCGGGCAGGAAGGCCGGGAAGCCGGCGGAGAACCTCCGCGATCCCGTGCCGCCCGAGGGGCGCCCCGCCGAGGCGGGTTCCACGGCCGTCGGGCGCATCCCCGTCCTCGACGTGCGCCCCGTGGTCCAGCACGGTCGCCGGCCCGCCAAGGCCGTCACCGGTGAGGCCTTCGAGGTGTCGGCCACCGTGTTCCGGGAGGGACACGACGCCGTCGCCGCGAACGTCGTACTGCGCGACCCGGAGGGCCGGCCGGGCCCCTGGACCCCGATGCGCGAACTCGCCCCGGGCACCGACCGCTGGGGCGCCACCGTGACGCCGGGCGAACCGGGCCTCTGGACCTACACGGTGGAGGCCTGGTCCGACCCGGTGGGCACCTGGCGGCACCACGCGCGGATCAAGGTCCCGGCGGGCATCGACACCGACCTGGTCCTCACCGAGGGCGCACAGCTGTACGAACGGGCGGCCGCCGGGGTGCCGGAGGAACGGCGCGAGCCCGTCCTGGCGGCCGCCGCGGCGCTCCGGGACGAGGGCCGGCCGGCCGCCTGGCGGCTGGCGGCTGCGCTGTCGCCGGAGGTGGAGGGGGTGCTGTCGCGGTTCCCGTTGCGGGAGTTGGTGACCGCGTCGGAGGCGATGCCGCTGCTGGTGGAGCGGGAGCGGGCGCTGTACGGCTCGTGGTACGAGTTCTTCCCGCGTTCGGAGGGCACCGCGGAGCGGCCGCACGGCACGTTCCGCAGTGCCGAGCGGCGGCTCGAGGCGATCGCGGAGATGGGCTTCGACGTCGTGTACCT